>CAVUDA010000001.1:0-47442 GCA_963740035.1 uncultured Acidobacteriota bacterium
TTTGGATCGAGAGATGTTTGTACCGGGGACGCGCACGCGGAGGCGCCGAGACTTGGCCGGCCTCTGTACCGTCCGGCATTGAGCCTGGCGATTGCGGAGCTGGCGGGAGCCTTTTTGCAGGCATCGATTTTCCCCTACTTTCCGGCCAGCTTGGGATAAAGAGTTAGCGCCGTCCCACAGAAGATCCACTCGCGATCTTCTGGCAACAGTACGGACAACGCCGTTTGGGAATCTTTCAGTAACTCGGGGAGCGTACCTTCAGATGCCGGATAGTTCGATCCCCAGGCGATCCGCGAAGCCCCGAATTTCGATACGAGCAATGGAAAGAAGGTCGCGTGAGTGGCCTTGCCGTTTTGGGCTTCCGCGACTGTGCGCGGAGTCAGTTTCAAGTAGAGGTTCTTGTAATCGGCCAGTCTGAAGACACCGATCGCTCCGGTGTAAGGAGGTCCGTCCGATAGGGCTGGCTTTGCCAAATGATCCAAAATCACGCGAACTTTCGGAAACCGCTCCAGCATGCCGATGAGCTGCGGCAGCGCCTTCACCGTCATTTGCATGCACACGGGAATTCCGAAATCACCCGCGCACTCCCAAGCCGGAAACGATCGCGGGTCGTCAACCCAGTCCGCCTGATTGGGCATCGTGCTTCCCGCCGTAAATAAACGCATTCCGGTCAGGTTTCGGCCTACCCAATGCCGGATCTTCTCTGGAGCGTCAGGCGCGAGAACATCCACCGAAAAAACGCCCGTGAAACGCTTCGGGTGGGCGGCGACAGCATCGGCAATATACGAATTATCGTGGCCGTAACAAGTGGAAGCCTGAACCAAAGCCGATTTCGCAACGCCCGCCTGATCCATCGCCGCAATCATCTGTTCCACACTGACGGGCCTTTCGCTCGACCAGTCGGACTTGTGACCGCCGAGCGGTGCGTTCGGATAGTGCTCCGTATCGGTGCTGATCACATGAGCGTGTATGTCGATCGGCATGGCGTGATTCTGCTGTCGTCCTCTCCAAAGCTGGACCGGCAGACTCATCTGGCCTGAAAAGAAAATGGCCGGACGGTCTGGCGTCCGGCCCTTGAATCTTGAATTGGTTGCGGGGGTTGGATTTGAACCAACGACCTTCGGGTTATGAGTTCAAGTCAGCAAGCCTATGAATACTACTAAGTCTCGCCGATTCAGATGTCCTCTTCCCCCGCTGCCATCCAATACTACCCCGGAAACCAGGGTTTTGCACCCATTTTGCACCCAATTTTTGCCTCATCACGTTGGCCATTCGGCGTTTGGAATACATCAATTGGATCACCCGCATGATAGCGAGGCTTATTTCTACTGAACCGCCATACAAAGGATTCAGACCGGGAACGTCCTACGATGACCCCGGTAAATTGAATTTCATCTTCGAATGTGCCCGTGGCATGAATTGCCGTGCCAAGCCGACCTACTAAAACTATTCAAGTCTCACCTTTGAAATATATATTGGCGCGACATGAAAACACGAACGTTCGTGCTATTGTCTCTAAACCGATGATCTATGGCAGCCAGCGACGCGATCGGGAGGGACAAGTGGACGTACCCCGCACGCATGGTGAGCAGACCCGCCAGGCGATCTTGATGCGAGCGGTAAAAATTGCTTCCCGGGAAGGGCTGGCCGCACTGACGATTGGTCGTTTGGCCAAAGAACTCCGAATGAGCAAGAGCGGCTTGTTCGCTCACTTCCACTCCAAACGGGCCCTGGAAATGGCGACCCTTGAGATGGCCAAGGAAGCTTTTGCTGATACGGTCTTGCGACCAGCCCAGGCCAGCCGAGTTGGCATCGAGCGGCTGTGGAGCTTGTGCGATTTGTGGCTAGAACATATCGAACGGCGCATTTTTTCAGGGGGATATTTCTTTGCCGGAGCCTTATTTGAATATTCGGGCCGACCAGGACCCATTGCCGGAACAATTACTGAATTCGCGCGAGAGTGGTTCGAGACGTTAAGAAGAGCTGTTCAGGAGGCGCAAGAACAAGGGGAGATCAATCCAGACGCGAAAGCTAAGCAGGTCGCCGAGGAATTGAATGCCAGGTTAGTGGGAGCCCATTGGGCGTATTTACTGGAACGACGGGGTCGCTTCCGAGAGGCTCGGATTTCCCTGCTGCATCGGTTGCGGGAAGTCGCCACGGGAGAGATACCAGCCAGCGCATTCGAGTCCGTAAGAGCTTGGAAGGGGTACCTGCAGGGAAAGCATTAGCCAGGGTGCAAAACCCCTCTGCTGTTCTTTGCGCCGGACTGGCGGCCTCCCATGCGAGACAAGGGAACCAGGAAATGTGGATCGATTGCTTGTTTTTCCACAAAAAAGAAAATGGGACTACATTCGTGATCTCAAGAATGATGATCCTGCAACAGGAAAGAAGATCACCGTCGCACTCGGGCATTAGCGCATTTTCTAACTACCACACAATCAAGCACATACGCATTCAGTTGTCCTTGTGGTTTTTGCGTTTCCAATTTCCTCTCAAAAGTGAAAATCGAATTCGATTTGCACAAATTAAATCTGAATTCACCACAGCATTTTTCATTTAGCGCCTCAATGCAAACAGTATGTTTAATTCGATTGAGCAGATTTACGCGGGGAAAGTGATTGGTCCGGACACCGTCAATGGAGAAGCATTTTCAGAGCTTCAAAAAGCCACATTCCGATAAGCGGACTTACCAGGACTTGGCTTCCTTACGTTAGAATCTATTCGAGTACGGTGTTGCCATGTCTTACAGAAAATATAACATATGGTCGAAAGAACTCGCGGATGGGCGAATGGTCGAATTTACTTACGGCACACTGTTCCAGGCGGGCGGAAGAACGAAATCGTGGGCTGGGGCGAAAATCTCAGGTGTCGCGCTAGACCCAATCCTGAATGTGGCCGCTGGACTACCCCGCTCAGAGATTGAAGCCTTATTTGAAAAACTCATGTCTTCTTCGCAGGAAACCGAATAAAACGCAATTCCTTCGAGTTTACGGCGCGGGGTCCCACATTCCGATAAGCCGACTTCTCGGGACTTGGCCACAAATACGTCGGACGGTTCTCGCAAAATGGCCCACTGAGCTATCATGTCGCCATGTTCGAGGATAGCCTGAGTCAGGGCGGGTGGATCGATTCCCTTCGTGAAAATCCTCCGCTGGCGTTTGTTTATCTCGGGGGAGTTCCGTTCGCAATCCTTTGGATATTTCATACTTCTCTCTGGACTGGGTTTGCGATGCAGGCATATTTCATCACTGCTTTTGTGTTCGTCCTCCAGCCGTTTGCTAACGAGAAACCGAATTTGAAGAAACAATGGTTCTGGAGGGTGATGCTCACGCGTGGCGCCCTAGTTCATCTTCTGTTCATGGGTGGCCTTCTGTCCCTAGATGCCAAGTTTCCTGTTTTTGTGACTGGAACAGGTACCATTTTCTTCATGGCAATCGTGGTCGGCGGCGTAGAGGCCACTCACATCGGTTCTATCGTCAATCGGTCGCGTCCCAAAGAACAAGGACAAGCAACGGCCAAGTCCTGAGAAACGGGATTATCGCTAACTGGAGGTTTGGTACCCCAGCTTCCGGGATGCCGAGTTGGCGGGACTCGGGGTTTTAGGTGGCACAGCCACATCGGCACCGGCTACGTGCTGCTCGATCACGCTCATTGAACCGGCCCGTTGATCCTCTTGCGCCGTAGCGCTTCTTTTTCGACGTGTGACGCCAGTTCCTCGGCCAATGCTAGATGCTGCGGGTTCCCGAGTGAATATTTGCAAAGTCCATCGGGAAGGACGACCGCTAGCAGTTCAAATCCTTCTTTTCTGAGAGCAGCAATGTGCTTCCTTGTTTTTCTTCTGCTGCCCGCTGCTGTGAAGTTGATCGCCTCTATGGTCGCCTCCATCGTGACGCCTTTGCTCAACGCATCCAACGTAGCGTCCCGATCTTTCATCAAGATCAGGGCGGCGGCGTAGAGAACCTGTTCCCCAATCTGTACTCGTTGCAGTCGCGTCATGCCGCCCCCGGGACCGCCGTCAAGGTGATGGCCTCAACCTAGCATCGGGATACGCGGTTTTCCAAGTCCTGAGAAACGGGATTATCGGAATGTGAGAAATTGCATTGAAAACGGGGGAACGTCCCTTGATTTTTCGTTGACACGTCATAACGAAGAGCGGAAGATTCTCGGTAGCAACACCTCAAACTTGAATATGGAGGGCGCCACGTTAAATCACCGTTGACGTGGCGCCTTTATTTTGCGGAGCCCGGCTTCGCATGCAATTCTCTTCTTGCGAGGTGTGTCATCGTGCGGCGTGCCATCCCTGCCTAGCGCAAAAAGCCAAATTCCGAGAAGATGATTTCACAGGACTCATCGGAAAGCCAATGAGCGGATTGCCAAGCAACGCGGCGTGCCGGGTATTTTCTACATAGGGGATTCACAGTATATCTTTTGATTCGTCTGTGTGTCACCGTACTTGACCAAAGCCCCCCAGTTGCGGGAATCAGGAGATGCAATGCCCGCTCGTCTTTTAATTGTTGATGACCATGAAATTGTTCGACTGGGTTTGCGAACTCTGTTCGCCAAAAACGATTCATGCGAGGTCTGCGGCGAAGCCCAAAATGGTCTGGACGCAATTCGCATGGTCTCGGAGCTATCGCCTGACGTTGTGATTCTTGATTTGACCATGCCGGGAATGAATGGGTTCGAGACAGCTGCAAACATAATAACAATCGCACCGTCGATCGGAATCGTGCTATTTAGTGCCCACGATGTCCCTGCCTCGGCTCAGTGGGTTGGCGCAGATGCTTTCGTCTCGAAGTCCTCGCCACTTCAAGAGCTAACACTCGCGGTCAGTCGTGTACTGCAATTGGGTAAAACCTCCCACACCCATCAGAAAAGCAAGGCCGCGACTCACGGATAAATTCCGCCCTGGAACACCCAGCACAACCCAATCGCAACAGTAACGCCATGCCACCATGCCCCTACAACCTCAGAACGCGGCCACAGTAAGTCCGTGGCACGATCTTACGGGCGATCCTGAGGATGTCTTCGTCATCGATTACGTGGAGCAACCGCCAAACTAGCGCCTTTTCTGCACGAGGGTCAACGTCAGCGCAACGTTGAACCCTTCGATTCGACATTGCGGTTGCGTGATTGACGGTGCCGCCTTCCGTTCAACGCCTGGGTGACTCCCGATAAACTCAACCGTTGTCTCCCACCATGCTTTGTCTGCAGGGCCCAAATCGTATGCTTGTCTTGCTTGTGAGCCAAGTCCTGAGAAACGGTCTTACCGGAATGTGGGAATTACACAAACTGAAAAGCCGAAATATCCATTTTGGTGCCGGACCACTGACTGCGGCGGGGAGCCCCTACTCAAACACAGAGTGATCCTCCGAGAACTGCCGAGTGAGTTTTTTGCGAAAGGCCGGATCCTGAATGAGCTTTCGAATTTTGCGATTGTAGGTAGCTTGTGGTTTCTGTGCGTCTTTCCCAGTTTCGATGGCCCGGGCTCTCTCCCACTCCATTTCGAAGAATAGTGCACCAAGAACGTGTTCAGCGTGATGTGCTGAGATGCCAGTGGCCACCATTTTTTCAAAGGCGGCTCTAATCGAAGGATCCTGTTCGATCTGTTCTTTGACGGCTGAATGCGCCGCGATATGGGCCATTGGATTCACGGTTTCGCCCTTTACCGTGATCTCGTATTGTTCTCCCTCACGCACGTCTGCGAATTCAATGGCATTGTGAATGTGTTTTAGATGCATGTGTTCTTGAATTGCTTGCGCGTAGAGCTGACTTTCATGTGGGAGTTCACCCACCGTTCCGGTCTTGATTGCATCGTAGACGAGTTTCGCATGTTGGCCAACCAGTTCGCGAAGTTCTTTAAGTATGTCATCGTCCATTTCCTTCACTCCCTTCTTAGTGACCATGCTACTACGCTCTTGCTTGGTATGTCGTGAGAGCGCTTCGGTCCAGCCATCCTGGCACGCGCACATTCGCCTAACGAGGCGTCGCACACTGGAAAATGCGAATCAAGCCCCTAGAAGAGGGCCTCATGTAGGGAGCCTGGCCCGGCATAAAACGCTGGGCCAGGCTCACAAGGTTTCAAGACCGATCTTGTCATTGACCGCTTCTCGCAGTCGTTGTTTGCAACCCAAGTAACGCTCGGTCGTTTGCACGCTGACGTGCCCTAGCAAGAACTGAATCTGCTCCAGCTCGCCGCCCGACTCGTGGCAGAGCCGCGCACAGGTACGCCTTAAATCGTGCGGCGCCAATCTTTCGAGCTTGGCCTTTGAGGCGCACTCCCGAACCATGCACCAGACGACTTTTTCGGTGATTCCTCGACCCCAAATGGAACCCGTTTTGTTCACACATCGGAACAGCTTCCCACTGTTGATGTTCGCGGTCGTGGACCAGATGTCGATGGCCTTCTTAACCCACGCTGGAATCGGAACGGTTCGCACATGCCCGCCTTTGCCGACCAAGTCGATAATCGCCCAGTGTTCCTCTCTTTGCTGTAATTGCTCCATCGTCAAATGAACCAGCTCAGACCGTCTGAGACCGCAACCGAGTAGTAGTGCCAACATCGCAAAGTCTCGCTTGCCCCGGACCGAGCTTGCAGCAGGAACGCTGAGAAGCGCTTTTCCTTGAGTTGCGGTCAGCCAGTTTCCGAGCCGGACCCCGAGTATCTTCGGTCCCTTAACCCGCCGAATGCTGGCAGCAAGTTCAGGGCTGAGCAATCCGCTATCGGCAGCTTCGTAGGCGAGGCGACGAACCGCGGCCAGACGAACATTGATCGTGGATGCGGACAGGTGGTGAGCTTCGAGTTGTAATCGGTACCGGAGAACGACGGTCTTGTTGAAAGCAAGCCTTGGCTCCGAGCAATACCAAGCAATGAAGTCTTCGATCGCGAATCGATAGGATCGTTGGGATTCTTGCGAACCTAGAGTATTTAAGACGGCTGTCTTGGAATGATCCAGATCTGGCAGCCGAAGCACTCGCTTGGGCTTCCAGCGACATGGTTTCTTCTTCATCGGTCAGCGGCCTCCAGACCGCCGACCTACAATGCGATCTAAAGCCACATTCCGGTAATCCCGTTTCACAGGACTTGGCTCAATTGCAAGCCCGCCATAGTGAAAGCTGGGCCTTACAAAGGTAGGGGTTCTGGGGCACCACGTTATTCACTGGAGGGTTCTATTTGCTCGATGTTGGCGCAGAGTGCAGAGAGATCAGTTAAGACTCCCTGTACGCTGTCCCGATGGAGCAATTTTTCTCGGTACATGTAGTTCGCTTCAACTGAGTTATCCCATCCCCCGGATTTCCGAGGGATTCCGAATTGACCGGGTGAACGCAGATGCCCAAGGTGTCGCCTGTCGATCAGATGTGCAATGGACTCCCGGATTTCAGGTCGATCTATCACGGGACGAACTCTAGCAGGAGTGTAAGACGCGTATTGCAAAGGGATCGAGCCGGGAAAAGATACTTCCCACCTAGGTTCCTTGGGACCGTCAAAGTAGCCCATCCATTTCCCATAACTGGTGATCAAACCGGCCAAGACGAGATAAAAGAGTGAAAAGGCTCCAATCATTTTCCAAAGTGAAATATTGTATCCGGTAAATGAATCGAAGAAAAATAAGGTATAGAGAAGAAACCAAAACCGTCCTGAGTTTTTCAGACGACTTCGAATGGCATCAAGGTTGCGATACGCCTTTGTACTTACTTCGAACGGTAGGTAAAAACGACCTGCTGCGCGGACTTGAAAAGTACTGGGGAAGCCGGATTGAATTGAAACCGACGCTGGCCGTCCGTGGAAAAGCCCATAGACCGAGGACTGTTTGGATTGCCCCGGAATGAGTTCCTTTTTCCTCATTTCAGCAGTTCCGGGATCAAATAAGCTCACGATTGCAGCGAGTCTCTCTTGACGCCGTCGGGCAGTCAATGAACGCATCACCCACCAAACTGCTATCGCACCGACGGCAATCCAATATAGAGTCTGAAAAAAAGAATGCATATGTTACGTCTCTGCCTGTCACTCAATGCCGAGTCAAGACCGCTGACGCCCCAATAAGAATGCTTCGACCGCCTCTTACCAGTCTCGTCTTTAATTTTGTGATTGTAACACTCGAAAGGGTCACCCTATTATCGTTTTATTATTACTACTTAATAGTACGTCTAGTACCTGAATCCGAGCGCAACCCGTGTTAGAACGGGATGCTGCTCTATTGATGCCCTGCCAAGTCCTGATAAGTCCTCTGGTAAGTATCCCCGCACGTCAAGTAACGTGGTAAGGTTAGGTTGTGACAGGCAGGCTTGCAACTATTGACAAGCATGTTTTAATAGACTCATGCACGATGCACTAGTTGAGAAACTATTTGAAGCGATCCGCTCTGAAGATGTCACTGTGACTGAGAAGGTCAAGGCTTTAGTGCGCGCAGGGCAGATCGCCCACGCCTATGTAGGGGAGAGTCAGGCTCTTTTGGAATCAGTCTTTGGTGACTCTTTCCAGAATGATATTCGAGCGCACAACCAAGCCAGTCAGCACTGAGGATAGCAGAATTGGTTTCCATCCATCCTTAGTGGCTTCCGCAAGTTTCTTCACAATCTCATCGTCCGCTCCGTAGATGAATTTATATTCAAATTTGTTTGCCATGCAAGGTCCTATTCGTGTGTTCTAAAGAGGCCACGATAAGTTGACCATTCTGGTTCTGGTTTGGCGCATATGGCCTGCTCAGAAAACATCTCGTAAAATTCTTCTCCGCCATCTTTGTTCAGCAATCTACGCCACATGAAGTAGTTGCACAAGTCAGCCATCTGAATACCTATTGATGATCTAGAATCTCCAAAGTACATATCATCATGGGCGTGCCACAGGCGATTGATGGATGGATTAAGATAGGCGCGAGCGGTACGTAGCAATCGGTAGGTAGTGCGTAATTGATCTTTCAGATGCTTGTTTTCTGTATCGTCCAAGATCATCAGATAAAAGTCTTTGAGATCAACCCTCAGTGTTCCAGGTTCCTGTGGGTGCATATTCCTAGCCCACTCCTCTACCCCTAACGCGCAAAATCTGAAAGCGACATCAAACGGTTGTGCGGAACCCATCGGACTGTGTATGAGTTTTTTTCTATCAATCGCGGCATAAATATAGGGAAATTTCTTCATATTCAAGGCTGTCAGCAAAACCCTGATAGCTTGAAATCTCTGCTTTTCGTCAATTCCTGCAAATGGCCCTGTACCGTTATAAAGCTCCGAAGCTTTGAATTCTTTAAACTTATCCTCTATCTCGTTAATAGCGATCATCTGAGTGATAGCGGTTCCATGCAGGTTTTCAAGATGACCGAATGCTTCTGGGAAAACGATTACGGCACCGCACATGACAACTGGGCTGTGCTCATCGGTTCCAGCATCGTCGATGTATGCGAGATACACAAAATTCTCGGGTATGCCTATTTGACTTTTGCAGAGCACTGCGCCACACTCCATTCTGTAATGGAGCGCAACGAGAAAGACGATACGCGAACGCGCAAGACGCTTACCCCGTCGGCCAAGACTAAGGAGCGCATGCAGCCGTTCAGTTTTTCAGCCTTCGATAAAATGATAGAGCGGGCAGCTAAGACGCCCGCTCGCAAACCCTCTCCAAAATCGCATTAAACTGCTGATTGCCTTCATGCCTGCGATTGAATCTGAAAGTATACTCATCGAGATAGGTTTGCAAGTATTCCGGCGAAACGCTGTGGTAGACGCCACCGATCCCGCGCTTGACTAGACTCCAGAAGCCTTCGACGCTGTTAGTATGAATGTGCCCGCGAACGTACACGCGATCCTTGTGGCGAATCTGGAAATGGCGATAACCAGCAGGTTTGCCATCCTTCCACAGATACTTGATTCCCTGATACGCCGGATATTCGTCTGTGTAGATCACGCTGCCCGGAGTGACGTGCTTCTGGATTGTGCCGAGTAGCGATGGCTTGTCAACGCTCGGCACGACGCGAGCTACTACCTTGCCGCCACGCTGTGCGATCCCGACAATAGGAATCTTGGTCTTATCGCCGCGCATCGGTCGGCCAGTGCCGTACTTGCGCTTGCCGCCAAAATAGGTTTCGTCTACCTCGACCGTCGGCCCCTCCAGTTGCATGTCACCGTCCGAGAGAATCGAGCGAATCTGCTTGAACATACGCCACGCGGTTTTGTAGGTAACGCCAGTCTCACGCTGAATCTGCTTTGCCGAGATGCCGCAACGTGTCGATCCCATGAGATACATTGCGTAAAACCAAGTCTTAAGCGGAGTGCTGGACTTCTCGAAGATAGTTCCAGCCATTGGAGAAATCATCTTGGCGCAGTAATCGCACGCATAGGCAGGTCGGCCAGTCACGCGATGATGCTTGCGATCCTTGCCGCATCGGACACACCAAGCCATGCCACCGGGCCAACGCTTTTCCTTGAGGTATTCGAGACACGCATTATCGTTGGGGAACTTCTTAGCGAAGTCCTGCAAAGTGAAGCGTAGATGCTTTGGGATGTGCTGTTTGACTTTCATAATGCAAACAGCATAGCAGAGGGCTTACTTGATGTCAAGGGATACTTACCAGTCCTCTTATCGGAATGTGGCTTTTGGGCATCATTGGGCGGATTCCCACATTCCGATAATCCCGTTTCACAGGACTTAGCCGCCAGAATCTCGCGATCTCTTCTAGGCCCCGCTCATACGGGAAATTCGTGGTGTCGAGGGTAGAAAAAGCATTAGGCTACGCTAGCCAGAGGGTTAAATTGGAAATTCCTGGTCAAGTCGGTCGCTGGTGACATTCCGCCTAGACAGTTGCATCAGGCCGTGGAACGAGAGTATTGTGGGTTGACGAACCTGCATGAAACTGCGGCAAATTGCGAGAAAGTTCTTGGCTGTCACGGCGCTGATGGCGCTGCTGGTTGCCAGCGTTCCTACCCTTGCCGAATCGCTATCGGCTTCCAACTTGCCCACATGCTGTAATACGGCGTATTGCCCTCTGCACCATCGCCAGATGAGCGACCTCCAGAAGGACAAGAAGAATTGCGATTCAAAGGGCATCCCCGGAAGCAGAGATTGTTCGATGCGTGCGTGTGATGCCGCATCGAATGCGGTCATGGGAACTGCGCTGTTTGTGCTCGTAGCGCCCCTTGCAGTGCGCTATCCAGCGAGCGCGGAACCCCTACGAATCCGGGCGGCCCAATTCTTTCCGTTCATCGTAAGTATTCCGTTGACTCCTCCTCCCCGCACGCTTCCAAGCTAAATAGACAGCCACATTCAGAAAGTGACTTCCGCCGTACAGAGATACTGACCCTGTGGCGTGGTTCGGAATTTCATTTCTAGCGAGGGAGCCAATGAATCTCAATACGCGTTTGGTCTACACGACAGCAATATTAATTCTCGCTGTTTGTGCATTGACGATTATTTCTGCACCGACGCAAGCAGAGATTTTCGGGACCGTGCACGGCATCGTCCATGATCCGCAGCACCGGCCCATTCAAGACGCAGCAGTGGATTTAAAGGCGCAACATTCCGAATGGGTGCAACACCAGAAAACGAATGGAGACGGCGAATTCGATTTCGGCGCCGTGCCGCTCGGCGAATATACGGTTACCGTAACCGTTGCGAATTTTCAGACGGCGGCGCAGAGCGTCGTGGTTGCCTCCGGTTCGAGCCCCGTTTTGCACTTCCAATTGGAGTTGGCCGGTATTTCAGAAAAAACGGTGGTCACCGGGGAGCCCGTCACCGCTGGTCTTGATTCAGTCACGCCCACAACTCTACTCAGCCGCCAGACCATTCAAGATACGCCGGGGGCCGACCGCACCAACAGCTTGTCCATCATCACGGAGTACGTCCCCGGTTCGTACGTAACGCACGATCAGCTTCATATCCGCGGCGGGCACCAGGTGAGTTGGCTGGTGGACGGCGTGCCTGTCCCGAACACAAATATCGCCAGCAATGTGGGGCCGCAGTTCGATCCCAAGGACATCGATTATATGGAAGTGCAGAGAGGAAGCTATGACGCGGACTACGGAGACCGAACCTATGGCGTCTTTAACGTCGTGCCGCGAACCGGTTTTGAATTCAACAAAGAATGCGATCTCGTCACAAGCTTCGGAAATTTCTATCAGACAAATGACCAGATCAATTGCGGCGGGCACACGCAGCGGTTTGCCTACTACGGCAGCCTCAGTGGAAATCGAAGCAATCTTGGACTCCAGCCGCCGACGCCCGCGGTACTTCATGACGCGGAAAACGGCTTCGGCGGTTTTGGTTCGCTGATATTCAACGTGGACCCGAAGAACCAATTGCGATTCATCATATCTTCTCGCAGGGACTATTATCAGATTCCCGTTTCGCCGGGCGTGATTACCGAAATTCCTGGTGTTCCAGGAGCGATTTCCATCGCGCCCTGTTCGCCGCCTTCCACCTGTGTCGATAGTAATGGCAATCCTCAGGCGAGCATTTACCAATTTGATGGCCAGCATGAAGCGGATACTTTTTTAAATTTCTCCTGGGTTCGGACCATCAACCCTAATGCCCTGCTGACCGTTTCCCCCTTCTTTCACTACAACAGCGCGGACTACGACGGCAACCCGGACGACTTCCCCACCGACACAACCAACAATCGTGCCTCCGTTTATGCAGGGGCGCAGGTCACATTCAGCGCGACAGTGGCGAGAAACAGCATCAGTGCCGGGTACTATGGCTTCTACCAGCATGACAACCAACTCTTCGCCATCACCTATACCGATGGCAGCGCCCCAAATCTATTGCCGGACCGGGAGATCATCGGTGGAAATTTGCAGGAATTCTGGTTGGAAGACAAATTCAAGGCGACTTCGTGGCTAACCCTCAGCGGGGGCGTGAGGGAATCGTTCTTCTCAGGCGGAATTTCTGAAAACGCGACCAGCCCCCGCGCCGGAGTATCGCTCCGTATTCCGAAGATCAACTGGGTATTTCAGGGCTTCTACGGACATTTCTACCAGGCCCCGCCCTTACTCACATTCTCCGGACCTGCGTTAGTGAATGCCGCGAGTGGGCAAGGTTATAGCTTTGGTTCCTTGCAAGGCGAACGGGATGAAGAATATCAATTTGGCGTAAACATCCCTTACAAGGGCTGGGCCCTCGAAGCCGACACGTTCCACACCCGTGCGAACAATTTTTTCGATCACAATAATTTAGGAGAATCCAACGTCTTCATTCCGGTCACGCTGACAGAGGCGCTGATCCGCGGATGGGAGTTGACCCTGCAATCACCGCAGCTTTGGAAGAGAGCACGATTGCATCTGGCCTATTCCAATCAGATTGCTGAAGCCAGGGGAAACATCACAGGCGGACTTATCCCCACAGACAATACCCCGTCCTCCGATTACAGCCCATTGGATCACGACCAGCGCAACACTCTCAACGTGGGTGCCTACTTTACCCTTCCGTGGAGAAGTTTTGCATCGGGCAATGTGTCCTACGGCTCAGGCTTCAGCAATGGCAACGGTCCAGCCAAGACGGGAGTTGCTCCCTGTTGCTCTGCTCTGGATTACTTGCCCGCGCATACGACGGTTGATCTAACCGTTGGTAAGAATTTCGGCGAAAATTTCACCATTTCCCTAAACGGGCTGAACTTGGGAAACCGCCGTGTAATGCTGGATGACAGTTTGACCTTTGGCGGATTCCACTGGAGCTATCCACGGGAAGTTTTCGTGGAGCTCCGTTACCGGTTCCATTATTGATAATGGATCATTTTTGGAAAAACTTGACTGTTCGAAGGGCCGAGACCATCTCCCGATAAATTCCTCATAAAGCGATTCCAGAGAGGAAAAACTGGAGGATCACCGTGACGATACAAATCAAATCTGGCTCGATCGCTTCCATTTCTTTACTGTGCTTTTCCTTACTGCTAGCAAGCTGTAGGAATTCGCCGACCACTTACACCTTGACGGGACGCGTCCTCAGTAAACAACCCGCCACCCAGCAACTCATCATCGACAATGACAACATCCCCGGATTTATGCCGGCAATGACGATGCCCTATGACGTGAAAGATCCCGAGGGATTTGGAAAAGTCGAGCCCTCAGACATCATACGAGCGGAGGTAATCGTTGCTCCAGGAAACAAGTTTTGGCTTGAGAGGATTATCGTGACTGGGAAAGGAGCGCCTCGCGTATCTGGCGACACCGGCGCTTCTCATGTCCTTATGATCGGGGAAAGAGTATCCGACATACCGATGATCAATCAGGATGGAAAGACAATCCACTTCGGCCGGTTCAAGGGGGAGGTTGTTCTTCTGACGTTCATTTATACCCGATGCCCTTTCCCCGATTTTTGCCCGCTACTCAGCAGTCGGTTTGCGGCGATTCAAAGCGAGCTGGCGAAGAATGCGGAAGAGTATAAGAGCACGCATCTAATCTCCATCAGCCTAGATCCGGACTACGACAAGCCCGCGGTGCTGCGGGAATATGGACTGAAGTACATTGGCCATGACCCCGCGGGATTTCAACATTGGGATTTCGTTTCCACCACGCCCGCAGACCTTCAAAAGCTTGTAGCGGATTTTGGCTTAGACTACTCCGAACAAAACAGCCTGATCTCGCATAGCCTGAATACAGTCTTGCTGGCTGCGGATGGAACCGTGGCAGAAATGTGGCCCGGCAACGAGTGGCAGACCTCCGAAGTCCTCGACGTTGTGCGCCACACTTCAACATTGAGCAAATAGCACCGTTCTTGAGCGGGCTGAAGAGGCATTACGGTTCACCATCGAGCTTCCCACCCAGTTAAGGTTCACCGAACGTTTTGCGCGAGATTGTATTGCGCTTGGCGGCGACTTCAAATGTGAAGCATGGCTCATCGGCTTGCCCTCATAACCACGCGCTGCCGTTGAAGTAGAGCCAAGTCCTGGTAAGTCCTGCCGGCTCAACCGGTCGATGCAACACCATCTGCTATAAATCTTTTCTCTAAAAGGTGGTGTTTATGACGCAACGGAGACGAGTGAGGCTTTCGGAGATGCAGAGGACTGAGATGTGGAGTCGTTGGAAGGCAGGACAGTCGTTGCACGAGATTGGGCGAGCCTTCGGCAAGGACCATGTATCCATTCAATTTATGTTGGCGCAGCATGGCGGGATTGCTCCGGCAGTGCGTCGGCGCTCGTCGCTAGCGCTCACGCTGGCGGAGCGGGAAAACATTTCTCGAGGGATCGCTTGCGGCTCCTCGATTCGTAAGATAGCCAAAGGGTTGCAGCGGGCCGTTTCGACGGTGAGCCGAGAGGTCGCCCGCCATGGCGGGCGACCTCTGTATCGAGCCAGTGAGGCTGATCAGAAAGCCTGGCAGTCGGCCTTGCGGCCCAAAGTGTGCCTTCTGGCCATTCACGGGAAGCTGCAGGAGATCGTTGCGGGTAAACTGATCCTGGACTGGTCGCCGGAGCAGATTTCCGGATGGCTGAAGATCCAGTATCCCGAGGACGAGAGGATGCGCGTGTCGCACGAGACGATTTATCGCAGCCTGTTCATTCAAGTGCGCGGAGTGCTGAAAAAGGAGCTGATTCAGCATCTTCGATCCCAGCGGCGTATACGCCGCTCGCGGCACGCGCGCGACAGTGGACACCGCAGTGGTCAAATCGTCGACGCCATTTCCATCCGGGAAAGACCCGCAGAGATCGAGGACCGCGCCATCCCCGGCCATTGGGAAGGCGATCTCATCGGCGGCACCAAGAACAGTCACATTGCAACGCTGGTGGAACGTCATTCGCGATTTACCATGCTGGTCAAAGTTTCCAGCAAAGATACAGCTACCGTGGTCGCCGCCCTGAGTCAGCACGTTCGCAAACTGCCCGCATCGCTGCGGCGCTCGTTGACCTGGGATCGCGGGCTAGAGATGGCCCAGCACAAAAGCTTCACGGTGGACACGGAAGTGAAAGTCTACTTCTGTGACCCGCAGAGCCCTTGGCAGCGCGGCTCGAACGAAAATACAAATGGCCTGTTGCGTCAGTACTTTCCTAAAAGAACAGACTTGTCAGGGTATTCTCAAGCGGAGCTCGACGAGGTGGCACTGCGATTAAATCAGCGCCCAAGAAAAACTTTGGGATTTCAGACTCCGGCAGATAGACTGCAAGCAAGTGTTGCACTGACCCATTGAGACCACCCCTCTTATCGGAATGTGGGCTGGAACCATTCCTCTCCGGCTCGACGGGGAGGCACGCAACCAACTGGGGTGGACTCTTATGGTTAGGAATCGTGAATCGATTTCGGAATACCAGGAGCCAAACGGAAACTAGAACCACGAGCAGTACAGTCTCCGACTTCCATCCAGTGATTGGGTTGGCTTAACAGCGAAATTTTGGATCAATCACTACACGCTTTTCGGTCCGCCAAGGACCTCTTCATTGACATCGTTTCGAAGATGGGGTTAACTTAATGTAGATTTTCCGGATTGTCGCGGCGACGCCAACTTTCCGGGGGATGCGTTCCGGCACGCCTGAGGTATGGGACACCGGTTCTCCCGGCACGTGCTACCGCTCAAGGAAAAAATTCTGAATCCAGTGATTGCTTTTCTGGGTTTTGGAGACTTGAGCCATGGCAAAAGCCGCTCCCTCGGTAACTCGCACCTCTTCCCTTTCAGATCGTAACGACAGCATAGGGGGTGTATCTGCGCTGGGCGTTGAAAATCAACTTCGCACAGAAGATTCAGCCTTCTCCTCGCTCTTGCTTCTGTTCGCAGCACTCTTCGGGTGCTTGTCGGCGCTCAGCACACTAAATCCTAGCGTTCCCAACTTGAGTACCTGTGCTACGCTTCCGGCCCAGGGACAACTGATCGGCGAGCGAGGAGGTAAATTGGCTCGCCGAAGATTCCAGAACGGCAGTGTTTTTTTTCGGGGCAAGAAAAATCCGGTTTGGGTCGGACGCTGGCGCGAGGATGTAATCATCGATGGCCGAATTCGCCGTGAATACCGCTCGGAAGTGCTGGGCTCAAAGTCGGACTACCCGACAAAGAGGCTGGCCCTCCGAGAATTGGGAAAGCGGCTCTCGGTGGTCAACGATTCTCGCTACCGTGCCCGGCCTACCGCGACGTTTGCGGATTTCGCGTTTCGTTGGGATTCACTCGTGCTGACACAACACAAACCATCAACTCAAGTCACCATTCGAAGTCACCTTCGGAAGCATCTCGTTCCATATTTTGGGCGCTTGCAGATGCGTGAAATTGAACTGGAAAACGTGCAGCGGTTCGTCTCATCCATCAATGCCAGTCCCAAGACCGCAAAGAATCTCTTCGCCACGATGCAGATGTTGTGGAAGTCGGCTCGCGCCTGGGGCTACGTCGCACACGACGCAGTTTCGGGTGTGGTTTTGCCGAGGAGGTCCCGCGTGGTGCGGCGTTTCTTTTCGCTCGAAGAGCTACAACGCATTCTCCGGGCCGTACCCGAGCCATTGCACACGTTCTACTGGCTCGCCATCGAAACGGGGATGCGTGCGGGGGAGTTGTGCGGGTTGCAAATAGGTGACTTTGACTTGAAACGTGGTGCGGTCAGCATCCACCGGAGTGTGTGGCGGGGAAAAATTCAGTCACCGAAGAGTGAAAGCGCAGTACGGTCTTTCGCTCTTTCTCCTCATCTCGTCGCGCACATCGCCGATTTTCTAAAGCGATGGCCGCCGAATGAGCAGGGACTGCTCTTTGCCACGCGCAACGGCACTCCGTGGGACGCGAATCTTTTGGTAAAGCGGAAGCTGTATCCGCTGCTCGATTCCCTCGGGATCGCGCGGGGCGGTCTGCATGCTTTCCGCCATTCCAATAGCACGCTCATGGATCGTTTGGGAGTGCCGCTAAAACTTCGCCAGCAACGGTTAGGGCACAGCGACTCTTCACTCACTCTCGACGTATACACACACGTTGAGGGCGCGGATGACGTGCGCGTTGCGATCGAATTAGATGGGATTTTGCACCCAATTGCACCCAAAAACGAAAAACCGGAGTTAGCGTTTATCGCTAACTCCGGTCTTATCAACTAGAAGATGGTTGCGGGGGTTGGATTTGAACCAACGACCTTCGGGTTATGAGCCCGACGAGCTACCAGACTGCTCCACCCCGCGATTGCATGATAGCGGAAGCGGAGTGGTTCGTCAAACGAGGCGCAGAATTCCAGCAGCGGCGAAAATTAGTTGCGCGAAGCGCGTGCTTGCACTTCGCTTATTTCTCGCGCGCGAATTTTTTCCAGGCGGGCTCGCAGATGTTCGGGATTGATTCCCGCGGAAAAACAGACCGTTCGATAATCCTGATTATCACTGAACAAAAACTTTTCGGCTTCGCGCTTTTGGCGCAGCGGGCCGCTGACCCATTCTTCCACGGTGGTGGCGATCACGGCGCGCCACAATTTCTGTTCCGCTGATTCTTCGACTTCCCGGCTCTGCAACATGGTCACTGACATCTTCCCCCCTTGTTCCCTTCGTTCGGCCCGACGATTCGCTGCTATTTCGTCGGCCACACGCTTTGGATAAAGGCAACTGGGATTCCAATGGGCGGGAAGATGAGTCAAGACAGACGCGCGTAAATTCATACGAGAGAATCGGTTAAAGAGGTGCCATTTCGGAACAGCGTGGAGTAACTCTCTGAAGCGTTTCGATGGCGAACAACTGATCGTTTATTGTGCCGAGCCGTGACAGGAAAGAATCAAGCAGATGCCCGTCCCCCGCTGCAGACGGGCGTTACATAAACCAAGGCCGAGTCATCTCTATGAGCAATTGCTTCGCGGAGAATTCGTCCTAGCCGGAAACCCAGGCTGGAGGTCGCTGATATTTTCGGCGATAGGTGATTTTGCTTTTCTTTCCGCCGGAGAGAAATTCAAAAATAATCATTTTGTTGCCGTCGAGGCGCGCCCTCCCGTGATTTTTGGCAGCGGAAAGAACCAGCCAGTGTCCTTTCAAGATTTCGTATGTGCCGTGCTCGGCAAGGATCTGATAACTCCCATCCGAATACATTTCGATGGAAGGAGCCGAGCAATGGTGCGTCTTTCCAGCGATTTCGACGCTCACGCATTTATAGGTTCCCGAAAGGGATGCTTGCGCCCGCGCCGGCGCGCCGCTGAGGAAGAGACCTATCGCGCACATAATGAGTACTCTAGCTGAGCTGTAGAGACGTCGCTTGTGGCTTCTCATAGTTGACCCCGGGTCCATCGTTTGAGCGGTCTCCGGAAGGTCTGCGGCAAGCAATCTGGAGCGCATTCGTACAAAAACAGTGCAAACGATGTGCCATAAAGGTAACCAATTAACGCACTGATTCTACATATGTTAGCTAGCTTTAGGGCTTGGGGGCTAAAAAAATGTGAACAACAGTTTCTAACTATGCCCATGATAGGAAGCATTTTGCTCACATTTAACACGCCTTGAGGCCGGGACAGTCTTGGCCAGATTCGCCAATGAACCCTTCCGCTATGGCGGTACCCTGATAGAATGAATACGTCGTTGGACCAGGTCTTTACTGGGGGGGGAATTGCATTGAGTGTCGTAAGGCCATCATCTGGAGAGCTGCCGGCCGAAACCGAGCCGGTGAGCGAGTTCGAGCGCGATATCGCGCTGCTGCTGCGCGCGGAGAATCGCGACCCGTTTCGCTTGCTTGGACCGCATATCGTGGAGGAAGGCGGAGAAAAACGCCTGGTCGTGCGTGGCTTTTTCCCGCGAGCGGCGCAAGTCTCTATTATTTTGAAAGATCGTCACGATTCAATTCCCGCCCAGCGCATACGTCCCGAAGGATTATTCGAGGCTGTTTTGCCCCTCCATCCGCACTTGCCGATTTCAGCGGACAGCTACCGGTGGAGAGTCGCGGAAGAGGGCCAGCCGGCGCGAGAGGTCCACGACACGTACGCATTCCCTCCCCTCCTTTCCGATTTCGATTTGTATCTGATCGGCGAAGGGACGCATTACCAGAAATACGAAAAGATGGGCGCGCATCCCGTGGTCGTCGACGGCGTGGCGGGAGTGCAGTTCGGCGTGTGGGCTCCCAACGCGATGCGCGTGAGCGTTGTGGGAGATTTCAATCAGTGGGACGGGCGCACGCATGCGATGCGGAATCGCGGGCCCTCGGGCGTATGGGAATTGTTTGTCCCCGAACTCGGGGAGGGCGCCGTCTACAAATACGAAATTCGGCCCATGTCCGGGGGGCATCCCCTATTGAAGAGCGACCCGTACGGGTTCCGCTCGGAACTTCGGCCCAATACCGGCTCGATCGTTGCCCGCCTGGACCACCACATATGGAACGATTCGGGCTGGATCGAATGGCGATTCAGGAATGATTGGCTGTCCTCGCCGATCTCCGTCTACGAGATCCATCTCGGTTCCTGGCGGCGCAAGGTCGAAGAGAATAGCCGCTGGCTATCCTACGGCGAGCTGGCCGATCAGCTCATCCCTTATTTGAAGCGGATGGGCTATACGCACGTCGAGCTCATGCCGGTGATGGAACACCCGTTCGACGGCTCATGGGGATATCAAACCCTTGGATATTTTGCCGCGACCAGCCGGTTCGGATCGCCCGATGACTTCATGACCTTTGTCGACCGGTTTCATCAGGCGGGGATCGGCGTGTTCCTGGACTGGACTCCTGCCCACTTTCCGAGTGATGGCCACGGACTCGGCGAATTTGACGGCACTCATTTGTACGAGCACGCGGACCCGCGCCAGGGCCGCCATCCCGACTGGGGCACTTTGGTTTTTAATTACGGGCGCAATGAAGTTCAGAATTTCCTGATCTCCAACGCGCTCTTCTGGATCGACAAGTATCACATCGACGGCTTGCGCGTGGACGCCGTGGCTTCCATGTTATATCTCGACTATTCGCGCCGCGAGGGCGAGTGGATTCCCAATGAATTCGGCGGGCGCGAGAATCTCGCGGCCATCGCTTTCATTAAACGATTGAACGAGGTCGTGTACGCGCGCCACCCCGGCGTGCTGACCATCGCGGAAGAGTCCACCTCGTGGCCGATGGTTTCCCGCCCCACTTACCTGGGAGGTTTGGGTTTCAGTTTGAAATGGAATATGGGCTGGATGAACGACACACTGAGTTATTTCTCCGTGGACCCGATCTACCGGAAGTACCACCACAACCGGATGACCTTCTCGATGCTGTACGCTTTCACGGAAAATTTTGTGCTCCCGCTCTCCCATGATGAAGTTGTTCACGGCAAGGCCTCGCTAATAAACAAAATGCCCGGCGACTTGTGGCAGCAGTTCGCGAACATGCGCCTGTTTTTCGGGTACCTGATCGCGCATCCCGGCAAGAAACTGATGTTCATGGGCGGCGAATTCGGCCAGCGGGGAGAATGGAACCCGGACACCAGTCTCGAATGGCACCTGCTCGAATACGATACTCACCGTGGCCTTCAAACTCTCACGGCCGATCTGAACGCGATCTACCGGAATGAGCCTTCCCTTCACCAGGTGGATTTTGACTGGCACGGGTTTGAATGGATCGATTGCACGGACGCGGATTCGAGCGTCCTTTCCTTCCTCCGGCGAGCGAGGGACCCTGGCGACTTCATTGTAACGGTCGCTAATTTTACGCCGATTCAGCGAGATACCTACCGCGTGGGTGTGCCCGAGCCGGGCTTTTACCGCGAAATCATGAACACGGACGCGGAGAAATACGGCGGGACCAACGTGGGCAATCTGGGCGGCGTGCACGCCGAGGCAATTCCCTGGAACAACCATCCCTATTCCATCCAAATACGAATGCCGGCCCTGGGAGTCATCTACTTCAAGCACGAACGCTGGTAATCCGCGACACGCGGTTCAACCCTTGGCCGCGGCTTTCTGAGAGTCTTCAGACCCTGCCGTTTCGTTGCGGGGAACGAAGAACGCTTCCTCCATGATCGAATCCTCTTGCCAACCGTGGCGCTTTACAATCCCATTCACATTCTCGATCATGCCGGGATGGCCGCAGAGATAAACCTTCGTATTTTCTGGCGCCAGATTCCACATGTCGGTATATTTGCGGATCAAATCATCGACGCGGCCTGTTTCGCCGCGCCATTCCTTGTCCTCCCACGGCCGGCTGACAGTGGGAACATACGTTAGCCAGGGAACTTCACGGGCTGCTTTTTCGAGTTCCTCGGAATATCCCAACTCCCAGGAACGGCTGGCGCCCTCGAGTATGAAAAGCTTGTGCGCGCCGGGAATTTCTTTTTCCTTCCAATCGTGTTGGAGCGACCGGACGTAACCTACAAAAGGCGAAACGCCCGTGACCGTGCCGATCAGCAGATGGTTCGTGCGTTCACCGGAAAGGTCGAGGGTGAAATTCCCTTTGGCGGCTTTTCGCAAGCTGACTTGATCGCCCGCTTGGAGTTTGTGAAGCAGGGGCGTAACCTGCCCGCGCGGAACGAGTTCGATGAAAAACTCCAGCAATTTCTCGTGAGGAGCGGAAACAATCGAATAAGCGCGTTCGTAACGTTTTTCGGGTGTGACGACGCCTAGAGTTGCATACTGGCCCGCTCGATACGGGAATTCCCCGCCCGGATCCACACGAATCACCCAGAGATCGCCGGAAAGATCGCGACGTTCCAGAATCCGGGCGGAATAAAATTTACTATCGGAAGGGGGCATCAGCTCTCCTTCGAATTTTTTCCAGCGAGGTGGAACTGATCGCGTCCAATCGGTTGATAAAGCTACTGGGCTTGCTGGCCCATGCGATTGCGCATCATCTGCATCGGGTCGAATTTCGTCGGAGTGCCGGTGATGCGATCCTTGGCGTCGGTAATTACCTTGGCGAGAACAGTGGTTCTCTCGTTTTCTTGCATCTTCACAAGGCTCCAGGGCGACACCTTGTCGGAAATCCAACCGTCTCCGGTGCCATCCTTCATGTGATAGTGCTCGCAAGTAAAGGTGCCCGCAGGAACAGTGACCGATTCGGTCCCCACCAATTGCGCTTTGCTTCGAAAATCCGCCATCGCGGACGGCGTGGTTTTCCGGGCCCCCATGTTCATCATACCCATATCCATTTCCATCGGTCCCTGCCCCGGCATTTGGATGATCGACTTTGAGTAGGAAATCGAATCGCCGTCGACGCTTTCAAGGACCTTGACAAGAATTTCGCCGCCTGCCTTTGGGTCCGTAATGGACGATTCCACCCAATAGCCGGTCTTGCCTCCCATGTCTTCCTTGCCGATGACAGCGAAGTCCATGGTCGTCTTCTTCCCTTCCCGAGTTATTTCATAGGTCGCACCGCTTCCCACCACCGGCCGCCAGATCCCGCTGAGAGTCGGCACCTGCGACCCGAATCCCATCTGGGCCGCGAGAGGGAGTGCCATCGCGAACCAGCCGAGCAAGATGAGCATCTGTCTCATTTTCATAAGCCTTGCCTCCTCCGAAGGTCATTTAAATCCGAGGGCCGCATCCAGCGGGCTTCCTCGGTACACCGCAAGCAGATCACCGTTTTCGTTTTGGAGCAACCGCAGCGGGCAGGCGCTGGTATTCCTCCCGGTCAAAGCCGGTAATGATCGTATCGCCTGCCACGAGTGTCGGCAAGATGCAACTGTCAAGATCGTCCGTAAGGATACGCAGGTATTCGGGGTTGGCGCGAACGTCCCGCTCTTCAAAGGAGATCCCCCGTGACTGCAGGAAGCTCTTCGCCTCGATACACGCACCACAGCCGGGTTCCGTGTAGAGATGAATCTCCATTTGCAAAAGTTTCCGACAAGTGGGCCGGTGTTCCTTGTATCAGAATTATTCGTGGGGACGCAATAAAATTTGCGCGGCGGGTCGTGCGCCTGTGCAAAACAGATACGAGGCTGGAAGAAATTCAGAAGGTCAGATTACTCATAGGCGAGGGCGTCCACCGGATCATTTTGCGCCGCGCGCAGAGCGGGATACATAGCGCCGGCAATCGCGCCGCCAATCGTCAGCAGGATCGCGCGGACGATCCATCCACCCTCGATCGATATTTGAAGCGTGGGCGAGGTCTTGTGCAAAATGGCGACGACGCTGTAGGTGCAAAGCAATCCGCAGATCACACCCAGAGCGACCATCACCAAAGTCTCTCCCAAAATCATCCAGCAGACTTCCAGCCGGGAGGATCCGAGCGCCCTGAGAACGCCAATATCCCGCGTGCGCTCAAACACCATCGTGTGCATCGTGAGGAGCACGACCAAAAAGCTGATGGCCACGCCGAGCATGACAAACGAGCGAATGAAGGGCTTTAGTTCCGGCAAGTTGGAGGAACTCATCAACGTGCTGTACTCGGCCATCGAACGAATCTTGTAGGTCGGAAGCAGCTTGACGAGTTGGTCCCGCGCGCCATCGGTGTCGCCCTTGCTGCGCACGTAAAACATCGACGCTCGGCCATCGGCGCCCGCAATGTCCTGCGCTGTCTTGATCGGAATGAAGAAACGCGCCCCCTTGCCGTGGAGCACGATGCCGGAGATTGTGAATGGATGGCCGAGAAGCATCGTCCTTTGGCCCACGCGCAACTTGCGAGACTGCGCCGCGAGATCGTCGGCGATGGCCTGGTCCGGCTCGTGGAATGGCCCGCCCGACAGAAACGTGAAGCCCTTGCTCAGGCCGGCAAACCGGTCGTAATCAATGCCGTAGACCACTCCCAAATTTTTCTGATCGACGACAATGAACACCGGCGCCACTTCGTCGACTCCCGGCAGGCTCGCAATTTTTTCCGAAAGAGACTCGGGCATGACAGCGCTTGAAAACGCAAAGAATATGGACGAGTTGGGCGGTTGCACGATAATGTCGGCGCCCACTCCCTCGGCGCGCGTGCGCCAGTCGGACAATGCGCCCGACGTCAGGCCCGCAATCAACAGAACGAGAAACACTTGAAGAGCGAGCGCCGCGACGCTCAGCGCGGAGCGCAACGGGCGCACGCCCAGATTGCTCCACAACAGGTCCCAGACCACAAATCCTTTGTATGGTTTTTCTTCCATCTGCAAAATTCCGCGCCACGTTCCCCGCGTTGCTAATCTAACACCGCGCTCGAAATAAACAAAGTAACGCCACTCGATTCGCGTGATAGAAGTTTTCAACAGTTTTGTTGAAAAGTGTGTGGAAAAGGGGAATCAAAAGCGCGTAGGCCGCGCTAAACACGGCGCTTGATGCTGTTTGCACAAAGATGAAGCACTTTTTTTCACAAATTCGAGTAGATCAGAAACGTTAACGCTCCTTTTGGGACGGAACAATCGGCGCGTAGAAAAACTCTCGAGCCTGAGAAATCAAACTGGAAAGTGAAACCGGCGCGATTCCTGCTTCAATACCATTTGGGAGGACGTACGAGCGTGATGTTGATCGTCTGCTCTGTCTGGTTGATGTCGTAATACTCGCCGTAAGTCTTCCAACCCTCGGCAATCACTTGGATCACGAATTTTCCCGGCGGGATCACCGGCACGTGGCATACGCCGGACTGGTTTGTCTTCAAATTCATCTCGATCTTCTTGTCCTTGCCGTGCTTGTGCTCTTCCACGTACCGGATGTAAACGCTGGCGCTGTCTATCGGCTTCTTGTCCTCTCCACCGGTGACGACGATCGTCAACCGCACATCCGTTGAGGCGGCGTCCGACTTCGCTTTTCCGTCCGCGTCCTTATCCTGGCCGTGAACAACCATCGCCAGCAGCAGAATCAGAAACGAAACCATGCGCAGCGAAGCCTTCGCGCAACTCGACGCACTTCTCATTGCGGGCATCCGGCGATAAGAGCTAGGGCAAGCATCGGAAGTCACATTTTTCCCCTTTTTGCAGGATTGCGCAAGCCCATCGCATTGACTCCGCCTCGCTCCTGAGCTAATTTCGATCCGCGGAACATTTGGCGCAACCCTCGAGCGTCAGGAACCTTGGCCGAAAACCCGTAGACATTCGCACCAAACGAGAAAATTTTGGCCAACGGCAGGCGACCGCGGCCAACCTCAAGGAGATTTGTTCATGGGATTCGCAACCGATGCCATTCATGTGGGCCAGGAGCCCGATCCGTCGACCGGGGCCATTGTCGCGCCGATCTATCAGACTTCGACCTACGTCCAGGAAGAGCTCGGGAAAAACAAGGGTTACGACTATGCGAGGACGTCGCACCCGAATCGCCGCGCTCTCGAGCGGACCGTGGCCAAGCTGGAAGGCGGCAGTGCGGCGTTCGTCTTCACCTCCGGCATGGCTGCCATCGACTCTGTTTTGCGTCTCCTCAGGCCGGGCGATCACGCCATCATCTCCGAGGCAGTCTACGGTGGCGTAATCCGCCTCACCACGCAGTTCCTGGTGCAATGGGGTTTGGAATTCAGTTTTGTGGATACCTCCTCGGCTGAGCGCGTAGAGAAAGCCGTCAAGCCCAACACCAAAATGATTTACGTCGAGACCCCCACGAATCCGACCATGTGCGTCACCGACATTGCCGCGATCGCCAGGATTTCCGCGGCACGCAACGCCACCCTCGTCGTCGATAACACCTTCTTGAGCCCCTACCTGCAATCGCCCATCGCCTTGGGAGCGCACATCGTCGTCCACTCGATGACGAAATATTTGAACGGGCACAGCGACGCCGTGGGCGGCTCCGTCATTCTGACGCGCCCCGCCGACGCGGAGAAAATCTACTTCCTGCAGCGCTCCACTGGCGCGGGCCTCGCGCCGATGGATTGCTTTCTCGTGTCGCGCGGAATCAAAACGCTGGCCGTGCGCATGAAGCAGCACGACGCCAACGGCCGGGCGGTCGCGCGCTTCCTCGAAGACCATCCACGCGTGAAACGCGTCCTCTACCCCGGGTTGCCTTCGCACCCTCAGCATGACGTGGCCGTGCGCCAGCAGCGCGGATTCGGCGCCATGATTTCCTTCGACGTCGTCACCCTGGAAAATGCGCGCACCGTTCTCAATCACTTGAAGCTGTGTTCTCTTGCGGAAAGCCTAGGAGGAGTGGAGACGCTCATCTCGCATCCGGCTACGATGACGCATTCCTCGGTCCCAGCCGAAGTACGCCAGCGGATCGGCATCACGGACGGGCTGATACGCATCTCTGTCGGAATTGAAGACGTGGAAGATTTGATTAACGACCTCGATCAGGCTCTGCGGAAGATCTGACCAGTAGGACAGGCTTCAGCCTGTCGGTTTTGATTGTCTTACGCCATCACAAAAACCAACAGGCTGAAGCCTGTTCTACTCAAGCCACGCGAGGTAGGCGCGCGATCCCGCCGCAATCGGCAGCGCGATAAATTCGGGGACATCGTAGGAGTGGAGCCGCTCGACGGCTGCCTGCAACTTCGCCAGCCGTTTTCGCGACGTCTTGATGAGCAGCAGCCATTCCCTCGCGGACTCCACTTTCCCCTTCCAGCGATAAATGGAAGTGACTGCTCCGGGCAGGATGTTCACGCACGCGGCAAGGCGCTCTTCGACGACAGTGCGCGCGATGCGCCTGGCTTCCGCGGCATTTGCGCAGGTCACCAGAACCATATATTTGTCGGTCAAGAAATCCTCCCGCCCCGTTACTCTTTCTCGCCTCCGGTATTTCCCTGATGTCTCCCGCTTGCATGGCAGGCTACAATACCTGCCCGAGGCGGAAAACATTTTATTTATAAAATGACGGCGACGATCAAATTTGGAACTTCGGGCTGGCGCGCGATCATCGCGGAAGATTTTACTTTCGCGAATGTTCGCCTCGCCACGGCGGCGATCGCGGAGCACGTCCGCAGCCGCAACGCGCACGCGACACTAATTGTCGGCCACGACACGCGGTTTTTCGCCGAGGAATTCACGCGCACGGCCGCGGAAATTCTTCGCGAGTATGGCATTAACGCATTATTGTGCGACGGGCCCACGCCGACGCCCGTGATCGCCCACGAAATCCTGCGTCGTAAGATAGACGGGGCCATCAATTTTACTGCCAGCCACAACCCTGCCGAATATCAAGGCCTGAAATTCACCGGCCCCGAAGGCGGGCCAGCGCTTCCCGAAGTTACTCACGATATCGAAGCGCGCGCTGTAAAAATTGGCGAGCGAGCCCCCGCCAAGCCGAGCGACAAGCCATTTGAGAAAATCGATCCTCGGAATTTCTATCTCGATCGTATCGCGCAGCTCGTGAATTTCAAATCGCTTGGCGCCGCGAAATTGAGCGTCGTGACTGACGCGCTGCACGGATGCGGCGCCGGATACCTGGATCGGGCCCTCTCGGCGCATGGCGTCGATGTCCAGGCTCTGCGCACTGACCGGGACGTGCTCTTCGACGGCTCGGGGCCCGACGTCTCCGACGAGAATCTACAGCCCTTGCGCGAAGCCGTGCTCGCGAAAAAAGCGGCGGTGGGACTTGCCACCGACGGCGACGCCGACCGCTTCGGCATCCTCGATTCCGACGGGACCTGGATGCAGCCGAATCACATCCTCGGCCTGCTCTACGATTACCTCGTCGAAACGCGCGGATGGAAAATGCCCGCGGCGCGCAGCGTGGCCACTTCACACCTGATGGACGCAGTCGCTCAACTTCATGGCACTACGGTGGTTCAGACTCCCGTGGGATTCAAGTACATCGGCAAACTCATCGAGCAGGACAAGATCGCGATCGGAGGAGAGGAAAGCGCGGGATTGACGATCCGCGGCCACGTGCCGGAAAAAGACGGTATCCTCGCCTGCCTGCTCGTCGCGGAAATGATCGCCGTCCGGCGCGCTTCGCTGGCGGAGCAGTTGCGCGCGCTGTTCAAGCGAGTGGGCCGCGAATTCTGGCCGCAGCGCGCGAATCTTCACCTGCCGGACGATTTAAAATTGAAAGCGGTAAATCGGCTCAAGGCCGACTTCCCCACGTTTCTGGGGCGGCGCGTCAAGAACCTGGACCGCACCGACGGCGTGAAAATGGAATTCGCCGACGGATCGTGGGTCCTCTTGCGGCTATCGGGCACCGAGCCGCTGATGCGCGTTTACACCGAGGCCGCGACGCTCAAGGAGTCCTCGAAAATCGCAGACGAAACGGAGGCCTGGGTGATGGACTCCACGCAGGAAGCGAAGGCACGATGACGCTGAAACAATTTGGCGATATTTCTCCGAGCGATGCCGGCGCGTATTTGCGGCGACACATGCGGCAGATTCTGGGACTCGCGCTCTTCGCCCTGCTGGTGCACGACGTTTTCGGGCCGCACGGGTTCATCGCCATGCGCCGAACGCAGATGGAAATCGAACAGATCCGCGAGCAGATCGGCAAGATGAACGACCAAAACAAATCATTGACCGAGCAAGTCAACTCGCTGAAGACCGATCCCAAGTCCATCGAGCGCATCGCGCGGGAAGAAATGGGCCTCGCGCGTCCCGGCGAAATGATTTTTAAGCTCCCCGACACGGCCAAGCCCGGCGACACGCAAAAATAAATTCGTACAATCTTGAATTTTTGTCATTCCGAGGTCGCCGCGGCGACCTCGGAATGACAAAACGAGGTTTTTTTAGCTGCTCGCCTGTTCGACTACAACATCCATCGGCTATGTCCGCGCCGCACCCCGAAACAATGCCAACATTTGCGGCTTCCATTTGGGAAACCGGTTGCGAATCATCGCGAGCACCGTCATCGCCACAAAAATGGCAATCAACCCAAGCGTTGCCGTCCCAATCCCCACGCGATGCTTGGGCACAATCGAAAGCCCGCCGTAAACGAATTCGATGTGCACCCAGTAGACCAGCAGCGAGCACTTACCCATTTCGATCAGCGGACTGAAGCCCCACTCCCCTGCTCCCCAACGGCACCATGCGTAAGCCAAAAAGAGAATGATCATGACGATTCCCACGCGAACCAAAAAGAAATTCGGGCTGGTGTGCCAGAAATCATAAGCGCCGTAAAGGTGCACGGGACGCGCATCGAGCCACAATCCCAACGCGATGAGCGCAGCCCCGCTCACTCCAGCCACCGCCAGCGCGAGCGCTTCACTTTTCCGGGCCTTTTCGGATAACAAAAGAGATCCAATCGCCAATCCTGCAAACGCGAACGCGGCCCACGGAAAAATGGGGAACAGCCAGGGTTGCGGCTTGTCAAACGTGTGAACGCCGTTGATGTAGGACTGGAGCCACCATGCGAGCGAGTGGGGACGCCAACTGGTCCACAGCGGCGGGGTAAGAACCGCGATTGCAGCCGCGCAAATGACCGCCGTCATGATCGTCGCTCGCCGTAACTGGCGCGGGTCCGAGATGCCTCCGCCCGCCGCGGCGATCCGGCAGGCGACGCCCATCATCATGAGCGAGACTCCAATCACGTTCAGCACGTCCACGCGCAGCAAATCCGTCCACGGCGCCCAGGGCTGGCCGAGCAGAAATTCCTGCAGACGGAAGAGCAGGCCGAGAAGAAAGATTTCCCCGCCGCGCAAAATCGTCGTGCGGGCGATTTCGTCTGCGGACACGCCCTTCTGTCGAAGTTTGTCCGTGACCAGCGCGAAGGAGATGCCCGCAAGAAAAAGAAAAAGTGGCGCGGGTAACGTGCCGCCAAGCTGAGACAGCTTGAAGAATCCGCCGTCACGAGCGGCGCCGCCGAGCCAGGAATCGTAGCAATGCGTCTGAAACATCACGAGGCACGCGAGTCCCCTCAACCAGTCGATGTAGGCAATTCGCTTGGTAGTCTTCTCGGCCATCGGCGTCATCAATCAGTGCGATACACTATCCTGCCATGCCCGGGGAACGCCAACTATCTGTTTGGACCGCGCTCGCCTTGTGGGCAGCAGCCGTCGCTGGAGCGGCCGTCTACGGCGCTTGGCACGGATACAGCGGGCGCGCCTACGCGGTCACACTGTGCGTGCTGGCCTTTTTTCTTGCGATCCAGTTGCTCTTTGCCGCCGGAAATCTTGGTGAACGATTTGCGCGCCGCGCCGGCTCACATCGCGGCGTCCTGATTGCCGTAGTGCCATTTCTTGCATACCTGATTTATCTGGCGGGAACAAATAGTTTCACCTGGTGGCGTGTCGCGTATGCTGCCGCTTACACTTTGGCGCCCGTCCTCCTCACGATTTCCGCCGGCACAGCGAAAGCGGGCGCGTGGCAAGACTATGTCGCGATGCTCGCAATTTTTCTCCCCTTAAAGATGCGATTGCTCAATGTCCTCTGGTCTTTCGGCGGACCGACAATCGGCTACGCGGCCACGATGCTCCTCGCCATTAGCGTGGCGCTGGCCACCTTCCTCTTCGTGCGCCAATTCGAGGGCGTCGGCTACAACATCGTCTGGGGGCGCGACGCGCTTTTATCCGTCCTGTTCCACTTCACATTGCTCGCCATAATAGTGATCCCACTCGGAACGGCATTGCACTTCATCAAATTCGACCCCGCTCAAGCTCACTGGAAATCCTTGCCCGCCGATGCCATTTCCATTTTCCTGCTGACGGCATGGCCTGAAGAATTGTTATTCCGCGGCTTATTGCAGAGTTCCCTCTCGCGCACGTTTTCAAGCGAGACCGGCGGTTGGATCAGTGCCTCCGCTGTTTTCGGCCTCGCACACATCACCAACAACGGCGTCTTCCCAAACTGGCGCTACGCTATCCTCGCGACGATTGCAGGAATATTTTATGGCCGCACGTGGCGCAAGACGAAGAGCATTTTTACTTCCGCCATCGTGCACGCATTGGTGGACACCATCTGGCATGTTATGTTTCGCACGCTTTAGTTTGCTACTCGTTTTCATAGTAACTCCTCGTGCATAATCATTCACATAGAATTGAACTGACGGGAGAAGCGATGCAGGTGGCTACCGATGCTGAAATCGTGAAGTGGCTTGCGGAGAACGAATGGAACCATGGCATACGGGCGGACGGTACAGCACTGTATTACGCAGACCCGGGTGCGGACTGCTTCGAGTTAAGGTTCCCCGAGACCCCATTGAAAATTACCCATTTCGCAAGGGTTGCGTCGATGCTGGGAATAAGCGAAGAATCGCTGTTTTATGGAGCCCTCCTGTGGATCACACTTTCAACAATCGGCAGCCCTCAATTGGAGAAGTCAGGATGGAAGCTGATTGAGAAGATGAGGCAGGGCTACGGTGAGAACCGCCCACTGCAAACCGCCAGCGGGCACTTCTTCAGAGATGACGAACTTGTTGACCTAACGGCTTTCCTTGTACCTTGTTTCGTATACGGTTGGGACGCCTATGTCGTTCCTTATGCCAGGAATGATTTCTTTGTTCGTATTAGCCACGATGAGTATTGGGTGGTGGTTGCTCGCACCAAAGAGACTTACGACAAGTTATTCTCCGAACTCAAAGGACTGAATCCAAAGGAATCACCTGGCATGCGCGGTCGGTTTTGCCGACCCGCGAATACGTAGGAGCAGTTAGCCCGCCTGGCGGATTGAAACGAGCGTCGAATCTCCATTTTTCGGCAAGACCCTTATCGCACCACTCCAGAAAGCGGACTCGACGCCGAAGCGTAGAGTTTTTTCGGCATGCGCCCTGCAAGAAACGCCTTGCGCCCTGCCGACACCGCTTCGCGCATCGCCTCGGCCATCACGACCGCGTCTTGCGCCTCGGCAATCGCCGTGTTCATCAAAATTCCGTCCGCGCCCAGTTCCATCGCGACGGCTGCGTCCGATGCCGTGCCCACGCCCGCGTCCACAATCATGGGCACTTCCGTGATGCGCTCCCGCAGGATGCGCAGATTCGCATGGTTCTGAATTCCCATGCCGGAACCGATCGGCGCGCCGAGCGGCATCACGGCCGCGGCGCCCGCATCGATCAGCTTGCGCGCAACCACCAAATCATCATTCGTATAGGGCAGCACGACGAATCCTTCTTTCACCAGGAGCTGCGTCGCGCGAACGAGTTCCTCCGTGTCCGGGAACAACGTCTGCTGGTCGCCGATCACTTCCAGCTTCACCCAGTTCGATAGGCCCACCTCCCTGCCCAGGCGCGCGGTGCGAATGGCTTCGTCCGCCGAGTAACATCCAGCCGTGTTGGGCAGAATGAAAATCTTTTCGCGGTCGATGTAGTCGAGCAGCGATTCCTTCGTTCGATCGGTGAGGTTCACGCGCCGCACGGCCACCGTTACCATGTCCGCGCCGGAAGCCACATGCGCGCGAGTCATTTCCTGAAAGCTGCGGTATTTTCCCGTGCCAACAATGAGGCGCGAACGAAACGCGCGCCCTGCTATCACCAGTTCATCGCTCATCTTCCATCTCCTCGATTGATTGTAACTCGCTCCGGCAAAGTAGCACAGGCTTCAGCCTGTGGGGTTTTGGCCTTGCATGGACTAAAACCCACAGGCTGAAGCCTGTGCTACTAAACCCCGCTACGTTCCTGCGGCGCCTCCGCATACAAATCTTCGATGATTTTTGCATAGCGCTCCGCAATCACGCGGCGCTTGAGCTTCAGCGTGTACGTAAGCTGCCCGCCGTCGAACGTGAAATCGTGATCGAGCAGCGCAAATCTCTTGATCGTCTCGTACTGCGCGAGTTTCGAGTTCAGCTGCGCCACTTCCCTGCCGATCAATTCACGAACCCAGGGATCGGCGGCGATTTGTTCATGCGACGCAAACGTCCGCCCCTGCGCGCGCGCGGCGGCCTCTACGTTTGCGAAATTCGGCACGATCAGAGCCGCAATGAATTTATGCGCGTCCCCCACGAGCACAGCGTTCAGAATCAGCGGATTCACCTTCAACAAATTTTCAATGGGTTGTGGCGCGACAAATTTTCCCGCCGCCGTCTTGAACAAATCCTTCTTGCGGTCGGTCACGTATAGGTAGCCTTCTTCATCCAGCCGCCCGATGTCGCCGGTCGCCAGCCAGCCATCCGGTGAAATCACGGCGCTCGTATCCTCAGGCTTCAGGTAATAGCCTTTCATGACGCACGGCCCCTGGACGAGAATTTCGCCGTCCTCGGCGATGCGCACGCTCACATTCCCGATCGGCCGTCCTACGGTGCCCACTTTGTTGGCGCCCGGATAATTCGCGCTCACGACCGGCGAAGTCTCCGTCAGGCCGTATCCCTGATAGACAGGCACGCCCACGGCCCAGAAAAATTCGGCAAGTTCGCGCGCCAATGGCCCACCTCCGGAAATGAATGCGCGGAAGCGGCCACCGATCCCTTCGCGGATTTTGGAATAAACGATCCGGTCCGCAATTTTCCAGCGCAGATGCAGCCAGGACGGCGACTCTTCGCCATAGGTTTTCCAGCGCACCGCTTCCTTGGACACGCGCATGGCCCAGTCGAAAATCCGGCGCTTCGATCCTGTCGACGCGTGTCCCTTTTGCATGACATTGGCATAGAGTTTTTCAAAAACGCGCGGGACCGCGGCGGCGAGCGTGGGATGAACTTCCAGCAGCGCCTGCGGCAAGTCGTCCATGCGCTCGACATAAGCCACAGGAACCCCATGGAACAAATACGCATACGAAGTAACCCGCTCGTACACGTGAGAAAGCGGCAGAAAACTTACCGCCGTATCAGCGGGTACCATGTGATAGGGCTCGACCGAAGTTTGCTCGTTCGAGCTGAGATTGTTGTGCGTGAGCATCACGCCCTTCGGCTCGCCCGTCGTGCCGGAGGTATAAATGATGGTGGCGATTTGGTCGGAGGTCACGCGGGCGGCCCGGAGCCGGTATTCGGCAATAGCGGCGTCTCCCGTCGCGGCCACCAAGGTTTCGTAGCGGAGAATATCCTCGCCGAGATCGGGCGGCGCGGCGGCGCAGATGACGTGCTTCACCGACTTGAGCCGGCCGCGGCACTCCAACAATCGCCGCGATTGCATCTCTCCCGCGACAATGACTACCTCGGCGCCCGAATGATTCAAGATGTAAACAATCCGGTCAGGGGATTCATTGAAGTAAATGGGCACATCCGCAGCGCCGAGTCCAAGGATGGCGAAATCCGCAACGTGCCATTCTGGCCGGTTGGGCGCGAACAGCCCAACGCGATCGCCAGTCTTGACGCCGAGCTGCTCCAGCGCATTGGAAAGCCCCGCAATGCGCCGCAGGAATTCAGCCGAAGACGTCGGCTCCCAGCGGCCGTTGACGCGCAGTGACAACGCCCGATCATTGGGCATGCGGTCGACAACGTTCAGCAGCTTTTCCGTGAGTGTCGCGTAGGGCATGGCGAACCAGAACATTACCCCACGTTTCTCCGCCCGCGCAATGAAACTTCGTCAGGCAAGTTGCCGCCCTATCCGTTAGCGAGTAAGCTGAGCTTTCCATCTTCCAATTGTGAGCCTGACGAAGATTCTCGTATCATCAGTGTGCAATCTGCTACGGAAAGGCCGGATCGCGCGCTAGGTCACAGCCCCTTCGTAAGAAATGGATCCTGCGCAAATCCCCAGAACCTCATGAACCGCCTGATCGAATGTGTGCCAAATTTTTCCGAAGGGCGAGACCTTGCAAAGGTTGACGCGATCGTGCGCGCCATGAGCGGCGTCGCAGGCGCGTGGGTCCTCGACCGCTCCAGCGATGCCGACCACAATCGCTCCGTGATCACGCTCGCCGGCAAGCCGGAAGCGGTTGCCGAAGCCGTGATTCGCGGCGCGGAAAAAGCCGCGGAACTCATCGACATGACGCGCCAAACAGGAGTGCATCCCCGCATTGGCGCAACCGACGTGATCCCGTTCGTCCCCCTCGAGGGTGTTTCCGTCGAAGAATGCATCGCGCTGGCCCGGCGCGTTGGCCAGGAGCTTTGGGACCGTCACCGCATCCCGGTTTATTTTTATGAGGCCGCTGCAACCCGACCCGAGCGCCTGAATCTGGAAAATGTCCGCAAAGGGCAATTTGAAGGTTTGCGCGATGAGGCTCTGCGCGACCCCGACCGTTCGCCGGACATCGGCGAGCCGCGCCTTCACTCGACGGCGGGCGCAACCGCCGTGGGTGTCCGTAAGCTTTTAATTGCGTATAATATCTACCTGAATACGAGCGACGTCACGGTCGCCAAGGAAATCGCCCGCGCGATCCGCTCTTCGAGCGGAGGACTGCGCCACGTCAAAGCTATTGGCGTGGAGATGAAAACACGCGGGCTCGCCCAGGTTTCCATCAACTTGACGGATTTTGAGCAGACGCCTCTGCACCTCGTGTTCGAGACGGTCAAGCGCGAAGCCGAACGGCGCGGCTGCCGGGTGGCGGGAAGTGAAATCATCGGCCTCATCCCGCGCAAGGCCATCGAACTTGCGAGCGAAGATTACCTGCTGCTAGAGAATTTCTCTCCCGCGCAAGTGCTTGAGAACCGTTTAGCTGCGGTCGCAGGAATTCTGCCGCCCCCGCCAGCCAATCCCGCGGACCCGGTGGCGACGCTCCGGCCGCTCGTGGAAACATTGCGCGAGGCCGTTCTGGAATTTTCCGAGCGCACTTTGGATGCCTCGCGAGAGGCCCTGCCCGACTCTCGATCCGCTAACGAACGCAGGGGACCCGAGCGCGCCGCCGGCGCCCATCTGCAAGCGGCCTTCGCTGCCGCCGACATTTATGAGCGGCTGGTACAACTCGAAACCCTGTCCGCGCCGTCTATGTTGCTAGACTGGCTTGTCGTCAAACAAGCGGCGATCGCCGCCGCACGCGGCGCGCTGGAAAGCGCTGAGGCGCTTCTCCCCTCGTTACGAGATGCAGGCACGGTTGCAAGAATTAAAACCGCTACGGCCGAAATTGAAGCAAAATTGTCAGGGAAGCCGGTAACTACGGGCAAATGATTCCCCCATCGAATCGAATGCCAAATTGAACCTCGAATCGAACCTTTGGGACCTTGGCAGGAGGAAGAAGAAGATGAAGACCGGAAAATTCATTTGGATCGCCGCTCTGATCGCCATTATATCCGTGCTGCCGGGGACAGCCCGCGCGGGCACCCTCGGGTCTGACATCCTCAGCATGTTTCCCAAGGATTCCGGTGAGCTCGCCTATGCCGACTTGAAGGAGGCGCGCCAATTTCCCTGGTTCACTCAGCTCAAGGAACAAATGCTGCCGGCAAAATTCCGCGAGTTCGAGACTTTCCTCTCTTCCGCGGGCATCGACCCGAACTCTCAGGTGACGGAACTCGCCTGGGCGCTCGTGCCAACCAAATCGACGGCAGATGGCGGTAGCGGATCCGTACCGAGCACAGACCAGATTGTGGGCGTTGCGCTCGGCCAATTTCAACCCTCGTCAGCCGAGGCCTATTTCACTTCCAAGAAGCTGCCCATCGTGAAAGTTCGCACGTACTCGCTCTTTGCGTTTGGCGGCGGCAGTGGACCGAACGATCTCTTCTTCTTTTTCATCGATTCCAACACCGCGGCGTTCGGCCAGCGGCAGCAGCTTGAAAAAATGATTGGTGTGCGATACGGCGAAGGCCAGGGCCTCTACGCGAATACGGACTTCTCTTCGCTCGTCAATTCAGCCAACGGCAGCGGAACCGTCTGGGCCGTGCTGAATCCGGCGTACACGCGCCTCGCCATGCAGCAACTCGTGCCGGAAGCTGCTCAATTCCCCGCCGCCGCGCAACTTACTTCAAAACTTAAAGCGATGACGATCAGCATCAAGGGAAGCAGCGGAGTCGACGCGACATTTGAAGCCGTCTGCGGTTCCACTGACGACGCCAACACGTTTGCCGCGCTGCTCCAGGCCGGGCTCATGTACCGCAAATACCAAGTCGGAAACTCCAACCCGGACCTCGGCGCGCTCCTCGACAGCGCGCAAGTTACCCCCGCGGGAGACCGCCTCGACGTGAAACTTTCTCTCACCAACGATCAAATGCAGTCGCTGATCAAGCGCAATACGTTCGTCGTCGCAATGTAGCGCGATCAAGTAGGACAGGCTTCACAGGGTGCTGGACAATAGTTCATTTTTTCCATATCCCGCTTCCCTCGGAATTACTAGATAAACTACTTTTCCCGCAGTCTATTTAGACTGTTACTTCCGGGGGATTTGCGAATTTCGGCAAGCAAATAAAACCGCCGAAGGAAGAACCAATCCTTCCTACGCCTCGAGGAACCCCCGGCGTCCGCGGTCTGGAAAGATCAAAACGCTCAAGGCCTGCCCCCTCGGAATCCCCGACAAATTCCTTGACAGGTAATACCATTCAGGAGATAGTACGGGCAATCTACAATAACTAGATGTATATCGATTTCCTAAGGGCATTGGCAAGGTCTCCTCGGTTTTCGTTTCAGGCCCACAGCTGGTGGAAAGACAGGGAGGTCCCTATGGGCGACCACTTGGTCATGGTAAACTTGGTTTCTCTTCTTGTAATCCTGCTAGTAAATCTAGTGATTATGTTCTCGTTCGAAAAGTATCGAAACGTTTCCGCGGAGGAGTCGAGCAAAATCCGGGTGGCTCATATCTTCTGGACGGCCAACTGGTTGCTCTGGCTTCTTAGCTGGTTTGCTTTTAGCAACAACATGGTACTGACTACCATCATCCTGAACGACATGGGAGCCTTCTGCCTGATAGCGTGCGCCATCGCGTTTTCCGCCGGGCTCGATGCCGTCAAGAAATATGCGCTTCCCCTTTGCTCGTTCTTGGTGTTGGACTGCATTTACATGCTGGCGTTCAATGTTCTCGTGCACGATGCCCCCGAGGCTTCGAACGAAACAAGCTTCAAGTTTCTTTTAAGCCCGCCCCAGGTGGTTTCCGATGTCATTCAACACCATACGGTCCTCTTCGGCCCTTCACTGTGCCTGACCATGCTCGCGCTCGGTCTAGTGGCTTTGACGTTCGCCAGGCGTTTTGTGCAATTCGAGCTCGGCATCGTGTTCGGGTTCGTGGGAGTGGTGTACGCGTTCGCACAGATCCCCATCTACCAAAGCGGCTTGTTCGTCCCCTTCTTGACGATGAGCGACGGCGCCAGGCTCTTTCTGATTAGCTGGCGGATATTGTTTGTCGTCGGGTACTGGCTTGCGATGCTGGCCGCCGCAGGCATTGCAGTTGCAGGCACCCGGATCTGGGGCGCCGTCAGCACAGCAATTGCAATGATCGGGAGCATCGTTGGTGTCGTCAACGCCCTGAAGAAGCACTGACCGAATATGCCTGCTGGTGTGCGCATGTGGAGGGCGGGCTTATCCATGAACCCGAGCGTCGCGACTGAGTACTGTAGGGGCTCGGCAGGACGTCAGAGAAATATTGTTTCGCGGGTGTCCCATCCCCTGCGGGGCAAGAGTAGGATTTTAACATTTGAAATTATAAGGAGAGATTGACGCGCCGTAGGCGCAGCGCATTGGTGATCACCGAAACCGAACTAAAACTCATCGCCGCCGCCGCAATCATCGGACTGAGCAGAAGACCAAAATATGGATACAGAATTCCCGCCGCAATCGGCACGCCAACCGAGTTGTAAACAAACGCGAAAAACAGATTCTGCTTGATGTTGCTCATCGTGGCGCGGCTCAGGGCCCGCGCGCGGACGATGCCGCGCAGATCGCCCTTGATCAACGTGACTCCGGCGCTTTCCATCGCGACGTCCGTGCCAGTGCCCATGGCGATTCCGACTTGCGCCTGCGCCAGCGCCGGCGCGTCGTTGATTCCGTCGCCGGCCATGGCGACAAAGCGCCCTTCCCCTTGCAAACGCTTCACGACGCCGGCTTTTCCCTGCGGCAAAACTTCCGCCACGACTTCGTCGATCTGGAGGTTCCGGGCAACGGCCTCGGCCGTCGTGCGGTTGTCGCCCGTGAGCATCACAATGCGGATGCCATCAGCGTGCAATCGGCGAATGGCTTCGGGAGTGGTTTCTTTGATGGGATCGGCGACAGCGACGAGGCCCGCGATTCTTCCCTCCACCAGCACGAACATGACGGTCTGGCCGTCCGCGCGCAATTCTTCGGCTTTGGCGGCAAGCGTCCCTGCATCGACGTGCAATTCTTCGAGAAGCTCTTGATTTCCGAGCGCGACGGCGCGGCCCGCGACGCGGCCGCGAACGCCGCGGCCCGTGAGCGATTCAAACGCTTCCGCCGAGTCGGCGAGAGATACGCCGCGATCCTCAGCGCCCTTGACGATCGCCGCAGCCAGCGGATGCTCGCTGCCGCGCTCGAGCGTTGCTGCAAGCCGCAGCAATTCAATTGCAAGAAAACCTTCGGCGGGATCGACCGAAATGAGCCGCGGCTTTCCTTCCGTGAGCGTGCCGGTCTTGTCCACCACCAGCGTGTCCACCTTGCGCATTAATTCGATGGCCTCGGCATTCTTAAACAGGACGCCGAGCGAAGCGCCCCTGCCCATCGCCACCATGATCGACATCGGCGTAGCCAAGCCCAGGGCGCACGGACACGCAATGATCAGCACCGCGACGGCGTTGACGAGGGCGTGCGCCAGGCGAGGATTTGGCCCCCACAACGCCCAAATCACAAACGTCAACGCCGAAATTCCCACAACGATGGGGACGAAATAGCCTGCGACAACATCGGCGAGCTTCTGAATCGGCGCGCGGCTACGCTGCGCCTCGCCAACCATTCGCACGATCTGCGCCAGCAGCGTTTCCGCTCCGACGCGCTCCGCGCGCATCACGAAAGAACCAGTGCCGTTCACGGTCGCTCCGGTGACGCGCGCCCCTTTGAATTTTTCGACGGGAATCGGCTCGCCGCTGATCATCGATTCATCGACGCTGCTCGCGCCTTCCAGCACGACGCCGTCCACCGGGATTTTTTCGCCCGGGCGAACGCGCAGACTGTCGCCGGGTTTCACCTCGTCGAGCGGCACATCCACTTCCGACCCGTCGTCGCGAATCAGTCGCGCGGTTTTCGGAGAAAGTCCGAGGAGTGCCTTGATCGCCGCGCCCGTCCGGCTCCTCGCTCGCAATTCCATCACTTGCCCGAGAAGCACCAAAGTCGTGATGGAGGCGGACGCTTCAAAATACACGGAAACTTCCCCGCCTTCGCCTCGAAAGGATGCAGGGAAAATTCCGGGAAACAGCACCCCCACGACGCTGAATCCGTACGCCACTCCGGTCCCCAAACCAATCAGCGTAAACATATTCAAATTGCGAGTGATGAGCGATCGCGCGCCGCGCACGAAGAAGGGCCAACCGCCCCACAAAACAACCGGAGTCGCGAGGATAAATTCGAGCCACTGCCAAGCCTTTTGCGAAGCGAACTGCATTGGCTCTGAAAGGCCAGGCACGATATCCGCCATGGCCACAACCAGAATCGGGATCGTGAGCGCCACGGAGACCCAGAATCTGCGGGTCATTATCGCAAGCTCGGGATTTTGCTCCTCTTCCACGCTGACTGTTCTCGGCTCCAGGGCCATTCCACAAATCGGGCAGGACCCAGGCGCGTCCCGCACAATTTCCGGATGCATCGGGCAGGTGTATTCGGTCTTGGTCACAGGAAGCGCAGCCACGACAGGTTCCAAGGCCATTCCACACTTCGGGCAGTCGCCCGGCCCTTGCTGGCGTACTTCAGGGTCCATTGGGCACGTGTATTCGTTCCGGGCAACTTTGCGCGCCGCGGGCGGGATCACCGCAATTTTCACAACCGGTTGTGGAGCGCCAGGGGCAGGTGCAGGCGCTATCTGCACCGGTTGCGCGGACATCGGTGCAATTCCGACAAGGGTCTTCGGCCCCAGGTATTTTGCAGGGTCGGCGCTGAATTTCGCTTTGCAGCCTGCGCAGCAAAAATAGTAGGTCTTCCCTGAATGCTCGTGCGTCGCTTTCGCCCGCGAAGGGTCTACCGTCATTCCACAGACGGGATCTTTTTCCATGGAGCCGGCGTTAGTATTTTGCGTTTCCATAACTTCCCTATCTCGAATGCAGGTCCATCAAGTTCAACAACTCTTCGTACATCGCTTCCGCGCGGCCCGGCGCCGTGTCGCGAATGGCCTCGGAGGCGCAATGGCGCAGATGATTCTTCATCAGGGCGCGGCCTACGGAGCGAAGCGCCTCCTGCGCGGAAGAAATCTGCACGAGGATGTCAGCGCAGTAGCGTTCTTCTTCCACTAAGCGCTGCAAACCGCGTATCTGCCCTTCAATCCGGCGCAGCCGTTTCAAGTTCGACGACTTGATTTGCGGATCGACGGCCAGGGCTTTCCTGCTCTTCTCGTGCGCGCCGCAGCCGCAAGTCGCCGCCCGCCGCATCATTTGAGTATTTCTCGCTGGCATAAGATCACCGCCAATTTCCTTTTCCCTCCCTTTTGTACTATACCCCCTCCCCCTATGTCAAATCGGCGGGACGGTGTATGACAAAACGCCAATCGGGAGATTGGCGTACCCGGGTTGGTCCAGCTGCTATAATGCGTTCATGACGCTCATGGAGATTACCTACGAATTGCAATCACGGCTGCAGCCCGAGCAATTGCGGGCGCTCGCCAGTTTCGCCAACACCTATGGACTGCGCCGTTTTCGTGTGGACGAACAAGCCAACCGGCTCTCGTTCGAGTACGACGCCTCGAGGCTAAAAGAAACGGAAGTCGAGCATGTGCTCAGGCAAGCGAAGATACCAGTGTTGCGGCGCGTGGAACCAGTCGGAACGGTTTCTCAGATTTAAGCCTGTGCGGAATCCGCTTGTGCGGTGAAGGATCTAAAAGAAGCGCGGGCCCTGACGTAAGAAAAAAAGATGGGGGCCCTTGCTTGGGAACAAGAGCCCCCTAAGACGCATTCCGTTTCCCGGCCTTTTTTTGACCGGGGCGTGGGGTCATCCATCCTAGCTTCCCTCTCAGAGGCAGGTGGGAACGACCAGCACTCGTCCTTGAGCAAGCCCCTTCCCCCTCGCTCGCAGACTTGTGAAAGTCGTCTATCGGAATGCGTCCACGTTTTTTTGATAGTGCACGCGGCGGGCCAATCCGCTGCACGTCCCCCATCGCAAGATGGCCTTATTTTTGTTGATCTTCCGGCCGAAGCTCTCTAGTTTTCTCGCGCTCACCAGTCCCAAAAATCCTGTTTCGGGAGAGCGCTCTCCCACCTCGGGAATCACCTTTTTCTTTCCAACCAAAACCCCGCTCATTTACTTTGTGAACCATTGAAAGCTGACATTGTCATCTCATATGACAACATATTTCTAATGTGGACTCCTCTTTGCGGTTGAACTATCCGCTCCACTAGTCAGCCCTATTTTGCTCGCAAGCCTTGGAAGCTCAAACCTCATCCCGAATTGAAACAAGACGCATAGGAATTTCCTTAGACGCCAAATATTCCGCACTGATCGCGTAAGACTTAGCCGCGTCTATCCCTCGCGATTTGGAACTTCGCGTGCCCCATATTTCGCCGAGGAACTGCGCATGAAGCGTAAGAAGCTTGGGGAAATTCTGCAGGACCGTGGGCACATATCCGCAGGAGACCTTCAGCAACTATTCAAAGAGCAGGAAGGCAAAATGGTGCGCCTGGGCGAACTGATCCTGGAGCGCGGCCTGGTTGACAAGCCCACTTTAGTGAAAGCCCTGGAAGAAGTTTCCCGGGTGCCCTATCTGGATTGCTCGACGATTCAATGCCAGGACGCTGTTCTTCAATCCATTCCCAAGCCCATGGCGGTTCGTTTGGACATTCTCCCGGTCCGTCTGGAGCAATCCAGACTGATCGTGGTGATGGCCGAGCCGCAGAATGTAGCCACGATTAATGAGTTGCGATTCACTTGCGGCAAAGACATATCCCCGCGGTTCGGATTTCGCGCCGAAATTCAATCCGCGATCGTGCGGAGTTATGACCACTTCGTGAGTTCGGCCCCTTTGAGGCAGGCTGTGAACGAAGCCCCCCTGGAATCTGGCATCCGAGATGGAGTTCATTTCCACCAGTTCCCGCCAGGCCAATCGGGAAGCCATTCAGGAAATTCAAGCGGAACTCAACCAGAAAAGAACGCCCGCGGTCCGCCTGGTGTCGGAAATCATAAAAAAGGCCATGGCCAAGCAGGCCAGCGACATTCACATTGAGCCGCAAGCCACCATGACCGTTGTGCGGATCCGAGTGGATGGAGTTTTGCGCGAATTGGAGACCGTCGCACGCAACATTCAAAACTCTCTGGTGTCGCGAATCAAGATTCTCTCCGACATGGACATCGGGGAGCGCCGCGCCCCGCAGGATGGCCGCTTCATGGTCGCGGTGGGCCAGCGGCGCGTGGACATGCGCGTGTCAACGCTGCCGACGCAATACGGTGAGAAGGTGGTCATGCGGCTGCTGGAGGCCTCGGCTCCGATCTTGAGTTTTGCCGACCTGGGATTTCCCCCGGACGTGACAGATCGTATGAGGCAGCTGATCGCTCAGCCTCAGGGAATGTTGCTGGTGACCGGGCCAACGGGCTCGGGCAAGAGCACGACGCTGTATTCCTCCCTGAATATCTTGCGCAAGCCGGCTGTGAACATCGTCACCGTGGAAGATCCTGTGGAATATGCGCTCCCGGGAATCAACCAGGTGCATGTAAACACGCGTGCCGGACTGACTTTTGCGAGTTGCCTGCGCTCGATCCTGCGGCAGGACCCCAACGTCATCATGATCGGGGAAATTCGCGATCTCGAAACCGCCGAAATCGCCATGAAAGCCGCGCAGACCGGCCACATGGTCCTTTCGACTTTGCATACCAACGACAGTATTTCCGCCGTGGCCCGCTTGCTCGACCTCGGGATCGCTGAATACCTGGTCGCTTCTTCGGTGACGGGAATCCTGGCCCAGCGGCTGCTTCGCAAGCTATGCGCTTGCCACAGCTATAAACAAATTGCGCCGGAGTACGGCGAGCGCCTCGCGGCGGCCGGTTGGATTCAGCCTCCGGACCGCATCGCCTGGCCGGAGGGCTGCGCCTCTTGCGACCATACCGGGTACAAGGGCCGTGTAGGCATCTATGAGCTGCTGTCGATTGACGAATCGATTCGCGCCGGACTGCGCGGCGGGTATAAGCCTGAACTTGTTCGAACCGCGGCGCGTGCCGCCGGAATGCGGCGGATGCAGGATGACGCCTTGGAAAAGATTCAGGCAGGTGTGACCACATTGGAAGAGGTCGTTCGCGTCGTCCCGATGGAAGCATTGTCTTCCTCCGGATGTGATCGGTGCGGATACGAGTTGCCGCCCGCCTATCGCTTCTGCCCCTATTGTGGAACCCGGCGCGGGCCTGCAGGGCCTGATTCTAACGCCCGGTCATCGCTGCATGTCGCGGAAAGGGTCCTTTCTTGAAGAAGCGCGCACGCACCGAGGCTACAACCAAGCCCGCTCGCCGCGAACCTCGAATTCAACACCTGAGCGAGTTCCATCTAAGCTATGAAGGCGCGGGACGCGAGATTGCAATCCGCCCACCCGACCTCAGCCCGCACGAGATGTTCGTGAACACTTCGACACATTTTCCGGACGGAGCGGTCGTAAATCTCCGATTTCGCTTGACGCGGTCGAAGGTCGAAGTTCAGACTCGTGGCGAAGTACGCTATTGCCTCCCTGGTATAGGGATTGGGGTCGAGTTCGTAGGGCTCGGGGTCGCATCGATTCAAGCCATCGAGAAGGAATTGAGAGCTTTTTCCAGGTCTCGTCACCCTAAAAGAAGAAATAGGGCCCCGGCAAGGCTCGTAAACCACTACAGGAAAGCGATTTACAAGAAACTCAGCCTTTTATCCGGGAGCCACCAATGGAATCGTCCTCTGCGCCGCCGCAACCCCCTACTGTGAGCCACGATGCAAGTTCAGGAACTTCGCCGGCCGCGAAGGTTTCGACCGCATCGATCGTTGCCACCATGCTCCAAGTCTCCAAGCAGGTCAGCGACTTGATCTTCTCGCCGGGGCGCACCCCTCAAATCGAACTCAACGGCCAACTCAAAGAGGTAAATATCGCCGGGGTGGGCAAGCTGCTCCCTGATGCGACACGGCGGATAGCTATCGATCTTATTGGAAAGAATGAACTTGTGGCGGGAAAGCTGGAGAAGGAAGGGTCCACCGACCTTTCCTATAGCTTGCCAGGAATTGCTCGTTTTCGGGTGAACATCTTCCGCCAGCGCGGCTCGTATGCGATCGTCATGCGCGTCATTCCGATGTCGACGCCGGATTTCAATTCGCTCAACCTGCCGGTGCAATTGGGCGAAGTAGCGGACTTGCGCAATGGCATCGTGCTTGTTACAGGTCCGACTGGGTCGGGAAAGTCATCGACACTGGCCGCGATCCTGAACAAAATCAATGAGGAGAAGGCCTATCACATCCTGACGATCGAAGACCCTATCGAGTTTCTGCACCTGCACAAGAAGTCCACGATTCATCAGCGCGAACTCCACAGCGATACACCGAGCTTCGCTCTGGCATTGCGTGCGGCTTTGCGGCAGGCTCCCAAGGTGATCCTGGTTGGAGAAATGCGCGATAAGGAAACGATTGAAATCGGGCTGGAGGCAGCGGAAACGGGCCATCTGGTCTTTTCCACTTTGCACACCATTGATGCGTCCAAGACGATTGAACGTATCATCGGCGTGTTTCCCCTTGCCGACCAGCAAGCGATACGCACGCGCCTGGCAAGAGCGTTTCGCTACATCGTTTCGCAGCGGCTGATCCCGAAAAAGGATGGGAGCGGCCGTGTAGCGGCCATCGAGATCTTGAAATCGACCATGCGAACGCGCGAGTATGTGGAGAAGGGCGAAACGGAAGGCAAATCCCTGCTCGACGCGATGCGCGATGGCGCGACCGAAGGAATGCAGCATTTCGACGGTGAGCTCGAGCGCATGGTCCGAGCAGGAATTCTCGACCTCGAACCGGCGCTTAGTTACGCCTCCAATGCGGGAAATTTGCGTTTGGAGATGGCCGACTTGGCTGAGACCGCAATAACAAACGCGTGATCGTGCCTGGCCTTTTGGATGCGTGGCTTTATTGCGTTTGCCCTCTTGCAAGCTTGCCCGCGAATATTTTGTGCCGCAGGTTTCCGAATGCATTGCTCTAGCGACGACTTCTCCATCAGTTCCTCCGATTCGATCTTTCCATTCCCGGACCTGATTCCTGCATCCTCTTCAGCGCCAAATCACGCCTGCATCGCGCGCGCTCAATAGCCTAGTTGAGGGAAATGCTCGCCATCCGCCTCGGTACCAGTACGTTCAAACCCTGAATACCAACAATTTCCCACCCTCCGCGCTATCGGTTTTTCATACCACTCGCTCCAGAATGAAAGAATGAAATCCAGCCCTAGTGGATTCCGGCAAGCGATTCGTACTGCAATCCTGCTTGGGGCTGTTTCGGCTGCTGCTCTCGCGAACCAGATCCCTTCGGCCCTGCGTTCAGGCCCGCCTGCGCCGTTGTGCTATTGCCATTGCGCGTACGAAACCGGAATGAAGCATTGCACAAAGATGTGCGAGCTGCCGCAATTCCAAAATCGCTGGTGGGCAATCTCCTGCCACAAGAAGAATTCGACCGCCAATGAGTCGTCTTCCCCGGCTTCGAACCCCGGATCCAAGAAGACGAATCGCAAGGAACAGGTCCGCCTGTAAGCATTTCCCACACCTACGCCGTTCCGATTTTCCCTTCATCTCTTTATTGCATGCCCAATATGGTTTTCATCTTTTTCATCTCGGTAGAAATGCATCGTGCCACGAGGGGCATGGAAGTCATTTCTACTGCCGCCCACCAGATTTCCCACACGAATGGAATCGATCCGAATCATTGATGTCCCACGCGAGGTCGATATTCTCGCCGAATGTGCGTTAGAATGTTTTTCCTGCCGGCCCGTTAACGGCTGAGCGGAGCCGTGCGAATCGGGTTGTGCGGTGTTTGCTGTGCCGACCAGC
>CAVUDA010000002.1:0-146335 GCA_963740035.1 uncultured Acidobacteriota bacterium
ACCCAAGCATGCCGTGGGATTCTACACAACCATCGGCATCGCGACGTTCATGGGCCTTGTACTCAACTTTGTCCACTTGAATCCGATTAAGGCTTTATTCTGGTCAGCCGTGCTGAATGGCGTCGTTGCGGGGCCCGTGATGGTATTCATGATGCTCCTGGCGCGAAACCCCAAGGTTATGGGGGAATTCACTCTTCCAAAGTCTTTGCATATCGCGGGATGGCTGGCTACGGGTGCGATGATTCTGGTGTCGCTGGGAATGTTCGCGACAATTTCCCGATAGCCCTATCGCTGGAAATAACCCCAAGCTTCGACTCTGCAACCCTTTAGCGCCTACAGCGAAGTTTGCCGAGGGATACCCGGATGCACTGATTGTTGCCGATCAAGATTGAGCCTAGAAACGATTCATTAGAATGCGACTCGTACGCTTTTGCCGGCGAATTGCTTGCCGTTTCCAGGGAACCAGGGGGCCAGCAGGGTGGCCAGAGTGAATTCGGAGGATTAAGAATGAAAAGTGCATCCATTGCCGGGATCTTGTTGATCGTTCTCGGTGTGATTGCCCTTGCGTATCAGGGGATCACGTACACCACGCACAAGAAAGTGTTGGATATCGGCCCCATTCAGGCGACGAAAGAAGAGCACAAAACCATCCCGTTGCCGCCCATTGTCGGAGGCGTGGCGCTTGTCGGAGGTATCGCGCTTTTTTTCGCCGGAGGCAGGAATTCATAAGCTGCACCTTTCATACTGAGCGGGCGCGCGAGCTAAACGGATATTTTTCATCACCGCACTCGCGCGCAGCGCTCACTCTTCGAGGCCTTCCACCTAATTCTTGTAATCCAAAACATTACATGGAGCGCCAGTGCGCCCCTCGTGTGCAAGAACTAAATCTTGTGGGGAGTTCGGTACGAACAAGACGTGCTTGCTCACAGGCGTAATTTTCGCTGGACCGATTGCCATGCAGTGGGACAGCAAGACAACCGGAATACGAATGTGATCAATTCAATGCGGAGGTTTGGCTAGGCTGGGCTAGGCTGCGCCGCGCTCGCGAAAATCGAAAGAATTTTCAGCAACTTCCTGGCGTGCGGAACGAGAATGTATTGAAATTGCCGAATCGAGCACTCTCTCGAATTCGGCTTTTTGATAGGGATAACAGAGGAACTCGAGAGTTCCCAGGTTCATCGCCGCGAGATAGTCTCGAAATTCTTGCGGGCAAGAAGGAGCGGAAACAATAATTGCGGGAATGTCCAATCGTTCGCGCCGCAAGTGCCGGATCACTTCCCTGTACGTTCCATCCTGCAGCCAGAACCCGCAAAGGCACGCGGCGATTCTTTCCCTTGCGACTATCGTTTTGACGTCTTCCACGCTCCCCACCCAAATCGCGTTGATGGAAGCCATCTCCAGTAGATCGGCCAGGGCTTCCCGAATTTCCGTGTCAATCGTCGCGATCAACACCGTGGGCCTTCCTGGAGTCCGTTTAATGCTTTTCACGGATTTCCTCGTGAAATAGCTTTCGACACGCTCCCTCAGTACGACCGCCAGATTCATGGACCCTCCTCTCTAGAACCTTTGAACTTGAATTTTCATTAAGTCCGACGCACGCAACCTTGTTCTTCCAAGGAAATCGCCGCATGCTCCGCGATCCAATGATGATGGAACGGGACTGAAGTGAAAATACGGCCAACGCTTTAGACCCGCTAAGATTTTTCCTGTATGGCGGCATGACTATGGCGAGGGAGGGACCTTCATTATAGCCCGCAAAATCGTCGCGCAAAGATATATTTGGCAGGAAAACTAAACCATCCGGAAGACCCCCTCCTCGGTAAAATACACGCCCGAACTACAGGAAAGCGCTGATTGTTGATCGCCGGCACTTACCGCATTCTGGGCGCCGCCGTGATGCGCACGCAAATCAAGTCTTCGCGGATCGCAAGAAGCGGTTTCTGCTCGCATGTTCTTGACGACAAGGGGTTCCAATGACCGAATCTGCCGGCACCGGGAAGAAGAGTGATTACAGCTGCGAAATCCTGTCCTTTATCGTTCTCGTCATTCTGAGCGCCTTGAGCCACTTCTGGTACATCCTGTTCTTCTTCTGCGCAGGAATTATTTTCTGGGGAGCCGTCGTTCTACTGGGACAAGTACTACAGTCCGCGGCGATGACTTTCCCGTCGCATACGCGGCGCCTGCTGGTAAGAATGCAGAGCCGTACACGCGATTGCTGATCGTAAATCTGCAAAGCATTTGGACTTTATCACTCGCCCGCAGACCAATCTCTTCGGCCAAATTTGCCCTTTTGTAGACCTCATGGAGCGCGCGAGAGTAAGGCAAATTATAGAATTGATAGCGATTCCGGAAATCAGGTGTTTCAACCATCAAAAATACTCCGGAGCGCGGATTGTCGGTTCCATGCAGGTGACGCACCATGTACGCGTTCCGAAATCGTTGGAATTGATTTCGAAACCAGGAGGTCACCCATGTTGCGCTGGACACTTATCTTCCTTGTGGTGGCGGTGGTAGCAGCGGTATTCGGCTTCGGAGGAATCGCGGCGGCTTCAGCCGGAATCGCCAGAATTCTGTTCTTCATCTTTTTGATTCTCTTTGTGGCTTCGCTCCTGGGTGGCCTGATTCGCAGGGCATGAAGCCAGCAGGTTCGTAAGGGCCTGGCCGGAGCGATCGCGATGAAAGCTCTCGCTTAGAGATTTCCACGAATTCACAAAGACTCTTGAACCAGATGGACCAGATAGAGACCGAAACAACTTGGAAAGTTTGGAGGAACCAAAAATGAAGATTTTATTTCGAATATTGCTAGCGATTCTCGTGGTTTCCACCGTGACTTCAGCCGCGGACACGAAAGAGAAGGAAAAACAGGAAGACCGCTTGAAGAATTCCGGGACGGTGATGGGCGAGATTTTGAATGTTCCGGACGACATACCGCAAGACCTGCTCGACAAATCAAAGTGCATTGTCGTGATTCCTTCCGTTCTCAAAGCGGCTTTCATTGTGGGCGGAAGTTACGGCCGCGGGACGATGATCTGCCGCAGCGGCAAAACCATGTCGGGAGGGTGGGGAGCTCCTGCCATGATGGTGTTAGAAGGCGGGAGCGTTGGCTTCCAGATCGGCGGGGAGGCCACGGATTTTGTGCTGCTGATCATGAACGACCACGGCGCAAACAGCCTATTGCATAGCAAGGTCAAACTGGGCGGCGACGTATCGGCCGCGGCCGGGCCGGTGGGCCGCACAGCGGAAGCGAATACGGATGCCTACTTGCGGTCCGAGATCTTGACTTACTCTCGCGCCCGCGGCCTGTTTGCGGGAGTCTCCCTCGAGGGCGCCTCACTGCGTGCTGACGACGAGGGCAATGACGCGCTCTACGGCCGAAAGATCACCGCAAGCGAAATAGTGCTCGGCCCTTCGCCGGCAACTCCATCCTCCGCACAACACTTAGTTGCCTTACTGGAAAAGGCTTCTCCTACCTCAAGAGCGCATAATTGATACCTGCCAAACGGGGGGAAGAAAATCGCCTTCCCCCTCCTTCCTTTCCGTTCGTTAGGCATGGGCGCCTTCGGGGCATGGGACAGCCGTCACATAATTTAAATCCATTTTATTCGGGAGAATGACCGTAAAGTAGCGTCCTCTCCTTCGATATGAATTTGCCAATTTCTCCTACTACCTTCCCGCGCCTCCGAATACGCTCCTCCCCCGATTGAAGATCTCGATAGTCAAAGTTACATTTTGCAAAGGTTCTTGCCTGAATTCTAAAGAGGAGATGACCATGCGAATCCTAAAAACGTTACTTTTCATCTTGATGCTCCAACCCCTCCTGGGAAGCCCCGCATTCGCCGCAATGCAGGATGCGCAAGCCCACAGGGGCGCCCGAAACAGCGATGAATATTTGAAACGCGAAGTGCGCCACGAACTGTTGTTAGTCCCGTGGTACTCCGTCTTTGACATCCTGCAATACAGCGTGCACGACGACGAAGTCACCCTCACAGGAGCCGTGGTCAACCCGACGCTGAAAACAGACGCGGAAAACGCGGTCAAGCACATTGAAGGCGTGGAGAAGGTCAATGACCAGATCGAAGTGCTACCTGCGTCTCCGATGGATGATCAGATTCGTCGCGCCGAGTACCGGGCGATCTATTCGCAGGGCACGCTTTCGCGATACGGAGTGGGGTCGCTACAATCGATTCACATCATCGTCAAAGGCGGCCATGTGACTCTCGAAGGCAACGTGGATACCGAAGCGGACAAGAATGCGGCGGGCATCTATGCGAACGGCGTGCCTAATGTTTTCTCAGTGGCAAACAATCTGATCGTGACCGGAGGAAAATAATGCGAAGTTCCTCGAATCGGTCCGCTAGGAGCCAATGCGGACCGATGCCCTGACAAGCCGTGGTAAGAAGCGGGAGTGAGACGCGGTCAGCCAAGAATGACGACGATTTGATGCTCAACACCGTCATCGGCTAGCGGAATGTTGGCGGGGCCTGGAACCGCGTTGCCGTCAAACTCCACTCTGGCGACGCCGCGGGAAACGCCGTGCGGATTTTCCACCCTGATCTCGTAGGTAGCCGAATGATATCGAAAATGCATGGAATAATGCGGCCATGCCCGGGGAATGCAGGGATCAATGCTGAGAATAGTTCCCCGCACGCGGAATCCGAGTATCCATTCAATTCCCGCGCGGTAGAACCATCCAGCCGAGCCCGTGTACCAGGTCCAGCCCCCGCGGCCCGCGTGCGGAGGTTCCCCGTACACATCGCCTGACATCACGTAAGGCTCAACTTTGTAACGCTGCACGCCCGCGCGTGAAGCCGAGTGATGAATCGGGTTGAGCATGCGGTGCAATTCGCCTGCTTTGTCCCCGTCGCCGAGCGCCGCGAATCCCATTAATGTCCACACCGCGGCATGAGTGTATTGCCCGCCGTTTTCACGAATGCCGGGGACGTAGCCTTTGATATAGCCGGGATCCAGAGGCGTGTGGTCGAACGGGGGCGTGAGGAGCAAGATCAATCCGTCTGGCCGGCGCACCAATTGTTCATTCACCGCCGCCATCGCACGCGCGGCCCTTCCCGGTTCCGCTGCGCCGCTGATCATTCCCCAGGATTGAGCAATGGAGTCGATCCGGCACTCGGTATTTGCGGCAGAGCCCAGCGGGGTTCCGTCATCAAAAAAAGCGCGGCGATACCAGCCTCCATCCCAGCCCTCGCGCTCGAGCGCCGCTTTTAACGCGCTGACCTGCAACCTCCAGGTTTCCGCTCGTTTGAATTCGCCTCGCGCGTCCGCGATTTTTGAAAACTCCCAGAGGATGGTGTGCAGGAACCAGCCGAGCCAAACGCTTTCTCCTTTTCCCCCTTGGCCCACGCGATTCATCCCGTCATTCCAGTCTCCCGTGCCCATCAGGGGAAGACCGTGGCTGCCCACGCCCAGGCTGCAATCCAGCGCGCGAGCGCAATGTTCAAACAAGGATGCGCTCTCGGCGGATTTGCTCGGTTGGAAATACGATTCGCTATGTCCCTCGGCCAATTCGTCGCCATCCAGAAACGAGACAACTTCGTCCAGAACTTTCGCGTCCCCAGTAGCCTCGATGAATTGGATGACGGTAAAGGGAAGCCACAGGCGGTCGTCGGAAATGCGCGTGCGCACGCCGCGGCCGGAAGGCGGGTGCCACCAGTGCTGGACGTCGCCGGCGGCGAACTGGCGGGAGGCGGCCCTCAGAAGATGTTCGCGCGCGATTTCACGACGAGCGGTATTCAGGGCCATCACGTCCTGAAGCTGGTCACGAAACCCATACGCGCCGCTCAGCTGATAAAATCCCGCCCTGGCCCAAATGCGGCAGGAGAGCGTCTGATAGAGAAGCCAACGATTGACGAGCAAATCCATGGCTCGATCGGGCGTCGTAATCTGCACGCCCTCGAGAATCTCATCCCAACGCGTCGTGACCTCGCGCAGAACTTGATCCAGGTCTTTCGTGCGATATTGGCGGAGCAATTCGCGCGCCTGTTCTCTGTTTTCGGTTTGTCCCAGAAAGAAGACCACCTCGGCGGACCCGCCGGCGCGCAAATCAACCGGCGCCTGCAACGCGGCGCAGGGATCAAGGCCGGCGCCGACTTTTCCAGAAAGCGTGCGCCCCAGTTCCAGACCATAGGGCCGCTGCGGCGTTCCGTTCCGGCCTAAAAACTCCGTCCGGTCCGCCGTATGCAAAATTTGCTTTCCCGCAAGGTCTGCAAAGGCGATGCGTTCGCCAAATTCGTTATTCAACGCGCTCCGAGCAAAGAGCGCTCCCGAGTCCTGATCTACTTCCGTGATGATGAAAGGCGCCGAAGCAGTCCGTGAACTTCCAAGAACCCATTCCACATAGGCTGTGACCGACAGACGCCGCGCGCGGCCCGAATTATTCCGCAGCGACAATCGAAAGATTTTGATCGAATCTCCCGGAGGGACAAATTCCAACAGGTCAAGAGCGATTCCGTACGATTCATGCTGGAAGCGGCTATAACCCTGCCCATGCCGGGCGATATAGACAGCCGCTTCATCGCGGATCGGCAGGGCCGTGGGACACCAGACCTCGCCTGTCGCTTCATCGCGCACGTAAATCACTTCCCCGGACGGATCGGTGAGGTGTTCGTTCGACCAAGGCGTTAACTGATTTTCGTGGCTGTTCAGTGACCACGTGAAGCTCGAACCCGACTCCGAGACCAGAAATCCAAAGTTGGGATTGGCGATCACGTTGACCCACGGTTCAGGCGTGCGCAACCCCTCCCCAAGAACCGTCACGTACTCGCGCCCATTTTTGTCAAAGCCGCCCACGCCGTTGAAGAATTCCAAATCTAAGTCTGGCAGCGGCACGTCAGGGCGGTCCTCCGCGCGCGTTCGCCGCCTGGCAGGCAGTTCCAGAAGGTCGCGGCTCTGGGACTGGGATCGTCCAATCTGCTCCGACAAGGTGCCGCGACGGCCAAGAATCAGCACGCGGGAAAAGTTTTGAAGCTGCACGCGAGTCTGCGGACTGATGAGATCTCCCCGCACAAGGAAAATCCGGCCCCGCGTATTTCCGGAATCCGGTGAAAGCCGAAGTTGGCTTCCGTGAACCAAAGCTTCCAGCGAACCTTGAAAATCCTGGTTGTAGGAAGGCGGTTTTTCATTGACGATGACAAGGTCCGCCGATAATTGCTTCATTCGCCAGTATTCATGAGCTCGCAACAACTGCCGGATCGTCTCCACATCCTCCTCATTGTCGATGAGCGCCAGAATAATCGGCAAATCACCGGAGATTCCCAGACTCCACAATGTGGACACGTCCACGCTCGCACGGCTGAGTTGGTCCGAAGCTGGACGCAGCGAAATTTCCGGGTAAATCACGGCGTTGGCCAGCCTCTGGAACAGCTGCGCTTCGTCGGGGCCGATTCCCAGGTGATGAAGTTGCACTTGCGCGTGCGTCCAGGCCAGCGTCAGGGTGCGGTCAAAAGCTCTTTCATCCCGGTAACGATCCGCGAGGTCGATGGCTTGCTCACGGCTCTGAGCTGCAATCGTCGTAAACACGAGATGCGCGGTTTCCCCCGGAGAAACGCGCACGGTGCGCCGCAGGCTGATTGCCGGGTCAAGGACGGAACCAACAGTGTTCGAGAGTTTCCTGCCGTCAACAATTGAGATGGGATTACGAGCATCATGCCCGCGTCCCAGAAACCGCGCGCGATCGGTTTCATATTCCAGATCGCCGACGGTTTCGCCTTTCACGAAAAGCACATGCGCGACCCAAATGGATGGTTCGTCCGGCGATCGTTTGCGGCGCGTGGCCAGCAAGGCGCCCATATCGGAAACGAATTCCGTTTCCACGAATAGATTGGCGAATGCGGGATGCGCCACATCCGCCGCCTGCGAAGTCAGCGAAAGCTCCGCATACGAAGTGACCTGAATATCGCGCGTTCGCGCACCTTGATTTGTAATGGAGATGCGGCGCACTTCCGCGTCTTCTTCCGAAGAAACGACAACCTCCATCTTGGTAGTTAACGAGCGGTCGCGCCTGACAAATTCGGCGTGGTCCTCGTAGAACTCCGCTTCATAGGAATCCGGTTCGGCCCCGGTGGGCTGAAATCCGGGCGACCAGATATTCCCGGACTGCTCATCACGAAGAAAGAAGTACGCGCCCCAACAATCCCGCGTCACGTCTTCCCGCCAGCGCGTGATGGCGATGTCGCGCCAGCGGCTGTAACCAGATCCTGCCGCGGTCATCATCACGGTGTAGTTGCCGTTGGAGAGCAGTTGCGTGCGCGGGGTCGGGTCGTCCGCCGTAGTAAATCGGCGCACAACGGGCGCGATCACGTCGCGAACTTTTGCGGCAGCGGAAACTTCCTCCGCCCGCGGCCGCGCCACGAGCACATCGCGAGGCGTGCGTTCCTGCAAGAGCAATTCCGTGGCTTGCACGATCGGGTCGGCGTGGAACCGGGCCCGCATGACGCCGTCTTCCAGAACGTTTGCCAACGCCACCAACGACATGCCCTGGTGATGCGCCATGAACGCATGGATGATGGCCACATCTTCGCCTTCGGGAAGCCGCGTCTTCGTATAATCGAGAGCCTCGTAAAAACCGTAACGACCCTGGCCGCCGGCTTTGGCGATCCGCTTGAAGTTTTCCAAAGCTGCGGAAGGAAAGATCATCGCGGCGAGCGCGGTGGAATACGGGGAGATGACGATATCCTCGCTAAGGCCGCGTTTAAGCCCCAGGCCCGGCACTCCAAAGCCGGAATATTGGTACGTAAGGGTCAGATCGCGAGCGTTGAAAGCGGACTCCGAGACACCCCAGGGCACATTGCGTTCATCCCCATAATCGATTTGGCGGCGCACAATTTGCCTGTAGGTCTGGCTCAGCATGCTGCCCTCGGGCGAACGCATCACCAGGTCGGGCATCAAGTATTCGAACATCGATCCTGACCACGAAATGAGCGCCGAGCCGCGGGCAACAGGCGTCATGAAGCGGCCCAGTCGAAACCAGTGCGAGGACGGAACATCTCCCTTAGCGATCGCAATGAAACTCGTTAAGCGAGCTTCGGAAGCCAAAAGGTCGTAAAAACTTGTGTCCAACGTGCCGTCTTGAACCCGAAATCCAATAGAGAAAAGCTTTTTCGTGCTGTCGAAAAGGAATTTGAAATCCATCGCGAAAAACATCGTATCGGCCGTCCGCGCCACCTGGATGAGCCTTTGCACCAGGGCCTCGGAATCATCCGCGCAGCGGGAAATCGCGTTGGTCAGCGCGCCAATGCGCGCCAGCAAATCCGCATCTTTCGAGGATTCACGAATCAATCGTTGGCGGATAACCGCTAGCTCGCGCAGCACCGCTCCAAAGTATCCTGATGCATCATCCAAGGCCGGAATCTTCCGAAGGCTAGCGTAAAGAGTCATCCATTCCGGCGCTTGCCTGGTCAGGCTTTCGATGATCTCGGACTTCTGCTTCGGCTGCAGGCGCGACCACGGATTTACGATCTCCATGTCGCGGCCGTGGCCTTCCACGCAAGCCCTGACTGCAGCGGCCCAGACGCGCAATTCCGATGTCCGAGGATCGCCTTGTTCCTGCGCAAGAGCCTGCGCGATATCATCGATGGTCTGCGAGCGCTCTTTTAACTCGACGAACAGCGAGGCCCACTCCATGGCGTCTATGGGCGATATATCGAGCGTTGCCTCGAGAGCGTCCACTTCATTGCTGAGTTGCTTCCGTGTCACCGCCTGACTGTGCCGCGTTTCTCCGGCTCCGGTCATGGACTCTCGCAAAAACACGATCGTATCTTTCAGCGCGGTCAACATTCGAGGATCGGCGATTGATCCGTGGGCCAGCTCGCGACAGCTGTTTCCCAGAACGATCAGATCGCCGGCAAGATTTCCGCTGTCCACGGAGGAAACATATTTCGGTTCGAGCGGGTGCAAATCGAGAGTGTTGTACCAATTGTAGAAATGCCCGCGGAAAAGCTCCATCTGCTTCATGGTCCCCAGAGTCGCTTCCACACGCTCCACGGCATCCAGTGTGCCTAGCCAGCCGAAATCCCGCGCAGCAACGGTCGAGAGCAAATAGAGACCTATATTCGTTGGCGAGGTTCGATGAGCTACGATGGGCTTGGGATCTTCCTGAAAATTGTCGGGCGGAAGCCAATGGTCCTCGGCGGTCACAAAGCTTTCAAAGAAGTGCCACGTCCGCCGGGAAATAAGCCGCAATTCTCGCGCGTCCTTCGATGAGAGCGGCTCTAGTTCCGTCAGGCGCGGAGGCTGGCTGATCCGCAGAGCGAAAATCGGCGCGGTAGCCCACAAAACGACGAACGGCAGCGCAACAGGCGCCGCATGAGGCATCCGAGCAATGACGATCGCGATTGCCGCCAAAGCTAGAAATACGCCGCCGATCATTTGCTTGAAAATTCCGGATATTTCCAGGTCCGCGGCATGTTTGGCCTGCGCCGCGGTCACCCATTCCAGCAAATTCTTTCGCGTTCCGAACATGCGAACCAGCGTCCGCACAATCGCGTCCGCCATGAGCCAGGCCTGATAGGCTAAACAAGTGATCGTGAGTCCGATCTGTGACGTTGCCAGAAAAAGGTCCGCGAGCACCGCGCGAATGTGACTCCGTCTGGACGTTCCGGCCCGGAGCGGGCGCAGACCCGCCAGAAAAGGCAGCAGCGGCGGGATCGATATCGTTGAAATGGCAAATCCCGTCCATATCCATGGCGACAAGCCGGGTATTAGCCATCCCAGGAGCAGCGTCAGGAACAAGGCGGGAGCGGACAGCGTGCGCCGCAGGTTGTCCAGCATTTTCCAACGGCTGATCAGAGGGATGGTGAAGTGCTCGCTCTTGCCCCTCGATGCGCCGCCCTTCCCAAATAGCCAGGGCAACAGTTGCCAATCGCCTCGCGCCCATCGATGCTGCCGTGCCGCGGAGACACCGTAATGTGAGGGAAACTCTTCGAACAACTCGATGTCCGAGGCCAAAGCAGCGCGTGCGAAGATGCCCTCCAGGAGATCATGGCTCAGCAGCGTGTTGTCCTGAACTTTGGAGTTTAAAGCCTCCTCAAATGAGTCGATCTCGTAGATCCCTTTCCCCGTATAAGTTCCCTCTCCAAACAGATCCTGGTACACATCGGACACCGCGAAGGCATAAGGGTCCATCCCGCTTGGTCCAGAAAATATTTTTTGAAAGAGAGAGCCATCCCGATTGGCCGGGAGAGTGGGTGTGATCCGTGGCTGGACGATCGAATATCCTTCGACGATGCGTCCCTCACGAGCGCTGAACTTCGGCAGATTGAGGGGATGCGCCATGGTCCCCACCAAACGAGCCACAGCGCCACGCGGCACGCGCGTGTCTACATCGAGCGTAATGACGTAGCGCACGCCCGGGATTTCTTCCGAATGCCGCTCGCCGGCGGGAATGAACGTTGTGTTGGAACCCCCGCGCAAAAAACGGTTGAGCTCGTGCAGCTTGCCGCGCTTGCGTTCCCACCCCATCCACTTGCCTTGCGATTCGTTCCACACTCTTCTTCTGTGAAATAAAAAAAACCGCTCGCCACCGCCCGGTGCAGACCCGTGACGCTGATTCAATCTATCTATTCCGTCGGCTGCCGCAGCGAGCAATTCGTCATCACCCGGCAATCTTTCGGATGGAGCGTCTACCCAGTCGGACAGCAACGCAAAACGAAGATCGCCGTCCGGGTTCGCCAGGAAATGGATTTCCAGACGGTCCACCTGCTCCTTGACGGCATCCAGGCCCGTTAGCAGCGTGGGGACCGCAACGATTGTCCGCAAGTGTTCCGGCACGCCTTCTTTCAACGCTAGACGCGGCAGGGCGCGCGGACCAAGAAGGGATGTCACCGCGCGGTTGATGAGGGCGATGGCTAGATCAGAGGCCGGAAACGCACCGATCAGCCCAAGAAGGACCAGGTATTTCGTGGCCACACCTTGTTCCCAGGAGTGAGCGAGCGGCAACGCCAGAATCAATGCGGTCAAGGCCAGAATCGTTCCGAGGTAGCCCGGCACTGCCGTCTTCACGTAGAGGCGCAGAAGCTTTTGTTTCCAATGCGCCCGGTAGCCCAGTTCGCGCTCAAATTCCATGCGCCCCTTCGAGATGAGATAGTATCCGGGGTCATCCGCATGATTCAGCCGGTCCGGCGCCTCGCTCGGATGTTTCGCGCGCGCATGTTTAGCGTGCTGCAGGGCGCGCCTGGCAATTTCAATTTCCGAGTGAGCCGTGCCTCGGGAGAGTTGTTCGATGGCGTGGCGATAGTAGTCCCGAGTCGCAAAATCCATTTCAGCGAACAGGCTGCCGTCACGCAGAACCTCATCCACCAGGCTGACGCTCTCGAAGAATTCATGCCAATCAAAAGCGGACATCAGTCGCATGCTCGTGATTACATTGCGCACGGTAACGGTCATGGCCGTTTGTTCTTGGTGCTCGGCTCGGACGATTTCATCCGACGTGGTTCCCTGCGCGTCCAGCCGTTTATCGAGCCAGAGCAGAATCGGGCCTACCTTCGGATCCAAATCGCGCAAACGTTGAACGAGCTGCACGGCGAACGCTCTCTCGAGCGGTTCTTGCTCAAAACGGCGGAGAACGATTGGAGAAATTGACGGGAGATCATTATTGCCGAGCAGGCCGTCGACTAGGCGGTCGGCCTCTTCGCGCGCGCGCCGGCTGCGCACGATGCTATCCGCCAGCTTGCGGAGATTCTCAACCAGCACGACACGGAGGGTAATGGCCAGGGCCCACAGCTCGCCGATGGTGAGAGGTTGTACCCGCTGGTAGGAATTTACAAAACGGCGCAAAAGTTCCGGCTCGAATCGGCTGTCGGTATGCGCGACGAATGCCCAGGCAACGCCGAAAACGCGGGGATAGCCTTCCAGGTGGCCCGACGCTAGTTTCGGCAATCTTCGATAAAATCCACGCGGCAAATCGTCGCGGATTTCGCGAAGTTGTTCCTCAACGATATAAAAATTATCGACCAGCCATTCCGATGCCGGGGTGATGGTGCTCCCCTGCTGGATCGCGCTGGCTGTCGCGCGATAATACTCGAGCAGGACGCGCCCATTTTCCAAAACGCGAGGAAGGAGAGGCCGCCCCTCTGCGGTGTCCTCCGAGGTAACCTGGGCGGCTGCAAGATTTTCGGCGTGTTGCTCGAGGCGCTCTGCGCTGAACAGCTCACCGCGAATTGGGCCTTCCGCCTCGGCAAACAATCGCACAGATGGTATGGTTGTAGTCATCCTTATAATTCGTGCGATTTACATCTTACTCTACCTAGAAGGATTGACCTACGTTCGCGACGGCGGAGAATCAGGTAAATATCCTGCACAAATGGAAGAAGTAAGCCTTAATCGAAATGCTGGCTTCATGCATTGCGCCTGTTCCGAGTTTTTCGGCCCTTCGATTTGGTCTTCCTAGCGGGTGCGTGCCGAGTGGAATGATTCGATGCGCTACCCGTTTTAGCAGCTAAAGTGCCCAAGGTTGATCCAATCGTGCGAGCCACGTTCAAAAGAAGACCCTGCTCCGGCTTAGCGGACTTGCTCCTGTGCTTTGATTTCGTTTCCATTCATCTCCCCCGTATCCCTTTAAGATATGTAAGTTCAGCTGAACTGGTCCATGCGTGACCCGAATGCAAACGAACATGGCCATCGAAAAACTAGGAAACGATTGACTTCGCGTCTCGATACGCCCGCTCGCCAGCCTCCGCCGCATTCTGCACACGCTCTCTTGCATCGTCCAATGTCTGTTGCGCGTGCCGGGTCAGGTTTTGTCCCTGTGCGATTGCTTCATCGAGGCCATCTTTCACGCGACTCGCAATTTGATCGCGGGTGTCTTTCCCTGATTTTGGCGCGAGGAGAATCCCGATGCCGACGCCAACCCCAAGGCCAATGAGTACTCCGGATGCCGTTCCTTGCCATTTTCTGCCGGCCATGCGACCTCCCTGTCCTCTTTCAGCCCTCAGCATGCGTGCGACCATTCACACTCCGATTTACGAACAATTGCATCGGATCCGGAAATGAGAGGAAGGCCTTTCCGACCTACCTCCCCGGCCCATTAATCGTTTCCGCCATACGCGCGACGGGACTTTTCGTCAGCCTTGGCGTTTCCTGTGGAGGATTCTCCGGTGGAAGAAATATCCTCAGCGCCAGTGCGCTCCAGGATTTCCTTGGCCCTCTTGATTTCATCCGAGGTATCGCAATGGACGGAGAGGAGTATGCCGCCCCTTTGCAGGCGCCCTTCATAGCGCTTGGCCTCATATTCGGGGATTCCCAACCCGATCAGCGCGCCGGTGAACCCGCCGACGGCCCCGCCGACTCCAATCCCCGCCAGGGTAGCCATGATTGGTCCGGCTGCGATGAGAGGGCCGACGCCGGGAATCGCAAGTGCGCCGATTCCGGCAAGCAGTCCCAAAGTCCCGCCCAGGACCGCGCCCGAACCGGCCCCAGCGGCCGCGCCCTCCGGCGCCTTCGTCGCCTTTTCGGTCCCCATATCTTTCGTCCCCAAGCTTTCCGGAAGAAGCACGGATATGTCCGTAACTGGATATCCGGAACGCGCCAATACGTCCGCGCCCGTTTCCACACCCTCTCTCGTCGAGTAGATCCCGAACACCGCTGTTTTTTTACTTGCCATATTTGATTCTCCTTATTTTGTTCTCTGCTCAACATTCTGGCGTCAGGATTTGGGACGTGCAATTTCCGTAGGCGCTAACATTTCCCCGACGGAATGACCCTAACCCACCATGCCGGAAGGGGCCATCGAGTGAAGGATGTAGATTCCGAAACAGCTTGCGGTAGCTCTCGCCGCCACCAGCAAGAGGAGAAACGCGCGCAATCCAGATCGGCAATGTCGCTTTTAAATCTGATTGTTCTGTGGCGCAATTTGCGAATCCGTTCTATCAACCGTCGATAGAATGGTGACGGCCTGTTCGAGACTTCTCGGGATTTGATGGATTGTCCAATCAGTACGCCACCGTACAGGTTTCAAAGTATTGTCTAGGGAAAATAAAATTCGTGATAATGACCTATACTGTTGCGGCAATTCTTATGCCCCGCTTCCGGCAGCGAACTCATTATCGCGCGGATTGAAAAAGCGGCGGACAGAGCTTTAGCCGGAGGGACCGAAGATGGGGCTAGCCAGCATCCCGAGTCAAAATCACCTGCCGCTCATGCCGGGGAAAAACAGCCGCGGCCAATTTGCGCATGTTGTTCGGTTCTACAAGGACGATTCCTCCTATGTCGACGCCTTGCACCGGTCCGTCGAAGCAGCGCTTAAATCTGGTGATGCCGCTCTTATCATCGCAACGGAAGCGCATCGCGATGGAATTGCGTCGCGATTGAAACTGGGCGGCTTGGACACCGCCCGCGCGATCGAAGGCGGTCGCCTGGTCTTCCTGGATGCGGCGGAAACCCTATCCAAGTACATGTCCGGAGGCATGCCGGATCCGGTCGCCTTCGCGAATGTAATTGGCGTTCAAATTGAACGAGCGAGGAAGGCCACGGAGAATGGGAGCGGTCAGGTTTCCGCATTTGGAGAGATGGTCGCCGTGTTGTGGGCGGAGGGAAAGTTGAGCGCCGCCGTCGCGCTCGAGCGATTGTGGAATCAGTTGGCCGAGACTCATTCATTCAATCTGCATTGCGCCTACCCCATGAAGGGCTTTGACCGGGAGGAGCACGGTGAATTGTTTTTGAAAATCTGCGCGGAACATGCAGGCATCGTTCCGGGCGAGACCCACGCTTCTTTGGCGACCGATCAGGACCATATTCTCACCGCTACCTACCTGCAGCACACCACGCAGGCTCTTGAAACCGAAAAGATCGAGCGCAGGGAAGCCGAGAAACTGCTTCGGCGGCGGGAGGCGGAACTGGCCGAACTCCTCGAGAATGCCCCGGAAGGCGTGTACCAGACCGGCCGCGACCAAAGGGTTCTGTGGGCCAACAATGCTCTGTTAAAACTATTCGGATATACGGCGGAGGAATGCATCGGGCGAAACGCTGCCGTATTTTATGTCCAGGATGACGTCCTGCCCAACTTGTCGGAAAAATTGATGCGACGGGAAGAAATCTATAATTTTGCGGCGGAAATCAAGTGCAAGGACGGATCCACCAAGCACGTCCTGATCCACGCCAACGGACTCTGGGAAGACGGGGAACTCCTCCGTACCAGATATTTCATTCACGATATGACCGCGCAAAAAGAAATGGAATCGGCGCTTCGAAAAGCGCACGACGAATTGGAAATGCGGGTCAACGAGCGGACCGCTGAACTCGAACAGAAGAACCTTCAAATCCGCGAGCAATCGGAAATTCTCGCCGCGACCAATCAGGGGCTGCGGGATCTCTCCGCGCGCCTTTTGCACGTCCAGGATGAAGAAAGAAGGCATATCGCTCGCGATTTGCATGACAGCACGGGGCAGACGCTGGCTCTGCTGACCATGACTCTCTCCGCCCTGGAATCGGACGTCAGAAAACTTGATCCGGAACTCGCGAAAGGGCTGGCGGAGAATGCGGAACTCGTAAGGCAAGTGTCCGTGGAATTGCGGACACTTTCCTACTTGCTGCACCCTCCCCTCCTGGACGAGGTCGGTCTCAGTTCCGCGCTTCATTGGTTCGTCGATGGCTTTGGAAAAAGAAGCGGCATACTCGTCGATTTGGAATTGCCCCGCAATTTGGCGAGGATGCCCCGGGACTTGGAAACAGCAATTTACAGGGTCGTGCAGGAATGCCTCACCAATATTCACCGCCACTCACAAAGCCCTGTCGCAGCCATCCGATTATCTGAGACTGCCGGCAAAATTGTCCTGGAAGTCTCGGACCAGGGGAAGGGCATGGATCAGCAGAAACTTTCCCAGATCGCTTCCTCTCGTGCTACGGGGGTCGGCTTGAGGGGCATTCGAGAGCGCATCCAGAATTTCCAGGGAGATCTTGAGATAATATCGGACGAAAAAGGGACCCGCATCAAAGTAATGATTCCGTTGGATGGGCAATCGTCCTCCAGCCGCCCTGAAGCGATATCGATTTAGTCTGTTTGGAAGAGTCGGCTTCAAAAGTTTTTCCTCCCCTACTGGACCCTACCAATCGTAGATACCGTATCGCATGTATTGTCTCTCTTCCTTGATGATTTTATGATTCAACGCAGGGAGAGGAGGATTGGAAGCTAAAAGAGGGCTGGGCTGGCGTTCAGCTTCCTCTCCCGACCAATTCCTCACGAGTGTACCCACGGAATTTCAGGAGAAATTGCAACCGCAAAGATCAAGTTTCAAACAGAAAAGAGGTCTTTGATTCATGCCGTTAATTCAAATAGTGCTCCTCCTGATCATCGTCGGCGTCGTACTTTGGTTAATCAACCAATACATCCCCATGGCAGCCTCGATTAAATCCATCCTGAATGCGGTAGTCGTCATTGCCGTAATCATATGGCTCTTAAATGTTTTCGGGCTTCTTTCGACCAACCCGAAGCCCCACATCGGTTAAGGACCGCATCGGGATGAGTCCGCAAAAATCCTTCAGACAGAGAAACAAACAAGACACATCACCCTTCGCCTTGTAAGAATCTGGGTTGTCGCGCTGCAGGGCTGCCAGAATGCCTTTTTGCGGATTTGATTCGCGTCAGCTTCCGAGCTCTGCTGACCCTATGTCGTCATCGGTTTACGTTTCAAATTGGGAACTAGAACGCCAGATATGTCCGCGGAAGTAGGCCGGGGGCTCCACGTCAGCAAAACAATGAGAGTGTAAATTCCTAAAGTTGTCCCGAGGGGAATGCTGGGAAGGGAAAGGAATGCTGCGATGAGGGCCAGAGTTCGTCCAGACCGCGATCCGGAAAGCAAAGCCAATCCAGCGATGACTCCAAGAATTCCGCAGACCGCGGATATTGCCACAAGGAGTGCATAAACTACGTGAAAAATGTTCATCAGACTAAACGGATCAGCAACTCGATTTAGAAGTGCGCCGAACATCAGTGTAGCCGTGCCGCTAAAAAGAGCCAGCCAGACGGCAGTGGCGAGGCGAATGACGCCGTACATCACCCAACAGATTCCTAAGATCCGAAAATGTCGGACCAGGTTTTGCGCAAGAGGATTTTCTTCATTCATGGATCGATTTTCCTCCGAGTGGACGCGATGGGATCTCCTCTTGAAGGCATACCGTATTCATTCTGAATAAGTGGCCTTCTGCCGCCGGCCCGTTGTTTTCGACCGAGCCAACCTTATTTCCCGAGGCGCTTTCCTAGAAATCAAGCTCGATGAAGCCTTTGTGATGCCGTTGATGCCGGTGATCCTGGGCCAGAATTTCTATCAATTTTCGGGGCAGGTCTTCTATTTCTTCCGCGGGCCTCACATCCTTTCTCGATCCGCCAAAATATCCGATACCGAATCTGGCGCCGCACAACGAACACAGCTCGAATATTTCAATCCGAAATGAATCGGCCTTGCACAATTCTTTGTCATGGATGGCTACTACATTCACTGGAACCTTTGCGCCTTGACTGTTGGCAAGCATGGCAACCTCCGCCGGGCGAGCGCGCTGATCCTAACGCGGGCCAAAAGCGGCTTTCGGATCGTCTCCACTAAAGTTCAAGCGAACGCTCATGGATGGCTCATCCACATCTTAGGATTTGTGCTTTTTTGTTCGTACATCGCCCGATCCGCTCGGGCCAGCAAATCCGCCAGCGACACATTATGCTTTGGGTCGAATCTCGCCACACCCGCGCTCAGTGATAACTTGTAGCGAGACTCTTCCGTGCTCGCATCCTGAAGATGACTTTCCAGCCGGCGCAGGATCGCGTCCTGATCTTGACAGGAAGCTTCCAAAGCCAGCACGGCAAATTCATCACCGCCCAGTCGAGCAACAATATCCGAGTTGCGAAACGTCCGTTCCAGCGCGTCCGCGGTGCGGACCAGGGCCAGGTCTCCCTCCCTGTGCCCGTAGGTGTCGTTGATATTTTTGAGGCGATCGACGTCGGCAAAGAAAAGCAGAAGCCCTTGCGCTTTCCGGCGCATCACTTTCAGTTGCTGCGCCGCCAAGGCATAAAAGGCCCGCCGGTTATATAAGCGAGTCAGATCGTCCACCATGGCAAGAGATCGAAATTCTCTATCCACAACGGAACGTTCGATGGCGCACAACACCGATCGATGAAGAGCTTCACCAAGATCCTGAGTGTCGGGAGCAATTGATTTCAATTTCTTCGTAATTTCATCTACTTCCTGCAGAATTGATGCAAGGTTCTCGTCCACGGATAACAGCGCGGACATGAGCCCTCCACCCGATGATTTCTGTGAAGGAAGTTTTTGACGATCGATGGGCAGGACCCTGCGATTGGACCTGGATAGCCAACCGGATTTTAACAAGCGGCTTTCTTCACGGAAGGCCCGAGATGGCGTTCGGGCTTCTGACATTCTGTTTTTTCCTCTCGACTGCGTAACGTCTCGGCTCATGAAGTCGTCTCTGCTTTGTTTCTTTCCGGAAGCTATTCAGCCCTGATATCGCATTAAAATGCTACCGCTTACAGCCCAGATGAACTATCAAGGGAACCCTGTAAATTGGCTCCCTTCACCTGGTATTGGAGTAGCATCGTGGACACATTATTACCTTCGGAGAATGACAAGTTTCCTCAGTTGGTTGTCGTGTCCAATTTCTCGAGAAGAATTAAAGCTTCCTGTTCATCGATATCAACGAGCACGTGGCCACCTAGATCGGAGGCCACTTCCCACTGCCTGTTGTTCCCTTCCACGAAAAAGTCAGGCAGAAAGGAAATTGCCGCTCGAATTTCGTCGCTGGTTGAAAAACGGTCTGGCCCAGCCATGGCGTCAAAAGGTCCCATTTCCATATAGCCTCCTGACTCACAGTACGCGGGGTTTCGATGGAACGAGACGCCGAAACCCTCTGACATCCTCACCTATCGTGCCCCGCTTGCAAATCCACTGATCCACTTAGAAATCGAGCGGAATACACGGATGGACCATAACGAACTTCAGGACATAAATGAGCAGTTTGAGCGCACGGGGCAACGAATCATTGGCCACCATAAATTTTTGGAGAGACGGACCTACATTACATTTCTATTAGCGGCAGAGGAGACCTCGCTGTCGGATAAATGGGTCTTCACCGTATAGGCCTGAACAATGGCGCCGCGCCCAAATATGAATTCCACGAACACAAGACAAATAATTACGGAGACGATTACCGCCAGCACGGCGAGCATGGACATCAACCATGACGATATAACCTGGTACCCGGCAACAAAACCGCCCAGTGGCGTCATAACCCACTCCCTTGAGGCCGGCAGATGTCTCTGCGCGGCTCGCAGCCTCACAATCCGTTACAGGAGCAATCCGCCTGCCAATATGGGCGCCCGTTGCTAAGCCCTTGGGGACTCAATGAATAAGCAATGTCTTGCAGCGATTTTTGGACTTGCATGAATCATGTACATTTGTCGGCAGGGCTTTAATTTTTTACGGCGGGTTCTAGTAGCACAGACTTCAGTCTGCGGGGTTCCACTTGATCTTGGCTAACGCGTTCGGCCCGGAATACTCACCGGAAACCCACAGACTGAAGTCTGTGCTACCGGGCCCAGGGCTTCGCGAACGCCCTATCTGCCTTGCGATTTTAGAGGCGCAGTTCTGGGTGTTCCGCCGATTGTTTGCCATCTAGTTACTAAGTTAGAATTACATAATGACCGGCGCTTTTTTCCTAAGGCTTTTAATACTCGAAGATTCCGGTCCTGCGGTATGGGCTGACTCCCTGCGCTCTTGTAGCCTCTGACGCGAGGGAGGTTCCCATGCGCAAAAGCGCTGAACCGTTCGTTCATATTCTTCTCTTTCAATGCCCGACCTGCTGCAATCCCATGTCTTCCGCGATCGCGACAAATGAACGAAATCCGGAAGAAACCGATGCACGCTCTTTCGACCTACGCTGCGATTGCGGATGGACCGGCGCTCAAATGGGATTGCTGGCCAAGCGGCACTGGGTGGAAGTATGGCCCTGACCAAGGCAGATCCGCGCTCATTTCAGCCCTCAATTTGCTGCTAACCATATGTCCTGGTAATCCGCTTCGCGCTTGCGACTGATCCTGTTGCCGGGCCGGCCCGTTATTTTCGGAAGCGTGTGTCGACGAAGCGAAAGTCATCCCCTTCAAAACAAGACCGATTCTTTGGCGTACTAGTCTCTGGTGGTTTAACTTGGCCGATAGTTCATGCGATGTTATATTGCCTTCACTGCGGGTTCGTGCAGTCGTGAGATACGGGGAATCACCGTGGACCGCGAATACGACATCTTTGAAGTCTACCCCAATGGGGACCTGCTCTGGCGCATGTGTGTCACGGGTCTGGAAAATGCCCGACTAAAACTAGCGGAGCTGGGAAAGCAATCCGGCAACCCGTTCTTCGTGACGCACACTCCTTCCAAGGAAATCGTCGCACAAGTGAATCAAGATCGTGCAAAGAGCACACACTCATGTTGAGCTGCGTCAACCTCCTGCCCACGACATTCCGTCTTGAGCACCAGTCACTTTCAAATACAGCAAATCCTGTATTTTGATCGCCGCCAGTCTGGGCTAGTCTTGAGCTGCCAGTTCGTCCTCCTTGGTATTTTGGTGTTACCTTTTAGAGTAGTCCACGGGAGTATGGCAGGAAAGGGCCTACGGTAGTGTATTTTACTCTTGCAGAGGCTGCCTTGCAACGGACCGAAATGAAGAATGCGCGGTTGCTAATCGTAGATGATCACGAGATATTCCGGCGCGGTCTTCGAGCCCTGCTGGAGCCATCCTCGGAATGGCAAATCTGCGGCGAGGCCGTGGACGGCGTGGACGCCGTGGAACAATGCAAATCCCTTAAACCGGATATTGTTGTCCTGGATGTCAGCATGCCCCGTCTAAACGGTCTGGAGGCGGCGCGGCTGATCAGAAAAGAAAGTCCCGAGCCTCAAATTGTAATCATCACTCAGCACGATTCCCCGCAAATTCGGTCGGCAGCTCTTGAAGCCGGCGCGCAGGCATTTGTGACCAAGTCAGCGGTCGGAAGCGAATTGGTCTCTGCCCTGAGAAATCTCATCAACCATCCTTCTGAATGAAGATAGTTAGTGGCGCCGCTAGGCTGCCTGGTTGTCGCCAAGATTCCAGGCAGCAACCAAATAGAGGATGGCCCCAAAAACCGCCAAGATACTGATCGCCCTTCGTTTGTTTATGGTGCTCTCCATGATTGCCCCCGATCAACCGAGATAACTTCCATCGTTGTCCGATGCAAGAGGCAAACCAAACAGGCATGAATCGATAGCTGTGAATTCACAGCACTTAATCGAAGTTATGGTTGGGGATCGAAACTCGTCGAGAAAATTCTTCTTCCGAATTGGAAGATCTTATTGTGTCTAAAAGGGACTCGATTCAGAGTGCAGGTCAGGAATAATAGCCGCTGGGCGCAGCTCCGCCGCTCACATGAAGTAGGGTAAGAATAATTTCTGGTTCTCGCTTACGCTTCGACAATTTGATTGCGAACCGCGTAGCGGACGAGCTGGCTGACGGAGTGGATCTCGAGCTTGCGCATGATATTGGCGCGATGGGTCTCCGAAGTTTTTACGCTGATCCCGAGAATGACCGCCACTTCCTTGCTGCTCTTCCCTTCCGACAACAACTGAACGATCTCCCGTTCCCGCGGCGTGAGCCGGTCGCGGATCGATGCGGGGACCTCGGAAACAGTCCCCCTGGTGCGAATGCTTTCCAACATGATTTCCGTGGCGCAGGAAGTAAAAAACGGCTTATGGACCGCCAAAGCTTCGACTGCGGCAACGAGGCTCCGGTCGGAATCTGACTTGATGATATAGCCCTTCGCGCCCGTCTCGATAATTTCCCGGACGAGCTGGTCGGTATGATGCATGGACAAAATCAGCATCTCCGTGTTCGGTGAGATTTTTCTAACTTTTCGCGCGGCTTCGATCCCATTCAATTCGGGCATGCTGATGTCCATGATTGCAACATCCGGCCGGAATTCTTCCGCCATTGTCACAGCCTCGCGTCCGCTGTGCGCCTCGGCGCATACTTTCCATCCTGGATGCGATTCCAGAAGCATCTTGAGCCCTCGGCGCACGAGGTCGTGGTCATCAGCTATCATGATTCGTAGTGTTCCCATTTTTGTCCTTCGTCTTTCGGTTTCGAATTTGATCGCTGGGTTTAGTGGTGACCTGTTATCGGCCCTTTCATTCCTTCCGCGTTCGGTTCGCAAAGGCTAAATCGTGATATGCATCCCCTAACATCTTTTATCTCAATGGGACCGGTTCCGGATATACAGGATTCTATGTATTTTTGCGACGATTGACAATGTACCTATTTGAAGCTTCTCAGTCCCAATTCCGCCCCAATCGCATCAAAATGCCACGCGCGAAGGCCGCTGGAATTCAGGGACCTTTCCGCACAGTGTATGCACAGGCGCGCCCACGGCAGTGCATCGAGCCGCGCTTTGGGGATCGCTACGCCGCATCTGTCACAGGTTCCGTATTCGCCCTTTTCCATCCGGGCAAGCGCCGATTCGATTTCCCTGAGGGTCCGGCGCTCGCGCTCCAATGTCGCGGCCAGCATGTCTCTCGATACGTTCTCAACCGCCGCTGCCGTCTCGTCGTCGTGTTCGCGGTCCATCACCACATCCATTCGATGTCGGTCGATGCGCCTTCGCAATTCATCTCTTTGAAATGCTAATTGCTTTTCGAGAGCATTGAACAATTTGCGTGGAATTCGAGTCATAGTGGCCATGTTCTTCCTCACCTCAAATTGATTTTTCGATTGCGGAATATGAATTCAATCGAGTCTCGCATTTTAGATTCCGATCATTACGGTCTCGACGCTACTCCGCGCATTGCGGATCTTCAATCCATTGGCCTATGTACCTCTCGCCAAAAAGAACTGTAGAAAGAATCCTGTTTCGCGCTCGTTCGGATCGAAAACTCTGGCATCAATATGTAATTTACCGAACCGAATTCGGTTTTTGGATCGCGCTAGATGTTGATGGAGTTCGCAGAATCGAGAAAAACCGGCTGGGGTCGCTGAGGAACACGGAAACGAGAAGAGGTCTAAGCAACTCTGTAATCAAAAATGGCGGACAGGCCTGTAAGCCGGATTTTGTACGGCGCGCGGACGTTCCCGCCTCTGCGCCGTGGCGATCATTCCTCTAGGCCCAGGTTCGCACCTGGACTCCAGCAGCCTACCCGAGGGTCCTAACGAGCTGGGCCAGCTCTCCCCTCCTATTTGGCCTTGCACCACGCGGGGTTTGCCGTGCCCCCGACATTACTGCCGGGGCGGTGGGCTCTTACCCCACCGTTTCACCCTTGCCAAGCGCTGTCACCTTCCGCAACCCGCTTGCGCGGGCTGCTTTCAGGCTGTCTGAAGGTTTTCCTTCAGATGGCCACCGAGGCGCATTGCACCGGCGGTTTATTTTCTGTGGCACTGTCCGTGGCTGAATCCTCGCCTCGCTTGCGCGAACCGCACGAAGAGTTAGCCCCCTGGCGTTACCAGGCGCGTTGCCCTTTAGTCTGAGGCGCCGTACGCCGATGACTTTCGTCCCAAGCGCAAAACGCGAAGACCACGGTGTCCGGACTTTCCTCCCGGCCGGCCTTCTTGCGAAGGCTGGCCCAGCGATCACCCGGCCTGCCCGCCATACTAAGTATATCATCTTGCATCGATCGCCCGTTCATCGGATGGCACGGAAAAATACACAATCACGGACACTGGGCGGTCAGCTGAAATCATTTCGCCTGTTCAAGAGACGAGTCAGTTTCGGCTAATTCTTTCTAGCGAATTGAAGCGGTGAGAAAACGGGGCTCTAAATATAGCGTCTCAACGCACTAACTCAGCAACTTTCGGAACCGAGAGCGCCAGCCACCAAGGCCGGCACTCTCGGCACGACTTACTGAGCCCAAAACAGAGCGGAGCTAATTTCCCCCGGTTGCGGATGCTGACAGCGGCTTGGCCGTGTACACCGTGATCTCGACGCGGCGGCTCGCCTCACGCGCTTTCTTGCCCTTGCCTTCGTCGATCAGCTTCTGATCCCCGAGCCCGACCATGTGGATCCGGTACACGGGAACATCGTGGCTGCCCACCAGGTAGGAAATCACCTGATTGGCGCGGGCACGGCTGAGGTTGTCATTGAAAGCCTTGTCGCCGGTCTGGTCCGTGAATCCCTCGACCGTGATGAAGTAACGAGCCTGGCTGCCGAGCTGCGTGGCCACTTGGTCCAGCTTGGCCTTCTCGTCACTTGTAAGCGTGTCCTTGCTGATCGCGAAGTGCACGACGGTCTGACCCGCGGGTTTGTAGTCGTCGATATTCGCAATTACGTTACGCAAATCTCCTATGTCCTTGGTGTTCTGGTTGGCCTTGGCCATCGCGCCCTTGGACGTGCCGTCGGCAGTCCTGGCAATTTCGCTGGTGGCGGACAACTTCTTCTCGTCTTCGTCGACAACTTGATTGGTCTTGTTGATGTCGGCGACTTGCGAGGAATCGCGCGTTTGCGAACTCTTGTCAACTTGATCGATCTTCTGATCAACTGGCGTGATGCTCTGCTTGACGTAATTCTTGGTCGCGCAACCGGCGATGAACAGCGTACCTACAGCGAGAGTGATTGTTGCGGACAATATTGCCTTGCTCATTTTGCGGTCTCCCCCACGATTATCAGTTCTGGGTGCCGTAGCCCAAAGTCCGGACTTCTCCGTTTTCCCCCAAAACTCGAGTTAACTATCGCACGTCGCCGTCCAATTTTGGAACAAAAAACACTGTATATTTAAGTCTCACGCCCACAAAGAAATAGGAAGATTTGCGGGTTTGGCAGCCCGAGTGCCCCGGGAGGCTCGGCCACGTAATCTTTACACGATGTGTATCCGGAGTGACTCATTCTTTCCGAAGGGTTTAGCGGCTGCTCGCAGCCTTTTTCGAGCGTCCCCGGCCCTTGGAATTCGCCGAGGCCGCTTGAGAAGGGGCCCGATCCGGCTCGGTTTTCCTCTTCCCTGCCAGCAGCTCATCGAATTCATCTTCGTTCAAGATGGTGACGCCAAGTGATCGCGCCTTGTCGTATTTTGATCCAGGATCGGCACCCACCACGACGTAATCGGTCAGCTTGCTGACCGAGTTGGTCACTTTTCCGCCGTGACGAGTCACCTCCGCGCCGCCTTCATCGCGCGAACGCCGCTCCAGCGCGCCCGTAAAAACAAATGTCTTCCCGGCGAAACGCGTGTCTTCGGGCGCCGCGCGTTTTTCAGTCATCTTCAGCCCTTCGTCTTTGAGGCGCTGAATTAATTTCCGGTTTGCGGGTTCGGAGAAAAAATCGGCGATGCTTTGCGCAACCTTGGGGCCGACTTCCGGAACTTCCTCCAGTTCTTCCGCACTCGCCTCGGCGAGTTTCGGCAATGAAGCGAAATGTTCGGCGAGCAGTTGGCCCGTGCGTTCGCCGACAAAACGCATGCCGAGAGCGTAGATCAATCGCGCGAGGCTGTTGTTCTTGCTCGCCGCAATTTCATCGAGCAGATTCTGCGCCGATTTTTCAGCCATTCGTTCCAGCCCGGCTACCTCGTCCAGTTTCAATTCGTACAAGTCGGCGAAATCTTTCACCAGGCCTTTGTCGACGAGCTGGTCGACTATTTTATCGCCCAGGCCATCGATGTTCATCGCGTGGCGCCCCGCGAAGTGGAGCAGCGATTCCTTGCGCTTGGCCGGGCAGCTCGCATTGACGCAGCGGTAGGCGACTTCCTCCGGGTCCTTATGAATCCGGCTGTGGCACTCGGGGCAGCGTTCCGGCACCACGATTTCGCGGCGCGGCTTCCCTTCCTTGACCACCTTCATCACGTGCGGAATCACTTCTCCGGCGCGCTCGACGATCACGGTGTCGCCGATGTGCAACCCGAGCCGCGCGATTTCGTCCATATTGTGAAGCGTCGAACGGCTGACGATGACGCCGCCAACCTGAACCGGTTCGAGCACCGCCACCGGCGTGAGGGTGCCCGTGCGGCCCACCTGAAAAATGACATCGTTCACGACCGTCGTTTCCTGCCGCGCCGGATACTTGTAGGCGACGGCCCAGCGTGGCGCCTTCGACGTGAATCCGAGTTCCTGCTGCTGCGCGATTTCGTTCACTTTGATCACGATGCCGTCAATTTCATACGGCAATTTCTCCCGCCTGCCTTCCCAGGAATCGATGAATTTTCTGACCGCCTCGAGCGAATGGCACACGCGCCAATCGGGAGAAACCTTGAAGTGAAGTTTTTCCAGCGCCTCCAGCGCCTCCGAGTGAAGCCGGGTGGGCATTCGGCCGCCCGCCAGCAAAAAGTATCCGTAGAAATCCAGGCGCCGGGACCGCGTGATCTCAGGATCGAGCACGCGCACGGCGCCCGCCGCGGCGTTTCGCGGGTTCGCAAAGCGCTTGCCGCCTTCTTCTTCCTGCTTCTCATTTAAGGCTTCAAACGCGCGCAGCGGCATGATGATTTCCCCGCGCACTTCAAAATCCAGGGGCATGTGCAGCTTCTTGAGTTCGGCGGCATCCACGCGCAGCGGGATCGAGCGGATGGTGCGCACATTCGCAGTGACTTCTTCGCCGGTTGTGCCGTCGCCGCGCGTAACGCCGCGCTGCAGAACTCCACCTTCGTAAATCAGAGAAATGCTCAACCCGTCGAATTTGTGCTCCGTGACATAGTCGACTTTTTCACGTCCGGTGAGTTCGCGCACGCGACGGTCGAAATCTTCCAGCTCTTCCGCCGAATACGTGTTGTCAAGACTCATCATCGCCGGGGAATGCTGGCGCGTCTCGAATCCCTTGCGCGGCGCGCCACCGACGCGCTGCGTCGGCGAATCCGGCGTGATAAGTTCCGGGTGTTCCGCCTCCAGCCGCTGGAGTTCCTCCATCATCCGGTCGAACTTGACGTCGGAGATTTCCGGCTCGTCCTGCACGTAGTAGAGATATTCGTGCCGGCGCAGTTCCTCGCGCAGCTTCTCGATCTGTTTGGCTGTCGTTGCGTTCTTCGCCATGCGGCCTCGGGGAATCGAAAGGTACGGGCGTTCAGTATACAATGCGCGCCCGGCCTCGAAACAAGGTGTACGTTCGGCGCCCAGTCACGGTATCTTAGTTCTCTTTGTGTGAATTCTTTTGAGTGGAACGGAGCGGAACAGGTGTCGACGCAAGTTCGTGATGCAGTTTTGATCGTCAATCCCACGGCCGGAGGCGGCCGTGCCGTGCGGAAACTGGACGAAGCGCGCCGTATTTTCCGCAACGCAGGAATTGAAACGGAGCTGCAGAACACGTCGGCGGCCGGCGAGGCGACAGTGATGGCGCGCCGCGCCGTCGAAGCCTCGCGGCAGCTCGTGATCGTGTGCGGAGGCGATGGTACGGTGAACGAAGTTGTGAACGGCCTGGCCTGCAGCCAGGTGCCGCTCGCCGTTTTGCCCGCCGGCACCGCGAATGTCCTCGCGAAGGAGCTTAAGATTCCGTGGAACTTGCCGCGCGCCGCCGAACGCATCATCGGAGCGCCCTACCGCCGCATTGCCCTCGGCCTCGCCACCCCGGAAAAATCCAGCGGCGAGCCGCGCTATTTCCTGAGCGTGGCCGGCGCGGGAGCCGACGGCGCCCTCGTTTCCGCCGTGCGCCCGGAAATCAAGCTTAAGGCGGGCATTCTGGCCTACTGGCAGGAAGGCTTTCGACAGTTGACGCGCTACGATTTCCCCATGTTTCACACCACGATGGCGAGCGACGGGGTTGGCATTGACGCCTCCCTCGTCATCGTGGGCCGCACGAAGCATTACGGCGGCCCATTCAAAATCACGACCGAAGCGGATCTTCTGCAGCCGCAATTCGAACTCGCCTTCGTCACCACGCGCAGCGCCTGGCGCTACATCGCTTACCTGCCGCTCATCTGGGCGGGCAAACTGCGCAGCGCGCGATACGTCCGCTTCTTCAAAACAACCTGCCTTCGGTGCGCCTCAAACAGCGCGTCCCAGGTCCAGATTCAAGTGGATGGAGAGCCTGCCGGCCGGCTCCCCGTCGAGTTTCGAATCGTGCCCGACGCCCTCACCCTAGCCATGCCCGATCCGTTGTAGTATTCCCCACGGCATTCAAACGATCCGAGCGAGTGGGCTTTCGTAGGACAGCCACTCTTGGCTGTCCTCTTCTTATCAGCAGCGGAACAGAGGACAGCCAAGAGTGGCTGTCCTACTAAGCAAAGCAACACACCATGGAACCCGTAACGCACGCTCTAACTTCCATCGCTCTCGGGCGCGCCGGACTAAATAAAATCACGCGCGCTGCGACCCCGATGCTACTCGTCTCCGGCCTGATTGCGGACGTCGATTGGGTCACGCGTCTCGGCGGAGCGGCCGCATTTTTGCGCGGCCACAGAACCGTCACGCATTCGCTGGTTGGGACCGCAGCGATCATCGCAGCCGTTGCGGCAGCCGCTTGGCTCGCCGGCCGCAAATATCCGAAATTCGCGGTAGGAATTTTCCCCGCCCTCGCAATTTGCACGATTGGCGCGGGAGCGCATTTGCTGCTTGACATGTTGAACGGCTACGGCGTGAAGCTGCTCTGGCCATTTAGTCCGAAGTCGTATGCGTGGGATCTGGCAGACGCGGTGGATTCGTGGATTCTTTTCTTCTTGCTCGTCGGATTGCTCATTCCAGAATTATTTCGCCTGGTGCTCGAAGAAATTGGATCGAAGCCAAAACGCCACGGCCGCCAGCGAGGAGCGATCTTCGGCCTGGTGTGCGTCGCCATGGTCATCGCGGGCCGGGGATTTGCGCACGAGCGAGCGATCGCGCTTCTCGATTCGCGCGACTACCGCGGGCAAACCCCTCTCGTAGTCGCGGCGTTTCCCAGGCCGTCGAATCCGCTTCTCTGGTCCGGAGTCGTGGAGACGGACAACGCGCTCTTCAATCTGGAAGTTCCCCTGGGCCCCGGCCGCGAATTCGATCCTGAACTCGCGGACGTGCATTTCAAGCCGGAATCTTCGGCGACGTTAAAGAATGCAGTCGCCAGTCCCACCGCGATCGAGTTCTTGAACTTCGCGCGTTTCCCTCTCGCCAGCGTCCAGCCCGAAGGCCCCGGCTTCCAGGTCCGCCTGCGCGACATGCGTTTCGCCTCCGAACTCGCCGGCCGCCGCGGCCTCATCGCCGTCATCGACCTGAACACTCAGAGCCTCGTGATCGGCGAGCATCTCGAATTTGATTCCCCATCGGGGAATTGAATTTAGTAGCACAGGCTTCAGCCTGTGGGGTTTAGTGCTTGCAAGGACTAACCCCCACAGGCTGAAGCCTGTGCTACCAAAAACCCGCACCCGCCATATCCGACGCTCAAGATTCGATAGGCCGTCCAAAAGCCAGCCGCGTGGCCAGATAGAGCACCAGGACAATGGCCAACGTGATTCCCGCGACTTCCAGCTTATGAGTCAGGAGAAACTGGCTGGCCTGATCGCCGTAACGAATCGCCAGATAACCTTCGCCAAAAAAACGAATGGCCCGCGCAGCCAGCAAGCCCAGCACGAATGTTCGCACAGGCATCTCCAGCGCGCCCGCCGCAATCACGAATACTTTGAAGGGAGTCGGCGGAGGCAAGAGAGCCGTCACCAAAATGCTGACGAAACCGTTCCGGTTGATCCAGGCGTGAATATGCCGCGCGCGCGGCCCGGCGTGCTTGTGAAACATCGCCTCCCCGCCCTTGCGCGCAATGTAGTAAAGGAAAAGACACCCTGCGACCGAGCCGATCGTGGTCATCGCCGCGTAATACGGCATCCGCGCCGGGTAGCGGACGGAAAGATCAATCAACAACAGATCGTTGATCACCGGAAACGTCAGGACAGACGAATCGAGAAACGCGATCAGGAAAAGGCCGAGTCCCCCCGTGGAGGCGACAATCGCCTGCAGCCAGTGAGGCAGATGAAATTTCGCCGCCGGTATGTCCATATGGAACAATCGAAGAAGAGAGATTGTATCAGAGTCATTCTGTTCGCGGAGCCGGACGCGTAGCGTGGCGGAATGTCAATTTCCAATGGGAGATATTATCGGGACTTGGTCGACCTGCAAGGGGAATGTGAGGTCATGTTAGGGGATAATGATTCCGGTTTACTGAGGCCGTGACGGCAGAATCTGATTCTCGGAAGCTGAGCTCAAGTCTGTGCTCGATCCTCCAAGGAGTTTCAGGTTCAGGGCTCCTCCGCTGAAAACCATTTCCTCGATTGCATTGTCCAAGGCAGATTGCTTGACTTCACCATTCCCACCGATTTCAAATTGAAATTGAGCGACCCGCCGCATGAGCTCTTTGATGAACGCTGGACTTGCGCCCTTCGTCCTACGAACCACTAATTCCGTGAGCTGTTCTGACAATTGAAGGCCGCGGGCATAAAGCTTAACCAGCTTGGAACGGCCCTGCTCGTCCGGCAGCGGGAATTCAATTGCTTGGTCAATCCTCCCAGGCCGTGAGGCAAGGGCGGGTTCAAGTTGATCCGGGCGATTTGTGGTTAGAATGAAGATCACGTCAGCGTCTTCACGCAAGCCATCCATTTCGTTCAGCAGCTTGTTTAGAAGAACTTCCTCGCAGGCGCTGCCCATCTGTTCTCGCGCTCGGGCAATCAAATCAACATCCTCAACCACCACTAAAGAAGGTTGCAAGAATCGCGCGAGCCGAAAATATTCATCGAGCAGCCCGACTTGCTCGGCGGTGATCAGGAGAGTCGTATGTTGCGGCAGCTGGGATGCCAGATAGTGAATGGTGAGCGTCTTGCCCGTCCCAGGTGGCCCGTAAAAGAGCAGTCCTTTTTTCGCCGAGAGGCCAAGACTCTTGATGTGGCTCCGAGCTTCAATGAAACTTCCGACGTTTCGATCTAGCAAGCCTAAAGTCTTTTCTGGAAGTATTACTTCTTCCCTTTGGACCGCCCGGAGCCGATGCACCTTGACGGCGCCACCCCTGCCAGAATATTCCTGCTGACTTTCCAATGAGATGACTCTGCCTCGGTAGGTTCCACCAGTGTTTACCCGAACCTCCAACTCACGGAAAAAATCTTCTGAGAATCGCATTCCCTGTTCGCCTTTTGGTACTGCCAGCTCGATGTGAACTCCACCGACGACCCCGTATTTCATAGCTGGACTTAGCAACAGGGCAAAGGGCATCCCCGATTGATGTGCCAACCAGAGGCCGTTTTTCATGCAGCGAACCGGGGTCGCTTCTCCAATATCGATGTCGTCGTGCTGTAAGGGTCCGACTTCAACCGGGAACGGACCACGTGTGAATAAATGAGCCAAGGTTGACGTTTCGTGCCCAATGGCCGAACGAATCCCGAGAAGAGTCGAAGTTCCATGTTTGGCAAAAAACTGGTCAATTGCCAATTGCACGTCCACCTTGGACGCCAATGGGAAAGTGCGCGCTGTGGTGGCAGTTTCTTCCACAGGCAGCCGACCGAAATGCTGCCTAAGTTTCTTCTGCATGCCCGATTTACCCGTCAACATGCGGAACACATAGCCGATCATCTCTTCACCCTCAAGCGAATTGTACCCTCTAGATATTCTATGAGACGATAAAAATAATCGCGAGTCCTGGAGCCACTTCCTGATAAATGCTCGTACCCGGAACAGCCCCACTGACCTCAGTTCAGGTATTACATCATTCTTGCTTGACACGATGTTGAGTCGATTGGATTATGGCGCTTCGCAATCAATTCCAATACTTCGTTCCAAAAGACGCGAGGTCTACCATGCTGAATCGCAGAGAGTTCCTGGCCGCAACTGGAGTGGGCGCCGTGGGCGCGGCTTTGGCTTCCGTGCCGCGATTTTCTTCCGTGGCCGCGCTTCCGCTTGCCAAGCCCGATCTGACGCTTCGCATCGCGCCGGTCAGCGTCGAGATTTCGCCGGGCAATGTGATCAAGACGGTCGGATACAACGGCAAAGTTCCCGGGCCTATCCTTCGGTTTCGCGAAGGCAAGCGCGTCACCGTTGATGTGCACAATGACACCGACATGCCGGAACTTGTCCACTGGCACGGACAGTTCGTCGCTTCCGACGTGGACGGCTCCGAGGAAGAAGGAACGCCGGTCATCCCCGCGCACGGCAGCCGCCAGTACACGTTTGTGCCGGGACCGATTGGGTCGCGCTGGTATCACACGCACATGCCGTCCAAGGGAAATCTCGATATGGGCACGTTCAACGGCCAATTCGGATTCTTCTACGTCGAGCCGAAGAGCGAGCCGGGAAATTACGACCAGGAAATTTTCCTGGCCGCGCACCAGTGGGGACCTTCGCTCGCTCACCTCGGGCCCGCGAACAACGGCTGGGAAATCGCCTACAAGAGCGGATCGTTCAACGATAAAGCGCTCGGGCACGGCGATCCCATCCGCGTGAAGCAAGGGCAGCGCGTCCTCTTCCGCCTGCTCAATTCCAGCGCGACCGACGACATTTCGTTCGCCCTTCCGGGGCACAAATTCAAAGTGATCGCCATGGACGGCAACCCTGTTCCAACGCAAGCTTCCGTGGACGTCCTGACCATGGGCGTTGCAGAGCGCGTCGACGCCGTCGTAGAGATGAATCAACCGGGCGTCTGGATTCTCGGCTCGATCGACGACGAAGAGAGAATGAACGGTTTGGGTATCGTCATCGAATACGCGGGCCAGACGGGCGAGCCGGCCTGGGTAAAAGTCCCCAAGACGCCCTGGGACTACACCCCCTTCGGCACGCAGGACCCGCACCCCACACCGGACGGGACCTTCGACCTCGTGTTCAAGAAAATTCCCGGCAACCGCGTCGATTACAATCGGTGGACGATCAATGACAAACAATGGCCGGACACGGACCCGCTCATGGTGCAGAAGGGCAAGCGCTACCGCATGGTCTTCCACAATCAGACGGGCGACACGCACCCGCTTCACCTGCATCGCCACGATTTCGAGATCGTCAAGATCGGCGGGAAAACCACGGCCGGCATCAAGAAGGACATCGTCAACATTCCCCGCTTCAGCGACGCGGAAGTCGATTTCGTGGCGGACCATCCCGGCCCATCCCTCTTCCATTGCCACATGCAATTGCACATGGATTTCGGATTCATGGCTTTAGTGAAGTATACGTAGCCGTTCCAACGCAGCGAGGATTCCTGCCGGCGTCGGCCCTTCGTAGCGCCGGCGTCTCGCCGGCAATTCTTCCAACTCCAACAACGCTAGAATGCCGGCGAGACGCCGGCGCTACGAAAGCCTGTCAGCTTGAATGAGTCTGCCATCCGTCGTATGCTGCCTTGACCGAGTGATCTCAAAGGAGAATACCCGAATGAAACGATTGATCTGCCTTGTAGCAATTTGTCTCGCGGTGCCCATGATGGCCCGCGCGCAAGGTGCGGCGACAAATCCGCTTACCGCCAGCCTTCGCAGTCAGTTCGACGATTATGCAAAGAACCTGGTGGCGACCGCCGAAATCATGCCCGCGGAAAAGTACAGCTTCAAACCCACTCCCGAAAATATGACGTTCGGAAAAACGATCGGCCACATTGCCGATGTCAATAACGCCGTCTGCTCAAGACTTTTTACCCCGCCGGCAACGCCGTTCGCGAAAAGCTCCGAGACCGATTCCAAGGAAAAATTGGTCGCCGGGCTCAAGGCGTCCATGGATTATTGCGGCGAGCAATTTTCAAAAATGACGGACGCCAACCTGTCCGAAATGGTCCCGTTTTTCGGCGGAAAGCAGATCACGCGCCTGGGAGCGGCCCTGGCGGTCATCACGGATTTCGCGGATCACTACGCAGGGCTCTCGATGCACCTACGCATGAACGGCCTGCTTCCGCCCACCGCGCAAAAAAAGATGTAAGCTGCGAAGCGGAAGCGGCAAGCTGTTTTCGTCCGCGGGTCCAAGCACATCAAGAAGTGCCGGGTGAAAAAAGATGAGCAGGTTCATGGTCCAGTGGCGTTGCCGGATCGCAGTGGCAGCTCTCTGCGTCCTCGGAACGGCGGCGCTACTGGCTGTGCGTGCCTCCGCTGACCAAATTCCCTCGGGGTGGGAAGCAAGCAATCTGGAGCCGATCGGCTACAGCGGCCTCGACGGGCGCGGCGGCGCGTTCAAGATGGCCATCAAGCACGTGAATGACAAGTGGTACCTCTTCATGGGCCACGAATGGCATCGCGGCTGGACCATCCTCGATGTCACCAACCCTAAAGACCCAAAATTCGTAAAATTCGTTCCCGGCCCAGACAACACCAATACCATCCAGATGGAATTTCACGACAACCTCATGCTGACCGCCCTCCAAAAAAAGCAGACCACCTGGGGCGGCGATCCGAACAGGCCAAATGACGAGGGCGCCCTGATCTGGGACATCAGCGACCCGCTCAATTGGAAACGGCTCTCACAATGGAAAACGGGTTCCACGGGAATCCATCGGATTGGTTACCCGGGCGGAAAATATGCAAGCCTCGCGGCCAACATGCCCGGATATCGTGGGCAGATCCTGGTGTTTCTCGACGTCAGCGATCCGAAAGAGCCCAAGGAAGCCGGACGCTGGTGGATGCACGGTCAAAAAGACGGAGAAGAGCCGGCCAGAAAAGATATTTCCTTCCACGGGCCAGCGATCATCAGCGCGGACGGAAAGAAAGCTTATCTTGGGTATGGCCCCGCCGTTGTGATTCTCGATATCAGCGACATTTCGCAACCTAAAGAAATGGGCCAGCTTACTTTGAGCCCGCCCTTCGGCGGCGGCATTCCCGTTCATGACGTTTTTCCGATCCCCGGAAAGCAACTCCTCTTCGCTCATGCCGAGGGAACCGGCGGCGGCGACGATCCAGACGGCCCGCCGGCATGCACGACTGCACTTCCTCTTTCCGCGATGATCGATATCAAGGACGAAACAAAGCCAAGGCTCATGTCTATTTTCCCGCTGCCATCGCCGCCGAAGGACGCGCCCTACACCGATTTCTGCGACAAGGGCGGCAGATTTGGGCCACACAACACGAACCTCGAATATCACTTGCCCGACGTGGAAAAGCAGGCCGACCTGATTTACCTGACTTATTTCAATGCAGGTTTGCGCATCTTTGACATCCAGGACCCGCGAATGCCGAAAGAGGCCGCTTGGTTCGTTCCTCCGACGCCGGCGAAACGCTATGGCCCGCTGCCATACGACAAGCTGGTGAGTCAGACCGAAGATGTCCTCGTCGATACGCGCGGCAACATCTACATCTCCGACAAAAACTGGGGAATCTTCATCCTGCGCTATACGGGAAAAGGCGAACCGGCCCCGACAGCCAAGTAAACCGCTTCCGTGAGACGCCTCTCAATCTACTTGATTTTCAATTATTCAGAGCAGAACGAGGCTAAAGAGCCTGTATGCCAAATCTTTGTAGGGCACGGCTTCAAGCCGTGCCGAAAAGAATGCAGATTAGATGCGGCTTTAGCCGCTGGCCTGTTCGATTTCGAGTTGCAGCACAGGTTGCAAAGCCCGCAAGAGTGAAAGGCGCACGAGACAAATCCACGTCTAGGTTCGTTTCTGCTCAAACTCCAGCGCTTCACTCAATTTTTGCAGCAGGATGTTGCGGGTGAATGGCTTCGCGATAATGATGCCATTCAAACTGGCGGCTTCCCGCGTCGTAAATCCCGTGTATCCGGACATGAAGGCAACTCTAATTCCCGGGTGCAATTCTTCCACTTTTTCCGCCACCGCCCGCCCATTCATTCCGGGCATCACCATATCCGTCAAGAGCAGGTGAATCGGACTGGAGGCTTTCTTCGCGATCTCAATCGCCTCCATTCCGTTGCAGGCCTCGATGACCGTGTACCCGCCCTGCTCGAGAATGCTGCGCGTTAGAGTGCGCAGCGACTCCTCGTCTTCCACCAACAAAACTGTTCCCTCGCCCGGTCCCGAAGCGTTGGCTGTGGCGACCGGGGCTTTCTTGGGGGCTTCCGCACAGGCCACGGGAAGATAAATTTCGAAGGTGGATCCGACCCCGGGCTCGCTTTCCACCCAAACGTACCCGCCGATCTGTTTCACGAATCCGTAAACGGTTGCGAGACCAAGGCCGGTGCCGCGTCCCCGCTCCTTGGTGGTGAAAAAAGGTTCAAAAATATGAGTCTGCGTTTGCTTGTCCATGCCCGTCCCGGTGTCGCTTACCGAGAGCAACGCATAGTCGCCCGGCATCATGGACGGATGCTTTAGTGCAAGGTCGGAATCCAAGCGAACGCGTCCCGTATGAATCGCCAATTTGCCCCCACCGGGCATGGCGTCGCGCGCGTTGACGGCCAGATTCAGGAGGACCTGTTCGATCTGGCTTTGATCTGCCTTCACCGCGCCGAGTGCCGGATCGAGCGAGGCCTGCAGTTCGATGTCTTCGCCAAGAAGGCGGGGCAGCATCTTGACCATGTCCTCAACAATTAAGTTCAAGTCTAGTATCCTGGTTTCCAGGACCTGCTGCCGGCTGAAAGCCAGAAGCTGCCGGGTGAGGGCGGAGGCCCGCTCGGCCGCTTTCCGGATTTGTTCCACGGAGTTGTGCACTTCGCCCTCCGCGTCAATTTGCTCCGACACCAGTTCGGCGTAGCCGGAAATGACGCCGAGCAAATTGTTGAAATCGTGCGCGATTCCTCCGGCCAGGCGCCCGATCGCTTCCATCTTTTGTCCCTGCCGGAGCTGCAGTTCCATTTCGCGCCGTTCGGTTACGTCCTCCACGAAGGTTTCCAGAAATTCGAGGAACCCTTCCGAGTCCATGACCACATGCGTATCGCAGCGCACGGCAAACAACGAACCGTCCTTGCGCCTCCATTCCAGCTCCACTCCATGGACCGAATTCTGCTTACCCGTCCACGCCGTCGCTTCCGCGCGTTCCTCCGGGCGGCGATACACATCCCTCGCCATATTCAGGGCCAGCATTTCCTTTTCGGAAACGTACCCGAGCATTCGCACCATGGCTGGATTGGCTTGCACAATCCTGCCATCCGGCTTCGTTCGCAGAATCCCGTAGGGCGCGTTGTGGACCAACGAGCGGAATCCTGCTTCCGACCTTCGGAGGGCGTCTTCGATCGTCTTGCGTTCACTGATGTCCCGAAAAATAGCCGAATCGCCTACAATTTTGCCCTGCATGTCCCGAAGAGGGGAGACAGTCACGGAAACGTGGATATGGCTGCCATCCTTCCTGACGCGCACGGTTTCATGACGGTCGACTTGACCTCCCGCGATCAATCGCTGCAAACTCCGGTTGGGTTCGCCGAGCCGATCGGGCGGTATGATCCGCGAAATTGGCTGGCCGATCATTTCGCTCCGCTGATACCCCAACATGCGTTCCGCGCCCGGGTTCCAATCCGTCACGATCCCATTCAAGGTGATGGCGATGATGGCGTCGTCGGACGATTCCACGATCGCCGCCAGCCGACGGAGATCTACTTCCTGCGCTCCCCGTACGTTCACTTCTGCCGTTAGCGCGTCCACCGTGCGAGCCAATTCCTCTGTTCGGTCGGCCACTTTCCTTTCGAGTCCTTCGTTGAGATTTCGGATGGCGATTTGAGTGTTTTCCCGCTCCCGCATCTCTCGGCTCAGCCGGCGCGTGACGAACACCGCGATACAGACGGCCAGCCCAATCGCCAGCAAGATCAGCGTCGCCGACAACCGCCGGGCGGCAGAGTAATCCTCCCGGCTCTGCATCCTCGCCTGATTCACCTGGTCTTCCTGATATTCCATATAGGGGGCCCACGAGTCGCGATACTTGTTCATCAGGGGGAGCGTTTCGTTGACCATCATTTTGTTTGCTTCATTCGCATTGCCCTGATCGACCAGCAAACTGAGCGACTTCTGGAGACTCTCGTTGGCGGGGACACCCGCGGCACCGATCTTATTCAGCAGCTCTCTTTCCTCGGCAGTGGCCGGTTCCGCTTCAATCTTCTTCCAGGCGGCGGAACCCTTCACCATGTTTTCCTTCAACTGCGCCACCAGCGGGGCCGTTTCCTCCTCTGTGCCGGGCTTCATCAGGAAAACGCGAATCGCAATCCGGTAGTTGGAGTTGAAATAAGAGGCCGCTTGGCGAGTGCTATAAAGCTTTTCCCAACGCTCATTGAAAAGGCGGTTCGCGGCGGCGTTGATCTGCCCCATGCGGCTCAAGCCCAGCCATCCAACGCCGATCAGGAGGGCGATGAGACATCCAAACGCGATTTCCAGCTTGAGTCCCGCGGAATCCCTGCGCACTGCACGTGCCTCCTGCCAGCACTCTCCCGGCAAAGCTCCCAAAAGTGGCGAGCAGCTTTCTGATCTGCCAAACCGGCACTCTCCTCACGAATCAAGGGGGTACCATCTGAGAAGTTTCTTAATTGTGTCCCAATTTTGCACCGGGGAACACGGCATAGAAGGTCCGCCGCGCCGGAAGAGTTACCCCGACGTCACTGATCCGAGGCAGAAATTTCCGGGATTTTCGCCACCAGAGACCGCTTTCCCACCAGTAGCCTTTCTGAAGCGGGTTTGCATTCTCAGCAACACCCCGTGAAACGGTTTGACCCCCATGCCCCTGGATGTTATAAAAGTGAGCTTTGTGCCGCCCCGGTAAGCGGTTCTGGGTGTAGTCCGAAATTGGAAATGTCACTTTGCAGTTGAATGACCGGGACAAAGTGAGGCACTTCCGCCCCTTCTTGAAGTGGCAACCTGTACCAAATCCGGTCAGCCATCCCATAAACGCCCTGAAGAAGAAAACAGGGCGAAATGGTGTGCCGGGAACAGACAGCAAGATAGGGCTTTAGCCCGATTGCATGATTTCGACGGAGGATCACTGATGTGTACCTGGCTCGCGGGCCTAGGCTCGCTTAGAAGCCGATTCGCGAAAGCAGGCGCGGCAAGCGCCCTGCTGACTTTGCTGAGCGCTGCGGCCGCCTCGGCTCAAGAAAACCCTGGCGGAGAGGCGGGGCTGAAAGTGCCCGACCTCTCCCAGGTGACATTTCTTGGTGTAGATGGGCACAAGCTTCTGACGATCGGGATTCTATTTTGCGTCTTCGGATTGATCTTCGGACTCGCCATTTATAGCCGCCTGAAAAACCTGCCGGTCCACCGCGCCATGCGCGAAGTGTCCGAGCTGATTTACGAAACCTGCAAAACGTACCTCTTCACGCAGGGCAAATTTTTGCTTTTCCTGTGGGTCTTCATCGCCATCGTCATTGTGCTCTACTTTGGCGTCCTTTCGCCCGTGCCGGATAAGCCCGTCGCCGTAACGCTTCCGATCATTCTGTTGTTCAGCCTCCTGGGGATGGCCGGAAGTTACGGAGTCGCGTGGTTTGGGATTCGAGTCAATACTTTCGCCAATTCGCGGACGGCTTTTGCCGGGCTGCGCGGCAAGCCGTACCCCATTTATCAGATACCGCTTCAGGCCGGAATGAGCATTGGCATGATGCTGATCAGCGTGGAATTGCTGATGATGCTCTTCATCCTGCTCTTTATTCCAGGCGAATACTCGGGGCCATGCTTCATCGGGTTTGCTATCGGCGAATCGCTCGGTGCAGCGGTGCTCCGCATCGCAGGCGGCATTTTCACCAAGATTGCCGACATCGGCTCGGACCTGATGAAGATCGTGTTCAAAATCAAGGAAGACGACGCACGCAACCCGGGCGTGATCGCCGATTGCACGGGCGACAACGCGGGCGACTCGGTCGGGCCGAGCGCCGACGGATTCGAGACCTACGGCGTCACAGGCGTGGCGCTCATTACCTTCATCCTGCTGGGCGTGAAGGATCCGATCGTGCAGGTCCAGTTGCTGGTCTGGATTTTCGTGATGCGCATCGCCATGCTGGTCGCGAGCGCCGCGGCTTATTTCATCAACGCCGCCTACGCTAAAGCTCGATACGCCAATTCCGACAAAATGAATTTCGAGGCGCCCCTCACCACCCTGGTCTGGCTCACTTCCTTTATCTCCATCGCGATGACGTACGCAATTTCCGCCGTCATCATTCCCGCGCTCGGGAACGATTCGACGCAGTGGTGGAAGCTGGCTTCGATCATTTCCTGCGGCACGCTGGCGGGCGCCGTGATTCCCGAACTCGTGAAAGCGTTCACCTCCACCGAATCGCGCCACGTCAAGGAAGTGGTGACTTCGGCGGAAGAGGGCGGCGCGTCTCTCGGCATTCTGTCCGGCTTCGTGGCCGGAAATTTCTCCGCGTATTACCTGGGCATCGCCATGGTTTTCCTGATGTCCATCGCCTACCTGTTTGCCCGGATGGGCTTAAGCGGGCTTATGATCGCCGCGCCGGTATTTGCCTTCGGTCTCGTCGCGTTCGGCTTTTTGGGAATGGGGCCTGTAACGATCGCCGTCGATTCCTACGGCCCGGTGACGGACAACGCGCAATCGGTGTACGAGTTGTCGCTGATCGAGCAGGTTCCCAACATCAAGGAAGAATTGAAGAAGGATTTCAATATCGACGCAAATTTTGAGCGCGCCAAAGATTTGCTCGAAGAGAACGACGGCGCCGGCAACACGTTCAAGGCTACCGCGAAACCCGTCTTGATCGGCACGGCGGTAGTCGGCGCAACGACGATGATTTTCTCGATCATCATGGCGCTGACCAACGGGCTCACGACAAATGTCGAAAAGCTTTCCCTGCTGCACGCGCCCTTCGTCCTCGGCCTGATCACCGGCGGCGCCATGATCTACTGGTTCACCGGGGCATCGACGCAGGCCGTAACCACGGGCGCGTACCGTGCCGTCGAGTTCATCAAGGCCAACATCAAGCTCGAAGGCGTGGAAAAAGCTTCCGTCGAGGACAGCAAAAAGGTCGTCGAAATCTGCACGAAATACGCGCAGAAAGGCATGCTGAACATTTTCATCGCCGTGTTTTTCGCCACCCTGGCATTTTCCTTCCTCGAACCTTTCTTTTTCATCGGCTACCTGATGTCCATCGCCATTTCCGGCCTGTACCAGGCCATCTTCATGGCCAACGCCGGCGGCGCCTGGGACAACGCCAAGAAAATCGTGGAAGTGGAAATGAAACAAAAAGGCACGCCGCTGCATGACGCCACCGTCATCGGCGATACGGTCGGCGACCCGTTCAAGGATACTTCTTCCGTCGCTCTCAATCCCGTCATCAAGTTCACAACGCTCTTCGGCCTGCTCGCCGTGGAACTCGCCGTGAAGCTTACGGCCACCTCCGGCGGCACATTGACGCGCGCGCTCGCCGCCGCATTCTTCGCCGTCTCCTTTGTCTTCGTTTACAAGTCGTTCTACGGGATGCGCATCCGCCAATCGAATTGATATAGAAGGTCAAAAACCCCACCTGTCACCCGGCGTGACAGGTGGGGCACCCAGAAATTCAAAATCAAAGGCCGAGCCACCCGGCATGCATCTTGTTCCCAAGCCGCCTCTACAAAGCGGACATTTCATGTGCTAATCCAACCGGACATATCATGTGCTAACGACAGAAGGGAAATTCCTCGTTTGCGAGATTACAGAGCACCTGTTATCTTGCAAAGCCATGATGGATAAAACGCGTTATATTTCTTTTGCATCAAATGCGGCGATATCAACAACCATTGGTGAATAAATATGTGGGATGAAAGATATAGTACAGAGGAGTACGCATATGGCACAACTCCGAACAAGTTTTTGGAAGAGAACGTCAACTGTATTCCAAAAGGTAAAGTTCTTAGCCTAGCCGAAGGCGAAGGAAGGAATGCCATTTTCCTTGCGAAACAGGGTTACTCTGTAACTGCTGTAGATGCATCTCTAGTTGGTCTAAATAAGGCCAGAAAGTTGGCCGAAGAGAACGAGGTCGTTGTTGAGTTTATTCATGCTGATTTGGCAGCTTATGATTTAGGCGAAAACAAATGGGACGGAATCGTATCTATATTTTGCCCCTTACCCTCTTCATTAAGAAAAGTTTTACATAAAAAGGTAATAGCAGGGCTAAAACGAAACGGTGTTTTTCTGCTTGAGGCTTATACTCCCGATCAGTTGAAGCATGCTACTGGCGGCGGGAATTCAGTAGATTTGATGCAGTCTGAAGAGTCTTTAAGGCTTGAGTTAGCTGGCCTAAAGTTTAAGCATCTAATCGAACTTGAGCGCAATGTAATAGAAGGCCTATATCACACTGGTATTGGCGCAGTAGTTCAGGCCATTGCCTCGAAATAAATATAACAAGTCGTTTAAACGGACCGGGCTACGCGCGGCCGCTTAACTCCAATGTTGTACCCCAAACTATTTCTATTGGAGGGGCGGGTGGCCCGGCCTTTTGCATTCCACAAAATCATTTCCGTTCCGGCGGGTGGCCCGGTCTTCGTGGTTGAACTTTCGGTGCCCCGTCCTTGAGCCCTTTTCAAGGGCGGGGGCTTTTAGTTCGACGGTTCTTCGAGAAGAAGAAATTCACCTGGGCCCACACCGATCCCGGATGATGATGCAAACCTTGAGAACCAAGCCAAAAGCCCCGCCCTTCAAAGGCGAAGGACGGGGCACCCCAACTTCAAAAGCCCGGCCAGTTGTCCTCAGTTTTATTTTTGAGTATCTGGTTAATTCCATCGGAGAGAATATCCGCACCAATTCGTTGACTTTGCGCGCCGCGTTTGTTAAATCTCGGGAAAGCATTTCCTAGGAGAAACTCATGAAACCGAAAGATTCCGGCCGCCGGAGCTTTCTGAAAAATGGCGCGGCCTTAGCCGGACTGGCCGTCGGAACGGCGCAAGCCGCAAGGGCCGGGGCTATGCCGGACGAAAAATCCGGAGCGCCTGCGAAAGATTTCCATAACTATGGCGTGCGGTCGCGATTTGAAACTGCCGAGCGGCTTGGCGCCATGGGTCTGTACGACCCCGCTCCTCCGGGATATCACCAAGATTTCGGGTGGCGGAATCCGATTCAGGATTCGGTCGGGTATATCACTCCCGCCTCGCTTCACTTCGTAATCGCTCACGGTTACGAGCCGCCCGATATCGATCCCGCCGAGCATCACCTCCTGATTCACGGCTTAGTGGATAAGCCCCTGATCTTTTCCATGGACGACTTGAAGCGGTTTCCCTCCGTCACTCGCGCTCATTTTCTCGAGTGCAATGCGAACGGCGCGCCCGCTGGTCCTACCGGGCAATACCGTGTTTCTCCGAACGCGACGGCGCAGGACACGCACGGCTTCACGAGCTGCAGCCTGTGGACGGGCGTGCCGCTTTCGATCCTCCTGAAACACGTGGGCGTGAAACCCGAAGCGAAGTGGATCATCGGCGAGGGTTCGGAAAAAGGGAAGCACACGAAGAGCATCCCGATTGAAAAAGCGATGGATGACGTCCTGATCGCCTACGGCCAGAATGGCGAGGCGCTGCGGCCGCAGCAGGGCTATCCGATCCGGCTTCTCGTTCCCGGCTGGGAGGGAATCAACAACGTGAAATGGCTGCGGAAGATCAAGCTCGTTGAAGAACCCTACATGGGAATGTGGGAAAGCACGAAATACCCGAGCTTGAGGCCCGACGGCCTGTCACGCTGGTTTCAATTCCAGATGGGTCCGCGGACCGTCATTACCCGTCCCTCGGGCGGACAAAAATTGAATGGCCCGGGCTTCTACGAAATCAGCGGCCTGGCATGGTCTGGCGGAGGACTTGTCAAATCCATCGAAGTTTCCACGGACAACGGCAAGACGTGGCGCGAGGCGGAAATTCAAAGTCCCGTATATCCGAAGGCGCATGTGCGATTCGGATTCGGCTGGGATTGGACCGGCGAGGAAACCATCCTTCAGTCCCGCTGCACGGATGAAGTCGGCGAGAGGCAACCGACGGTGGTTGAGCTCGCGAAATTCTGGAAAGTCGAGCCCGACTTTTTCGTCAAGACGGGAACGATTCCCGGCCACTTCAACGCGATTCAACCCTGGAAAGTGAATCCTGACGGGAGCGTCCAAAATGCGATTTCATTTTAATTTTCTAGTGCCGGTAGTGGCCGTGGCCGCATGCGTCACCGCGGCGGCGCAAACGCCGGACTACAAAAACGTGGGCCGTACTCCCACCGCGCAGGAAGTCCAGGCCATGGACATCGCCATCGGCACGGACGGCAAGGAACTGCCGCCCGGCAGCGGAAATGCCAAGACGGGCGCTCGCCTGTTCAATGAAAAGTGCGTCGCCTGCCACGGCGAAAACCAGGAAGGCACCGCGCAGGCTCCCGCGCTCGTCGGCGGCAAGGGCACGCTCACTTCCCTGCACCCCAAGATGACCGCGGGAAGCTACTGGCCGTTCGCAACCACAATTTTCGATTACATCCGCAGGGCCATGCCGCGTTATGCAGAAGGTTCGCTCAAAACCGATGAGGTGTATTCCCTCACGGCGTTCATCCTCTATCGCAACGACATCATCAAGGAAGATGACGTCATCGACGCCGCGACTCTGCCCAAAATCAAAATGCCCAATCGCGATGGATTCATCCCCCAAAATCTGGATGAAATTCACGATTGGAAGAAGCGCGGCTGCAAGCTCGGGCATTGCCCCTGATCAAGTGGGACAGGCTTCAGCCTGTCGCCGTGTAACCTATCCGCAAAATGAAACCCGACAGGCTGAAGCCTGTCCCACTGGCGATGTGATACCATTCCGATAAACCTGACAGGAGGGGCCATATGAACCCAAAGCAAACGGATCGCAGACGATTCCTCAAGAATGGCGCAGCGCTGGCCGGCCTGGCCGTTGGCGCTTCGGCGGCCGCGCTTCCGGCTGCGGCCGAACCGGCGCTGGAAAAAGTCGACGAACAGCATCTCTACGGCGAGCGCTCTCATTTCGTCACCGACGTGCGAAATGGCAGCATCAACAATCCAGAGCGCCGGCTAAAAGATGAACAGGTGGCGTTCGGCCTGAGGACTCCCCTTCAGGATTCGGTGGGAATGATCACGCCGTCCTCGCTTCACTTCACGATTTCTCACGGCTTCGAGCCGCCCGACATCGACCCGCAGGAACACCATCTGCTGATCCACGGCATGGTCGATCGCCCCTTGATTTTTACCGTGGAGGAAATAAAGCGCCTGCCCTTCGTCACCCGCTTTCATTTCGTCGAGTGCCATGGCAACAGCTCGCCTCGCGGCCCGGGCGGCGATGCGCGCGTTTCCGTCGATGCGACCCCCCAAGAGACGCACGGCTTCACCAGTTGCAGCCAGTGGACCGGCGTTCCACTCTCCCTGCTGCTGAAAGAAGCCGGCATGCACAAGAGCGCGACCTGGATCATCGCGGAAGGCGCCGATGAGCCCAAGCATTCCAAGAGCATTCCCATCGGCAAGGCCCTGGACGACGCGCTGGTCGCCTACGGACAAAACGGCGAGCCGGTGCGCCCCGAGCAGGGCTTTCCTTTGCGCCTGATCGTTCCGGGCTACCAGGGGATCAACAACGTCAAATGGCTGAGGCGAGTCGAGCTGGTGGACGAGCCCTATATGGCCATGATGGAAACAAGCCGCTATCCCAGCATGACGCTGGACGGCAAATCGCACTGGTTCGAATTCACCCTGGGGCCGAAGTCCGTGATTACGCGCCCCGCCGGCGGATACAAAATGCCCGGACCCGGCTTCCATGAGATTACCGGACTGGCCTGGTCCGGCGCGGGCGCCGTCAAGCGCGTTGAAGTTTCCACCGATGGCGGCAAGTCGTGGACCGACGCGACGCTGCACGAGCCCATCGCGCGCAAATCGCACACGCGGTTTTCCGCTCCCTGGACTTGGGATGGCAACGAGTGCATCCTGCAATCCCGCTGCACCGACGACACGGGAACCGTCCAGCCGACCGTCCAACAAGTGGCCAAGCTCTGGAAAGCCGACGTGGACTTTCTCCAGAAATCGCAACAGGTCGTCGGCGACTTCAACGCCATTCAACCCTGGAAAGTCAACCGCGACGGGAGCGTCAAAAATGCGATCTTCCAGTCTTAGTCTAGTCTGTGCCGGGATTTTCTTGCTGCTTGCCGATGCGGCAATGGCGCAGACGCCGGACTATAAGAACATCGGCAGGGCTCCGACCAAGCAGGAAGTCGAAGCCTGGGCCATCTCGATTGGTCCTGACGGGAAGGGTCTGCCGCCGGGACAAGGATCGGCCAAGGACGGCGCGCCGATTTTTGCCGCCAAGTGCGCCGTGTGCCACGGCGCGAATGGCGAAGGTGGAAAAATCGGACCTCGCGTGGTCGGAGGCATTGCTGACACCGAAACCCTCACTACGCTCAAGCCCGTCAGAACGGTCGGGGGTTACTGGCCGTATGCGACTTCGGTATATGACTTCATCCATCGCGCCATGCCGCGAGATGACAGTGGAACGCTCACACCAAACGAAGTGTATGCGCTGACGGCCTTCATTCTTTTCAAGAGCAACATCATAAAGGAAGGCGACGTTCTGGACGCCAAGACGCTGCCACAAGTGAAAATGCCCAATCGCAACGGATTCGTGCCACCGAATTTTGCGGACATTCCGGACGAACGCAAGCGCGGCTGCACCCAGGGCATTTGCCCATGAAATAATCGAAAACCTCTTTGCAGATTGTAGCGCCCGCCTTCAGACGGGCATTTCAGATTCAATCAGATGCCCGCCTGAAGGCGGGCGCTACATGAGCTAGGCTACGCCAGCACCGCGTACGCGTCCAGCGTCAGAAACTCATGAAAATCCGGGCTGGTCATGAGTCCCACCAGGATTTTCCCCGCCGCTGGAAATTTGCTGGCGTTGAACTTCTCTTCGCCCATCTTTGCTTTCATTCCGTCCAGCACCGAGGCCATCGTGTCGCGCGCCATTTGCGCCGTCACCGTTTCGCCGGTATCGAGCTTGGCGCCGTGCTTGACCCACTGCCAGACCTGAGTGCGGGAAATTTCGGCGGTGGCGGCGTCTTCCATCAAGTTGTAGATGGGAACGCAGCCGTTTCCGGCGAGCCACGAGGCCAGGTACTGCAATCCCACGTCGATGTTCCACCTCAGCCCCTGCGCCGTGATGGTTCCCTTCGGGATGGCCAGCAAATCCTTGGCGGTGACGTGCACGTCGCTGCGCTTCACGTCGATCTGGTTTGGACCCTTCATGTACTCGTCAAAAATGTCCTTGGCCACGGAGACAAGGCCGGGATGCGCGACCCAGGTGCCGTCGTGCCCGGCCTTCACTTCGCGCACTTTGTCTTCGCGCACTTTCGCCATGGCATTTTCATTCGCCACGGGATCGTTCTTGATGGGAATCTGCGCCGCCATTCCACCCATGGCGTGAGCCCCACGGCGGTGGCACTGCTGGATCAGCAAGGCCACGTAGGAAGCCAGGAAGGGCTGCGTCATGGTGACTTCAGCGCGGTTCGGAAGAATGAAGTCGGGGCGCAAATCGAATTTCTTGATGAAACTGAAGATGTAGTCCCAGCGCCCGCAGTTGAGGCCGGAGGAGTGCTCGCGCAGCTCGTACATGATTTCGTCCATCTCGAACGCCGCGAGGATTGTCTCGATCAGCACCGTAGCGCGAACCGTGCCGCGGGGGATTCCCAGATAGTCCTGCGAGAAATTGAAAATGTCGTTCCACAGGCGCGCTTCCTGGTGGCTCTCGATCTTCGGCAAATAGAAATAAGGCCCCGTTCCGTGCGCGAGCAGACTTTTCGCGTTATGGAAAAAGAACAGGCCAAAATCGAACAGCGCTCCGGAGATCGGCTTGCCGTCCACGAGGAAATGTTTTTCATCCAGGTGCCACCCGCGCGGACGAACGAGCAGCGTGGCAATCTTTTCGTTGAGCTTGTAGCTCTTCCCTTCCGGGCTGACATAGGTAATCGTGCGATTGACTGCGTCGCGCAGATTGACGTGACCGTCCAGGTTGTTCGTCCAGGTTGGCGAGTTGGAATCCTCGAAGTCGGCCATGAAAACATTCGCGCCGGAATTGAGCGCGTTGATGATCATCTTGCGGTCGACGGGTCCGGTAATTTCCACGCGCCGGTCCATCAAGTCCGCGGGAATGGAGGCCACCGACCATTCCGCCTTGCGAATGTGCTCGGTTTCAGGCAGAAAATCGGGCAATTCCCCATGGTCGATCCTCGCCTGCCTTTCCCGCCGCTGGGCGAGGCACTTCTGTCTCTCTCTCTCAAACGTGGAAGAGAGCTTCTTGAGAAAAGCGACGGCTTCCGTAGTCAGCACGGTTTTGTGGGCTTCGGAAACCGGCGCAATGACCTGAATCTCAACCATTGGGCTTGCCATTTGAACTGAACCTCCCGAGAGATGGAAAATGCAGAAAGGACGAGGCAACCATATTACCAGAAACAAGCCCTGATGAAAAAATCGGAGACCAATGGGCCGTCACTCGGTTTGATCGTCAACGTGCCCGTTCCGTCCCGAAGAACACGGGACGGAACGGCCGCTACAAAACCGTCCAGCTCAGTTGATCGATGGTTTTGTAGAGGCCGCCCGTCTTTTGGGCGGGCAGCCTTTTGTTGCACGCAGAACCAAACTGGGCGAGTACCGGGAAGCCAATCGCCTTCCCGATCAGATCGTCAGCTTCCCTGCTAATCAGCAGCAGGGACTGCCGCGAGAGCCTCTTCGCGGCGGATGGCGCGCACGCGGATCGGACGCAGCACCACCAGCATCAGCAGGGCGGCGAGCACATTCATGATCGCGGCAATCACGAGGGTCTGATGCCAGCTTCCGGATCGCGCCGCCAGGATGCTGCCAATGGGCACGAAGAACGCGGCGCAGCCTTTCGCGGTATAGAGCAACGCATAGTTCGTGGTGGCGAACTTGTTGCCGAATTGGTCCGAGGTGAGCGCCGGGAAAATGCTGAAGATGTTGCCCCAGGCGAAGAAAACGAGTCCGGCAAGAATTACAAAAAGGACGGGATTGCTGCCGTATCGATCGAGATAAAAAATCCCGATGCCTTCGGCCAGGAAGGTCAGGAACATGGTCATTTCCCGGCCCAGCCAGTCCGAGACCCAGCCGAAGAGCGGGCGGCTCACGCCATTCATTAGATTATTAAGTGACAATGCAAATAACAACGCCGGCGCGGTGACGCCCAGAAGGGTCACTGGATTTTTGGCGATGCCGAATCCGGTGGCGATGGGCGCGAGTTGCGCGGTGGCCATCAGGCCGCTCGCAGCCACCAGCACGAAATCGATGTACATCAGCCAGAAGATGCCGCTCCGCAGAGTCTCGAAAGGCGTGCGATCCGTTTTCGTTTGCGGCAGGCGCGGATTCGCGCGCCGTGCACCCGCCCGGCCGGTCGGCTTCTTGAGCACCAATGCCGCGAGCAAAACGATGATCCCCTGGAGCATACCAAACCGGAAGAAAGTCGCCTCGTAGCCATTTGCCGTCAAGGAGTGCATCAGAGGCAACACCGTCAGCGCCGCGCCCGCGCCAAAGCCCGCCGCCGTCACGCCCGCAGCCAGTCCCCGCCGGGCTTGAAACCATTTCAACGCATTGCCGATGCAGGTCCCATAGACGAGGCCGGTTCCGACTCCGCCAATCATCCCGCCCACGTAAAGGGCGGTGAGAGTATTCGCCCAGGAAAACAACACCCAGGAAAACCCGATCATCACCCCTCCGATCATCACCAGGGGGCGTGGGCCGAAGCGGTCGGCGAGGTAAGCCTCGAAAGGCACGAGCCAAGTCTCAAGAAGAATAAAAAGCGTGAAAGTCCCCTGGATGGCCGCTTTCCCCCAGTGGTGTTTCGCGTCGATCGGGGTAACAAAAATCGTCCATCCATACTGAAGGTTGGCGATCATGGCCATGCAGATGACGCCGGCTATAAGCTGTATCCAGGGCGCGAGCGGCGATGCGGAAGTCGCTACGGCGCCGGCGGATGCGGAAAGATCTCCGGCTGAGGAAGCAGTACGGTCTGGTTGACTAACCGAAGCCATGTTGCACCCTCCAAGCAGGAAGCATTGCTCGCCCCGTGCTTCTTGATCAGACTGATTTCGTGATAGCGCAGTTGGCACATAGTACCAAATTTAATCGGAGTTTGAGCAATGCTAGTTTCATTTCCCAGTCAATCGCGCCGCGAAGTGGTCCATTTGGAGTACCACTAAAATCTTGCTTCGAGCCAGTAGCACACGCTTCAGCCTGTGGGTTTTCGTTGCGTCACGAAAGACTGTGCTCAGGCCCACACCCGGAGGCTGAAGCCTGCGCCACAAAACAAAAACCCGCAAAAGTTTTCAAGAGGAAAATAGAACAGAGCGCAGGTGCAACCTGACAGTTCTTCCATTTGATGAAGCAATTACGCCTTCAGCAGGCGCGCAAATTTCGCCGGGCTATTGTCAAACCCCGGGAAAACCGCGCGCAAATTGCTGCTGCCGAGGTGTCCGCCGATCACTTCTCCGAGCACGGAGCGGAAATCGGTAGTGAGCGCGAGGTCGCGCCCTTCGTTCAACTGCCCCGGCCCGAGCCCCGGCCATTTGCCGTAGACTTTTCCGCCTTTCACCGGCCCGCCCATCACGAACATGCAATTGGCGTGTCCGTGATCGGTGCCGCGGTTTCCGTTTTCATGCGCGGTGCGGCCGAATTCGGACATGGTGACGACGACAACGTCCTCCATGCGGTCGCCCAAATCCTGGTGGAACGCCGCCAGGCCTTGCCCCATGTCGCGCAGCAGGTTGGACATTTGTCCTTGCGCGCCGCCTTCGTTCACGTGATTGTCCCAGCCTCCGGTATCGACGAAACCAACTTCCATGCCGATGTCCGCCTTCAGAAGCTGCGCGACCTGTTGCAGCGTCTGGCCGACGCGGCTCTTCGGATAATCGGCGCCATTCTCCGGCTGGAAGCGCGAAGGGTCGGCCTTGCGCAGCATGTCAATCGCTTCAAATGTTTCCGTGCCCGTACCGCGCAAAACTTTGTCGACCGTCTGCGCGTACAGCGCCTCAAAGCCGCCCTGCACCGCGGTGGACTGGCTCATCACGCGAAATTGTTTGACGTCGGCAAGAGCGATCGCGGGCGCTGCTCCGCGCAGCGTGAGCGGAAGGTTCGGGCCCATCGCCACCGCGCGGAAGGGAGACGCGTCCTGCTCGCTCATTCCGTTCACGGTGCGATTCAGCCAGCCATCGTCCGTCGATTTCACGCCGGGCGTGCCGGACTCCATGAAATCCTGAGCGTCAAAATGCGAGCGCGTCGTGTCGGGCGAGCCGGCCGCGTGAACAATGGCGAGTCGCCCGTTGTGGAACAGAGGTCCGAGGGGCGCGAGACTTGGATGCAGGCCGAAGAATCCGTCGAGGTCCACTGCGGCGCCTTCGGCACCGTTTCGCGGCTGCGGGATCGCAATCGTCGGGCGAATGCGGTAATAGTTTTCTTCTCCGAACGGCACGACGATGTTCAATCCGTCGGCGGCGCCGCGCTGGAAGACTACGATCAGTTTTTTCTTGTTCGGCATCGGCGTCGCCGCCACCGCGCGCTGCAGGAACGCGGGAATCGTGCTCATGCCGATCATGGCAACGCCGCCGCTTTTCAGGAAAATGCGTCGCGAAACTTTCATCGTCGTTCTCCTTGCCAAATTACTGCCAAGAATAAACAAAGGCCACAGGCTGAAGCCTGTGCTACTTATCTCCGCTGAAACTCCGGCGAACCTAAAACTAGTCCCGCGATCATCGATGCGTTCACCTGCTTGACCTTGTCGTCGAGAGCCGCCTGCAAGATTTGCGGATCGTCGAGCTGCTTCTCGAGCGTGTCGCGAGTTTCCTGCGAGGCCTGGCCGCCTAACAAAACTTGAATCGCGCGGTCGAGCGTGGCGTGCGGATTGGCGGCCGTATCGCTGCCGAATAGAGAATCGATGTCCACTTGCGCGCCTCGGAGACGATTCGATGTGAGCGCGAGCGAAAAATTCATCCGGCTGAGCAATGCTCCGGTATTCACCCACGCATCCGCTTTGTCCGAGTAGCCGGTCGGCGGCTCGCACTGATAGAGCGGCTGGCCGATCCGGCTCGTCCATTGCACGAGCAAGAGCGGGATTTCCACTTCCGCGCCGACGGCCCGCGTGGCCGCCGCCACCAGTTCAAACGGCGTCTTGATTTTCGCGCGATAGGCTTCCTTCGACCAGAACTCGGGCGAATAAATCATGGTGTGCAGGACTTCGCGGATGTCGCCGTCGGATTTCAAAAACGTTTGCGTCATGCGGTCCACCAGCGCCTCGGGCGGATTGTCGGAAACAAAACGCTGTGCCAGCTCAAACGAAATGTGGTGCGCCGTGTGCGGATCGCGCGCCAGAATGTCGAGAACTTCCTCGCCATCCTTCATTCCACCCTCGTGAATCTGGTGTCCGAGCACGGTCTTCACGCTGTTGTCATGGAGGCGCTCCTCGAAGAAAAATTCCGGATCGCGCCTCGGCTGCCGGATACTCCATCCCGTGAACGCCTTCGCAACGTTGATCACGTCGTCCTGCGTGTAGCCGCCATCCACGCCGAGCGTGTGCAATTCCATCAGTTCGCGGCCGTAATTCTCATTCAGGCCGCGCTCCTGCTTCTGTTTTGCATTCGCGTTCGGATCGTTCGGATTACCATTCGCCCCGGGACCTCCCTGCGGAAAACGCGGCCCTCCAAATGGGCCTCCACCAAAAGGACCTCCCCGCATCTGGCGCCGCTCTTGCTGTTCCTGCTGCAGCTTCTGCCACGCGACAGGATCGGCGGAGAGCCAATTGTCCAGAAAAAACAGCATCGCGGGACTTTTGGCCGTGGCTCCAAGCAAATCGCGGAACTTTCCCATGGCGTGCGGGCGAATCGCATCGCGCTCATATTCGGTGATGAGCCAGCGGTCGGCACCCTTGGCGGCGAAAACGTTAAAGTGGTTGTACCAGAAATCCACCATCATTTCCTGGAGCTGGCGCTCGCTGTAAACGGCGCGCGTCATCTTGGCCATGGAAAGTTCGGCCACGATGCGCTGCGGCAGGCGAATCTGTTCGTAGTTGATCATGCGGCTGCCGAAGCCGCCCTGCCCCTTCCCTTGCCCTTTCCCCTTGGCCGGATTTGCGTTCAGATCGTTGTCCACCATGTCGAAATTCGGCATGTGCATCGCATCGGCCATCTGCATGTCGCTCTGCGCGTTGCCCTGAACCATGGTTTGTTGCGGCTCGCTCTGCGCTTCGCCCTGCATCGACGATTGCATGGCCGCCCGCATCTGTTCCTGCTGCTCCTTCCGGTATTCCTCGACGGTTATGCCTTGGCGCCGCGCGGCGACTCGCGGCTCGGGGAATTCGTCCAGAAGTTTCGCTGAGGACATTTTCAGCGTGGGAAACCGTTGGAGACGCGCATCGAGAGCGGAGTCATCAATCGAATCCGGATGCAGCTGCTGATCGACCCATTTTTGAAGGCCCATTTCCTTGACGCGCTCGAGACCTCCCGGGCGCGGCCCAAAGCCCAGACGATTGAGCGCCTCCAGGATGGCTTCGTCCTCAGTCAACCCCTCGGTAGGCAGCACCTTCAATGCTCTTGAAGAATCAGCCGTCTTCCCCTTGCTGTCTTTTTTGTCGGAAGCGGCGAGAACATACGGTCCTGCGAAAGTGGAAGCAGCCAGAATAAAGACAAAAATCATTCCGGCGAGGGATGACGGTCGAGTCCGGCGTAAATCGGCTTTGCGGGAAAAAACTCTCTTCATAGCCCCATCTCCCCTGGCGGGAGTTCGCGCGGCTGGCCCGGCAGGGTCGCGGCTTTCAACGCACGCATTCAGTTTAACCCTGTGGAAAAAGAAAAGTTGCGGCCTGAGTGGCAGCCGTGCCCTTACGGTACGCTTTGCGAAGACACCGACAAGCGCGCAAAAGATCACACAAAACCGGGGTGTTTTCAAAGACTTGCCCGCTCAGCTCCATCCAACCTGCCCGGCCTCGGGCAAATTGGTGCGTTCCCGAGCAGAACGGAAGGCATCCACGCTCCAGATGTCCTGGGGTTCATCGTGTCGCAGCACAAAATAGTCGCCGTCCTGGGTACGGACTCGAAAATAAATCGCGCCGGGCGAATACCACCGGTCTTCCACTTCCATGATTTCAAAGGTGTGCCCGCGCAAGGTAAACCTGGTAGGTCGCTCATCGGCCCGATAACCGGCGTAGCACTCGACGCGCATTTCGCCCATCGCTGCCTCCCGTGACCGAATTCTGGCACACTCATTGTACTCCGATTTTGTAGGACAGCCACTCTTGGCTGTCCGCTTTTACGCAGCTATGTCTGCGGATGAAAACGGGGACGGCCAAGAGTGGCTGTCCTACTGCCGATCGAGCAACTCCGCATTGTATGCCGCACCGATCAGCAAAATCGTTGCGGTCAGTTGCATCCACAGCATAATGCCGATGGTGACAGCCAGGCCGCCATAAATCAGGCTGTAGGGCACACCACGCAAGTAAAATCCCAGCGCGATGCTTACCCCCCACCACAACACCGTAGCCACTTCCGCGCCAGGCAGGTGTGCTCTCAGCCCATGATGACCCGGCCGGCCCACCCGATAAATCACGGTCAGCACTGCCAAGGCAATCAACAAGGAAACCACGATGTACAAGCCGCTCCAGATCAATCGAATGAGCACCGGCATGGAAGAAATGTGCAGCATCCTATTGCGAACCGTCCTGCCAAAAACAACGAGATTCACTATGAGAATGGAAGGAAGGATTGTGGCCGTCAGAAGCAGCAATGCCCGCACGTGCTTGTTGACCACACCCAACTCGTCCTCGTCCCCATAAACCGTGCGAAACCCTTCCATCAGCAGCTTCATCATTTGCGTTCCCGCCAGCACAGTTCCGCCCAGCCCCAATGAAATCAACTGCCAGGATTGCAGTCCGTGCCGGCCAAGAAAATTATTAAAAATGCTGAGCGCGCCAGGAGGGAGGACGATGCGCAGCCGATCAATGATTCCTTCCAGCGCCTGCCGGAACGCGGCCGACCCGGCTACCGCTCCAAGCACGACGAGAATCATGGGCGAAAACGCAAGGAACATGTTGAACGCAACGGCTTGCGTCAACGTGATGCAGCTTGGAAAAACGCGAAGCACAGCACGGTAGAACCGCCGCAAGAACTCTGAGGTTGGGTCTGGCGTCAATGTTTTCTCAGGTCAAACGCCGTCAGGATAGCTTACTTTCGTTCGTTTGGGGACATAGGAAAACAAGTTTTGCAGGCCGCAAGACCAATTACATTCCTTGATTGACACAGGGCATCCAATCGGTGTATCCGATGAGTTGCCAATCATTTCAGATGTTCGTCAAGTGTTGGCCGAGTGTTGGTCGAGATTTGGAAACGCTCCCACCTCGGGTCGCATGGGAAGTTTCCGTTCGGGCAACGCATTCAAATTGATTTCCAAGGAGATTTCAATGGAGATAAATCATCTGCTCAAGGCCGGATTCGGCCGCCGTGGTTTTCTGTCCGGCTCCAGCCTCTTGTTGACAGGCGCATTGCTGGGCGCGGCGGAAGAGACGAAGTCCGCGCCGGTTCCCGCACCGCCGGAAGCTGTTCCGCAAGACAAGCAGGACAAAGACGCCCTCCTCGCGGACCTGGTCACCGCGAATCACATTTTGCAGGATCAGGGAGTGGTGGACGGCTACGGCCACGTGAGCGTGCGCAATCCCGCCAACCCGAATCACTTTTACATTTCGCGCTGGCTGGCGCCCGATTTGGTCACTGTGAGCGATATCGTGGAACTCGACTACGACTGCGTTCCGGCCAACGGCGACACGAGGAAGCTTTACAGTGAGCGCTGGATCCACGCCGAAATTTACAGGGCGCGGCCGGACGTGAAGTCCATTGTCCACACGCACGCGCCGACCGTCGTGCTCATGGGAACCATCAACGAGCCGCTCCTGCCGATCTACCACATGGGAGGATTTATCGGCACGGGCTTGCCCACTTTTGACATTCGCAAATCTTTCGGCAATACGAATATGCTGATCAATGACGCCGCGAAGGGCAAAGCTCTCGCCCAAACGCTCGGCGATAAGCCGGGAGCTCTGATGCGTGGGCACGGCGGGATCACGGTTGGAAACAGCATCATGCATTCGGTCGGCCGCAGCGTGTATCTGAAGATCAACGCCGAAATGCACCTCCAGGCCGGCAGCAGGAAGATCGAGACGCTCTCCCCGGAAGAGGCCAAACAGGCGGAAGCCGGCAATCAGGAATTCCCGAAGGACTGGGACCTTTGGGCGCGGAAAGTCAGGAAGAGCTAAGCCGTTTTTCTCAGCGAGGATTCAGACTTTTACAGCCACGCGAAATAGGCTGCGGAAAAACTCAAAGCGCTGTCATTCTGAGCGAAGCGAAGAATCTCTCGTTGTTTCTTTTCTTAAATTTAAATCGAAGAGAGATTCTTCGCTTCGCTCAGAATGACAAAACAAGACATTTCTTCCGCAGCCTGGAAAGAGTGGGCGCGGCGCGTGATGTGTTGTGGCGCCGGCGAGACGCCGGCGCCACGAATAGCCGGAATTTCTTGCCGCCGTGGAAGGAGACCCACGATGGAAAAGAGTCATGGTCGGAGACGATTCCTGAAAAACGGTGCCGTGCTGGCAGGCATGACAGCGGCAGGATTGCGGCCAGCGGGCGGCGCAGCCCTCGAGGCCGAAACTTCTGATCTTCGGCCGAAGGACTTGCACGCCAACGGCGAGCGCTCCCGATTCGAGGCTGCAGTACGTACGGGCAGCCTCGGCACCTGGCCCCAATTAACGAGCCCACCCGACTATCGCAAGGATTTCGGATTCAGAACTCCGCTTCAAGATTCAATTGGGATCCTCACGCCAGCGCCTCTGCATTACATCGTATCCCACGGCTATGAACCTCCGGACATCGATCCGCGGGAACATCATCTGCTGATCCACGGAATGGTGGATCGACCGCTGATTTTTAGTCTCGAGGATTTGAGGCGCTTGCCTTCCGTGTCTCGAGTCCATTTCGTGGAATGCAACGGCAACAGCGCTCCGACCGGGCCGACCGGTGCGATACGCCGGGGAGCAAACGCCAACGCGCAAGACACGCACGGCTTGACCAGTTGCAGCGTCTGGACCGGAATTCCGGCCTCCCTGCTTCTCAAGCAAGCGGGCGTCCAGGCAGGTGCGAAATGGATCATCGCCGAGGGCGCGGAAAAGGGAAAACATTCCAAGAGCATACCCATCGAAAAGGCTTTCGATGACATGTTCATCGCGTACGGGCAGAACGGCGAAGCGATACGTCCCGAGCAGGGCTATCCACTGCGCCTTCTCGTCCCCGGATGGGAAGGGATCAACAACGTGAAGTGGCTCCGTCGAATCAAAGTTGTGGCGGAGCCTGTGATGGCGATGCGCGAAACCACGAAATATCCCAGCCTGAGGATCGACGGCAAAGCCCGCTGGTTCCAATCCCAGCTGGGACCGAAATCCCTTATCACGCGGCCTTCGGGTGGGCAAAAACTCTCCGGCCCCGGCTTCTACGAAATCTCGGGGTTGGCGTGGTCGGGTGGCGGGGCCATCACCAAGATCGAAGTATCCACCGACGGCGGGCGCAACTGGAAGGCCGCGGAAATGCAGGGCCCAGTCTATCCAAAGGCTCACGCCCGGTTCGGATTTGCCTGGGAATGGGATGGACAGGAATCCCTGCTCCAGTCCCGCGCCACGGATGATCAGGGCGAGGTGCAACCGACGGTCGCCGAACTCGCCGAATTCTGGCGCGTCGAGCGGGACTTCTTTCAAAAGACGGACACGGTCGTCGGCCACTTCAACGCAATTCAGCCCTGGAAAGTTGGCCGCGACGGAAGCGTCCAAAACGCGATAGCGTTTTAACCCTCGGCACGAATCGAGCTGAATCCTGGGAACGCCAATCTCCCGATTGGCGGTTGGTGTGACGCCAATCGGGAGATGGGCGCTCCCGTGCGCCATGACGAGCAGGTCTTGTCGCTTGCCGCCGCCGCAGAGTACACTCGCAGTGCAAATTCCGCGGAGGTGCAACATGGCTCGAATCGTGCGTTGCGGTCTCATTCAGGCGCATTGTGAATGGTCTCCCACGAAATTTTCCCTGCCACAAATCAAAGAGAAGATGATCGCCAAGCATGAGAAGCTCATCGCCGCCGCGGCAAAACGCAAAGTTCAGATCCTCGGTTTGCAGGAACTTTTCTATGGCCCCTACTTCTGCGCGGAACAGCAACAAAAATGGTACGAGTTGACCGAGCCGGTGCCGGACGGCCCGACCGTGTCGCGCATGCAAAAACTCGCCAGGAAATACGGCATGGCGCTGATCGTCCCGGTTTACGAAGTCGAAATGACCGGCGTGTATTTCAACACGGCCGCCGTGTTCGACGCGGACGGAAAATATCTCGGAAAATATCGCAAGCACCATATCCCCCACTGCCACCCGGGGTTCTGGGAAAAATTTTATTTCACTCCGGGAAACGCGGGATACCCGGTCTTCGAAACGCGCTTTGGAAAAGTCGGCGTATATATTTGCTACGACCGCCACTTCCCCGAAGGCGCGAGAATTCTGGGCCTCAACGGCGCGGAAATGGTCTTCAATCCATCCGCAACCGTCGCGGGGCTCTCCGAATATCTCTGGGAACTCGAGCAGCCGGCGCACGCCGCCGCCAACGGCTATTTCGTCGCCGCCTCGAACCGCGTGGGCATCGAGAAACCCTGGCAGATCGGCGAATTTTACGGGAAGAGTTACTTCTGCAACCCGCGCGGCAAGATCATCGCGCAAGCCAGCCGCGACAAGGACGAATTGCTCGTAGCCGACTTGAATCTCGACGAAATCCAGGAAGTCCGCGACACCTGGCAGTTCTACCGCGATCGCCGCCCGGAAACCTACGGCGAGATCACGCGCACGCAAACAGCGCGCAGCACGCAAGCCGCGGATTGAAAATATTTGAAACCACGGATGCACACGGATGAAAGAAAAAGGAATTGCGGACGAATCACAATAAGGATTCTGGCCAATACTTTTTATCCTTACTTTTAGCTTTTATCCGTGTTAATCCGTGTGCATCCGTGGTTTCAGAAGGGGTTCAATGACAACGCAACCTAAGCAGACGACGCGCAGTGAAGAAGTGGTTCGCAAGCACAAGGAATTTCTCTGGCCCGCGGTCACGAATTTCTACGAGCAGCCGCTGGTCGCCGATCACGGCTTGATGCAGCACGTGTGGGACGTCGAGGGGAAAAAATACCTCGATTTCTTTGGCGGCATACTCACGGTTTCCGTCGGACACGCCAATCCCAAAATTACGGGACCCGTCAAGGCCCAGATCGATCGCTTTCAGCATCTCTCTACGCTCTATCCCAATGAAGCCATCGTCGCCCTGGCGGAAAAAGTCGCCTCGATTACGCCGGGGGCGCTGAAGTCGAGCTATTTCACAAGCTCCGGCACGGAGGCCAACGAATACGCGATCCTGCTGGCGCGCATGGCCACCGGCTCCTTCGACATCGTGGCCCTGCGACACGCCTATTCCGGCGGATCGTCGCTCACCAAGAGCGTGACGGCGCAAGCCCCGTGGCGGAAGTCGGGAATCATCAGCGTCGGCATTGCACACGCGATCAATCCGTACTGTTACCGCTGCCCGCTGGGCCTGAAATATCCGGACTGCGAAGTCGCCTGCGCGAATGACGTTGAGAATTTGATCCAGACGGGCACCAGCGGCCACATCGCCGCCTTCATGGCCGAACCGATTCAGGGAGTCGGCGGATTCATCACGCCGCCGCCCGAGTATTTCAAAATTGTTTTCAAGGCCGTAAAAAAATACGGCGGACTTTTCATCTCGGACGAGGTACAGACCGGCTTCGGGCGCACCGGCAAAAAATGGTTCGGTATCGAACACTGGGAAGTGACTCCGGACATCATGACCTGCGCAAAGGGCATGGCCAACGGCGTGCCCATCGGCGCCACGATCACCACAAAAGAACTCGCCGCCTCGTATCAAGGCCTGACGATTTCCACCTTCGGCGGAAATCCGGTGACGTCGGTGGCGGCGAAAGCGACCATCGAATTCATCGAGGAAGAAAAGCTTCTCGAGAATGCGGAGAAAATGGGCAACTATTTCCGCGGCAAGCTCGACGAACTTCAGCAGAAATATCCAGTGATCGGCGAAGTGCGCGGCAAAGGCCTGATGATAGGGCTCGAACTCGTAAAGGATCGCGAAACCAAGGAGCCTGCTCCCCAAGCAACGACGCAACTTCTCGAACGCACGCGCGAGCACGGTTTGCTGGTCGGCAAGGGCGGCCTGTACGGCAACGTCATCCGACTGTCGCCCATGCTGAATATCGGTAAGGCTGATGTGGACGAGGCCGTCCGGATCCTCGATAAGTCATTCGAGGAAGTTCAAGTTTAACGTATCCGGCACGAGTTCATTCCCCCCAAAGCCCATGAACTGCGTTTCAAATCCCTAAATTCCTCTTCCGCCAACTCTTCAGGATGACCCTCTCAACAGATTCCATTTGGGATCACTGCCTTAATTACCTTCAACCCATGAAACGACCCTGTTTCTACTTGGCACACTTCATCCAATTCCCGTGTTCCGGAATGGACATGGGACTGCTACCTTAAATTCAGGTTCTTCCACGAAGCAAAACGACGGCCAGCGAATTCCCCGAAATCCTGCACGGGGGTTGGTTGTAGCCAGGATGAGGATTCCTTGAAGAAGAAAAAGCTCGGGGAAGTAATGCGTGACCGGGGAATGATTTCCCCAGCAGACCTCCAGAAGGTCATTGGGGAACAGCAGGGAAAGGTGATCCACCTCGGTGAATTGATGCTGGAGCGTGGCCTGGTTGCCAAGGATGACTTGGGGGCGGCCCTGGAAGAGGTGTCCAACATCCCCTACATGGACTGCGGCTCGATCGTGCCGGATCCAGGGGCCTTGAAGCTGGTGCCCCGTTCGATGGCGGAGCGCCTGTGCGTCCTACCCTTGCGAAGGGAACAGAATCGCCTGATTGTGGTCATGGCCGCGCCACAAAACCTTGCCGCCTTGGACGAGTTACGGTTTACGACGGGATGGGAGATTTCTCCGCGTCTATCCTTTCGGATCGAGCTGCAGCAGGCCATCGAAAAACACTACTCCACCGAAGGAACGCAAAGGGCTTCCTACGGGACTGTTCCCGGGGCGGAGATAGAGCCATTCGAGGAACTGGAGTTCATTTCCACCAGTTCGCGGCAAGCCACCCAGGAAGCCATCCAGGAAGCACAGGCCGACCTGCAGCAGAAAAAAACACCGGCGGTGGTCCTCGTTTCCGAAGTGATTCAAGTGGCGATGGCCAAGCGGGCCAGTGATATTCATATCGAGCCGCGAGCTTCCGACACCGTCGTGCGCATGCGCGTCGACGGCGTGTTGCACGATCACCAAATGATCCCGCGAGCCCTGCAAAACTCTCTGATCTCGCGGGTCAAGATCCTCTCCGATATGGATATCTCGGAGCGCCGCGCCCCCCAGGACGGGCGCTTCATGGTTTCCGTGGGCGCACGGCAACTGGATCTGCGAGTCTCGACCTTGCCCACACAGTACGGAGAAAAGGTTGTGATCCGGTTGCTGGAGACCAGTGCGCCGCTGGCCTCTTACACCGACATGGGTATGCCGGCCGACGTTGCCGAGGAACTCAGTGAGCTTCTCTCCGTCCCCCAAGGCATGCTTCTGGTGACGGGTCCGACGGGCTCAGGCAAGAGCACGACTCTTTACTCTTCGCTCCACAAACTGCGCCAGGATTCGGTCAACATCGTCACGGTAGAAGACCCCGTCGAGTATGTACTTCCAGGCATCAATCAAGTTCATGTCAATGCCAAGACCGGACTGACATTTGTGAGTTGCCTGCGGTCCATTCTCCGCCAGGATCCGAATATCATCATGGTGGGCGAGATTCGCGACAGAGAGACCGCGGAAATTGTCATGAAGGCGGCGCAAACCGGCCATCTGGTGCTTTCCACGCTGCACACCAACGACAGCGTTTCCGCCATCGTTCGCCTCCTCGACCTCGGCATTCCAGGCTACCTGATCAGTTCATCCGTGACAGGCATCCTGGCCCAGCGTTTGGTCCGAATGCTCTGCCCCTGCCACTCTCTTCAGCCTGCGACTCCGGATTTTAAGGCGCGGCTGGCCCAGGTAGGCATGTCCAAGTCCCCGATAAAAATGGCTGTGCCCGTGGGCTGCGACAGGTGCAACCATACCGGGTACTCGGGCCGAATTGGAATCTATGAATTGCTGCGCTTCGATGAATCCATTCGCAACATCATTCGCTCCAGTGGGAACGTCGACCAGATTCGCGACACAGCCAGGGCGCGCGGGATGCGTCTCATCCAGGAAGACGCCTTGGAGAAGGTTCTGAATGGGACGACGACTCTGGAAGAGATCCTCCGAGTCGTGCCCATGGACACTACATCGCGGGTGGAATGTGCGGAGTGCCGTCAGCACATTCTTCCCACATTCAATTATTGCCCGTCGTGCGGGACGCGCTGCGCGGCCAAGTCTTCCTCTAGCCGGGCACGGAAAGTAGATTTGATTCCTGAAGAAGTCCGCTGATCATGGACAGAAAAGAAGACAAGTCGAATACTGAAATCCGAAGGGACGTACGCTCTCCGCAACTCAGCGAACTCTCCATGATTTACGAAGGTTTCGAGGAAGACATTCGCGTTCGGCCGCCGGACCTCAGCCCTCACGGCATGTTCATCAATACGGGCACGGAATATCCTGAAGGCGCGGTCCTGAAACTTCGCTTCCGCCTTTCGCGAACCGGCGTGTTGATCCAGACTCGGTGCGAAGTCCGCTATTGCCTCAAAGGTGTAGGTGTAGGCGTCGAGTTCGTCGCCATGCCGCCTGAATCCGTTCGTGCGATCGAGAGGGAAATCGGAGTTGTGACCAAGGATTCGTAGCTCGCTCTTACTTATCGCCGCCAGTGCCCTCGCGCTCGTCCCTCGAAGCGCCGGGGCGAAACAGACGTAAAGGAAAAGCATGCTGCTCCAAAAGCCCGAAGTCACGAAGGCGCAATCGCGCCAGCAACAGCAGCGCTGTAAGCGGTTCGCCGCCGGGACCGCCGATGCGATTGGAGCGGCCGGACAATGTCTCTTTTCCCTGCTCCCTTACCAGGAACGAGTCCGGCTAGCCGCGAGTTGGTATGACGCTTGCGCCCAAGCCATGCTGCGCGGCAATTTTGCGCCGCTCGACGAATGGATCCGGCGTCAAGCCTGCCTGACGTCGGAAGAAAACTTTGAGATGGAAGATCTGCTGCAATTGCTGCGCATCTGCCGCCGATCCGCCATTGAGATCGACGGCTGGGACGAAGATGTCTTTTCCGCCGTGGACGACGTCATCAACGAAGGACTCCTCGCCATTCGCGCGAAAGTTTCGTGGAATATTCCCGACCGTTTGAATTACCTGAAAGAGGCGCAAAGAGTACCCGCGAGGCGGCCTGAGGCAAGCGTGTCCGATCCACTCGAGTGCGCACGCGCCCGAGAAAGCGAACGCCGTGTATCCGGCCGCAATCAACTGGCTCTGCCCATTCGTGTTCGCTCTGCCACGGAACAAAACCAACGCGATGAGACCACACGAACGCAAAATGTTTCCCTTAGCGGCGTCTATTTCCGGACTCAGGAAAATTATCAGATTGGATCGAATTTGCGGATAACTTATCCCTACTGGACCGGCCCCGGAAGCATAAACAAGGAATACGCCGCGCGTGTTTCCCGCCTCGATCGATTGCCGGACGGATCCTGGGGTGTGGCCGTGGAATTCCTGCAGAGTCTGCGGCACAAGACCCGATAGCCGGCCTCTCGGACGTAACCCGCTCCACTCCATTTCATGCAGCGCAAATCTGAGCTGGATCGCACTTTACATAGAAAGTTTTAATATTGCAACCCGGTGATCTACAATCAGTATCCTGAAGCTGCTGAAAATGTAGAATTAGGGCGGCCGGATATAAAAAACCAAATGGCGACGACACCCAGCCTATTTCCCGATCCGACACGCGAAATATTCTTTGACATCGAAACGCTCCGCCTGTCGCATGAGGTCGAAGGAGGCTGGTCGAGCATCGCGCGCTTCGGCCTGGCCGTCGCGGTGACCTGGGACGCGCAGAATCGCTTTCGGCGCTGGTTTGAGGCGGACGCGAATGCGCTCATTGCCGAACTCGGCCGGTACGATCGCATCGTTTCCTTCAACGGCGATCGATTCGATTTTGAAGTGCTCAGCGCCTACCAGCCGGTCAATCATCTGCTCGGCAAATCGTTTGACCTGCTGGTGGATTTGCACCGCCGCCTTGGGCACCGCATCAAACTGGACGATCTGGCGCGGGAAACCCTGGGCAATCAGAAAACGGGAAACGGCCTGGACATTGTCCAGTGGTGGCGCGAAGGCCGCAAGGAAGAAGTTTGCAAGTACTGCGAAAACGACGTGAAATTGCTCGTGGACCTGGTGGAATTCGCGCGCAAGAACAAATATGTGGTGGTGAAATCGCGGCAGTTGTCCGTCGATTGGCCCTGAGGTGCGAGAGTTGCCACGAATTTTCATTCGCGCGAAACTGTTTTTTGGGATCGCGGGCCTGTGTCTCGCGCTGATGAATGTTTCCCGCGCCGCCGACAAAGAGAAAATCGTCTGGAAATCAATCCCCGACGCGATCCTGCAAGTCGATTCGCGCGCGCCGAAACTTTGGAATGTTTTTCAGGCCGGAAAAAAATTCGATCCGCTTCTGCTGCAGCTCGGCACTCGCTACCTGGTGATTTACGTGCGCAATATGCAAGTCTACGAAATCAAGCCGGAACAGCTCGAACACAAAGGCGACGATCTTCTTTGGCGGGAATCGGACAAGCCGGCGAAGCCTGTGGCGACCTCGGATTGGAGCGTCAAGGATGTCGGCTCGGCTTCGCGTATCCTCATAAAGCTTGCCGACGAAGGCCGCGTAATCAATATCGAGATTCCTCAAATGCCAGATCTGCGGCGCGGGATCTACTGACGCGTGAACGCCGCGGAACAACCCGGCCAGGGCGGCATCCACTCCGGCGTTCTTGACGCCGAAACGATTCGCTCCAGTTCCCTTTACAACGAAGACCTGGCGCCGATTCCGGCCTCGCGCCGCAGTTGGGGCACCTACAACTACGCGGCGCTGTGGATCGCCATGAGCGTCAACATTCCCACCTACTTGCTGGCCAGCGGCATGATCGCGGGCGGTATGGACTGGAAGCAGGCCATCTTCACCGTGTTCCTGGGAAACGTGCTGGTCCTCGTGCCGATGCTCCTCAACGCGCACGCCGGCGCCAAGTACGGAATTCCCTTCCCCGTATTTGCGCGCGCGTCGTTTGGCGTGATCGGCGCGAATGTTCCCGCGGTTCTCCGCGCGCTCGTGGCCTGCGGCTGGTTTGGGATCAACACCTGGATCGGCGGCGAAGCGATCAACGCGATGGTGATCGCGCTCGTACCCGCGTGGAAAAATTTTGCAAATGGCGTTTGGATCTGTTTCGCCCTGTTTTGGCTGCTGCACGTGATCGTTATCGTGATGGGAATCCGCACCATTCAATTTCTACAGGGGGTCACCGCGCCATTCTTGCTGGCGATCGGCGTGGTGCTGCTTGGATGGGCCATGGTGAAGGCGGGCGGATTCGGGCCGATGCTCGCGGCGCCGTCAAAATTTAAAACGTTCGGGGAATTTTTCAAATTTTTTGTTCCGTCCCTGACCGGCGTCGTGGGATTTTGGGCCACCGTGGCGCTCAACATCCCCGATTTCACGCGCTATGCGCGCAGCCAGCGGGCGCAGGTGGTCGGGCAGGCGCTGGGCCTTCCGGCGACGATGACGTTCTATTCCTTCATCGGCATTGCCGTCACATCGGCCACGGCAATTATTTTCGGCCAGGCGATCTGGGATCCGGTCCAGGTGCTCGCTCGCCTCGGGAATCCCATCGCGGTCGTCGTGGCGATGCTGGCGCTGCTTCTGGCGACGCTGAACGTAAACGTCGCCGCCAATCTGGTCTCGCCCTCCAATGACTTCTCGAATCTCTCGCCCCGGCTGATCAGTTTTCGCACCGGCGGCCTTATCGCATGCGTCGTGGGCGTGGTCGTGTTTCAGCCCTGGAAGCTTCTTGCCAATTACAGCAATTACATTTTCAACTGGCTAGTGGGCTATTCCGGATTTCTCGGACCGATCGCGGGCGTGATGATCTGCGACTACTTCGTAGTGCGCAAAAAAATCATTCTCGTGGAGGATTTGTACCAGCGCGACGGTTTCTACGGATTCTCCCGCGGAATCAACTGGCGCGCCATGGCGGCGCTTGCAGCCGGAGCGGGCGTGGCGTTCATCGGCCTGATCGTGCCCGCGTTGCGCGGCCTGTATGACTACGCCTGGTTCGTGGGTTTCGCGGCGAGCTTCATCGTCTATTGGGCCCTGATGCGTGCGAAACGGGAAGCCAGGTAGCACAGACTTCAGCCTGTGTGTTTCCGTTCGTTTAGGTGAGGTTTCGGCCACAGATCGAAAACCCACAGGCTGAAGCCTGTGCTACTAAAAAGTCCCCGCATCCATCGCGCGAGGTGCAGGCTCATGCTCTTCGGTATCGCACAATCTGCACCGACGCGGCGCGCGCACAATGGCCGCGTCTCGCGGAAAAATCAATCCGAGCATCCAGTCTCCGGCCACCTGCACTTGCTTTTTCAATCCAACTAGTTTGTATAAATGAACCGCGTTCCAGAAGAGCCACGCGAAGTAGCCGCTGACCTGAATTCCAGCGATATTCACGACAGCATAGTTCATGCCGAGAGAAACGAGCATGCCCTTGGAGGCGTATTCATACGTCTCGAGCGGCTCGCCGCGCCACAAATGTCCGACGTTGCGCGCCGCGATTCGACCCTGCTCGATCGCCACTGGTGCGACGCGCGCCGCTTCCTGCGCATTCACGGCCGCGGCCGAGTCGCCGATGACGAAAACCTCCGGGTTACCTTCCAGTTGAAGGTGCGCGTTCACGACAGCGCGGCCAATGCGGTCGTGCGGCCCGGGAAGCGCTTCAATCAATTCGGATGCGCGAACACCGGCCGTCCAGATAATTGTGTCGGCCGCGAGAGTCTCGTTTCCATTGATCTCGACAGCGCCTTCGAGCACGCGCGTGACTCGCGTGGAAGTTTTCACTTCAATCCCGTTCACATCCAGCCGCTTGCGCGCGTGCGCCGCCAGTTTCGGACCGATTCCGCGCAACGCGTCCGGCGTCGCTTCCAGCACGATCAGGCGAATCTCGGCGGCGTTAATCCCGCGATATTTTTTCGCTGCATAGCCGAAAAGAAAGTCTCGCATCTCCGTGACGAGTTCGATCCCAGTGTAACCGCCTCCAACAACGACAAACGTGAGCATCGAGCGACGCGCGGCGGCGTCCGCGGTGTGGTCCGCGTGCTCGCACAGGTCGATGATCCTCTCGCGCAGCTCCACCGCCTGCTGGAGCGATTTGTAATCCCAGCAGTTCTCGCGCGCCCCGGGCGTATTGAAAAATTCAGTGCGCGAGCCGGACGCAAGAATGAGCGCATCGTACTCGATCGATCCGGAATCGACGATCACGCGCCGGTTCGGCGCGTCGACAGCGCGCACGGCTTCCCTGCGAAAACGAAATTTGCGCCTGCCCCGAATTTCACGGACGGCCTGGACGATATGGCGTGGGTCGGTGTAACTCGACGCAATCTGAGGAAGAAGCGGCGTGAAGAGCAAATAATTGCGGTCGCTGAGGAGAAGAATTTCGACGTCGCGATGGCGTCGAAACATGCTATCGAGGCGCGTGACGGCTTCCAATCCGCCAAACCCCGCCCCGACCACCACGATCCGTTTCATGGCAACTTCAAATCTATCACAATCAGTAGGATCGACTTCAAAGGCTGCAGAAAAAGTATGTTTGTCATTCTGAGCGAAGCGAAGAATCTCTCTGTGCATTTGACTTAAATCGAAGAGAGATTCTTCGCTTCGCTCAGAATGACACCAAAACCGAGTATTTCCGCAGCCTGCTCAGTCTTTCGCACTTCGAGTCAGGCTAAGCTTCAAAACCCGACAGGCTGAAGCATGTCCTACTGGATGGCCGAACCGGGCGCCAGCCTCTTCACACGCATCTTCCAGCTCTCAAACGGCAGGCCGGTATCGATGTGCTTCATGGTGATGCACTGGTCCACCGGACAAACCAGCGCGCAAAGATTGCACCCGACGCACTCGTCTTCAATGATGCGCGGAACGTGCACGCCCATACCGTTCGGATTCTTCTTGCCGTTCCCCGCGACCGTGTACGGCGCGATGCATTGGTGCGCGCCGTCTTCGCAGGCCACGTAGCAGAGTTGGCAGCCGATACACAGATCGTGGCGAATATCTGCGACGATTTTGTAATTGAGATCCAGGTCTCCCCAATCCTTTACATTCGGCACGGCGCGCCCGCGAAAATCCGCGATCGTCTGAAAACCATGATCGTCCATGTAAGCGGAGAGTCCGTCGATCATGTCTTCGACGATGCGGAATCCGTAATGCATCGCCGCCGTGCAAACTTGCGTGATGGATGCTCCGAGCGCGATGTGTTCGGCAGCGTCGTTCCAGTACCCAATTCCGCCAATCCCCACAATCGGGATCTTCACCGTTTTCGCGACGCTGGAAACCAGGTGCAAAGCGATCGGCTTCAGCGCCGGCCCGCAATACCCGCCGTGCGAGGATTTTCCGCCCACATCAGGCTTCGGTGAAAACGTTTCCAAATCCACGCCGATAATCGAATTGAGAGTATTGATCAGGCTGACGGCGTCCGCACCACCTTTTTCAGCGGCCAGCGCGACGCGCGTGATGTCCGTGACATTGGGCGTGAGTTTCACGATCACCGGTGTTTTCGCCGCTTCTTTCACCCACGCGGTGATCATTTCCGTGTACTCAGGCACTTGTCCCACCGACGAACCCATCCCGCGCTCGCTCATCCCGTGCGGGCACCCGAAATTCAGCTCCAGCGCGTCCGCGCCCGCGCCCTCGACGCGCCGAACCATTTCGTGCCAGCTCTCGCGCTTCGATTCCACCATGAGCGACGCGATCACCAGGTTTTTCGGATAGCGCTTCTTCACCTCGCGCGATTTCCCGGATATTCACCTCGGTGGGCCGGTCGCTGATGAGTTCGATATTGGTAAAGCCCATCACCTTCGTCCCGTTGTAATCCACCGCGCCGTAACGCGACGACGTGTTGACGATCGGCTCCCCAATCGTTTTCCAAACCGCCCCGCCCCATCCCGCATCAAACGCGCGCATCACCTGCCCGGCGGTGTTCGTCGGCGGCCCGGAGGCCAGCCAGAACGGGTTGGGCGATTCGATCCCGCAGAAGTTCACGCGCAGGTTTGCCATGTCTCACCTCCGGAGCAGTGACTGGTGCTTCGTGAGTCGTGACTTTGGTCCATCATGGTTGCTTCACGCCTTTCGAGTCGAACGGTAGATAAACCACCCTACGACGGCAAACATTCCTACCCAGCCTAGAAAACGAAACAGACTTCCGATTTGCGTATCGTGCTCCAGCAACCCCGCGTGGGAAAACAAATAAAACCAATCGTGGACGACGTCTTCTGAATCGCCGACGGTTAGGAGAGGCAATTCCTGGGCGCGCGCGTCTGCCATGTACGTCGCGATAGGAAGAAATTGCTCGAAGAAAAAGAAGGCGCAGAAAACTGTGCCCGGTACTTGGCGGCGGAACGCGAAATTGGCCGCCAGCGCGAAAGGAACAAATAACTGCAGAAAAGTTCCCCCGGCCACCATGATCCATTCTCCGAACATTCGGAAGAGCAGATGGCCGCCTTCATGGATCGGAATGAAAACGAGATCGAACCATTGGAAAAAGTGGCCGCCGAACAGCGCATTTCCGAGCAGCAGAACGTAGAATGCCAGCCAACCATAAAACGCAACGCGCGAAACCGGCTCCCAGTCTTCCTCGAGCGCGTCGAGAAACGGAAACCGTTCGCTGAGCGATGCAGGAATTTCCATTGAAAACGGCTCCCTCTTTTCACTCCCATTCGTCGAAATGGCGGCCGGCAACTAAGCGAAGAACGCAGGCATTTCGTGGCGCCGGCGTCGCGCCGGCGATTTCTCAAGTCTCGGCCGGCATCGCAAAAACGCCGGCGAGACGCCGGCGCTACACCGCCTCGCCCGCCGCAGCGGCGAGCCACGCGTCAATTCCCCGCCCCGCCGCCATGCCTTCGGCGACGGCGTCCACGACTTCCCGTCCGCCATTCACGCAATCACCGCCGGCAAAATATTTTGCGTTGCCGGTACGGTGCTGCGCGTCGGTCACGACGGTGCCATTCTTGCGAACTTCGACTCCCTGGACGGCGCGCAAAAAGTCCGTGGCCTGTTTCTGCCCGACGGCGCGGACGACCATATCCACATCGATCGTGAACGCGCTGTTGGGAATCGTCTCCGGAGCGCGCTTCCCTCTCGCGTCGGGCTCCCCGAGACGCGTGCGCACACATTCCAGTCCAGTTACTACTCCGCCCGAACCGAGGATGCGCACGCGGCTGCGTCTGCCACAGAAAATTCACGCCGTCTTTTTTGGCCAGTTCATATTCGTAGCGGAACGCCGGCATTTCCTGCTCGCTCCGCCGGTACACGAGGTAGACGGCCTCCGCGCCCAGGCGGCGCGCGGCGGTGACCACGTCAATCGCGGTGTTCCCCGCGCCGATGCAGGCAACCCGCCGCCCAATGGCGACGCGCGAAAATGGCTGTGACTTCGTCGGCTCAATAAATTCCAGCGCGCCGCACACTCCGAGCAAGTCTTCGCCAGGAATATCCATGGCCCAAGTTTCGCCGAGGCCAACCCCGATAAAGATCGCGTTGAAATCTTTTTCGAGCTGCGCGAAGCTCACGTCCCGCCCGATTTCCACGTTCTGCCGAAATTCGACGCCCAGCGATTTCACCATCTCCACTTCGCGCAACGAATCCGCGACGCGCAGTTTTGTAAGCCGCAATTCCATACGTGTTCAATCCGCCGGAAAGTTCTCGCCGGTCAAATATGGTCACGCCGTAACCCTTTCGCGCAAGAAGCGCCGCGCACGCCAAGGACGCAGGCCCCGACCCGACGCAGGCCACGCGGCGCCCATTCGGCTTGCCCGCGTGGAACAGCCGAATGTTGCGGTCCAGCACATGGTCCACGGCGAATCGCTGCAGCCTGCCAATCTCGATCGCCTTCTCGCCCTTTTCGACCATGACGCACGCGCCTTCGCACAACACTTCCGTAGGGCAAACTCGCCCGCAGCTTTCGCCGAGAATATTCGCTTCCAGAATCACGCGCGCCGCCCCGCGCACATTCGCCGTCATGATGCGCTTGATAAAGCCGGGCACATCGATCCGCGTAGGGCACGCCTGAATGCACGGAGCGTCAAAACAATAAGGCACCGCGCGGATTCGATCGCCGCCTGCCGCGCGTTCAACGGCGGAGTGATGTCCGCAAAATTCTGCTCGTATTTTTCCGGGGATAATTTCGGCGCGGTCTCGCGAAGGGGCATACGCTCACCTCGAGTCCGGGGTCTCCTCTGAAACACGCAACCCGGTGGACAAATTTTCCCACCGGGCGTCGGGGCCGGAATTCCAGCGCCATTCTAGCATCGCACGACTGGAGCAATGTCCCACGAATTTGCAGTGATGCGGCAAAAGCCGCAAGTAGCACAGGCTTCAGCCTGTGCCACTCAAAACTAAAGATCGCGCTTTTGTAGAGGTCAAAATATTCGGATCAGCGCAGAGACCTACGGAGTCACGTTGAACTTGAAGTGCAGCGCGGGAATTTTGTTGCCCGGATGATCGTCGGCATAGGTCAGCTGCGGCATTCGATACAGCAATTGATTATCCGTGGGCGGCCCTTGATAGATTCCGGGAAAAAGATCGATCAGATGCGTGCCGGGTTCCCCCGCCGCCCTGAACGTGATCGCCACATCCCCCTGCGAGTTAAAGCCGCAGGCATATCCCATGTAAGCGTTGTCGTACGTCGCCGCGAACATGTTGTCGTACTCGGTCCAGCCGACGCCCTTCAGATGGATCGTGATCGGAGTTCCAGCCGGACCGGACGCCGGCTCCATGCTCACGATGGTCGTCTCAATGGCAAAGTAAGCGCGCGCCAGCAACTTCTCTCCATCGCGCAGTTCGATCCCATGCTCGCCGCCCAGGTCCTCGGGAATCGTCAGCGGGAAATCGATCTTTCCATCGCTTCCCACTTTCACTTTCGCGATTGAATTTTCATGCGGCCCGAATCCGTTGCCCCCTACCCGGTTCCCGATGTACGTCTGCCAGAAGAGATCCAGCGTCGAGTTGGCCGGAAAACCTTCTCCGCGCAGCATGGCCTTGGTGTCTACGGGCCCTTGCGTCGGACTGACGCTCAGCTTCCCATTCGCAAAGTGGACTTCGGCTGCCGGCAGGGAATACGGCTGGTATTCGTCCGCGTAGGTAACAGGCGTCGAGGACGAACCCGGCGTCGTGCGAAACTTGAATTCGGGACGCGGCAGGTACGCGTTCGGCGCCTGCTGAAAATTGAGATAACTCTGCCCTTGCCATCCTGTATAGATTTTCAGGAAATGATCGCCGACGGGACCCGTGGCGCGGAAGCGCGCCGTGGCCGAGCCGCGCGTGCCGGCGGCGCTGACGAATCCGGCGCCACGATTATCCCAGTTTACGACCCAGGTATTTTCCATCGCTCGCCAGCCAAGTCCCTTGACGCGCAATTCGATTGGCGTTCCGACCGGACCCGACGTGGGCGTCATTTCAAAGCTCTGGGTGACCTCAATTCCATTTTGCGCCACGGTTTTTCCGCCGATGGTCGCGATCACGTCGTGAACGCCGCCGTAATCTTCAGGAATCGCAAATGTTGCCTCGAGACGGCCACTCGCGCTCACCGGAAATTTTCCGAGCGAAAGAGTCGTCTCGGAATATTTTCTTCCGCGAAAATAATAATAGTTCTGGATCACCCACCCGCCCGTCACCGTCTTCCAATTGAGGTCGACGGTTTCTCCCGCGGGCAAACCCTCGGCGGCAACTTGAACTTTCGCGCCGACCACAGGTTTATCGTATTTCAATTCCAGCTTCTGGACGGAAGCAGCGTCCGATTTTGCCGCTGCTTGTTGACTCGCAGCCGGTGCGGAGGAAAGTGTCAGAGGCAAGCAAATGCAGAAAACAAAACTCAGGAGAGTCGCACTACCGGAACGGAGCGAATTGCGGACCAGAAACTCCTCCATCACTGAACGATGGTTACCCAAGACGGTTCGCCGCCCTTCGGCGTCCATTCCGCCTTGCGGCCATACTTATCGGTGGCTGTAGCGGAATATTGAACGGTGCCGGTTGGGGCGTCGCCGGGTACCACCCACTTTGCGGTCCACATGCCGGGACGGATCGGCATGTTCATACCCTTCTCGTTCTTTTGCGGAATGGCGCGATACTTGGCGGGCAGTTCGTACTTCTTGCCGCCAAAAGCGAGGTGTACCACGACCGTTGCCGATTCCTCGGGCGTATCGGTCCCTCCGTCAACGGCATAGAGGCGAAATCCAACGTTGTCGCCTCTCTTGAATCGATTCCTCAGCGTGCAATTTTCGGGGTTCGTAGGTTGCGCAAAGACTGCGGTGTCCGCAAACAAAAGCAGGTGCCCTACCGGTTTAGACGCCGATTCTTGCGCCGCCAGGGGCAATGCGGCCAACATTCCCAGGAAAATTCCGAACGTCGTCAGTTTAGCGATCGAAGGAATTGTTTTCATAGAGGCGACCTTATTCCATTTCTGATTTTCTGTCCAGAAATTTAGCGGCCCAGTTGCGCACTTTCAGGGTCAGAACGCTAAGTTCGGTTCCGCAGGCCCGCGCCGCGAATCGCAGAGATTATACGCCATTGCGCACAGCCGGATAGCAACTCAGTTTGGCTCTGGGTGGCGTAGACGGCTGCCCGCCCAAAAGCCGGGCGGCCGCTACAAAACCTTGTGAGGCAACGGTTATGTAGCGCCCGTTCCGTCCCGTGACTTTCGGGACGGAACGGGCATCTTCGCGGGGAAACTGAGCCACGACGTACTACTTCGGCGACTACCGCGCCTGCTTGCCCATCATTCCCCGCATAGCCTAAGATGCACCGTTGTCTTCACTCCGCCGCCATTGGGGGAACGATGGGATTCGACACAATCATCCGCAACGGCACGATCGTCACCGCCACGGATACCTACGCGAGCGACATCGGCATCGCGGGCGGACAGATCGCCACCATCGGCAAGGACCTCCCCATCGAAAACGCCACAAAATTGATTGACGCCAAAGGCTGCATCGTCATCCCCGGCGGCATCGACGTGCACACCCACCTGGACATGCCCTTCGGCGGCACCACCAGCGCCGACGACTTCGAGACCGGCACGCGCGCCGCGGCCTTCGGCGGCACGACGACGCTCATCGATTTCGCGATCCAGTACAAAGGGCAGACGCTTGCGCCACGCCTTCGACACCTGGATGAAAAAGGCCGAAGGCAAGGCCGTGGCCGACTACGCGTTCCACTGCATCATCACGGAGCTGGGCGACACGCAACTGGAAGAAATGGGCGCGCTGGTCCGCGAAGGCGTTTCCTCCTTCAAACTTTTCATGGCTTATCCCGGCGTGTTCATGCTGGACGACGCGACGATCTTCAAGGCCATGCTGCAGGCCGCCAAGCACGGCGGCATGATCTGCATGCACGCGGAAAATGGCGGCGCGATCGATGTGCTTGTGCAGCGCGCCCTGGCCGAAGGAAAAACCGCGCCGAAATATCACGCGCTCACCCGGCCCACCACCGCCGAAGGCGAAGCGACCTCGCGCGCCATCGCCCTCGCCGAAATGGCCGGCGCGCCCGTGTACATCGTTCACCTCTCCTGCAACGACGCGCTCGAAAAAGTGCGCGAGGCGCGCGACCGCGGCCTCCCCGCCTACGCGGAAACCTGCCCGCAATATCTTCACCTCTCCCTCGAAAATATGGACGTCCCCGGCTTCGAGGGCGCGAAATACGTTTTCACGCCGCCGCTGCGCGAAAAATGGAATCAGGAAAAACTCTGGCAGGGCCTCGCGCGAGACACGCTGCAAGTCGTCTCCACCGATCATTGCCCCTTCTGCTTCAAGGAACAAAAAGAAATGGGCAAAAACGATTTCACGAAAATTCCAAACGGCGGCCCGGGCGTCGAGCACCGCCTCAGCCTGATTTATTCCGGCGGCGTGCACGGCGGAAAATTCTCCGCCAACCGCTTCGTGCAGCTCGTTTCCACGGCCCCGGCAAAGCTGTTCGGTTTATACCCGCGGAAAGGCACGATCGCCGTAGGCTCGGATGCCGACATCGTGATTTTCGATCCCAACGCGGAACAAGTGATCAGCGCCAAGACTCACCACATGCGAGTCGACTATTCCATGTTCGAGGGAATGCGCGTGAAGGGCGTAACGAAGACCGTGCTCTCCCGCGGCCGAGTCATCATCGACAACGGCACATTCACAGGCAAGCCCGGCGCCGGCGAATTCCTTCGCCGCAAGACTTATTCGGGCGCCGGCTAGGTCCCCATTTGGTGGGCCAGGTCGATCATGCTCATAGAAACCACTTCAAAATCTCCCGGCTTAGCCTTGTTCGGCACGCCGACGGGTCCATTGCCGTATTCCTTGGGGCGATAGATGAATCCTGTACGGAGACCATTACTGCGGGCAGCCTGCAAATCGGAGGCGTGGGCCGCGCACATCATCACTTCCTCCGGCTTCAGATCGAGATAATAGTACGCGGAGAGGTACACCTCGCGGTCCGGTTTGTAGTGCCGGGCCAATTCGGAACCCAGATATGGCGTCCCATGGCAAACCGCCGAATTTGGCCAGGTTGGTCATCAGGGCAATATTGCCGTTCGAAAGCGGCGCGATCACGTACTTCTTTTTTAAACGCGTGAGCCCCTCAACGGAGTCGGGCCAGGGTTTGAGCCGACGCCAGACGTGAGTCCAGGAAATTTTTTCTTCTTCGGTGAGCCCTTCAATTTTGAATTCCTTGAGCAGTTCTTCCAGGATCATTCGATGCAGATCATCGAGTCTGGTCCAGGGGATCTCGCCATTGCGTACCTTGTCCATCGTCGGTCATATATCCAAGGCGCCAACGGTCGGTAAAGTCCACCCAGTTGATGTTCAGGCCTTTGGCCTTGCCCCAAGCCATGCCTTCTGCAATCACTGAACTGCGCCAGTCCACAACCGTGCCAAATGTATCGAACACGAGTGCCTTCACGTTGGCCAGTTCGGGTTTCACTTCCTTTGGATCTTGACTTGCTTGCTGCGCAAGAACCAGTGCAAATCAGAAAACGAGATCGCCGCGGCGCCTGCGCCCGCAGCCACAAGAAACCTTCGACGATTGAGATCAAGCCCCATATCAACGCGCCTCCTTTATGAACCGGAATTGCCGATTCTAATCGTTTGCTTGTCCCAATCTCGTCACCACTAATTTGCAATTAGACCAGACCCCGGCAGGAATTGCAGGATTCCGGCTGCAATCTCTTGAGAAATGGAGTCGTCGGAATCTGGCACACTCCCACGATCCAAACCGCGCGAAAACTCCTACTGGCGAAAGACTCCGTAGACCCAGGGAATGCCCATGGCGCCCTTCTGCGCTTGGACGATAATGTCGTCGCCTTTCTGGAAACGATCGAAGTCGTTCTGATCGACGGCGATATGTTCAAATGGCCGGCCATACCGCCAGGAAGTGACGATGAGGCGCCGGCTGCGCGGGAACGCGCCCGTGGCAACTTTTCCCACGACGGTTGCGGGAACGCGAATGGGGCGCGAAGTGTCCAGCCTTCCGTTCAGAAAAAGGAGGCCCGCGAAAATCCACGGCACGGGAATCATGCCGAAATAAATCCGCTTCATGACCTCGACTTCCTGATGTTTTCTGGCGCGATAGTCGATCCAATAGCCGAGCGCAAGGGAGAGAAAAAAACGAGGCCGCCAAAAATCAGGATGGAATCGAGTTCGAGCGCAGGATAGTACTGGCTCGCGGCCACAAAGACGATGATGCCTACCAGAAAAAACGCCGTCCGCTTCACCAGGCGCCGCCGCACCACCAGCTCGGCCGCGGCGGAAGTCAGCCCGCACGCGGGGCACTGATCGGCGATGCGATCGGCGCCGCAATCGAGGCATCGTGTCATGCCGGAGACAAACTCATCAAGAGCGCTTCCAGCTGCGCCTTCCCGCTATCTTCCGCAACTTCAAACATGACGGCAATCCCCACCGCCGGCTCGACCCTCACTACGGTGCAATCCAACAAGAGGACAGGTTTCAACATCAGCCGCGCGCGGAACGCCGCCCCGACCCACAGCGGCGGCGTCATCTCCACAAAGAGCCCGCCAGGGCCGATGTCCCGCACATCTCCGGTCAATACCGTGGAACCCCATTCCATTTCCATTTTCCCGCGGAATTTCCTGCGCTGAAAATGCCGCCGCTCGGTTTTAACAACTACTCTTTCCAAAGGCTGGGTGGTCATCTCTTGCCCCCAAGCAGGATGCTAAGTGCCGAGTGGCGGAGTGTCAAGTTTCGGATGGTGCGAGAGCCATTCCATAGATACTCGGGTAGGACAAGAAAGATAATATTTTTGCCGGACTTTTTCAAGATTCACTTAATCGACATCTTCCGGCGCTGAAAGCGCCGGCGCATGCTAGCCCAGGGCAACGCCCTGGGATTAGGATGGATGGATTGTGGCGCGCCCTGAAAGGGCGCAGGGGGAATCCCTCCGCCCTTTCAGGGCGGATGATCATACCGGGGCGCGATACCCGGGGCGTTGCCCCGGGCTGGCATCCTCCGCGCCGTTGGCGCGACAACGTGGCCAAGTTTTCAAGCTGAAGAAATCGCCCGAGACCGAACTATGAAATTGCAACCGGTTGGAATGCAAATGCCAAGCTGAAATATCTCACCGGTGAAGCATTTCCTGTGCATGGATCATTGTTTTTTTCTCAGGGCGAGTTCCTCGCGCAAATGGACGCGCACATATTCCGGGAGCCGCGAAAGCTCGAGCAAATCCTCGATCTCGCGGCGAGGCAGGCCGGGAACGAGCGCCGGCACGAGTTCCGGCGGCGCGTGGCGATGGCGTAGCAACGCCACGCGGATGTTGACCAGCTTCGACCACTTGTCATGGTTCGCCACGACGGCGACAATCCGCGCGGGAAGCACATCCCTGGCCAGAGTTTTCAGCGATTGCGATTCGGTCAGAAACGAATTGTCGAGGGCGACGCGCGCCACCTGTTCCGGGCCATGCGCGATGAGCCCCGCTGCGATGCGCGTCGATCCTCGGCGCGCCAGCATCAATTTTTGTCCCAGCGGCAGTTGCGGTAATTGCGTCAGCACGCGCTCGTCCGCCTGGCGCCTCAGTTCCATGGAGGAGGTAGGCAGCAGGCCGATCCGCACGATGTCCATCAAGTGCAATTCGCGCAGCAGGCGCATGGCGATGAGGCGCGGCGTGTGCGGATGCGCCGCGAGGCCCAACCGCACGCGATAGACCGCGCGCCACGATTTCCGCATGCTGATTTCCTCGAGCAACAGGCCAGAGAGGTCTTTCCGCTCCAGCAGGAGACACACGTGCGTCTCATCAAAGGACGGATTGTCGATCAAACAGCGGAGCGCGTCTTCGCTGCCCGAGGCGAGCAGCGCGGGAATCTCTTCGCGGGCCGCCGTGCGTGCGGCCTGCGATTCGGCGAGGTCTTCAGGCGCCATGTGACGCGGCTTGCGGCGGCGTTTCCGAGAGCCGCGCGGCCATGCGCGCCGCTCCCACCGCCGGAGAAATTTCGAGACGCAATATTTTTGCGCGCAGAGCGCCGCTCGCGAGCACGGAATCCAGCAGCGAGTCCAGCATGTGGCAGCGGCCAAACACGCCGCCGCATTTCACGAGCGGAAATTGCTGGCCCTTCATTCCCAGGCGGCGGATCACGATCATGGCCAGGTTGCCCAGCCCGATCGCCGAGGCGAACATGATTTCCTTCGCGGCGCTGTCCTCGGCATTTGCGGCGGCAGCCACCACCGGGAATATTTTCGGAAAAACGTCGTCCGGATTCTTCATGATCCGCAGCATCAGATCGTCCCAGTCCGGACATTCGAGCGCGGCGGAAATCATCTCCGCCATCACCGTGACGGGCGCATCCAGATCGCGCGAGCGCGCCACGGCGGCCACGGCTCGCCGTCCGATCTCAAACGCGCTGCCTTCGTCGCCGAGCAGCGGTCCGTAGCCGCCCGCTCGCGCGGTTTCGCCAGCGGCGTTGCGTCCGTACGCCACCGATCCCGTGCCCGCGATCAATACAACGCCCGGCGCCGAGCCCACCGCCGACTCGAGCGCAACTTCATAATCGGTGGCCACCTGCGTCAGCGCGGCCGGAAATTCTTCGGAAAGAAAAACCATCATGCGGCGCGCGACACTGCGGCGGCCCGCACCCGCGAGGCCCGCGCAAACGCCGGCGATCTCGGCCGGGCGAATTCCCCCAACCGCGATAGCGCCCGCGGCGGCTTCGTGCAGCGAAGAAAACGCGGCCTCGTATCCGGAGCGCAAGGGATTCGCCGGCCCGCCGCGGCCTTCGCCAACGACGTTTCCATTGGCATCGAGCAAAACGCAATCCGTCTTCGTCCCGCCGCCGTCAAATCCTAGTGAGTAGCCCATGGCACCTCATTGCTGAAGCCGAGTAACACAGCCATCCGCCGCGGCGGAGCTGTGTGGTTTTGCCAGCCGCAAGTGAAGACTACCCGACGCAATCATGATCGCAAACCCCACACAGCCAAGAGTGGCTGTGCTACGAAATCACCGAAAAGCAAGCCCACGCGCGCTTGACGCCGCCCGGATGCGCACCTATCATCGCCACGCTCCCAACATGCGCCTGACCTCTCTGGACCTTGCCGTCATCATCGCCTATCTGGCCGGCATCACTCTGTTCGGCATCGCGTTCCGTCGAGGGCAGAACAACGTCCGCGATTATTTTCTGGGCGGACGCACGGCGCCGTGGTGGGCGCTGGCCCTCTCGATCGTCGCGACGGAAACCTCAACGCTCACGATTGTCGGCACGCCCGCGCTGGCCTTTGCCGGAAATCTCACGTTCCTGCAATTCGTGCTCGGATATCTGGCCGGCCGCGTGGTGATTGTCCTCCTGTTTCTGCCGCACTACTTCCGCGGGGAATATTATACGGCCTACCAACTGATGGAAAGGAGGTTTGGCGCAAAAGTAAAGGCGGTCGCGGCAACCACGTTTCTTGTGACCCGCGTGCTCGCCGAAGGCGTGCGCGTCGCGGCTATCGCGCTCGTGGTCACGGCGGCGTTGGGCACCGGGCAGCGCACTTCCATCCTGCTGATCATGGCTCTGGTGTTGATCTACACTTTTGAAGGCGGCATGAAGGCCGTGATCTGGACCGACGTCGTGCAATTTATTCTTTATTTTTCCGGCTCGCTCGCCGCATTTTTCTTGCTGTTGCATCGGATTCCAGGCGGATGGGAAACGATCCTTCAAGCAGCCGCCCCGGCGCACAAATTTCGCATCTTCGATTTTTCGTTCAGCCTGACGAATCCCGCCAAGCTCTACACGTTTTGGTCCGGCATGATTGGCGGCACTTTTTTCACGATGGGAAGCCACGGCACGGATCAGACCATCGTGCAGCGGCTACTCGCCGCCAAATCCGAACGCGAAAGCAAACTCGCGCTGCTCGCCAGCGGCGTCGTCATTCTCGTGCAATTCGCGCTGTTCCTGGCGCTGGGAGTGATGCTCTACGCGTGGCACGGCGCGCCTCCCGTGATTGCGGGCCGCAGCTACGATTCTGTTTTCCCCGACTTCATCGTTACCGCCATGCCATCGGGCGCGCGCGGCGCGATCCTCGCCGCCATCCTTGCAGTCGCGATGTCCAACGCCAGCGGCTCGCTCAATTCCCTCGCTGCCTCGAGCGTGGTCGATTTTCAACATCTTCGCGGCTTGCAAGCGTTGGAAGAAAATCCCGAGCGCCTGCTGCGCCGGTCGCGATGGATGACGCTGGTCTGGGGAATCGCGCTTGCAATCCTTGGCACCGTGCAATGGGGACCGATGCTCGAAGCGGGATTGGCCATCGCCGCCATCACTCTCGGAAGCTTGCTCGGACTTTTCCTGCTGACTTTCCTTTTTCCGCGCTCAACGGCTGGCGGAGTCCTCACCGGCATGTTCGTGGGACTCGCAGTAATTCTATACGCCCACTTTCGAACGCCGCTCTTGTGGACGTGGTACGTTCCGCTCAGCGCAGGCATCACTTTTCTGACCGGCGCGCTCGTGAGTCTCGCAACCGAATCATCGGCCACCGCGAAGTGAGGGGCTGTCCGCGGCGGCCAGCGGCGCTTCTGGCGGACGAAATGTCTGCGGCCGTAATCTGGTGGCTAGCACGCACCGTTCGCTTGTCTAATGGTCTCGTATTGATTTTTTCTGGAGTGATTTTCCGGCAGCAATTGTCGCGAAGACTTTCTGCACACCGGTAGTTCGTTCGAATCAATCTTGTCCGCGGGGGCAAGTGGCACGGGCTTCAGCCTGTGGGGTTTCGTCCTTGCAAGGACCAAAACCCACAGGCTGAAACCTGTGCCACCAAATCGCCGAGCTCAGCGGCCAGCGGCGGCTACGCGGGCGACGAGCTCTTTTGATTCGAACGGCAGCGGGCGACTCTGCTTGCCCGCGTGGATCACGCCAGCGAGGACTCCCAGCCCAGCCGCCAGGCGCGGCCCGGGCCGCGAAAAATAGCCCGAAGCCTCGACTACAAAAACGCGGCCGTCTCGCACGGCGGGCAAATCATTCCATCCGTGCGGCAGCGGTAGATTGCGAAACTCCGCCTCCGCGGCTGCAAGACTGTAGCCGCACGGCATGATCACGATCACTTCGGGCCGCGCCGCAAGCGCAGTTTCCCAATCCACGCGGAAGGACGGTTTTCCCTGATGGCCGAGGACATCCACTCCGCCCGCCCGCTCCACCATTTCGGGAACCCAGTGCCCCGCCACGTACGGCGGATCGAGCCATTCGAGGCACAGGACGCGCGGCCGATCGAGGCCGGCTACGGATCGTTCGACGTTTGCGATGCCTCTTTCAAATTCGGCCACGACAGCATTCGCTTGCTCGGCGCGCCCCGTCGCTTCGCCCACCGTGCGAATATCCACGCACACATCTGCGAGAGAATGGGGATTGAGCGTCACGACTCGCGGCTGGCGCTGCAGATGCGCAAGCGCCGCGCCCAGATCGTCCGGTGTGGCGGCGCAAACGTGGCATAGATCCTGAGTGACGATGAGATCGGGTTCGATCGCGCGCAGCTTTTCAAAATCGACGCTGTAGAGGCTCTCGCCCCGCTCGAGAAATTCACGCACCTGCCGGTCAATCGCCGCGGCGCTCTCCGTATGCGAAATGCGCGACTTGATCAGGACAGTCTTGGAATTGGCCTCCGGCGGGAAATCGCATTCGTGGCTGACACCGACAACTTGTTCGCCGAGTCCCAGGGCAAACAAAATCTCAGTGCCCGAAGGCAGCAAGGAACAAATCTTCATGCCACGCAATCTACCACGGAGAGGTTGGTCAGTTTGCGGTTTTTGTAGGACAGCCACTCTTGGCTGTCCTCCGCGATCCCGCTAGGCCAAAAGCGGACGGCCAAGAGTGGCTGTCCTACGAAACCCACTTCCTGCCTCACCGGTAGAGCAAGTATCTCGCCCGCACTTTGCTAAACGCTTCGAGGTCCTTGTTCCAGCTCGCCAGAATCGCTGCCGGATCGCCGCCCTCCATCAGATGTGTGATCGTCGCGGCATTCCCCACCAGATCAATCATTTTTGCCGTCTCAAATTTGCCGGGATATAGTTTCCCGAGCGCAGAAGCAATTTCGATTCCCATACGCGTCGCTTGCAGCGCACCTCGATCTACGAGCGCCACGCTTGCTCCCTCGCATAGTTCTCCTTTGTACAAACCGGAATCCGGCGTGAATTTCTGCGGCTCAAATCGCACTCCCGGAATCGCGCGCCGGTTCAAGTAGGCGGCGAGTTCCTCGCCGCGAATCCATGGCGCGCCCACCAGCTCGAAAGGCCGCGTAGTCCCGCGCCCAACCGAAACGCCGCCCGCCTGCAGAATTTCCAGGCCGGGATACAGAATTCCCTCCTCCGGAGAACGCAGGTTGGGGGAGGGATTCACCCACGGCAGACCCGTATCGCTGAACCACATCTGGCGCCGCCAGTTCTGCATGCGGATAACGTGAAGGTCGCAGCCGATCTTTTTTTCCGCGTTGAGCATTTGCGCCATCTCGCCGAGCGTCATCGCCATGCGCACCGGCATCGGAAAATAGCCGACAAAATTCGTGCGGTCGCTGTCAAGCATGGGGCCTTCGATGCGTTCTCCTCCGAGAGGATCGGGGCGATCTAGAACATAGAACGCGACGTGGTGAGCCGCCGCGGCTTCCATCGCGTATCCCATCGTCGTGATGTAAGTGTAGAAACGCACGCCCGCATCCTGAATATCGAAGACGAGCGCATCGAGACCCGCGAGCATGGCATCCGTAGGCCGCTCGGTTTCCCCATAGAGGCTGTAGATGGGCAGCCCGGTTGCTTCATCGGTCGTGGAAGAAACGCGCGCATCGAAAGTGCCGCGTATCCCGTGCTCGGGGCTGAAGAGAGCCACAAGCTTCACCCCCGGCGCGTGGGCCAACAAATCGATCGTGCTTCGCCGCTGGCGATCGATCCCAGTCTGATTGGTAATAAGCCCAACGCGCTTGCCTACCAGCGGAGCGAATTTCTGCGCCTCGAGGACGTCAATCCCGGGCAGCGTCTGGGCGGCAGATACTGAAACCAGGAACCACGGATGCACACAGATGAACACGGATAAAACAAAGAACAAAATGGAAGACACGCTCAGACTGGATTGGCGAATCCTCTGAATGCGCTGGGTCGCACAATTCATCGCGAAACCAGATCGCAAAATAGCCGTCTATGTTTTTGTGCTCTCATCCGTGTTTATCTGTGTGCATCCGTGGTTCCAATCTTATTTGTTCTGCCCGGATGCGAGTGCTATATATGATTGCGGAATGCGGGCGACCAAACTGGAATCCGCGCGATGCGAACATTAAATCGCTGGCTCCTGCTGCTCGCTTTGTCACTCATGGCTACCACCGGCAGCACACAAAAAACTCCGCGCGCGCCGGACGCGCCGAAACCGGCGAAGCTCTCCCCCGAGGGTGAGCGCTGGGTCGCGCAAACGCTCAAGCAGATGTCGCTCGATGAAAAGATCGGGCAACTCTTCGCCGTCTGGGCCTACGGCTCGTTCCTTTCCGCTGAAAGCCAAGACTACAAGGATCTTCTGAGCGATGTCGAGGAAAAGCATGTCGGCACGTTCGCGATCCAGACGCAAGGCTCGCCAGTCGGCATCGTGCGCAGCCAGGTGTACCCCACCGCGGTGCTGATCAACACGCTGCAACGCCACGCCAAAGTTCCGTTGCTCGTCGCCGCGGATTTCGAGCGCGGCATTTCCATGCGCGTCGAGGAGGGCTCTTCCTTCCCTCATGCCATGGCCGTCGCCGCCACAGGCCGCCCGGAAGACGCCTACACGATGGGAAAAATTACGGCGCTCGAAGGAAGAGCCGTGGGCGTGCCATGGATTTTCGCGCCTGACGCCGACGTCAACAGCAATCCCGACAATCCCATCATCAACACGCGCTCCTTTGGCGAAGATCCGGCGCGCGTCTCTGAATTCGTCGCCGCATTCGTACGCGGCGTCGAGGAAAACGGCGGCCTGGCCACCGCGAAACATTTCCCCGGCCACGGCGACACCAGCACGGATTCTCATCTCGATCTCCCGACCGTAACCAGCGACCGCGCTAATCTGGATCGCGTGGAACTCGCCCCGTTTCGCGCGGCCATCGCCGCCGGCGCGAGCACGATCATGACCGGCCACCTCGCCGTCCCCGCGCTCGAGCCTGACCCGGACGTGCCCGCGACAATGTCTCCCAAAATCACGACCGACCTGCTGCGCGGCCAGATGGGTTTCGACGGCCTGGTTGTGACCGATGCGCTGGACATGGGCGGCGTGACGGTGCGCTATCCGCCCGGCGAAGTTGCGGTGCGTTCAATTCTCGCGGGCGCCGATGTGCTGCTCGTTCCGCCCGTGCTGGACGCGGCGCTCACTGCCGTGCACGAAGCCGTGGCCTCCGGGCGAATTCCAATGTCGCGCCTCGACGAAGCCGTGACACGCGTTCTTCGCGCCAAGGCCAAGCTCGGCCTGAACAAATCGAAGCTCGTTGACCTCGATGCCCTTGCGCGCAATATTGACCGGCCCGAATTTGACAAGGCAGCGCTGGACATCGCCGATCGCGGCATCACGCTGCTGCGCGACAATCAGCACATTCTTCCGCTCGATTCGACGAAACCGTCGCGCGTCCTGCTCGTCGCCGTATCGGGCGACACCGATCCGTATCCCGCCGGAAATCTCGAAAACGAAATTCGCTGGCGCGTCGATTCGCTGGCGAGCGTTCGCATGGATACGCGCTTCGTGCGCGCTGACACCGTGAAACTTCCTTCGCCGGATACGTACGACGTCGCGATTGCCGCGATTTTCGTGCGCGTCGCAGACCGCAAAGGCAACATCGGCCTTCCCGACGACGAAGCCGCCGTCGTGGATCGCCTGCTCGCGGCAGGCAAGCCCGTGATCGTTACGTGCTTTGGCAGTCCGTATCTTGCCGAGCGCTTTCCTTCCGCCAAAACATGGATCGCGGCGTTCAGCACCGTCGATGTCGCGCAGTGGGCGATGGGCCGCGCGCTCTTTGGGCAGACGGCCGTCGCAGGACGCTTGCCGGTGAATATTCCGGGCGTCGCCGCGCTCGGCGCGGGACTCGATCTCGCCGCGCGCCCCATGGAATTGCGCGAGGCCGACGCGAAAGCGGAAGCGAAACTACAGCGCGCCTACGATGTGCTCAATCAAGCTGTCGCGGATCACGCGTTTCCGGGCGGCGTGCTCGCGGTCGGCTACCGGGATGAGCTGATCGTTCGCGAATTCGGCCGGCAAACGTATGACGCAAAATCGCCGGCCGTCAACGTGGACACGATTTACGACGCGGCATCGCTGACCAAGCCCGTCGTGACGGCGACGCTCGTCGCCATGCAGGTGGAAGCAGGCCGCATCGGCCTCGACCTCCCTGTTGCGCGCTACATTCCCGAATGGAATGACGGCCCGAATCCCGATTGGCGCAAAGCGGTCACGATTCGAAATTTGCTGACGCATTCTTCGGGGCTGCCCGCGCACAAGGACTATTTCCTCACGCTCCATTCCAAACGCGAATTCATCGCCGCGATTTGCAGGGAGCCTCTGGAATACGCGCCCGGGACGAAAACAATTTACTCCGATCTCGGCTTCATCCTGCTCGGCGAAATTCTGGAGCGCGCCACGGGCAAAACGGTGGATCAACTCGCGCACGACCAAATCTTCGCGCCGCTCGACATGACGAACACCATGTTCAATCCGCCGAAGAGCCTGCTGAGCCGCATCGCACCCACGGAAAATGACACCACGTTTCGCAAGCAGCTCATACAAGGCGCCGTGCATGATGAAAACGCGTTCGCCATGGGCGGCGTCGCCGGGCACGCAGGATTGTTCTCCACGGCGTCCGATCTCGCCGTGTTTTGCCAAATGCTTCTGAACGGCGGGATTTACGGCCACCACCGCCTGATGACTCGCGCAACGATCTCGCAATTCACCGCGCCCCAGGCTGTTGCGGGCAATGCTCGCACGCTCGGTTGGATGACGCCGACGCCCAATTCCACGAGCGGCCGCTACTTTGGTCCGCGCAGCTTCGGGCACTTGGGATTTTCCGGCACGTCCATCTGGATTGACCCGGACCGGCAACTCTTCGTTATCCTGCTCACCAACCGCGTGTATCCCACGCGCGAAAACGACAAAATTGCGGCCGTGCGGCCCGCCGTGCACGACGCTGTGATCGAATCGCTTGGACTCGCGCCAATGGCGAAGTAGGGGCATCTGCCGCGGCGGACCGTGCCCCTACCCCATCATGGTTCCCACTTGCCGCCCCTTACTGAATGAGTGATTCCCGCACATTCGCGACGCCAATTTTACAGACACATGCGAAGATAGACCTCCGGCCGAGTTCCAGAGGTATTTTGTGGCGCAGGCTTCCAGCCTGTGGGGTTTGGTATGTGCAAGGACCAAACCCCACAGGCTGGAAGCCTGCGCCACCAAAACCATGAGAGCCACCGAGCAGCGGAATCGACGCACGCGCGGGATTGACGCCAAATCCACGATCGGGATTCTGCGCGCGATTCACCGTGAGGATGCGTCCGTGGCCAAGGCCGTGTCCGGCGCGCTTCCCGCGATCGCGCGCGCGGTGGACGCGATTGCGGGCGCACTTCAGCGAGGAGGACGGCTCTTCTATGTTGGCGCTGGAACGAGCGGCCGCCTTGCGGCGCTCGACGCCGCGGAACTTCCGCCGACGTTTGGCACGCCCCCGCGCGTGGTCCAAGCGGTGATCGCGGGTGGCCGCCGCGCGCTCACGCACGCCGTCGAGGGCGCCGAGGACAACCGCACGAAAGGGGGAAAAGACCTCGCCGCGCGCCGCCTCAGCGCCAAGGATGCCGTCGTTGGCATCGCCGCAAGCGGCGCGACGCCTTACGTCCTCGGGGCTCTGGAATACGCGAAGAGAAAAGGCGCGGTCACGATTGGACTCACATCAAACCCGCGGACGCCGATAACACAAATGGCCAAAATCAGCATCGTCACGCCGACTGGACCGGAGGTGATTACCGGCTCGACGCGCATGAAAGCGGGCACGGCCCAGAAGCTGGTCCTCAACCTGCTCTCTACCACCACGATGATTCGCCTCGGCCGCGTTTACGACAACTGGATGATCGGCGTGGCGTTGACGAATCGCAAGTTGCAGGCCCGAGGGTTGCGGATCCTCATGGAGGCTTCCGGGGCGGGCGTGGCCGAATCGACACGCGCCCTGCGTCAATCCGGACACAATCTCGGCGCTGCCCTCATAATGTTAAAGACAGGAGCAAGCGCGCGGCAGGCCAAACGCCTCTTGCGCGATACCCACGGACATGTCCATAACGCACTTAACCACGCCAAAGCAGTCGCAGGTGGCCGGCACAACGCACATGGATAGACTCCTGATTGAAGGCGGAAGGCCGCTCGAAGGGTCGGTGCGCATCAGCGGCGCGAAAAATGCCGCCCTGCCCGCGATGGCCGCTTCACTCTTGACCAGCGACCGCGTGGAACTCGAGAACATTCCGCGCGTGCGCGACATCATCACCATGGGGCGACTGCTCGCGCATTTGGGCGCGATCGTTGAGACGCCCGCGATTCCACCCACGGCGATGATCATGCAGGCGGAACAAATCAACGGGGCCGAAGCGCCGTACGAGCTTGTGAAAACCATGCGGGCTTCGATCCTTACGCTCGGGCCTCTCGTCGCGCGCAGCGGCCATGCGCGGGTTTCTCTTCCCGGCGGATGCGCGATCGGCGCGCGGCCCGTGGACCTGCACTTGAAAGCGCTCGAACAGATGGGCGCTGAAATCGGCATGTCCCACGGCTACGTAGAAGCGCGCGCTCCGCGCGGAGGCCGCTTGCCGGGCGGCCGTGTTTTCTTCGACAAAATTACTGTCACCGGAACGGAAAATATTTTGATGGCCGCGGCCCTCGCAAAAGGCGAAACCTTGATCGAGAATGCGGCGCGCGAACCGGAAATTACGGATCTCGCCGAATTATTAATCAAAATGGGAGCGGACATCGAAGGCGCGGGAACCTCCACGATACGCGTGCGCGGAAAAGATAAACTGCACGGCGCGACGCACACCATCATCCCCGACCGCATCGAAGCCGGCACGTTTCTCGTGGCCGGAGCCATCACCGACGGCGACCTCGAACTCACCGGGTGCGCGCCGGAACACCTGACTTCAGTGATCGCCAAGCTGCGGGAAACCGGCGTAGACATCCGGGAGATGGGTCCGGGGACGCTGAAAGTGCGCGGGGCGAAAAAGCTGGTTGCCGCCGACGTGACCACCGAGGAATACCCCGGCTTCGCCACGGACATGCAGGCGCAATTCATGGCGCTGGCCACGCAGGCCAAGGGAACTTCGGAAATTACGGAAACAATTTTCGAGAACCGCTTCCTACACGCCAGCGAAATGATCCGCATGGGCGCGAATATTTCCATCGAGGGACGCCGCGCCATCGTGCACGGCCCCACGACGCTGTCCGGGAGCCAAGTGATCGCCTCGGACCTGCGCGCTAGCGCATCGCTCGTGCTGGCCGCACTCGTCGCGCGAGGCGAAACCACCATCGACCGCGTGTATCACATCGACCGCGGCTACGAGCGCATCGAGGAAAAGCTCGCCGCCGTAGGAGCAAGCATTAGGCGCGTATAGGGATTCATCTAACTGGTCGCTGGAAGTCCCTGCTCGTCACGCAAGCCAACCTTAAAAAGCCAATTTTCCAGAAGCCGACTTCACGGGAGTTGGCGAGATTCGTGTGCGCTTTTGCGCCTGGCAGCTGCTTTACGCGCGCGGCTTCTACTTCATCTGCATCGTCTTTATGTACGCGACTAGATTGCTGACACGCAGCTGCACTTCGGCGTCGGGGTCCTTTGAGCTGCCCATTCTGGAGAACATATGTCCCCATATTGGCATCTCTTGCGAACCGTGCGCCGGCACATTGGGACCTGCTTTGATTGACTGTATCACTCTGTCCGTTGGAAACTGGCCCGCGCTTTGAGCTGCAAGAGTGGTCAGGTTAGTCGGTGTAGTTTTCAATGCTGGCACGGCTGGCCCATCGCCTTTGCCTGAACGCCCGTGGCACGCAGCACAATACTCTACGTACATTTCCTGCCCGGAAGCCGCTGACGTTGGCTTTGGCGGGACATGCTTAATCGTCGTTTGCTGCGCCGCTGCCAATGCTGGAGCCCACAGGACCAGGAATATGGTCAAGAACTTTACTGTTCGCATGGATTCTCTTCCTCTCTCGAAATCACGGATGGATTTCCGGGGGGCCCTACAGATGTCCAAGAAGTTATTCTGACAAGCAATAGTCAGTCTGTGATAAGGATCACACTTGGGATGTCGCGCTCCCCGCGAATCCGCTGGCAGGCAAAAAGATTTGCTTGTTCTGATTGCCCGGAAAGGTCGAAAACTCTTGGTTAAGGCTTCAGCCCTAGGGCGAGCGCTGGGTTAGTCTTCGTCATGAGGTTGATGTCGTCCACGGAGATTCCTTCTTTGTGCAGCGCCTCCATGAAATCGAGCAGACCTTGCGGTTCGAGCGGGCGCTGCGGCTCCGGCGGCTTTTGGATGGAGCCGAAATCCGTGGCGACGATACAGGACTTTGGGCCGATGGCGCGAATCGCCTTGGCATAGTCGCTGATACTGACAAACGGATTCGTTCCCAGGGTAGCGCCGTACACGAACTCGATGAATGCACCGTCCTGCGCAGCCGCTTGCATCTGCGGAATCGTCATTCGGACGGAGGCCGCCATCGCATGCGTGACCACAACGTGCATTACGCCGCGCTGGCGCGCCTCATGAACTACCAAGTCTCCTTCTTCCCCGGAGATGTGTCCGGTCTCCAGCACCAGGTCATGATGCTGTGCAATGAAATCATTCAACTGCAGGACGCTCGGCAGCAGATGGCCATTCTCCGAAACGCGAACAAAGGGACCCGTTCCCTTCGCGCTCTTCACGGCGTTTTCGGCGTCGAATGTGGGCAGCCAAACGACCCTGCCATAGCCGCCTTTCATGGCGGCTATGTGTTTCACCGCTTCCAGATTGATTCCCCCAACCGCCAGATCCTGGGTAACGCCTCCGAACAGCTCGATGCCCGGAACTTCCTTCCGGATCACGTAGACGAGCCCTGCCGTATCCTCAAAGTGATTCTTCATCACCAGGCCACGCATCCCCATCTTCTTGGCCAGGCGCGCCAAATCGTCGGCGTCGATCGCGCGGTCCACGCTGTCGGGACCTTGATGCACGTGGAAGTCGATAGCACCCTTTAAATTCAATCCTGAATCGGATTGTCCAAACGAGGACGCGGGCAAGAGGAATAAAAGGATCCAAACCCAGCCAAATTGCCTGATCAGAATGCGTGAGAATCGTGAAGGCATCTCATTCTCCCTTCGATGGCACTGACTTCGGCGAGACGACAACGGGAGTGCGTTCTCAGCGCGCTTTTCCTTACCAGATTCCCGTCCCTTCCGGGCCATACTCGAGCCGATGTCGGTTGCTACTGGTGCCATCCCTTTTACAGGCACTTTCCAGAATTGTCGAGTTTATCTCCCTCGGAGAATTCGCGGAAGCATGGGATTCCCTGCGACGGCGGAAGGAATTCGAAAACGTGAAAGTTCCTGAAAAAAAACGGGGAGGCGATGAACCGCCTCCCCGTTTTGATTTCCGCAAACTGCTCAAGCCGAACTACAGGCCGGCATGACTGCGACTAGCTCTGTTCGCCGCTGCCGGCCGCGCCTGCGTTGGTTTCCTTCTGTTGCTTTTCGCGCTGCTCGCGCAGGACGGCTTTGCGCGAGAGGCGAATCTTGTTGCCTTCGATGGCCAGGACCTTGACGAGGACCTGGTCGCCCAGCTTCAGGGCGTCGCGCACGTCGCGCAGGCGCTGCTCGGCGATTTCGCTGATGTGCAGGAGGCCGTCGGTGCCCGGGAAAATTTCCACGAACGCGCCGAATTCCGCGAGGCGCACGACTTTGCCGAGGTAGGTCTTGCCGATTTCGGCGGAGGCCGTAATGTCCCGGATCATCTGGAGCGCCGATTCGGCGGCCGGGCCGCTGTTGGCGAACACGTGCACCTTGCCGTCGTCCATCACGTCGATTTTCACGCCGGTGGCCTCGATGATCGAGCGGATTTTCTTTCCGCCCGGGCCGATCAGGTCGCGAATCTTGTCCGTCGGGATTTGCAACTGATGCAAGCGAGGAGCGTACGTGGACATCTTGGGCCGCGCCGATGAAATCGTCTGGTCCATGATATCCAGGATATGCAAACGGGCGCGCCTGGCTTGCTCGAGCGCCTGCCGCATCAATTTCACGCTGATGCCGCCGACTTTGATATCCATCTGCAGCGCGGTGATTCCGGTGCGCGTTCCGGCGACCTTGAAATCCATGTCGCCGTAGTGGTCTTCCGCGCCTGCGATATCAGTGAGGATCGCGTGCTTTTCGCCTTCGACAACGAGCCCCATGGCGATGCCCGCGCACGCCGCGGTGATCGGCACGCCGGCATCCATGAGCGAGAGCGAGCCGCCGCAAACGGTGGCCATCGAGGATGAACCATTCGATTCCATAATGTCGGATACGAGGCGCATGGCGTACGGGAAATCGGTTTCCGGCGGGAGCAGGTTCAACAGCGCGCGTTCGGCCAGCGCGCCGTGGCCGATTTCGCGGCGTCCCGGCCCGCGCAGGAATTTCACTTCGCCGACGGAAAATGGCGGGAAGTTGTAGTGCAGCATGAAGCGCTTGAACGATTCTTCCTCGAAGAGCAGGTCGAGCCGCTGCTTGTCTTCCTTGGTGCCAAGGGTGGTGGTCGCCAGGGCTTGCGTCTCGCCGCGCGTGAAGAGCGCCGAGCCGTGCGCGCGTGGCAAAACTCCCACTTCGCAAGTGATGTCGCGGATTTCATCGAACGCGCGGGCATCCGGGCGCCGGTTGCGCTGCAGGATGTCCTCGCGGAAATAATTTTCGCGCAAGCGTTCAAACGCGCGCATGGCCAGCGTGCGCTTCTCTTCATCCTCTTCCGGGATCGACTCTTTGATCGCTTTCTTCACTTCGTCGATCAGGTGATAGCTTTCCTTCTTCGGATACTTCTTGGTGTCTATGGCGTCGTGCAGTTTCGCGCCGAATTTCTGCTCGATTTCCTTGGCCAGCGCCTCATCGAAAGGCAGCGGGGGAACGGTGACTTTGTTGGGCTTGATCTTGTCATGCAATTGGCGGATCGCCGCGATGATGTGCTTGATCTGTTCGTGCCCGAATTCGAGCGCGTCGGCGACCGTGTCTTCGCTCACTTCAATCGCGCCCGCTTCGATCATGACGATCGCCTGCTCGGTCGCAACCACCACGATGTTCAGCAGGCTGGTCTTCTGTTCGGCGGTCGTGGGGTTGGCGACGAGCTTGCCGTCGACCAGTCCAACGCGCACCGCCGCCACTGGCGTCGTGAACGGCAAGTCGGAAATAAATGCCGCCGCCGAGGCCGCCGTGATGCCGATCATGTCCGGATCGTTTTCGCTGTCCGCCGATAGCACCATGGCCACGATTTGCGTTTCGTTGCGCCAGGCTTCCGGAAACAGGGGGCGCAGCGGGCGGTCGATCATCCGGGAAGTCAGAATTTCGCGCTCCGAGGGGCGCCCTTCGCGCTTGAAAAAGCCGCCGGGAATTTTCCCCGCCGAATACGTGTATTCGCGGTAGTCCACGGTGAGGGGAAGAAAATCGCGGTCATTCGCTTTGGAATCCATGCACGCCGTGACCAGCACGACGGTATCGCCATAGCGCGCCAGAACGGCGCCGTTGGCTTGTTTCGCAATTTTTCCGGTTTCCAGAGTCAGCGTGCGTCCGCCGACTTCGACGGTAACCTGATGAGGAGCGGGTGCTGCTTGCGACATATACGGTGATCCTTTCGACTCTCCGCCGCGTCCCGAACCATCGGGCCCTGCGCGCGCGGAAAGCCTCTCGAGTGCGGGAGAAATTTTTCCCGTTTTGTTTGGAAGAGAAAACGAGGAACGACTGCGAGCGGTGCGGCGGATTCCGCCTACAAAAAAAGCGGCCGGGCGCATTCGCCTCGGGCCGCCAGAATCCTACAGAACTCCGCGAACGTCGGGAGATGTTGTTGGCGCGATTTTGCCCGCCGCGGCGGGCGATTACTTGCGCAAACTAAGGCGTTCGACAATCTCGCGATACCGATCCGGGTCACGACGGTTGAGATAATCCAAAAGACGGCGGCGCTTGTTGACCATCATGATCAATCCGCGTCGCGATGCATGGTCCTTGAGGTGCGCCTTCAGATGCGTCGTCAAATAGTTGATTCGCTCGCTCAATAAAGCAATCTGCACTTCCGGTGAGCCCGTATCCTTCACGTGCTTTTGATACTGCTCGATCAACATTGACTTCGCTTCCATCAAGTCGCCCTCTCCGCCCAACCCACTCTTTGCTCTGATTTCGTCTTCTCTTCGACCTTAGGAGACTACCATAGGCCCGCAGCCACATGCAAAAATTTTCTTGTGTGGAAACACATTAGAACCGGGGTTTCTCACTATTCATTTGTGATTGCAATTTTGGTTCATGTTGCGCCCGCCTTCGGGCGGGCATCGCTTCGATTGCAGCAATGCCAACCTGAAGGTTGGCGCTACAATGGCCTGACGAAGCCCGGAAAAAACCACGCAGCTATTTTCCGTGAATTAAGGACAGAAATTCCTCGCGCGTCTTGGGATTATCCTTGAACGAACCGAGCATCGCGCTGGTCACCGTTTGCGAGCTTTCCTTTTCGACGCCGCGCATCACCATGCAGAGATGCCTCCCCTCGACGACCACGCCCACGCCGAGCGGAGCAATTTTCGCCTGGATGGCGTTGGCGATTTGATTGGTCAGGCGCTCCTGGATCTGCAAGCGACGCGCGAACATGTTCACGAGGCGCGGAATTTTCGACAGGCCCACGACTTTCTTGTCGGGAATATACGCGACATGGCATTTCCCGAAAAACGGGAGCAAGTGATGCTCGCACAAACTGTAGAACTCGATGTCCTTCACCAGCACCATCTGGTCGTAGCACACGGTGAACATGGCGCCATTCAGGAGTTTTTCCGGGTCCTGCTGGTAGCCGCTCGTCAGGAAGCGAAAGGCCTTCTCAAACCGCTCGGGCGTGCGCCGCAGGCCGTCGCGGTTCGGATCCTCTCCGATCGATTGTAAGATTTTCCGCATATGATCCGCAATAGATACGGACGATTCCGCGCCGCCCGGCTCGGTCAGCGTCAACTCTTCAAAACGTTTTCTGTCATCACTCATGGGTCGCTCCGGCAGGCTCACCTGCGTATTCAAAGCTGTTCAGTCCAGTTTCCTCAACGCGCACGCGCTCCAGCCTGGCCCGGGGGAACCGGCTGAGGCGATTGAAAATCTCAATGCAAATATTTTCGGTGGTTGGAACGATCTCGCGAAATTCCGCGATTTCTTCGTTCAGGTACTTGTGGTCGAAAGGCTCGATGATTTCGCTTTCGACAAAGGCATCGAGATCGCTCAGGTTCGCGATCATTCCCGTGGCCTGATCCACTGGGCCGGAGATGGCTACTTCCACGACGTAGTTGTGCCCGTGCCCGTAAGGATTGTTGCATTTGCCGTACACGCGCCGGTTCTCTTCCTCACCGAGTTGCGCGCTGTGCAGGCGATGCGACGCCGAAAACCGGTATCGCCTCGACAGATGCAACTTCATCGCCCGCCTCCGGCGGGTGCGTGCGCGCCATTGCCATCGCCGTAACAATCGACGAACAGGTCCGGCGTCTCGTACAGGCGCACGCGATTCAGATGCCCGCGCGTGATCTTCGGTTCGAGTAAACGCCAGATGACCGACGCGATGTTCTCGCACGTCGGAATCTGACCCGCAAGTTCGGGAACCTCGTAATTCAAAAATCGATGATCCATCCGGTCGGTGATTTCGCGCTGCAAAATCTCTTTCAATTCCTTCAGATCGAGCACCATGCCCGTCGCCGGGTCCGGCTCGCCTGCCACGGTCACCTCCAGCACGTAATTGTGCCCGTGTCCGTGCGGGTTGTTGCACTTGCCGAAGACACGCCGGTTCTCCTCGGCCGAAAACGCCGGGTTGTGGTAGAGATGCGACGCCGAAAACTCAATCTTGCGTGTCAGATAAACCATAAAGTGAAGGAAGTCGTCAGCGATTCTAGCCAACAGGTCGGTGACAGTTTTTCACGGGTCACAGATCACGGGTCACGAGTCACGACTTACAGAAATCTCCCGCCCCTTCCACGCCACGCTGCCCCGCGCATAGCGCCATTCCGAGTTCAGCAAAGCCGCAGCGTAGAGCGCAACCGCCGGCAAGTAGTATAAGGCAAGCCTTGCTGGAAAACGATTTCGCCGCAGGTCCGCAACATAGGCGGCGTGCCGCCCTGCTAGCAGGGCAACACCTAGCACACCCCAAATTAGATGCACCAGGGCCAGCGGAAGTACCAGCAAAGGAATCCACGGCACCACCCTGAAAAGCTCGCGCCCCACGGAGCGGGACGTGCCGCCCATCAGGGGATACAGGTTTTTCGTCCAGCCCTGCCACATCGCCGCAAAGGTCCGATACATTCGCACGCGCATGATCCCGTTTCCCGACGCAAAGTGCAGGCGAATACCCGCCAGCTTGGCGAGCCGCGCCAGGGCCACGTCTTCAAGCACTTCTCCCGCCACCGCGGCGTGCCCGCCAATCCGCGCGTAATCCTCGCGACGGATGAGCAAGTATTGCCCGCTGGCCGCCGCTGCCGGCGAATCGGGATGATTTACCGCGGCGTAGGAATATTTGTGCCCAAGGCGCGTGTACACGAAGGGAATCAGCGCCTTCTCCCACCAGGTGTGTGTTTCCTGTTCGGGCGAATACGACACAAGGCCCGCGCCGTTCTCCGCAGCATCGGCCAGGGCATGCGCCGTGGAACCGGGCAGGTGCACGCCATCCGCGTCTGTGAAGAGAAGCCAGTCCCCCGTCGCCTGCGCCGCTCCGAGCGATGCTGCATAATTCTTCCCCACCCAACCGGCGGGCAATTCCTTCGTTTCGAGAATGCGCAATTGCGCGTAGCGCGAAGAAAGCTGTTGGAGCGCCGCCGCCGTTCCGTCCGTTGACTGATCGTTGATCACAATTATTTCTTTAATTTCCGGCTGCGCAGCCAGCGATTCGACAGCGACCGCAATCGTCGCTTCCTCATCGCGCGCGGGCAGGATCGCGGAAACAGTGGGGTAAAGACTCATAGGTTGAATGGTTCGACCCCGGGAACGCCAATCTCCTGATTGGCATCAAGCAATCCGCCAATCGGGAGATTGGCGTTCCCGGGGCAAATCGGCTCGCGCGAAGCCGGGTCAAGAATGTATTATAGAGGGGCTGGAGAATAAACATTGAAGCATAAGATTCTAGGCCCAATCGCGTTGGTCTTTGTGGCGGCGGTGCTCTATGTGTTTGCGGCGCCATCCTATCGCCAGGGCGAACCGAGCCTGGCGGGGCGCAAGGCCATGGATTTTGACATGCAGATTACGGGCGCCTCGCATTTGTCCGACCTGCGCGGCAAAGTCGTGGTCCTGAATTTTTGGGCGTCGTGGTGCCCGCCCTGCCTTGAGGAGACTCAGTCTCTCAACACGTTGCAGCAGGCCATCGCGTCCAAAGGCGGGGTAGTTCTCGGCATCAGCGTGGATGAAGACAAGGACGCCTACGAAAAGTTTCTAGGGGACAATCACGTGGTCTTCCCCACTTATCGCGACGCTTCCAAAAAAACCGCCGCGGATTACGGCACTTCCATGTACCCCGAAACGTATCTGATCGATCGCCAGGGCCGCCTCGCGCGAAAAATTGTAGGTCCCCAGAATTGGCAATCACCTGAAATCGTGCGCTCCATTGATGTTCTGTTGAACCAAAATTAGGATTTCACGGATTTGTATCTTGTAGCACAGACTTCAGTCTGTGGGTTTCCATTTGATCTTGGCTGGCGCTTGAAATCTGGATTCAGCAACGGAACCCCACAGACTGAAGTCTGTGCTACTTAACCCCCTTCGACAATCGTTTTGGGTGAGGGGAGAGGGTTCAACGCTGGGCGGGCCGAAACTTGACGAGCGTGGTTCGGGCCACGCCGCCCTCGGAGTTGTAGAGCACGCGGTCCACGCGCGAAAGCAATTCCTGGCCGTTGATCCCGCCCGCTTTTCCAGTTTGTGCATTGGAAAACGCAAACGTCTCCAGCCCGAGGGTCGGCAGCGCCTGGCCGCGGCAATGAATCGCGATTTCGATGCGGTCGGAAAATGTGTCCAGCGTAACGTCAACGCCCGGGCCATCGCCGCCGAATTTCGATATTGTTTCGCGGCAGACGTCCCCCGCGGCCCTGGCCAGTTCCGCTCCCGCCTCGGTCTCAAATCCCGCCTGGATCGCCTGATGCTCCACGGCGCAGCAAAATACCCCGACCAGATTCCAATCCTGGTCCAGGTGAAACACGACGCGTACAGGCTCGTCAGCCATTGGATTGGGCACTAGATTGGGCCACGCTGATTTCACAAGCTTCCCGGCAATCCGGGCAGTAGTATTTGCCATCCATGCAGAGTCGGACGCCCTGCTGGCCCTGGCAGTAGCAGCAGTAGCGATCACACGCGCACTTGCCCTCCGGCAAGTCGCATTGCGAACAGAGAATCGTGGTTTGCATATACTTCCTCCGCCCGTGCGCAGGATCCTCGAAGCGCACCGTCGCCAATTCGTCTGTAAAACACTATAGGCCACCCCAGCACAGCAGAACAAGCCGCAAGTGCCAAGCGCGCAACTCTTGTGCAACGGGATCGAACAGATGCCCGCCCAAAAAGCGGGCGGCCTCTACAACACCTGCCAGCGCACCTGCGCGGCGGTTTTGTAGAGGCCTCTCCGTCCCGTGGTCTTCGGGACGGAGAGGGCACGTTCCCTTTCCAGCCGAGCGATCACCTTCCCGCCCGCTTTCTTGACACGTTTCAAAGGCGCGTGTTAGTTTCGATTTTGCTCTGCGGCTGCTGAGAATTTCGAGTGACATCTCCGACTACGACCCAACTTCGCAAGACTGCGTTGAACGGCGTCCACCGCCGCCTCAAGGCCAAAATGGTCAATTTTGGCGGCTGGGACATGCCTGTCGAGTATTCGGGCATCGTGGCCGAGCATATGGCCACGCGCACGGCGGCGGGATTGTTCGACGTCAGCCACATGGGGGAAGTTGAGGTTCGGGGCCCGCATGCGCTTGAACTGGTGCAGCATGTCACTTGCAACGACGCGTCAAAGCTGGTGGTCGGGCAGGCGCAGTACTCCGGGCTTATGACCGAGCAAGGCACGTTTGTCGATGACCTGCTCGTGCACAAGATTTCCGATACGCATTATTTTTTGTGCGTCAACGCGGGCAATCAGGATCAGGACTTCGAGCATATTCGCGCGCATAATCGCGCGGGCGCGCAAATCGAAAATGCGGGCGAGCGCTATTCGCAGCTCGCGATCCAGGGGCCGAAAGCGCTGGGCATCCTGCAGCGTTTCACGGCCGTGCCGCTCGAATCCATCCGCTACTATTATTTTGTATTCGGGAAAGTGGATGGCGTGGACTGCCTGATCGCGCGCACCGGCTACACGGGAGAAGACGGCTTTGAAATCTATTTCGCGCCGGAGCATTCCGAGAAGCTGTGGAGCAAGCTTCTCGATGCGGGCTCCGGGCGAGGGATGCTGCCGTGCGGCCTGGGCGCGCGTAACACGCTGCGGCTTGAAGCGTCCATGTGCCTATACGGCCACGAAATTGACGATACGACCACGCCGTGGGAGGCGGGTCTGGGCTGGATCTGCAAATCGGCCAAGGGAGAATTCCTCGGGCGCGACGTTCTCGTCCGGCAAAAAGAAAAAGGAATCGAACGCGCCCTCGTGGGATTCGAGATGCAGGACCGTCTGATTGCGCGCGACGCTTGCGTGGTTTCCATCGGCGGCCAGCCGGCCGGCCGCGTGACGAGCGGCTCACCCGCGCCTTTTCTGAAAAAGAACATTGGCATGGCTTATGTTCCGGCGGCATCCAAAGCGCCGGGAACGGAAATCAGCGTCGGGATTCGCGCGAATCAGGCACCCGCGCGAATCGTTCCGATGCCGTTTTACAAGCGAACGAAGTAGAATTTAGTAGGACAGGCTTCAGCCTGTCGCTTTTCATTTGTTGCACCGCAAACGTAAACCCGACAGGCTGAAGCCTGTCCTACTGAGGAGCCGTAATGTACCCAGGCGACTACCGCTACACCAAGGAACACGAGTGGATCAAAGTGTCCGGCAACACCGGCACGATCGGGATCACCGACTACGCGCAGCATGAACTGGGCGACGTCGTTTTCGTGGAAATGCCCGCGGCCGGCGCGAAGATCACGGCCGGGCAGGTGTTCGGCACCGTAGAATCGGTCAAGGCGGTCAGCGAAATTTTTGCTCCCGTGTCCGGCGAAGTGACGGAAGCTAACGCCGCGCTCTCCGGCGCTCCCGAAACGTTGAACTCCGATCCGCACGGCGCCGGGTGGCTCATCAAAATAAAGCTCGCCAATCCGGCCGAAGTTTCCGGGCTGATGGACGCCGCCGCCTATCAGGCGTTCATCTCCGAAAAGGAAGCCTCGGCCTGATGCGCTATCTTCCCAAGAGCACGATTGAGCGCCGGGAAATGCTCGATGCCATCGGCGCGCGGTCCATCGAAAACCTGTTCGCGTCGATCCCGGAACAGTTCCGGCTGAAAGAGCCGCTAAAGCTCCCTGCTCCGATGTCCGAGCAGGAGATCATCGAATATTTTCGCGCGCGCGCGGCGGAAAATTCCTGCGGATATACAAGCTTTCTCGGCGCGGGCGTCTACAACCATTTGCGCTCGGTGGTCACGGATTCCCTGATCCAGCGCGGCGAATTCCTCACTTCCTACACGCCCTATCAGGCGGAAATCAGCCAGGGCACACTGCAGGCGATCTTCGAGTTTCAGACGCTGATGTGCCAGCTCACCGGGATGGAAGTCGCCAACGCATCCATGTGGGACGGCTCGACGGCGACTACCGAGGCAGTGCTCATGGCCGAGCGGCTGACGGGGCGGCATCGCGTCGTCGTGGCGCGGTCGCTGCATCCGGAATATCGCCAGGTGCTGGAGACGTACACGCGCAATCTCGGCCTGCGCATCGACGAGATCGGTTTTACCAGCGCGGGCCAGGTGGATGCGAATCGCCTGGAAGGCGCGATCAATTCCGAAACCGCCGCGGTGGTCGTGCAGTCGCCCAATTTTTTTGGCGTCCTCGAACAGATGCCGAGTCTCGCGTCTCTCGCGCACGCGAAAGGCGCGCTGCTCGTCGTCGCCATCACTGAAGGCGTGTCGCTCGGCGCGGTGCGGCCTCCCGTCGAGGCGGACATCGTCGCGATGGAGGGGCAGAGCTTCGGCCTGCCGCAGAGTTACGGCGGACCGTACGCCGGAGTGATCGCCACGCGCGAGAAATTCGTGCGGCAGATGCCGGGGCGCCTCGCGGGCGAAACGGTGGATGGCCACGGCAAGCGCGGCTACGTGCTCACGCTCGCCACGCGCGAGCAGCACATTCGCCGCGAGAAGGCCACGTCGAATATTTGCACCAATCAGGCGCTTTGCGCCCTGGCCGTGAACATTCACCTTTGCCTGCTCGGCAAGGAGGGCTTGAAGGAACTGGCGGACCAGAATCTGGCCAAGGCGCGATTTGCGCTCGAGGAGCTGGAAAAAATTCGCGGCGTGCGGCGGGCGTTTTCCGGGCCGTTTTTCAACGAATTCGTGGTCGAGTTTCCGCGTTCCGTGAAAATGGTGAATGCGGAATTGCTGCGGCACAAAATTATCGGGCCGCTGCCGATCGGGAGTTACTTCGCGGACCTGACCAAGCGCGGCCTGTTCTGCGTCACCGAAACGATTTCGCGCGCCGAAATCGAACGCATGGCCGAAGCGATCCGGGACATTTTGTCGAAACCGATTTAAGGCCACGTGGCGCCGGCGTCTCGCCGGCGATTTTGCAGGATTTTTGGGTCGGAGCTTTAGCTCCGACATTAGACAGCTCAGGGAAGGGCTTTAGCCCCTGAGCGTCAAGGGCTAAAGCCCAATGTTTGCCGAGGTTGATGTCGCGGCTGAAGCCGCGACCCACAAATAGCGTTTGCATGGCCCACTTTTCGGGGACGTGCTAAGGGAGCAATCGATTGACCGATCGCATCAAAAAAGCGGGGCGCCACGTCAGCCAGAATGAAGGGCTGATCTTCGAGGAGTCCGCGCCGGGCAAGCGCGGGTTCGAGTTGCCTCCGCTCGACGTGCCCGCCGTGGACGCGCGCACGGCGCTGGGCGCGGACTACGTGCGCGAGGCCGTCGAAGGGTTCCCGGAAGTCAGCGAAATCGAAGTGATCCGCCACTTCACGCGGCTCTCGACGTGGAACTACGCGATCGATCTCGGCATGTACCCGCTCGGTTCCTGCACCATGAAATACAATCCGCGCGTGAATGAGTTCGTCGCGCGCCTGGACGGCATCGCCACCGAGCATCCTTATCAGCCGCAGGAACTCTCGCAAGGCTGCTTGAAAATTCTGCAACTCCTTCAGAACTGCCTGGTCGAAATCACGGGCATGGATACGGGAACGCTGGAGCCGGCCGCAGGCGCGCAAGGCGAACTCACCGGCCTGCTGCTGATTCGCGCCTACCTCGAAGACACGCAGGGACACCCGCGCAAAAAAGTTTTGATTCCCGATTCTGCGCACGGCACCAATCCCGCGACCGCGGTGATCGCCGGATACGAAGTCGAAAACGTGCGCTCGGATGAGCGCGGCCAGATCGACATCGCGCGCTTGAAAGAAATTGTGAATGGCGACGTGGCCGCCATGATGGTCACGAATCCCTCGACGCTCGGCGTGTTCGAGCAGAACATCGCCGAGGCCGCCAAAATCCTGCACGAACACGGCGCCCTGCTCTACATGGACGGCGCGAATATGAACGCGCTGGCGGGCGTCGCGCGTCCCGGCGATTTTGGCGTGGACGTGATGCACCTCAATCTGCACAAGACGTTTTCCACGCCGCACGGCGGCGGCGGTCCGGGCGCGGGCCCGGTGATGGTCAAGAAAATTCTCGAGCCGTACTTGCCGATTCCCGTGCTGGTTGAAAAGAGCGGCCACCTGGCGCTCGAAAGTCACAAACCGAAATCCATTGGCAGGGTGCGCGCGTTCGGCGGCAATTTTGGCGTGCTGGTGCGCGCGCTCGCCTACACGCTGGCCTACGGACCGGGCATTCGCCAGGCCACGGAAGACGCGGTCCTCAACGCGAATTACATTCGCAAGAAACTCGAGGACGTGTACGACCTGCCGTTCAACTTGCCCTCGATGCACGAGGTCGTTTTCAGCGACGCGCGGCAGAAAAAGAATGGCGTGAACACCATGGACATCGCCAAGCGCCTGATCGACTACGGCTTCCATCCCTACACCACGGCGTTTCCGCTGATCGTGCCGGGCGCGATGATGATTGAGCCTACCGAATCGGAATCGAAGCAGGAGTGCGACTTGTTCGTGGACGCGATGCGCTCGATTGCCGAGGAAGCCGCCACCACTCCTGAAATGGTCAAGACCGCGCCGCATTCCACCAGAGTTGGCCGGCTCGACGAAGTCGGCGCCGCGCGCAAGCCCGTGCTGCGCTGGAAGCCGAAAGCGCATTCTTCGCAGGCATAAGTAGCATACGCTTCAGCCTGTGGGGGTTAGTCCTTGCAAGGACAAAAACCCGACAGGCTGAAGCCTGTGCTACTTGAAAACCAAAACTACCTGGTCAGGATCGGCTCTAAATCCGGCTCAGCTACCCTAGTCTTATCCGTTCCCGAGGCGCTGGCGACGGTTCTCACGGCGACTGTGCGTGCGCGACGCCGCGGCGGCGCGGGAATGACGGCGCCCCGGCCTTCGCGGTGAAATGAGATGCACTCGTCCTCTTCGTCCCAATCGATGACGAGTATGTCTCCGAACCAAATCTGCTCGGTCGCCAAGAGGTTCGCCAGCGGATATACCACGAACTTCTCAATCGCACGCTTCAAGTGTCGCGCGCCGTACTTGATGTCCGTGCCTTCCTGCAGCAGAAACCTTCTCGCCGCACTCGTCACCCGGAACAAAAATTGCCCGCGCCCCGTGTCCAGCACTCTCTGCTGCACCATTCCCAGCTCAATCTCCAGAATCTGCTCGAGCTGTTCGTGACGCAGAGGATGGAACACCACCACCTTATCCAACCGGTTCATAAATTCCGGCGAAAACTTCTTCTTCGCCGCTTCCTGCGCCGTCCGTTCCACTTTCACGTCCAGCTTGTCTTCCAGCTTGTCCTTCGGCTGCACAAAGCCCATCCCGCCCGTCATCAACTCCGTGATCTCTCCCCCGCCCAGGTTCGACGTCAGAAAAATCATCGTCTGCGACAGGTCCACGCGCCGGTTGTCTCCCAGCGTCAGCGTCGCTTTATCCAGAATGCCGAGCAATAATTGCCACAGAGAGTCCGACGCTTTTTCGATTTCATCGAAAAGCAAAAAACTCAGTTGAAGTTTCTCGGTGTGATGCTTCGCCAATTCTTCCTGCGTGATCAACGGATGCGTTTCCCTGTGGCCAAGGTATCCTGGAGGCGAGCCGATCAGCTTGGCGATTTCGTGCGAGTGCTGGAACTCCGCGCAATCCACCTTGATCACCGCGCGCGGGTCTCCGAACAGGATCTCCGCCGCCGCTTCCACGATCCGCGTTTTCCCCGAGCCGGTCGGCCCCAGGAACAGCAGGTTCCCTACCGGGCGTCCGTTCGAGTTCATCCCCGCGCGAAACACCTGATACAAGCCGGCCACGGCGCGAATGCCTTCTTCCTGCCCGACAATTCGCCGCCGCATCGCAGATTCAAATTCCTGCGACTCAAAACTGTGGCGGTTCGGATCAAGTTTTGCTCTTTCAGGCCTCATGGGTCCCCCAGGCGTATTCAATGCGCCGCGGTTTGAATTAGAGCCCGCACGATTATATCCGGCAACCCAGAGGCCAAAGCTGCTTTGAATCCATAAAGACCTTATCCATTTGAGTCTGGCGAAGTTATCAGCTCGGAGGTTTGAACCATGCCGGAATTGCCGCTGGAAACCTTATGGAAATGTTTCGCCGAGGGGCACAGCTAATCACTTTGAAACAGGACACTGGAGCAAGACGAGGCGTGGACAGATTCGGCACTTCAATACGGACAAAAAACAGGGCGGCCATTCGTTCAAGGCCGCCCTGATCTAGATCAGTATTTTTGTTGAAGGAGGCTGTTACTGCGGATCGACCTTCTTGCGGCCGGAAGCCACCGGCGGAGGCGCTCCAGTGGGCAACGCCGCCGGCGCTTTTGCTTCGCGCACGATCACTTGTGCGGGAGCTTCGATTACCTTTCCGCCCGTTGCCTTCGCCATCTGGGCGGCGGCGCCGCGAGCCGCTTTGGCCGGCGTCGGGACCACCGCGCCTTCGCCTTCCTTTTGGAACGAAAGGTGAGCGGACTTGCCGTCCCAATCGACGACCAGCATGTCGCCGAAGCGAATCTGTTCGGTCGCCAAGAGGTTCGCCAGCGGGTAGACCACGAACTTCTCGATGGCCCGCTTCAGATGCCGCGCGCCGTACTTGATGTCCGTGCCTTCCTGCAGCAGAAACTTTCTTGCCGACGACGTGACGCGAAACAGGAATTGCCCTCGGCCCGTGTCTAGCACTCGCTGCTGCACCATTCCCAGCTCAATTTCCAGAATCTGCTCGAGCTGCTCGTGACGCAGCGGATGGAACACCACGACTTTGTCCAAGCGGTTCATGAACTCCGGCGAGAATTTCTTCTTCGCCGCTTCCTGCGCCGTCCGTTCCACCTTGTGGTCCAGCTTGTCTTCCGTCTTGTCCTTCGGCTGCACAAAGCCCATGCCGCCCGTCATCAGCTCCGTGATCTCTCCGCCGCCCAGGTTCGACGTCAGAAAAATCATCGTCTGCGACAGGTCCACGCGGCGATTGTCTCCCAGCGTCAGCGTCGCCTTATCCAGAATGCCCAGCAACAATTGCCACAGCGCGTCCGACGCTTTCTCGATTTCATCGAACAGCAGAAAGCTGAGCTTCAAATCTTCCTTGTGATATTGCGCCAGCGCTTCCTGCGTGATCAGCGGATGCGTTTCGCGGTGTCCCAGGTATCCCGGAGGCGAGCCGATCAGCTTGGCGATTTCGTGCGAGTGCTGGAACTCCGCGCAATCCACCTTGATCACCGCGCGCGGGTCTCCGAACAGGATCTCCGCCGCCGCTTCCACGATGCGCGTTTTTCCCGAGCCGGTCGGCCCCAGGAACAGCAAGTTGCCAACCGGGCGTCCGGTCGAGCTCATCCCCGCGCAGAAGACCTGATACAGGTCCACCAGCGCGCGGACTCCCTCTTCCTGGCCGACGACCTTGCTTTTCAGGGCGGCTTGGAATTCCTGCGACTCCACGCTTCTCAGAGTGGGGTCCAGTTGTTGTTGTGATGGGCGGTTCGTGCTCATGACCATTCTCCTACCGGAACTTCCGGTCCGCTAACACGCCCCGATGAGGGGCACGATCAAACTGGTCGAGTTTGACTCCTACAGTGGAGTGCAGCAGACGGAGCTGCGTGATGATTTCCTGTCCCGCTTCGGGCGCGTGCGAAACGTCCAGCAACGGGGGAAACAGATCTGCCAGATCGAGGTTGAGAGTGCGCAAAGTGGAAACGAGCTTCTGAATCTGGTTGGACTTGGGATCGAACAGCTCTATGCGGTTGTTGACCTGCTCGCGCAATTCATTCCAGTTGACGTCCACAAAGGGATAGGTGCGGGTGACTTGCCTCACAACGTCGTCGGTAATGCGGGGGCGCTCTCCGAGCTTGGCGAGGTGCAGTTGCTTGACCCGGTCGCCCTCGCGGACGTTATGCACCAGGTAAAACGTGTTCCCTTTGCGGCGTAGAAAAGCCATACATCGCTCCCTGCTCCGACATCGAACCTGTAGTGTAAGACACTTCCACTACAGCTGTCAATTTAGATGTCGAATTGTTCGGAAAATTGCCTCGTATGAGTAACTCCCTCAGATCCCTCTCCGAACCGTGTGCCGGGCAAGTTTGAAGCTCATTCGATTCCCATCATCGGCATCCGCTCGAATTGTCTTGACGTTCTCCGATGCTCCTAGTTACTTAGATGCGGAATCTCTCTTTGGCGACGATAAGTGTGCACGGGTGACCCGCAACGGACCATAGTTCGAAAGGTTCATGTTGCTAGTCCGATTGAGCTAGTACTTTTACAATCGCATATTCGTGGAACAAATCCGATGAATTGGAATCCCGTATACGAACTGGTGAAGAGAATTCCGCGCGGACGCGTCATGACCTACGGCCAGGTCGCCAAAGCCCTGAGGCTCCCCGGCGGAGCGCGTACCGCTGGACGCGCCATGGCCGCGTGTCCCAGCGGGCGCGGCGTGCCGTGGCACCGCGTCGTGGGCGCAGGTGGAAGATTGCTCATTCGCGAGCCGCACGCTTCGCTGCAGCGAAAGCTGCTCGAAACGGAAGGGCTTGAGCTGGCGGAAAAGAGAATCCTGAATTTCAGTGATTATGAGTGGAACCCCGGCAAATCACGCCGGACGGGATCGCCGGTAGAGAAAAAGAGCCGATAAAGCGAATCCCGTGGTGGTGGGCCACATTCCGAGAATCCCTGCCGGCTCAACCGGTCGATGCAACACCTCTTAACCAGTTGATCTGATAGTGCTTCCCATCGAGAATTGATCAATACAACCGTACTCGATCAAAACCTAGACAGGGCTTTTGTTTTGTTTGAATTGATGTCGGCGCATGAAATTAGCCTCCTAGACACCTTCCAAGAGATTTTGAGCAAGTGTTGCATCGACCCATTGAGACCGCCCCGTTTATCAGATCTTGGGGCAGATTTGGTATCTTTCTCTTATCCCTGATATGTTCAATATGAAACAGACGGGAGCCTGCAAAACGAGATATTGTTGGTTGTGAAGGACGCATTTGCGAAACCACGAATGGAACAATTCATTGCAAACTCAGGGCAGGGAGAGGATATTGGGGAACACTGTGACGAACACAGAGATGCTCAACCAGCAGATAATATCTTGCAATTTATGACATCTAATAAAAAGCCCCGTCGCGAAACTTGGACCGATATGGCCGGAATGACTTTGCAAGTCAGAAAGTTTGAAAGAAAAGAGACTATCTACTCTTAAGCTGAACCCGGAAACACTGTCATCTACATTAAAAAAGGCGGAGTAAGGCTGTCCGCGACAACTCAATCTGGAAAAGAAGCAGTAATAGACATTCTGGGACCGGGTAGTTTTATCGGCGAAAAGTGCCTGAACGGCGCGTTGGTTCGACGGACAACAGCAATCGCAACCTCACCCTGTACAGTTTTTGTTATTCGGAAGAACGAGATGCGCCGCGTGCTCCAGACGAAGCATCCGTTTGCTAATGTCTTCATCTCATATTTGCTCGCCAGAAATGTGCATACCGAAGAAGACCTAATCGATACTATCTGTAACGGCAGCGAGAAACGACTTGCTCGGGTTTTACTTCGGCTCGCAGCCCAAGGGGATCATGATAATTCCCATGTATTTGCCGAACTCTCGCAGGGGACGCTGGCAAGGATGATCGGTACTACTCGTTCTCGCGTCAACTTTTTCATGAATAAATTCAGGAAGCGCGGCCTTATTAGTTACACCCATAAGACCAGTGCCAGCAACCATCGCGTCAGCGAACTACAAATCAACAGATCGCGTATGGCCGCTACTCTACACAAGTAACCTGCTATCGACCATCGCGCAGCGCCAGTTCAAGCGATTTTCCAAAGCCCGTGAAGTCGGCTTCTCGGAAACTGGCCCAATTCCGAATCCTGTCGCGGTTCGCGCGGCAGGATTGGATTGTGTTATAGATAAGGACTCATGCTGAGTGGGGCGACGATTGAAGTTACAAACCTGACCAAGCGTTACGGCGACGTGGAAGCGCTGCGCGGGGTGAGCTTTGCCGTCAACGAGGGAGAAGTTTTCGGCCTGCTGGGGCCGAACGGCGCCGGGAAGACCAGCACGGTCGAGATTCTCGAAGGGCTGCGCACTCCCGACAGCGGCAGCGTGAGCGTTTGCGGGCTCGATCCGCAGACGAGCGGGGCTGAATTCAAGTACGTGATCGGCGCGGCGCTGCAGGCCACTGCCCTGCCGGACAAGATGCGCGTGCACGAAGCCCTCGACCTGTTCGGCAGCTTCTATCCGCAGCGGCGTGGCACGCAGGAACTGCTCGCGCGCTTCGGCCTCGAAGAAAAGCGCAACGCTTTTTATTCCCAGCTTTCCGGCGGACAGAAGCAGCGCCTCGCTCTGGCCATGGCGCTCGTGAACAACCCTCGCGTTGTTTTCCTCGATGAGCCCACGGCGGGTCTCGACCCGCAGGTGCGGCGCGAAATCTACGACATTGTCGAGGAACTGAAAAAGGAAAAGAAAACCATCCTGCTGACGACGCATTACATCGAGGAAGCGGAAAAGCTCTGCGACCGCGTCGCGATTGTGGACCACGGGAAAGTCATCGCTCTCGGGACGCCGCGCGAGTTGAAGCAGCGCTCCGGCGCGGTCACGCGAATTACCGTGCGCATGGCCAAGCCCGAAACCAACGGCGCGCTGGGAAACCTCGAAGGCGTCACCGAATGCCGCACCGAGGCCGATGATTATCTGCTTTACTCCACGCGCGTGCCGCGCACGATCGTGGCCCTGGTGAAGCATCTGGAAGAACAGAACAACGAACTGGTCAGCCTGGAAATTTCCGCCCCGTCGCTCGAAGACATATTTCTCGAGCTGACCGGGAGAAGGTTGCGCGATTGAGCCGCGTCTTTGGCCATACCTGGTCGCTCACGGTGAGCCGCATGCGCCTCGCCATGCGCAATCGCGCGTTTTTGTTCTTCAGCCTGATCATGCCGCTCGCGTTTCTCTTCGGCTACGCCGGGCTTTTCAGGCGGTTCGGTCCCGAAGCTGTGCCTTATCTCTTGTCCATGGTGCTTGCGCTTACGGTGATGGGAAGCTTCTGGGGCCTGAGCGTCCAACTGGTGACGTTCCGCGAGCAAGGAATTTTGCGGCGGTTTCGAGTTACGCCTGTGGGGGCGAGTGCGATGCTCGCCTCCAGCCTGATCTCAAACTATTTTCTCACTCTGCCCACGATTGCCATCGAGTTCTATATCTCGCGTTCGGTGTTTCACATGGCCGGGCTGGGCAACGTAGTTTCCGTCTTTATTTTGGTGTCGATCGGAACGGTTACGTTTGCCTCCCTCGGGCTGATCGTCGCCAGCGTGACCAACACCATGCAGGAAACGCAGATCATCAATCAGATCATCTGGTTTGTTTTTCTTTTTATTTCGGGAGCGACGATTCCCTTCCCGATGCTGCCGGCGATGGTTCAGAAAATTTCACTCTTCCTGCCGGCCACCTATCTGGTCAGCGGCCTGCAGCGCGCCATGATCGACCATACCAACCTGAACAGTCTCGGATCCTATCTGGCCTCGCTCGTCGGATGCGCCCTGATTGCCTTCATCGTGTCCGCGCAACTCTTCCGCTGGGAGCCGGAAACCAAAGCCCCTCGCCGGGCCAAGCTCTGGGTCGCTGCCGCGGTGGTTCCATTTCTCCTGCTGGGCGTATGGGAAAACTTCAACGGCGATCTGCGCAGCCACGCCGCGAAGAATCTGCAATCGATCCGGGAACCGTATTCGCTGGAGCGGATCGAGCACTAGTGGATTGGTGACCATCTTCCCCCGGCACGAACACCTCTCCCTGAATCAGCGCCATTGAACAAGAAGTTCCGAGCGCACCTGAATTTTTCTCTTTACAAACGGAGTGGAAGAGAGCACCTTTAAAGGTGCTCATGGGAAAGGATTTGCAATGTTCGATCTTTCCAAAGACATTCAATCCCTAACCGCCTTTCGCCGCAAGCCCGGCGAATTCATGAAACGCCTGAAGAAAACCAAACGGCCCGTGGTGCTAACCATCAATGGGAAGGCCGAGGCGGTTGTCCAAGACGCGGAATCCTATCAACGTCTACTGGACATCGCTGCACAGTCCGACGTCCTTGAGGCCATACGGCAGGGCATCGACGACATTGCCCACGGCCGAACCCGCCCTGCCCGCGAAGTCTTCCTTTCGTTGCGGCGCAAATATGGCATACGCCGTTGAGTTGACGCGCCGCGCTGAACGCGACCTCGATGATCTTTATGAATTTCTTTCCGCTGAACATTCCGCCGTTGCGCGCCGATGGTTCAACGGCCTTGAAAACGCAATTTTCACACTAGAACGGTTTCCGCGCCGCTGCCCGCGTGCTCCTGAAGCACGAAGCGCCCGTCGGCATCTCCGGCACCTCCTATACGGGACCAAGCCCAACATTTATCGCGTCCTGCATGAAATCGATGAAACAAGAAAACTCGTCCGCGTCCTAACCATACGTCACGGCGCCAGGGACACCATCATCGCGCGCGAACTAAGCGAAGAAGAATCTTGAACCTCCAGCCTCCTTCTTGCGTTTCTTACAGTCATGCGAAGCATCGCATCTCCCAACGTGCACCAACCAAATTGGCATTGCTGGGCTGGAGGTAAAGAGTTAGCCGCTCGCGGGGTGCGGGGACCGCTGTGCTATAATTTTGGCTGTTCCTATCAGTGCAGCACCAATCTTGCGTGGAAATGCAGCGTGGAGAACGACGATGCCGATGAAGCCGACGGAAAAAATATGGCACAACGGAAAGCTGATCAAGTGGGACGACGCGAAGATTCACGTCCTTTCCCACGTAGTCAGCTACGCCTCGGCGGTTTTTGAAGGATTGCGCTGCTACGAAACCAAGAACGGGCCCGCCATCTTCCGCGTGCGCGAACACATGCAGCGCATGGTCAATTCCGGAAAGATTTACAGGCTCGAACTGCCGTACAGCGCCGAGGAACTTTCCAACGCGGCAGCGGAAGTCGTGCGCGTGAACAAGATGAATTCGTGTTACATCCGCCCGATCGCCCTGCGCGGTTACGGAGACATCGGCGTCGGAGGGATGGCTGTCCCGACCGAAGTGTACATCGCATGTTGGGAATGGGGACGCTACCTCGGGCCGGAAGCGATCGAGCAAGGGGTCGACGTCTGCGTCAGTTCGTGGAATCGCATGGCACCCAATACTCTGCCGAGCATGGCCAAGGCCGCCGCGAACTACATGAATTCGCAGCTCATTCACATGGAGGCGCATGCCAACGGCTATTCCGAAGGCATCGCGCTCGATACGAACGGTTGCGTGAGCGAAGGCTCGGGCGAAAATATCTTCGTCGCCATGGACGGCGTAGTGTACACGCCGCCGGTGGGAAATAGCGTCCTGCCTGGGATTACGCGCAGTTCCGTCATCACACTATGCGAGGAAATGAAAATTCAGGTCCGCGAGCAGGTGATTCCCCGCGAAATGCTGTATATCGCCGACGAAGTATTTTTCACGGGCACCGCAGCGGAGATCAGCCCGCTGCGTTCGATCGACCGGATCAAAGTTGGCAAGGGTTCGCGCGGCCCGATCACCAAGAAACTGCAAGAGGAATTTTTCGCGATCCTCAGCGGATCCAAGCCCGACCGCCACAACTGGCTGACGCCTGTGAGCGTGCCGCTAGGTGCCGGCACACGCTGACAATCTTGAATCTGAAATTTCAAATTTGAGATTTCAGATTCAAATCTTCAGGGGCTAAAGCCCAGTTCTTACCTCTTGTGAATGTCGCGGCTGAAGCCGCGACCCACAAAGACCACGCTTCCCGAGTTACGGGCCTGCACTATTCAATTCTTTGACTCTTCAACTCACTTCTCATAGAATCTGCTTCCCCAATGGAAAAAGAAGGCGGATCATGCCCCAGCGGGTCCGCCAGGAGAGGTTTTTATGTACTCAAAACCGCAGAAGCTCGTCGCTGAATTTATCGGCACGTTTGCGCTGATCTTTTTTGGCGCTGGATCGATTTGCGCGGACCAGTTTCTCCGCACCAGCTCGAATGGACAGGTTGGCCTGGGCCTTCTGGGAATCGCGCTCGCGCATGGTTTGGCCATCGGGATCATGGTGAGTTCGCTCGGCCACATCTCCGGCGGCCACTTTAATCCTGCGATCACGATCGGATTTTGGGTCACTAAAAAACTTTCCACATTTGACACAGTGGCGTACTGGATCGCGCAGCTAGCAGGTGGCGTTGCGGCTGCCTATTTGCTGCGGCTCTTGCCCGTCGATGTCTGGGGACCTGTGCAACTGGGTACGCCCGATTTGGCGAGCGGCATTTCGCGCACCAACGGCATGATCTTTGAAGGGATCATGACGTTCTTCCTGGTCTTTGTGGTGTTTGCAACGGCCGTCGATGAGAAGGGCGCGTTCAACAAGATCGCGGGCTTTGCGATTGGTCTCTCCATCACAATGGGCGCGCTGTTCGGCGGACCGTTTACCGGAGCGGCGCTCAATCCGGCGCGCGCCTTTGGCCCGGCGCTGGCCGCGAATCACTGGACCAACCACGGCGTGTACTGGATCGGTCCGCTGGCGGGCGGTATCGTGGCGGGCTGGCTCTACGACACGCTCTTCCTTAGCAAGAAATAACGGACGGGCTTTTGTAGGACAGCCAAGAGTGGCTGTCCTACTGAAACCCGTGAGGATTCGCCGCGCGGGTTCTGCTATCATGGCGCGGACACGTCCATGAATCCGGCGCGCATCCCGCTGTTTCCGCTAGATATCGTCCTCTTCCCCGGCCAGGCTGTGCCGCTGCATATTTTCGAGCCGCGTTACCGGCAAATGACGCGCCACTGCATCGACACGCAATCCCCGTTTGGAATCGTATACGCCGACAAAGAACAGCTCGCGCAGACGGGCTGTTCCGCGATGATCGTGAAAGTTCTGAAGGAATACGAAGACGGCCGCTCCGATATCCTGGCGGCCGGGCAAAGCGCGTTTCGATTGGTCCGCACCCACGAGAAAAAACCATATCTGGAAGCGGACGTTGAATTTCTCGAGGAGGATTTCACGGAAGTCGATGCCGCCGTTTCCGCGCGGCTCGAAGAGCTTTGCAACCAGTGTCACCAGCTCCTTTACGGCGAGGACGCGCCGCGGTTTGAAACCGAGGGCGGCATTTCGCTCGCGTATCACGTGGCATCGGAATTGCCGGTCGATGTGGCGATCCGCCAGGGTCTGCTGGAAATTCGGTCGGAAGGGGTACGCCAAGGCAGGCTCGTCGCGCACCTTGCCGAATGGTATCCGCAGCTTCAAAAGAGGGAGCACGTTCGGGGCAAGGCGGCGGGCAATGGGCACGCCAAGCTGTAGCGCCCCGAATTTGCTGTGACAGGTGGCGCGGGCTTCAGCCTGCGGGGGTTAGTCCTTGCAAGTACCAAAACCCACAGGCTGAAGCCTGTGCCACTTGCTGCGCCCGCATCCTTGATCTGAATTCTGCAGTAATCCTCGGTGTGGCATATAATGGGGATGCAAATCGATCAGGGGCCCTCGATGACCACCAAACCAGCAACGCTCGGCGAATTGCGGAAGCTTCCCGGCTATGCGGCTGGAACGCCGCGCCGAACCGTCAAGGACGAGTTGCGCGCCAACATTCTTCAGAAGCTCGAAGCCGGCGAGCCGCTCTTTCCGGGGATTCACGGGTACGAAGAAACCGTTCTGCCGCAGATCGCCAACGCACTCCTGGCGCGGCACAATTTTATTTTGCTCGGTTTGCGGGGACAGGCGAAAAGCCGCATCCTGCGCGGATTGATCGACTTTCTGGATAAGGAAATTCCTTACATCACGGGTTGCGAAATTCACGACAATCCGCTCGCGCCGCTTTGCCGGGCGTGCCGCGATTTGATTGCGGAGAAAGGTGAAGCCACGCCCATCTCGTGGCTGCCACGCGACGCGCGCTTCGTCGAAAAGTTGGCGACGCCGGACGTGACCATCGCGGACATCCTCGGCGACGTCGACCCGATCAAGGCGGCGCGCTCGGGGCGCGCCCTGGGCGACGAACTCACGATTCACTACGGCCTGCTGCCCCGCGCCAATCGCGGCATCTTCGCCGTCAACGAACTCCCCGACCTCGCCGGGAAAATTCAGGTCGGCCTCTTCAACATCATGCAGGAAGGCGACATTCAGATTAAGGGCTATCCCGTGCGGATGCCGCTCGACGTGTTGCTCGTCTTCACCGCGAACCCCGACGATTACACCGCGCGCGGAAAAATTATTACGCCGCTCAAGGACCGCATCGGCTCGGAAATTCGCACGCACTATCCCGCCACGGTGGAGGAAGGCGTCTCGATCACGGCGCAGGAAGCGTGGGTGGCGCGCGATGGCGGGCGGACCTCGGTCGACATCCCCGATTACCTGCGCGAAGTCGTCGAGCTGGTCGCGTTTCTCGCGCGTGACGACAAGCGGATCGACAAGCGTTCGGGCGTCAGCCAGCGCCTGCCGATTGCGTGCCTGGAAAGCGTAGTCAGCAGCGCGGAGCAGCGCGCCGTGCGTAATCGCGAAGCGCGCGCCTCGGCTCGCATCGCGGACGTGTATGCCGCGCTTCCGGCCATCACGGGAAAAATGGAGCTCGAGTACGAAGGCGAATTGCGCGGCGCGGAAAATATCGCGCGGGAGCTGATTCGCGGCGCGGTGGGCAAAGTGTTCACGAGCCGCATGGAGGGCGCGAATCTTCAGCCGGTCGTGCAATGGTTTGAACTGGGCGGCGAATTGAAAGTGCCCGAGAGCGCCCCGGCATCGGAGGCATTGTCGCAGCTCAAGAAGATCCAGGGACTGATGGACAACGTCGACCGCCTGGGAGCGGATGGGCGCAGCGGCCCGGCCGGAATGGCGGCCGCGGCGGAATTCATTCTCGAAGGGCTGTGGGCGCACAAGCGCATCAGCCGCAATGAAGAGCGCGGCTTTCACGCGGAACGCCCGAAAACGCCCGAACCGCGCGAGCAGCAGCCGCGCCCGCCGCGGCGCCAATTTAATTAGGAGCGCTTGGACGCGGACGTCAGGGGCTAAAGCCCTGAGAATTCGCGGCGAGTTTCGGCACGGCTGAACAGGCTGCGGAAAAAATGTCTTGTTTTGTTATTCTGAGCGAAGCGAAGAATCTCTCTTCGATTTAAGCATAAGAAAAGAAACAAAGAGAGATTCTTCGCTTCGCTCAGAATGACAGCGCTTTGAGTTTTTCCGCAGCCTGTGAAGCCGCGCCCTACAAAGCGCTGACCTGCGAAGCAGTGAGAAGTTGTGGGCAATATTTTATGACGAAATTCATTCGCTACACGAAATACACGGGCGAGCCGGCTGACGGCGTCGACCTGCAGGAACTGGTGAAGCGCCTTTCCGACTTTTTCCTCCAGAGCGGTTTTGAATCGCAATTTTACGGAATGTCCGAGATGGATCCGGAAAAGTCGATGGAAGCGTTGCGCCAGGCGATCCAGCGCGCGCTCGAGGAAGGCGACCTGCTTCCGAATCAGGATTTGAAAGATCTGCTGGACGGCACACCGGAGCAGATGGACGCGAAGATGAAAGAGCTGATCGATCAGTTGATCGACCGGCTGATGCAGGAGGGCTACGTCACGGGGAATCCGCAGGTGACTGCGCCTCCGGACAAGACGCCGCGCGGGCAAATCGGACAGGGCCGCGACCGCGACCGGGAAAACGAAGCGCGCTTTGAGATCACGGACAAGACCATCGACTTTCTGGGATTCAAGACACTCAAGGATTTGATGGGATCGCTCGGCAAGAGCAGCTTCGGCCGCCACGACACGCGCGATCTGGCGACCGGTGTCGAGTCGGGCGGCATCTCGCGCCCCTATGAATTCGGCGACACGCTGAATCTCGACATCAGCGGGACGTTGTTTAACGCCGTGCGGCGCGAGGGATCGAAAGTTCCCATTGAACTCGATTACCCGGATTTGATGGTCCATCAGACCGAATACCAGAGTTCGTGCGCCACGGTGCTCATGCTCGACTGCAGCCACAGCATGATTCTCTACGGCGAGGATCGCTTCACGCCGGCCAAGAAAGTGGCGCTGGCGTTGTCGCATCTGATTCGCACGCAATATCCCGGCGACTCGCTGCATCTCGTGCTGTTCCACGATTCCGCGGAGGAAATGCCGCTTGGCGAGCTGGCGCGCGTGCAGGTCGGCCCGTACTACACGAATACGCGCGAAGGCCTGCGCCTCGCGCGGCGCATCCTGTCCCGCCAGAAGAAAGACATGAAGCAGATCGTGATGATCACGGACGGAAAGCCTTCGGCGCTCACGCTCGACGACGGACGCATCTACAAAAACGCGTTCGGGCTCGATCCGCTCGTGGTCACGCAAACGCTCGAGGAAGTGGGCCGCTGCCGCCGTTCGGGAATTTTGATCAACACGTTCATGCTGGCCAGCGATTACAGCCTCGTCCACTTCGTGCAAAAAGTGACGGAGCTGTGCCGCGGCAAAGCCTACTTCACCACGCCCTACACCCTAGGCCAATACCTGCTGATGGATTACATGCAGAAGAAAACGCGGCACATTCATTAACTCAAGTAGGACAGGCTTCAGCCTGTCTGGTTTTGATTTTCTAATACTGAAAAGCAGACAGGCTGAAGCCTGTCCTACCTACTCCTCCACCAATTTCTTCTTGTGCTTCGGCGGCTTCAGGCGCTTGTCGGGGATCACTCGCGCGGCCGGCGGAGGTCCGGCCAATTCGCGTGCGCGGCGCCGCGCTTCGCTTGCTGCGCTAAACTTTTTTGGCTTGGTTTTGCTTCTACTCATGGATGGCTCAGACCCGGCGACTCGGGCCCCGCGCATCATCCTACCATTTCATTCGCGCAGAGCCGCGGCCGTTGCCGCGAGGGATTCGACGAGTTCCAGGACTTTGGGATTGACGCAGACTTCGTAATAGGGGCGCGTGCCGGCCTCTCCAATTTTTCCTCCCGGCAGCATCTGGCGGACGAATCCGCGGCGGATCAGAACGGGTTCGAGCCCCTCGCCCACCGGCGTTTCTCCGTAGAAAAACTCGACGCGTTCCTTGCCCCAGGGCATGGCGCATTCCGCTTCGAGCGGCGTCAGGGAGATTTCTTCCTGGAGCTTTTGGAAACCTTCGTCATTCAGTTCCACGCCGTTCAGATTGAAGCGAATCAGGAATTCGTCGGCCTCGTCCTCGGCCACGCCCTCCGTCATGGTTTGAAAAAGGAACAGGCGAAATTGCGACGAATTCTGGGACAGCATGCGCTTGGCGGCCTTGGAACAGCTCGACAGCCGGTCCGAAAGGTTCAGCGCGCGCGAAATCATGATCCGCGAATCGGTGTCCATCCAGTACGTCGGCGGAGATCCCTGATACGCGATTCCGACGCCCAACTCCAGCCGGGGCAGATCAGCCGAGTCCGGACGCTCATTGTACGCGGACGAAACCGCCAGAATCTGGCGCGCCAGCGCGCAGGCTTTCGATACGGCGCGTTGCTGCACGCGGTTGGAATCGGTCTCGTAAATCGCGAGCACCAGCGCGTCGCCCTCGATAAAGACTTTCGCGGCGCCGTAGCGTTCGAGGATACGCTTCACCGGTTCGTAAAAATTCAGGCTGAAGAGCGATGCGGGATTGAGCCCGCGCGCGAGGAGTTCTTGCGTGATCTTGGTCGAGCCGCGCACGTCCGCCTTGATGATCGTGTGCGAGACCACGCGGTCTTCGGCCGGGCGGGCTTCCTCGGTCAGCAGGAACTCGTACAGGCTGCGGTTCATTTCGGAAAGTTCGCGCGTGCGCTCGTTGCGGACCAGATGGACTCGCTCCATCGCCGCGCTCAGCCGCTCAAAATTGCGCGCATCGCGGCGCAGCCGCATGAAATCCTCGGCGAAACGGAGGACGACGGCGCGCACTTCATCGCGCGGCGTTTTGCGGATTTTCTTGGAGAGTTCGTCGATGCGCTGCGTGGAGTACTGCCGCGCGGGGAACTGCTTCAGGATATCCTCGACGCGCTTGAATTCCTCGCGCGACACCAGAGCTTTTTTCAATTGCTGCAAGTGGATTGGCGGGCAGTAGTCGTGGCAGATGTTCCGCAGCTGGTAGCTGGCCAGAATGTGCACGAGCAAATCACGCTGCTCGAGCCGCACGATCAATTCATCCAGCAATCGCGCCCGCTGTTCTGCTGCGTTTCCGCGCGGCTCGCCCGGCGCGGACGGGTCGAACAGGCGGCGGGCGTTTTCGGGCTGGTTCAAATAATCGCCCAGGCGATCCTGATACTGCTTGGCCAGGAAATCCGCCTCGCCGCGGGACGCTTCAACGCGTGGATTTGCTTCTTCGAGTTTATGACGCGCATGGCGCAGGCGCTTCTCGACATCCGAAATGGAAGCGCGAAGAGTAGCAGGATCGGAGCCGAATCCCACGCGCCCCATCAGGCTTTCGGAGCGTTCCAGCTTGCGCGCGAGGGCGGCGCGTTCTTCCTCCAGGCGCGCGATTTCCGCCCGGTGCGCCACCGCGCCGTCCACAAGCTTCTGGTGCTCGCGCCACGAATCGTTGAGGTCGTTTCCCTGCTCGCCGGCCAGGACGGATTCGCGCAGGAAATCGAGCAGGACGGAGTCGAACGTCTCGAAGCGGTCCTGATCGCGCAAATAATTTCCGAGCAGGATGTATTGCTCGAGAAAGAGCACGTCGTCCTTGCCGTTTTCGACGAAAGCCAGGCGATTGTTCAAAATGTCGTAAGTGGTCGTCGAGCCCTCGTCGCCGAACAGCGCCTTCCGGGACCTGGCCAGCCCGTTCTCCTCGATCTCCTGAATGGCCTGAAACACATGCTGGCCCACGTTCCGGAACAAGTTGCGGCGGTCCGCCTGCAATTCGGCGATGCGCGCCTTGATCACGTGGGCATGCTCGGTATGATCGAAATGCGTGCCGCGTCCCCGGATCCACTCCTTGGCCTCCAGCAGGAGGTTCGCGAACTGCGTGCCGATTTCCTGCGTGAGATATTTCAGCAAAGTCACGCGAAGTAGAAGATCAACCTCGATATTTTTCTCGTACTTGGCCTTCTGGAGCCCGCCGTGCAATAGATCGGAAAGCTGGCGTTTCCAGGAAGGAGCCTCGGGAGAGCGAGCGGCCTTCCGCTCGGCCTCGCGGCGCGCGGGTTGGCGCCGGTTTGGCTGCAGACGGTCAGTCTGGGCAAGAAAGGGGAGACTGGCGGTTTGCCGGATGAATTCCAGAAGATAAGCTTCGGTCGTCTCCACAAACATGGGGCTCAGGAATACATCATGATGGATGTTGTCCACCCCAACAGCCAGAGTCCCGAGGGGAAGCTCCGCCGAGTAAGGCTTCAGGTTGACTCGCGCGGGCGTAGCGGTGGAGAGCATGGACGTGCGTTCGGGCATAGGAGGCTGCGCTAGGCTCATTCTCAGGTTAACAAGGGGGTAAAGCGCGAACAAGGCGGCGAAGCCAACCCGTTAACAGCAGATCGGACATTTTAATGGTGGCCAGACGTCGGATGATTTTGAACTTTGGGTGCCGTACGATTTGGTTTTTGAGCGTGCGATTTTTCAGGTCAGCTCGAACTATACCCTAAATCCGAGATAGCGATTCGGCGGGAATCTCCTCCGGCGTGATCCAGGCGGATTTCGACGGTGGGCCAATCCGTACGGAAAGTGAAATGCTCGGGCCACTCGATAATCACGATGGCTTTTTCGGATAGCGCGTCTTCCAGGCCGAGGGATTCGAGGTCCTGAAAGCTTTCTATGCGGTAGAGATCGACGTGGTAGACCTTGCACGGGTTGAAATTCATCTCATTGCCTGCCGGATTGCGAATGCGGAATTCGTGAACCAGATTAAACGTGGGGCTGGTGACGTCTTCTTCCTTGGCGGCGCCCAGGCCGCTGATAATTCCCTTGGTCAGAGTGGTCTTGCCGCTGCCGAGGTCTCCCTTCAATAGCACCAGGACAGGCGCACGGAGTTTCGATGCGATTTCCCGGCCCTTGGCGATGGTTTCTTCCGAGGAGTGCGTGACAATTTCGTCAGCGGGCATGTTCCCACTCCCTGAGAACACGCGCGTACGCCTCCGGGATCGCGTCGATCAGGTCGGAAGCGATGAGGGGCGCTTCTCCAACGCGCGATGAAGCGATGTCGCCCGCAAGACCGTGCAGGTACACGCCGAAGCTGAGCACGCGTGCCCAATCCTCGACGCCAAACTGCGCCGTCAGTCCGGCAAGGATGCCGGTGAGCACGTCGCCGGTACCGCCGGTCGCCATTCCGGGATTCCCTGTCGTGTTGATGTAGGCGTACCCGGAGGGCGTCGCGAGAATGGTGTGAAAACCCTTGAGGATCACGTGCGCGCGCCAGCGGCCCGCCGCTTCGAGCGCCACGTCCAAGCGGCGCGCCTGCACTTCCTTCACCGTGATGCCCAGAAGGCGCGCCATTTCGCCCGGATGCGGGGTCAGCAACATTGCAGAGGCATGGCGTTCGTTCAGAGCGTCGGCCACACCGTCGTAGGCGTTCAGGCCGTCGGCATCCAAAATAATGGGGAGCTCCGTCTGTCCAACGACGAGCCGGATGAATTGCTGCGTTTCATTTTGCATGGAAAGCCCGGGGCCGATGGCGAGAACGGACTTGCCTCGCAAAATCTCCGCAAATTTTCCGTAATCCAGGTTGCGAAGGCTCGCCGTCCCGGCCTCCGTGGACTCCAAAGGGGCCGTCATCATTTCCGGCATTCCTCCGGCAACGATGGGCAGGACATCCCGCGGCGTCGCCACGGTGACGAGGCCCGCTCCGGAGCGCAACGCGCCGCGCGCCGAGAGAATCGCCGCGCCGGATTTTCCGAGCGATCCGGCGACGATCAGCGCGTGGCCGTACGTTCCTTTATTTGCGACCGGGTCGCGCACGAGCGGCAAGGCCCGGAATTCCGCCGGCTCGATCCAGTGAATTTTCAAATGCGAGTCGGACTCGAGCAGTTCGGGCGGCGTCCCGATATCTTTCACAACCAGCTTGCCGCAGCACGACGAGTGCGGCAAAACGAGCTGCCCCACCTTGGGCGCGGTAAGCGTCACGGTGAAATCGGCGGCCACGACCGGCCCGCCGAAATCCTGCGAATCGGAAGCAAGTCCCGAAGGCATATCGACGGCCACCACGGCCATTTTGCCGAGCCGCTTCGCGCGCGCCGCGTTTAGATCTTCGATGACCTTGCCGAGCAAGCCTTCCACAGGCCCGCGCAGTCCGGTGCCGAGCAGCGCATCAACGATCAAACCGGCTTCGGCAAGCGCCGCGCGCGCGGATTCCCATTCCGCTTCGCTCGTCACGACGTACAACTCGCCAAGACCTTGTTGCCAGCGCTTTAAATTGGCCGCGGCATCGCCTTCGACGGAACCCGGATTCGCAAAGAGAAAAACGACCGCCGTGGCGCCAAAATCTTTCAACAGCCTCGCGACCACCAGGCCGTCGCCGCCGTTATTTCCCTTCCCGCACAGGACCAGGATCTTGCGGCTCGCAAGGTCCGCGAACTTTTCGCGCAGAAATTCGGCGATGGCCGATCCCGCGTTCTCCATTAATTCGATGCCGGGTATACCGTACCGCTCCGTGGTGAGCCGGTCCGCCTCGCGCATCTGTGCCGCGGTCAGAACTTTCACGCGCTCTTCTCCTGCGCGTGCCCGGAAAAACGCATGACGATGACCGTCATATCGTCCGCCTGGTCGGGAGATCCGGACCACTCCTCGGCGGCATGCATCATGGCCTCGGCAATCGCGTGGGAAGACGCATCTTTATTGCGCGTGGCCACTTCGATGAGCCGCGTGGTTCCGAATTCTTCGCCGTACACATTCTCCGGCTCGATCAAACCGTCGCTGTAGGCCACAAGAATGCCGCCATGTTCGATTTCCACCGCGCCTTGCTGGAACGGCACGTCGTTGAACAAACCCACCACCATCCCGCCGGTTTCCAGGCGCCTGACGTTGCCGCCGCTGATGTAGAGAGGTGGAAGATGCCCGGCATTGGTGTAATGAAGCTGGCGCGTCTCCGCGTCGTACACGCCAAAAAAAACGGTCGCGTAGCGCTCGTCGGAAGTGTTGCGGAACAAATGCAGATTCAAATGGGAAACAATTTCGGAGGTGTCAATCTGCTCGAGGCGAATTCCCGGCTGGCCGTTCCGGTAGCGGAGGACGTCGCTGCGCAGAGCGGCTTGCACGTTGGCCATCAAGAGCGCGGCGGAAATTCCCTTCCCGCTGATGTCCGCGACCGCGATGGCCAGCCGCGTGGGCGAGATGCGAATGAAATCGTAGTAATCGCCGCTGACTACCCTCGCCGGACGGCAGATCGCTTCGATCTCGATTCCCTGCAGATTCGGCAGCGAGCGCGGGAACAATTGCTGTTGCACTTCGTGCGCAATGGAAAGCTCGTTCTCGAGCTTTTGCCGCTGGCGCTGTTCCTCGATCAGCGTGGAAACCGAATGCATCATCGAATTGAACGACTCGCCGAGCGCGGCGAGCTGATCCCGGTGTGGGATTCGCACGCGATAGCTGAGGTCGCCGTCCTGCACGTGCTGGGTTGCGTTGTACAGGTTGTCGACCGCCGTTGTAATCGTCCGCGTCATGATGATTCCCGTCACGAGCGATCCGATTTCAATAACCAGAAAGACCGCGCCAACGACCAGCAGCGCCGTAGCGGCCGCGCCGCCCAAATCTCCGAGCGGACTGAAGAGGCGCCGGTTCAAGAGCGATGGCCGCGTGCTGAATGCCACGACCACGCGCACGGGATTAGACTGGCCCTGCTTCTGGTCCAAATCCAGCACGTCAAGACCTACGATCCCCGTGATCAGCTTGTCGAACGGATTCGCTGCTTTCGGGACCGCGCGCCCGCTCGTCCCGATCTGCTGCACGGGCACAAATTGCTGCGTGGCGATCACGTTTGGAACCACGGTTTTTGCGTTTCCGTTTTCAGATCGCAGAACGTTGAATTGGACCGGCCCGAGTTCCGGCGCGAGCGTGTCGATCAGCTCCGGCGAAACGGGAACCGTCACGGAAACTACAATGCGGCCAGTGGAGGTCGGGCGTGCGACCACGGAGCGCAAGGCCAATTGGCCCTCGCTGAAAACAAGACCACGGAAGCGATTCCCGCTGAAGGGCTCGTCGCCTCTCCCTAGCAATTCCTCCCCCTTGCCCGTTTCGACCTTCAGCCCCGGAAGTTCGGTCATTGCATTCTTAATGTATGTCGCCGGGTCCACGGGCAACGCTAAAGCTGCCGCGCTGCGTCCAGACGCTGCCTCTACGGCGTATGAATTGGCTAGGGCAGTGGCTACCACGCCGGCGCGCTGCTCGCGCTCCTCCATCTCGGTGTAAATGACGTAGGAGCCAAGCTGCCAGTACAGCAGGTACGCCGCGAGTCCCGCCATCGCCAGGAGGAGCAGCACGGGGACGACGGCGATGAATATATACGCCGCCACGAGCCGGTTGCGCAGGCTCCAAAGGAGATGGTCGCGCGCCCAAATCCATCCGCGCACCAGCCAATAGATCGCCGCGCAAATCGCCAGAAAGAAAAGAAAGCCGGACGGCGGGACCTGCGCCTTGTACTCGCGCAGTCCCAGAAGCACTCCGTACAAGACGAGGATCGCCAGCGCGATCCAGTCGATCAGGCTCATGCCCGCCCAGATGGCGCGGCTCCTGGTTGTAAATGTTGAGGCCATATTCTCGCGGGCGAGCTTCCGCCGCAAATGAGCAGGATACTACGCCAGAAAATGCGATGGGAGATTACTCGAAAATTATTCGGGCACTAGTAGCACAGGCTTCAGCCAGTGGGGTTTGGTGCTTGAAAGGTCTAACCCCCACAGGCTGAAGCCTGTGCTACTGGCGCCTTATTTCCGACCTAGCGCGACCTTTGCATTCGCCTCGCGGCTTTCCAGCGTGATGCGGCTGTGGCGGATGCCGTAGCTGAAATAGATCACCAGACCGATACCGAGCCAGATGAAGAGCCGCCACCAGTTCTCGACGCGCAGTGAAAACATGAGCAGCAGGCAGCAGAAAATTCCCGCGATCGGAACGACGGAGCCGAGCGGCGCGCGGAACGGGCGGTGAACGTCGGGATGCGTGCGCCGCATGATCATCACCGCGGCGCAGACAATGACGAACGCCAGAAGCGTTCCGATATTCACGAGGTCGGCAAGAATGCGCAGCGGAAGAAATGCGCCCATGGCCGCGACGCACACCCCCGTGAGGATTGTGGACTTCCACGGCGTGCGGAACCGTTCGTGGACCGCGCCGAAGAATTCAGGAAGTAAGCCATCTCTGGCCATGGCCAGAAAAATTCGCGACTGGCTGAGCATCATCACGAGCAGTACGGAGGTGATCCCGGCGACCGCTCCCAGGGAAACTAGAAATTGCGCCCAGGGCAAGCCGGCCTGGCGGAAGGCGTCCGAAACCGGCGCGTCGATGTTGATTTTGTTGTAGGGAACCATTCCCGTAAGGACGGCGGAAACGGCGATGTAGAGAATGGTGCAGAGAATCAGCGAGGTGATGATACCAAGGGGCACGTCGCGCGCCGGATTGCGAGCCTCCTCGGCGTGGGTGGACACCGAATCGAAACCGATGTAGGCGAAGAACACGAGCGCGGCCCCGGCCAGCATGCCGATCGGTTCGCCTCCCGGCCCGGTTTGGCCGAGCAAAGTGTGGCCGAAGAAGCTGACACCCGTCAGGCCGAAAGGAGCGAAGGGATGCCAGTTGGCGGGGTTCACATACTTCGCGCCCACGACGATCACAAACAGGACGATGACAAGTTTCAATGCCACGATGCCCGCATTGACGCTGGCGCTTTCGCGAATCCCCTTCACCAGAATAGCGGTAATGATCAAAGCGATGGCGACGGCGGGCAGGTCAAACCAATTGCCCGTCAAGATCAAGCGTCCCGTGACCGGACTATAGTCAAATGGCGCGTTCCGGAAAACCGCGGGGACATTGGCGTGGAAGATGGCCAGAAAATCCTGGAAGTAGTGAGACCAGCCGTGCGCGACCGTCGCCGACGCCACGGCATACTCGAGGATCAGATCCCAGCCGATGATCCAGGCAAAGAGTTCTCCGAGCGTGGCGTACGCGTAGGTGTAAGCCGATCCCGCGACCGGGACCATGGAAGCGAATTCCGCGTAGCACAGCGCCGCAAAAACGCACGTAATCCCGGACACCACGAACGAGAGCACCAGCGCGGGGCCGGTGCTGTCATGCGCCGCGATGCCCGTCAGCACGAAGATGCCGGTGCCGATGATCGCGCCGATGCCGAGGCTCGAAAGCTGGATCGGGCCCAGAATGCGGCGCAGGCGGTTGTCGCTCTGGAGCTCTTCAACGAGCGCTTCGTGAGTCTTTACTTGGAACAATTGATTGGCCATATTCGCCTTGTGTAGGACAGGCTTCAGCCTGTCTGCTTTTTCGAGCTTACGAAAAAATCAAAACCAGACAGGCTGAAGCCTGTCCTACTGGTGCGCCCCAGATTTCCGCGACCAGGCCCAATACACCGGGACGCCGAGAAGCACGATCACCAGGCCGGGCCAGGTGTCCTGCGTTTGATACAGGATGAGAATCAGCATGATGATCAGCGCGGTCACGATATACAGAATTGGAACGATGGGATACCCCCACGCGCGATAGGGGCGCTCAACATCCGGGCGCTTGCGGCGCAGAACGAAAAGACCGCCGATGGTGAGCACATAAAATATGAGCACCGCGAAGATCACGTAGTCGAGCAACACGCCATAGAGATTTCCGTAAGTCACCGCCCCGGTGGTTGCGTTCACGAGGCGCGTGCGCAGCAGCACCAGAATCGCGGCCCAGATTCCCTGCAGCACAAGGCCCATCGACGGGACGTGGTTGGCATTGAGCTTTCCGATGCTGCGAAAAAATAATCCGTCCTTCGACATCGCGTAGTAGACGCGCGCGCCCGCGAGGATCAGACCGTTGGCGCAGCCGAAGGTCGAGATCATGATGGCCAGCGCCATCAGCGTCGCGCCGCTATTGCCGAAAATCGCGGCGAGTGTGGCGGTGGCGACGCGGTCGTCCGGCGCCGTCTGAATCTGGTGCAGCGTGAGCGTCGAGAGGTATCCCAGATTGGCTAAAAAATAGAGCGTGATGACAACCGCCGTGCCCACGGCAAGAGAAACGGGAATGTCGCGCTTCGGATTTTTCACTTCGCCGGCGGTAAACGTGATGTTGTTCCAGGCGTCGGCGGAAAAAAGCGATCCCACCTGCGAGACGCCGAACGCGATGAGCAAGCCGAATGTCCCCGACGCCGACGTCACGGAAGGAATGAAGGCCTTCATCCAGGCGGCGCCCGGCTCGATGGTCTGAGGATCGTGAAGGGTCCAGAGGCCGCTGAAATTGGCGTGAATCGCGGCGGCGTTCCGGCCGAGGAAAATTCCCGCAAAGATGAGAGCGGCAAGCCCCAGCATTTTCGCCGAAGTGAAAATATTTTGGATCCACTTGCCAAGCTTCAAACCCTGCGTATTGAGCGCTGTTAGAAACAAAATCAGGAGCAGCGCCACGAGTTGCTGCACGGAAAGGCTGATCGCATATTTGTCTGAGAGAGCGATTGGAGAAACGACCCACGCGCTCGGAGAAATGGCGGGCCACAGGACGCCGAGGAATCGCGCAAAGCCAACCGCCACCGCCGCGATGGTCCCGGTCTGAATGACGAGGAAAAGCGTCCAGCCGTACAAAAATCCCCAGAGCGGAGAGTAGGCCTCGCGAAGATAAACATATTGCCCGCCGGCCTTCGGCATCATTGCCGCGAGTTCGCCATAAGAAAGCGCCGCGGTAACCGTCATCAGGCCCGTGATCACCCAGGCCGCAAGCAGTCCACCTGTCGATCCCGCGTTGCGCGCAATGTCGGCGGACACGATGAAGATGCCCGAGCCGATCATCGAACCGACAACGATCGTCGTCGAGTCGAACAGGCCCAACCCGCGAACGAATCCGGAGGAATCCGCTTCAGCGGGAATCGCCGTCGCTATGTTGGATTTCACTTCAGACACCGGGCCGCTCCTTCTTCTGGCCGGCTCCAAGTAGAGCCCGCACCCGACGCAGATCAGCGTGACGTTGTGGATGCCGCCACGTCGAGGTATTCGCGGGCCCGAACGCCGGGGTTCGGGGCGCAGATCAAATCGCGAATGACGGCCAGCGAATCCGCGCCCGCGCGATAGACCTCCGCCGCGCGTTCCAGAGTAATTCCGCCGATCGCGACCAGGGGTTTTTTCGTCATCTGCCGCGCCTTCCGTAAAAGTTCCGTCCCGACGACCGGGTCCGGATTTTTCTTTGTCGCGGTCGGAAAAATCGGGCCGAAGGCAATGTAGTCTGCGGAGGTTCGGTCCGCCGCGGCCAATTGTTCGAGGGTGTGAGTGGAAACTCCCACCCAGCGGTTTTTCCCGTCAATGCCGCCGGTAACGGCGCGCGCGTCTTCGACGCTCAGATCATCCTGGCCCACATGCACGCCTCCGGCGCCAGAGAGCATCGCAATGTCCGGGCGATCATTCACGATCAGCCGGACGCCGCGCGGGCCGAGAGCACTCGAGAGTTGCCGCGAGATTTCGAAAAATTGCCGGGAAGTAGCCGTCTTGTTGCGGTATTGAATCAGCACGACCCCGGATCCTGCCAGCGCTTCGGCCAAATCTAGCTCCGAAATGGCGAGCAATGTGGGATCGAGTATGGCATAGAGGCGCGGGAACACAAGGTTCATATGGGTTTATCCCGCGTGCGATGTGGCGAAACGGTCAAGGAAGTGGGTGTCCAGACGGCCGGCAATAAAGTCGGGGTCCATCATGATTTTGCGCTGCAGGGGGATGGACGTCTTGATGCCCTCGACCACGAACATTTCCAAAGCGCGCCGCATCCGCACAATGGCTTCGGCGCGAGTGTCGCCAAAAGCAATGAGTTTTGCTACCAGCGAATCGTAGTACGGAGGGATGACGGCATCGGCGTGGGCAGCCGTATCCACTCGAATCCCTGGGCCGCCGGGAGTGCGAAACACGGTAATGTGCCCGGCCGAGGGGATGAACGTTTCGGGGTCCTCGGCGTTGATGCGGCACTCGATCGCGTGCCCATGCAACTCGAGTTTGCCGACAACTTCGCCAAGCCGCTCGCCCGTCGCCAGGCGAATCTGGGACTTGATCAAGTCCACGCCGGTGACCATTTCCGTGACAGGATGCTCGACCTGGATACGGGCGTTCATTTCGATGAAGTAGATCGAGCCGTCTTCGTCCATCAGGAATTCGACCGTCCCCGCGCTGGTGTACCCCACTTGTTCAAGCGCCGCGACCACACGGGCCCCGAGTTCGGCGCGCAACTTGGAATCGACCGCCGGCGAGGGAGATTCCTCGATGAGTTTCTGGTGGCGGCGCTGGATGCTGCACTCCCGCTCGCCGAGATGCATGACGCGCCCGTGCTTGTCGCCGAGCACTTGAAATTCGATGTGGCGCGGGCGTTCAATGAATTTTTCGATGTACATATCGGGTATGCCGAAAGCCTGCTGCGCTTCATTGCGGGCGGTGGCGAATGCGCCGGGAAGCTCTTCCTCGCTGCGGACGACGCGCATCCCGCGCCCCCCGCCTCCCGCCGACGCTTTCAGGATCACGGGATACTTGATTCGCGCGGCCTCGGCGAGGGCCGCGGCTTCGTCCGCGACGGTTCCCTGCGAGCCCGGAACGATGGGTACGCCCGCGGCGGACATCTCGCGCCGGGCCTGATCCTTTTCGCCCATCATGCGCAGCAAATCCGGCGAGGGGCCGATGAAGGTGATGTGCGAGGCCTCGCACACCTCGGCGAAATTCGCGTTCTCTGAAAGGAATCCGTAGCCGGGATGGATCGCATCGACGTTGGTGATTTCGGCGGCACTGATCACCTGCGGGATGTTCAGGTAGCTCTCGCTCGAGCGCGGCGGCCCGATGCACACCGCTTCATCCGCAAAGCGCACGTGCAGCGCGTTGCGGTCCGCTTCGGAATAAACCGCGACTGTGGCGATGCCCAGTTCCTTGCACGCATCGATCACGCGCAGGGCGATCTCACCGCGATTGGCTATGAGGATTTTTCGAAACATTTCAGGCCGAATGTAGCACAGGCTTCAGCCTGTGGGTTTCCGCCACAACACCGAGCCGAAAACCCACAGGCTGAAGCCTGTGCTACTTATTTCTTTTTCCCCGTGGGCCGCAGCGCGAACAGCGGTTCGCCGTACTCCACCGGCTGGCCGTTTTCGACCAGAACTCGCGCCACTTCCCCGCCGATATCCGCTTCAATCTCGTTCATCAATTTCATCGCTTCAATGATGCAGACCGTCTGCCCAGCCTCGACGAAGTCCCCCGCGCGGACAAACGGTCCCGCGTCGGGACTCGGGCCTGCGTAGAAGGTGCCAACGATGGGCGACTTGATGATGTGCTCGTCCGCAGCAGCCGGGGCGGCCTGAGCGGGCGCTGGGCTGGCCTGCGGAGCCGTTTGGGGAGCGTTTGGCTGGGCCTGCGCCACAATGACCTGCGGAGCTGCCGCTTGCGCCATGGGAAGCGCCAGGACCGGGGCCGCGCTGGGCTGCGGAATAGCCTTTTTCAGGCGTATCCTCAGGTCCCCATGCGCATACTCGAACTCTTCCAGCCCATGTTCGGACATGAAAGAAAGCAAGCGCTCCAATTGGCCGAGGTCGACTCCCGGCACGGAAATGTCGGAACTGGCTGGCTGTTTTTTGGATCCCTTCATCGTTGTGCTCAGAGTTCGAGGAATTCCCGGGGAGTTGTTGTAAGAATTTCGGCGCCGCGCGGGGTTACCAGGGCATCATCTTCGATTCGAATTCCCCCCACGCCTTCGACGTAAACACCGGGTTCCAAGGTCACGACGTTACCCGTCTCCAGAAGCGTTTTTTGGTCCCGAGCGATTCGGGGATCCTCGTGAATTTCGAGTCCGATCCCGTGACCCGTACTATGGACAAAATAGCGGCCTAACCCCTTATGCTGCAGCACATTCCGGGCAGCCGCATCAATGGCCCCGCAAGTTACTCCTGCCTTCAACGCATCCCTTGCCGCCGATTGCGCGTCCAGCACAGCCTGATACCACTGGCGGACCCGCGCGGGCGCTTTGCCGACGTGCACCGTGCGTGTCAGATCGCTGCAGTAGCGGCGCAGTATAGCACCCAGGTCCAGCACCACCAACTCGTTTTTCCCGATTTGGCGCGCCGTGGGACGCGCATGAGGCAATGCCGAGCGCGGCCCGGCAGCTACAATGGCTTCGAAGGACTCCCCGGAAGCGCCTTTCCGGCGCATGCGGTAGCCAATCTCAGCCGCGATGTCAAGTTCGGTGACACCGGGGCGAATCAAGCGGATCGCCTCTTCCATTACCTGGGAACCCAGCCGCGCCGCGTCTCGGATGCGATCGATTTCAGTTGCGTCCTTAATGGCGCGGAGGCTCTCTACAAGGCCGTCAATAGCGACCCACTTTAGATTGCCCCCTGCGGCCTTTCTGAGCGTCTTCCAGCCCGCCAAAGTGAGGTGTGAAGGACAAACTGCTACTCTCTGGCGTTTCCTGGCTCGGAGGTGTTCGCCGACCGCTTCCAGGAGCGGGCCCTTGTGAATGTGCACGCGGATAGCGCGGGTTTCTTCCTTGGCCTGAATCGTGAACCTACCGTCGGTAAATAAGGTGGCTGAGGCGGGATCGACCAGGAGGGCCCCCGAATCGCCCGAAAATCCACACAGGTAATAGATATTTGCCGGGTGCGTCTCAAGAAACATCCCGGCCCCGGATTTATCCAATAAGTGGCGGAGTCGCTTTAGCCGGCTGTTCGTGGGGATCGGCATAAAAATGGGAGGAAACCGAGGTCTCCTCCCGGGTCACTCGACATTGTACCTTGCGGAGCTCAGCCCGGCAAAATTCGGGGAGTCACGAAAAACATGAGTTCCTGGGTCGAAACGCTGATCGAAGTGTGTTTGAAAAGATTGCCGATCAGAGGCATGCTTCCCAGGAGCGGTACCTGGTCAATCGTCGTATTCTGATTGGTGACAACCACACCGCCAATCACAACGGTGCCGCCATCGTTGATGAGAACCTTGGTCTGGGTGGACTGCGTGTCCAGGCCCGGATTGCCCAGGACGGAGATGCTCTTGTCAATCTGTGTATTCTCCACATCAATGTCGAGGAACACGGTTCCTTCGGAAGTAATCTGCGGCGTGACTTCCAGCTTGAGCAAGGCGTCCACGTACTGAACCGTGATGGTATTGTTGATGTTGGTCTGGATCGGGACTTGTTGACCTTGCTTCACCGTCAATTTTTCGTTGTTCTGGGTGATGCCCTTGGGCTCGGAAAGGATCTTGCCGGCTCCACGCGTCTCCATCAAGCTCAGCAGAAAATCGATCGCATAGTTGTGGCCCTGCGTGGAGAAGGTAAAGCCGCTGGTCGGCGCAGTGGCTCCGAGACTGGTATTGAGCGGAATTTGATTCGTCGTGCCGGAACCTGACGAGAAAGGAGTAGGCACAGAGTGGATCACAGGGCTCAGAAAGCTCGTAAGTCCGGTCAATCCGCCGAAACCCGTGTTCCCGGTGACCCCGGTGGGAGCGGAGAATCCGAACTCGGTGCCGATTTCGCGGGCGAACGAACGCGAGGTCTGCACCACGCGCGCGTCAATCTCCACCTGCTGTGATTTCCGATCGATCTGGCGAATCAAGTTATCGACCTTGGGGATCGAGGAGGGAATATCCCGAATGATTAAGGTGTTGGAACGGATATCAGCAAAAACGTCGCCGCGGGCGGTCAGGAACTTTTTCAGCGTATTCACCATCGCGGGCGCCTGGGCGTAGCTCAGAACCCTCGTGACCGTCACCGTCTCGACCGAGTCGGACTGCGCCTTGGCCAAATCCCGGCGCGCATCGGCTTCGCGCTTCAGAGTATCTTGCGTTGCGATCCGCAGAACATTGCCGTCGATTTCCTTGGTGAGCCCATTGTTGCGCAACACGATGTCCAGGCCCTGATCCCAGGGAACTTCGTCCAGGACTAAAGTCACCGTTCCGCGAACCGACGGGTCCAGCACAACGTTGAGCCCGCTGATTTCATGAATCAGGCGGAAGAAATCCTTCAAATCCACGTCCTTGAGGTTCACCGAAATCGGGTCGCCCGTATATTTCTTTTCCGGCGCGGGAGCCGCAGCCGGAGTTTGAGCATCCGCTACGGGCGGATTTTGCGGCGCGGGAGCCGCAGGCCCGCTGGCAGGCCGCGCGAAGCCCATGTCACGTCCCGTCAGCCAGGTGGGAAGCGGCATGTTCGGCACGTCGACCGCCGTCAGTTTAAGCCGAGCAGGCTTTTTGGCCGGATGGAGCGTTGCGGGAATTGCGGGAGCCTCCGGCGCCGTGAAGAAAATCGTAACGTTGGAGCCGTTCTCTTGCGTGCTGTATGGAACCAGTTTCGCAAGATCGATCACGATTCGCGACTGCCCAGGGTTCGGTTGCCCAGTGCGCACGTCAAGAACGGGCGTGTATTGGCTGGGGACCCTGCTCTTTTCAACATTCAACCGCGTATCGGCAAAATCCAGGACGAGCCGTGGCGGGGAGTCCAGGCGTGAAGTCTTGTAATGCAGTTCGCCGGTCCCACTGATGCGCACGGTCGTTTGCTGCCCTGGTTGAGCGACTTCGATCGCCGAGATCGAGGCCGGTTGCGAGGTCACGCTCACGGGTGTTAGCTGAGCGACTTGCGCGCTCGCGGGCAGAACCGCGCACGCGGCGCCTGCCAGCAACAGGCAGGGGAACCCGAGAGCCGGCCAATTGATCTTCATTGCTGTTCTCCTGGACTTGGGTAAAGTCGCTTGGTGACCACGCGTTCCAGCGGTTTTCCAAACGCGTCCTTGCCAAACTCGTGGAAGGAAATGCCATCGAGGGCGATTTTCTCGACTGAGCCGTCGTACAATTTGTCGCCTTCCTTCAGAAAATAAACTCGCTGCTGCGAATTGGAAACGATGGCGATCATCCCGTTGGGACTGTGCACGATTCCATTGATGCGCAGCGTGTCGACAATCAGGCCCGCTTTTCCGGGCGGAAGATTTTCCGGCGCCGCATTACTGGCGCGCGCCTTGGTGAGCAGCGTGTCAAACGGATCGCGCCGCACCGTTGGCTTTTCCTCCGCGGGCTTTTCGACCGGCGGCTTGGCGGCATTCGCCGAGGCCGCTTCTGGTGCGCCCTTGTCAGCTGCCGGCGCCTTGGCTTTGGCCGGAGCTTTAGCCTTGGCCTGAGCCTTGGCGGGAGTCTTCGACGGAGCCTTGGCAGTTGCAGGCCCGGAAGGTTTCGCCGGAGACGTCGCCGGGGGCTGCGGAGCGCTGGGCGTCTGGGGAGTGTTCGAAGCTTGATTCGTCAGTTGGTCGCGCACCACATTGGGCTGGACGTTGGGATGTTCTTGCGCCAAGGCACACGTCGCAAGGACTGCCGAAAAGGCCAGGGGCAACAGGGTTCGCGATGATTTTGCGAGTCGCATAGTCATTCGGCTCAATTCCACCTATTTGCGGGCGGGCTGATTCTTGCCCGCCGGGGCCGGAGACGCATCCATCGGCTTGCTAAAGAACGTGGTCACAGTGCACGTCCCGAGTACCGTGGTGCCGGGACGTACGGGAAAAGTCGCTTTTGACGGATCGGCCAAGCCGCTAAAGGCCAGGTCACCCACATTGATGATTCGGGAAAGACGGCTCAGCCGGGAGAAAAAATCCTCGATGCTGAAATACGGCCCATCCACGCTGATCGTAAATGGCAGCTCGTAGTGATAGTCCCTGGGCACGACGGCCTGGGAGGTCAAACTGCGAATCTGCACGCCCGAGGCGGAAGCGGCTTCCTGAAGCAGACGCATGAATTCGTCCACTTCTTTTTCTTCCGGCACGATCGTCTTCAAGGTGTCCAATTGCTTTTCCAGAGCCGCCATTTGCACTTTGAATTCCGCATTGCGGCGCTCGTAAACCTGCAATTCCGCCACCTGACGATTCAAGTTGGCATCCTTGGTGATGTTTTCGTCCAAGGTGCCCCGCATGCTCGCCACGGGCGATAAGGGCAAGTATTCACCGGCTCCAAAAATGACCAGCGCGAGCGCGAAGAAGATCAACGCTTGGAGGTACCACGGATATTCGCGGAACGAAATCGCCATCGCTCCCCCTAGGTCTTTCCCGGCTTGCCGGCTGCCGGTGGCGTATTGGCGGCCGGCGCTTTGCCCGTAGCGGCCGGCGCGGCGCCGGCGGGTTGCGGCAGACCGAACTGAGCGGTCAGGCTGAAATCAAAGATTTGCACGGCCTTATTCGCAGAGTCCTGGTGCGATTCCTTGATTTCCACCGTTTGGAAATAACCCGAACGCTTGAGCTGCGTGATGTAGTTGGCGACCGCGTTGAGGGAGCCCGCCGCGCCATTGATGGTCAGCGCGTCCCCTTTGCGGTCCACGGAAGTAAGCCACAGGGTATCGGTGCGGCTGACGGTGTTGGCGATCGCTTCGAGGAGTTCCTGGCCGCCGGTGCGGTTCCGCTGGAGTCCCTCGATGACGCCGATCCTCTGCTGCAAGACGGCTTTCTGCTTCTCGAAATTGTCCACCTGCTGCTTGAGTTGTTCGAGCCGCGCTTTTTCGCTGGTCTGCCTCTGGATGTGCGCCAGAAGCTGTGTATTGTTGCGATCGAGCAGCAAATAGTGGCCATACAGGGCGCCGAGGCTAACGACCAGCGCAATCGCGAGCAGCACATATTGCAACGTGGCCTCGAGAGGCACGGTGGTGCGCTGGGCTTTCGGGCGCGCTCTGCCAAGTAGGTTGATGCGAATCATGGTTCGTCAAAACTCCTGAGCGCGAGCCCCACCGCGATGGCCAGTCGCGGAGCGAGTTCGCGAATCTGGTCTTCGTTGTGGCGCGCTGGATTGATCACGATTTTGCGAAACGGATACATTTCCTCAACCGGAATGGCAAACTCTTCCCGCAGGACGTCCATCAAGCCGGGCACGCGCGCGCTGCCACCGGCGACGACAATCTTCTGGATGCTCTCGCCCGTCGCGGTCGCCCGAAAAAAGTCGAATGTCTTTTGGATTTCAAGGACCAGGATGTCCGTCACCGAGCGCAGGATCGTGGCGCGGTGCTCCTCGGCGACGCCGGCGATGTTCTCGCCATGCTTCAGCCGCTCCGCATCTTCAAAGCTCAAATCGAGTTCCTTCTGGAGCGCGTCGGTGTATTGATTGCCTCCGACCGAAACGTCGCGCGTAAACAAGGGAATACCGCCGCGCACGATGTTGATGTTCATCACGCTGGCGCCGATATTCAGCAAAGCGATGGTCTGGCCGGGATCGGGATCGTAATTGGCTTCGTAGCAATTCTGCAGAGCAAAGGCGTCGATATCGACGACCGTGGAGTTCTTGCCGGCTTGCGCCAGCACGTTGGTATGGTTCAAAATCTTGTCTTTTTTTACCGCGACCAACAGAACATCCATTTGCGAATCCACGGACTCAAGCAGCTGATGATCCAGGTTCACGTCCGCGATATCGAACGGAATGTGCTGGCTGGCTTCGGACTGGATGCGATCGTAGAGCTCTTCCTCCGTCATGGAGGGAAGCGTAACCCGCTTGACAATCACCGAGTGTCCCGAAACCGCGGTGGCTACATTTTTCGTTTTTACTTTATAGGAATCAAAGATATTGCTGATCGCTCCGGCAACCAGCGGCGCGTCCATAATCGCGCCATCCACCACGGTATCCTGGGCCAGGGGTTCCAGCCCAAAACTGACGAGTTCATAACCGTGTTTCGTGTTCTTCAGCTCCACGGCTTTGATGGAGCTGGAGCCGATATCCAAGCCGACGAGAGCCTTTTGTTTAGAGGTACCAAACATGTCCAAACCCCTCAGGAATCCTTCGCTTGCCGGATCTTCCGACCTTCGCTTTGCGATCCGCTCAAGCGACCTGCTCCGATCACCTTGGCGCCGAAACCGCCTTCACACTTGCACTTGCCATGATCCAAAACCTGGCCGCATCCTGCCCCGGCCCGGTCTCTCGGATCACCTGCTGTAACCGCCACGCTTGCCGTGGCCGTCTAGAATCAGTCGCTTCGATCGATTTTTCCATTTGGGACCCCATACGGCCCCGGGAACACAGCGCGGCATGAAATTCAGCTCTCGCAGAGCGGTTGCCGCGTACTGCGAATTTGGCATCCCTCACCTTGAGTGTCAAGCAAACGGATTCGCAAGTTGTTCTGAAGAATACCGCTTAGGCGGCTGACCGCGTGGACAGGAAAAGGGCAAAAACCGCTACCGATGGGGTTTAGTGAATACTAGGACTACTATTACTAGTATGGGCTTTCCAGACACTTTCCGCGGAACTTTGTGCTATCGCGGCAGACCCAGCGTCTGCCAGATCGAGTCGATGCGCCGTTTTGTGTCAGAATCCATGACAATTTCATCCGGCCAAGGGCGCCGAAATCCTTCGCTTTCCCACTTGCGCGTCGCGTCAATCCCCATTTTCGAGCCATAATCCTGGATGCGCGAGGCATGGTCCAGGGTGTCGGCGGGGCCCATCACAAATTCCACATCGCGCTCGGGATCAATCGCGCAGAGCGATTTCCATACGACTTCGCGCGAATTCTGTACGTTTACGTCCTGGTCCACGACGACGACCACTTTGGTGAACATCGCCTGCCCCAGCGACCAAATCGCGTGCATGATTTTTCGCGCGTGGCCGGGGTAGGATTTCCGGATGGAGACAATCATCAAATTGTGGAAGACGCCTTCGGCCGGCATGGCCACGTCCACAATTTCGGGATACTGCATTTTCATGACGGGAAGAAAAATGCGCTCGACGGCATGGCCCATAAAAAAATCTTCCTGCGGGGGAGGGCCCACGATCGTCGTGAGATAAATGGGATCGCGGCGCTGCGTCACGCAGGTGACGTGGAAGACGGGAAATTCTCCTTCGAGCGAATAGAAACCGGTGTGATCGCCGAAGGGGCCTTCCGTGCGCATTTCCTTTAAGTTCACGTAGCCTTCGAGGACAATTTCGGAATTCGCGGGCACTTCCAGATCGGAAGTCTCGCACTTCACCATCTCCACCGGTTCGCGGCGGAGGAAACCCGCGAACATCATTTCATCGAGATCCGGCGGAATGGGCAGGATGCCGGAGAGACACGTCATCGGGTCCGATCCGATTGCCACGGCCACGTCGATGCGGCCATCGGGATTGGCGGCGCGGGCGCGGCGGAAATGTTCGGCGCCGTGTTTCTGCGTTTGCCAGTGCATGCCGGTGGTGCGCTCGTCATACACCTGCATGCGGTAGACGCCGACGTTGCGCTTCCCTGTTTCCGGATTGCGCGTGAAGACCAACGGCCAGGTGATGAAACGCCCCGCGTCCTGCGGCCAGCACTTCAGGATCGGGAATTCAAACAGCGAGAAATTTTCGCGGCGAATGATTTCCTTGCACGGGCCCGGTCTTCACGGACTTCGGAAAAAAAGAGCCGAGTTCGGCGAGCTTCGGCAACATTTTGATTTTGTCGAGCAGGCCCTGCGGCGATTGCATGTCGAGAAATCCGCGGATGCGCGCCGCCACTTCGTCGATGTTCGAGACTTCCAGAGCGAGATTCATGCGGCGCTCGCTGCCCAGCATGTTGATGAGCAGAGGAACGCGCGAGCCCTTCGGTTTTTCAAACAGCAGCGCCGGCCCGCCGGCGCGCGTCACGCGATCGGTGATCTCCGTAATCTCGAGGACCGGATCGATTTCCGCGGCGATGCGCCGCAGCTCGCCCTCTTTTTCGAGCTTGGCAATGAATTCGCGCAAATCCCGGTACGCCAAAACATCCTCCCAATAGGACTTCTCGCCGCCACAGCTGGTGCGGCTTATGACAAACGCAACGCGACACTCTAGCATGAAACGCAGGCCATTGAATTCTTGCAAGACTTCAGCGGGTTTGGTAGCGTTAGCATAGTGCGGGCGTAGTTCAATGGTAGAATAGGAGCTTCCCAAGCTCTAGACGTGGGTTCGATTCCCATCGCCCGCTCCAGAAACCCTGTTGATGTAGTCGGTTTTACTGGCTTCCCGGCTCGAAGATTCCCCATTATATCCCGAGTTTTAGACGCAGCTGGAGGTGAATTCCGGTCGCGCCATGGATTTCGGATGCGGCTTTTCTGGCGGCGCGTTGTTCTCAAAATGTATGGCCTTGGTCCTGATTTGCAGGGACGCTGACTTCGACGGAGCCACGTCAAGGCACTTCGGGCGACGGGCGGGAAGCCGCACCTGATTCTATGAGCGGGTGACATATTGGTACGCTGCCCCAGAGAGCATTTTCCCCATCCTTATAAGACGTGCCGGCCTGCGATTCAATTCAAGAATGTCTTTCGAGTGCTTGCTAATTCGTGATGGTGATCCTGGACCAAGAAGGTAAGACGCTTCCCTGAAGATTCTCTGCTTGCAAAGGCTCCAAAGTCACCCAAAGTCCCCATCCATACATTCCCATATTGACACCCACATCCTACTTCGCTGTTCCTAACTGGCGCAGCCGATTCCAGAATTTCTTCCCGTCCAATTACGGCTTCCGATCAAGAGGGGCGATGCAATGCAGGCAATCGTCAAGGTTGAGAGGGCTTGGAACGCAATTGGACGATTGTCACGCAGCATGTTAATAACAACCGTGTCGAATCTAAGAAAACGGCAATGAAATTGCTTCAACGCATCAGTGCAATAACTTGTGAGGAGAAATGAAATGCTTCAATCTAAGAAGCTCTTTCTTGTAGTGGCCCTTGTGGTTGTTGCGTGTTTTGTGATCGCCCCACTCGCTTTCTCGCAAGACCGACAGGTTCAGTTTCGGAGTGCTGCCGACGGTCGGAATGATGACGACTGGACGGGTGCCAGAGATCATGAGAGGTGTCAACCATTTTGCCGGGACGCAGATTGCCCCAAAATGCGGAGGACAGATGACGATGATGACCGCGATGAAAACGGACATGCGCGGTGCCAGCCACTTTGCCACGAAAGTAAGCATTGCGCTGGGGTAGTCGTCAGTCCTCAGTACACGGCTGTCGCGTCAGGGGGCGCGGCTCAATTCACAGCTCTGACTAACGACCCGACGGGAGTCACGTGGTCGGCAACCGTGGGTACTATCGACGCTGACGGTAGCTACATCGCACCGTTTGGCCCTCAAAGCACAACCGCAACCGTAACTGCGACAAGCAAGAGTGATCCGGGCAAGTCCGCTACCGCGACCGTACATGTCGTAGCACCGGGTCAAGTATCGCCAACGGCCAACGTGCAAGTCGCGCTCTATTCCATTTCACCCGGAGCTCCCGCGAAAGTCTCGGTGCGATTCGGCAAGGATACAAACTACGCACAGAAGACGTGGGAACAACCTGTGCCTGAGGGCGGCGGCCCGGTAAACCTACTCGTTGCCGGCATGGTAGCGGACACAACCTATCATATGAGGGCAATCGTGAAGTTTAGCGACGGAGCCCGATTTTTGGATTATGACAATATGTTTGCCACAGGTTCGCTCCCGCTCGCTCAATTGCCAACAATCGAAGCCACGACGACACCTGGCATGAGGCCGCAAGAAGGAATTGAGTTACTGGACTTGGTAATTCCACAGCCGCAGCAGGCGCCTCTAATCATGGCTACGGACCTGGAACGCAATGTGATTTGGACCTACAATGATGGAAACCTTGGCGGGACACCACAACCGGTTAAGCTTCTGGCCAATGGTCATTTCCTGATCAACTACGTGGCCCCAGTTGGCGTTGCCGGCTCCGTGATTCAGGAAGTGGACTTGGCCGGCAGCGTAATTTGGCAAATGACGCTCGCTGACCTCGATGCCGCTTTGGCGGCGGCAACATGTGCCGGGTGCAATATCTCCGTCTTCTATACTCACCACGATCTTGCACCCCTTCCGAACGGCCACTTGGTCGTGATTGCCTCCACTTCTAGAAATATATCCGGAACTCTAATAATCGGAGATGTCCTCATTGATTTAGATCCGAATCACAAGCCCGTTTGGATTTGGAACGAATTCGACCACCTGGATACCAACCGGCGACCATTTGGTTTCACATTGGATAACCCCGACTGGACGCACACGAACGCGATTCTTTACTCGCCGGATGACGGTAACCTTATCGTCTCGCTTCGACACCAGAACTGGCTCTTGAAAATAGACTATCGAAATGGAAGCGGTAACGGCGACATCCTTTGGAAACTGGGATTTCAAGGCGACTTTGCGCTGATCGGAGGGACTGATCCAACGGATTGGTTTTACGCGCAGCACGGCCCTTCCTTTGTCAGCAAGAATACAACGGGAATATTTTCGCTCGCGCTTTTTGACAACGGGGATGACCGTGTTTTCCCAGCCGACGTCACGTGCGGCGCAATAGGAGAGCCAGCTTGTCTTTATAGTACAGCACAGATCCTGCAGATCGACGAGACTTCGATGACTGCGACACTCGTTTCTCATCCTAGGGCGCCAGAGTATTCCTCGTTTGGAGGAAATGCGGAAGTGCTGAAGAACGGGAATCTGGAGTTTTGCGAATCAGCAGGGGGAGGGGAAGGAAACATTTATGAGGTGCTCCCGGGGACCGACGCGCAAACTGTCTGGCATATGAGCACTCCGAACCAACTTGTTTACCGGGGTAAGAGGATTCCAAGTCTCTATCCGGATGTTCAATGGTGAAAACCTGGAGGCAAGCTGCCTGACACTTCGCGGGTCAGTCAAGTGCGGCAAGAATGGAACCTGCCCAGTTTCAATTGGCCTGTATGACGGCCCTCTCGGAAATAGAATCCTCCTGACGCTCCGGTGCACAAGCCGAAATAACTGTCCAAGGAGAACTATCTGCCATCATATGTAATGAGAAGATAGATCCCGCTTGACGGAACCCCGGTGCGCAAGAGTTTCTGTTCTTCGCATGACTGTCTTTGTCGCGCAATTGCCGCTCTGATTGCAAATTCGTTGTGCCGAGGACAGGAGAGGCGTACGATGCACAGGTTAACGGTCAAAATCGGAATTTCCAGTTGAAATGGATCTACACCCAAGTAGGGTGTTCCTTTAGGTGCAGCCTGACATGAGAAATAAAATCGTAATCTGTTTGGCGGCGGTCGCTGTTCTCTTTGCAATCTCTCCCGCAATGTTTGGACACCACGGTGTCTCCGACTACGACATGTCGAACGTGGTTACCTGGCACGTGACCGTGACCGATTTCGTGTTTGTGAATCCCCATGCCCTGCTTAACTTCACGCGGAAGAACGAACAGGACAAGGTCGAGGAATGGCAAGGCGAGCTCCAGAGTCCAAACATGCTGGCAAGAAGGAGTCATTGGACGAAGGACACAGTGAAGTCGGGAGACCAAATCACAATTTTCGGTTGTCCGGCGAGGAATGGATCGAAGACCATACTCCTTAGAAAAGTCGCATTGTCGAGCGGCGAGGAACTTTCCGGCGGTTGATTTTCATCGCGAGACCGGGATTGTAAATTGGGCAGGGATACGAACAGAGGGAAGCTGCTGATGAAAACGAGGAAGATTGCCTGGACTGCGTTGCTTACTTCGGTGGTGTCCTTATTTTTCCTGCACGCAAATTCCGCAGCCAGGTCAGAACAAGGTAATCCTGATGCCGGGACTCATGCCTCGGAGATTTCCGGAGTTTGGGTTCAGGTGGTCGGCCAGGCGACCCGGCCGAACTGGACCGATTCACAGGGCAATCGTCTGGAAAAACTGCCTCTGACCGCGTGGGGAGAGGAACGATTCAAGGCCAATCGGCCCACTCACGGGGCCAACGCGGTTGCGTCGACGACTTCGACCGAACCGATTGTAAAGTGCCTGCCGCCCGGAGTGCCGGCCATCTATATGGTTTCGATTTACCCGATGGAGATCATGCAGGTACCCGGCCGCATGATTATGTTTTTTGAATATGGCAATTATGTGCGGCAGATTTTCACGGATGGGCGAAAGCATCAGAATGTGACTCCCACGTGGATGGGTGATTCGATCGGCCGGTGGGAGGGAGATACGCTCGTCGTGGACACAAGCGGTTTTAACGACAAGACCTGGATCGATAGTGAGGGGCACCCGCACTCGGAGGCGTTGCACGTGGTAGAGCGCATCCGGCGCATGGATCACGACCACCTAGTGGATGAGATCACCGTGGACGATCCCAAAGCGTATACAAAAACCATTGTGTCTAAGAGGGTTTTCGACTTTCAGCCGGACTGGAATATCGCGGAATTCGTTTGCGAGGATAATGACGTCTTCCTGAAGTATCAGAAGGATGCCGGGGCGGAAAAGAAGTAGCTGCGCGAGTTTCCCACGAACTTTCCCATCTCGTGACACACCGGAAGACCTTGCCGGTTGCGATGCCGCTTGAAACGCGGAAGAATTCGCCGAATCTAGCTCGCCGTGGCGGCGTTGCTCTCGGGGTAATCGGCGCTTAGCGAAGTTTCTTCCCAGGCGTCCAATTCAGCGCTCAATTTTTCTATTTTCGTTCGAGCGGTTTCCAGTGCGATCAGGCCGAGCACCAGATGCAGCGGCGCATGGTCGGACTCCAGCGCCTTGATGATCGCCTCTCCCGCGCGCACCGGATCGCCAATCTGCTTGCCGCTCCTGCTCGTAATGCGCTCGCGGAATGCGCCGGCGGTTTCGGCGTATTCGGGAATCTGCCGGCTGCTCCCTTTAAGAGAACGGCCGGCCCAGTCGGTGCGGAACGGGCCCGGCTCCACGACCAATACTTTGATGCCGAGAGGAGCGACCTCTTTTGCGAGCGATTCGGAAAGTCCTTCCACGGCGAATTTGGTGGCGTTGTAATAACCCACGCCCGGGAAGCCGACGAGGCCTCCGATGGAGGACATGTTGACGATGTTGCCCCGCCGCCGGCGCCGCATGCCCGGGAGGACCACGTGGATCATCCGAGCGAGGCCGAAAAAGTTGGTCTCCATCAGGGCGCGAACTTCGTCTTCATCGCTTTCCTCGAGCGCGCCTACGTAACCGAATCCGGCGTTATTCACCAGCACGTCGATGCTGCCGAAAGCCGATTCGGCGTACCTTACGGTCTCGGCCACTTCGGCTTTGTCCGTGACGTCCAACTTCAGGGCCAGCGCGCGGCCTTCGTGGCCCGCGGTGAGGTCGCGAATCTTGCTCGTGTCGCGCGCCGTGATGACGGCGCGGTAGCCGCGGTCGAGCACGAGCTTCGCGAGTTCCCGGCCGAAGCCGGTCGAACAGCCGGTGATGAACCATACGTCCGAATTTTGTAGTGGCATTGTCGTGTCTCCCGTTCGATGGCCCCCGGTCCGTGAGACCCCTTACTCCCTCGTACATTACCTTCCGCTCATGGATTATGCTACCGGATGAGGCAAAAGGAAAGGTTGGAGGAGTCTCCTCAAATCCGTTTGGACCGCCCCTGGCGCTTCCAGGCTGTGATTACTCTTCGGGCAACCAGATCGGATGGGCTATCGCCAAAGGCTGCCATTCCTTAGATTCTGAATATGCGAGGAGGCGTCTATCTTATGTTGAGAATTCCGAAACTGTGCCGCTTTGGGGCAATGGCTCTAGTCCTGTCCCTTCCCGGTACAGTCCTAGCGGGCCAAAAGCATCAAGGCTATGACCGCACCATGGATGATCTGCGTTGGGCCCGCGCGCTGTTGCAACGGACGAATGAGGCGCAAGCAGTCAATGGGTCGCAGGATGAGATTAGCCTAACGATCGCCAACATTGACGGCGCCATGGCGGACATTGAGAAGGAGATCGGCGTGGAGGGCAAGAAGGCGCGCGCCGTTCCTCGAATTGACGCACGCATGCCGTGGGCGGATCGTCTCGCGAAGAGTCTGAAATTGTTGGAAATGGCGCAGCAGGATTGCAGCACGGAAAAGGACAATTCGGGCGACGGCGGATTGCGTGCGCGGGTTTTAAATCAATTGGACGACGCGCACACGCGCATGACGGTTGCTATTGCGACGAAGAATTTCGACTATAACGCCAGAAATATGCCGACTCGAAACGATTAGGCGTGGCGCTATAGATCACTGTTTGGCAATTCCCTGCGCTTGAAAAAACGGCCACTTTGTCGCGCTAACGGCGCAGAGCATGCCGGCCCGGGGAAACGCCCCGGATATTTCTTTGTGGGTCACGCCTACCGGCACACTTCGTCGAAAATCGAGGCCTCGCTGGCGAGGAGTATGAATCGGTCAATGACGTTTAGCTCTTCGGACTTGAATTGGACTTGGACGTGATTCCTCAAATGCACGGAAACATTGGCCCATTCTTCCTTTGTCGTACCAAACCGATTCTTACGGCTTTCCGGGTGTGTACCACCATGATGGAAAGGGCTTGGTTCTGAAACAGACCTGCGATGCGCTTCTTGCATGTGCTCCCACAATTCAATTTCTGAAGCGTAGAAGGTGTTGCATTCCCTACAACTGATTCGAGCTTCCTGTGGTTGTGGCATGTGAATTTACCTCCTAACTCTTCGATTGCTTCACCTCCAGAATATACATGGCCCCTCCCGTCGACACGTCTTTTGTAACGCGTTCTCTCGACGAAAGATGTGACCTGGATCACTCTTTGGGTTTGTCGAGCCGCAAAGCTTCCGTGTGGCCAACGGAGGCAAGATCGTTTCTCGGGACCTGTGCCGATGATGCGGAAGTCCGCTGCATAAGGCCGGGAACGTAAGCAACACGGGGCCGGAGAAAGCAGCGTGGTACAATTCAGCTTGATCTCATAAAGGAGCGACTCATGCGCAACCGAGGCAATCGAGGAAACCACGCCAGGCTTGGCCGAAACGACTGGCACTTCAGAGCGGCCGAGTTCCACGATCTTGCCGCGCCGCCCACCGTGTCGCTGCGACGCATCACGGCCAAGAAGATCACCAGACCGGACACGAGTTTTCGAAACAGGCGATGGAATACTCGGCCAAGGCTTACCAGTCCGCACAAGAAGCTCATCAGAAATCAGGAATCGCCTTCAGCGGAACAGGAAAGACAGCGCGCAGCGGACCCGTCAAGCGGGCCAATGGGGCTGGCAAGCGAAGCAAAAAGAAAAAGTAGTCGTCACGGTGCCGGTGCTCCCGGGTTGCAACTTCCCGCGCTTCAGTACATCGAATTGGGCATGAACAAAAGCGGCCCTCTTTCC
>CAVUDA010000003.1:0-13479 GCA_963740035.1 uncultured Acidobacteriota bacterium
GTCTGTGCTACATAAAAGCAACTGCCCCCGGCGAACCGGGGGCAGTTGGAAAGTTTGGAGATCGTAGAGGCCTAGTCGCCGGCGACTTGTTCGGCAACTTGAGGTTTCGCGGCCGTGCCATTGCCGTTTCCGTTGGCGTTGCTGATCGTCACGGGAGCGACGGACGGAGTGGCCTTCTTGATGTCGGTGAGCGAGCCGATTTGCACGACTTCCTGCTGCGCCTGCTTCAGCACGAGTTCCTCGTAAATCTTGCGGACGCGCGCTTCTTCCTTGAGGAATTCGGCGCGGCGCCGTGCGCGATTTTCTTCGGCCGCGGTGTTCGGCACATCGTGGTCCACGCTGCGGACGCGCGCGGCGTCCTCGGCATCGATCACGAGCGAGTGCTCGTAGGTATCGAGGCTCACGGCCTTGCCCTTGGCGTAGATTTCGTGCTTGCCGTGTTCCTTGTACCACTGCGCGACGGTCGCGTTCTTGTACATGTTCTCGATGATTTTCCGCCAGCCGATGCCCGTGTTATACGCGCAGAAGGAAATTTCGCCCTGCTGCGTCGCGTACGGGATGATGCACATTTCGGTGCGGCGGAAATCATAGTTGAACAGGTCCTGGAACCACATGCCGGCGATCAACAGGAAATTCCATGGATCGGTGCGGCGCTTCATGGCGTCTTCAAACGTGCGCTCTGGGCCAGCGGTGCCGTATTTCTTGCGCTGGTTCGGAGTCAGCCCCCAGGACTTGTCGAACTTCCTGACAAATCGATCAGGCGGAAGGTCGAGGGCGCGCCATACGGGTTGTAATTCTTGAGCATCGCCAGCGCGAACGTGAAATTGGAAAAATTCTTGCCGCGAGCCGCGTCGGTGACCTTCTTGATGTCCTCGACGAGTTGCGGCACGTTCAGGAACTTCGGCACGGGCGCCCATTCCTTCGTTTCCTTGTTGATCAACACGCCGGTGCCCACCCCGCAGTTCGGGTGGCAGCCGCAGCTCACCGAGCCCCATGGCGCGTCGGGGCCGTGGGAGAGATCGGCAAATGCGGAGAACGTGCTGATCAGCGAGATGGGGAACCAGTCGCGCGTCGGCTCGATCTTGCCCACCTGCGCGCTGACGTCCTTGGCCAGATGCGACAGCGTGTAGCGCTGCTTCATGCGGCGCTCGGGCGTGATTTCCTCGTCGCGGCCGGTGAACGAAACGGGCTGGAACGCCACGAAGGAGATTTTCTTCGGGTTCTCCATGGCGAACTTCACGATGGCGCCCACCTGGTCGTTGTTCAGGTTGTTGACGATGGTCGTGACCAGAATGATTTCGATGCCCGCCGCGTGCATGTTCTCGATGGCGCGCAGCTTCACGTCGAACAGGTTGCCCACCTGGCGGTGGCTGTTCGCATCGTTGCCGATGCCGTCGAATTGCAGGTACGCGTAGCGCAGGCCGGCTTCAAACGCCTGCTTGCAGTATTCCTTGCTCTTGGCGAACTCGATGCCGTTGGTCGCGGCCTGCACGCTGTTGTAGCCGATCTTGCGCGCGTGGCGGATGGCGTCGAAGAATCGCGGGTGCATGGTCGGCTCGCCGCCGGAGAACTGCACGGACATCTGCCGCCGCGGCTTGATCTTCAGCGCGTTGTCCAGGATTTCCTGAATCTCTTCCCAGGAAAGCTCGTGAACGTATCCCACCTGGTTGGCGTCCATGAAGCAGGGATCGCACATCATGTTGCAGCGGTTGGTGAGGTCCACGGTAAGCACGGAGCCGCGTCCGTAGCGGACGGTGCTGGAGCCGTGCTTGTGCAGGTCTTCGTCGTTATGCGCCGGAATGTCGCGGCCGGGGAAATTCTGCTCGATCCAGTTCAGGAACTTCGAGTCGATGGCCATCATGTCTTCGTACTGGCCATGGATCGGGCATTCCTTGACCATCCAGATTTGGCCGTCGCGCTCGATGATCTGCGCCTTGATTTCGCCGACCTTCTCGTGCATCAGGTCGCGCCAGTCTTTTTTGCCCTCGAAGATCGCGTCGCGCGCTTCCTTGACGCAGCCCGGGCACAAGCGAATCCGTTTGCCGCGGCCAGCCGAGCGTGGGCTTGGACTTCTCCCACGATTTCAGCAGCGGCTTATCGGACCATTTCGGCGTGAAAGTCGGATTCGGATTGTACTTGTTAAAAAATTGGATCGTGTCAAAGGCCACGCCTGCAGTCTTGCAAAGGACGTAATCCATTGCTTTCCATGCACGTGTGCCTAAAGTTTGAGCCATCTTTCCAATCCTCCACAGTTGCGATTCGAAAATTAGGCAATCAAAACCGAACGGGAGCCCTCAGTAGTAGAAAACGGCCCCTGATGCCTGATTAGCCTACCAACGACGCCCCCTTGGCGTCCAGCTAAACCTTTCCCACTGTGTACTTTGCATGTTAACCCCTGGAAACGTCCACAGGGTTGTACCAAAAGGGGCAAAAAGTGGGCTGAACGGCAATTGAGTGCAGCCAATGGCAACAGCCCTAAACCGCTTTTTTGGCTGTGCTCCCGAATGTGAACTCATCGCCACAATTTGGCCTTGTCGTTCCCCTGATTTTCAAGAGTAGAAATACCCTCCTCCCTATTTGGAAAGGAGAATCGCAAACATTGGTTGTCTTAAGCATTTGTCCAAGATCATGTAGTTTTCTTCTAGCTTGCCTAGGGATGTTGCCGGGAGCCGCTCTGACCGACGAAAAGGGTAAGGTGTGCTGCTCATGTCGGCGTCCAGCTACCTACCATGCGTGCGGGATTAGGGCCGGTCTTCCTAGCCGGCTGCCCGCCGAATCCACGGTCATTGAAACCGCCCGGCCTTCCAGATGCGAGCCTCACAACGGGTCAAGCCCGTGACCAGTACGAAGGCCTGGCGGTAGCAACCTCTAGTTCTAGTTTAAGCGCGGGATTGCAATCCCTCACAAATCATTGTAAACAAGGTCCATAATTGGATCCTGCCCTTTCAATGAGTTCCTGGGGGATCCGCTCAAGAGAGCAATTTGGGTAGAAATTTCCCCAGTACTCACGTACCCCGCAGATTGGCTCCATCTGGCTATCGCCAAGAAATCAGCCTTGGCCCACACTGTTCTCATACACCCAATTGAATAAGTCTTAGGAGGCTTAATTATATGAAGTATTGGTGGTGCGCTGAATGTGAAGCAGAGGTTGGATTGGACAGGCACGGGCGGTGTGGGAGCTGCGGATCAGAGGCGGTGGACTTGATGTCAAGCGAGGGCGACTTAAACCGCCCAGTTTCAGCGGCTACCAAGAGCTCGGACCCTGAATCGGTCAGCGCCTAACCTGAATTTGGAAGACTAGACAGGGATGCTTCGAGGCCAACTAACGAAAGGAAAGGAGGCTAAAACCCCGGCAAAGCCGGGGGGACACCTAACTGACTAGAACCGGGGAAAAGGAGACACACACATGCGGACCCAGCTACGCGTTCTAGCCTTAGTAGTCGTAGCGAGCCTGCTCTGGATGACCCCAGTATTTGCGGTATCGCAAGGGGCCAAGGTGCAAGGAAAGGCAAAGAAGTTAAAGACTCAATACATAGGAACGGCTTCCTGGTATGGGGAGCAACGGCAAGGGCGAAAAATGGCTAACGGCCAACCGTTTGACCGCCACAAGTTAACGGCCGCGAGTTGGTACTTTCCGCTCGGAACGAAGGTCCGAGTGGTGAACGTGAAAAATGGAGAATCTGTGGTTGTGACAATTACTGATCGTGGTCCAAATCTTCGCCTTCACCGGATCGTCGATCTCTCTGAAGCTGCAGCGGAACGCCTGGGTTACGTGGGACAAGGCCTGGCCCCCGTATTTATTTACCCAGTGCCATCTTTTGAGACGAAGGCCGCAGGTTTCAATTCCGGGCTGACCCGGACACCTGCCAGCCAAGGCCCCGGCGAACTCGAGGCTAAAGCCATCGCCGTGCCAATGTGACCTTTGGCATCCGCCTAAGAGCGCCAGGCAATTCCACGGCGTAGGCGGCACAATCCAAACAATTCCCCTGGCGCCCTGCCAGGGCCTGCCGGCTGCGTAGTGGCTGGAGTGAAGGTAGACTCCAGCCATGAACTTGGAGACGTGCGCGAGATCTTGTTCGTTTGCTCGCCGCTTCCAGGGGCGCGCTATGGGCTTGCGTCCGCAAATCAGGCGACGCTGGGCGCCGGGGCGTGCATCCAGTAAAGATCGTCGTATACTGGACGGACTCAAATTTGGGGAGCACGCCATGATCCGCCACATCAAGAGCGGCCAATCCGCCGAAGTGAAAGCCGAGAACAGCGCGCAGGTTCGCAAGACCGTGGAAGCGATCCTCGCGGATATTGCCGCACGCGGCGAAGCGGCTGTGCGCGAGTATTCGGAGAAATTCGACAAGTGGTCGCCCGCATCCTTCCGCCTTTCCGAAAGCGAAATTGCCGAATGCGTACGCGCGTTGCCGCAGCAGGTGGTCGACGACATTCGATTCGCGCAGGAGCAGATCCGCAATTTTGCGTTGAAGCAGCGGGCCGCGCTGCAGGACGTGGAAGTGGAAACGATTCCCGGCGTGGTGCTGGGCCACAAGAATATTCCGGTGAACAGCGTCGGGCTGCTACGTTCCGGGCGGGCGGTATCCGATGGTCGCCTCCGCGCACATGAGCGTGGTGACGGCCAAGGCCGCGGGCGTGAAGCGCATCATCGCGCAGCGCGCCTCCCACGGGCGGCAAGCCGCATCGCGGCGACCGTCGCGGCCATGCACTTTGGCGGAGCGGACGAAATTTACGCGTTCGGCGGCGTGCAGGCCGTCGCCGCCATGGCCCTCGGCACGGAGACGATCGCGCCGGTGGACATGCTCGTCGGGCCGGGCAACGCTTACGTGGCGGAAGCGAAGCGCCAGTTGTTCGGGCGCGTTGGCATCGATTTGCTCGCGGGGCCGACCGAAACGCTGATCATCGCGGACGATAGCTGCGACGCGGAAATGGCCGCTGTCGATTTGATCGGACAGGCGGAGCACGGGCCGAGCAGCCCCGCCGTTCTGCTCACCAATTCCGCAAAGCTCGCGGCGGAAGTTCCGGCGGCGATTGAAAAACTTTTCTCGTGGCTGCCGACCGCGGAGATCGCGCGGCAAGCGTGGCAGAATTGCGGCGAAATTATCGTGTGCGACACGCTCGACGAAATGGTGCAGGAGGCCGATCGAATCGCCTCCGAACACGTGCAGGTGCTGACGCGCGATCCGGATTATTTCCTGAAGCGCATGACGAATTTCGGCGCGCTGTTCCTGGGGCATCGCACAAACGTGGCGTTCGGCGACAAAGTGATCGGCACGAATCACACCCTGCCGACGATGAAGGCGGCGCGCTACACGGGCGGGCTTGTGGGTCGGCAAATTCATCAAGACTTGCACGTACCAGCGCGTGCTGACGGATGAGGCCTCCGCGCTGGTGGGCGAATACTGCTCGCGGCTGTGCGCGCTCGAAGGGTTTGCCGCGCACAAGGAGCAGGCGGACTTGCGCGTGCGCCGCTACGGCGTGAAAGTCGTGGCCTGAAAGTGGCGCGGGCTTTAGCCTGCGGGGGTTCGTCCTTGCAAGCACTAAACCCCACAGGCTGGAAGCCTGCGCCACCAATCCAGATCGATCCGACCGAGCACGCGGTGTAGCTTTCATCTTAATTTTCGTAAATCTCGTAAGAAGGCCACGCGATGAATTCTTCTCGCAAAAAAGTTTCGCACACGAATGCTCGAAATGATCGGGGCGTGGCCGTCGTCACCGGCGGCGCCGGGAGCATGGGCACGATCATCTGCGGCGCGCTCGCGCGCGAAGGCATGCGCGTGGTGGTCGGCTACAACCGCTCTGCCGAGAAGGCCAAATCGCTTGCCGCCAGCTTACCGGGAGGCGGACACGCAGCGCTTGCCTCGCCTGTGACGGATAGCGCGGCGCTGGCCAAGTTTGCCGCGGAAATTGACAGCCGCTACGGCTTCTGCGATGTCCTCGTGAATTGCGCGGGCGTGACGCGCTTCGTGCCGCACGGCGATTTGGACGCGCTCGATGATGCGTTGATCGAGAACATTCTTTCCACCAACGTGCGCGGCCCGTTCGCGACCGTGCGCGCGCTGCGCCCCCTGCTCGAAAAAAGCAAGCACCCGGGCGGCGCAGTGATCGTGAATATTTCCTCGATCGCCGGGCTGACCGCGATGGGCAGCAACGTGATTTATTGCGCGTCGAAAGCGGCTGTCGACAATATGACCAAGTCGCTTGCGCGCGCCCTTGCGCCGAAAATTCGCGTGGTCTCGGTCGCGCCCGGCGTGGTCGACAACGCCTTCATTCGTTCGATGGATCCGAAGTGGCTCGAAGAACAAGTCGGGCGCACGCCGCTGAAGCGTCTCGCCGCCCCCGACGAAGTGGCCTCCGCCGTGATTGCCGCGATCAAGCACCTCACCTTCGCCACTGGAGCAATCATTCCCGTGGATGGGGGCCGGCCGCTAAGTTGAGACAGTGTCGAGCGGGCATCAGGGCAGTCCGTTCGATTCGAAGGATTCGCTCGGGGTACAGTTTATAAGGCGATATCATAGATATGAAGAGTTTCGAATGATCCAGACACCTTCAGACCATATAGGTTGGGCAAGTGCCGCTTCACCGGCCTTCTATACCCTATTTGGTGCAGGTTTGGGTTTTGGTTTCGGGCGTTTCAAAGATTGGCTCGATGAGCGAAAGGCTAAGAGGGCTTTCTTGAAGGCGATTCGCGTCGAACTGTCAACAATTCGAGAGCATCTCAAAGGAACATTGATGGACGCGACTGAAGCCAAGAAAAACATAGAACGCGACGAGGGCCCGGTTTTGCATCTTGCCACGGCCTTCCAAACAGGGATATACGTTTCGCAATTGGGGAAATTAAGGGATGTTTCCGATCCGCTTATCATCGAAGTGATTCGGTTTTATGACAAGCTCTCAAATCTGGAAAGAATCAAGTCCCATCTGACTTCGTCATCATTCGAATTGACAAGACTAGCCAGGACTGGCGAGGACGTACAGAAAGAGGGACCCATCGTCGCCTTCTATGTTTTGTCTTTGGATGAAGTCATCAGGAGAATATCTGAACTCATGCCGATAGCTGACAGCGTTATTGCGCTGCTCCCAGCGTAAGTAGCGAGAAAATTATTATTCCCACGGCAGGCCGACATAATTTTCGGCGAGGCTGGTCATGGCGGCGCGGGAACTGGTTACGTAGTCGAGTTCGGCGAGCTGGCGGCGCTGGTCGAAGGCGTTGTCGGTGTCGAAGCGGTGGAGCATCGATGTCATCCACCAGGAGAAGCGCTGGGCTTTCCAGACTCGGCGCAGGCACGTTTCGGAGTAGCGCTCGAGCAGTTGAGTTTTTCCGGTCTTGTAAAATTCCGCGAAGGCTTTTGCCATGATGCGAACATCCGCCACGGCGAGATTGAGGCCCTTGGCGCCCGTCGGCGGAACGATGTGCGCGGCGTCGCCGGCCAAAAACATTTTGCCGTACTGCATGGGCTCGACGACGTAGCTTCTCATGGACGCGATGTTCTTCTGAAAAATTCCGCCCTCACTCAGCTTCCAGCCGCCATCCGCCTCCGTTCTCTTGCGAAGTTCACTCCAGATGCGGTCGTCGGACCAGGCCTCGATATCTTCGTCATGCGGCACCTGGAGATAAAGCCGGCTGATCTGGCGGGTGCGCATCGTCAACAAAGCAAAGCCACGCTCGTGGTAGCAGTAGACCAATTCGTCGTTTGAGGGCGGCGCCTCGGCCAGGATGCCGAGCCACCCAAACGGGTAGACGCGGTCAAATTCGGTGAGCACGCCTGCTGGGAGGCTGGGGCGGCAGATGCCATGGAAACCGTCGCAGCCCGCGATGTAGTCGCAATGCAGGATTTCTTCCTTGCCCGCGGCGTGAAAACGAATGGACGGGCTGGAGCCGTCATAACCGTGCACGCTGACGTCCTCGACATCAAAGAGAATCGGCAGGCCCGCTGCGAGCCGCGCGGCGACCAAATCCTTGATCACCTCCTGCTGCGCGTAGATCGTAACCGTCTTGCCTCCGGTGAGATCGTTGAAGTCGATGCGGTGGCTGCCGCGGTGAAATCGAAGGACGATACCGTGATGAGTGAGGCATTCGCGCTGGAGACGCTCGCCGACGCCCGTTTCGATAAGCAGATTGACCGTGCCGTGCTCAAGCAGGCCCGCGCGGACGCGCTCTTCGATGTATTTCCTGCTGCGCGTTTCGATGACGATGGATTCGATTCCCTGCAGGTGGAGCAGGTGGGCGAGCACCAGTCCCGCCGGACCCGCACCGACAATGCCAATTTGCGTGCGCACTGTTTTTCCTCTCGCGGCCCCAGTAGCACAGCCACTCCTGGCTGTGTGGTTTTCTCGATTTCAACTCATCGACGAACTTTTGGCCATCACAAATCCCACACATCCAAGAGTGGCAGTGCTACTAAAAGCCATGCGCAGTGTAGACACACTAGACACAGCTTGTCCACGGCGAGCACAAGGCAAATGAAAATTTTGCGAAAGAAATTGCGGAAGGCCACAGCGTTATTCGTTCGAGATGGGGCGAAGGACAGCGACGGCAAAATGCGCCAGCAGCGGCGCGCCTTCGTCCAGCTGCAACCAGCGCACACCGCAATGGTCTTTCAGATATTTGCCGACGCGCGCTTCGTTGATGCCGAGATGTTCGGCAAGTTTTTCTTTCAGGTTCGAGCCTTCGCGGCTGCCGCGCCCGCTGCGGAGCATGTTCCCGATCCCTACGCGCAGGGTCTGGCACGCTTCGGCGTAGTAGTAGGTGGTCTGGTCCGTGTCCGTAATCAGGAAAACGCCTGGACCGGCGGGGGCTTCATCGGCCTGCTCCAGCGAATGCATCGAACAAGCCAGAAGCCGCCGAAGCTGCGATTCGAGTTGCGCCATGCGCGAAGAAAGCGCGGGATCGCCCGAGCGAACGCGCGCGGACGAGATCGAACCAACCGCGGCGGGCTCGTAACTGCGCGCTGGTTCCGGTTCGCGCACACGAGATTCCGCAATCTCCGCGGATGCCGCGGGACGCGCGGCTGGAGATGTGCGCGGTTCGGCGACACGGTCAAACATGGATGGTGGAGCGGGCGGCGCAGCCGATGCGGGAGCTGCGGTACGCACGCCCTTGTGGCGCCCGCGCCCGCCCCGGCGACCGCGGCGCCTGCGGCGGCGATCTGGGCCGTCTGGGCCGGTCTCGGAAGTTTGCGCTGCGGCTGAGGCCGTGGCTGCGGCTGGCGGCTGTTCGAAAACGGATTCCTGCTCGCCCTCGTTCATCTCTTGCCCGGCTTCGTTGGGCTGTTCTTCGGAAAATTCTGCAATGATGGGCTCCAATCGTGTCACTGGATCTGCAGTGGTTTCGCTGACGGCAACGCCCGGGATTGCGGCAGGCGTCGCGGGAATCGGCGCGCCCAGGCGGACCAGGCCTTCTTCCGCTTTTAGTTTCCATTGCGGGCGGCGGAAACGCTCGGCGGCCGTGGTGAACCAGCGGACGGCTTCTTCGGTGGTGCCCGCTTTCTCAAAAAGCTGGGCGAGCTCGAACGCCACCATGGCGTCGTGCGTGCGTTCATACAAGGCGGATAGCTGGCCGGGGGGATCCGCGCTGGTTCTGGCTTTGCGGATGCGTGCCTGAATTTGTCGCCAATCGCTCACTGCGCGGTATTGTAACAGCCGCACGCACGCGGGGCCATAGGGACTCGCGGAAAAGCTACGGGTTCGTTCCGTCTTAAGTAGCACAGGCTTCTGCCTGTGGGTTATCCACTGATTTAGCGATCTTGTTCGATTTGGCTCGAGCGAACAGTCCGGGTTCCGGATGGAACCCCACAGACTGAAGTCTGTGCTACTCAAGGCTCCTACGCGCTTGCCTTGTTGAGAAACTCGATGGAATCGCGGTCCAGTGCGAGGTCTACGGAAGAAACTAAATCCTTCAACTGCTCCAGATTCGTCGCGCTCACGATTGGCGCCGTAATGCTGGGGCGGGCCAGCAGCCACGCGAGAGAAATCCCGGCAGGCGTGGCATTGTATTTTTTTGCGACCTGATCGAGGGCGCCGAGAATCTTGAAGCCGCGTTCGTTGAGGTGCTTCGTTACGTTGCGGGCGCGGGCCTTCCCCGCCAAATCTTTTTCCGAACGGTATTTGCCGGTGAGAAAACCGCCGGCCAGCGGAAAATAATTGATGACGCCGAGCCCTTCTTTTTCACAAACGGGTTCGAGGTTGCTCTCGTATTCCGTGCGTTCGATGAGGCTGTAATTCGGCTGAAGAGTTTGATACGCAGGCAGGCCGGATTTCCTGCTCGTTTCAAGCGCCGCAGTGAGTCTCTCCGCCTTGTGATTGGAGGCCCCGATGGCCCTGACTTTGCCTTGCTGGATGAGTTCCGCGTAGGCGCCCAGAGTTTCTTCCAGCGGCGTGTCCGGGTCGTCGACGTGCGACTGGTACAGATCGATGTAGTCCGTTTGCAGGCGACGCAGCGAATCTTCCGCGGAGCGCAGGATGTGGGATTTCGACAGGCCTTTCTTCCCATCGCCCATGTCCATGCCGACTTTGGTTGCGACAATAATTTTATTTCGATTTCCGCTTCGCTTCATCCATTCGCCGATAATTATTTCCGACTCTCCGCCCGTGTGGCCGGGCACCCATTTGGAATACACGTCCGCGGTGTCGACGGAATTGAAACCGGCCGCTGCGAAGGCATCGAGCAGCTTGAACGATGTGGGTTGATCCACCGTCCAACCGAAGATGTTTCCTCCAAAAACGAGGGGAGCAATCTCCAGTCCGGTCTTGCCCAGCTTGCGCTTGATCATCTTGAGCCTTTCTTACGTGATGCGCGTTTCATGCCACGTCTTGGATGAAATTAAGAAAAGGAATGGTACACGACTCGAGAGTGGGACGGGCTTCAGCCTGTCTTCTTTTGATTTCTGTCGTTGAAAAAATCAAAACAAGACAGGCTGAAGCCCGTCCTACTAAAATCGATCCATGACGAATGCCAATCCCGCGGCGCGGACCATTGAACTGGCCCGCGCGGCGGGATTCGATCTGTGCGGCATCGCTCCGGCGGCGGAATTTCCCGAACTTGCGCATCTGGAGGAGTGGCTTGCTCGCGGCCATGCAGGCGAAATGCGTTATCTGCACGACGCGCGGCGCCGTTCCCCTGCGCTGGCGATGCAAGGCGCGCGCAGCGTGATCGTTTGCGCGCTCAATTACAACACTGCGCTTCCCTCCTCGACCGAGGCGCCGCGAAGCGAGCCTCGCAAGCAGGCCCGCGCGGCTGGATTTCGCGCTATGCCTGGGGCGACGACTATCACAAAGTGCTTGGCGAAAAACTCGAAGCGCTGGTCGAGCCTTTGCGCCGGGAATTTCCCGAACCCTTCGAAGCGCGGGCCTATGTGGACACCGGCCCGATCATCGAGCGCGTCGCCGCAAAATACGCCGGGCTCGGCTGGCTCGCGAAGAACACTTGCCTCATCAACGAAGAACTGGGTTCGTGGCTATTCCTCGGCGTGATCGTGACAACGCTCGATCTGGCGGCGTCGCTGGGCGCCGCCGAGGCCCCGGCGCCGGATCTGTGCGGGAACTGCAGCCTGTGCATCGACGCGTGCCCGACCGGCGCGATCGTCGAGCCGTACGTTCTCGACGCGCGGCGCTGCATTTCCTATCTGACGATTGAGCTGCGCGGCGCGATTCCGCTTGAATTCCGCGAGCCGATCGGACGGCACGTCTTCGGCTGCGACATCTGCCAGGACGTTTGCCCGTGGAATCGCCGCGCGCCGGTGACGGCGCTGCCGAATTTTCAGCCCCGCCGGCGCGACGAACATTCGCTTTTTTCGCCGGACCTGGAATGGCTGATCTCGCTGACCGAAGAAGAATTCCGCGAAGTGTTTCGCGGCAGTCCTGTAAAGCGAACGAAGTGGCGCGGGCTTGTGCGCAATGCGTGCGTCGCGATCGGGAATTCGGGACTGCGCCCAGGCGAGCCGCGCCACGAAGAAATCTGCGCGCGGCTTGCGCAATTGGCCGCCTCGGGAGATGCCCTCATTGCGGAGCATGCGCGATGGGCGCTCGATCGGCTCGGCTTCACATCCCAGCCGATACCCGCCTGAAGGCGGGCGCTACGTAAACCGGGACATTCCAGCTCATTCGGCGCCAGGTTGTGCCGCCCGGTGGGCAGCGATAGAATGCATATGCCCAGTGACGCTGCGCTATCATCCAAGTCTAGTGAGGAGGTATCCATGTCACAGCAGGCTGCAACGTCACAAAAGGAGGGTCCCTTGGCCCACGTTCTTCCCCCGCTCCCGTACGCGTTCGATGCGTTGGAGCCCTATATCGACAAGCTGACCATGGAAATTCACCATGGCAAACACCACAACGCTTATGTCACCAACCTGAACAAGGCGCTCGAAGGCCAAACCGATCTTCAGGCTCTGTCGATCGATCAGCTTTCAGAGTCTCGACCGCGTCCCGGAAAATATCCGCACCGCCGTGCGGAACAACGGCGGCGGTCACTGGAACCACTCGATGTTCTGGAAGATCATGAAGAAGGGCGGAGGCGGCGAACCCGCCGGCGCGCTGGCCGATGCGATCAAGTCGGCATTCGGTTCATTCGCCGATTTCAAAACGAAATTCGCGGCGGCCGGCGTGGGCCGATTCGGCTCGGGCTGGGCCTGGCTGATCGTCAAGGACGGCAAGCTGGCGATTGAATCCACGCCAAACCAGGACAATCCGCTGATGTCCGGCGGAAAGGCCATCATGGGCCTGGACGTCTGGGAGCACGCTTACTATCTGAAATATCAAAACCGCCGGCCGGATTACATCGAGGCCTGGTGGAACGTCGTGAACTGGGACGAAATCGCGAGCCATTACTCGGCAGCGAAAAAATCGTTCCAGCAGGAGATTCCGCCGGCGCTTTGCTCAGCGTCTCTTATCAGCGTGATTTTCAGAATGTTCAGGAAAATTAACGGCCCACCCGGATCGATCTCCGGATGGGCCGTTTTCTTTTCCCGGAAGCGAAGTAACGGTTATGTGGCGAACCGCTCGCGCGTAAACATCGGCAACAGACGATTGCGCGTGCGGTGACCTTCTCGCGGCGGAGCAGGAGTTTTTTCGGGCGCGCTGGCTGCCGGCGATTCTTCCGGCGTGCCTTGTTGCCCGCGAACAGTAAATCCGAACAATGTTTCGGGGGAAATCTGTCCGGAGGAAGTAAGAGCAGGCATGCGGCCGAGGGAAGCTTCGCGGCTGAGGGCCACGCGATCGGTGACGCCGAACTTTGCCAGCAACGAAGAAACGTGGAATTTCACCGTGCGTTCGGCAACGTTCAGTTTTGCGGCGATTTCCTTATTCGCGAGGCTCTGAAGGATGCAGTCCAGAACTTCCTGCTCGCGACGGCTTACCTTCACTCCTGCTCCAAGGGCGCGCCCCGCAGCCAGAAGTTCCTGAGCGCGCTCCGCCGCGGCATCCAGGAGAGACACTTTGGGAACAACCATCAGTTCGTAATCTTCGGGGGCCTGGCCCCTC
>CAVUDA010000004.1:0-26971 GCA_963740035.1 uncultured Acidobacteriota bacterium
TTCTTGATTCGGGCAAACCAGTTTCGGCGGAAGAAAGGCTGATTTGTTTTGGAATTATGAAATTTCAAATTTCAAATTTGAGATTTCAAACTTGCCCACATGCAACCTGCAACCTGCAACCTCTATTCACCCTCCCTTCAATCGCTTCTATTTAACCCGCGGGAATTCTGGCATGATTTGATGTGGGGGCCGAACAGGCGCATGAATTCATTTCTGGATGTGGCTATTGAGACGGCGCGGGAAGCGGGGTCCATTCTGCTTGCGGAATTCGACCGGCCGGTCAAGATCAGCTACAAGGGGGAAGTGGACATCGTGACGCAGGCCGACCGGCGGTCCGAACAGGCCATCGTGTCCCGGCTTCGGGCGCATTTCCCGAAACATGCGATTGTGGCTGAGGAAGGTGGCGGGTCGGAAAGCGAATCGCCCTTCCGCTGGCACGTGGATCCCCTGGATGGCACGACCAATTTTGCGCACGGGTACCCCTGTTTTGCGGTTTCCCTTGGTCTTGAGGAAGCGGGGAGCTGATCGTGGGCGTAATTTTACCAGCCAGTGAGCGGCGAGCTCTTCACGGCCGTCAAGGGAGAAGGGGCCTACCTGAACCAGAAGAAAATTGAGGTGTCCCATATTGAAAAGCTGTGCCACGAGTCTGCTGTGCACCGGGTTTCCCAGCGTAAAGCGCGCCCAGAATCCGAATATTCACTATTACTGGGATTTTACGTTGCGCTCCCACGGCGTGCGGCGCGACGGGTCGGCGGCGATGGACCTCGCGGCAGTGGCTTGCGGGCGCTTTGAAGGCTTCTGGGAGTTCGGCCTGCATACTTGGGACACTGCTGCGGGCGTTTTGCTGGTGCGCGAGGCCGGGGGCGCCGTGACTCAGTTCGATGGGCAGCCCTACCGGCTGGGGGACCGGGAGCTGCTGGCTTCGAACGGCCGCGTGCACGCGGAAATGAAAGAAGTCGCGGCCAGCATCGCCGAGCGAGCGGCGACTCAGGCCCGACTTCCGTAACTGCGCAATTAACTGTCCCGAGGTTCCAGCTGCTTCGAAGTTGACATTTCCGCTTTGTACACGGACCCGTAAAACGTTGCATTGACTCCATTTCCAGCGGGTGTTAGGCTCGCGAAAGTTGGCTTTATTTACTGAGGGATGATGGGGAATAGCCTCACATTTCCGGTTCCGGGGAACGCCGGAGCCGGCGAAAAACTGTTCGCGGTGGCTTGGCCGTTGGCGCCGGGGCGGCATTGAGCAGTATTCGTCAGGCCAGGCGCGCAGGAACTCTCCGCGCATGGCATTCCGGCGATCGATTCAGCGTGAATGATGAGCGAATCTGGCTGGACGCTCTCCCGAGCGCGTTTCAGGGCTTGCGCATCGTGCAAATTTCCGACATTCACCACGGTCTTTTTCTCCCCAAGGAATGGCTTTCCGAAGCGGTGCGGCAGGCAAACCGGCTGAATCCCGACATCATTGCGCTCACAGGGGACTTCGTCACCTATTCCCGGCGAAATATCGGTCCGGCGGCGGAGCTGCTTGGGCGCTTGCGGGCGCGTTACGGGGTGTACGCGGTGCTCGGCAATCACGATTTCCGCGTGGATGCAGATGCCATCACGCAGGCATTGCGCCGGCAGCGCATTGATGTCCTGCGCAACCGGCACGTTACGCTGTGGTTTGGCGGGGAGTCCGTGTACCTGGCGGGAGTGGACGATTACGGGTACGGGGCGGATTTGCGGCGGGCCATGCGCGGAGTTCCGCGCGAGGCCGCCACGGTCCTGCTCGCGCACAATCCCCGCGTGATTCACCTTGCTTCGCGCCACAACGTGAGCCTGGTTCTTTCCGGGCATACCCATGGCGGCCAGGTGAACCTGCCCCTTCTTGGTACCGTGTACGGGCGCTCGCCGGAGCGGCTGCGGTACAAGATCGGCTGGGACCGGATGGGAGCGACGCAAATTTACGTCAGCCGCGGCATCGGCACGATCGTCCTGCCCTGGAGACTCCGCTGCCCGGCGGAAATCACCCACCTGGAACTGCTCCAGGGCGCCTCAGGCGTTTCCCGTTCGGCAGCCGCGGATTGACCCCCCAAGCGCATGCGCGCCGTTGACCTGATTCGCCGCAAGCGGGACTCGGGCGAACTCACTCCCGAAGAAATCCAACAACTCATCGCCGCGTACACCCACGGCGACATTCCCGATTACCAGATGTCCGCGTGGCTGATGGCGGTCGTGCTGCGCGGCATGAGCCGGCCTGAAATTGCCGCGCTGACCGAGGCCATGCTGCACTCGGGCCGCGTCCTGGACTTTTCCGACCTGGCTGGGCGCAAGGTGGACAAGCACTCCACGGGAGGGGTGGGCGACAAGACTTCGCTGGTCATTGCTCCCATCGTGGCTGCGGGCGGCTTGAAAGTTCCGATGATCAGCGGGCGCGGCCTGGGCCACAGCGGCGGCACGCTGGACAAGCTGGAATCCATCCCCGGCTTCAACGTTAATCTGACGCTCGCCGAATTCCGGCACGTCCTCGAGACCTGCGGGTGCGCCCTGATCGGGCAGACGGCCGAAATCGCGCCGGCCGACAAGAAAATCTACGCGTTGCGCGACGTGACCGGGACAGTGGAAAGCCCCGCGCTGATCTGCGCTTCCATCATGAGCAAGAAACTGGCCGAGGGGATTGACGCGCTGGTGCTCGATGTGAAGACCGGATCGGGCGCGTTCATGAAAAAGATGGAGGACGCGGTGAACCTGGCGGAATTGCTGGTCGAAACCGGGAAGCGCATGGGCAAGAAGGTGGTCGCGCTCCTGACCGACATGAATCAGCCGCTCGGGCGCAAGGCCGGCAATGCCATGGAAGTCGCGGAGTCGATCGAAGTGCTGGCCGGCGGAGGGCCCGCGGATTTGCGCGCGCTTTGCTTGGAGCTTGCGGCATGGATGTTTTTCCTCGGCGAGCGCGTGAAGACGCTGGACGAGGGAAAAAAACTTTCCTCGGACTTGATTGCCTCCGGCCAGGCGCGCGAAAAATTCCGCGAAATTGTGGGGCTGCAGGGCGGCGATGTGGGCGTCGTGGACGATCCGCATCGCCTGGCGCGCGCGCGGCAGACTCTCGCCGTCGTCAGTGCAGCCGGCGGCTATATTACTTCCATCCAGTGCGAACAACTCGGCGTAGCCGGCGTGGTCCTGGGCGGCGGCCGGGAAAAGAAGGAAGACAAGATCGACCCGGCGGTTGGCCTCGAGTTTCACAAGCGCATCGGCGACGCGGTGGAGCGAGGCGAGCCGCTGTGCACGCTGCATTACAATTCCGATGCGCGGCTTGCCGAAGCGCGGCGCCTTGCCGAAACGGCCTATCGCGTCGAGCCTGAAAAGCCGAAATCCCTTCCACCGCTCATCTATCGAACGATCGGTGCATAAGCTGGGTTTCGGGAGCGAGCTGTGCCTGCCCTGTTTTGAAGATCGCCTTTGCCCTGTATGGTGCAAAGTGGTGCGAAATGGTGTAAACTTACGTCATGGCAACCCTTGAGAAGCCGATTCGACAAAGTGTGTCACTGCCTGCCCGCCTCGCCCGGCGAGTGCGAACGCTGGCGAAGAATCGCAAGACCAGCACAAATCGCGTGTTGGTGGAATTGATCGAAACGGGGATCGAATCCAAAGAAGTGGAAAAGTCGAGGTTTTTCGAATTGGCGGACCGGCTCAGCGCAACCTCCGATCCCGCGGAACGGAAACGAATCAAAGAAATACTGGCCCGCATGACCTTCGGTGAATAAATGCCGAAGATTCAGTGGACGGATTTGTCTCTTGCCTTGCGCGATCACCTTTTTGAAAGACTGGCCGAACGGAAGATCACGACCGAGGACCTGTATCTGCTGAAGGTATGGCGTGAGTCGGTGCCGGATGCGCCCGAAGGCGCTTGGTACAAGGATTTCGGTTCATTTAAGATCTGCGGCGAAGGAAAATATCCGAAAACTTTCCTACTTCGCGGACAAGCCGCAAGAGGGGAAAAGCTATGAATCATTGGGCTAGTTCTAAGATGGATTCACACGCTTAATAATGGCGTAAAATCCTCATCCCTCCCGAATTCCCACTTTGCCTGCCCTGCGTAGTTTATGAATCCTGTAAATCATATTTTCCTCATCCCGTGTTGTTCCACGGCGTGCTACTGTGACGGGCATTTCCCGGGGGCGCCGGGGATGCGAGGAGACCTCGAATGGGCCGATTTACGGGCGTGCTGGGGTTGCTGACGATGCTTGCGCTGGCCTATTTGTTCTCGACCAACCGGCGCGCGATCAAGCTGAAGATGGTGATTTGGGGATTGTCCATGCAGATCGCCTTCGCGTTTCTGGTGTTCTATTGGACATTCGGCCAGATGCTGTTTTCCCGCGCCGGCGAGGCCGTGAACAAGCTGCTCGACTATGCGTTTGCGGGTTCGGAATTTGTGTTTGGCGAAATCGGGAAGCAGCATTCCTCGATCGGATTCGTGTTCGCGTTTCAGGTTTTGCCGGCAATTATTTTCATCGCATCGCTGTTTGCGCTGCTGTACTACCTCGGCGTCATGCAGGTGGTGATTCGCGCGGCGGCGTGGGTGATGCAACGGGTCATGGGCGCGAGCGGCGCGGAGTCGCTCAACGTCGCGGCGAGTATTTTCATGGGGCAGACCGAAGCGCCGCTGACCATCCGGCCGTTTCTCCCGGACTTAACGAAATCCGAGTTGATGACCATCATGACGAGCGGGATGGCGCACGTTTCGGGCGGGATCATGGTGGCCTATATCGCGTTCGGAGTGGAAGCGCGGCACCTGCTGACGGCGGTGATCATGACGGCGCCGGGAACATTGCTCGTTTCCAAAATGCTGGTTCCGGAGACGGAGCAGCCGAAAACCATGGGCGTCGTGAACATGGAACACGTCGAACACGACTCGAACTTTCTGGCGGCCATTGCGCGCGGGACGGGCGAAGGTCTGAGCATGGCGATCAACGTGGGAGCGATGCTCATCGCGTTCCTGGCATTGATTGCGCTTGCTAACGGCATCCTCGGAGGAGTTCACGGTTGGCTCGGCGGGCACGGCATCCTGTGGTTTCCGGGGAGCTTGCAACAGATTTTCGGCTGGGTCTTTGCTCCTGTGGCGTTCATCATCGGCGTGCCGTGGCACGATTGCGTGCAGATCGGAAATTTGCTGGGTGTGCGGATGGTGCTCAACGAACTGGTCGCGTTTTCGTACCTTGGGCCAATGAAAGGCGCGCTGGATTCGCGTTCGTTTACGATCGCAACGTTCGCGCTCTGCGGCTTTGCAAACTTCAGCTCGATAGGAATTCAAATTGGGGGCATCGGCGCGCTTGCGCCGAATCTGAAATCGCAGCTGGCGAAATTCGGCATCCGCGCGATGCTCGCCGGAACCATGGCGAACCTGATGTCCGCCTCGATTGTGGGGATGTTTCTGAAATGAGCGCATCCGCTGCGTCCAAAACAAAACCGAGCCAGGAGTTCGTGCATGCCGAGGCCGCCGCGAAATTCATCCTGGCGAAAACAAAACTGCGGCCGCGCATCGGCTTGATCCTCGGCAGCGGTTTGGGAGCATTCGCGAACGAAATTGCGGGCGCGGCGCGCATCGATTACAAGAACATTCCGCATTTCCCGCGGTCGACCGCGATCGGGCACGCCGGGCGCATGGTCATCGGCAAAGTCGCCGACGTGCCGGTAGCCATCATGCAAGGGCGCGTGCATTTCTACGAAGGGTACTTGATGCGCGAAGTGATTTTCCCGATGCGCGTGATGGCCCGCATGGGCATCCGCGCGGTAGTGGTTACGAACGCCGCGGGCGGAATCAATCGCAACTTCAAGCAAGGGTGTCTCGTCGTTTTGCGCGATCACATCAATCTTCAGGGTACGAATCCTTTGATCGGGCCGAACGACGAGCATTTCGGTGACCGCTTTCCCGACATGACGCAGGTGTACTGGAAGCCGTACCAGGCCGCGGCGCTGCAGGACGGCAAACGCCTCGGGATCGAAATCGCCGAGGGCGTGTACGCGGCGCTCACCGGGCCGAGCTACGAAACGCCGGCGGAAATTCGCTACTTGCGCACGATCGGCGCGGACCTCGTCGGGATGTCCACCGTGCCGGAAGTGATTGCCGCCGCGCACCTGGGAATTCGCGTGCTTGGAATATCCTGCATAACGAACATGGCTGCCGGAATTCTCGATCAGCCGATTACGACCGAGGAAGTCATGGAAACCGGAGAGCGCGTGAAGGCGGATTTTGTGGCCCTGTTGCGCGCCGTGATTCCACGCATGAGTAAGGACCTGCCATGAGCGAACAGGACGCGCAATACGACGCCCATCACGACGCCTTGATCGCCGCGGCGCGAACCGCGCGCGAGCACGCGCACGCCCCCTATTCGAATTTCCGCGTGGGCGCCGCGGTGCGCGCAAAATCCGGCAGAATTTTCTCCGGCTGCAATATAGAAAATGCGACCTACGGCTTGACGCTGTGCGCCGAGCGCGTCGCCATCTTCAAGGCGATTTCCGAAGGCGAGCGCGGCTTCGACGCCGTCGCCGTGGTCGCGGATACCGATGCGCTCACGCCTCCGTGCGGGTCGTGCCGCCAGATCCTGTGGGAGTTCTGCGGCGACGCGGAAGTGATCCTTGCGAACCTGAGCGGCAAGGTCGAGCGCTATCGCATGTCCGGGCTCTTGCCGAAACCGTTCGATGGTTCGTTCTTGTGAAATGTGTTTGGAACCACAGATGAACACTGATGAACACTGATTCAAAAAGAGAGAATTTCAAAGGCTGAAACACGGAGGGCACTGAGGTCACGAAGAAAGTAAAGGAGACACAAAAGAGACTAAAATCCGCAATTGAGTATCCCTCCCGTTCAAGGTCACGGTCCAGAACGCAATGAAAATCAAAAGGCCAATTTTGCGCTTGAAGCCCTACGCTTTCTCTTTCATCTGTGTGCATCTGTGGTTCCAAGAGATTACGAGCTTCGCTCCGCGGTGCGCTGGCGCTGGAGGCGCGCCGAGGCTGTCCGCAGCGTGTCGGAGACGTTCTTGTTGGTGGACAGGAATTTGAGGTCCAGCGGCTTCATGTGGGGCAAAAGGTGGAGCGTAACCTCGAGCGGCGTTTTTGGATTGAACATCAGCGCGCGAGTAATGGTGTAGTTTTTGCGAAACTTGCGGTTGCCGGCGATCAGGCGAAGGGTTTCGTCGGTCAGGCTGGCCATATTCGCAAAGGATTCCACTTCCTGCTCGGACAGTTGCGGGGATTGCAGGACAGCGCGCTGGACCACCTTGCAGGGATCGCGGATCAGCAAGAGGCGCTCGTCGCGGCCACCCTTGAGCGCGCGCTGCACGCGCTCCACGACGCGCATGCGTCCCAATTTTTGTAACAGAGTTTCGCGTTTTCCCTGGTCAGGCTCGGCGGCTTCCGCGGCTTCGATGAATGCCTCAAGGGGTTCCGGTTCGGCGCGCTGCAACTCCTGCAGAAGAGTACGCTGGTCCGCATTAATCACCGCGGAGGCGATCAGTTCGGCAACCAGGATGGGGGAAGTGCTTAGCCGGTCCAGGTCCTCGAACAGATCTTGAACGGCAGTAACCGAGAGATAACGGACAACGGGCCGAATGACTTCGATGGGGCAGGTGATATTTTGGGCCAGGGCGTCGGCCACGCCCGGCCTGCGCGGAAATTCAGCGGCGCAGTAGGCGAACATTTCCGGAGCGGCGCCAGGCCGAGCGAGCGCGGCGAGGACGGTTTTCAGCGGCTGGGTCAGCAGAATGCTTGCGGCTTTCTCGCGGACGGCGGAATCCGAATCGGCGGCCAGGATGCAGAGCGGTTCGATGCGGTCTTCCGGCTCGAGCGCCGCCGCCTCGCTGCAGATGGCCAGCTTTCGTTCCGGGGTCGTGCGGCCGGCACGAATTTCATCGCGCAACGTGGTGCTAATTTCCGCCACTGGAGACTCCCTTGAGATTGTCTCGCGTGAGCGTGACCTTGCCCGCGTGGCCCGGGGGACCAATGGGAGCCATGGTTTTTCCGTTCAACTCCATGTGCAGCACGCCGGCATCCCTGGCGGTCACTTGAAAATGGTCCGCGGCGGAGAAGAAATGATTTTCCCCGGCCTTCATCGTTCCGTCAAAGACCATATCTTTGTCGGCTACAATCGTGACCTTGGTTCTCTTGCCCGCCTGGATTTTCAATTCCATGAGGTCGTTCGCCGTCGAAGTGGGCGCAGACGCAGGCGCGGAATCCGTGGCCGCTGCCGGCGCCACTGGTATTGCATCCTGAACGTCAGGGATTGCTGTGCCGTTGTTTGCGGAAGCGGGCGCATCTGCGGTCTGCTGTGGGCCGCCAGAGGACGCGGGAGATGACTCGGCACTTACCGCCGCAGCCCGCCTTGCAGCGCGCCAGGCAAGCAATCGCCGCGCGCCGAACCAGCTTCCGCCCAGCAACGCTAGGACAACGACGGCGGCAACGATCCAGGCCAGCCAGGGCTGCTCCGGCGTGACCACGGGAGGGCTGCCGGTCCAGACAGGAACACTGGGGCGGTCGCCGACAGCCAGGGTATATTCCGCGACAGTATTTTCTTCATCGAGGCCGAGATAGCGGGCCACGGCCCGCACAAATCCCCGGTTGAAAACCCCGCCGGGCAGCTGATCCCACTCCTCGTTTTCAATGGCCTTCAGGAAGCGCGCGGCAATTCGCGTGGCGGCGGAAATTTCCTCCAGAGTGACGCCCCGCAATTCCCGTTCGCGTTTCAGGCTCTCGCCAAAAGTGCCAGTGGTCATTGTTCTTTTTCGGCCCGTTGATCCCAGCGAATATAGGCGGGCGGCGCGGGAGTGTCAATCTCACGGAAAACCCTGCCGAAAGTGTCAATCTATGTGGCTTTTTACTTTCGAGCAACACCCTCTGAAGTCGCCGTTGCACAGATTGACAAGAGTTGCCTATAATTTCTAGTGCCCCAACACCTTCCGCGAACCGGCGGGTGACCCGCGATAGACTCTGGCACCAAGGCGTTCAGTGACCACGACTGAGAATTTTTCTGGCGTCGACCGGCGCCGCAGCACAACGGCTCGGGGAGAACAACGCGAGGCGGGCGAAATCGCGGTGTTCCACGAGCTGGGCAAGGCGCTTACTTCCTCCCTGCAACTCGATCAAGTCCTTCGCACCATCATGGAAAAGATCGACGAATTTCTCCGCCCGGACACCTGGTCGCTCCTCCTCGTCGATGAAATCAAGCAGGATCTGTATTTCGAGCTGGCGGTCGGCAAGGGCGCGCAGGCGCTGAAGGACGTGCGAATCAAGATGGGGCAGGGAATCGCCGGCTGGGTGGCGCAACATGACGAAGCCGTGATTGTTCCCGACGTGAGCAAGGACACTCGATTTTTCGCCAAGGTCGATGAACAAACGAAGATGGAGACGCGCTCGATCGTCGCCGTTCCGGTGCGATACCGCGACCATTGCCTGGGCGTCATCGAGCTGATCAATTGCGTGGAGCGGGAAGGCTTCATGGAGCGCGATCTCGCGCTGCTGGAGGCGCTGGCGGATTTTGCCGCGATCGCTCTGGAAAACGCGCGTCACGTCAAGCGTATCCACGAGCTGACCATCACAGACGATTGCACGAGCCTCTATAACGCACGGCACATGGATTTCATTCTGGAAACGGAAATTTACCGCTCGCAGCGTTACGGCTACGAATTTTCCGTGGTGTTCATCGACCTCGATCACTTCAAGGCCATCAATGACACGCACGGACACCTGATCGGATCGAAGCTTCTCGCCGAAGTGGGGCAGATCGTGAAGAGCGCCTGCCGCAGGATCGATTTCGCGTTTCGCTACGGCGGCGATGAATTCGTGATCGTGCTGCCACAGGCCTCGAAGGAAAACGCGTTTGTGGTCGCCCGCCGCCTGCATAAATTGATCGGAGAGACGCGCTGGCTGAACACCGAAGGGCTGGACGTCCACTTCACCGCGAGCATAGGCGTGGCGTCGTATCCGTCGGACGCGAAGACCAAGGTGGAATTGCTGCACCTGGCCGACGAGGCCATGTACGCGATCAAGAACACGACGCGCAACGGCGTGGCCGCGGCAAAAATCGGAGTGCTGCCGGCGGCTAGTTAAAAGGCTCCGCGGCGCGATTTCCACAGTAACGCAAAGGCCTTCCACCCGCATTTTCTTGATTCACCTCGTATGCCATGCTAGTCTCAGCGCACCCGGTGACACGCCGCAGTGTGAATGGATTGGATGTCCCGGACGAGCCGAGACGAGGAGCGCATGTCCAACGAAGCATTGGGGATGATTGAGACCAAGGGCCTGGTCGCTTCGATTGAAGCTGCCGATGCCATGGTGAAGGCCGCCAACGTCATCCTCATCGGCAAGGAATATATCGGCTCGGGATATGTCACGGTGATGGTGCGGGGAGACGTGGGCGCTGTGAAAGCGGCGACGGACGCAGGGGCGGCTGCCGCGCGCCGTGTGGGCGAATTGGTGTCCGTGCATGTGATTCCGCGCCCGCACGAGCACGTCGAAAAGATTTTGCCCGGAGGCGGTGCGCCGCCGGGAGTGAAAAAATAATTCTGTAGCCGGCCGCGGCGGGCGGTGATTTTGGCGGCCATTTGCGCAAATCCCCGCCGGCGAAGTTTGGCCGAGTTCAGCAACGACGTTCGTAGGAGAAGGTAAAGCGTTTTGAGCCTGCGCGATCGCGACCTCATCTCCATTCAAGAAGCCCGCGAACTGGCGGCCCGAGCCGCCGCCGCACAGAAAAAATTCGCGGCATTTTCCCAGGAACAAGTCGACGCCATCGTGGAAGCCTGCGCGAAAGCGGCTGCGGAAAACGCGGAGCCGCTGGCGCGCACGGCCGTGGAAGAAACCGGATTCGGCAACGTTCCCGATAAAATCGTGAAGAATACGCTTGCCGCGGTGAATGTGCCGAGCGCGATTCGTGGCATGCGCACCGTCGGAATTCTGCGCGAGGACCGCGAAAAGGGCATCGTCGAAGTGGCGTCTCCCATCGGCGTTGTCGCGGCGGTGATTCCTTCCACGAATCCAACCTCGACCGCGATCTACAAGACAATTATTTCCGTGAAGGCCCAGAACGCGATTGTGCTGAGTCCGCATCCCTCCGCCATCAAATGCATTTGCCAGGCGGCCACGCTGCTCGATCGCGCCGCGCTCACGGCGGGCGCGCCGGAAGGGCTGATCCAGTGCATGCAGCACACGACGCTCGAAGGCACGCGCGAGCTGATGCGGCGGCCCGAGGTCGGCGTGATTCTGGCGACGGGCGGCACGGGCCTCGTGCGCGCCGCTTACGGTTCGGGCAAACCGGCTTACGGCGTCGGGCCGGGCAACGTGCCTGCGTTCATCGAGCGCACCGCCGACGTGCGCAAGGCCGTCGCGGACATCATCGCCGGAAAAACATTTGATTACGGAACGATCTGCTCGTCCGAGCAGGCCATCGTCGCCGAGGAGTCAGTGGGCGAGCGAGCGCTCGAGGAATGCCGCCGGCAGGGCGCGTATTTTCTTTCGCCAGAAGAAATGGAGAAAGTGGCGCGCCTTGTGTTCCTGCCGGGATCGCATACGCCGAATACGAAAATCGTCGGCCGCGCCGCGACCGTGATTGCCGAGATGGCGGGTATCAAGGCGCCGCCCGCGACGCGCGTGCTGATCGCGCGCCTCGAACCGGAACAAGTGGGGCGCGAGTATCCTCTCTCGGCGGAAAAGTTGTCGCCGATTCTTGCATTTTATTCCGTGTCGAACCTCTGCTGCGGGAATCGCGCTATGCCGCCGTCTGCTGGAATTCGGCGGGCTGGGGCACACCTGCGCGATCCACTCGCAGAATCGCTCCGCGATTCTGGAGTTCGGCGAGGCCATGCCCGCGTTTCGCGTGGTCGTGAACAGCGCGTCGGTGCACGGATCGATCGGCTACTCGACGAATCTTTTTCCGGCGATGACGCTCGGCTGCGGCGCGCCCGGCGGGAACATCACTTCGGACAATATCGGCCCGCAGCACTTGATGAACGTGAAACGCATCGCCTGGGAAACGCGCGGGGTCGAGCATCGCACCGTACCGGCGGACCAGCGCATGGCGGGGACTACGAATTCGCCCGAGCCAGAAGCGGTCCAGGAAAAAGTGAGCATGCAGGCGGCGCGAGCCTCTGCGCCAGTATCACCGCCGATTGCGCCATCATCCCATGAAGCAAAGCAGGAAGAAAAGAAGCCTGCCGCATCCACTGCCGCAGCATCCACCGGCGGCGTGGATCGCGTGGCGATCGCTCGCGTGGTCGAAAATGTGCTCGCGGCGCAAGGAATCGCTCGCGGGAGTGGCGCGCCAAAGACCATCCCCGTCGCTGCGCCCGCGCCGAAAGAATCGGCAAGCCCATCATCCATCGCCGCCGAAATCGCGGGCCGCTTTTTTAGCTCGGCTACAAAGGCGAAGGCGGAGAACGCAGACCCTTCCACTGCAGCTTTACCCAGCGCCACGAAAACTGTGGGAGCGCCTGTCTCTTCCCCTCCTGCTCTCGACGTCGGGAAAAAGCCTGAGCCTCCCGCGAAAATCACAATCGAAATACAAGCCTTCGTCAGCGAAAACGATGTGCGCCGCGCCATGACGCGCAGCGAAAAAATCTTCATCGGACGCAAGACCATCCTCACGCCTTCCGCACGTGACCTGGGCCTGGAACACGAAGTATTTGTGGAAACTGAGACGGGTTCGATCCGCTAATTCGTCATCTAGTTGCAGGTTTTGGTAGGAGTATTTGCGAGAATGCTCAGGGCCAGAGCTTTCACCGAACGCACCGCGCCCCGCTTGGTCTTGCCATAGACCATTACGCCGGGCAGGCTAGGGATTTCAGCGATCCAGCGGCCGTCCGCTTCCCGCTCGATTTCGATTTGAAAACGCTAGGACATCTTCTCCTAGTATCACCACTATTAGTATAACCCGCCGCCCCGGCTTTTCGAGGGAGATGAGCCAGCGAACGATAAATTAGGAAACAGTTGGACAATGGTTCGGGAGATTGCACCGCGGAGGCACAGGCACTATTCGCTAGCCTTCCAAGTAGTGATATCGTACGGTTCGACGAGCGAAATAAACCAAAGGCGACAAAAAGGAAGGTAGACATGCGAAAATATTCGATTTTTGTGGTCGCGCTGGCATGCGCGCTTCTATTTTCACAACGAGCAGCCGCGCAGACATCCGAAGTTCGCGTGCTGGCCTCGAACGGCATCAAAGCCGTGATTGAAGATTTGCTTCCGCAAACTGAGCATGCGATCGGGCACACGATCTCGGTTCAATACCGTCCGACGGCCGCACTGAAGCAGGAAATCGACGCGGGCGAGCCCTTCGACGCGGTGATCGTGACCGTGGAAAGCATCGCCCAATTGAGCAAGGAAGGGAAGACGGTGGGAGGAGAAGGTACTCCAATCAGCCGCGTGGGCGTGGGCATCGGCATTCGCAAAGGAGCGGCCCGGCCGGACATCAGCACGCCCGAGGCGCTTAAGCGCGCGATGCTTGGCGCCAAAGCGATCGCCTATGGTTCCATCGGAGCGAGCACGCCCTACATCACGCGAATGCTCGATACGCTTGGAATCGCCGACAGCATGAAAGCCAAGACCCTGCTCTTTGATACCTCGGACGGCACGAACGGGGCTGTCGCTGAAGGGAAAGCGGATTTTGGCATCACGCTTGTCAGCGAAATTTTGCCGGTGAAAAGCCTCGAGCTGCTGGGACCGTTTCCCGACGAGTTTCAAGGTTACGTCCGTTTCTCCGCTGCCGTCAGCGCGAATGCGAAAAATCCCGAAGCTGCACATGCGCTGATTAAATTCCTTTCAGGACCGGATGCGCTGCCCTCAATCAAAGCCCGAGGCATGCAGGCCAAATAAAAATAACGCAATTCTGAGAAGCGAGCATTGTAGCGCCGGCGTCCCGCCGGCGGTTTTAAGAGGGGTGAGCGACCGAAAACCGCCGGCGAGACGCCGGCGCCACAAGAATGCATCGCGGCTCGGCTGGCTGTTACCATGGTAGAATTGCCGCAATACGGCTCGAACGATATGAGGGTTTCCGTGATCGAAGATTCAACCTCGTCCAAACTGTCAGCCGGGCCTTCGCGAACTGCGAAGCGAAGAGGGAGACGATCCATGAATCTTTTTTGGAAAGCGCTGGGGCTTGTCATTATTTGCGCCGCGTTTGCGTACGGTGCGGCGGACGCGACCCTCTCCGGCGTCGTGAAGGACCCCGCCGGCGTGCCTTTTCGGGGCGCGTTCGTGCACGCCCAGAATATGCAATCCAAAATTACCGTGAACGTCCTGTCCGACAGCCAGGGCCGTTACCGCATACAGGATTTGCCGCCGGGCGAGTATCAAATCCGCGTGACGGCAACAGGGTACACGGCCGATCCCCGCACCGGCGTGAAACTCGCCGCGGGGGACACTTCTTCACTCGATTTTGCTCTCCAGCAGGGTGCCGTGCGCTGGGCCGATCTTTCTTTGTATCAAGGCAAAGTGCTGCTGCCCGCTGGAAAAGGCAAGGACATCCTTAACGGGAACTGTTTTGCCTGCCACGGTTTCCAATCCCGCATGGCCGCGGTGAAACGCGACCACGACGGATGGACGCAAGCGGTCAACTTCATGCTCACCACGCGCCACCCGCGCCTCGGCAATCACATCAATGAGGAGGATGCCGCCGTCCTTACAAATTATTTGAACGACGCCTTTGGCGCGGATGCCAAGCTGCCGAAATCTCCCGCCGCCCTGCCGGGATACAAAGCCACGCTTCGCCCCGTCAGCGATGAGGGTTTGAAAATCACTTACGTCGAATACGACATGCCCGGGCCGAATCGCATGCCGTTCAGCGCCGCTCCGGACAAGAACGGAAAACTCTGGATTCCGGACATGGGTTCGGCGAACACGCTCGGGTGGCTCGACCCGAAGACGGGCGTCGTCCAGGAATTTACGGCGCCGAATTCATTTCCTGCCGGCATTCATTCCGCCGTGCCCGCGCCGGATGGCTCCGTGTGGATCTCCGAGCAGGCCGCGAACAAAGTCGGCCGCTGGGATCCGAAAACGAAGCTCATCACGGAGTACCAGGACACCTACAAGCCCGGAATGGAAGGACTCGAGGACGGCGGTTCGAAACACACCGTGCGTGTCGATTCGAAAGGGCGCGTGTGGGGGACGGCCGTGTTCAACAATCTGACCGTTTACGACCCCAAGAACAACGAGTTTTCTCATTTTCCGGACACGTTTTCGCCCTACGGCGTCGAACTCGACAAGAGCGGGAATGTCTGGTTCGCGGAATTTTACCCGGAAGGAAAAATCGGGATGGTCGATGCCAATACGGGCAAAGTTACACGATGGGCCCCGCCGTCGAAGGGTGGTTGGCCGCGCCGCATCGAAATTGACGACGACGGCATCGTCTGGTACGCGGAATATCAGGGCGGCAAGATCGGGCGGTTCGATCCGAAGACTCAAACGTTTAAGGAATATGATTTGCCAGGACCAAGAGCGACGCCATACGCGCTCGGCATCGACCGCAATCACAACATCTGGTACTCGTCCGACGAAATGGACGTCATCGGCCGCCTGAATCCCAAAACCGGCAAGGTCACCGAATTTCCCTACGCCCACCCGGAAAACATGATGAAGGAATTCTTCCTCGACGCGCAGGGCCGCATGTGGTACGGCTCCGCCCCGAACAATAAAGTGGGATATTTCGTTCCGTCTGACCTGGATTGACGGTTTCAGTCCAATCTGGAATGGGCGGGGTTTGAGTTAAGATTCGGGCTGTCGGCCCGGTCTCCGAATCGGTCTTGACGTATGGGAACTTCAGCAGTGTATGATTTACTCAAATTATTTCCAAGGTGTGAATTTGAAACTCGGGGGGAGTTTTGAAATGCGAGGTAGGCCATTTGGAATCGTGTTGGCGCTCGCGATTGTTTTGAGCTGTTCCTTTGCGGCATCCGCTCAAACGAAAGCACCGTCCGCGGCGACGGTTGCCTCTTTTTCCTTCGATCCGCACGATTTGTCAGGGCTCTGGAGCCAAGACCATCCGCGGACGGCGCCTGTCGTGGAGCGATACTGGAATTACGAATTCAGCAAGGACGCGCCTCCGATGACGCCCTGGGGACAGGCGCAATTCGACGCGGCCAAATCCTCCTTCGGACTTCACACGTATCCCCTTGCGGAAACGAACGATCCCCTTTATCACAGCTGTACTCCTCCGGGACTCCCTCGGGTTTATCTTCATCCCTTTCCCATGGAAATCGTTCAGACGCCCGGCGAAATCCTTGTTCTTTTTGAGTACGACTCCCTCCGGCATCCAATTTATGTGGACGGCCGGGCGCACGACACGACGCTTGGTCCTTTGTGGATGGGCGACTCGATTGGGCACTGGGACGGAGAAACGCTGGTTGTGGACACCGTGAATTTCAATGACAAGACCTGGATTGATCGCGTCGGGCATCCGCACAGCGACCAACTTCACCTGGTCGAGCGCTTCCGGCGTGTTGACCGCGGCCATTTGACAGACGACCTCACGATCGAAGACCCCAAGGCGTACACGAAGCCCTGGACGGCGCACCTGGATTTTGTGTTAAAGCCGACCTGGACTTTGGGCGAACAGTTCTGCGAGGACGAGCACAGCTTTGAAAACTTCGATAAAAGCGGGGCCACGCCGCCGAAATAAGTGGGCTACTTTCCCCGTGGATGTCACTGATTTCCGGCTATTTCCAGGGGATTGACGGGCGCCGAAGGTGACATTGACACCGTCCGCTCTCGATGTGATATTTGAAGTAGATTGTTCTTCTATCGCCGATGGTTTTTTGCAAAAGTAATTTCATCTTGATTCGCCTTTATCGGGAGGCTTGGAAAATGAAGAAATTCGCGCTCTTTCTGGCTGTAACCATCGCAGCGCTTCTTGGCTCGGCCCCGCTCCTGGCGCATCACGGAGAAGCGAACTACGATACGGACAAGGTCGTGTCCGTTAAAGGGACCGTGTCGGACTTCGAGTTCATCAATCCCCACACCCTAATTACCCTGGATGTAAAAAACGACAAAGGCGAAATCGAAAAATGGGACTGCGAAATGAGGAGTCCGACGATGCTGGTCCGTGTGGGCGGCTGGGACAAGAATACGCTCAAGCCAGGAGACGTCATCACGGTTTTTGGTTTTCGAGCCAAGAACGGAACAACCGTCATGCGCCTTCAGAAACTCACGCTCGCGGACGGCACGGTGAAAGATAACCTGTAAGAGTTGCCGCCTGAGAAATTCCAAGCGCGTCTCGTCTGTTTCCCGAATCGTGGATTTCATCTCATAAATTTACAGCCACCTAAACTCGACAGGCCGCCAGGGGCTGAAGCCCACTTTTCCTTAGCTTCCACGTCGCGGCTGCACAGGCTGCGGAAAAACTCAAAGCGCTGTCATTCTGAGCGAAGCGAAGAATCTCTCTTTGTTTCTTTTCTTATACTTAAATCGACGAGAGATTCTTCGCTCAGAATGACAAAACAAGACATTTTTTCCGCAGCCTGTATAGCCGCGACCCACAAAAGATTTGATATGAAATGGCTTTATCTCAATTTTGGCGCGCCACGCGAATTCATCTTGACGGCGGCAAACACTCGCGGGGTATGATCCTCCTCAATTGAATTCAAAGAAGGGAATCCGAGCCCAGGGAGGAGTTTCGAAATGCGCATTCATAGATTCGGCGGGGCACTCGCGTTGACGATCGCCTTAAGCTTTTCATCGAAAGCAGCCGCTCAGAGCAAACCGCAAACCAAGGCGCCGGCGACCGCAACTTCAGACCAGGCGCGTGACTTGTCAGGAGTCTGGTTCGATGACCGTCCTCGGCCCGTCACGGTCAGCGAGCGGTATTGGATCTTTAAGTTCAATGCCGAGGAACCTCCCATGACTGCGTGGGGCCAGGCGCAATACGATGCGACCAAGTCCTCCTTCGGGGACCGAGCTTATCCCTTGGCGGAAACTAACGATCCGCTTTACCACGACTGTAGTCCGCCCGGCCTGCCGCGCATCTATCTTCACCCATTTCCCATGCAGATCGTTCAGATGCCCGGCGAGGTCCTCGTGCTTTTCGAGTACGATTCCATCCGGCATCAAATTTTTACGGACGGCCGTGCGCATGACACGACCCTCGGCCCGCTGTGGATGGGCGATTCGATCGGGCATTGGGAGGGAGATACGTTGGTTGCGGACACCGTGAATTTTAATGACAAGACGTGGCTCGATCGCATCGGGCACCCGCACAGCGACGCCCTGCATGTGGTCGAGCGATTCCGGCGGAAGGATCAAACGCATCTGGATCTCGACATCACCATCGAGGATCCAAAGGCTTACACGAAGCCCTGGACGACGCATATCGAATTTGGGTTAAGGCCGAAGTGGACTCTGCAAGAGCAATTTTGTGAAGATGAAGAGAGTTTTCAGAAGTTGGACAAGGACGCGGCGGCCCCGGCGAAATAGCCCGCGGAGATTCGAGTTCGGGGAGGAGTCTTAAGATGCGAAAGGATTCACTGGGCATTGCCTTAGCATTCGCCATGGGATTGAGTTTTTTGCCGGCGGCATTTGCTCAAACCAAAAATCCAGCCGAGGCGCCGAAGACATCGAGCTCGGACCAGGCGCACGACTTGTCAGGTGTATGGTTCGACGACCATCCCCGTCTGATTCGGGTTCAGGAGCGATACTGGGCCTACACGTACACTCCTGAGGCGCCTCCCATGACGGATTGGGCCCAGGCGAAATATAATGCGGCCAAGGCCTCTTTCGGACCTCATGCTTATCCCCTCGTGGAAACCACCGATCCCCTGTATCACACCTGTGCGCCCATCGGCTTCCCGATTGCTTTTCTTTATCCATTGCCGATGCAGATCGTTCAAACGCCGGGCGAAGTCATCTTGCTTTTCGAGTGGGACTCCCTCCGGCATCAGATATTCACGGACGGCCGCCAGCATGACACCGCTCTCGGTCCCTTGTGGATGGGCGACTCGATCGGGCGTTGGGAGGGAGACACTCTTATCGTGGATACGGTGAATTTCAACGACAAGACCTGGCTGGACCGCATGGGACACCCGCACAGCGAAGCTCTCCACGTGGTCGAGCGCATCCGGCGGGTTGACCACGATCATTTAGTTGACGACATCACCATCGAAGACCCGAAAGCGTATACGAAACCCTGGACCGCGCATCTGCCATTCGTATTGAAGCCGAAATGGACCCTGGCGGAACAATTCTGCGAGGATGAGGAGAGTTTCCAGAAGATCGATAAGGATGCGGCCGCACCGGCGAAGTAGAAGGCTCGGCCCGCGGTTTCAGCGGGAGTCGACCCACATGCGGCAGTGATCGCTCGATTGCGCAGGCCGAGTTTGAATTGGCCTTGACGGCATCGAACCACCACAGTGTATGATTCGCAAAACTGAGCTTAAAAAAGGGATTTCGAGTCCGGGGAGGCGTTTCAAAATGCGAAAGCATCCACTGGGAATTGCGTTTGCCTTCGCGATTGCATTGAGTTTTTTCGCGGTGGCCTTCGCTCAAACCAAGCAGCCAGCCGGGGCGGCGAAGGTTTCCGATTCAGACCCGGCGCATGACTTATCAGGGGTCTGGATGCTCGACCGTCCCCGGCCGCTCACCGTCGTGGAGCGGTTCTGGATGTATGAGCTCACTGACGAGGAGCCCCCCATGACGCCCTGGGGCGTGGCGCAATACAAGGCCGCAAAATCCTCCTTCGGGACCCGTTCTTATCCCCTCGCGGAAACGAATGACCCTATTTACCACACCTGTACTCCACCCGGGTACCCTCGGGTTATTATGCATCCATTCCCCATGCAGGTCGTGGAAACGCCCGGCGAAGTCATCATGCTTTTTGAATATGACTCGGTGCGCCATCAGATATTTACGGACGGCCGCAAGCATGACACGACTCTCGGTCCCTTGTGGATGGGCGACGCGATCGGGCATTGGGAGGGCGACACGCTCGTCGCGGACACCGTGAATTTCAACGACAAGACTTGGCTGGACCGCGTCGGCCACCCGCACAGCGAAGCGCTTCACCTCATCGAGCGGATCCGGCGGCCCAACCATTTTCATTTGACGGACGACATCACCGTCGAGGATCCGAAGGCGTACACCAAAACCTGGACCGCGCACCTGGATTTCCTGTTGAGGCCGACGTGGACTTTGGCGGAACTATTCTGCGAAGACCAGGATACCTTCGATGAAATTGAAAACAGCGAGGTCAAACCCGCGAAGTAGCGACTTTGGGATTGACACGTCTCCAATCGAAGTGGGATATTTCTTTCAGCCACTTTCCAAGCGATGAAGTTCCCGGAATCGTGTGTCCGGCTTGGGTCACTATTTGCTGGAGGCTTAGGAAATGAAAAACTTGCTGCTCGTTCTGGGCATTATTTTCGCTGCTCTTTATGTTTCGGCGCCGGTCCCGGCGCATCACGGAGAAACGAATTACGACACGGATAAGCTCGTGACCGTAAAAGCGACCGTGACAAACTTCGAATTCATCAATCCCCACGTGCAGATTTTCTTGGACGCAAAAAACGATAAAGGCGAGATCGAAAAATGGATCTGCGAAGCCCGGAGTCCGGCGATGCTCGTCCGCAATGGCGACTGGGATAAGAACACGCTGAAGCCCGGCGACGTCATCACCGCCATCGGGTTTCAATCCAAGAATGGGACGAAGATTTTGCGCCTGAAGAAGATCGTGCTCGCCGACGGCAAGGAACTGCCCGATCTTTAGAAACGATGGCAGGGACCAATCAAGTGCAGACGGGCAGATTTGATTTGCGAGGGTGTCGCATGAATCTCAAGCTTGGAACTTCCATTCTCTTGATCGCAGGTCTTCTCGCGGTTTGCGGCCCGGTGTGGGCGCACCACGGAAATTCCGCTTACGACGAGGAGCATTGGATCACCATCTCAGGGACCGTGACGGAATTTGTGTGGGCCAATCCGCATTGCCAGATTTTCCTGGACGTGAAGGACGACAAGGGCGCGGTCGTAAATTGGGCGATCGAAAGCCAGAGTCCGGGAATCCTGCGGCGGAATACCTGGACCAGGACCTCCGTCAAGCCCGGCGACCAAATTACGATTACTCTCGCCCCCGCCAAAAACGGCGCGCCGGTCGGCTTCTCCGGCAACAAAATGGGGAAGATCGTGTTTGCCGATGGCCACGAATTGAAGATGGACATCCGGTAGCACAGCCATCCGCCGCGGCGGAGCTGTGTGGTTTTTGCCGCGCGTACATTCGATCCACAGTCGCTGTTTAACTTAATTTTTTTTGCAACCGGTAGGAGGCGCAAGGTGCGAAGTCGCCCACATCCTCTGATGACATTTCTGCTGGGATCCGCAGTGGCGGCGCTGGCTTTTTCGACCATCGCGCGCGCCCAGGCCGCCCCGCAGCAATCCGTCTCGAAATCCTCATCAGCGCCCGCTCCAAAACGAGACCTCTCCGGTGTCTGGCAATATCAGGGAAGCGGCGGCGCGGATAGCATGACTCCCGACAAGGACATGCCTCCTATGACACCGTGGGCGAAAGCCAAGTTCGACACAGAGAAACCCGGATATGGCCCCAGAGGCGCCCCGGGCGGAAACGACCCCATTCTGCAGTGCGATCCGATCGGCTTCCCGCGCGTCATGTTCATGCCCACCCCGAATGAACTCGTTCAACTGCACAACCGCGTGCTCCAATTCTGGGAGCGCGAACACGAATGGCGTCCTATCTGGACCGATGGGCGGCAGCTTCCCACCGATGCCGACCCGACGTGGTTCGGTTACGCGATCGGCCATTGGGAAGGCGACGACACCTTCGTCGTGCAATCGTCCGGCTTCAATGACAAGACCTGGCTTGGTCCCACAGGTTTTCCGCATAGCGAGGAAATGCGCGTCACCGAACGCTACCACCGCATCGACCACGACACCATCGTGTACGACATGACGGTCACCGACCCGATGGCTTACACGAAGCCCATCGTCGCGCCGCAGAGAATCATGAAGCTCAAGCCGCACGAAGAGATTGAAGAGCAGCCCTGTGTCTGGTCGCTAGAGAATGAGTTTGCGAAGAGAATCCGCGAACCCGCTGCCCACAATCCCGCGAAGTAGCGAGCATGTTCACCATCGATGTGCGAGGTTCAAGTAGCACACGCTTCAGCCTGTGGGTTTTCGTCCTTGCAAGGACGAACCCCCACAGGCTGAAGTCGAAGATCCCGACTCGGTCGGGGCCTGCGCCACTCAACAAAAATTCCCAGTGCGATCTTATGCGGAGATGCGGGCTGGCAATGCTATTAGCTCTGTCATTCGCCGCGCTCCCCGTCGCCGCTCAGCAACAGCCGACTCCGAAAGCCGCGCCCGCACCCGCCCCGAAGCGAGACCTCTCCGGAGTCTGGCACTACGAAGGAAACGGCGGCTCCGAACCCATTGCTCCAGACAATCTGATCCCTCCGATGACGCCGTGGGCGCAAGCAAAGTATGACGAAGAAAAGCCCGGTTACGGACGAAAACGCGCTCCAGGCGGCAATGACCCCATCCTGCAATGCGACCCCATGGGTTTCCCGCGCGTCATGTTCATGTACACGCTATTCGAATTCGTTCAAGCCCCCGGCCGGGTGATCCAGTTCTTCGAACGCGACCACGAATACCGCTCGATCTGGACCGACGGCCGCTCTCTTCCCAAGGACGCCGATCCAACGTGGTACGGCTACGCCATCGGCCACTGGGAAGGAGACGACACGTTCATCGTTGAGTCCGCCGGCTTCAATGACCAAACTTGGCTCGGCTCTACGGGCTATCCGCACAGCGAAGAAATGCGCGTCACCGAGCGCTACCACCGCGTGGACCGCGAAACCATCCTCTACGACATTACGGTCACCGACCCGAAGGCCTACAGCGAGCCCATCGTGGGCCCCCATAGAAATATGAAGCTGCGGCCAAAGGACGAATTGTTGGAAGAGATTTGCGTGCCGTCGGAAGAGAAATCATTTGCAGATAGAATTGGCCAACCCGCCTCCTCCAAGGCCACAAAGTAATCACACCCTCACTGTATTCTGTGCTTCCCTGAGTGGAAGGCGCCAACTGCGACGCGAAAGGTTGGAGTTTTGAAGTGAGCTACTCATGCACGCCTGTACTTGCGTGTGAGGCCCTGTTGGGCAACGGCTTGCTCCAGGAGCTTTCGCGATACCGGCCGCAGTTCTTCGGGGTGCTCGCGGAGGTAAGCCAGAAGGTGGCGCTTTTTTTCCTTCCCGCGCTCGGAGATTCGCGCATCCGACCGCGAGTGCTCTGGAAATAGTTCCGGCAGGCGCGAGACCGCGCGATTATAGATCGAGCGCCATGTGTTTTTGACGGTGGAAACGGAAGTGCCCAGATCGGCGGACAACTCCTCGTCGGTTCGCCCTGAGAGGGCTGAAAGCAGCAGCCTCTGTTCGCCCTGGCTGAAGCCGATTTGCGGCGGATGATAATCGAAGAGGGCACCAACCCATGAGCCGGGCCTTTGGTGCTCTATCTCTCGTGTCACGCCAAGAATGTGGGGTTTCCTCATGATTTCCTGCGGATGCTTTTCCGAGGGCTCAACGTAACGGCCACGCTTTGGGTCCCACAGCAGGCCGCCGGTTTTGAGCAACCACTGCAGCCGCTCCACACTTTCGATCTGAGAGGAAATTGCCTCCTTCCAAAGGTAACCGCGATGCGCCTCAATAAACACGTTGAGAATTTTCCGATGAACTTCGGTGTGTGACTCAAATCCCGGGCGAATGCAACCTTCCCATGTGACTGTGTTCAGCCCGCCGCGTGAGTTTGCCTCTCGGACCTGCCTGCCAGAGAGTAGCGGAGAATCTCCTCGCACGATCCGTCGTGCCAGCTCTGGTCCAAACCAGAAAAGCGGCGCCCTCTTCAATTCACACACGAAATCGTCGCCAACAAATACGCTCACCCCCACGAAGCAAATCGTGGCATGAGATCCGTCGACTTCCTCGATAACCCTGGCGATCTTGGCTTCGCTTTCGAGCAATCGGAGCCACGCCGGACGCAAATCCGAGATCGCACTTCCATATCGCGGTCCAATAACCGGATGCGTCGCTATGATCTCAGCGCACTCGGCAACATCTTTTGGCTGCATCGGGCGATGCTGTAGACCCATGGGACATCCTTAAGAAGAATGGGTAAGATGCTTCATAGCCTTTTTAGGGTCTAGTTTATAGCACTCCTTTCTTTATAATTCCACGCCACGTCCCTGAAGATCGTTCCCGCAAAGGAAATTCCGGAACCTTCGGTGCAATCGGACCGAAGCGAGGACTCCGACTGCAAAAGCGAAAGGAAGACCACGATGAAGCTCAAGATCATCGCCGTATTTATCACGGCGCTGCTTATGGGATTGAGTACAGGTGCGCAATCGCTCCCCAACAAGACCCCGTTTCCGAACGGTAGCGGATTCCTGGAAACCTACAACATCAACAATACTCCGATCAGTTTGACCGGGGCGTTCTTCCAATCGCTCGGAACCAATGGACGGTCCTGCTCCTCCTGCCACTTACCGGGGGAGGGGTGGAGTGTTTCCGCAATAGAAGTACAAGTGCGCTTCCTTCTGACCCGAGGTTTGGATCCCATCTTCCGAACCAACGACGGTTCGAACTGCGACCACGACATCGACACATCGACGCTGGAAGGGCGCCGTAAAGCCTACAGTTTGCTGCTAAGCAGGGGCCTGATTCGAATTTCTTTATCCGTGCCTGCTGGCGCCGAATTCACGGTGGAAAACGTCAGTAATCCTTATGGATGCGGCGATACCTCGACACTTTCGATGTACCGACGTCCTCTGCCGGCGACAAACCTGAAGTTTCTCAGCACCGTCATGGCGGATGGGCGCGAGTCTACGCCACCGAGCACCCAGAAGATCACCTACCCCGACCCTGATTCTGCTTTGCTGGCAGACTTGGCTCATCAAGCCATCGACGCTACCACCGGACACGCGCAAGGGGCGATTCCCATGCCAGCGCAGGTACAAGACATCGTGGAGTTCGAGACGTCCTTGCGAACCGCCCAAGCCATCGACTACTTTGCTGGCTTTCTGAATGATGACGGAGCATCCGGCGGCCCCGTAGCGCTCGCCTCACAGCAATTTTTTATCGGCATCAACGATTCCTTCCCGCCGAGCTTCATGTTCAATCCCACCGCGGCGCCCTTCAACCCCAAGATCTTCAATTTGTTTGACGCTTGGACGAATTCGCTTGGCCGGCGAGCCAGCATCGCCCGCGGTGAAGCGCTGTTCAATTCGAAACCGATTATCATTTCTGGCGTCGGGGGCATAAACGATGTGGTCGGGCTCCCGGCATCGTTTTCCGGCACGTGCGGAACTTGTCATGACTCGCCCAACGTGGGCGACCATTCCGTTTCTGTGCCATTGAACATCGGTGTCGCGGACCCGACGAGTCCGCTGGATGTCAGCTACCTTCCGGTCTTCACCTTGAAAAACAACACCACCAAGGAAATCGTGAAGACCACTGATCCGGGGCGCGCGCTCATTACCGGGAAATGGGTGGACATTGGAAAAGTTAAGGGTCCGATTCTTCGCGGACTTGCCAGCCGCGCGCCTTATTTTCACAATGGCTCGGGCGGAAGCCTGGCGGATGTCCTCACATTCTATGACAAGCGTTTCAACATAGGTTTTACTGCCCAAGAGAAGGCTGATCTGATCGCGTTTCTTAGCGCTCTGTGAGTTTGCCGGGAACCCCGTCCTTCGTGCCTCGCGAAGGGTGGGGTTCTTCTGCTTCCTTCAAGTCCTCCCCGAATTCGGCGAAACCACAGCCCTTTCTTTTACCGCGGCCTCAGAACCCGTACAGACGCGCCGGATTATCGACCAGGATCTTTTTGCGGATCGCCGGGTCGGGCGCCCAGACAGGGAGTTGGTTGAGCAGGCGCCCATCGTCGATGGGAAACGTCGGCATGGGGTCGCTCGGCTTGGCGCCGGGAAGTACAGCCGCGGGATGCGGCCAGTCGGTGCCCCATAGGACGCGATCCGGATTGGCTTCGATGAATGCCTTGGCGAAGGGTGCGGCGTCGGGATAGTCGGGGGCCTTTGTGGACGCGCGATAGGCGCCCGAAATCTTCACGTACGCGCTGCCGGAGCGAAGCAGTTCCAGGAGATCGGCGAAGCCGGGCTGCTGCAAGCCGAGCGAGGCCTGCACGCCACCGAAATGATCGAACACGGTCGGCACCGGAGAAGAATGGACTAGATCCTTGATGTTCGAGATCACTCCCAGGTTCGTATACAGCTCGATCATCCATTTGTGATTCTTGAACCGGTTCATCGCGGACTGATAAATGGGGCGGGCGGCGGCGGGATCGGTCGGGCCGGAAACTCCCGAAATGACGCGCGCGCCGCGGACGCCCGCGCGGTACATGGAGTCGAAGTCGCCGTCCGGCGTTTTGTCGTCCACGACGGCGATGCCGCGTGCGGTCGCGCCGCGCGCCTTCATGCCAAACAGCGTGGCGCCATTGTTGTTCGGTCCATAGACGCTGGGCGTCACGATCACGACGCGCTCCATGTGCAGAGCCTTGTGCAGCGCCGACATTTCCGCGGGCTGCAAGGTCTCGGGTATGTACAGGTGCGCGGGCGAAAGCGGAAATACTTTTGGATCGCCGTAAAAATGCGTGTGGCAATCGCAGGCGTGCGGCGGGATTTCAAAATTCACCGGCGTGGCCGGTTGAGCAGCTTTTGCAAAGCCGCCTTCCGTGCGCAGCAGAACCCCTGCGGCAATCGCTCCCGTCACGAACTTGCGTCGCGTCAGCATCGCTTCCTCCCCGATTGTTCGGATGTTTCCGATTTGGCCCCGAGGCCCGAAGCAGTATACGGCAAATTGGTGGATTCAGAGCGCGTGCGTGGATTCAATCCTACATCTTTCAAAGGATGCTTACTGGACACGAAGAAAATGCTCCGCATAAGCCTTTCTGCCCTCGCCATGAGAAACTAGATAAGCAACCAGTACATGCTTCTGCTTCGGAGGAACGGTGC
>CAVUDA010000005.1:0-59655 GCA_963740035.1 uncultured Acidobacteriota bacterium
TGCCGTTCCTTTTCTTCTTTCGCTTCCCAAGGTTCTCTTACCTCTTCTCCACAAAAAGCGACGGATAGTGCTTGCGCAGATTTTCCACCTTCGGATAGTCGTTCATCACGATGTACATGTTCTCAGGATGAAGGTCCGCATACCCCTGGTGATAATCTTCCGCGGCATAGAAGGCTTCCAGCGGAACGATCTGTGTGACGATGGGCTGGCGGAACACCTTGGCTGTGTCAAGTTGCTTTACATAGGCCTCGCTGATTCGCCTCTGGTCCTCCGACGTATAAAAAATCGCGGAACGATATTGCGAGCCGTGATCGGGCCCTTGCTTGTCGAGTTGCGTGGGATCGTGCGCGACGGAAAAGAACACTTTCAAGATCTGGCCTAACGAAATCTGCGAAGGATCGAAAACAACTTCGACGGCTTCCGCATGTCCGGTGCGGCCCGAGCACACCCTCTCATACGTCGCCGTGTTCGCCGATCCTCCAGAATATCCCGAAGTGGCGCGGAGGACGCCCTTCAGGCGTTGAAACACCGCCTGTATCCCCCAGAAGCAGCCGCCCGCAACGACAACAGTTTCCTGCCCCTTCGCCGCTGCCAGCGGATTGTCCACCGCGGGATCGGGAAGGGCGACGACATCACTCGACGAATTGCAATTCGCTCCGCTTCGCATCATGTCCGTGCACCTCCGAGTAGGACAGGCTTCAGCCTGTCAGGGTTTGATTTGAGATATGCTGAAATCTAAACCGACAGGCTGAAGCCTGTCCTACTTAAGACTACTGCGTGATCGAACTTGTCCCCTGCCCGGCGGGCGGCGTTCGCGCCGGTTTCGCGCCGCTGGCAACTTCCTTCACGACTTGAGCCGCCAGCTTGGCGCTGACCGGACATTCCCCGTCGTTCACGCGGCATTGCGACAGCGTCAACTTGCATCCGCACGTGCAGCTTTCTGAATTCAACCGGCGAAGGGCCCGCTTCTTCTGCTCGGCGGTCAAGCCCTTGAAACTTACGCCGGGCAATTCCGTCGCATTCGCCGCATTTTTCAAAAAGATCTGACCCAAATCGACAAACGTCTCGACGCGCGCATCCGTGGGCATCCCTAACAGCGAGCGGATTTCGAGGTCATAAGCCTCAATCGGGTACAACCCGCTATGCTTCTGCACGACCCTGCCCTGCGTGTCGATCAGGAAGGATGTGGGTAGCGCGGGAACGCCGCCGTAGGATTCGATCAACTCCGGCGTGGCCATGACGACGGGATACATCATTCCCTGCTGCCGCACGAACTTCAACACTTTTTCCGGCGGGTCGTCATCTTCCGAAATGCCCACGATCTCGAGGCGATCCTTGTATTCTTTTTTGAGGCGCAGCAGTTCGGGGATTTCCTCGCGGCAGGGCGGGCACCAGGTCGCCCAAAAATTCACCAGAACGACTTTTCCGGCCCAGTTGTCTTTGTTTACGGGTTTTCCAAGCAGGTCCTGCGCCTGCAGCGGCGGGGCCATTTCCGGATTCTTCACAAAGCGAATGACCGGTGGATTCGCGCCTTCGGTACGCGCCGGAGCCCCCGCGGCAAAGGCCCGAGGAAGAAATGCGCGCGCAGCTCCAAGCAAGCCAACCCCGGCAACAGCCAGCAACACGAGCCTTCGTGCAGTCATTCTGAACATGGCAACTCTCTCCATTATGATGTCGGACCGGGCGCAAAACAAGTCTCGACCGCCCATCGTCCCGCAAACAGCAACGCGCGTCGCAAGCAGCGTGAAAACCATGCATCCTGTCGCAATCAACCGCGGCCCGCGCATCTGAGTTTAAGGATTGATTTAAGAAATGGCGTTGACAGAAGCAAGCGCCCGGCATATGTTTTCGGTACACGGCCGTGAATCAGAATATTCCAGCATCTCCGGAGGAATCGCAGTGAACACGAAGCGGTTCATGTTTCTCTTTGCGTTCGCAGCCGGCTTCATCCTGCTATTGGAACCGGCCTTCGCTCATCACTCGACGGCGGAATATGACATGACCGCCGTGACCTCCATCAAAGGCACAGTCACGAAATTCGAGTGGAGCAATCCCCACGCCTATATCTACATGCAGGCCAAGGACGACAAAGGCGCAGTTGTGGAATGGAGCGCCGAGCTTGGCAGCATTGGCATGCTGTCCAGGGTCAATTGGAAGCGAGACACGGTCAAGCCGGGCGACGAAATCACGATCTACGGCAATCGCGCCAAGGACGGCAGAACCTTGATGCGTATCGACAAAATCGCCTTTGCAAACGGTCAGGAACTTTCCGCTCACGTCGGGTAAGCGTTTCTACGCCCAACTTCCATGAAGGAGTTTCATGGTGCGAAATCGTTTGAAAGGATCGTTGCTTGCCGGTGTATTTCTGCTTTTCGCTTTGCCCGCCATTTTTGCCCAGACGGCCAATCCATCCAAGGCGGCACCCGGGCCTGACCTCACGGGCGTTTGGCTGATCGACCATTTTCAGCCGGCTTTATTTCCGAAAGGGACGACGCCGCCGTTCACGCCCTGGGCCCAAGCGCAATTCAAGAAAGCCGACACTCAGGTAAACGATCCGAATCTGGCCTGCCTGCCTCACGGAATTCCGCGCCTGATGTTCGTGCCCCTGCCGATGGAGATCTTCCAGGTTCCCGACAAAGTGATGATGTATCAAGAGGCCGGGAACCAATTGCGCCAAATCCACTTGAATCGCGAACACAAGAAGGATCTCGACCCGACTTACAATGGCGATTCCATCGGAAAATGGGAAGGCGACACGCTGGTGGTCGACACGATCGGATTCAACGATGTGACCTGGCTCGATCACGTCGGCCTTCCGCACACCGAAGCCCTGCATGTCGTCGAGCGCATCCACCGCGCCGATCACAACACCCTGGTGGACGATTTCACCATCGAAGACCCGAAGGCGTATACGAAACCGTGGACGGCGTCGCAAACCTACCATCTGAAGCCGGGCTGGGAAATCGCGGAATATGTCTGCGACAACAACAAATACGTCTACCACGAAAAGTAGCGCGAAAAAGTAGCACAGCCACTCCTGACTGTGTGGTTTTTGCGATCGTCAATACAGCAAAGGATGCGTGAGGTCGAGAAAATCACACAGCTCCGCCGCGGCGGATGGCTGTGCTACTCGACGAAAATTTATTTCCCCGCCACAATCTCTTTCGCATGCCCGGCAAGCCGCATGATATGCATCCCACTCCCCGCCCGGTCCGCGCTGTAGATCAGGCCTCGATCGTCCACTTCGACATTGTTCGTCTCAATCACTTTCTGGCAGGCAGCAGTAATCTTGGGATCGCCAGCCGAATGGCTGATTCCATCCTCCGGGCAGAACGCCATCGTGTTCTTATTCGGCGCGGGAATGAAGTAGGCGACTTCCTGCACGGCAAAAGGATCGCGAATATCAAACACGCGAGTCCCCGCATTAAACCAGGAGAAAATCGCAATCTTCCCGTAGTAAGGCGGATAAAACGATTCGGCAACCGAATGCGTGCCGAACCGCCCGCCCTTGCCGCAGTAATCTCCCGGATTTTCAGGCACGCGAAACGTCGAAAGGGGCCATGGCGTGGCTTCGTTGCTGATGTCCACAAGGAATGCCAGGTGCGGCCCCGCGCGGTCTCCCGCCGGACCCGGCGAGCAATGATCGCCTCGCGACGATTCCGACGGGACGATCAGAAGGTCCCGATTCTTCAGCGCAGAGTGACCCTGGAATCCAGGCATCGGTTCGCCAAAAATCGGAAACGTTGTGTGCGCCCCCTGGTCAGGCGACATCGTCAAGTATCCTACCTGCGGCGCGAGCATTTCCTCCGTAGTCGGCTTCTTAGGACTCTCAAAGGCAGTGAGCAACTTCTTTCGGTCCAGAATCTGAATCACGCCGTTCGCTCCCGTACCGTACGCCGCATAGACGCGATTCTTGGCAGTCCCGGCGGAAATCATGCCGTGAATCGCGATGCCCCCCACTACGCCTTCGTATGATGTTGCATTAGGCTGCTGGCCGAGCAGGCCAAAGTCTCGAATGTACACGGGCTTCGCCGGATCGCTCAGATCGTAAATCTTCATGTGCTGGCCCTTCCAGCCCTCGGCCGGCGCATTCGCCACCAGATACGCGATCCCCGTATCACACTCCCACCAGCTCTTATGCGTGCGATCGAGGTCCCCCACGATTTGCGTCAGACGAGTCGGGTGCGCCGGATCTGTGACGTCATAAATCTCCTGCGCCTTCGATCCAAGCGGCCTCAACAAATACCATTTGCCGCGCACTCCATGCGGCAAGACGCTCCCGCTGCACACGCGCACCATTTGTGCGCCGCCCGCTTCTTCGCCCGCTTCCGTCGAGCCGGGAATGTGAGACAGGTACTTCGGCTTGGCTGGGTCTGTAACATCCACGATGGAAGTCCCGTTGGGCTCAACTACGCCCGAGAGCGGATTCATCGCGCTCCCGGTGTGGTGTCCGACGTAGGCGATTTCCCGGTCTCCTTCTTTGATGATGATCGGTTGATACGCCGAACGTCCCTGAAGATCGTTGAACCCCGCCAATTCCATGTTCCATTGAGACTGCTGGTCGGGAGGATTGGGAGCGGGTTCTTGGACGGCCGGTCCTCCGGTCAACGCAATCTTCGGGATTCCCGGACCATCGGGCGGAAGGCTTTGCGCAAAAACGGATGTCGGCATCGCCGAAGCTAGTAAAAGCAGCAAGCATAGGTAGAAGCTCCTGCCATTGCTCTTGGGTTTCATTATTTAATCTCCCTGTCGAATTGCCGCCCGGGCGCTCGATCCCCCGCTCCGGGAAGCGCCCACCAAGAATTGCCGAACCCATCCCAAACTTTGCGCAAAACATACGTCCTCCTCTCTGCCGCGTCAACATCAATTCGCATTCGCTCCTTCTGGGATCCCCAACCCGCCACGCAAAATAGCTCAGCGACGAATGTTGATCTCTCATTCATCAAGTTTTCATCGACAGTTAATGTTGCGGTTCCGCTTTCCATGAGACTTTCTGCGCGCACATGTGGTCCCCATGTGTAAATCTCAGGAGGAAATCGACGTGAAGAAAGCTCTTCTAGCAATAGCTGTGTCCATTGCCATGGCAGGAGGCATTCAAGCCGGCAATGATCATGACGACGATCACCATCACGATCGCTTCGAATTTCAACCCGGCACCCTGGTTCTCACCCGCAGCGTTTACGTTGGGACACCCTCATTACTTGTAGTCGGCGAGACAGTATTGCCGCCGGGCTGCATGGGGGGCACGACCGGGATCTCGGTCACCGTACCGCTCATTGCGGGAGGCATGACTCCGCCGATAGCAGTCCCGTGCTCCGTCGCCAGCGCCGATGGGACGTTTCCCACCGTCTTCAACAACAGCGCTACCGACGGCCACTTCGGCATCACCTCACCCATCTTTCTCGATGACCTTACGACCGATGGCCATCGCTTGGAGACGCTTCCGATCCCAACCGATCAGATTGTGACCAGCTTCAGCTCGAAATCCGAGCTGGCCCTGCATCTATCCACCGACGGAAAGTCGCTTACTTTCGTGGGTTATCGAGGCGGCCCGGGATTTCCGACCGCGGCGAACCTCTTCGATGTCTCCAATGGCAACACGCCAGGCCTCATCGACCCAACTAATGCCGCTGTCGGGCAGTATTACCGTGCCGTGGGTGAAGTGGATGCTCATGGCCACCTCATGATTACCGAGGGCAACGCCTACAGCGGCGACAATGGCCGCGGCGCGGTCAAAGGGGGCTCGTTATATTATCTGGTCGGAAACGACAACAGCGGGAATCTGTCCAAGTCGCAAGTCAAAACGACAATCGTCGGCCAGGACTTGGTCAACGACACAGGCGCCGAGTTGCTTGTGCCGGGCCAGGCGCCACCCGTTCCGCCCAACGTCACCAAAATCGGAAAATTCGATATCAGTCAAGTGATTGACCCGCTGACGGGAAAGCCCTATGCATCCGATAAGCCCGGTAAAGACGATAATTACCGCGGGATAACCATCTACAAGGATACGCTGTACATCACCAAGGGCAGCGGCGGTAACGGCATCAACACAGTCTATCAGGTTGGCGCCCAGGGAGTGCTTCCGTCCGGAGATGTCGCAACCCTTGCGAAAGTGCCGATCACAATTCTGCCTGGCTTTCCCACCACTCTTGCGGCGGGCATGGATCCAACAACGAACGCCGTGACGCCAGTCCTGTACCCTTTTGGCATTTGGTTCGCCAATCCAAATACTCTGTACGTTTGCGATGAGGGAGACGGAACACTCGTGACTCCTGCCGTGAACGGAAATGTCGCCACTCCCTATGCGCAGGCCACCGCCGGAGTACAGAAATGGATTCTGGTGAACGGCGCCTGGCAAATGGCCTACGTGATGAACAGCGGCCTCAACATCGGCGTCCCCTACGGCGTTGATGATTACCCGACGGCACTCAATCCCGCGACGGGCGGCTGCCGCAATATGACGGGCCAGCACAACCATGACGGCACCGTCACCATTTTCGCGGTAACTTCAACCGTCAGCAACAGTGGAGACCAGGGCGCCGATCCGAACAAGCTGTTCAAGGTCACGGATCGTCTCGACGACACAACTCTGCCAACGGGCGACGGCGATCATGATCGGGATGACCGTCTCGGCCAAATCAAAATCATCCGCAGGGCAAAGTCCGGAGAAGTATTTCGCGGAGTGGCGCTCGCACCCCGGGATCGCCATGATGACGATCGGGACGACCACCAAGACGATGATTGAAATCGACACGTAGTTTTTTCCATCGAAAAAGTAAGTCCTGAGCCGGATGCAAATTCGGCTCAGGACTTTTTTCATTGAGAGAAATTTATTTGCGAGCGCAAATCCAGCCGGAAACCCTGGCTCCTGGAAATCAATGCGTCATGTCGAAGAGGATGTAATTGATTCCAATCCGGTAGGCCAACCCAGTTTCTCGTTCGGGATAATGCGGACTATCGGCCCATTCCCAGGCGTCGCCTACATCGGAGTTGTGGCAGATGGCCACCATGATTCGGCCCTTGTCGTCACGGATCGCTCTCCACTTCGGCACAACCATGTCCGCCGAATATGGCCAGCCTCCCCACAGAAATCGCGTTCCGTGGATCTGGACTCTGTCGTCCAGGTCATACATCACGTGAAAAATTTCGTCGTCGTTCTTCAAATCCTCAATCGGCCGGCCGGGCAGGATCATTTCCAAGCCCCGGACGAGCGACTCCCATTCATAATCTCCGTGCGTATCATCCGACAAGAGAAAACCGCCCCGTAACAAGTACTGGCCCAGCCGCGCCGCCTCGTCTTCTGTAAGATTCCAGCCATTGCCATGCTCCATGTAAATCCACGGCCAATTGAATAGTTCGTCGGAATCCGCATCGACAATCTGTTCCACTCCCCGCGCATGCAGCCGGGTAAGGCGCCGCACACCCATGGTGAATTGCCGATCCGCTTTCGGATAATCCGCCGCCCAGAGATGGAAGCGCCGGAAGCCGCCCTCATCATTGTTGGATCGGAAGTGGTAACGCGCAAATGCCCATTCCGCGTTCTGGTGCGCATCGGAGGCAAGCGGCGGGCCATCTTCGTCTTCCTCAAACACGCGGCCCTGGAAGGCCAGCAGGCTGGCGCTCAGCCCGGACAGCAGCACTATACTTGCAAGAGTGGGCAGGATTTTCATCCGGCGTTCCGCCCCAATTCTACGGCACTTCGCAGCTTAAGTCAGCGACGGGCCTTGGAGAGACGCCGGAGCGGGAGGAACTTCGCCCGGAATCGCGGGCACAGTCTTGCGCCGCCGGAACCGTTGTTGCAGCCGGTCCATGTAGAGGTAAATCACGGGAGTGGTATACAGCGTGAGGGCCTGGCTGACCATCAATCCCCCGACGATGCTGATCCCCAGAGGTCGGCGCAATTCCGCGCCCGTGCCGGCCGCCAGCGCCAGCGGCAAGCCTCCAAACAGCGCCGCCATCGTCGTCATCATGATGGGACGAAACCGCAGCAGGCACGCCTGGTAGATGGCTTCCTCGGGCGTTTTTCCGGACTTCTCCGCTTCCAGCGCAAAATCGATCATCATGATGGCGTTCTTTTTGACAATGCCGATCAACAGAACAATTCCTATGAGCGCGATCACGGTCAATTCGTTGTGAAATGCCAGCAATGCCAAAAGTGCTCCCACGCCGGCCGAGGGCAACGTCGAGAGAATCGTGACCGGGTGAATATAACTTTCGTACAGCATCCCCAGCACAATGTAGACGGCGACCAACGCGGCCAGAATGAGCCACGGCTGGCTCGACAGCGAAGACTGGAAGGCCTGCGCGTTCCCTTGGAACGTCGGGTGAATGTCGGAAGGAAGCCCCATCCGCAAGACCGCCGATTCGATGTCGGTCACGGCGTCGCCCAAAGCGACTCCTTCTCCAAGGTTGAACGAGATCGTGACCGCGGGAAATTGGCCCTGGTGGTTGACCGCGAGGGCGGTATTCTGAGTCTCATAGTGCGTAAAAGCGCTCAAGGGCACCTGCATTCCATTCGCCGATCTCACATAGAGGCCCTGGATCGCATCCGTGCTCTCCCGGAATGTCGCGTCGACTTCCTGCACCACGTGATACTGATTCAATTGCGTGTAAATCGTGGAGACCTGCCGTTGGCCAAACGCGTCATAGAGCGTGTTATCGATTGTCGCCGGTGAAATTCCGAGCCGCGAGGCCGTATCGCGGTCAATCACCAGAGTAGCCTGCAAACCGCGGGTCTGTTGGTCGCTGGCGATATCCCGCAACTGGGGCAACTTCCTCATCACGGCTTCGACGCGAGGCGCCCATTGCTGAAGATCGTTGAGATTTTCACTCGAGAGCGTGTACTGATATTGCGAGCTGCTGATCCGCCCGCCTACCGAGATGTCTTGATACGCCCGGAGGAACAGGGTTGCTCCGGGAACTACCGCAAGTTTGCGCCGGAGGCGCGCAATGACTTGATCCACAGTGACTTTTCGCTGGCCGATCGGCTTTAATTCGATTTGCATGCGCCCGGTATTTTCGGCCCCGCCCCCGGTGTTTGCCGCCGTGCCTTGAACCGCCGGGTCGCTCATGACAATGTCGGTATACTGCTTCAATTTTTCCTGCATCACGGGAAAGGAAGTATCTTGGGATCCGAGAATATTTCCCGCCATCAGGCCGGTATCCTGCTGCGGGAAGAAACCTTTGGGAATCACAATATAGAGGTAAACGCTGAGGCAAATGGTCGCGCCCGTAAGCACGAGCATAAACGGCTGATGGCGCAGGACCCAGCGCAATCCCGAAGCGTAGGTTGACACGCTCCATTGAAATACACGTTCGCTCGCCCGGTATAATTTCCCGCGCTTCATGTCCTTTTCCGATTTCAGGAACAGGGCGCACATCATCGGAGTTGTGCTGAGCGACACGCACAAGGAAACCACGATGGCCACGCTCAGCGTGATTGCAAATTCACGGAACAATCTCCCGATGATTCCGCCCATCAGCAGGAGTGGAATGAACACGGCGATCAGTGAAGTGCTCATCGACAATACCGTGAATCCGATTTCCCGCGATCCCTTCATCGCCGCCTCCAGCGGCGATTCCCCCTCTTCCAGATACCGGGTGATGTTCTCGATCACCACAATGGCGTCGTCCACCACAAATCCCGTGCAGATCGCCAGGGCCATGAGCGAAAGGTTATCGAGGCTGTAGCCCAGCAGGTACATCACTCCGAACGTTCCGATGATGGAAAGCGGCACCGCAATGCTGGGAATGATCGTCGCCCAGGCGTTGCGCAGGAACAGGAAAATGACCATCACCACGAGCGCGACCGTCAGCAACAAAGTGAACTCGATATCATTGACCGACGCCCGGATCGTAGTCGTGCGATCAAACGTGGGGGTCAATGTGACCGATGGCGGAATCGAGGCCCGCAGTTCCGGCAACAGCGCTTTGATCCGGTCCACGGTTTCAATAATGTTCGCGCCGGGTTGCCGGCCAATCCCTATCACCACGGCAGGCTTCCCGTTCGCGTATCCCGAATTTCTCAGATCCTCGATTCCCTCTGTCACTTTCGCGATGTCGGTAAGCCGTACGGGAGCCCCGTTGTGGTACGCCACGATCAACGGCGCGTATTGTTCGGGCTTCAGGAGTTGGTCTGTGTCGGATAGTACCCACCGATTGGACAAATCTTCCAGATTCCCCTTTGGAGTGTTCGCGTTCGCTGACCGAAGCGCGGCTCGTACTTCCTCCAGACTGATCCCATAGTGGGCCAGCGCGTTGGGATTTACGTCCACGCGAACCGCCGGCTTTGCTCCTCCGTACGTGTTGACTTGGCCTACGCCATCGACCTGGGATATTTTTTGCGCGAGAATGGAATCACTCAAGTCGTACAGATGGCTCCTGGGAATCGTATCGGAGGAGATGGACAAATCCAAAATGTCTGTCTCCGACGGATTTATCTTGCGGTACCACGGAAGGTTTGGCAGGCCGGCAGGCAGTTGTCCGGCGGCCGCATTGATGGCCGCCTGCACGTCCCGGGACGCCGCGTTAATGTCTCGATCCAGATCGAACTGAAGCGTGATTCCCGTGTTGCCGAGCTGGCTTGCGGAAGTCATCTGCGTGACGCCCGCAATCCGGCCAAACTGGCGCTCCAGAGGCGTGGCCAAGGAGGAAGCTACCGTTTCAGGGCTCGCCCCAGGCAAGGAGGCGCGAACATAAATCGTGGGAAAGTCGACGTGGGGAAGCGCTGCCACGGGCAATAAATAAAAGGCGACAGCGCCTGCAAGCAGTATCGCAACGCTCAAAAGCGAAGTCGCAACGGGCCGTCGAATGAATGGCGCAGAGATATGCATCTTCTGTCCGGAATGCTCCTGTTCTTGCTCCCGTCTACGACGTTGAATCTATTGTCTTAGAGGGCTCCAAGACCCGCTTTGGTTACAAGAATTTCGAAGGAATCCAAGGGCTCTCCCCTTGCGTATTCTCCCATGATTTGGGCAAGCATGGTTTCCCAATCTGTTTCCCTCCGAAAGACGGTCAAGCGAAATATCAATTTGGCCGATAAAAATTATTGGAAGCGCAACCTGGCCTTCATCTGGGCGTCTTAATATTGGGAATTGGCGGGGATCGGCGATTCAATTTCTCGATGGAACTCATTTTCACAAATTTTCACGAATGACGCAAAACTATTCTGTCCAAACCACTTAGACAAGAATTGGTGGCGGAAGGCGAGACCTATGATGGCGAGGATCACCGCTGGCGGGATTGTGTCCCCGCCCAGGCTCCCATACACTGAGCGCGAACGGGTTTCATGCCATTTCAACCGTGAGGGCTCACACCTTTGCTTACAGACACTCTGCGTGAACCTGGCAGAAGAGGATTGATGCAACCGATTCAATACGACCTCGTCGTCGTTGGCAGCGGGCCCGCGGGCCAAAAAGGCGCAATCGCCGCCGCGAAGCTCGGCAAGCGCGTGGCCATGGTGGACCGAAACGACATGGTCGGCGGCGTTTGCATCCACGGCGGCACCGTTCCCAGCAAGACCCTGCGCGAAGCCATTCTTCACCTCACCGGATTCCGCCATCGCTCGTTTTACGGAAACGATTACGTCGTCAAGGACCGCATCTCCATTCGCGATTTGGCCGCCCGCGTTTCGCAAGTCGTCGAGCGGGAAACCGGCGTCGTGCGCGACCAGTTGCGCCGCAACGGGATCGATCTGCTTTGCGGTACCGCCCAGTTCCTGGACGCCAACACCATCGAAGTGCAAGGCGCGACCGAAGCGCACATGCTTCACGCGAATCACGTTCTGATCGCCTGCGGCACGCGCCCTTCCCATCCCGGTGACATCCCTTTTGACGGGAAAAAAATTATCGCCAGCGACCAATTTTTTCAAATGGAAGAGATCCCGCGTGAATTAATCATCGTGGGTGGCGGTGTGATCGGCCTGGAATACGCCTCGATGCTCGTGGCCATGGGCGTGGAAGTCACTCTGATCGAACAAAGGCCGGACCTGCTTGATTTCGTCGATTCCGAAATTGTGGAGGCGCTGCGCTACCACATGCGCCGGCAGGGAGCCATCTTCCGCCTCGGCGAAAAAGTCACAGCGATCCAAACCGATGATCGCGGCCGCGTGGTCGCGAACCTCGAGAGCGGCAAGCACATTCACGCCACCTGCCTGATGTACGCGGTGGGCCGCCAGGCCAACACCGATCTGCTGAACCTCGAAGCTGCCGGACTCAAGACGGCCTCGCGCGGCAAACTGGAAGTGAACGCATCCTTCCAGACCTCAGTCCCCAACATCTACGCGGCGGGAGACGTCATCGGATTCCCTTCTCTTGCTTCCACGTCCATGGAACAGGGGCGCATGGCCAGTTGCCACATTTTTGGCGCCCCCGCCGAAATGAGCACGGCTCTTCTTCCCTACGGCATTTACACCATCCCCGAAATTTCCATGGTCGGCCAGACGGAAGCAACTTTGACAGAATCTCACGTCCCTTTTGAAGTCGGCATTTCAAAATACGAAGAGCTGGCCAAAGCGCAAATCGTCGGCGACCACACCGGCATGCTGAAAATTCTCTTCCACCCGGACACGCGCAAAGTCCTCGGCATCCACGTCATCGGAGAAAGCGCCGCGGAAATCGTGCACATCGGCCAGGCCGTCCTCACTTTCGGCGGCACCATGGACTATTTTCGCGATACAGTCTTCAATTACCCCACGTTTGCCGAAGCATACAAAGTCGCCGGCCTTGATGGTTTGAATAAATTGTAGGGTCGGTGGCGCCTGAATCAGGCGCTTCTATCAGTGTATGCTCGAGAACTCGTTATTGGTTCGTGTAGCGCCCGTCCGCCGCGCCGGACGGGCATCTGAATGGTTCCAAAGTGCCCGCCTGATGGCGGGCGCTACATGAACTGCGGTACTCTCGGAGTTAAAGGACGCCCGTGAAAATACTAATCTGGGCCTTACTCTTAGCTCTCGCGTGGACCACTGCGCTGATCATCATCGCCCGCACGGTCGGACTTCACTCAACGCCGGGAATGTGGACGGGTGCAATCGGATTGCCGGGTGTGGTAATCGCCAACTGGATCCAATCGCATATTTTCCACAGATTCCATCGTCCCCTCGGATACAGCCTGATGTTCCTGATCAATTGGGGATTCTACTGCAGCGTGCTTGAGGGAATTGTTTCGTTCAGACGCAGGATTTGGGTTAAGTAGCACAGGCTTCAGCCTGTGGGGTTTCGTCCTTGCACGGACCAAAACCCACAGGCTGAAGCGTGTGCTACTTAACCCTCTTCTCCAGCTCCGGCACTGTCTCGATCAAAACGTGTCCCGTGATCGCGAGCGTGCGCGGATCGATCTTGTCGAGCGTGTCGCGAGGGGTATGCCAGTATTCGAGGACGGAATTTTCAAAATCGATGATGTCCGCCGAGGGAACATCGCGTTTGACAAATGCGATGTGGTCGTCTTCGATGGCGTTCAATTCGTTGTTAAAAACTTTGCCGTAGCCAAGCCGCGCGGCCGTGGACCAGATTAGTTCCGTCAGCCACGGAGTAGAATTCGATTCGCGCCGGTAAATCGGATCGGTCGGCCCAACCATGTCCACCAGGATCATGGCCTTCACGCGCTTCAAGTCGCCCGATACCGCGAGGCTCGCGGCGAGTTCGCGGCTGCCGTAAGTATCGTCTCGACTGTTCCAAGTCACATTAAAATCTTCCTCGCCGTCGAAAAACGCCAGCCAGATCGTTGCCGCATTTTTTCGCGCGCACAGCAGGCGCGCCAGCTCCAGCAGAACTCCCGTGCTCGAACCGCCATCGTTTGCGCCGACGAAGTTGTCCAGCCGTTTCGTGTCGTAGTGCGACGAGTAAATGAGAATGTTTGGATTCGAGGAGGGAATTTTGACAAGGATGTTCTTCATGGCCACGTCGCCCACCGGCGTCGACGTAGCATGAAAATCCTGCTCCTCCACCGGACATCCGAAACTTTTCAGCTGGGCGATGATGTATTGCTGCGCGCGGCGAATTCCCTCGGACCCGGCCGGATGCGGCCCGATGGCCACAAGCTGTTCGACATGCTTGTACGCCCGGGCGCCGTCAAAGCCGCCCGTCGTATCCGGTGCTGGCGCGGGCGGAAACGTGGCCGCCTGCGGAGCGCTCGTCCCCTGCGTGCTATTTCCAGAAGTGGAGGAATGCCCGCACGCGGCGAGGCACGCAAAACAAAGCGCCGCGAAGAGCAGCGTCCCTCGCCCCAGCATGCGCAATCGCCGCTTCATTTATCGCGCCCCTTGATCGGCCATAGCCGCCCGCTTCTCTTTGTTCCGCACCACCAGCGCGGCTACTCCGATGCCCAGAAAATACAGCAACACCATGGGCGCCATGAAGACCAGCATCGTCGTCGCATCCGGCGTGGGCGTCACGATCGCGGCGACGACCGCGATGATCAGAATCGCGTACCGCAAATTTTTCCACAGAAATTTCGGCGTCACGATGCCGAACAGCGCGAGAAAGAAAATCAACACCGGCAATTCAAAAATAATTCCCAGCCCGAGCAACACGATCAATATGAAATCGAAATATTCGTTGATGCTGATCAGCGGCCGGAACGGCCCCTGAAACCCGATCAGGAAATCCAACATGTACGGGAGCATGATGAAATAGCCGAACGAGATCCCCGCAAGGAAGAGAAGCACGGAGGAAAAAATAAAAGTGGTCACCGCTTTGCGCTCGTGCTTGTAAAGGCCGGGCGCAATGAACAGCCATACTTGGTACAGCACGAAAGGGGCGGCGAGAACGACGCCGATGTAGATCCCGAACGTGATGATGATATTGATCAAGCCGGCCGGGCTGGTGTAGATCAGCTTGTCTTCCAGATGCTGCTTGCGCAACGCCTCTTGCATCGGGCGAGAGATGAAGTCCATCGCTTTTTGGGAGATGGTTACGCCGATGCCGGCGCCGATGACGATGGCGATCGCGGAATTGATGAGCCGCTTGCGCAAATCCACAAGGTGCTCAAAAAACGACATCTTGCCGCCCGGTTCTTGCTCGGGCGCCGGTGTGGAGGGGTCAGACTGCGGCGTTGTCATCAGAAGATTTCTCGTGTGGGACGCTTACCGCTTCGGACGCAGGCGGCTGCGGCGTGCCGGAATCGGCAGGCACGGAAGATGCCGTTTCGTTTTGTGGCTCGACAGAAGCAGGCTCGACAGAAGGCGGCTCAGCAGGCGCGGACTCTGCAATAACCGGCTCCTCGCGCGGCACCGCACCTTCAGGCGCCGGTGAAGGCTCGGGCACAGGCATCTGCGCAGCCCGGGCCGCCGTCGCGATTTCCTCGTCGCGAATGCGCGTCTGGCGCTCAAGATCGCGAACTTCATCCTCGAGCGCATAGCGAAAATCGTTGGTCATTTTCCGGAATTCCGCCGTGGCTTTGCCCAGCATGCGGGCGAGTTCCGGCAGCTTCTGAGGGCCAAAAATAACCAGGGCCACGACAAACAGTACGACTAAGTGAGGCAAACTCAACATGGCCAGTGCACTGTGCCTTTTTGGATCGATCGCAGAGAATTCAAGCGGCCGGGAACCGCCCTTGAATACGAATCCGCTCTAAAATCAGGCGGGCTACCCTTCGCGCCTCAGAAGATACAAGTCCAGCCCGCTCCTTCTGATACCCATGTGGAATCATAGTGGACGCGCGAAGGGGTGTCAATTCAGGCTCTATGCTATACTTACTGGCATTGTGCATGGCAACGCGCCGTGCCGCAGGAAAGCGAGGGCGAAATGCAGGGTGAGAGGCGTGGAGCGCTGCTCGTCATAGGTGTCTTGGTCGTATCCGCAGTCCTGGGGGGCATTTACGGTCCGTCAGTACGCGCAACGTCCAACGATGTAAACAACCTGCAGGACTCGGTCAAGTCCTTTACGCATGTCCTGTCAATCGTCCAAAAAGATTACGCGATTCCTGTCGATACCGATCATGCCATTTATTCCGGGGCGATCCCGGGAATGCTGCGCGTTCTTGACCCGCACTCCAGCTTTTTCGATCCGCGCGCCTACGCCAATCTTCGCGAAGACCAGCGCGGAAGATATTACGGCGTCGGCATGACGATCGTGCCGCGCGATAATTTCACGTTTGTGCTTGCGCCCATGCCGGGCTCGCCTGCGTTCCGCGCGGGCATTCGCCCGGGCGACGTGATCATGGCTGTGGACGGAAAATCTACTGAGGGGCTGAGCAGTTCCGAAGTTGCCGACATGCTGAAGGGCCCCAAGGGCACCGTCGTTCACATTTCGATGAAGCGCGTCGGCTACACCGAAAATCTCAGCTTCACCGTGACGCGCGACGAAATTCCCAAACATTCCGTCGACCTCGATTTTGAAGTGAAGCCCGGCATCGGCTACATCAAGCTTTCCGGATTCAACGAGACCACGGATACCGAACTCGCCGATGGCGCTGAAAGATTTGGACGCCACGAAACTCGACGGCCTCGTTCTCGACCTGCGCGGAAATCCGGGCGGACTGCTGAATGAAGCCGTGGCCGTTTCCGACATGTTCCTCGACAAGAACCAGCTGATCGTGTCCCATCACGGGCGCGCATCGGCGGAGCGCCGCTACTATGCTGTTCGCGGCAACCGCGGCGTCACCATTCCGCTGGTGGTGATCGTCAACGGCGGTTCCGCTTCCGCTTCGGAAATCGTGACCGGCTCCATCCAGGATCATGACCGCGGCCTCGTGGTGGGCGAGCAAAGCTTCGGAAAAGGCCTCGTGCAGACCGTATCCGGACTCAGCGAAAACACCGGCTTGGCGCTGACGACCGCGCGCTACTACACGCCCAGCGGACGCCTGATCCAGCGCGATTACAAAGATATTTCGCTCTACGACTACCTCTACAATCACAAGAACCCGCCACCCACCGAAGTCAAGTTGACCGATAGCGGCCGCCAGGTTACCGGTGGCGGCGGCATCACCCCGGATGTCGTCGTGGCGCCGGGCAAGCTAAACCCATTTCAGGAATCGCTCCTGCGGCACGAAGTTTTCTTCGCCTATCAGGGCGGCGTGGGCGGATTCACCACTTACTTCCTCGGGACCAAGCCCGAAATCACCAAGGACTTTGTGGCCGGCGACAGCGTGATGAAGACGTTCCGCGCGTACCTCGACAAGGAAAAAGTCCCCTACACCGAGGATGAAATCGCGCAAAACCTGAGCTGGATCAAGCGCGAAATCCGCAAGGAAGCAATCATCTCCGTATTCGGCCTGACCGAAGGCGCCAAGGTGGACCTCGACGACGACGTACAACTTCAGAAGGCGGTCGAGTCCTTGCCGCAAGCCCGCGCGCTTTACGAAAACGCCCGGAAGATCATCGCGCAACGCAACGCGGGTTCCGGCGTGCAGCAGCAATAGCTACCGCAGCATCCACATTATTCAAAATTTACGGCGAAGCTTGATTGGAATCCTGGCTGCGCCCTGCTAAAATCACACCAGTTCCGTGGGCGGCTAGCTCAGCTGGGAGAGCGCATCGTTCGCAACGATGAGGCCGGGGGTTCGAATCCCCTGCCGTCCACCAAATTTCTCTGGCATACTGTGCATCGCCAGAACCGGATGTGCGGTTCCGTTACGGTTCGGCCTTCCGAATGAGAAACCTCGTCTATTTCTCTCCGGTCCTGCGCGGCTTTTGCTGGGTTTCTTTTGTAGCGCTATCGCTCGCGACCGGGTGCGGAAAGAAGGGCGCGGATTCCCAGACGCCCGCGGCGCCTGTTAACCCGCACTCCGTAACCATCACCTGGGTAGCCAGCAAATCTCAAGTTGCTGGCTACAATGTGTATCGCTCGTCCGGATCCGGCAATCCCATCAAACTGACGAATGGAATCGTTCTCGGCACGGAATACACCGACAGAACCGTTGCGGCAGGCCAGACGTATTCGTACTATGTCACGTCCGTTGATCTCAAAGGGATCGAAAGCAAACCCTCCGGGAAAATCACGGCCACGGTCCCGACGACGGTGACTCCTCCCGCAAAGCAATGATCCTTGCCGCTGTCCCAAAGTGCAGCGAACGCACACCTGTACTTCATGAATCTGCCCGGACCGGGCGTGGGCACGGTAAACTATAAGGATGCCGGTCCGCCTGATTGCGCTCGATATTGACGGGACGCTCCTTGACGAGCGCTCCCAATTGCCCGCGATCAATCGCAACGCGGTCGCTGAAGCCGCAGCCCGGGGAATCGAAATTGCTCTCGTGACGGGACGCCGCTACGATTTCGCGACGCCGATCGCGCGGCAGTTCCCTTGCCCGCTGACCATGATCGTCAACAATGGCGCGCTCGTAAAATCCAGTGCTGGAGACACTCACTTGGTCAATTTGCTGCCACGCGGCATCGCCGCGCGCGTGCTTGAGGAGGCCGACGCCTTTCGCGAGCTGGCCTCCGTGTGCTTCAACCGGCCGCGCGAAAGCCAGGTGATCTACGAGAAGATAGACTGGGACGATCCTTTGCGAGGGGGATACTTTGCACGCAACCGGGAATACCTGTCGCAGATGTCTCCTCTGCGAGATTGCCTGACGGAGGATCCGATCCAAGTGATGTTCACAGGCTATGCAAATCAAGTGCGCGAGGTGGAAACATTTCTCTCCCGGTTGCCGTTTGCTGAGGAGTATTCGCTGGCCATGACCGTCTATGACAAGCGCGATTTCGGCCTTGTAGACGTGATCGCTGCCGGATGTTCCAAAGGCGCGACGCTGGCCGAATGGGTGCGACGGCGCGGATGGTCGCGCGACGACGTCATGGCCATTGGAGACAACCTAAATGACATGGAGATGCTCCAATTCGCGGGGCTTCCGGTAGTGATGGGAAACAGCGTGCCGGAGTTGAAAACTCTCGGCTGGCGTGAGACCCTTAGCAACGATCAGGGCGGCGTCGCCGCTGCCATCGAACTGTATGCGTTTGGAGATGCGTGACGTGAAGCAATTTCTTCCATTCGGGAAATGGCTCTGCGGGGCGATCGCGGCCTTGACGGCCCTCGTTCCCTGCGCTCGCGCCGATTACATGGTCCTCCAAACTGGCCAGCGCATTCATGTGACCGGGTACGAACGCGTCGGTGACACGCTCCGCCTGACGATGTCCGGCGGCACTCTGGAGATTCCCGCGGACGCGCTCCTGCGAGTCGATCCGGAGGATACTTTCCTGCCCGTCAAAGTAAAATTGCTCGATGTCCCCTACGCGAATTTTATTTCCGAATCCGCGCGCGCCAACGGAGTCGCTCCCGAACTCGTGGCCAGCGTGATTGCCGTCGAATCCAACTTCAATCCCAATGCGGTCTCCTGGCGATCCGCTCGCGGCCTGATGCAATTGATGCCGCAAACGGCGGCGCGATTCGGCGTGACGCGCGTGTTCGATCCGCAGCAAAATATTGAAGCGGGCACGAAATACTTGAAGGAACTTCTGCTTCGCTACAACGGCGATCTGGCCCTGACCCTGGCGGCTTACAACGCCGGGCCCGACCGCGTCGAACAATACCGTTCCGTTCCCCCCTACCGCGAAACGCGTGACTACGTTCGCCGCGTAACGGAAAAATTCCGCACCACGTACCGGGCGTCAAACCAAATCGTCGATTTGCAATAATTAATACTCGACGGACTCAGTAGCGCTCGTCCGCCGCGGCGGACGAGCATTTTCTTGAGCCCGAAAGTGCCCGCCTGAAGCCGGGAGCTAAATATGTCTACTGAGTAGGCGGAGGCATGTTGACGACTGGCGCTTGCGGACTCTGCGGCGGCTGCTGTCCGTCCGGGGAATTCGGGTTGGCCCCGTTCGGATTGGTTCCGTTGGGATTTATCCCGTTCGGATTCGTGCCGTTCGGATTGGCGCCGTTTGGAGCGGTAGTGGGATTCGCGTTCGGATTTGCAGGCGTCTGCCCCGGCACCGCGATTTGCCCTGTAGGATTCCAGATGAATTCCCACTCCTGGTAAGTTTCGCCTCCCAAATAAATCCGCACGGAAGGCTTTTTGATTTTGCTGCCGACTCCGATGATGTTCCCGCCCATGACGGTTCCATCCAACGGTTGCGGCTGGGATTCCAACGGATTCGCGGCGGTGGCCGGGTTCGTTTGCTGTCCCGGTTGGCCCGCGCCGGGCGCCCCATTCATGCCGGGCGTCGTGCCCGGACCTGTGCCAGGCCCCGTGCCGGGCGGCGCTAGAGGCTGCAATCCCCCGCCGAGTGACAAAGCGCCGCCGAGCCCTGGCGCGGAAAGCGTGCTCTGCAGCAAGTTGATCTGGCGAAGGCTTCCGATCAATTGCCCGTTCGGGCCGACGTAAATGAAGCGCCAGGAGCCGTCGTCTTTGTTCATGGGATCGGTATAGGCCTGGCGCAGGAAACGGACGCCGTTGGTCTGCTTGGTGAGATCTTCCACCTTGGTCGGATACTTCCCGAATTTCCGGTAGTAGAGGCCGATCGCGCGCGCGTACTGCTGCCCGCGCCACACCATTTCCGTTTCCTTTTCGCGGCGCCCCTCGGTGAGCAGGTTTGGAGTGACAGCGGCGGCAGCTATGATCATGGCCGCCACCATGAAAACCACCATCAGCAGAGTGTATCCCGCCTCTTTGCGCCGACGCTTTTCTGGTGTTGTGGAATTCATCGCGTCTACCCGTTCGGAGGAGGTTCTTCCAGAGTCAGCGTGGCGCGGCGTCCCGAAGAAACCTCTTCCACATCGGCGGTCGTGTTCGTTAGGCGAACGATGCGGAATCGTCCCATCAAAGTGTCCCCTTCGCCCGCGATGATGACGTCCTCGTTGTTGGACGTCGCAAAAAATGCCCGCCGGTGATTCCCGCTAAAATCGCTCACGTAGCCGAAGTATTTGGCGTCAACGGTGAGAGGAGGCGGCCCCGGAGGAGGCCCGGGGGCGACAACCACCTGTTGTTTTGAGGGGGGAGGCGCCGGGGGCGGAGGCATCGTCGCGCTGAAAATGCTGCGGTGAACGCCTTTGTATTCGAGCGCCAGAAAGCGCTTCAGAATATCCAGGCGCAACGCCGGATTGTCCACGTTGAGAGGGGTGAATCGCGCATCCAGAGAAACCGGCGGCGGGGCGGCCTCGTCGGAAGAGAACCTCGACCGGTAAAAATTGAACGCGGTGCCGGCAAGAACTACCAGCAGCACTCCAAGAACGATCGTTTTGGTCCGCGTGGTCATGTCACGTCGTCCGGAAATACGTTCTCAGTTGCACGTTCAGGCGAAGTTTCCCCAGGCTGCTGGAGGCCAGGGCGAGGCTGTCAAGAACGTAAAAATTGTCGGAATGTTCCAGCTTGTTCAGGAATTGAACCAGGCTGTCGTAGTCTCCCTCAACAGCCGTGGAAATATCCACCTGCATCAGGCCGCGCGCGTCCGGCGTATGCTGGTGAAAGGAGATCGCGTCCGACCGCAGGCCCGCGGAACGCGACAAGTCGCCCAGGTCTTCGCTGATCGCGGAATAACCCGCTCCCGCCGGATGAAAATGAGTCGTAAAAAATTCGTCCCACTGCTTTTCATCGGTGGGCAATTCGGCCTTGAATCGATCCAGGCGCGTATTATCCGCGCGATACTGCTTCACCATCATGTCCAGCCGGTTCAATTCGCCGACTTGAACGTGAGGGGAACTGTTCAGCTTCCATTGCACGCCGATCAGCGCAACGTCCGCGAGCAATATGACGGCCAGCGCCCAGCGGATGATGTTATTGCGATGTAGGATGACCGGTTTCATCTCAAATCACCGAATACTGCGCCTGAAGGGTAAGCATGACGCGATCGGTCTGCGTCGCACTGATAGGACGCGTTTCGCTCAGAAGTTCGATGTGCGAAAATTCTGGCGAATTTTCGAGGGCCTTCAGGAATTTCAATTTCCCTTCATCGGTCATGGCGCCCACCAGGACGGTCAACTGCACGGTATCGCCCGCCAGCTTGGGCTCGATGCTCACGACACGCACGCCCTCGGGAAGAATCCGCTCGAGGTCCATGAAAATCTTGATCCAGGGGAAAGCCCTTTGCTGGATCAGCGAATTCAGATACGCGGCGCGCTGCCTGCGCTGCACGGTTTGCGGATTTTCAAAAAATTCGGACAGCCCCTGGCGCTGCTGCTGGAGCTTGGCGATTTGAAGCTCGAGCGCCATCCTGCCGGGCACGAACCACTTTATCGCTTCGCCAGGCCGAGAAGGTGCGGTAGGAAAGAAGGAGCAGGGCCACGATGGCAATCGTGCCGATCACAGTGGCGCCCGCCGCGAAGCGCCGGTTGCTCTCCAGCGGAGACGTGGAAAGATTGAGCCGAACTTTCATTCCGTGCGGGTGCGCCTTTCTTTTCCCTGGCGGGTCATGCGCCGCGATTCAGCGTCCAGCCGATCAGTGCTTCGAGGCCGCGGTCCACCAGCGGTTGCTCGTCGGAGCGGATTCGACCTTCGTCGCCGGCCGCCGAGAGCAGAGATCGTACCGGACACTTCAGTTCCCGTTCAAATGAATCCTGAAATTCCGGCATGCGTTCGTACAATCCCGCAAGGCGAACTTGGGCGATGCCCTCGCTCCAGGAATCCTGATAGTAGGCGGCCAGCGGATAAATTTCATCCAGCAGGGCCTGCGGCGTCACCTGCCGCGCGTCGGCGGGAAGCGTGATGCAGCGGTATCCGCAGAGCATGCCTTCGCGAACGATGGCGGTCGTCAGGGTTGTGCCGGCGACGCGCGCCAAAAGAGAAGGCCGCCCATCCGGAAGCAACGGGATGGCCGCCAGCGTCGAACTCATTACCACGCCCGGCGTCATCCCCACCGACTCTACCAAAGATTCGTACTCGCGAACAATCCGAAGACGCGCGAGACCCGTGACGATATCCACTCCATCGTCGCGCGGAGATTGGCGCATGTAGGAGATCAGCGTTTCTTCTGCCTCGAATGGAACGCTCTTCTTCAGGCGCCACCGCAGCATCGGAATGGCCTCTTCCGCCTTCCGGGGAAATACGTCGAAGTGCAAGACAAAGACGCGGATCACGGAGTCGGGAAGCAGCAGCGCGACATCTTCGTTCTTCGCTCGCAGCCGCGAGAACACGCGGCCCACGGCGGACCGCACCTCCGCGCTTTCGATGATGTTCGCCTCCACCGGCGTGGGGAAAACCGCTCCCGGCGACAGCGGCTCGACGGCAAAACCGTCCAAGCCCATTCCGCCGCGCGTCCAGCGCGCCGCCGCCACGTAGTCCGCGGCAATCTCGCAGGCGAGCAGAGGATGAGGAATGGAATCGAGCCAGCGCGCCAGACGGCGCACGAATCGGTTCTGGTAAATTCCCTGCCGGATGCTGTCGCCGCTACTCAATGAACGTCACCTTGTTGATTTCCTTGAGCGTCGTGACGCCCTCGCGCACTTTCGCCAGCGCGGAGTCCCGCAGAAATGTCATGCCTTCCTCGCCGGCGGCGCGCTTGATTTCCGAGGTGGGGCGGCGGTCGATGATCATCTCGCGAATATGGTCGGACAAATCCAGCAGTTCGGAAATGGCGCTGCGTCCGTGGAATCCCGTGCCGGAACATTCCAGGCAGCCCGCGCCCTCGACAAATTGCACCGAGCCCCATTCCGCCGGATCGAGACCGGAAGCACGCAGCGCTTCCGGCGAATAGCGTACGACCTTCTTGCAATGCACGCAAACCACGCGCACCAGGCGCTGGGCCAGAATGCAATTCAGAGCGGAAACGAAATTGTACGGCTCGACGCCCATGTTGATGAATCGGCCGATGACGTCGGTGACGTTATTCGCGTGCACCGTGGTGAACACCAGGTGTCCAGTGAGCGCCGACTGGATGGCGATTTGCGCGGTTTCGTTATCGCGAATTTCTCCGACCATGATTTTGTCCGGGTCGTGCCGCAAGATCGACCGCAAACCGCGGGCGAACGTCAGCCCCTTCTTCTCGTTGACAGGAATCTGGGTGATCCCTCGCACCTGATATTCGACCGGATCCTCGATCGTGATGATTTTGTCTTCATCGGTTTTAATTTCGTTGATGGCAGCGTAGAGAGTCGTCGTTTTTCCCGAACCGGTCGGACCGGTGACGAGCACCATGCCGTAGGGCTCGCGGATGTACCGGCGAAACTTCCGCATTTCCTCGCCGGAGAAACCGACCACATCCAGGCTGAGGGTTTGAAATTTTTCGGAAAGCGTTTCCTTGTCCAGGACGCGGAGGACCGCGTCTTCCCCGTGGATGGAAGGCATGATGGAAACGCGGAAATCGACGAAGCGGCCCTTGTAGCGCACACGGAATCGCCCGTCCTGCGGCACGCGCCGCTCGGCGATGTCCAATTCGCTCATGACCTTGATGCGCGAAATAATCGTGGAAAGCCATTCCTTGGAGATCGGCGTCATGGCATGAACCAGGACGCCGTCAATCCGGTACTTGACGGCAACTTCAATGTCCCGGGCCTCGATATGAATGTCGGAGGCGCGCCGTTCGAGAGCGGTAAAGATTACGGTGTCCACCAGGCGGACGACCGGGCTGACCGCTGAATCCTGTTGCGACAAGCTGTCGGCGGAAATGTTCGAATCGGATTCTTCATCCTCCTCGACCACCTTCAGCGTGAAGGCTTCGGTCGCCTGGTCCAGAACGCGCTGGGATTGCTCGGTGCGTTTCAGGAGATCGCTGATTTGGGTGGGCGTGGCGACCTTCAGGATCAGCTTCTTGCCCAGCAGGAGCGGCAGCTCGTCGCTGAGCAGGACCTGGCTAGGATCGGCCACTGCGATCACCAGGGAGGCGCCCTGAGCCTCCATCGGCACAAAGTTGAATCGGAACATCAACTCGGCGGGAATGCTGCGAAACAGCTCCGGATCGATCCTCTGTTCGAACAAATCGACGAATCCGCAGCGGTATCGTTCCGCCAGGCGCCGCGATTTTTCGCGCTCGCCCTGCGGATCGGATGCGGTCGCTAGTGTTTGGTCCGTTGTGCTCATGTCAATCTATCCTACCCCTGGCCGCCGGCGGATAAGGAGAACATCGGCAAGTACAGCGCCACCAGGATAAAAGCAATCAATATCGCCATAAAAATCAGGATCGCCGGTTCGATCAGGGCCACCATGTTCGCCAGGTGTGTGTTCACATCGTCTTCATAGAATTCGGCGACGCTGGCGAGCATGGCCGAGAGCGATCCGCTGGCTTCCCCTACTTCAATCATCTCCAAAGCTAAGTCAGGCACAAGGCCCGTGGTCGAGAGGCTGCTGTGGAGAGACTGCCCTTCCCGGACGAGTTGCGCGCCTTGCGTAATGGTGCTCGAGATCAGGCGGCTCTTAATCGCTCCGCCCGCGGTTTCCATGGCCTGCACGAGCGGCGTGCCGCCGGCGAGCAGCGTCGAAAGCGTGCGGCAAAATTGCGCGAACTGGAATTTCGTAAGCGTTTCTCCGAGCAGCGGCAGGCGCATCCTGATCCGCTCCATCGACAATCCGCCCTGTTCAGTTTGGGACCATGCAAACACGGCCACGGCGAGCAGCACCAGCATTGCAATCGCCGCCAACAAGTACGGCCGGTAAGTAACCGTTAGGGCGATCAGGATGCGCGTCGCCTGGGGCAAATTAATGTTCAAGTCGGAGTAAAGGCCCGCAAACTTCGGGATTACCGAGCTTACCAGGTAGGTCACGATGCCCGTAGCGGCGGTAACAAGAATCACGGGATAAATCAGCGTGGCAATGAGCTTTTTCCGGAACCCGGTCGTGACTCTTTGGTAGGAAATGTAATACTCCAGGACTCCGGACAGGTTGCCGCTCTTTTCTCCCGCCAGGACGGACACCGTGTAGACCTTCGGAAACACGCCCTGTTGTTCGAGCGCCTCCGACAGCGTCGTGCCTTCCCGGACCAGACGGCGCACCTCGCCGAGAACGGGCCGAAGCCGCTCGGCGGCCGCGCGCTCGGTCAGCAGGTCGAGCGCCTTCAAGATGGGGATTCCAGCCTTGATCAGAGTATTGAATTGCTGATTGAAGACCAGGAAGTCATTTCCATCGACTGACTTCTGGCGCTTGCGGCCGAACAACTGGCCCAGCATTCCGGCTCGCGGGCGGACGTTGTATACGAAAAGGCCGCGGTCAGCGAGCTTCTGGCGAGCCTCCGTCATCGACTCCGCGGGCTCTACCTGCAGGAAGACCTTTCCGCTGCCGTCCGCCACCTTACAGAGAAACTCAGCCATGACGTGAGTGTACCTCAACCCCTATAGATGCAGAAAGCTGGCCCCACGGCTGCGTGCACTGGGAGACAACTGCACCTTCAAGCCAGCCGGACTAATCTTAGCGTCGCCCGATTGGAAAAACATTTCTCATTTATGAGCGCCGTATGAATTCCCAGTCAATAGAACACGGCCATGTCCCTCAACACGCGGGTTTTTCCGCAATTTGCGGACTGCGAACGAGTCGACCTCTATTGGGGGGATTCGGAAAGGGACGCGCCATCCACAATGGCAACTCCGACCGGGACTTGGAATCGGAATAAGTCGCCCGCCAATGCAATGTCCGTCTGCCAGTTTCCGAAGCGATATTCCAGCCCAATTCCTCCGGGCTGGCGAACGTCAATGCGGGCGAGTTCTCCCGAGGAGGTATCTACTTCCAGAAGAACTTCGGTGTACTCGTTCGGATCGGAAACATTCTTTGCTTGCTTGGGGAGACAGCGAAGGACGGCATGGCCGCTTGGGATACCACTTTGATGGATCAGGTCGATCTGACTGCACAGGCGAGAAAGATCCGCCTTCCCCGTCAAGAGCGCCAGCGGGGTCCGCCAATCGGAACTCTCCTTAACAGGGGCCTTCGTCACCGTATGGTCATAGGGAACGTAAAACCAGGTTGTCTTCCCATCCACGAGAAAGAGTTTTTTTTCCGGCGAGTCATATTCCCAGCGCATTTGTCCCGGGCGCCGGAAATACACGGTGCCGGACTCAACCCTCTCCTGCTTTTGCCCTTCGCTGTAGCGCTCCAGGAAGACAGCCTGAAGGGTGCGCGGCTGGCGGTAATGATCTTCCAGGAGATGCGCTAATGATTTCGCGGAACCGGAATTCTGTTTTGAAGGCGATTGCGATGCGCTCGCCAAGGTAAAAACGGCGCTTGTGAAAACCAGCGCGGCAAGCCCTGTTTTCGTTCGTCGATTCACACTGAAATTATAGCAGGAAGATGCAGTGATGACGGGGAGCCGGAGATTGGCAATACGCAAAGACCGAAGCGCAGATTAAATCGGAAGATCGGTTGGACCAGCGGCAACGGCAATGTTCGATCGAATCACGCAGGTTTGGTCGGTATAGAAATGGCGTTGTCCCGTGGTTGAGGCTATCGGGTCGGCGTTCAGCGAATAGGTGGCCGTCTGCCCTTTCGCGTCAAACGTAAGAGGAATGTATTTGATGACGTAGCCACTCTTGACGCCACTCGCAAGGACTTCGTCAATCAAACCAGCGTTATTCTGATCGGGGCTGATTCCGCTACCGGAGAGCTGCGAGAGACCCGGCCCGGCCGTGAAATTGATGCCGTAGGTCGAGGAGTATAGGAGTTCGGCGGTCGTAATGTTGCGCAGGTTCTGCACCGCCGAGGCTTCGTTCGCGCGCATCTTGGATTGAATGTAATTTGGAATTGCGATGGCGGCGATAATCAGGATCACAGCTACGACGACCAACAATTCGATGAGGGAGAAGCCCGCTTCGGAGCGGTTGGTGCGCTTGGAGCCCGTTGTCGATTTGAGCCGTCGCATTGCCATACTCTCCTGTGTGCATTTCTTGGGTAGTGCTTAGTTCCACTTCGGGCCGACGATCCGCATACATATTAAAAATGGGGGAGAAAGGCGCTTGCCTTTCTCCCCCAAGTGAACCGCTTTCAGGAACTAGCCGCCGATCGGTGAGTCGGTCGCGCCAGCGGTGGTGCCATCTGTTCTCTGGCGAATCACACCACTCTGGTCCGTGAAGAAGGTCCGCTGACCGGTCACGTTATAGGTTGTGGGGTTGGCGATAATCGTGTACGTCGAGACGCTGCCGTTCGAAGCTGCCGCGCCTGCCTTATACGTGAAGGCATACCCGCTCTTGATCGGAGCGGTGACGCCAAGCAGGTTGTCAACCAGGTCCGCTGCGGTGGAAGACGGCGTGGACGAGGGGCCCAGTTGAGACATGTCCGTCACGGGATCAGTATTGTACGTAGTCTGATAGGCCACAATGGACGTATTGTACGTACGCAGCGAGGCGACGGCGGAGGCCTCGTTGGCCGCCATCTTCGAACGCAGCAGGTTCGGGATGGCGATTGCCGCGATGATCAAAATGATCGCGACAACGATCAGCAATTCGATAAGTGAAAAACCCTTCTGTTTATTCCGCATTAAATTCGCTCCTTGAGGATGGGGCTTAGTTTTAATTTCGTGTCCCGCATTGGGGATCGCCCTACTAAGTGCAACCCCAGTGCCAATCGTGCCCATCGAGATTTCAAGTGAGTCCAAACAGTCTAATGCGCTGATAATGCAGATCTTACCGCATCCAATGCCGCCCCATGCTTTGGCTTTGGCTCATGATTTTGTCTGAATAGGCCCCAATTGCGTCAAAATTTGTCACTCTATCGCGCCACAAGTTGGCGTTTTGCGATGAGCTCTTTTCGCCGCATTTGGTTGATTCAGAAGGCTTACGGACATTCTGGAACCTTCTTCCAATTCAGGAACGAACTGCCGGGGCCTGCTCCTCCGGTAACTAGAACAACAAGCGATTGGCGCGGAAGCGGCACGAGACAATTGCTAGTTTCGTCTGCAAAACCTAAACTGGCTCATGGATCGTGAGCGATCCTGAATTTTCTTTAATTCGAGTCAATTTCCCGATCCCATGGTCCAGCGATCCAAGCGTCTGCTGAGTTATCCCGCGTTCATCGTGTTGGTCGCGTATACCGCACGCATGGCTGTCTTCTTTTACGTGTCATATATGTGGCACGCGACGCCAAACCCTGTGAGGGCTTTCCTGCCTTACGGGTATGAGCTCGGATCGGTGGCGAGATCGATCGCGGCGGGGCACGGGTTCTCTTCCCCCCTGCGCTTCGGAGAGACAGGGCCGACGGCCTGGTTTACTCCCCTTTACCCTTATCTTGTCGCTGCGGTCTTCAAAATCTGGGGAATTTTCAGTGACGAGTCCAGGTTCATCCTGGAGACGTTGAATTGCGTGTTTGGCGCGCTGACGGTGTTCCCCATTTATGGCATCGCGAACAGAGTCTTCGGCAAAAACGTTGCGGCCGGCGCTGCCTGGGCTTGGGTTTTTCTGCCGGCCTCGTTCTTCTTCGCCATCACCTGGATCTGGGACACGGCTCTCGCGGCTCTCTTCCTGGCTTTAATTTTCTGGGCGACCTTGGCCATGCGGGAAGCGAAATCCATCTGGCCGTGGGCCGGTTATGGAGCGCTTTGGGTGACGGGAGTCTTGATCAATCCGTCGTTGTTATCTCTCTTCCCGTTTCTGGCGGGTTGGGCCTTATGGCCATCGCGCCGCGAATCTTCTACGTGGGTCAAGTTTTCCGCGGCGATGCTTCTGGTCTTTGCCATTGGCCTGGTTCCATGGACGGTTCGCAATTATCGCGTGTTCGGTAAATTCATACCGCTGCGCTCGAATTTCGGGCTGGAATTGTGGCTTGGCAACAATCCGAATGTCCCGGATACGTGGTCGCCGTGGCTGCATCCCGATGACGATCCGGCGGAGTGGGCTAAATACAAGCGCATGGGGGAATTCGCGTTCATGGCGGCGAAAGAACACGAGGCTTTCGTCTTCATGAGAACACACCCGGCTGATACTTTGAATTTCATGTTTCGGAGATTTATGGAGACCTGGCTCGCCGTTACGGAGAGTCCCGCGGACATCTGGGGAAGATCATCGCTCGATCTCAAAGCCATCTTCCTCATCAATGTCCTGCTATCGTTATTCGCGTGGCTTGGGGCGATGTTCGTCAATCGCAACCGGCATCCGGAAGCAGCCCCATTCGTCATGGTTCTTCTAGTCTTTCCGCTCGTTTTTTACCTGACCCACTCGACCCTGCGGTATCGCTTTCCCATGGACCCCATCCTGATTATCCTCTCGGCGTACGCCGCGGCCCACCTGGTTTCCCTGTTGCGCGGGCGCACTGCGCATGTGCCAGAGAGCGTCACGCCGGCGACGTCGCTCCCGACCACCTGAATCCGTTTCGAGGCCGGCTAACGAATGTTGTATTTTTTGGAGTAATGCCGGAAGGACCGATAGCTCATCTTGAGCAATTCCGCCGCGCGAGTTCCGACGCCGTCGCACGTTTCGAGAGCCGTCAAAATATACGCCTTCTCCAACTCCTGAATGTGTTTTTCGAGATCGATTCCCGTATCCGGAATTTGGGCATGGCCATTGCTGGACCCGGAAATTGACCGAGCATCTTGTGTCCCCTTGTTGCGAATTTTCTCGGGAAGAACGGCGGCGGAAATCACGCTGCCTGTTTCCAGAGCAACGGAACGCTCCATCGTATTTTCAAGCTCGCGCACGTTTCCGGGCCAGTCGTAGGCCTCCAGCAGGCCCATGGCTTCCGGCGTGATTCCCTCGATCGGTTTTTCCATGGACTTGCGGAACCGCTCCAGAAAAGACCTGGCCATGAGCGGGATATCTTCCCTGCGTTCGCGCAGAGGCGGCAAGTGGAAAGGAATAACGCTCAATCGATAGAACAGGTCTTCGCGGAACTCTCCCGCGGCAATGGCTTTGTCCAGGTCCTTGTTCGTGGCGGCGATTACGCGCACATCGATTTCGGTTTCTTCATTGGAGCCGACCGGACGAACCTTGCCTTCCTGAAGGACGCGGAACAATTTCACCTGCATCGGCAGGCCCATATTTCCAATTTCGTCCAGGAAGAGCGTCCCGCCGTGCGCCCCTCGAAACAGCCCCTGGCGGTTCTCATTCGCACCCGTGAAAGCTCCCTTCACGTAGCCGAACAGCTCGGATTCCAGAAGGGTTTCCGGAAAGGCTCCGCAATTGATGGTGATGAACGGAGCCTTGCTGCGGGCGCTATTTTCATGGATGGCGCGGGCGACGAGTTCCTTGCCCGTGCCGGTCTCTCCCGTGATCAGTACGCGGCTGGTTTGCGGAGCGACGGTCATGATCATGTCAAAGATGGCGCGCATCTTGGCGCTGTGGCCGATGATGTTGTCCTGGCCCGTCAGGCGGCGCAACTCGCGCCGCAAATAACCGGCCTCGCTCTTGAGGCGCAGGGTTTCGTCCACCTGGCGCACGGCGCGGCGCAGTTGGTCGACGAGGTCATGGTCCTTGATTACGTAACGGTCCGCTCCGGCATTGATCGCGGCAATCGCGGTGTCCACCGTGGGCACGCCGGTAATGAGGAGGAAATAACTCGACGGCGATATTTCCTTGCAGAATTGAAGCAGTTCCACGCCCGTGGTGTCCGGCATGCGGATGTCGGAAATCACGATGTCGAAAATCTGGGATTCGAGCTTTCGGCGCGCGGCTTCGCCGTTCAAGGCCACTTCGACGCGATGCCCTTCCTTGCGAAAGGTGATCTCCAGCAATTCGCAAATGGACCGCTCGTCATCGACGACCAGAATGTGAGCCATACGCCAACTTCCTTCCAGAGCGCGCGTCAGGCGACGCGCGGCAGATCCACTGTAAATTCCGCTCCCTTATCTTTTTCGGAGAACACGCTGACGCGCCCGCTGTGCGCCTGCACGATTTGATACACGATGGCGAGCCCCAGGCCCGTGCCTCCCTCAAAATTGGATTGCAAGGGCTCGAAAATTTTCGCGCGTTGCCTCGGGTCAAGGCCCATTCCCGTGTCGCGGAACCGGATGCGGACCCAGAACGGGGCGGCTTCCAGAGACACGGTCAAAACTCCTCCGCCCGGCATGGCGCGCATCGCGTTGTCGGACAAATTCCAAAACACCTGCTTGATGCGGTTGCGATCGACTCGGACGCGGACCTCGGTTCCCGTGAAGGCCCGGTCGATGCGATACTTTCCGTCGACCTGGGGGTTGCGCTCCAGAAGCGTCAGGGTTTCGTCCAGAAGAATCGAGACATCTTCTTCGGAAAAGTCGTAGGTTTTTTCGCGCGAATAATTCAGGAACTCGGTAATGATTTTGTTCAGGCGCTCCGATTCCCGGCTCACAATGCCGACCAGGTGCTGCTCATCCTCTTCCAGCGGCACCAGGCGGCCCAATTCCTTGACGGCCCCGGCCATGGCCGTCAACGGCTGGCGGATTTCGTGCGCGATGGCCGCGGAGAGGCGCCCGAGCGCCGCCATGCGTTCCTTCGTGGCCACTTCCTGCTCGAGGCGTTTCAGGTCCGTGAGGTCCTGAAAATTGAATACGTAGCCGGTGGTGCGGCGCTCTCCCGTCCGAAGCGGGGAGACCGATATGCCGATGAATCGCTGCTGGCCGTCGGGCGTCATGAAATCCACTTCGCGCCGTTGGGGGAGCTTGCCGTCTTCGGTCATATCACCTGGAAGCCAGAAGGAAGGCCACACATCCTGCATCGGGGTTCCCTTCACCGTGCCGAATTGGCTTCCTGTAATTTCCTCTCCCGTCCGGTTCAGCAGCAGAATTCGGCCTTCCAAATCCGTGGTGAGGAGGCCGCCGCGCATGGAGTGAATAATGTCCTCGTTGAACGCCTGCAGGTCCTGCAGTTCCCCGCGCTTGACTTCGAGTTCCGCGCTGTGACGGCGCAGGCTTTGCGCCAGAAGGCTGGAGAGGTAGGCCACGGCCATGAAGTAAAACAGATTGCTGAAGATCCAGGTCTGCAGTTGGCGGCTGCTGGGCACGGCAATCTGCATGCGCGGCAGGAGATTGTAGTAAACGAGTTCGGCCAGGCCGCCGATCAAAATGAAGCTCAGCGCCGCCACCATGAAAGTGGCCTTGCGCGAGAATAAAATACTTGCGACGATGATGGCCAGCGGGTAGAGCCAAATAAAATAGCTGTCCTGCGTCCCGGTCAGATAAATCAGGCAAGTCACGACGAGCAGATCAAAAACCAATTGAACGCCGGCGTGCCACGAGGCCACGGGCATCCAGCGCATCAAAATCGTGTAAACGATCGCCAGGGTGTACCACAGGATCATCAAGGGAATGAAATAGCGGGTTGAAACTTCGAGCTGGCTGGTCTTGCCCAGAACGATCACAAGTGCGAGCAGAAGGGTGATCAGGAAAAAGCGGACGCGGGAAAGCCAGCTGAGCCACGCAGCGACATTTTGTGTCAGTTCCATTGGAGACGAGCTTGTCAGCCAGCGTCCTTTGCGCGATTGAAAATTTCCTTCAGACTCGAGCCGGGGAGAGTTGGAGGGCGGTCCGCCTCGGACCGCCCTCCCGTTCTTTAAGGCCGCTCAAGATTTCTTTTGTGCGCCTCTAGTGCGCTTTGCTGAGTTGCCCGATCAGCGAGAACAGCGGCAAATACATGGAGATTACGATGCCGCCAACCACAAGGCCCAAAATCACGATCATCATCGGTTCCATGGCCGCCAGCAGGTCTTTTACCGCCGCGTCGACTTCGTCCTCATAGAAGTCGGCGATTTTTTGCAGCATGGCATCCATGGCGCCGGTTTGTTCGCCGACGCCGATCATTTGCGTAACCATGCCCGGGAAGACGTTGGTCTCTTTGAGCGGATCGGAAAGGTTGCGGCCAGCTTCCAGGCCTTTGCGAACTTCCATGAGCGATTTCTCGATCACCGCGTTTCCGGCCGTTCGCGCCGTAATTTCCAATCCTTCGAGGATGGGGACGCCGCTCGAGATCAGCGTGCCGAGGGTGCGCGTAAATCGCGCCACCGCGATCTTGCGGAGCAGAATTCCCATTAACGGCAATTTGAGAAGTGTTCGATCGATGGCCATTCGGCCGACCGGCGTTCCGTACCACACCTTCAAGCCGACGATGCCGCCGATGACCGCGAGCAGGATCAAGAATCCGAAGATACTGCCCACGAAATTGCTGAGGCCGATGACGATCCGGGTGGGCAGCGGGAGTTCAACGCCCAAGCCCAGGAACAGAGTCGCGAAAATCGGCACGACCTTCCACAACAACAAGATGATCACGCCGGCGGCCACCGACAAGACGGCGATGGGGTAGACCATCGCGGACTTCACGGCGCGCTTCAATTTGACGTTCTTCTCGATGTAGGAAGAAAGGCGCTGCAGAATGGTGTCGAGAATACCGCCCGTCTCGCCCGCCTCGACCAGGTTCACGTACAGGGCGTCAAAGACCTTGTCGTACTGGCGCATGGCGGCGGACAGCGTAGAACCGCCTTCTACAGCCGCGCGGGTTCCGGTTAACACTTTTTGAAAGACTTTGTTTTCCTGTTGCCCGGCCAGAATTTCCAGGCACTGCACCAGGGGCAATCCAGCGTCGATCATCACCGAGAATTGCCGCGTGAAGACGGCCAGCTCCTTGGAATCAACCCCTCCGCCAAACGTCGGCAAGTTAAATTCCTTGCCCTTCTCCGACATCTTGGTGACGTTGATCTGCTTGCGCTTGAGATTGTTGATCAGCTCCATCTTATTCGCGGCCGCCAACTCTCCGCTGACGCTGGTCCCGTCGCGATTGGTGCCTCGATATGTGAAAACTGGCATCGTCCTTCCCTCCTAAGAATTCATCCTGCCCGATCCTCTTCCGACACATCGGAGACGGCAGTTACATTATTTGGGCGGGCTGCAAGTACAGCCCGCACCCGATTTGTGCGGGCTGCCCTTCGTGCCTCAGGGTAAACAAGTACAGCCCGAACATTATTCCGGCGGGCTGTAAGTACAGCCCGCACCCGGTGTCAGCGTCGAACCGGGGCAGGCCCGCGCGAGGCGGGCGAGGTCACACCGTCACTCCCCGATTAATCATATCCTGTAGCTCCTCGGGATTTGACGACCGCGACAGTGCGATTTCCAAAGTGATTAACTTCGCGAAATAGGCGTTCGCCAGACCCTGGTTAAAGGTCTGCATTCCGGACGTACCCGTTCCGGTCTGCATGGCCGAATAAATCTGGTGAATTTTGTCCTCGCGGATCAGGTTGCGGATAGCGGGATTGGGAATGAGCACTTCCAGAACCATCACGCGCCCGCGCCCATCCACCCGCGGCAATAGCGACTGGCAAAGAACTCCTTCGAGCACCATGGAAAGCTGGGCGCGAATCTGGGGCTGCTGATAGGACGGGAACACGTCCACGATACGGTTGATGGTGGAAATGGCGGAATTGGTGTGCAGCGTCGCGAAGGTCAAGTGGCCCGTTTCAGCGATGCGCAGTGCGGATTCAATGGTTTCGAGGTCGCGCATTTCTCCGATCAGGACGACGTCGGGGTCTTCGCGAAGGGCCGCGCGCAGCGAATTGGCGAAGGAATGCGTGTCGGAATGGACTTCGCGCTGGTTGACCAGGCAACGCTTGTGATTGTGAAGAAATTCGATGGGGTCCTCGATCGTGATCATGTGCTCTTCGTGCTCGCTGTTGATCTTGTCCAGCATCGCGGCGAGCGTCGTGGACTTGCCCGATCCGGTCGGGCCGGTGACCAGCACCAGGCCGCGGGGCTTGTCGCACAAGCCTTTCACAATGGCGGGAAGCCCGAGGGCGTCGAAATTCTTGATCTCCCACGGAATCGTGCGGAAGACGGCTCCGACGGCGCCCCGCTGTTGAAACAGGTTGCCGCGAAAGCGAGCCAGATTTTTCAGTCCGAAGGAGAAGTCCAGTTCGAGGTTTTCCTCGAACCTGTGCTTCTGTGCATCGGTCAGCACGCTGTAGGCCAGGGCCTTGGTATCCGCCGCCGTCAGCGGCGCCATATCCAAGGGCTTCAGTTTTCCGTGGACGCGGACCCTGGGCGCGCTGTTGGTGGTGATATGCAAGTCGCTGCCGCCCTGCTCGATCATTTTTTTCAGCAATTCACTGAGTGTGATTCCTGACATCGTTTCACCTTTCCTACAACACTGTTTCCCGTACCACTTCCTCGATGGTCGTCATTCCCAGCGCGACCTTGGTCAGGCCGCTGCGGCGAAGCGTAAGCATTCCGTTGTCGGAGGCTTTCTTCTTTAATTCGAGTGCGGACGCGCCGACCAAGATCAATTCGCGCAATTCGTCGTTGATCTCCATGACTTCGTAAAGGCCCACGCGCCCCTTGTACCCGGTCTTGTTGCACGTCCCGCAGCCCTTGCCGATAAAGATTTCCGTGGTCTTAAGCTCGTCCTGCGTGTATCCGGCGTCGAGCATGGCCTGCTCGGGGACCTTCAACACTTCCTTGCAGTTCGAGCAAATTTTCCGCACCAGCCGCTGCGCGCAAATCAGGTTCACGGAAGTGGCCACCAGAAACGGCTCGATGCCCATGTTCATTAATCGGCTGATCGTCGAGGGAGCATCATTGGTGTGCAGCGTGGAAAGCACCAGGTGGCCGGTGAGGGCGGCCTTCACGGCGATTTCCGCCGTTTCAAAGTCGCGGATTTCGCCGACCAGAATAATGTTGGGATCCTGCCGCAGGAAAGCGCGCAAGGCTGCCGCGAAATTCAGCCCGATCTGGTCCTTCATCTGGACCTGGTTGACTCCCGCGAGCTGGAACTCGACAGGATCTTCCGCCGTCATGATGTTAGTTTCGGGAGTATTCAGACGCGCGATGGAAGAATAAAGGGTGTTGGTCTTGCCGGAACCGGTCGGCCCGGTCACCAGCACCATCCCATAGGGACGAAGTATGGCGCGCTCGAATTTGGTCAGGGACTCCTGCTCGAAACCGAGCTTGGTCATGTCCAGCCGCAGATTCTCCTTGTCGAGCAAGCGCATGACGATCTTTTCGCCATAGAGCGCCGGAATCGTGGAAACGCGGAAATCGAGATCCTTGATTTTGCCGTCCTTGCGGTACTTGATCATGATGCGGCCGTCTTGCGGCAATCGCTTTTCGCTGATGTCGAGCTTGGCCATGATCTTGATGCGGCTGATAATCGCGTCGCGAAGCTTCATCGGCGGCGCCATGACAGCTTGCAGGATTCCGTCTATCCGAAACCGCACACGAACTTCTTTTTCGTAGGGCTCGATGTGAATGTCGCTCGCGCCGCGCTTGACCGCGTCGGTCAGGATCAAGTTGACCAGCTTGATGATCGGAGCCTCCTCGGCTGCGCGTTCCAGCTCGGAGAGGTTCATTTCCTGTTCCTCGGCAGCGAGTTCCAGGTCCGCGGCATCCTCGCCGGAAAGGTCCTTCATCACCTTGGTGAGTTCTTCTTCGCTTTGCGCCTCGCCGTAGAACTTCGAAATGGCCTCCGCGATCGCCGTCTCGGAGGCCACGACCGGTTCAACGTTGAACCCAGTCATGAACTTAATGTCATCCATCGCGAAGACGTTGGTCGGATCGGTCATCGCAATGGTCAGCGTCGAGCCGACCCGCGAGAGCGGGACAATCTGGTAGCGGACCGCCGTGTCCTGCGGGATCAGCTTGATGACGGTGGCGTCGACCTCGTAAAACTTCAGATTGATGGAGGGAACCCCGTACTGGCGGGAAAGCACACCCGTAATTTCATCATCGCTGATGAAGCCGAGCTTCATCAGGCACGTCCCCAACCTGCCGCCGCTTGCCTTTTGATGTTCCAGGGCCTGCCGGAGCTGGTCGGCCGTGATCAAGTTTTCCTTGATCAGAATTTCGCCAAGCCGGGATGACATTAGATTGAGGACTCCCCGGGGCATCCGCACCCCCGGTAAGATTAAATTAGCAGATAGATGAGAAGGGCCATTGCCACATTTTGGCGCGTCGTACTGAAAGGAACACTACGAGGTCACCTGTCCTTTGGTACAGGCAAGTTGGTCCCACCTGCAAGACCTTGTCTTGACTAGACGTACGGCGACCGCTATCTTCCGAAGGAATGGTAAAAGCAATCGGCAAGGTAGCAAAACAGTACGTGCCCGGGAGAAACACCCGGCGGAAGAGGCTTGTCCCGCCGAGTTTGGGGCTTGCGGCACTGCCGCTTCCCCCCTCCGGCGAACTATTGCGCTACTATGAAGCGATGTCGGGGGCGCTCGGCCCGATGCGCTGGTGGCCGGCCAAAACGCCATTTGAAGTGATTGTGGGGGCGATCCTGACCCAAAGCACCGCATGGGGGAACGTCGAGCGCGCCATCGCTAATTTGCGCGCGGCGCGGGTGCTGACTCCTTCGGCAATGCTGCGGGTGCGAACTCCGCAGCTCGCCGCGCTGGTGCGGCCGTCGGGCTACTTCCGGCAAAAAGCAAAAAAATTGAAGGCCTTCGTTCGCTTTCTTCAAACTGGTTACGGTGGTTCGCTGCGGCGCATGTTCCAGGCGCCGACGCCGGAACTGCGCGAAAAACTTCTAGCCGTTCATGGCATTGGGCCGGAGACGGCCGACTCCATCTTGCTGTACGCAGGAAATCATCCGGTATTTGTGGTCGACGCTTATACGCACCGGATCTTTGGGCGTCACTTGATCACAGATGGCAAGACGGATTATGAAAAGGTTCGCTCCTTCGTTGAATCTTCGATTCCGCGCCAGCCGGAATTGTTCAATGAATTCCACGCGCTGATCGTAAACACAGGAAAAAACTGGTGCCGGAAGAGCGCGCCTCGATGTGAGGAGTGTCCGCTTCGTCCACTTCTTCCGGTAAACTCTCCGCTTTTCATTTCTACCGCGATTGAAAGCGAAGCGACTTCGCTTTCGGGGAGCCTGGCGTGAGCACGAGCCGCAAATCGCAGGTCCTGCTGGCCGTCGGCGGCCTGACTTTCGTGTTCCTGCTCGCAGGAGTATTCACGCTGGGATCGCTGACGCTTCCTTTTGAGCCGACCGATCAAGTTGTTCTCTATGCGTTGTCGATGTTCCTTGTGGCGGCGCTGGTCGTGTTTCTGTTTATCCTGGCGCGCACGCTGGTGCGGCTGGCTGCGGAGAGGATGGCCCATAAGCCAGGCTCCCGGTTCAAGACGAAAATGGTTCTCGGAGCGATCGCGGTTTCGTTCCTACCGGTCATCGTTTTATTTTTCGTGAGCTATGCGCTGCTGAATCGCACGCTCGTGCTGTGGTTTCCGCGCCCCCTGGAAATCGCGACCGAATCCAGCCGCTCCCTGGTCAACGAACTGAGCCGCGCCGATGCCGAGCGCATGTCGGGGATCGCCAAGGAAGTGGCGGGCGCCACGGCGGGCGACACCGCGCGAGACACGATGCACGCGTTCGATCAGACCTTCGCGCGAGGAGCAGATCTGGCCTGGGAAGTGAACGACAGCGGCCATCCATTCGCCGTCGCCGTGAACCCCAATCTCCAATTTCAACCGCCACAGGCTGCTTCCGGGACAAGTTCGCGGCCGAATCCGCCCACGCTGGTCCGTAATATGCCGGGCGGCGCGGAGCTTTGGGAATACGGCGGCAAGACCTTTCTTGCCGGGCGGGCCAAGACTGCGAACGGTGATCTTCTGGCTGGACGAATTGTTCCCGACGATTTTCAGGAACGTATCAAGGCGATCGAAACTCAAACAGCCGCCTACGAGCAGCAACGCCAGCATTTGCGCACCTACAAGAATCAAATGCTGGCCACCCTGCTGCTCTTCACCATCCTCTTGATGTTTGCCGCGACGTGGGCCGCGTTCTTCCTGTCCAAGCAAGTCACCGTGCCCATTCAGGCGCTGGCCCAGGCGACGCAAGAAATTATCGAGGGCAATTACGAGACTCGAGTGAACGTGCAGGCGAAAGATGAGCTGGAGACTCTGGTCCGCTCGTTCAACCGCATGACCGAACAGCTCGGTGACAGCCGGCGGCAGATCGACATCTTCACGCAGAACTTGCAGCAGGCGGTGCAAGAGCTGGAGCGGCGCCGCACGCTGATGGAAACGATTCTCGAAAATATTCCGACGGGCGTGATTTCCGTGGATGAAACGGAGACGATCCGGCGCGTAAATCCGGCCGCCGTGCGCATGTTTGGCGAGGGATCACGGCAGGCGATGAACTTTGCGCAACTCCTGGGAGAAGAGACAGCCCACAGTGTGCACGTCCTGATGCGGCGTTCGCTTCGCCTGGGCACGGCGACGCAGGAGCTGGAATTTTCCGCGGCGGGGCGGCTGCTGCGGGCGGCGGTGACGGTGAGCTCGCTCGGACCGCGCCGGTCGAATCGCGGTTACGTCGTGGTAGTGGATGACCTGACCGACCTGCTTCGCGCGCAGAAGGCGGCGGCCTGGCAGGAGGTGGCGCAGCGCATCGCACATGAAATCAAGAATCCGCTGACGCCGATTCAGCTTTCTTCGCAGCGATTGTCACGCTACCTGGACCGGCATCGCGAGAATCCGCCGAAGAATGAACCGCCTGAACTTGTGCGGCTGGTTGGCGAATGTTCGAGCCTGATCGAACGCGAGGTGCGCGTGCTCGAATCCCTCGTCGGAGAATTTTCGCAATTTGCGCGCTTCCCTACCGCAAAGCTCTCGCCCGCTTCGCCGAATGAAATTGTGACGGAAGCGCTGTCTGTTTTCGACGGCCGTCTCGAGGGGATCCGCGTGAGAAAAGATCTGGCGGCCGACCTGCCGGTCGTCCGCGCCGACGGCGAGCAATTGCGGCGCGTCCTCGTCAACCTGATCGACAATGCTGCGGAATCGATGGAAGGATCGTCGGTGAAGGAAATGCTCTTGTGCACGCGGTTCAACAGCGATCGTGAAATCGTTGAGATCATCGTTGCCGACAGCGGCCACGGCATTTCTCCGGAAGATAAGGACCGCCTCTTTCTGCCTCACTTCTCAACCAAGGACCGCGGCACGGGGCTTGGCCTGGCGATCGCCAGCCGCATCATGGCCGAGCACCACGGCTCGATCCGCGTCGAGGACAATTTGCCGACCGGCGCGAAATTCATTCTTCAACTTCCCATGGCGGAGGTCGCGTCGGCCCCGATGTCCCCACGCATCGGATAACTTTTCTTCTTACTTTCATGTCAAATTCCATTCTCATTGTGGATGACGAGCAAGGCATACGGGAAGCACTGTCGTCGATCCTGACGGACGAAGGGTACGAATCGCTCGCCGTATCTTCGGGCGAAGAGTGTCTCTCGCTGCTCGAGAAGCGCTCCATCGATCTCGTTTTGCTGGATGTGTGGCTGGATGGAATCGACGGCCTCGACACATTGGAGCGCATTCGCAAGAACGGCGTGGACGCGATGGTCGTCATGATTTCCGGGCACGCCAGCATCGAAACCGCCGTGCGCGCCACCAAGCTGGGCGCATTCGATTTCATCGAGAAACCGCTCTCGCTGGAGAAGGTCATTCTGGTCATTAAAAATGCGCTCGAAGTTCACCGACTGGCGCAGGAAAACCGGCAGCTCCGCGAGGAACTCGGGGGACGCACGCAGTTGCAAGGGGACACGGTTCCGATGCGCGCTTTGCGGCAGCAGATCGCGCTGACGGCTCCCACGAACGGGCGCGTCCTGATCTACGGGGAAAGCGGCACCGGAAAGGAACTTGTCGCCAGGGCTCTTCACGCCGCGAGCCTGCGCGCCGACCGGGCATTTGTCGAAGTGAATTGCGCGGCGATTCCCGAGGAGCTCATCGAATCCGAGCTGTTCGGCCACGTGAAAGGCAGCTTCACCGGGGCGACCGAGAATAAAGTCGGAAAATTTGAGAAGGCCGATGGGGGGACGCTCTTCCTCGACGAAGTCGCCGACATGAGCCTGCGCACGCAGGCCAAAGTTCTTCGCGTGCTCGAGGAACAGCGCCTCGAGCCGGTCGGCTCGAGTCAAACGGTGAGCGTCGATGTGCGCGTGATCGCGGCTACCAACAAAACTTTGGAAGACGAAATTGCGCACGGCCGGTTTCGCGAGGATCTTTTCTACCGCCTCAACGTGATTCCCTTCACCCTGCCGCCGCTGCGCGAACGCATTGAGGACGTTCCGATCCTGGCGCGCTATTTCATGCTGGAATTCGCCGCCGCGTACGGCCGCAAGCCAAAGGAGATTAGCGAATCGGCTCTCGGCGTCATGGCGCGCTATCACTGGCCGGGAAACGTTCGCGAACTGCGCAACCTGATCGAACGCCTGGTCATCGTGGTCCCGCAGGACAAGATCGAGCCGCTTCATCTTCCCCCGGAACTTTTCCGCGCCAGTTCGCGCATGGCCCAGCAGCCGAACGCGACGCTGCACGAGGCCCGCAGCGCGTACGAGCGGGAATTTATTCTGCGCAAACTCGAGGAAAATCAGTGGCACATGACGCGCACAGCGGAAGCGCTGGGCCTCGAGCGCAGCCATCTGTACCGCCGCATGCGCTCGCTCGGGATTAAGACGGAAGAGTAGGGCTCACATGGATCTTGCCCGGTCCGGCAGGCGCCAGACCGGGCAGGTTGTTTGCTAAACCGATTTCTATGGTGCGGGCGTCCGTTGGACCAACTCGATGCGGGTGCCCCACGGATCAGTGATATACGTGATCATTACGCCAGCCCCCTCGATCTTGCGGACTGGCTCGTCGAGCTTGATGCCCTCTGCTTCGATCTTCTTGACAAAGGACTGTAGGTCCTTGACGTCGAAGCCGATGTGGTCGAGCACTCGTCCCTTGGTAGGAGCCTGCGCGGTGTCGGCCTTGGCAAACCGGAGCTGACCACCCGGGATATCCACAACCGGGGCATTGTTGCGTGTGCCCGGCTTTCCGCCAAACGTCTCCATATACCAGGCCTGGGCTTTGGGAATCTCTGCTTCCGGCAGGGAGAAGTGTACGTGCTCATTCCGGATGGGCATGGTCTGGGTCTTGTCTTCCAGGATTTCGATGCGCACGCCGTCCGGCGTCACGACAAAGGCCTGATCTAGCCGGTTATTGGTGCCGGGCAACACGGGAACGCCATTGGCCTTCCACTTGGCCACCTGCTCCTGGACGTTGTTCACGATGAACCCGACATGGTTCACCACTGATCCGACCGACTCCCCCGATCCCGGCACATTCCCCAGGGTCAAATTGATGCGAATGCCTGGGAACGAGACGGTCTCGTTGCCGCCCGGGAGCGGCGTGCCGCCCATGGCGACGAAGATCTTTTTGTTAGCCTGAACGTCGCGCGAAGCAAAGTGCCAGTGACCCATGGTCACGCCCACTTCGTTGAACGGAGCCAATTGCGCGGCGCTTGTCCCGGTGGCCAGCATCAACGCAAACCACAAACCAGCGATCAAAGCTTTCATGGATGCCTCCCTGTTGTGCCGGCATTCGACCCTAAGCCGGCGTTGATTCGTGCAAACCGGAATTTCCCGTACGACCCCTCCGGCAGGCGCAATGATATGCGCGTTTGCCTAAGTTGGAGCATATTTTTTGCCGCTCGAACCCCCGTGTCCCCTCGGCCTCAGTTTCCGCCATCGACACTCAGTCGATGAAAGAGGTAGCTCGCGTTCGCGTCACACGCCACAACTTTCGCGACGTGCGGGTTCAGCAGATCGTGCGACCACGCCGCGCAGGTTCCTTCTTAAAGGTTAAATGCAAACTTCCGGACAATCCGTGGAGAAGCTGCAGAATAGTCGCGGCTTTCGCCTCGAGGATGGATTCCATCACCAGATGGCCGGTGCCATCCAGAACAACCACAGAGATCGTTGCCTGGTGAACATCCAACCCAATCTACTTAGCGTCATTCAACATGAGGGTGGTCCTTTCTGTAGGTGTTGATGCGGGAGATCGAAACCTACTTCGAAGGGGCGCCTTTTTATAATGCGTTTCTCGGACCCTATCTCGCCAGTCTGAAGTCCCAGATGAGAAATTGTGGGGACTGCTTAACGTTGAATTCTTAAGTCTGTGAAACCGGAGATAGAACGGAAATGCTGACAGCCGACCTAATGTAAACGCTGTCGCTCTCGCCGGTCGGCCTAATGGAGGGGCTTTAGCTCCGGCGGGGCGCCTTCGGGCATCGGGTAGCGATCCACATTCAGCAGCATTGAAACGAAATGGTAGTAGCCGATGGTGCCGATCAGATCGACCACGGTGCGCTCCCCAAATTTGTCAACCGCGGCGTGAAATGCGGAATCGCTCACCTGTCTTGTATTCACCAACTCCGAGGTGAAGTTATAGACGATCTCCTCATCCGGCTGCATGGAAGGCGGCCGCTTGCCGACTGCCACGGCGTCGACAATGGCGGGACTTAGACCCGCCTGAAGGGCGTTTTTGTGGTGGGCAGCCCATTCGTATTGCACGTTCAGGGCGCGCGCGGTGATCAGGATCGCGAACTCATTCAATTTGGCCGGCACTGTGGTGTGAAATCGAATGTAGGCTCCCAACTGTTGCGCGCGGTCGCCCATCTCCGGGCTGCGCAGCAGGACGTTGAAAGGACCGTTCAATGTGCCACGCTCGCCCGACAACAAGTGCTCTACCAGCGTCTTTTGTTCCGGTGTAAGTTCGCTGGCCGTTAGCGGTTTGAAGCGGTCGCCGCGCAAATGCAGCTCAGTAGGCGTCGGAGTCTGCGCTGTGGTGCCTGCGGCGAGCGCCAGGATGCCAACGAAGAGAAATCGAAGTCGCATTTCGTCTCCTTATTTCTATCTTTCGAGTTTGTTGTTGCCGCGCCAATATTAAGCGGAATTTCGCTGCGTCCGTAATTGCGGCCCAAGCATACACCCCCGGCCAGGCCCTGTTAAGTCGCCTTCTCAGAATCTGGCGCCACATGCCGATAGCGCTAGGGCCCGGCTTCGAGTCTCGGAGTCATTAATCCAACTCTTTCGATGCCTGAGCTGCGCATGATATCGATAGCATGCGCAACATCGAAGAACTTGACGACGGCTCACTGGTCGATGCACCACAATGTGATCAGTTAATCTGAGAATACTTCCGCTGATGAATCGCCCGTCACGCCGCGATGATAGCGCCTGGAAGGATGGTGATGGGTTGGAGTGGCGCAGGCTTCCAGCCTGTGGGTTTTGGTTATGCCAAGGCTCGATCCCCTAGCAACCAACCCCCACAGGCTGGAAGCCTGCGCCACCGAAACTCGCATCCACTTGGTCTGATCTATTCACTCAATGGGTGCGAGTGGACCTACTCTCTGGAAGGCAGAATCGCTTTGACCCCAAAAGTCTCATGATCGAATATCTCTTCGCAGAATCGTTCCACTTCCCTGTCGCTCGGCGGCCTCAGGCGAAAAGTTCTCTGCGCGGTCCAAGCTTTCGTGAACGCCTTAGGGTCGTCCAGAGTCATGTCCAGGTTCAGCGTGCCGGCGTCGGCGCGCCGGAAGCGCTCGACCACGTGCATCTGATCGCTGTGCGTGTGGCCCATCCGATCGATCCAATTTTTGTCTTTGATGCCGACGGTATCGACGACGAGCGTGTCACCTTCCCAATGTCCAATCGAGTGGCCCATCCAGGAGTTCTGCAAATTCTTGGGATGGTCGCGCCCGTCGGTATAAATCTGGCGCACATCGCGCCCGAACAGGATGAGCACTCGGCCAGGAAGCTGCACGATCTGCATCTCGGCGCCGACGAAGGCAAAGACGCGCAAGGGGCCGGGCGGAAGACAGGCGTAGGCTGGGTCGTTTGAATCCTCAAAATTATTGGGGCCAAACGACGGCTTGCTGGCCTTGAATTGCTCGGCTGCCCAGGGAGTCATGGGAACATCCGGGCCGGCGAGGGAATAGTTGTACCAACCGACGCCGCGAGGCGCACGAGTCATCCAAATTCCCGACAGCCCGGAGGCAGGGGCTTCCGTCTGACTGCTCGCCGCCTCGGGCTTGTCGCCGGTCTGTGCGTATGTGCCCAGGGAGACTAGTAGGGATGCCAGAACAAGAGTCGAGCCCAACGAAAAACTTCGCATTTGGAAACTCCTTCCAAGATGCTGAGACATCCGTTCAAAGTGAATCGACGACACGCGTGCACGTCATCTCTGGCGGCACATTTGACAATGACATTGCACCGCGAAGGGCCACACGACACCTTCGGCGGTGAGAATTTACGTGCGCCGTATAAATTGCGGTTAGCGCTGCGGTGGCTGTGCCGGCGCCGCGGGTGGCGCTCCCCGGCCATTCCGCGGCGGCAGTTTTTCCGCGAGCGGAGGCTGCGGCCCGAGCACGGCCGTGAGTGCCGCGTTGGCGCACTCTTCGTCCAGTCCCGAGCCGCCCACGCCGATGGAGCCGATCAGAACGTTATCCACGACGATCGGCAGGCCGCCGGACACCCAGTAGGCGTCGAACTTGATGCGCGTAAGCTCGCCGGTAATATCGTCCGCGTAGCGATTGGCGGCAGCGTGCGTGGAACCATGCGTCTTGAGAGCGGTCTGCGCCTTCCACAGCGCGGTCTCCACGTTCACGGGATTTTGCCCGTCCATGCGATGGGCGACCACAACTTGCCCAGACGGCGCGAGGATGAAAACGCTCACGGCAATCTTATTCTGCGCCGCAAAATCGAGGCACGCCTTGGTGATCTTCTCCGCAGTATCCGCCGAAATCTCTTCTCGGGTCATGGCCTTCTTGGCCGCGTCGCCGGTGACGACGAACTTCGCCAGATTGTCTTGCGCCGAAGCCGTGCCCATTCCGAGCGCGAATGCCGCCGAGCCGAGTAAAACGAGCAGCGCCGTGCTGGTGTGTCTCCTCATGGTTGGTTCCTCCTTGTTCGCGAAAAAACGGTGCGGGAAACCCGTCTCTACCGTGGATTGAGGACGTTGGGTGTGCGGAAATGGTTACACGGAAGCGTCGTCAGCGTCCCCGGCACGGTAAAGTGCGGTCACTGTACAAATCTTCCACCCTGCAGGCAAGCGTCCGCGGGGCAAGCAAACTCTAAGCTAATCTTTTCTTCAGCCACAATGATGTAGCGCTGAGATTGTTCCTCCAGGCGTGCCGTCAAACTCCATTCAAGAGAAGATCGATTTCCTTCCTGGCCCTGCGGAACATGCTGCGTAAGGCGCCCACGACCCAGCGAATCAAAACGAGGATCACGAGCACCAAGGCGAGGGCGATCGTCGCGGCCAAATAAGGGTGCCTGGTGGCGAACCAGGTGAGGAACACAGCGAACGCGTCCTCCACCAGACTCAGAGTGATATTGGAAAAAGGTTCCGGATTGGGAGTCACGACCGCGCGAACGGCGGTCTTTCCGCCGTGCGCCACCAGCGCAATTGCGCCTCCCAACAATGTTGCAAGCAACTGCATTCCCGGAGAGAGCTGGGCCGTGGCGGCATAAGCGAGCAGCGCGGCTACTGGAACACGCACGAACGTATGCAGTGCGTTCCACAGCAGATCAAAGACAGGAAATTTGTCCGCGAAGAACTCCATCAGGAAAAGAATGGCCGAGCACCCGATCACCCACCAACTGGAGAGCAAGTGTAAAGACGGCGGCAGGGGGATCACTCCCGCGTGCGCCAAGATTCCCAGCGTGGCCACCGTGGCGTACACGTTCAGCCCCGCGGCGAAGCTGATTGCCGTCAGGACGGCGAAGAGTTCGTTGGAGGAGATCCTCACAGCACCGAGTATCTTAAGCCAGCCAGCGACCGTATAGTTGATTTTGCTCGTCGCAACAGTCTGTCCTAGCGATTGGGTTCAAAATGGGTGTATAAGGGGAACACTGGAAGCTTGTGCGTGGACCTGATCCTCAATGGAAAAATGGAGGTGAGTCGTGAACGGCAAACTCCGGGTCATTTTTTTCCTAGGGCTGGCCGCATCCATATTTTGCTCGCCGCTCGCGGCGCATCATGGCGGGGCGGCATACGACTCGGACAAAAAGGTCACGGTCAAGGGAACTGTCACGGACTGGCTGTGGTCCAATCCCCATTGCATCCTTCAGTTCGACGCAAATGATGAGAGCGGCCAGGCCGTGCATTGGGTCACCGAGACGGAAAATCCGTCCAGCATGATTCGCAGCGGCTGGACCAAGGACTCCATCAAGGTGGGAGATGAAATTAGCGTCATGCTGGTGCCGTCCAAGACCGCCGTGCACGTGGGGCGCATCGTCGAGATCACGCTCCCGGACGGCCACAAATTGCAAGGCCGGGGATATACGCCGGGGCCGGCCAAACCCGACGAGTCCGCCAAACCGTGACGAGCACCGCGGCGAATGGCTCGCAGCTCGCCACTCGCCATTATTCACCGTTGTTCAATTGAAAATGAGGGGCGCCCGATGTTCAAGAATTTACGCAAGCGCCGGAAGTGGGTTGTACTTCCCTACGCGGAGTTCCGAAGGGCAGCCCGGCGAAATCCGCTTGCCTCATGGACTGCGCTGGCCGCGTTCATCTTCTCCCCCGTCGTGATGTTTTCGCCCTCGTTCTCCGCGATGGCACACCCTGAGAAGCGACTGGCCGCGCCGCGTGACGGCATGCAGGGCGCTTCCGCGCAATCGGGAACGGCGCAGGATCAAGAGGAAGGCGGACAAGAACTCGACGGCTGGGAACGCCCCATCATCGCATTGCCCAAAGATCGGAAGCCAGCGCCCTCTCCACGGCGTGACATTTCCGGAATTTGGGACCCGGGTTTGAACGGAATCGGCATGCTCGGCGCGAAAGCGATGCCGGATGACGGCAAGCCGGAGCATCAACCGCCCTATACTCCGTTGGGCCTGAAGATGCTGGCGCGCGCGAAGCCAAATTCCGGAACCAAAGCCGTTCTGCCGGCGGACACGAATGATCCCGTCTTCAAGGATGGCGATCCCCAAGGAATGCCCCGCGAAGATCTCTATGAGCTGAGAACGATTCAGATTTACCGGTCCACGGAGAACATGGCCATTCTGTACCAATTCAATAAAGTCTGGCGGGTGATCTGGACCGATGGCCGCAAACTTCTCGAAAATCCAGAGCCGCGATGGTATGGATATTCCGTCGGCAAGTGGGCGGATGATTTTACGTTTGTGGTCGAAACCAATGGGATCCTTGACGATACCTGGATCGATCGAATCGGACGCCCGCACAGCCCGGATCTGCGCGTGGAGGAGCGATTCCATCGCCCGGATCGCGATCATCTCGAGCTGAGCGTGACGATTGACGATCCAAAAATGTATACGAAGCCCTGGGTCGCGCTCGACAAACTCGTTTTCGACCTGCAGCCGCCCAGTTTCGATGTCCGGGAAATGATCTGGTCGCCCTCGCAGTATGAGAAATACAACAGGTTGATGGGCATCACCCCGAGCGAGAAAGACACGCATCACTGAGCGGACTGCCAGGTCATGATGAGTCATCCGATTGGAATGCAGGTTGTTAGCGAGACTGCAAGTCCAACGCGGAATAAACGTGATAGTATCCCGGCAAGTTAATTTGCCTTGCAATTAGTCCCGACCAAAGATGGGAGGTCACTCGTGAAATTGCTTCTGGCTCTTGCTCTTGCTGCGAGTGGTGCGATCGTTTCGGGTCCGCTATTCGCGCATCACGGTAACGCGTCTTACGATTCGACGAAGACAATCACCGTGAAAGGAACGGTGACGGACTATATTTGGGCCAATCCTCATGTGTTCCTGGAAATCGACGCTAAGGACAGTAGCGGCAACCCGGTGCATTGGACGATAGAAGCTCAAAACCCTCTATCCCAGACCGAAGTAGGCTGGACCAAGAATACGTTTAAGCATGGAGATGAAGTCATCGTGGAAATCATCCCAGCCAAGAACGGGCAGCCCTTCGGGCGTTTCGGCGCCGCGGGACCAACCGCGGGCCTGGCAACGCAAAAGAGCCTGATCGTGATCAATGGCAAACAGTTCAAGCCATGAAGATTGGCTAAGGTGAATGTTCGCTCTGCAACGATTAGCGGACTGACCTGTTCCAGGTTGGTATGAGGTTTGGCATGCCGTAGTCGGGGTTTCATTTCAAAAGTCGGAATCTGGCTGACGGAGGGATTTCCGAAATGTCCAAGCGCTGGGCGGTCTTGCTCCTTGCTCTCATTACAGGACTCATTTTCTCACCCGTTCTTCGAGTTCAAACCAATGCGCAGCAAGCAGCCGGAGGTGAGGCGGTAAAATGGAATAATATCCCGCCCCGCAAAGCTGCGTACTCCCCGAAAAAGTCATCGCCCGCTCCGCGCCGCGACCTATCCGGAATCTGGGACGCAGAAGGACTGGATGGGGGATTCCAGGTGAACGGCGCCGCCGAACACCCGGCACTGTTACCACAAAAAGAGGGACGCGCCGAAGGAGGGCGAGAAGCAGGAGCCGGCGCCGAAGGAGGACAATCCGACGAGACAGGAATTGAGCATCCTCTGCCTTACACGCCTCTGGGGCTGGCGGCGCTCAAAGCCAATAAGCCTTCGGGACCTGGCGTAAGACAAGTCCCCGCCGCGCTTTCCAATGATCCACTGGACCAATGCGATCCGATGGGCTTCCCGCGAATGGAGCTTTTTGAATTGAGGACCATCGAACTCGCGCAGACCGCCAACCAGGTGATTTACTTGAATCAATGGTACGGCAATTGGCGCATCATATGGACCGATGGGCGAGAACTCCCCAAAGACCCGGACCCTCGGTGGAATGGGTACTCGGTTGGCAAATGGGTGGACGATTACACGTTCGTGGTGGAGACGGTCGGAATGAATCCAAGAAGCTGGCTCGACCATGCCGGCCGCCCGCATAGCGATGCGTTGCGGGTGGAGGAACGGTTTCACCGCGTGGACCATGACAACATGGAGCTCACCGTTACGATTGACGACCCCATGATGTATACAAAACCCTGGCTGGGCATCAACAAGTTCCCTCTCCATTTGCTGCCAGCCGATTTCGATATGCCGGAGTTGCTGTGCTCGCCTATCGATATGGCCGCATATAATCGGAAAATTAGTAATTCCCTCCTTTCCACGACGCCAAAGAAGTAGCGAATGCGAATTCCCATATGGAAGATCTAGGAGACTCTTTCAAACCGCGCTGACTCACGGCAAGTCTTATCGGAACCGGGTCAATTCCAGAAAACATGGAGACCTTGCCACTCCCCGGCCATTCGTTCCAGTTGCCAGTGCCAGTCGAGCTGGCGGACGATCTGCGGATTTTCAAGCCAGTTCTTCAGCACTTTCACGTACAGCTCCAGGAAAAACTTTGTGCCGAGAATGGATTGCAGTTCCTTGCGCGCCGAAGTGCCGATTTTCTTGAGGGTGCCGCTGCCGATGGGAGTTCCCTGGGTGAACTCACTCTGTCTGCCCCACAACTGAGAACTTTCTGGTCTTTTTGTCAGGGAAAAGAAACTCGTAAACTTGATCGGACTCGTACGTGGTCCTGTGCTCATCTTTGATAAGTTTAGCTTTGTAGTCGCCAAGGTCCAACAATGCGCCAGTTTGGATTCCGACGAGCTGATACTTTTTCCCGCCGATGTTGACATCCAGCATCTGTGATACGACACCATTGGCATAGAGAAAATATGATGACCGCACATGGATATTTATTAAATTTGCGTCTGGCTTTTGCGCGCATATTGCGCTCGTTGCGAGTAATACCAAAGCTAAAACCGCCGTTCCCTTCATGGTTCCTCCGTTAAGAATTCGCAGACGTACTTGAGTTGGCCGGCTACCTGAAAATACGGAGCCTTACTTCTCCCCTGCCATTCGTTCAAGTTGCCAGTGCCAGTCGAGCTGGCGGACGATCTGCGGATTTTCGCGCCAGTTCTTCAGCACTTTCACGTATAGCTCCAGGAAAATCTTTGTGCCGAGAATGGATTCCAGTTCCTTGCGCGCCGAGGTGCCGATTTTCTTGAGGGTACCGCCGCCGCTGCCGATCAGGATTCCCTTTTGTCCTTCGCGATCGACGTAGATCGTCGCGCGAATCCGGATCAGCTTCTCCGTTTCTTCAAACGCGTCACAGATGACGGCGACGGCGTGAGGGACTTCCTGGGTTGTCGCCTCTATCGCTTTTTCGCGCACAATTTCCGCGGCCAGGAAGCGTTCCGGCTGGTCCGTGTATTGGTCCACGGGAAACTGAGGCACGCCTGCGGGGAGGTATTCGATAAATTTCTCCAGGACGCGATCGACTCCATCGCCCTTGAGCGCTGAAATTGGAATGATCTCGTCGAATTGTCCGCTTTTCGCCAGCGTCTCAATCATCGGGAGCAATTCGGCTTTTGGAACGCGGTCGATCTTGTTGAGCAACAGGAAACGCTTGCCTTCAAAGCGCTGTGCGCGCTCGACGGCGCGGCGGTCTCCCTGGCCGAACTTTTCGCTGGCGTCGAGCAGGAGCGCCACGATGTCGACCGCATCGATCGCGGCGTCCACTTCGCCCATCATTTGGCGGCCGAGCGCGGATTCCGGCCGGTGCATGCCCGGCGTATCGATCAACACGACTTGCGCATTTGGGCGGTTTACGATGCCCTGAATGCGGTTGCGCGTGGTCTGCGGGCGCGGCGATACAATCGCTACTTTTTCTCCGACCAGGCGATTCACGAGCGTTGATTTCCCGCCGTTGGGCCGGCCCACGACCGCGACAAATCCGGACTTGAATTCTTGCGCCATCCTCGCATGATACCCTGCGGGGCGCGGAAAGGCATTGGCCGAATGGCAAAGAACCGATTGCGGTCTTTGTAGGACAGCCACTCTTGGCTGTCCTCGCACCGTCTCGGTAGCGTTAAAGTGGACAGCCAAGAGTGGCTGTCCTACATGAGCCGCGAACGCATATTCGGCAGCGACTAAGGGCATGTTACACTTTCCCCGTTCAATGCCTTTCGCGAGAGTCTTCGCCGTTAAATGATTTCTTAACCGCCGGAGTCACCGAGATGCCCGCTACACCACACACGGAACATCACTTTACCGCGCCGGAATCGGTGCGCGACGTTGTCATTGGGATGTCCGACGGACTGACGGTCCCGTTCGCGCTTGCGGCGGGAATTACGGGGGCCATCGCCTCGAACCCGCATGCTTCGACGCTCGTGGTCACGGCGGGTTTCGCGGAAATTGCGGCGGGCTCGATTGCCATGGGGCTCGGCGGTTATCTTGCGGCGAAGACGGATCAGGAGCACTACGCTTCCGAGCGCGAGCGGGAAGTCCGCGAAATTGTGGAATTGCGGGACGTGGAAATCGAGGAAGTCGCCAAGGTCTTCCGCGATTACGGGCTGACGGAAACGGAAATGGCTCCCGTCGTGAAGGCGATTACCGGGAACGATAAAGCATGGGTGGATTTCATGATGCGATTCGAGCTTGGCCTCGAAGAGCCTCAGCCGAAACGGGCCCGCGTCAGCGCGCTGACTATCGCCGTGTCCTACATTGTCGGCGGGCTGATTCCCCTCGCACCTTACATCTTGCTGTCCGACGTGCAAAGGGGGCTTTATTTTTCGGTGGGAGTGACGCTGCTCGCGCTGGCTGTGTTTGGCTGGGTAAAGGGAACCTTCACCGGGATCAAGCCGTTCAAGGGCGCGCTGCAGACCGTCGTGATCGGCGGGCTTGCGGCTACCGTGGCGTTTCTGATTGCCAAACTCATCAGTTAAATCGCGAAAAAGGCTTCAACACAGAGAACACAGAGGGCACAGAGAAAGAGCCGAGGGATCTTGGGGTCACGGACATCAGTTGGCTGCTACTGCAGAAGGAAGGCGACGGCCTCTTACCCGCAGGACTTTGCGTTGATTTGCTTCCAGAATTTCAAAACGCAGGCCGCCGTAATCCACATGTTCTCCCGCGGCGGGGACGTGGCCGGAGATGTGATTGAGCAGGCCGCCGATCGTTGTGGCGGATTCCTCTCCGCTGACGTTCCATTCCACGCCGAATAGCTCCTGAACTTTTTCGACGGACACGCTGCCGCGCAGGATCAGGCTTCCGTCCGGCTCGCGCACGGCGTCGGGTGAAGGAACGCGGTCGTCCTCGCCAATTTCGCCGATGATTTCTTCCACCAGATCCTCGACCGTGACGATGCCTGCGACGGAACCGTGTTCATCCACGACGATCGCCATTTGTTGGTTTCGCCGCTGCATTTCCTTCAGCAACTCCGAACCGCGCTTGGTTTCCGGGACGAAGAAGGCTGGGCGCGCGAGTTCCCGCACCTTTCGCGTCGCGGCTTCGCTTTCGGGGATTTGAAGCAGATCCCGGGCAAACGCGATGCCGGTGATGTCGTCGAGCGAATCTTCGTACACTGGAATGCGCGAAAACTTGGTGTTGATCAGGACTTTGCGAAGGTCGGCGACCGTGGCGTTGGCGGGAATGGCGATCACGTCGGGTCGCGGCGTCATGAATTCCAGGACGCGTTTATCGCTGAACTCGACGACCTGCTCGATCATTTGCGCTTCGCCGGGATCGAGAATTCCTTCCTGCTCGGCGGCATCGACGAGCGCTCCGATTCCCTCTTCTTGCGCGTGCGAACCGTCGGCGTGTGGTTCGTCAGAGATGCGTGCCAGGGAACTCGCAAGCTCGAGAAGCACGCGAAACGGCCATACGATCCAGAGGAAAGCGCGAATAACTAACGCCAGGCGAATGAGCCAGCGCCCTTTTGTCCGCGCCAGCAGAAAGTCCGGAATAAATTGCGAAAGCAAAAGCACTTCAACGAGCACATAGACGAGGGCCTGCAGCAACGCGTCCCACGTGCCGGGGACAAACACGATCACGCCGCGCGCGGTCTCCGCCGTGACCAGCACCAGCCAGAGATTCGCGAGCAGGCGAAATCCGGTCGTGGCGCGCGTGCGTTCCAGATCGAAGTGAGGTTCGATCTCGGTTTCGAAGAATTCGAGATGCTCGCGCACGCGGCCCTTGTTCACGCGGCCCAGTTCGCGGTAAATCCGGTCGAGGTAGGAGAAAATGACGAGACCCACGCCGAGGGCCGAGACTCCGAGCACATAGAGAAACGTCATCATTTGTCCGCGCAGCTCCCAACCGTCCGCGCAACTCCCAGCCGTTTTCGCAGGCGGCGCTCGAGGCGGTCCATTTCCCCGTGGTCGGTTTCGTGGTCGAAGCCCGCCAGATGAATCATGCCGTGGAGGATCAGGATGCGCATTTCAAGCGGGCAAGGAACGCGAGAAACGGCGCGCATTGCGCCGCGCGGTTTCCGGCGAGATGGCAATGTCGCCGATATATTTCGAGCGCGTGCGCCGGGCGAGCGCCATTCGCGGGAAAGGAAAGCACATCCGTGGGCCCATGCTTTTTGCGAAAGGTTTCGTTGAGCCGCGCCATGGCATCGTCGCTGATCAGCTGAATGGTCACAGAATCGGGAGCGAAGCCGAGTTCGCGCCGGGCGCGTTCGTAGAACTGCTGCAAGGGGTGGATAGCCACGGGCACGCGGCGCTGGCGGTTGACGATCATCGAACTGTCGGACATTCTCTTCACAGGCTCCGAAGATCACGCCTGGGTTCTTGTAGCGCCGAACCTTTAGGTTGGCATTCTTCGAATCGTGCAGATGCCCGTCCGCCGAACGGCGGACGGGCGCTACATAAATCAAAACCGAGCACCCGTTAGTTGGGGGGATCGGTCTTGCCGTTTTCAGGCGGAGCGTTGCGCCGAGCCTCGCCTCCTCCAAACTCTTCGTAGGCCTTAATGATCTGCTGCACCAGATTGTGGCGCACGACGTCGCGTTCGTCGAAACTTGATGAAGGCGATGCCTTCGATGCGGCCGGCAACTTCCAGCGCTTCGACCAGGCCCGACTTTCGTCCGGCGGGCAAGTCAATCTGCGTGACGTCGCCGGTGACCACTGCCTTGGAGTTGAATCCGAGGCGCGTCAGAAACATTTTCATCTGCTCGCTCGTCGTGTTCTGCGCTTCGTCCAGAATGACGAACGAATCGTTGAGCGTGCGCCCGCGCATGAAAGCCAGCGGCGCAACTTCCACGATTCCCTTCTCCAGAAATCGCTCCAGTTTGTCGGCGTCGAGCATGTCGTACAGCGCGTCATAGAGCGGCCGCATGTACGGATCGATTTTTTGCTGCAGCGTGCCGGGAAGAAACCCGAGCCGCTCGCCCGCTTCGACGGCAGGGCGCGCGAGGATGATGCGGTCCACTTGCTTGGTGAGCAGCGCGGAAACCGCCATGGCCACGGCCAGATATGTTTTTCCCGTGCCGCCCGGACCGACGGCGAAAGTCATGTCGTGCTTCTCGATCGCTTCCATGTATTGCCGCTGGTTGGGACTTTTCGGCGTAACATTTTTCTTGCCGAAAATTCTGGGGCGCGCCGGAGCGCCGGGGTCGAGGACCTGGCGCAGCGTCGTCTTGGAATCCTGCGTGGCCACCTTGATCATGGCTTTCACATCGCCGTGGCTCATGCGGCGGCCTTCGCGGACCAGTTGGTTGTATTCCGTTGACGAGGCGGACGGCGCGATCGACTTGGGCGGCCTCGCCCTCGATGGCGAGGTGGCGGTCATCCTGCAAATGCGTGGTGACGTGCAGCGCGGATTCCAGCAATTTGACGTTTTCGTCTAACGTGCCAAAGAGGGACTCGACCTCGCCAGCAATTTGTACGGTGCGTCGCATGGAAAATTCGGCCGGCCGGGCTTCAGAATGCCGCCAACCGATGAGGTAGAAACCTCCGCCCTCACAAGAGGGTAATGAAAAGCGTACTTGAAAGGGAGCGGAGGGGTCAAGGATATGCGACAAAACATTGCACACCAATGAGATAGCAGAGGCTTCCGTTGCTGCTAAGAATTAAGTGCCTGGCTATGATCGCTAGCCTCGGGAATAACGAGCGCGTCAACCTCACTGGTGGAGACATCGACCCCAGTGCCAGACGATTGCACGTCTCCGCCCACCAAGATCAAGCTGGTTGCCGATCGCGCCGGCCGCAAGTCCGTGCCTGCTGACGGGCATTGGACGGCATAATGGACCAGGTAGTTGCTGGCCGGATCGTAGGCTTCCACGGCACGGAACGTGGCCATCATGTGCGGGTCCTGGAATTCGCCGCCGGCTACATAGATACGTCCGTTGATCACGCCATATCCGAGGGCGCTGCGCGCCGTGGGCATGCGAGCGCGCGTGGCGCTCCATTTGTCGGTGGCCAGGATCGTATTCCTCGACGACAGAAGTATCCGACGCCAGGCCGATGAACGCCGCTCCTACCCGTCCGCCGATCACGTAAATCTTTCCGTTCACCGCGCCGATGGCCGCGTGGTTGCGCGGCGTCGGCATGGGACTTCTCTCGCGCCAGGTGTTCGACTCGGGATCGTATTCCTCAACGGTTCCGACGGAGATTTGCGGCGTTGTCGGACTCACGGCGATATCCGTGGAGCCTGGAGGAAGGCTTACGCCACCGATCACGTAGATTTTATCGCCAACCGCGGTCGCGACGGGCGAGCCGCGCTTGAGGGCATGGGCGCCAGAGCCTTCCAGGAATCGGCGGCCGGATCGTATTCCCAAGCGTTGTTGATCGGCACCCACGCCGGGGGGCCGGACGGCGGATACACGAATCCGCCGAACGCATAAATCTTGCCGTGATATTCCGTGAAGGCAACGTGGTGCGAAGGAAGCGCCATGGGCTTTTTCTTGGTCCAATGATCGGTGGCAGGATCGTATTCGTAGACCAAGTCCCTTCGGCTTCCAGACAGGAATAAACCCGGCGAAGACATACATCTTCCCGCCTGCCGCCGCGCCCAGAATTTCCTCGGCGGGCTCGGGAAACGGCGCGAGCTTCTCCCATTTTGCTTGCGCAAAGGCGGAAGGCGCGGCCGCGCTGAAAGAAAGCATCGCCACGGCCAATTGCAATCCCGCCAGAACCAATTTTTTCAAAGTCATGATCCACTCCCTCATCTTCGGATGGGCGGTACTATACAACGGAGACGCCCGGCTGCATCCTGGCATCTTTCCTGCATAGCAAGCGAAAGTGGCTCATGCTTTAGCTTGTGTCGCATTCTCCAGGGGGAACCTCGCAGGCTAAAGGCGCCACTTCGGCGCGTTCGTTGACAAAGAGTTGCGGGTCCGCTAGTGTATTTCCATTGCAATCAAGACAAAGAGGAGAATTGAATGGCGCAGGGCGCAGCAACCAAGGTAAAGAAGCGTAAGAAATCGGTAATCAAGCGGGCCAAGCAGGCGCGCATGCGCGCGGAAATCAATCGCGCGAACACGACTCGCGTGCGAACCATCATGAAGAGGCTGCGCACCGCGATTGCCGCGAAAGATGCGGCGTCGGCGGGACTCTGCTTCACCCCACCCTCTCCGCGATTGATCGCGCGATCAGCAAGGGCGTACTCGAGGAGAACACGGGCAATCGCTACAAATCGCGGTTGAGCCTGGCGGTGAATGGACTGGCGCGCTGCCGCGAAAGCGTAGAGCAGCAGCTCACCTGATTCGAAATTTCTTTAGATTGATTCGCCTGCGGATGAGTGTCCCAGGCGTATTTTTTTAGTACATGCTATAGCGTGGCCTACTCGGACGAAGCAAGCTGCGTTACCAGGAATTCCATGACGGCGCGCTGATTTGTTCCGCCGGATTTCAATCGGCTGTCGGCTTCGTACAGGGCGGCCAGTCCGCCCGTGAGCTGCGTCTTTGGAAATTTTCTCGATTGCTTCACCGCCAGTTCCGCCGCATTGGAACGCATCTTCAGGCGGCTGGCGGCCTGCCATCCCTGCGCGCCGGACGGCAATTCCTGCGCCTCGAGAAGTTTCCGGTACATCCAGGCCAGAGCGCCAAGCAATGCCGGCGCCGCTTCGCCCTCCCGCAGCAGGCTGTCGAGAAATTCGAGCGCCTGTGACGGCTGGCGCGCTGCCAGCATGTCCGCCAGATCCCACACCTCATATTTCCGCGCGGAGATGACCAGGAGATCGACGTCGGCTCGCGTAATCTTTCGCCGGTCGCCCGCATAGGCGGACAAGTTTTTCGAGTTCCGTGCGAATCGACGCGAGTTCGCCATTGAGAATGTCGCATAATTCCTCTGCGGCGTCGCGTTCCAGCTCCACTCCCAATTCGCTTGGCCATTTCGAGGGACATGGGCACCGCGAGCTGGCGCGTTCGACCGGATCCTCGGAAAGCTCCACCGAAACCGTCACCGTTTTCTCCGCCAGCATTTTGGCGAGGCGCATCCGCTGATCCAGTGCGGTTGCTTCAAAGACCAGAACGGTAAACGGGGCGGGATTTCCAGGTAGGCGGAAAGTTGCTTCACCAGCGCATCGCGCGAATCTTCGCCGAGGCGCTCCCAGGCTTCCACTTCGCTGACAAAAATCACTTGCTGGGGGGCGAGCATCGGCAGGTCTGCGCCTGCCCGAGGATCGCGGAAAGGTCATCATCTTCGGCGGAAAATCGCGTCACGCCCCAGTCGCGGACTCCCTCCGGCCACATAGGCATCGATGAGTTTCTGGCGGCACAACTCACGCAGATAGCTTCACTACCCAGCAGCAGAATTCCCGGAACGGGCTTCCCCTTTGCCAGTCGCGCCAAAAGTTGCTGAGCCGAAACGGCGGGCATCAGAAATTCTCCACAATGTCCGCAACCAGGCGCGACGCGAAATCCCGCGACATCCGTTCCAGCGCCGGGCCTTGTTCGTCAAAGAATTTCGCACGGATCGGTCGAAATCTCATAAGGCTCGCGGAAAAGATAGTTGTCGTTCTGTAGAGCACTCTTTTTGTTTCCCGCTCTTCGAGCGACACTTTCAGGCGAACGGAAACCAGCATCGTGGTGGCCCGCGCCGTCGTCGTATTCACATTCGGGTTCGTCGTGGAATTCGGGTCGTGGGAGTGGTGTCGAATACCGCGGGAATAGCTTCGAAACTCATGATTTCACCATGAAGCACCGCGTCCGCCGAATCTTCGGTCGAAACGATTCGGTATTTCGTGCGAGCAATAAATTCGTGAATCACAGCTTCGGTCATGCGCTGCTCAATGCGATAGCGCGTGCGTATGGTTTTTGAGCGCGGGAACCGCGATGACTTTAGCCCGGGAGGCAGCCGGATGCCGTTCCGCCGACATGGTAGCCGCAGGCGGAGAGGAATATGGCCACGGAGACACAGAGGCACAGAGGGGAGATTTCAAATTTGAAATTTGAGATTTGAGATTTGAGATTTAATATTTGAAATGAGAAATAAAAACTCATATGCCGGGCCGGTGC
>CAVUDA010000006.1:0-298057 GCA_963740035.1 uncultured Acidobacteriota bacterium
TCCGATCGCTGACCGGTTCGCAATCGGATCGCTACTCGAAACTCCTTGTCAAATTCAATGCTCCACCGTATTTGATTCGCTTCGCGAATGTTGTTTCCTATTGCCAGACGCTGGCGCGAAAAGCCAACGGGGCGGAATTCAAAGTTGCGACAATTAAGGACCAAAGAAGACAAAAGGAGGTTGGCCATGAATTGGGATCAAGTCAAAGGAAAATGGAAGCAAGTGAAAGGTCAGACCAAGGAAAAGTGGGGAAAACTCACGGACGACGACCTGGACGTGATCGATGGACGTCGCCAACAACTCGTCGGAAGAATTCAGGAGCGCTACGGGATTGCCAAAGAGGAGGCCGAGCAGCAGGCGGACGAATTTGTGAAGGCGTTAAAAGCCGAGGACAGAGAAGAAAGAAAAGCGCAGCGAGCTGGACATCGTTAGTTGCCATACCCTGGCGGGGTTTCGGGCGAAACGCTTTGCCTGAGCAGGGCGCTTCGCTCCTTTACCTCCGCATGAAGACAGGGAGAATCATGAGCCGAAGGGAAACATCCCCGAACGGTGACTCATGATCTTCTGAGTGTTTCGCCCAATCTCCGATCGTGCCTCGCGTGCATTTCTCGCCACCAGAGGCCATTTCATCACCTGCCCCAAGGAGAAATGGCCTCCCCTTCCTTTCTTCATTCCGATTTTTGACAAACGTCGCGCCACTAGTTTGATTCACGAAGTCCTGCGCTGCGTTCGCGATCACATTTGGGAGTCAGCAATGATTTACTGCACCGGCCCGCTCGCCTGATTCAGCACTACACAAAAGTTCAGAATGAGTTACAGGAACTGACGGATTGTGTCCTCCTTTGCTGAATATTACAGTCACGGTGGTTAGTTGGATTTATCGAATAGATAACGCCATATCGCGGGTGGGGATGAAACTCCAATTTCACAACATCAGGGGGAAAAAATGAAACGCATCGCATTCTTAATTCTAGCGGCTGGCTTGGGATTTGTTCCCATCGCTCATGCGCAAAATCACGCCGAGGTGGGCGCCTTCGTCGATTATTTCAAATTGGGCGAGACCGGCTCCGATTTCGTAGGGCTCGGCGGCCGAGCCGCGGTCAACGTCGCCCGGCACGTGCAGATCGAAGCGGAAATGGCATACGATTTCAATCGAGTGTTTACGGAGGGATTCACGGATACGACGGGAGGAACGGTAACATTTCAGAATTCCAACATCAGGGTGCTTCACGGCCTGTTCGGCCCAAAAATTCAGACTTCCGGGCCAGTTCGCGTGTTCGTAACCCTGAAAGGCGGATTTACAAATTTTCGCTTTGATCCCGTCCCCGCTTCCTTCTCAAGCTTTACGAGCAGCGTGGATAACCTCCGGGCGAACAACGTGGATGGAACCTTTTATCCGGGCGGAGGTGTCGAAGCTTTCCTCGGGCCGATCGGTCTGCGTCTGGAAGTGGGAGACGAAATCATTTTCGTAAATGGGGCACGCAACAACTGGAAAGTTTCCTTCGGCCCTCAATTGCGTTTTTAGTTCCAAAAGAACGATCGAGGAGTTGGATTGGAAACGAGAGTTGTGGAAAGAATTGCATCCATGGAGCAAAGTTCACTCCTCTCGTTTTCAGCCTCGGTGTTAATCGTTTGAAAAGAAAGCTTGGCAACGGTTCAAAGTCGCCCAAAAGTGGCGTAAACGGCGATCCAGATGGGCGTTTTATTGATAAGTCACACTACAGCTTCGCCCCCACGCTCTCTAGGGTTTTCCCTGTATGCACATCCGCGGCTCTCCTAAGTAGTATCCCTTAGGCGGCTTAGACCCGCCATGGAAGTCCCTTTACAAAATATTAGGTGGGGTAATTTTCAGTTCTCAATCGGCCTGCCGCCAAGCGAAATGGACGTTCACGGGATGCTGACGGTCAATGCGGATGACAGCAAAGGATTTAAGCGAGGATCCCCCCAATTCTGGCACTGCGCCTCCGAGGAAAAAACGCGTGCAGCCCAAAATGCCGCCTGGATTGCGCACGATAAATCGGAAACACGAATGAAGGATTAGATTCTCACCGTTTGGAGTAGAGCATGAAACGAACTGAAAGCAATCTGGCAACCGAGAATCCAGGCGAAGATTTTAAGCCCGTCGTAAAGGGCAATGGGCGAAGTCAAAGCCGCAACGGATTCGCGTCTTCCAATTTAAGCGTGATTCTCATGGCCTTGCAAACAATGCGAGACGGCGATTTCTCCGTGCGGCTCCCTGGGGCGTGGGTCGGTGTAGAGGGAAAAATCGCGGACACATTCAACGACATCGTGGCCTCCAACCAGCAAATGGCTCATGAATTGAGGCGCGTTGGGCAGGTGGTGGGCAAGGAAGGAAGAACGCGGGAACGCACGAAATTTCACGAATCAAAGGGCGCCTGGGGAGAGATGGAGGTTTCGATCAACACTCTCGTCGAGGACTTGCTGCGCCCCACAGCGGAAGTTACTCGCGCCATCGCGGCCGTCGCGCAAGGCAATTTGACTCAGATTGTGCGCCTGGACGTGGATGGGCGTCCGCTGGAAGGAGAGTTCCTGCGGTCGGCCAATATCGCCAACACGATGATTCAGCAGCTCGGCGTTTTCACTGCCGAGGTCACGCGCGTGGCGCGCGAAGTCGGCACCGACGGCAAGCTCGGCGGGCAGGCGCAGGTTCCCGGCGTGGCGGGCACGTGGAAGGATCTGACCGACTCCGTCAATTCGATGGCCAGCAACCTAACCGGTCAGGTGCGCAACATTGCGGAGGTAACGACCGCCGTTGCGAGCGGCGACCTTTCCCGCAAGATCACCGTCGATGTTCGCGGAGAAATTCTGCAGCTCAAAGAGGCCATCAACACGATGGTGGACCAGCTTCGGTCCTTTGCCTCGGAAGTGACGCGCGTGGCGCGCGAGGTGGGCACGGAAGGCAGACTCGGAGGGCAGGCCGTGGTGCCCGGTGTGGCTGGAACTTGGAAGGACCTCACGGATTCGGTCAACGCCATGGCCGGAAACCTCACGGCGCAGGTGCGCAACATCGCTGAGGTGACTACGGCGGTCGCCCGCGGCGACTTGTCCCGCAAAATTACGGTGGACGTGAAGGGCGAAATTCTCGAACTCAAAGACACGATTAACACCATGGTGGACCAGCTCAACGCGTTCGCCGGCGAAGTAACGCGTGTGGCCCGCGAAGTGGGAACGGAAGGCAAACTCGGCGGGCAGGCTCAAGTGCCCGGCGTCGCGGGAACGTGGAAAGATCTTACGGACAACGTCAACTTCATGGCCAGCAACCTGACTGGACAAGTCCGAAACATCGCCGAAGTGGCCACTGCCATCGCGAGCGGCGACCTTTCCCGAAAAATTACCGTGGACGTGCGCGGAGAAATCCTGCAACTCAAGGAAACTCTCAACACGATGGTGGACCAGCTCAACCGGTTCGCCGGAGAAGTGACTCGCGTGGCGCGCGAAGTTGGTAGCGAAGGTCGGTTGGGCGGACAGGCCAACGTTCCCGGCGTGGCCGGCACCTGGAAAGACTTGACTGACTCAGTGAACTCGATGGCCGGAAATCTTACCGCTCAAGTCCGCAACATCGCTGAGGTGACAACGGCGGTCGCCCGAGGCGACTTGTCCAGGAAAATCACGGTAGACGTGAAGGGCGAAATCCTCGAGCTGAAAAACACGATCAACACGATGGTGGACCAGTTGAACGCGTTCGCGGGCGAAGTGACGCGCGTGGCGCGCGAAGTCGGCACCGAAGGCAAGCTCGGCGGCCAGGCTCAAGTCCCCGGCGCCGGTACGTGGAAAGACCTCACCGACAACGTGAACTTCATGGCCAACAACCTGACCGGCCAGGTCCGCAATATCGCTGAGGTGGCGACGGCGGTGGCTCGCGGCGACTTGTCCAGGAAAATCACGGTGGACGTGAAAGGCGAAATCCTTGAGCTGAAAGACACCATGAACACCATGGTGGACCAGTTGCGGTCCTTCGCTTCGGAAGTGACGCGCGTGGCGCGCGAAGTGGGCACCGACGGGAAGCTGGGCGGCCAAGCTCTCGTGCCCGGCGTGGGCGGCACGTGGAAGGATCTCACCGACTCGGTCAACTCCATGGCCAGCAACCTGACCGGCCAGGTCCGCAATATCGCCGAAGTTTCAACCGCTATCGCCACAGGCGATTTGTCCAAGAAAATCACGGTGAACGTGAGCGGCGAAATCCTCCTGCTGAAGGAAACCATCAACACGATGGTGGACCAGCTCAACGCATTCGCCGGCGAAGTGACGCGCGTGGCCCGCGAAGTGGGCAGCGAGGGCCGGTTGGGTGGACAGGCTAACGTGCCGGGCGTGGCGGGTACGTGGAAAGACTTGACCGACTCAGTGAACTCGATGGCAGGAAACCTCACGGCGCAAGTGCGCAACATCGCGGAAGTGACGACGGCGGTGGCCCGCGGCGATTTGTCGCGCAAGATCACGGTGGACGTGAAGGGCGAAATCCTCGAGCTGAAAAACACGATCAACACGATGGTTGATCAGCTCAACGGGTTTGCCGGCGAAGTGACCCGCGTGGCGCGCGAGGTGGGCACGGACGGCAAGCTTGGCGGCCAGGCTCAAGTGCCAGGAGTGGCCGGGACGTGGAAAGACCTCACCGACAACGTGAACTTCATGGCCAGCAACCTGACTGGCCAAGTCCGCAATATCGCGGAGGTCGCGACCGCCATCGCCACCGGCGACCTTTCCAAAAAAATTACCGTGGACGTGCGCGGCGAGATCCTGCAACTCAAGGAAACGCTGAACACGATGGTCGAACAGTTGCGTTCGTTCGCCGGAGAAGTGACTCGCGTGGCGCGCGAAGTCGGCAGCGAAGGACGCTTGGGTGGAGAAGCCAACGTGCCCGGCGTTGCGGGCACGTGGAAAGATCTCACCGACTCAGTGAACGCGATGGCCCGAAACCTGACGGCGCAGGTCCGCAATATCGCCCAGGTGACCACGGCCGTGGCGCGCGGCGACCTGTCGCGCAAGATTACGGTCGACGTGAAGGGTGAAATTCTTGAGTTGAAAGACACCATCAACACGATGGTGGACCAGCTCAATGCTTTCGCGGCGGAAGTCTCCCGTGTGGCGCGTGAAGTCGGTACCGATGGAAAACTCGGAGGCCAGGCGAAGGTGCCCGGCGTGGCCGGAACCTGGAAGGACCTCACCGACAACGTAAACGTCATGGCCGCCAACCTGACCGAGCAGGTGCGCGGAATCGTGAAAGTTGTGACCGCCGTCGCCAATGGCGAACTCACGAAGAAACTGACGGTGCAAGCCAAGGGCGAGGTCGCGGCGCTCGCCGATACGATCAACAACATGACAGACACGCTGGCGACTTTCGCCGACCAAGTCACGACGGTCGCGCGCGAAGTGGGCGTCGAAGGTCGTTTGGGAGGCCAGGCCAACGTGCCCGGCGCCGCCGGAACCTGGAAAGACCTCACCGGGAATGTGAACCTGCTAGCGGATAACCTGACCAACCAAGTGCGCGCGATTGCCGAGGTTGCCACCGCCGTAACCAAGGGCGACTTGACCCGCTCCATTCAAGTGGAGGCGAGCGGCGAGGTTGCCGAACTAAAAGACAACATCAACACCATGATCGACAACCTCCGCCTCACCACGGATCGCAACACCGAGCAGGACTGGCTGAAGACAAACCTGGCGCGGTTTACGGGTATGTTGCAGGGACAGCGCGATCTGACGAGCGTCGGCCGAATGCTTTTGTCGGAACTGGCTCCGCTCGTCGGCGCGCAGCAAGGCGTCCTCTACCAGATGCAATCGGAAGAGTCCGCGGAACTCGTCCTGCTTTCGGCGTTTGCCGACAATGGCAAGGACGGCCATCCCGCTCGCTTATCGGTGAGCGAGGGACTCATCGGGCAATGCGCGTCGGAAAAGCGGCGCATGTTAATTACCGACATGCCCGGATACGCCGTGCCGATCCGCTCGGGCCTTTTTCAAGCTGTGCCGCGAAACATCATCGTGCTTCCCGTGCTCTTCGAGGATCGAGTAAAGGCCGTCATCGAGCTGGCCTCGTTAAGCTCCTTTACCGCGTCCCACCTGGCGTTTCTCGAACAATTGACGGCCAGCATCGGCATTGTGCTCAACAGCATCGAGGCCACCATGCAAACGGAAGGATTGTTGAAGCAGTCGCAGCAATTGGCCATCGAACTCCAGACGCAGCAAAAAGAATTGCAGCAGACCAACGAGCAGCTGGCGCAAAAGGCGCAGCAACTGGCCGAGCAGAACGTGGAAGTGGAACGCAAAAACCAGGAAATTGAGCAGGCGCGGCGCGCCTTGGAAGAGAAAGCGAAGGAGTTGGCGCTCACTTCCAAATACAAATCCGAGTTCCTGGCCAACATGTCCCATGAATTGCGCACGCCGCTCAACAGCATTCTCGTCCTGGGCCAGCAACTCAGCGACAATCCCGACGGTAATTTGACGCACAAGCAGGTTGAGTTCTCGCGAACGATTCACGGCGCCGGAACGGATTTGCTGAACCTGATCACCGACATCCTTGACCTGTCGAAGATCGAATCCGGGACCGTTTCCGTGGAGGCGGAGGAGGTATTCTTCACCAGCCTGCTCGACATGGTCGCTCGCCCGTTCCGTCACGAAGCGGAAAACCGGCGGGTAGAATTTCATGTTCACACCGACCCGCGTCTCACCCGCAGTCTGGTCACCGATTCAAAGCGTTTGCAGCAAGTGCTCAAGAATCTGCTGTCCAACGCGTTCAAATTCACCGAGCAGGGCAGCGTAAGCCTCTCCGTTTCGGTTGCCGATAAGGGTTGGAGCGCATCTCACCCCGTTCTCGACGGGGCCGCTTCCGTCATTGCGTTCGAAGTCGCGGACACAGGAATTGGCATACCGGCGGAAAAACAGAGAATTATCTTCGAGGCATTTCAACAAGCCGACGCGGGCACCAGCCGCAAATACGGAGGCACGGGTCTGGGACTCGCCATCAGCCGCGAACTGGCCAGCCTGCTTGGCGGTGAAATTCAACTCCGCAGCACGCCCGGCGAAGGCAGCACCTTCACGCTCTACTTGCCTCAGACCTATGTTGGTCCGGCCACGGGTGTAGGGGTGCCTGAGAAAAAGGCTCTGCCGCCCGCTTCCTCGGGCCAAACAGCCAGCGGCTTTGTTTCGGAGCGATTGGTCGAGCACATCCCGGACGATCGCGAAAATCTGCAGCCGGATGAGGCCGTCTTGCTGATTGTCGAAGACGATCCGCACTACGCCCGCGTCCTGCGCGATCTATCGCACGATAGCGGGTTCAAGGTTCTGATGGCCGGCCGTGGAAGTGAGGCGCTTGCTCTGGCCCGCGAGTTCCACCCGACCGCCGTGTCGCTGGATGTTTTTCTGCCCGATATGCTGGGCTGGACTGTGCTCAACCATCTGAAACAGGACCCGTCCACGCGGCATATTCCCGTTCAGATGCTCACACTCGATGAAGACCGCCACCACGGGCTGTCCCGCGGCGCATTTTCTTTTGTGACCAAGCCGACGACGTCCGAGGAGCTGGGAACCGTTTTGACCCGGATCAAAGCCTACGCGATGCCTCGCCGCAAACGGCTGTTGATTGTGGAAGACAACCCTGCCGAACAGTTGAGCATACGGGAACTGCTTGGTCACGATGATATCGACGTTTCCAGTGTCACCACGGGCGCCGAAGCTCTTTCCACGATCGAAGAGCAATCCTTCGATTGCGTTGTGCTCGACCTGCGCCTTCCGGACATGTCCGGATTTGACGTGTTGGAACGCCTGCGCGATATGCCCACTCTCAGCGATTTGCCGGTCGTCGTTTTCACCGGGAAGGAACTATCGCCGGAAGAAGACGCCCGCCTGCATGTGCTGGCGCGGAGCGTCGTGGTCAAGGGCGTAGAGTCTCCGGAGCGGCTGCTGGATGAGACGGCGCTGTTCCTGCATCGCGTCGTCGCCGATCTTCCCGTCGCCAAGCAGAACATGCTCGAGCGTTTGCACCGGTCCGACGATGCCTTGGTCGGGAAAAAGGTTCTGGTGGTGGACGACGACGTACGGAATATTTTTGCGCTCAGCAGCGTCCTCGAGCGCCGCGGGATGTCCGTGCTTTCCGCGGGTACGGGAAATGAAGCGATCTCCATCCTGGAATCAACGCCTGACCTGGCCATCGTGCTCATGGACATCATGATGCCGGAAATGGATGGGTACGAGACGATGCAAGTGATCCGGCAGAACCCTTCCTTCCGGCGCCTTCCCATCATCGCTTTAACCGCCAAAGCGATGAAGGGCGACCGTGAGAAGTGTCTGGAAGCCGGCGCATCGGAATACCTGGCAAAGCCGGTGAATACCGAGCAACTCCTTTCAGCCTTGCGAATGTGGCTGCACCGGTGAAGGCCTTGCTTTGGCGCGCGAGCGGGCGGCCACGGTTTGGGCGTCTGCGTTGGTGCGAATCTTATCTGAAGAGAAGAGGACTATGACGATGCGAGAAAAAGTCAACATTCTCATGGTGGATGATCAGCCCGCCAAGCTGCTCAGCTACGAAGTCATACTCAACGAACTCGGCGAGAATCTGATCAAGGCCAACTCCGGAAGAGAGGCGCTGGAATATTTGCTCAAGGAGGACGTTGCCGTTGTCCTCATGGACGTCAGCATGCCCGAGATCGACGGTTTTGAACTCGCCGATATGATTCGGCAACACCCGCGTTTTCAGAAGACCGCCATCATCTTCATTTCGGGCGTGCACCTCACCGATCTGGACCGCCTCAAGGGATATGAGCGCGGGGCTGTGGATTACATTTCAGTTCCCGTCAATCCGGAACTCCTGCGGGCAAAGGTCAGCGTTTTTGCCGACCTTCACCGCAAGACGCACCAATTGGAGGTTTTGAACCGCGAGCTTCGCATGCTTTCGAGCAATCTCATCGCGACCCAGGACGACGAGCGGCGCAGGATCGCTCGCGAGCTGCACGACAGTTTGGGACAAGAATTGAGCGCCGCGAAGATGATGACGGACAAGATCGTCATGCTCAACCGGTCCACGGAATCCAAAAATGAAGCGGTCGAGATCAGCAACCTCATCGATCACGCCATTCAGCAAGTGCGCAGCATTTCCTATCTCCTGCATCCCCCTTTGCTCGATGAGATCGGGTTGCAGTCGGCGCTTCAGTTTTACTTGGAGGGATTCACCAAGCGCAGCGGTATTGATATTCAGCTGGAGACGCAACCTTCCAACTTCCCCCGTCTGGCGCCCGAGATGGAGACTGCAATCTTTCGTATCGTGCAGGAGGCCGTCACCAACGTTTTCCGGCATTCCGGAGCGCGCGAAGCCTGGGTAACCCTGATGAAGGACGATAGTCAGATCGTGGGAACAGTGCGCGACAACGGCAAAGGAATTTCCGAAGGAGTGACGGAAGGCCGCCCCGATCGAATTGGCGTTGGGATTGGAGGCATGAGACAACGGGTCAAGGAATTTGGCGGCGATTTGCGTATTGGAAACGCCAACCCGGGAACTTTTGTGGAAGTCACTGTTCCCATCGAACCGCTGGCGCGCGATTCCCAAAACGGCGCAGCCGCTCTTAACAGGCCGGCTCACCGGGAAGTGGCTCTTTAACCGGAGCCTTCATTTCTTGCGAACTTTCCGGAACTGTTAACCAACAGGGTCAATCTACAGGTATCCGTGTATATACAAATCCACCGGCCGCGTTTTAAAGTCAGTACGGAACCGTACCCACCATGCGGATATTCATTGTTGATGACAGCGAATTTGCCCGAACTGGGCTAAAAGTTTTGCTCGCAGGCCGTTCGGATTGTGAAATTTGCGGCGAGGCCAGTGACGGCAGGCAGGCGGTCATGAAAGCCATTGACCTCCGCCCTGACCTGATCATTCTTGATTACTCGATGCCGGGCATGGACGGACTGCAGGTGGCCCAGGAAATCACCAAAGCTTTGCCGGCGACACTCATCCTGATCTGCACGCTTTTCCCCTCCCGCGAACTTGAAAGAGAAGCGATGAAGTATGGCGTGAGGCACGTGATTTCCAAGGCGGAAATGAGCAAAGAACTTGTCGCAGTAATAGAAGAAATCCATCACGACACGAGCACGGTTTCCTGACCTCGCGAACGGATTCTCGCAAATCATCTTGCTGATTCCATCCCTTCCCCCTCATGTTCCATTGTTCTGTGGGATAAAAAACCGTTAGGATGCGCGCATCTTCGTGGCCGAGGGCAGCTTCCATAGCGGTCAAACTGCAAAGGCCCGCTCGGGCCACCGTGTGCAGTCACTCCCATCGGGACTCGGCCACTTGATGCGCTTTTTCTCTCCCCACCGGTGCTGTGTATCGTGAGGTAGGCGGGAGAAAAGCCAAACCATCAACTTTGTTTTCGCCGCGTCCTCGCTGCTTTTGCCGCCGCGCGACGTAGCCCACGCGGACCTTTTGTGCGAACTGCTCTCAGCGATGCGCGATGCCGAGCCGCGGGGCCGCGCCTGCGTGCACTTGAACGCGCCTGCGCGGCCAGCCGGTCATGAGAGACGGTGCCGTGGCTTTCCCGCCGCAGCGCCGCCAGCGTCGCGCGGGAGCGATTCTTTGAAACCTTTCCACTCGACCGCGCCATCGACAAATCCCGCCTGGCTTGGCGGCGAATAGCGCTGGACCCTTTTTTGGGGGGCGGAAGCTTCACTCCAGCACGGCGCGCTTTCGATAGTCCAATAGCGATCGTCTGCTGAACCGACCTCGCGCCATGCACTCCCTCTCGTACATGATGAATTTCTTCCCGGACGAATTCGCCCGCTTGTGTCGACGGCGATTTGCCGCTCTCCGCGTCCTGCTTCGCTCGTTCGATTGTGCTTTTCTCGGGCATTTTCTCCCCCCTCCGGTTCAGTGATATGAAAGTTTCTTTGCGCCTTCACACAAACCGCTTTCACACAAAAACATTTATATTGGAGGAGCCGTACTCGCATCTATCGGGTCGATTCTGTATCTTTTTCGGGAAAAGTTTAGCGAACTGCATCCCCTTCGAATCAGCAATGTGGCTAATCAATGTTTTTGGAAGGTCAGTCGTCACTCAGTTTGGTTCTGGCAGTTGCACATGGCTGCCCGCCCTAAAAAACGGGCGGCCTCTACAAGACCTAGCAGCTCACATCGGCGACGGTCTTGTAGCGGCCGTTCCGTCCCGTGAATTTCGGGACGGAACGGGCACCTTCACGGTCAAACTAAGTCTGTACCGAAAGGTCCGAACCAGACTCCCTACACGTCTTTTTCCACGTGAAATAAGGGAAGGGCAGTATTCTTTTGGATCTACTTCCATGGTTTCATATTACTTAGCCCCTCTGCCGCAAGGCCGCCAGCCAAGTCGGGCTAGGAAGAAGTTCGACAGTCCGGAGCTGGCAAGTGCAAATATATCAACGCATTCTGGTAGTCGATGATCATCCTTTCTTCCGCCACCTGCTTCGTACCTTTCTGCAACGCAATCCGAACTGGGAAGTGTGCGGGGAAGCCTCCGATGGCTTCGAAGCTGTAAGGAAAACCACTGAGCTTCATCCGGATATCATTCTGATGGATCTGGACATGCCAAGGTTAAATGGGCTCGAGGCCACGCGCCAGATTCACGAGCATTCTCCCTCGGTTCGAATTCTCATTCTCACCTTACACGACAATTCAATGCTCCCGCAGATTGCGCAGAACTCGGGCGCCTGCGGATATGTCCTCAAGTCAGAACCGCTCGCCGTATTGACGCAAGCGATCGAGAACGTAGGCCATTCGGACCAATTTTTCGTATCGCCCAAGCAGTAGAGTCATGCCGGACACATTCACTCAAGCGCAGAATCGCCAACGGAGGAGTTTCACTGGGAGGCCGATGACGGCGGGGAAAGCGGAGGCCCGCGGGAACAAAGCAAGAAAGGAAGCCCATCCAAATTGAATTGAAAATAAGATTCCAGCGGGATTGTTTAGTGCACTTTAGGCGCAATGGCAATGCGGTTCTTGGCATGCCAGAACTCTTCGATGTCCTCGAGCGTGCGTCCCTTGGTTTCGGGGACGAAATAATACGAGAAGATTCCGGCGGCAATCGCGCACACACCGTAGAACCAGAAGGTCAGGCTCGGTCCCAACTGTTCCACCAGGGTCAAGAAGGTGAGAGTGACGATGAGGTTCGCTCCCCAATTGAACGTCGCCGCAACCCCTTCAGCCGAATTTCGTATTTTTAACGGATAAATTTCAGATATTAACAGCCAGAAAATCGGGCCCAGACTGATAGCAAACGAACCGACATACGCCATCATGCTGATCACCGCGAGCCAGGCCATGCCAGTGGATTGGTGCGACACGCGAAACACATACCCCAGCAAGCCCAGTGTGACCGCCATCCCTGCAATCCCTGTCAGCAGCAAAGGCCGGCGTCCTCTCCGGTCGATCAGCCACATGGAAAAGATCGTCATGAGCACGTTTACCGCGCCGATGCCGGCGGTTGCAAGAATCGCGCCGGAAGCGGAAGAAATTCCCGCGCTCTGAATCATGAGCGGCGCGTAGTAAATGACGGTATTGATTCCGGTGATTTGCTGGAAGATCGCCAACCCGATTCCGACGACGAGCGCTGGCCGGATCGCGCGCGTAAACAGATCGGAAAAGCGGCCGCTCTCCGGCGCTTTTGTCACAGACTGTTCGATTTCCAGAAATTCCGCATCGATGTCCGCCGTGCCGCGAATGCGCGCCAGCATGGCACGTGCCGTTTCGTTCTGCCCGCGCCGCAATAGCCACCGCGGGCTCTCCGGCAAGAAAAGCATGCCCGTTCCAAAGATGGCCGCGGGAATTACGGCCAGGCCGAACATCCATCGCCAGCCCTGGATTCCCGCAAACGCATAGTCCACCAGATAGGCAAGGAGAATTCCTACAGTGATCGCAAGTTGAAAAAGTGAAACCTGCCAGCCACGGGCATCCGCAGGGGCAACCTCGGAGATGTATACAGGCACGCCGCTTGAAGACAATCCAATTCCAAAGCCGACAATAATGCGTCCGACGGCCAGTATCATGGGCGACGTCGCCACCGCGCAGAGGATTGCACCCAACGCAAAAATAATCGCTGTGGCGATCAGTAGCCTTCGCCGGCCAAACAGGTCGGCCAGGCGTCCCCCAATCAGCGCGCCAACTGCGGCCCCCGCAAGCACGCCGCTGACGATGACCTCCAACGCGAATGTCGATAGAGAAAATTCACTGCGGAAAAAAAGCTCGGCGCCGGAGATTACGCCGGTGTCGTATCCGAAGAGCAACCCGCCCAGGGCGGCGAATATAGCAGCGAGATAAACGAACGCTTGGTTGCCTGATTTCGATGGGGTAGGGCTAATGCGCGAATCCGGTTCTGTTCTCATGGCTTCGACCTCGGATGGACAAAGTCTGAGCTGGGTGGAGAGCCGATTCAGTTCGTGATATAAATTGTTAAAAGCTGAGATTGCTCCTTGCCGCCGTACCGCACAGTTTATTACTGATCCTTGCCCAAGTGGGACATCATATCCGGTGATTCGTGCAATAGCTCGAGAAATACCGCATTCGTCCAGCCAAATCCGGTCACGTTTTGCCCGTATCCTTCCACGACGCTGGTTTCCGAGGATCTTGCAACCACGTTGTATTTTTCACGAATGGTGTGATCCCGCCTGAAATTCTCCAAGACCATCGAAAGAAAATTCCCGCTGATCCGGTCCGCTTCGCGGTCATATCCGTAGCGGCGCAAACCTTCCACTGCAAGGAGTTGGATCGGAGCCCAGGCGTACGGAAGATCCCACTGCGCCTGGCTATCAGTCCGGCTCATGGCCAGCCCGCCGGGCTGCTCAAATAAATTGAGATTATGCACGATGGCCAGGGCCTCCTCCTTGGAGGCCAGGCCGGTCCAAAGAGGATAGAACGTCGTCGCATATTCGTATTTCGACCGCTTTTCAGCTACGAAATTGTAGTCGAAAAAAAGTCCCCGGCCCGCATCCCAAAAATATTGAATCATTCGCTTGCGTCTTTCGGTTGCTTTACTTTTCCAATTTTTAGCATCTTCAGGATGGCCAAGAATTATGCTCATGCGCTCCAGGTCCTCTTCCGTCTTGTAAAGCAAACTGTTCAGGCAGACCGGGGCGAAATGATGGGTCGCGGCGCCGAAGGGACCAAAGCGAAACGTCACGTCAAAGCCGGACTCGCGCATGCTTCGGTCACCTTTATAAAAGTCGGCTGACAATGCCACGTAGGACGCAGGCGCACAGTCTGACGCCCCCACGTCGCCTGTCTCTGGATCGCACACGAAAACCGGGAATTTAGGCCCCAGAATTGGGCCTCCGGAGCGGCTAGCGCCATCATGGACCAGAAACGATTTGAAGGAGGGGTCATGAGCCAGGAAAAAATATACCGCGCCGCGATAATAGTGGCTGGGATCACCCACGATTTCCGGAACCGGACCTGCTCCGTGATCGAAATAACGGGATAGGCCGGTATTGCCTGCTAAGTGTGGTTTCTGATTCCACTGTTCATAATCACGCAGTGCATACCGATATCCTTTTTCGAGCCACGGAAGATCGGGTTTTCCTTCCGCCACTTCGGAGTCATAAACGGCCAGGATCATGGAACTCAGAAAAGGGGGCTGCGAGCGGGTCAAGTAATAGGTGCGATTGGCATTCAATACGCCGCCATAGTGATCGATTTCAAAGAAAAAATTCTCTACCATTCCTCTGGCCAGCTCTGTTCGATGCTCGCGAAGCAAACCCCGGATGATGAAATAGCTGTCCCACCCGTACATCTCGTTAAATTGTCCGCCGGGCACAACATAGGGGTTTTCGAGATACAACAGCCCCTCGGTTGCAATCTTGTTTGAGTCAATTTCTCCTGGCCTCGTAATTTTCGTTGGAAGGTGTTCCACTAGAACGCGGCAATGATTTTGCAGTTCCGAAATTGCGGCCGGAATCTCCATCCCGGCGGGAAGATACAAGACGGCCTCGCCGCCTGTCTTTTTGTCTTCCAAGCTGTCGCAGCGGTTCATCGTGCGCGTCAAAGTATCCCAACCGGCGGAGATATACTGCAAAATGTCGGAAAGCGAATTTGGGGATGTCGCGGTCTCAGCCATCGGAGTGCTCCGGTCTTGGCCGGAATTCGCTATCGAAATCGTCGACATCACCAGAGCTCCTTGAGCCAATACCGAGCAGAAGATCTGAAAACTCCTGGTGGCGTGAAACATTTCAGCCTCGTCTGATCGCAAGCCGTAGGCTCATCTAGGTTACCGAAACCGATATCCGGAATTGAGCTCGCATCGGTAATACCTCGCCTTATCCTTTGCCACGCTGACGTTGCAATCGGCCCAGCTCAAGACGGGGATCGGGCCAAGCGGAAAAATAATATTTTCTCCATTCAGTTCCGCCTCGACGCTGGGTCCCTCCGCCGCTGGCGGCAAAGTAAAGTTCAACGATGTTCCAAGAATGATCGGATATGTCATCCGCACCAGATCGGAGATTTGAGGGCGGAACACTTCCGCCTGAAACAAGAAGGTGGTCGTATCCGACCAATCGCGTACCGAGACCTTGATGTTGCGCCCTCCCTGAGAGAAGCCGTCATAGTCGATTCTCGTGAAAGGACAGGGGCCCGCAATACAGGAAACCCTGGCATTTCGAAAAACGCTTCCCTCACCCGCATCCAGCGACTCGGAATTGACAGCCGCTTTCCACTTGCCGTCCGGTGAACAGGGCGCGCTGTTCTGGCACGGAATGTTGCCCACGTTTTGAACCTGAAAAGTCTTTACTCCGGTGCCGATATTCTCCTGCGACGTGGATTCCGTGGAGTATCGGATTCGGACGTTTGCCACGGTAATTGCGGGATGATCGGTTGGAACCGGCTCTTGTTCCGTATCCCTGCGAATCGGCACGAGGTGAACGACTATGAGTTTGTCGCTCGCCAATTCGGTGAGTTCCAGCGGAACGTAATCGGGGTGGATAAACCTGAGGGTAACGGATTGATTCAGGCTGACTCCGCGAATCATGGGGAGCGCGAAAAATCCCGTGAAGTTGGACTTCGTGCTGGTCGTCGCAAGACCGTTCGCCTCGCTAATTTCCACGTCCATGATGGGGGACTGCTTAATCGGATCGTCATCCTGCTTAATGATCGCGCCTCTCAACATGGTCGGGCGGCTTTGGTAATTCCGGAACATGGCAATGCTCAAAAAAATGGCCAACAAGCTGCCAAGAAGCGCCACGATAGTCCAAAGAACGGCCTTTCGCCGCTGGAACATCAAGTCTCCCTGTTCGTTGGATGCGTCACGGTCATAGGATGGTGCCCCAATCCATGGTTCGTTTCTAATCCTAAAGGAGCGAATTCGCTACGTGTTTTTTGCCGATCGTCAGGCTTCATTTGATTAAAAGAGAGTCTATAATCAGTCCGATGGCTGACGGGCGTCTCGGCAGAAGGAATCTAAGTCGTCGCGAATTGTTGAGAAGGCTGGCCGGCACGGCTGCGCTCACTCCTCTCGCAAGTTGGAGCCGTCTATCTCCCTTGCAGATTTCAAGAGAACATTCAGCCCGAGAGGGAGCACTCCCCAAGTCAAAAACCCTCTCCGATCAAGACGATGCCTTTCTCAATGAACTGCAAGCCGCGAATTTCCGCTATTTCTGGGAGCAGGCGAATCCTGAGACCGGTATCGTCAGAGACCGCTGCAACGTCCGAACTCCCGACAAGAGCGATTTAGGGAGTATCGCCGCGACGGGTTTCGGCCTGACGGCCCTTTGCATTGGAGAGAAGCGCGGATTCATTTCCCTCGCCGAGGCCAGGGAACGCGTGCTGAATACGTTGCGATTTCATTGGAGAAAACTTCCGAATCATCGCGGCTTTTTTTACCACTGGGCCAATATCAATACGGGCGAAAGACTTTGGGATTCGGAAGTCTCGTCCATTGACACCGCCATTCTTCTCTGCGGGATACTCACCTGCCGGGAGTATTTCGAGCACACTGAAATCAGCGCGCTGGCCTCCGATATCTTCAATCGCGTGGACTGGGGCTGGCTATCGGAAGATACTTCGCTCCTGCCTCACGGGTGGAGGCCGGAAAGCGGCTTTCTGCAATATCGCTGGGACAACTATAGCGAAATGATGATGATGTATCTGCTAGGCCTCGGATCAGAGTCCCATCCTCTGCCTGCAGAGAGTTGGAATGCCTGGCAGCGGACGACATTTGAATATGACGGCATTCGCTATATCGGCTCGTTCGCGCCTCTCTTCGTTCATCAATATTCGCAGGCCTGGTTTGATTTCCGGGGCAAGCATGACAAATATACCGACTATTTCCGGAATTCGGTCGTCGCCACCGATGTTCACCGCCGGTTTTGCATCGACCTCGCAAGTGAATTCCCGGATTACAGCGACGATCTCTGGGGCATCACCGCGTCGGATTCTGTTCGAGGGTACGTTGTATGGGGAGGGCCGCCCTTGACGGGTCCGGTGGATGGAACCGTTGTTCCTTGCGCTGCCGGTGGTTCGCTGCCGTTCCTGCAAGGCCCTGCATTGCGCGTGCTGCACACAATGAAGGACCGATACGGAAACGGTGCCTGGTGCCAGTACGGTTTTGTGGATGCCTTCAACCCGCTGACAAACTGGTATGATCACGACGTCATCGGGATCGATACCGGGATCACGATGGTGATGGTGGAAAATGCGCGCTCCGGATTCGTTTGGGAAACGTTCATGAAGAATCCGGAAGCGCAACGCGGCATGATGCGCGCCGGTTTCCAGTCTTCTCCCGCACTGGAGTTGCAGGATAGAAATCCCTTCTCCTACACCGCGGCTTTGGGACAGTTCGATCGGAAGGCGGATCAGCGGAATTCGATGAGGGCTAACCCTTGGGGCGGCAAATCGATCGTCAGTTGACCGTGTTGGATGCTTACTTTTTCTGGCGGAAGGAGGTTCGCCGCGCTGCGAAGCGCCTGAATTTGAGCCTGCGTTGGAAAAGCGGGTTTGCCCATGGCTGCGTAGGCGTGCACGAACGATCCGTGCGTCGAATCGAGTCGATAGACCGTTGCGCTATGATTTTCCCCCGAGCCTTTTATGGTGATGATCGCTCGTTTGTCTTCACCAGCTGCTTCTGGCGGGAATAAATTCCATACGGCTATTACGATCGTGCCGTCCTCGCGCCGAGTCACAAGCGCGGACGACGAATCAACCGTAATTCTCGAATTTCCCAGACGGTGTAGCAATTTGAACGCATTGAAGGAAGGCTTCGGCAAATCATCTTCCGCAATCAAGCCGAACCCCCCGTAGAACGGCTCTTTGACGACGCCCTGTTCTTCAAAGACGTCCGAAAACGCCCAATAGGACATCATCGAGACCAGGCCATCGCATTGTCGAATCGTGTCGGCTAACCAAGGGCCCATGAAATCCGCGTCGGTCACATCAGTTTCGTTCTTATAGCTTGCGTTGTATTCACTCCAGATCAGCGGCAAATTTGGCCGTGGTGAAGCCTCTACCTGGTCATGCACTTTCCGCACAGCGCGGCACACGAAATCCGTTCGCGGGATCTTTTCGTGCGTGCCGAATACGTCTTCGCTCAAGTCGTTGGCGTAAACGTGGCTGGAAACAAAATCGACGGGAACATTATTTCCCACGGCGTGGCGAATGAAGCGATCGACCCAGGCGGCTTGCGCAGTCGCCGGTCCACCAACGCGTAGCCTGCTGTCGACTTGTTTCAAAGTCTTCGCGGTCGAATCGTACAATTGAAAATAAGTCTGGTCCTTGGGCACTCCCGCCCAAAAATCGAGGTTGGGTTCGTTCCAGACCTCGAAGTACCATTGGGAAACCTCTTCAATGCCGTAGCGTTCGATCAGATGGCGCGCGAAATGAGCGATGAGATCGTCCCATTTGTTCCAATCTTTTGGAGGCGAAACGTTGGGCTTGTACCAGAATGAGTGGAGAATCGGTTCCGCGGCAAGCTTTCCCGGCATGAAGCTTAGTTCTACAAATGGGCGAACATGATTTGCCAGCAGGCCGTCATAAATTTGATCGACGTAAGAAAAATTATAGACGGGCTTTCCTTCCAAATCCTCGTCGTACAGGCCGACTTCATCATGGAAAATCGCATGAAAGCGGATGTATTCAAAGCCGGTGGCTTCCTCCACTTCGCGCAGGTCGCGCCGATAGCTGTCGCGCAGCGAAAGGATGGCCCTCCCGGACCCGAACATCTTCTCCCAGTAGTGAGGAAACGGGTGGCTGGGCGCCTGAAGATCCACGTCGATCTTTTCCTCGCGAGCCTGTCCCCTGGCGGGCCAAGGTTGAAAAGTAAGCAAGAGAAACAGAATGGATTGCAGAGCAGGGAAGGCGGTCTTTCGCTTCATACCGATCAAGAGTTGGAACTCCGATGCCGATTAGGTGCCTGAATGAACTGGCGTGATGCTGCAGTTGCTATGAGTCTAACCCGTCTCCATTCTAAGGCAATCAGCGGTAGTGCGCCGCCTGGAGTTCGAACATTTCCGCGTAACATCCGCCGCTCCGGAGAAGCTGGTTGTGCGCGCCCTGTTCGGCAATCGTCCCATTTTCCACAACGAGAATGCGGTCCATCATCCGAACCGTGGAGAAGCGGTGGGAAATCAGTACGGACATTTTGCCTTTGGTCAGGTCGGCAAAGCGCTGGAAGACCTCATGCTCGGCCCGCGCATCCAGCGCGGCGGTCGGCTCGTCCAGGATGAGCAATTGCGCGTCGCGCAAATAAGCGCGCGCCAGGGCTATTTTCTGCCACTCTCCTCCGGAAAGGTCAACTCCGCCCTCAAACCGGCAGCCAAGCATCTGCTCGTAACTATGGGGAAGCTTGTGAACGACCGTTTCGGCAAGGCTCTTGAACGCCGCGGCGCGAATTCGGAATTCGTTGTCTCGCTCGTCAATGAGCCCCGTGGCGATGTTATCCGCCACGGTCATGTCGTAACGCACGAAATCCTGAAAGATCACTCCGATGTTCTTCCAGAGATCTTCAATGTTGTATTCACGCAGGTCAATCCCGTCCAGCAGGATCTGCCCGGAAGTGACGTCATACAATCGAGTCATCAGCTTGACGATGGTTGTTTTCCCATGCCCGTTTGCACCCACTAGAGCGATCCGTTCGCCGGGCTCCAGGCGAAAATTGACATTTTCCAGAACCGGCCTGGATTTTCTCGGATAGCCAAAGGAAACATTCCTGAACTCAAATCCCTCGCGGATCGGCCGCGGCCCCGGCAAGCTTCCCGCCTTGGAATAAATTCTGGGTTGAACCGAAAAGAACTCGATCAAATCCGTGAGGAAAAGGGCATGGTCGGCAATATGCGAAAATGTCGAAAAAACGGCCTGAATGTTGGTGCTCGCGCCGGCAATCGCCCCGGCCAAGAAGGTCAGCGTACCAAGGGTCAGCGTGCCGATGACGGTCAGGTAGATCCCGTAAGCATAGGTTCCGTAATATCCCACCGTCCCGAGAAGGGCCAGAAGAGAACCCAAAATCAATTTGCGTCCCGCCAGCTCCACATTCTGGTGATGGATTTCATTGGAAATTGACTCATAGCGGCCCGCGAAAAATTGCCCGAGCCCAAACAGCTTCAACTCTTTTGCGCTCTCCTTGCTGGTGCCCAGGATACGCAAATAGTCCAGCTCGCGGCGGGCGGGGGTTTGCTGCACGCTGAGCGAATATCCGAGGAACGCAAACTTGGTTTCCGCGAGGAATTGCGGCACGACGCATACAATTAGGGCAACGAGGATCCAAGGAGAAATTACACAGATTCCGGCGGCAAGCGATACCGTGCTGACGACTTGCTGGATCAACACTCCGCTTTCCTGAATCATGCCCACGCGGTCGGCCCCTTGCACTCGAGCGCGCTCCAACCTGTCGTAAAACTGCGGATCCTCATAACTGCAAAGGTCAAGGGTAGCCGCGTGCCGCATGATCCGAATGTTGACGTGCCGCGTGTATCTCTCGTTCAAACTTGTGTCACAAAAATCGACGAGCCGCGCCAGGATAATAACGAGGCACGCCAACCCAAATTCAAGCGCAACCAGACCCCAGAATCCTCCGGGCAGTTTCGTATGATTCGAGGTAACAACATATATGGCGTCGATAATCCGCCGCGTGACCATCAGCATCGCGACCGGCAGAAGGGCCGCCGTCAACCGGATCGTTACGCTCGCCGCGACCACTCCAGGCGCTGCCTCCCATACCATGCGAAAGATCGGTGGAACATTTTTTAGGGAATTGAAGCGGTCATGCCAGTCCTGTTTGGGCATCCACACGGTTTCGGCATTCGTCATTATCTTCTTCGTTGTCATAGGGGATCCCGGTTGAATCTATCGTCGCTCGGTGCGTGTGCCGATGCTTCGCCGAAAGGGCTCAAGGGGATCAATCTGGGCATGGATCCTGAGGGGTAGAGGCCATTGGCTCGATGCGATTCTCTTTGCTTCTTCACGCCTCCTTGATTGCGCGCTAAGTATCACTAGTACTACCGGAATGGGCCTGAGCACGTTGGGTTCCACCGCCATGCAGCCGTAAGTTCCTTTGGAATCTTCAATATTGCTATAGCCAACTTAAGCGGCTATGCGATTTTTCCGCTCGATTATCGACTTCTTTACACGCAGGAATTGACGGCATGTCCATGTGAACAAAGAACATTTGTTTTGGGGAGAACGAGAATAGCCGGAGTAGGTTGATTACAAAAAATTCATCTTCCCGCGGTTTCGGGACGCAGTTCGGCCTTTTGGCAAGCCCGATGGGACTTCTTACCGAAGGCGATCATGCCCACCAAGGGACGTGCGCCACCGTACTTGTGGCGCGGCCCAAATCCGTGGAGCAAAACAAAAATTCATCATTTCCCCTGGGCCAGCTTCAGCTGGACGCTTTCTTGGGAACCTTGGCGCCTTTCTTACGTGCTTCCGACAACCCGATGGCGATCGCCTGCTTTCTGCTCTTGACGACTCCCCCCTTTCCTCCTTTGCCCGATCGCAATGTCCCACGCTTTCTCCGACGCATTGCGCTCTTGACCATCTTGCTTGCAGACCGTCCGTATCTGGCCATGATTGCCTCCAATCTCATCAAAGTGCCTTGCACCGTGACGATAACAACTGAGAATTTGCCACGCGATAGACAACTATCCGTAGACCTTCCACCAAAAACCTGTACGCCACCGCTCACTCCCGGCACAAATACATCTTGGTTAACCCGGATATACCAGGATCGCTGTATGTTAAACCCCTCCCGGCTTCTTTATAAATCAAAGACTGTTAAGCGCCATACGTCCATCGGTCTTGCTGTGCAGCTGCGAACAGTGGCGGGAAGGGCGCCATATCAGTTCCGTTCCAAAATTGTGCTATCCACTTGATTGCTTCAAGGAGTCCCCTTGGCAAAACGCTCGAAAGCTGTCGAATTCGACCTCGCCCTTAACGGCGAACCTCACTCCTCCTCCTTGCCAAAGTCACCGACGGGAATCAAAGGGCTCGACGAAATCAGCGGAGGCGGTTTGCCGCGCGGGCGCACCACGATCGTTTGTGGAGGGCCGGGCTGCGGAAAAACCATGCTCGGCATGGAATTCCTAATCCGTGGCGCTCAGGAATTCGATGAGCCGGGCGTTCTTGTGGCATTTGAAGAGACGCCCCAAGAAATGGAACGCAATGTCGCGTCGCTTGGCTTCGATCTGAAAAGTCTGGTTGCCCGCAAGAAGCTATTCCTGGACTACGTCTATGTCGAACCGAGCGAGATTCAGGAGACGGGGGATTACGACCTTGAGGGTTTATTCATCCGCTTGCAGCATGCGGTGGACTCGGTCGGGGCGAAGCGTATTTGCCTGGACACGCTCGAGGCGCTGTTCTCCGGTTTCTCCAATGAGGGCGTTTTGCGCGCTGAATTGCGCCGCCTGTTTCGTTGGTTGAAAGAGCGAAACCTGACGACCGTGATCACGGCGGAGAAGGGCGAGAAAACACTCACGCGCCATGGCCTGGAAGAGTACGTCTCGGATTGCGTCATTTTGCTCGACCACCGCGTGCGCGAGCAGATATCGACGCGCCGCTTACGGATCGTCAAGTATCGGGGGACGAGTCATGGCGCGGATGAATATCCCTTCCTCATTGACGACCAGGGAATTTCGGTGTTGCCTGTCACTTCCCTGGAGATGCAGCACAAAGTTTCCCTGGAGCGAGTCGCTACAGGCATCGCCGATTTGGACGAAATGCTCGGGGGCAAGGGCTTTTATCGAGGCTCCAGCATTTTGATCAGTGGAACCGCGGGAAGCGGCAAGACAACCATGTCGGCCTCTTTCGTGGACGCCGCATGCCGCCGGGGCGAGCGCTGCCTGTTCGTGGGGTTTGAAGAGTCGGTGGACCAAGTAGCGCGAAATATGAGTTCTGTGGGGCTCGACCTCAAGCAATGGGTGGAAAAAGGTATGCTGGTTCACGAGGCCTGGCGCCCTAGCGAATATGGCATCGAAATGCACCTGCTGCGCATACACAAACTCGTGGACGCCGTTAAGCCAGAGCATGTCGTTATCGACCCGATCACGAACCTCATCACCGGGGGCGCGCAGAAGGAAGTCTATTCCATGCTGATCCGCCTGACGGATTATCTGAAGGGCCGGAAAATCACTTCGGTGTTCACGAATCTTACGGTGAACAACGATGAGTTGGAACAAACGGACATCGGCATTTCGTCGCTAACCGACACCTGGTTATTGTGCCGGGACCTGGAATTGAACGGGGAGCGGAATCGCTGCGTGTATGTATTGAAATCTCGCGGCATGGCGCACTCGAATCAGATCCGGGAATTTGTGCTGAGCCGCGAAGGGATTCGCCTGGTCCCGCCCTATATCGGTTCGGGGGTTGTGCTTACCGGATCGTCGCGCGTGGCGCAGGAGGCGAAAGAGAAGGCCGAAGCGCTCGTACGATCCCAGGAAATTGAACAGAGGCAGGAAGCATTGGAACGCAAGCGCAGCGCGCTGGACGCGCAAATCAAGATATTGAAAATGGATTTCGCCGCAGAGGAGCTGGAACTGGAACGCATAATCAGGCTGCAGCAGTCTCGCGAAACGCAGTTGGAGCTGGAACGCGATGCCATGAATCGCATTCGGACAGGAACGCCCGAACTAACAACGGATTCGGCGATGGCAAAAGGCGCGGGAGACGCAAAGTGAAGAAAAAAGTAAAAGCGAACGGAAAGTTCGCCGAGGATCGCGAACCCGCCATGAAGCTCCGGTTGTATGTGGCGGGGCAGACGCCCAAGTCAATGGCGGCCTTGTCGAACCTCAAGCGGATTTGCGCCAGGCATTTGGACGGGAAGTATGAGCTGGAAGTAATCGACCTGATCAAGAATCCGCAACTGGCTCAGGGGGACCAAATCCTCGCGATTCCCACGCTCGTCCGGAACTTGCCGGTACCGATTCGCAAAATTATTGGAGATCTCTCCAATGTGGACCGCGTGCTCGTAGGGCTGGACCTGCGCGGAACCGGGTCGGCGCCGGAAAAGAAACCGCCGTTATCCGAAAAAGCCATGGGAGCAAAACTTTGAAGCGGCCAACCCGCAAGAAAACCGCTCGCGCGGCGCGAAAGGGTTCGAGCCCGCGCAAAATGTATTCCCTTCGCCTGTATATAACAGGCCAAACTCCGCGCTCGGCGGCGTCGATCCGCAACCTTCGCGACGTGTGCGACGAATTTCTCGAGGGCCGGTTCGAACTGCAGGTCATCGATCTCTATCAGCGGCCGGAGCTGGCCAAGGAAGCGCAAGTCGTCGCCGCGCCGACGCTGATCAAGAGGCTTCCGCTACCGCTGAGGAGGCTGGTCGGCGACCTTTCGAACAAGAGTGAAGTACTTCTCGGGCTGGATTTGAAAGAATAGCAATGCGTGAGAAACGGCCAAGCAGGACCAGGGAAAAATCGGCCGCGCTGCAAATCAGACGATTGCGCGCGCGTGTGCAGGAATTGGAAGAAACGTTTCTGGCAATCCAGCGCGGTCAGGTGGATGCCGTCGTTGTTAATGGCATGGATGGGGATCAGGTTTTTACCCTGCAGGGAGCCGAGCATCCCTACAGAGTGCTGGTAGAAAACATGAATGAGGGGGCCGCGACCCTCGATAAAGATGGGACGGTCCTATACGGGAATGCCAGCTTCGCGCGAATTCTGGGCTTGCCACTCGAAGATGTAATTGGAACTCCGCTCCAGAAACATTTCTCCCTGCAAGAACAAGAGACGCTCAGGACACTGATCGCCAAGGGTCTGCAAGGCGAATCCCGCGGCGAAGTGAGTCTTGCGAGTTCCGAAGGCCAGCGGCGTCTTGTTCGCCTTTCGTTGAGCCCCGTGCATGACTTTAGCATTCGCACGATGTGCGTCGTGGCCACGGATATGACGGAGCTTTCTGGAGCCAATGAGGCCCTGAAATCCAGCCAAGATACGCTCCGAAATCTTTCCGGACGCCTGTTGCGGCTCCAGGACGAAGAGCGACGGCGTATCTCGCGCGATCTGCACGATGTGACCGGACAGAAGCTGGCGCTTTTATCCATGGATCTTTCCGGTATTCTGAAGAAAAAGATCATCGCCAAAGACGAAGACATCAACCGCCTTGTGTTGGAATGCATATCTCTCTCCAACGAAGTGAATAAGGAAATTCGCACGCTGTCCTACCTACTGCACCCGCCCTTGCTCGATGAACTGGGGTTGGCTTCGGCCGTCGAGTGGTTTACGCAAGGTTTTGAAAATCGCACGGGGATTCGCGTGTCCGTGGACATTCCATCCAGTCTGGTGAGGCTCGCGCCGGACGCCGAGGTCGCACTGTTCCGTATCGTTCAGGAAAGCCTGGCCAACGTTCATCGCTATTCAGGAAGCGCCACCGCTTATGTTCGAGCTCGTTCGGAAGCCGGGGAAGTAAGGCTCGAAATTGGAGACTACGGCAAAGGCATGAGCGATGAATCCAAAATGTCAAACCGCGCCTCCGTGGCGCCTTTGGGAGTTGGGATTCAAGGGATGAAAGAGCGCCTGCGGCAGCTTTCAGGAAAATTGGAGATCATGTCCGGGCCGGGCAAGGGAACCCTGGTGACTGCGATACTCCCGATTGGCAGCCAGCGGAAGGAAATAGCCGATTCCAATGAAGGCTCTGAGATCCGCGACAACCAATTGAATCCGCCCGTAGCCATTGAAGAATCCAACGGCTGGCGAAAGCGTATCTTGATTGCCGATGATCACGACGTCCTTCGCCGCGGAATTCGGACCATGCTCGAGAGCGATCCTGGTTTGGAGGTCTGCGGGGAAGCAGTGGACGGCAAGGATGCCTTGGAGAAAACGCTGGCTCAGGGGCCTGACCTCGTGATTCTGGATATCAACATGCCGATCATGAACGGGCTCGATGTTCTGCGCCAAATCGTTCGTCACAGACCGCAAACAAAAGTTCTGGCGTTTTCCGTGCACGATTCCAAGCAGATCGTCGAGGAAATCCTCGCCGCGGGAGCCCACAGTTACCTTTCGAAAGCAACAGCCGGCCAGCACCTTGTGCACGAGGTGCGGTCGCTGCTCAATGGCCGGGTTCAAGCTGAGCTAGCCTGAGGCCGGGCTGGGTTCACGACGATTTCCGCCTTCCCTGAGGACGGATGTGTCGGTTCGGCGCATTCCATTTGTCTCCTAAATCTCTTCGTTCGAAGCCAGTTCATGGCTCCCCGATACAGGCATCACCGTATTGTCAATCTGCATGACGAAGAGTACGCTACCGTACATAGGTGCTCTCCAGCGTAGGCTGTCACCTGCGGAGGGCCCCATGCCCAAACGAATTTTTATTGTGGATGACAGCAAGATCGTACGGCAGTTGGTCCGCACCTACCTTGAAACCAGGCTGGAACATGTCGTCTGCGCGGAAGCGACAGACGGGCTGGATGCGATCCACCGCGCCAGGGAAGTAGAGCCGGACTTGATCGTCCTCGACCTCAGCATGCCCTTGATGAGCGGCCTGGAAGCGGGCGCGATATTGCACGACATGTTGCCAAGAGTCCCGATTATTCTCTTTACGATGCACAAGGAAATCGTTTCGGAGAACCGCGCCCAAGCTGTTGGCATTCACGCGGTGGTTTCAAAAATGGATCACTTCGATGTTTTGCTTGATGAAATTCAAAAGTACGTGGGGGTAGCTAAAGCAGCGACTGCGTGATCTGCGGCGATGCTTGTTTGCCTTCGCGCTTCTCCGGCGCGGAACTCCCTGCTGGCGCAATCCTCCGAAGAGCTTCCGTTAGGAATACAAACTAAGGCGCTCTTCCGATCCACCAGAGAACTTTCGCTATGATTTTCCAGTTATTTTTGCGGTCCATGGTGATGGACCCGTACTCTCGATTTTCCGGGTGCAGAACTTCCGTGTGGTCATAGCGCCGGAAACGGGAGACCGTCAGCCCGACATTCTTGTGCCAGGCAATCACAACCTTCCCGTCCAGTTTGGCCCGGTTGGTTTGTGAGGAATCGACGATGAGGATGTAGTCGTTGTGGATCAGCGGATTCATGGAATCTCCGCGGACGCGCAGGCTATACGTGGAAGTGGGATTCGGGCACCATTCCTTGGGAGCCGCAATGATGCTTTCGATGGGCGCCTCGTGAAGGATCGGCATATTGTCGCCTTTTTCGCCATTCGTGGCCGCGACGATCTTCAGCAAGGGGATCGCCACCAGTTGTGACTTTTCCGGCTTCCGGGCGCTAGCGCCTGCGTGGGCAATTTGAAGGTCATGCAGATTGGGTTGGGGGAAGCGGCTCCGCAGTTTCGGCAGGACTCGCATCAAGTCCTCGCTGCGCAAGCCGGCTCGTCCCCAAAAAAACCAGCAATCCGGATCACCCGCGAGATTCCCAAGCTCGATGTAAGTGTGCGAAGGGGGCTCCTGCGCGCCGCGCTCCCAGCGGGAGACCCCCATCGCCGACGAATGGACTTCATATCCGAAAGCCGTCTGGCTCAGGCCGAGCCGTTGGCGCAGCCGGGAAATCATCGAAGCCCAGTCCGGCCTCACGGCGACTTTCGACTTGTTTGACGGCTTGCGCATTGCGGCGGGCGGTCCTTGCTTCTTAGCACATTTTCGAGCGTCAGAACATACTGTCTACGCTGTAGTGTACGCTGCCGTACGAAAGTTTTAAAGTCCAGTGAAAATCTGTACTGACTCAGTTTGGTTCTGCTGGTGGCAAACAGCTGCCCGCCCTAAGAACGGGCGGCCTCTACAAAACCCAACAGCTTCCAGGGCGGACGGTTTTGTAGCGGCCGATCCGTCCCGTGAATTTCGGGGCGGAACGGGCACTTTCACGGTCAAACTGAGTCAGGACTGGAAAACTCATGTTTTCTTAACACTTCGCACTAGTATCCCCCGTTAAAAAAGAGTACCGTAGGCTGGTCTCATTGAATCTCTCCGCAGCCTCGCTCCTGCGGTTTCTTGCGATCAGACAATCTGCAAGGTTTGGAGCTGAGGTATGGCCGACAAGGCCCAGAGTATTCGTGTCAAATCGGCTGCCCCGGCGGCCGATGACGGCCGCAGCTCCATTCACAATCATGTTCTTCTGGGTCTGCCTCGCAAGGAACGCGACTTGGTCCTCTCAAAATCGGAATTTGTCCCGCTGCCGGCCCGCACCATTTTGAGCGAAATGGCCGATCCGATCGAGTTCTGTTACTTCCTTAACAGCGGCGTGGCCTCCATTATTCATGTCATGAAGGACGGGAAAAGCGTGGAAGTCGGATTGACGGGCAAGGAAGGATTCGTCGGCCTTCCACTGGTCGTGGGGTACCGCACCAGTCCCACGCGGGCCATCGTTCAGATCGCAGCCACCGGCCATAAGATTCGCGCCAGGGACTTAAAAAATGCCCTGGGAAATTGTCCCGGGCTCGAGGAGAGCCTGCATCGCTATTCCCAGGAATTGGCGCTTCAGGCGATCCAAATTGCCGCTTGCAACCGCCTACATGAAGTCGATGAGCGATTGGCTCGCTGGTTGTTGATGAGCCAGGATCGAGTCGGGGCATCCACTTTTCCGCTGACCCAGGAGTTTATTTCGCATATGCTCGGCACGCGGCGCGCCAGCGTGACGGTTGCGGCGGGTATCCTGCAGAAAGCCGGGCTGATCACCTATAGTCGCGGCCAGGTGACGATCGAAAACCGAGCGGGACTGGAAGCTGCCGCCTGCGAATGCTATGAGGGAATCAATCGACAGATTGAAAGATGGCATCGGGATGCAGGCTAAGTTCTGTCCGCCGGCGTAGCATAGAACTGCTAGACTTGGTTGCCAGCGGTTGGACCTCCGCAGCGGAGAGAAGGCATGACGAACAAGAAGAAGCCCAAAACCACCAAGCCGGGAACCGTCGAAAAAATCATCGCGTCTCCTTTTCCGCAAGAGCCTGAAAAAGCTGAGATCTCCATCGAGGGTGCAGATCACTTGTATCAGGAAATTCGCATTGAGAACGTCTTGAAAGACGAGAAGGGCAATAAGGTAAAACTCAAAGTGGGCGCTCAAGTGGAAGTCACAGTGGAAGCCGACCCCAAGGACACAGTCCCCAAAAACAGGAACTAGGCAATGGAAAGCGGTGGAATTCCGCCCCGGTCCCGCAACCGGCTCCGCCGCTAACTGGCACGGTAAGTCAGCTGATGCCGCTTATAAACTGAAACCTTCTTGCAGTTCGGGCATTCCAGCCTGACGCCGGCATCCGGCATTTCCGGCTTATCCCCAATCCAGGCGAAGGGATCGCGGAGCGATGAGTGATGCTCTTGTTCGATTTCACTATGCGTAAATTCCTCGTTGCAATCGGAACAGCCGAGCACCCATCGGGCCACTTGGAATCTCCCTCGATTTCTTCGAGGGAGGCCTCGAAGAGACGTGGGCTTGGGATCGCTATTCGACCATAGTCCACTAAAACGAAACAATACTTGAAACCATGTAATGCGTGGCCGCGCGGATGCGTAGAGTTTTGTGGTGAAGGCTGCCAGCCCGTGGGGTTTACTCTCTGCAAGGACAAACCCCCACAGGCTGGAAGCCTGCGCCACACGAACATTTCCCAGTTGAACTCCGCAGGACCGGTGAGATGAGACGCTAAACCGCCGATCGTCTATCGAGGAGCGCAAACACGATGATGATCAACAGGAGGAGTCCCAAGCCTCCGCTCGGGTAATATCCCCACGCCGTGCTGTAGGGCCATGCCGGCAAACTTCCAAGCAATGCCAAAACTAGGATGATAATTAGGATAGTCCGCAACATGAATTCTCCCTCCAAAGGAGATACGCTTCGATCGGCTGAAAGCGCTAAGCCAACTCTTCCAGGGTCAGGCGGTTATACTTTTCCGCGAATTTCAGTCCGTAAGGATGCACGATCGCGATTGCCTGTTTCGATTTCTCCTCTTCAGGGGCATGAACCACAAGAAATCCGCAGCCTTTTTTTGCGAGTGCCAAATACTCTTCGATCTTGGCTACGTCCTGTCCAATCTGTGCGGGACTGGAAGCGTGCTCCATGCTTCTCTCACACTCCTGAATGACGTCTTCTTTGTTGTAACGTGTAACCTCATTTTCGCCGAAGCCGCCGGCAAGCAGAGCTCGCTGCGCCATCTCCGCGCTCTTATCGTCGCCGAAGGCCATCATGACGTGCCCAGTGGGGCTGAATACTCCAAACGAGGTTGGAAATTTGGCTCGAACGGGTTTGGCCATATCGGTTTCCTTTCTGTTCACTGGGAAATCAAGAAATGGAGCGCGGGCCGCGCCCCTTCAGTGCTCTCTTTGTTAGCACCGGGCGGGGTGGCGAACTATCGGGTCAAGGGTGTAGTTTGACGGAGTAGATTACCGACCGTTTTATTTGCGCAAGGAATTGTGGAAGGCCGCCGCGATCTTAAAACGGCTGCGTCGACTGAATTGTCCTTACGGAACATCCAAACAAATCCGTAGAAGTGTCTATCAAGTGAAAACCGTAATTGAAGAATTGAAATGCCGAATGCGATTTAATCGATATTTCATGCGCCAGGAGACACGGACAAAAGTAAGATGACTATGAGGAACGTTATGACATCACGATGGAAAACTGTCCTTTGGATCGCGGGCAGCACGATATTTGCAATCGTGGCCGCGCTGATTGTCGTGTCCGTGGTGATTTCGCGGCGCGCGCGCGTTTGGGCGGAAGACTGGATGACGCACGAATACAACAGCAGCGTGGAACTCTCCGCCTTCCGCGTCACAATTCCTTTTCCTCAAGTGCAGTGCGAAGGCGAAAATCTGACGCTCCATTTTCAGGGCCGCCAGGATTTGCCGCCGCTGATTGCGGTCAATCGATTTACGATGCGGACGTCCTTGTGGGGACTCCTTCGCAGTTCGCGCCGCATTCAATATCTCAAATTGGATGGACTTCAAATTAACGTTCCGCCGCGAGGAGGAAAAAATAGCGGTGGCTTAGGGGAAAACTTTTCGAGGAAGTTCAGCACGGCCCGCTTCGACAAGATTATTTCTGAGAACGCAATCCTCAAGATTTTGACCCAGAAGCCGGGGAAAAATCCTCTCGAATTTGACATCCATGATCTCCGTTTGAATTCCTCTGGCACAGATGGCGCCCTGGAATTCGTTGCAACTCTCTCCAATCCGACGCCGCCCGGAGAAATAGTCTCCAAAGGATCATTTGGCCCTTGGAATTCAGAAACACCCAGTCTGACGCCGGTTTCAGGCAATTACGATTTCGAGAAGGCTGATCTGGGCGTTTTTCCCGGAATTGCCGGGATTTTGAACTCAAAAGGAAGCTACCAGGGCGTGCTGGAAAAAATCCACGTCGATGGGACGACGGATACTCCCGATTTTCGCGTCACTCGTGCCGGCCATTCCGTGGACCTTTCCACAACATTCCATGCGACGGTGGACGGCACGGATGGCGACACGTACCTTCAACCGGTGGAAGCTCATTTTGGGCAAACCGATTTGCTCGCGCAGGGAAGTGTCGAAGGCACCAAAGGCGTGAAAGGGAAAACCATAACTCTCGACGTGAGCGTCGGCCGCGCACAAATCGAGGATTTGCTCCTTTTTGCGATGAGGGAATCGCCCTCCATGACCGGGCCGATTCATTTCAAAACCAAATTCATCCTGGCGCCCGGACCTCAGGAGATCCCGGACCGTCTGAAATTGAATGGCTCCTTTGAACTCGGGTCCGTGCACTTCAGCAGCGGCGTTGTCCAGCAAAAGGTAGACAATCTGAGCAAACGCAGCGAGGGAAAACCAAAAGAAGTCGTGAATCCCGCGGAATCGATAAGCACGGATGACGTGGCGAGTGTAATGAAAGGAAATTTCCAGCTCGAGAAAGGAATCCTCTCGCTTGCCGGACTCAATTTTGCGGTCCCCGGCACGGAAGTTCAACTGGCCGGGACTTATGCCCTCGACCCCGAAACTCTCGACCTTCACGGCAACGTCAAAATGCAGGCGAAACTTTCCCAAACCACCACGGGGGTCAAGTCGTTTCTGTTGAAATTTGCCGATCCGCTTTTCTCAAAGGGCGGGAAGGGCTCAGTTGTGCCCATCAAAATCACGGGTTCGGTGCAGCATCCGCATTACGGTTTGGAACTTGGCCGCAAGAGCGAGGCTTCCACAGAAAATCCATAGGTGCGGCCGCTTCTTGTTCCAACAGGCGCTCAAGACGAGCGAGGAATGATAAATCTAAAGGCCGGGAAGCAGGAATCCGCCGTCCACGACGAGTGTTTGGCCCGTAATGTAGGAACCCTTCTCACTGGCAAGCAGCAGCGCAATTTCCGCGACGTCCGACGGTTGCCCGAGGCGCTGAATCGCCTGTTTCGCCAGCACGGCTTCTCGTTGCGCTTCATCTTTCCAGTAGTGCTCGCTGAGTGCCGTTTGAATCAAGCCGGGTGCAATGGCGTTCACGCGGACGCCTTTTGGCCCCAGCTCCAGCGCGTACGACTGCGTCATCATGATGAGTGCGGCCTTCGTCATGCTGTATAGAAGGCTGTGCCGTTGCGGGCGAAGCCCTGCGATCGATGCGATGTTGATGATCGATCCGCTGCCGCGCTCGCACATTCCGGGCGCAATGGCCTGCACCAGGCGGAAGGCGCTTTTCAGATTGATCTCGATCATCTTGTCGAATTGCGCCTCGTCGATTTCGAGGCATGGCCCGAAGGAAATATTCGTGGCGGCGTTGTTCACCAGGATGTCGATTGATCCGAATTCCTTTGTTGTGATTGCAACCAAATTTTCAATCTGATCCGCGCGGCCGACATGGCACTCGACGGGCTTCACGGATGGCCCGATTTCGCGGGCGACCTGATCAAGCGTTTCCTGCTTGCGCCCGCAGATCACCACGCGCGCGCCTTCGCGGGCAAAAACTTCCGCGATGGCGCGGCCAATGCCGCGGCTTGCGCCCGTAACGATTGCCACTTTTCCGGTCAAGCTGCCCACAATTCCACTCCTTGAAAACTATTTTGCTACGGCGCTTGCTTCCAGTCCCGCGAGCCGCATCGCCAGCGCGATGGACCGCGACGGGTCGTAGGCCCGGAACATCGCCATTTTTTCGGCTTCAATCGAACCCTCGGCGTGCACTGCCAGGACTGCTTGATAACCGCCGTAAACGCGCGTCGTCATGTCGCTAATAAGATTCATGACCGCCATGCGCCGCTCCGCCGGCCACGCGCCGGGCAGATATTTTTCCAAAACCGGCCTGACTTCGGGTGAGTTCCAGTCCATGCCGCCCGGCCCGGTGACGAGCAGCCCTCCGGCGAGATCCTGCACGGTTTCAATCGCCTGATGAAACTCGCGCGCGAAAGTCCACTTGGCCATGTTCGTCGTGAAAACGTCAGGGCAAGCGACGCCGTTTTCCACTTTGCAGCGAAGGGCGGCAAGCTCTGTCAGCCCGCGCACAGTCTCGGCATATCCGCCGAGCCACGTCAGCTTATCGCGAACATGTCCGGCGCGATCGATGCCGTTCGCTTTCGCTATCGCGATTCCCGCGCCCACCATCGCGTCCAGCAGCGGAAGCTTATAGCTCACCGCCGTGAATCGATGAAACTCGACGAATGTAAGCGCGGTCGCGCCGGCCAGGTCCGGCCGATCCACGTAGAACACGCGCTCCCATGGAACAAAAACATTTTCAAATACCGTCAGAGTTTCCACCATCTTGTGATTCGTGGAAATGGGGCGCGTGAAAGGATCATCCGTCCCATGCAGATAGTCGGACGCGTAAAGGCGAAGCCCGGGCGTAGCCACGGGAACCGCAAAGGCGAGCGACCACGGTTCATCGCCCGGCCCCATGGACCGGCTCGGCAGAACGATCACTTCGTCCACGTACGGAGTGCAAGAGGTATGAATTTTCGCGCCGTTCACGATGATTCCGTCCGCCCGCTTTTCCACGACGCGAACGTACATGTCCGGATCGCTCTGTTCGGAGGGACGCTTGCTGCGGTCGCCCTTCACATCGGTTTGCGCGACGGCCATGGCGAGGTCCATATCCCGGCAGCGGTGGTAAAACGCCTCAACGCGCTGAATCCCTTGCGCATCGCCGCTGCGGCCGAGGACTCGTTTCAGCGCGAAGAGCGCGTCGGTCCCAATTTCCTTGATCAGCAGCACGAGCGTTGCGCCTTCGGCCGTGCCCGCTTCGATCAGCTTCGAGCGTGAAAGCAAATCCTGCGAGTTGCGAGGCATGCGATAGTAAGCGGAATATTCCTCTGTACCTTCGCGGTGGACGGCGAGGTCGCGGAACTTGGGATTTTCAGCCATTTCAAAATCGATGGAAGCATGCCGGGCCGCGACGCCCAGCTCGGGATGGTCAACCACGTTCGGCACGCGCTCGCCCCGGTAGTACACCTCGCGGGTGTCGCGCAGCCCCGCGAGAAATTCGACAGCCGTTCGCAAAGCCATTTCAGCGCCTCCAGAGGATGAATGCGGATTCTACTAGATCATGATGGCGCACGCTCTTTTGAAATTTGCACAGTAGGACAGGCTTAAGCCTGTCGGGTTCCCATATGTCGTGGCACCCAACGACGACAGGCTGAAGCCTGTCCTACCCGCCCCTCAACCTCCGGCGCAAAATGTATTTCTGAATTTTGCCGGTCGAAGTTTTGGGAAGCTCTTCAAACAAAATCTCTCGCGGCGCTTTGAACCGGGCAATCCGTCCCGCAACGAATTCGATTAGTTCCTCTCGTGTGGCGGACATCCCCTGCCGCAGGACGACAAATGCTACTGGAATTTCGCCCCACCGCTCATCCGGGCGCCCCACGACGACCGTTTCCAAAACTGCGGGATGCTCGGCTAGGGCTTTTTCGATTTCGACCGAAGCGACGTTCTCTCCCCCGGTGATGATGATGTCCTTGGCGCGGTCGCGGAGCTCGATATACCCGTCCGGAAAGCGCACGCCCAGATCGCCCGTGCGAAACCATCCGTTGGAATGGGCGGCGCGCGTGGCCGCTTCGTCGCGATAGTAGCCGATGGTCACGTTGTTGCCGCGGATCACGATTTCGCCCAGGGTTTCGCCGTCGGCGGGAACTTCATCGCCGCTGGCGTCGATCACGCTGATCTCCCTCGTGACCACATTGCCGACGCCTTGTCGCGCGTTCAATCGGGCCTTCTCGCTCTCGGGCTTCCCATTCCACTCCGGCTGCCATTCGTTGATTACGGACGGGCCGTACGTTTCCGTCAATCCATACAAATGCGTGACCTGCAGATTCAGGGCCGCAAGCCGCGCAAGCAGCGCGGGAGTGGGAGGCGCGCCTCCCGTGAAGGCATGAACCGGATGGCTGACTTTCCCGCCGCCCGATGATGCGGCGGCCTCCGCGATCATCGTCAAGACGGTAGGCGCCGCGCAAAGATGCGTCACGCCCCCGTTACAGAGTGACGACCAAATAGCCATCGGATCGATCTGGCGCTGGCAAATGTGGACCGCGCCCGCAGCCGTTACGGCCCATGTGAAGCACCACCCGTTGCAGTGAAACATGGGAAGCGTCCAAAGATAGGCGCTATCGAGGCCAAGGCGCGAGTGAAACGCCATCGCGAGTGCCTGCAGGTATGCCCCGCGGTGCGTATACATCACGCCCTTCGGGCGGCCGGTACTTCCACTGGTGTAGTTGATCGCCAGCAACGACATTTCATCCATCAGAGCGGTAGGGGAGGACTCCGAAGATTTCAGCAACTTTTCGTACTCGCTGGACTCGCCACCGGCGAGGATGAGCCGCACGCCTGTCGAGGAGGAAAGCGCTCGCGCGGCGTCCGCCAATTCGTGCGTGGCAATCAGAATGCGAGCGCCGGAATTTTCAAGGATATACGCCAACTCCTGTCGGGAAAGCCGAATATTCATGGGCACGAGTGCGCAGCCCGCCATGGGCACGCCATTGTGCATCTCCAGCATCACGTGGCTATTCGTGCAGAGAGCCGCGATTCGATCGCCGCTCTGAGCCCCGGTGCCTCGCAGCATTCCCGCGAGGCGATGCGACCTCTCTCCAAACTCGCGATAGGTGAAGCGGCGATCGCCATCGATGATGCCCGTGCGATCTGAAAAGATTTTCGCGGCGCGATCGAGGAAGTACGCCGGGTTCAATGGATTTGCCGCGCTCAGAGGCATTTCCCGCTCCAGTCAAGAGTGAACCTAAATTAACATCAACCTGCATTTCCCATCAGAAATATCAAGTAGCACACGCTTCAGCCTGTGGGGGTTCGTCCTTGCTAGGACGAAAACCCACAGGCTGAAGCGTGTGCTACTGAATGCATTCACAATTGGTAGAGAAAGAAGGCTCCCAGTGCGGTGAGGACGAGCCCATAGATACGTTCGAGCCTGCTGGCCTTCGTGCGAATCGCAATTCGCGCCCCGAGGTAGGAAAACGGAACCGAGCCGAGCGCAACGAGTCCCGTGACCGTCCACGATATATGTCCGAGGTAGGCATGGACGACGGTTCCGGGCACCGCCAGTACAGCGGACACGGCGAGCGAGCAGGCAAAAGATTTCTTGATTGGTTGCCTGAGGAACCGGGCGTAAGCCGGCGCAAGCAAAAATCCTCCGGCATTTGCCAGAAGTCCCGACACGATTCCAACGCCGGTTGCAATGAGCGCAAGCCGGAGCCGCCAATAGGACGGACGATTTTCCGGCAGTGGATGCGGCGAAGATCCCTCGGATTGTTTTTCCCTTGGCAAAAACAAAAAAGAAAGGCCGAACCCAAGCACCAAAATTCCGGTGACGATCAACAAAGGCCGCGCGCCGGTGAATTTCGTGAGAAGGGAACCCAGGATGGTCGCGGGAACTCCAACAGCGATGCTCCACCAGACGATTTGCCAATCCAGCAGGCGGGATTGCCAGTATTCCCCGGAAGCAACGAGCGTCCCCGGAATTGTGGCGGGCAGCGGCGAAGCCACCGCGATGAATCCCGGGTAGCCGATAAGGCTTAAGAGCGGCGTCGCGATCGCGCTGCCTCCTTTTCCGAATAGTCCTCCGAGAAACCCGACGACAATTCCGACAACAAACGCTCCGAGGTGCTGCAATTTTCCGCCTTTCGTCATGCGCAAACGCCCTTCCGAAAGTTTTGCCAGACGATGTCGAGAAAGTCCAGACGGAACCTGGATTGAAAGTGAGGCGCTCAGGAAACTTCGATGGGCACAACATCCACGGAAACATCCATCCAATGGCGCTGGCCGCCGATCAGGATTCCTCTGGACGGGCCGACATCGTCGTAATCTCTTCCCCAGGCCAGCGTGATGTGGCCGTCGCTTGGCATGAGGCCATTCGTGGGATCGAATTCCACCCAGCCCGTGCCTGGCACGAATACGCTGACCCAGGCATGCGATGCATCCGCGCCGGTGAGCCGTTCTTTTCCCGGCGGGGGAGAAGTCACCAGATAGCCGCTGACGTATCGCGCCGAAAATCCCAGCGAGCGCAGGCAGCAGATTTGCAGATGCGCGAAGTCCTGGCAAACGCCCTGGTGCGAATGGAAAACTTCCTCGACCGGCGTATCGATTTCCGTGGCGCCCGCCAAAAATTTGAAATCATGATGGATGCGCTCGGTCAAATCCAAAACGCATGCAAGGTACGGTCTCCCGGGCTGGAAGGAATGCCGCGCGAATTCAGCGAGCTCCGCCGACCAGGGCACGTGCGGCGATTCAAAAACGAATTCGCGGGCGGCCAGTATTCCCCGGTCGGGCGCGATGGCCAGAATCTGCTGGACCTGCTCCCAGGTCGGTCCCTGAGTGACGTCGTACGGGCCCGAGGGGAGGACTTGAACCTCGCTTTGCGCGGCGATTCGCAGGACCGTGTGGGGCTCCTGCAAGCTGAACCACGTGACATGATTTCCGAAATAATCGAAGCCTTCGTTTTTCACCGTGGGCGACGGCAGCACCAACAGTTGGTACTGCAAACAGGTTTGCGTCCCGTGCTCGCGCGGCCGCATGCGCACAACGTTATGCGACAAGGGAATCGCTTCCTCGTATCCGTACCGCGTGGAATGCGTGACGCGGTATCTCACTCGTGCTCCTCGCGAATGCCGCTGATTTCCTGCGATACGACGGCGTGCGAAAAATACAATTGCGCAATGGCCTCGGATAGCTGGCCGATCTGTTCCAGGATGCCGGAAAGAAAGGCGTGAAATTCCTGGCGCTCGCGGCCCGACGCAACCGAACACAATTCCACAAAATCGGCGAGTTGAATCGAAGTGCGCAGCTTGAGAAGCAGGCGCTGATCGAAATTGCGGTCCGGATGCGAAAGGTCGCGCGGCAGCGCCGCAAGGTGCTGGTCGATCAATGCAAGCTGGAACGCCACGGACCGCGGGTTGGTTTCATCGGCGAGCAACAGGTCCGCCACGGCATGGGTTTCGAGGTGCGTCATGTACCTGCGGCGATAGGTGAGCGAGCTGTCTCCGATTTCCAGAACGGCTTCGAGCAGGACCGGATCGGTATCGGGTTCCACCAGCGAATCCCGCAAGAATCGCGAAACAAACGCCGCGCGCTCGACGCGCCGCCCGATGTCCAGAAATCGCCACGCCTGGCCGCGCGTCATCGAATCAGAGGCGAGCCCGGCAAACGCGGCCAACGTCACGATTAGATGGTCGAGCAATTCAAGGATGCCCGACGCATGATCGGTGGGACCTGCCCTGAAATTGAAAACGGCGCGATAAATTTCCTGAAGGATGCGCCAGGCGTCCGTGGAAATCGTGTCGCGCAGAACTCTTGCCAGGCGGTGAAGATTGGCGACGCTGCCTCGCAAGCCCTCGCCTTTTGCTTTGCCGAGCATCGCGTCGATGAATTCGCGCTCGAGTTCGGCGCCCGTCGAACGAATCGGCTTATTGCGGCAAGCGGAGGCCAGGACCTGAACGGCATGAGCGCTGTCAAAGCCGGTTTGATCGATCATGCGCCCGATCGTTCCCCGTGCCAGGCGTGCTTGCGCATCGGTGCGCTCCGAATAGCGTCCCAGCCAGAAGAGGTCCTCCGCCAGGCGGCTGGGCAGGTCGCTGCCGCCGCGGCTGATGGCGATGGGTTGCGTCGTCGAGGGAAGAAGCGTCACCGGGCTGACGGGGCCGTCGGACAAAATCCAGGTGTCCTTGCTGCGGCCTCCTTTTTGCAGGGACACGACGAGCGTATCGTTCGATTGCGTGATGCGCGAAAGCCCGCCGTTCATGACGGTGTAGGAGTCGCCGTAGGCGCTGAGATAGGAGCGGACGACGAATCGCCGAGGCTGAACATCTTCGCCGATGAGCGCCGGAGTCGTGCAGGACATGACTTGTTTTTGCGCCACGAAGCGGGCTGGGTGCGCCCTGATTTTCTGCTCGAGCGCCGACAGCTCTTCGCGCGTAAGATTTTGGCCGAACACAGGGTCCTCTCCCTGCGTCGGATACGCGGACTTAACAACCATTTCAGACAATTGCTGCGCGACGAATTCCAAGATGTCAGGTTGGCCGCACCACCAGGTTTCCACGGAAGGCAGCTTCAATTCCTCGCCCAGGAGATAACGGCACACTGCGGGAAGGAAGGGCAGAAATCCGGGCGCCTGCAGAACGCCGCAGCCGACCGCATTGGCGACAGCCACGTTGCCGCGGCGAATGGCCTGCAGCAATCCCGGCACGCCCAGGTAGGAATCCGGAAACAGTTCGAGAGGGTCGCAGAAATTGTCGTCCACCCTTCGAAGGATGACGTCGACGCGCTGCAATCCTCCCAGCGTCTTCATGTAGACGATGGTGTCGCGAACGGTCAAATCGTTCCCCTGCACGAGCGCGTAGCCGAGGTACCGCGCAAGGAAGGAATGTTCGAAATACGTTTCATTGTACGGGCCCGGGGTGAACAGGACGATGCGCGGGTTTTCATGGTTGGCCGGCGCGAGTTCCGTCAGAGTTTCCCGCAGCGACACGAAGAACGGCGCGAGGCGCTGCACCTTGCATTGGCGGTAGACGGACGGCAGCGCGCGGGAGAGGACGATCCGGTTCTCGAGCGTATAGCCCGCGCCCGAAGGCGCCTGCGTGCGGTCGCTAAGAACTTCGAATTGCCCTGTCTCGTTGCGCACCAGGTCCGCTGCGTACAAGTGCAGCCAGCGGCCCTGCGGCAGCCGGATCCCGTGACACGGGCGGAGAAAGCCGGGATTGGCCCACAGCAATTCAGGAGGCAGCACGCCACTAAAAACCGTATCCGCCGGGCCATACAGGTCCGCCAGCAGCCGATCCAGCAACCGCGCGCGCTGGATCAACCCTTCGCTGATGCTGTCCCAATGGGCGCCAGCGATGAGCAGGGGAATGAAGTCCAGGCTCCAGGGCCTGTCGAGTCCGTTCGGATCGCCGTATACGTTGTGCGTCACGCCGTTCTGGTGAATCAGCCGCCGCGCCAGTTCGCGTCGATGGCTGAACTCGCCGGGTTTCAGCTCATCGAGCAGCGAAACAAATTCCCGCCAGTGCGGCCGAAGGGAGCGGTCGGCCTTCACCATTTCATCGGGAAGTGGGGAATCGATTCCGTAGTTGTCGGCAAAGCCGCGTCGCAGAGGTTGGTCCGTTTCGATGCCACCCGGAGTTATAGGTCCTTGCATATTTTCTATTGAAGATACTTTACTTCAACCTGAGATCCAGCGTGAATGGTAATTCCTTCGTGATTTTTTCCTCGCCAACTGCCATTGGCCCGGGCGTATGCCCGAATTTAAAAAACCGCGCGATGCGCCGGCTCTCGGCCGCGTACGCGTTGACCGGGAAGCTGTCATAGCTCCTGCCGCCGGGATGCGCAACGTGGTACGTGCATCCGCCGATCGAACGGCCGGACCATGTGTCCACCAAATCAAACACCAACGGCACATGAGTTCCAATGGTCGGATGCAGGCAGTTTGGCGGCTGCCAGGCGCGATAGCGCACGCCAGCGACAAACTGGCCATTCGTGCCCGTTGGATGCAGAGGAACGCGCCGGCCATTACAGGTGACCACGTGGCGCGGGTCCACCATTCCGTTCGCGAGCACTTGCAATCTCTCGAGCGAAGAATCAACGTACCGCGCCGTTCCGCCCGCGCTCGCTTCTTCGCCGGTCACATGCCAGGGTTCGATGGCTTGCCGGAATTCCAGTTCGATGCCGCGCTGTTCGATGGCGCCGTACAGAGGAAATCGAAACTCGAAATGCGGATCGAACCATTCGATGCGCAGTGGATAGCCGGCGTCGTTCAAGTCGGAAACTACATCTTCCAGGTCCTGACGCACAAAATAAGGCAGCATGAATCGGTCGTGGACTTCCGTGCGCCACCGGACCAGTTCGTGGCGATACGGGCTCTCCCACAAATGCGCGACCAGAGCGCGAAGCAACAGGTGCTGCGTGAGGCTCATCCTCGAATGCGGCGGCATTTCAAAAGCGCGCATTTCGAGCAAGCCGAGGCGGCCCGAAGCCGTGTCTGGCGAGTAGAGCTTGTCGATGCAGAACTCGGCGCGGTGCGTGCTGCCCGTGGCGTCGACGAGCAAGTTTCGGAAGATGCGGTCCACCAGCCACGGCGAAGTGCCGCCATGGTCCGGAATCTGCTGAAACGCGATTTCCATTTCGTAGACCTGATCGTTGCGGGCCTCGTCGATGCGCGGCGCCTGGCTCGTGGGTCCGACAAAGATTCCGCTGAAGAGGTACGACAGCGCGGGATGGTTGTGCCAGTAGCCGATCAGGCTGCGCAGCAATCCCGGATTCCGCAGGATCGGAGAATCGGCCGGGGACGCTCCGCCGATCAGGATGTGATTTCCGCCGCCCGTTCCCGTATGACGGCCATCGAGCATGAATTTTTCCGTGGCCAGGCGGCTCAAGTGGGCTTCTTCGTAAAGCGCCGTGGTGTTCTTGACCAATTCATCCCAGCTTGCGGATGGGTGGAGATTCACTTCAATCACGCCAGGGTCCGGCGTGACTTTGATCGTATGGACGCGAGAATCGTGCGGAGGCGCATACCCTTCGACGAGCACGGGAATCCCCAAGTCGGCGGCTGTGTCCTCAATCGCCGTGACGAGGCCAAGATAATCCTCGAGGTAGCGTTGCGGCGGCATGAACACGCGCAAAATGCCGTCGCGCGTTTCCGCGCACAACGCCGTTCGAACCGCGCGCGAGGCCGATTGGCCTGGCGCGGGAGGCAAATCGAGCACCACGGTTCGCCGACGCGACCGCTGCCGCGCCGATACGCCTTCCAGAATTTGCTCCACGACCCTTTGCGCGGGTTGATATTCGCGGATTTCTTCTTCGTAGCGCTGCTGCGCGGCCAGAGCGGCGCGCTCGGGCAACGGCCCGCGGACCGCCATCGGGTCCTGCTCGACGATGTGATCCACTTCGGACGGGTGAACCCAGGGGATGGAATCGAGCGGCAGGCGGAATCCCATGGGCGAGTCGCCCGGGATCAAATACATTCGCTCCGGCCGGAAGAACCATGCGCCGGTCACCCAATCGCTGCTTCCATCCGTGTAGTATTCGCGCCGCAAGGGCAGTGCGTAGCCGACGACGTGATCCAAGCCTCGTTCGAACACACGCGCAAGACGCGCACGATCTTCCGGATTTTCGAGCTTGTTTTCGAACGGATCGACGTTTACCGGGAGGCGCCGCTCTTTCCACATGTAATACCAGGTGTCTTCATACCCGGGAAGGGCGTGGTCCGGGTTGACTCCCAATCGCTGGCAAAGGCTAAGCGTAAAAGCGCGCGCGTCATGGCTGGTCAGCTTGCCCGAAGTATTCTCGTTGGCGATGAGCGCCGGATCGCGCCAGATCGGCTCGCCGTCCTTGCGCCAATACAGGCCCAGCGCCCAGCGCGGCAGCGATTCACCCGGATACCATTTGCCCATGCCGTGGTGCAGGAATCCGCCGGGAGCGAATCGATCGCGCAGCCGCCGGATCAGCGTATCGGCCAGTTTGTATTTTGTCGGGCCTACGGCGGCGGTCGTCCATTCCGCGCCATCCATGTCATCAATGGAGACGAACGTGGGTTCGCCGCCCATGGTCAGTCGCACATCGCGCGCGTTCAGATCGGCATCCACCTGGTGGCCCAGCGATTCAATCGCGGTCCATTGCTCGTCGGTGTAGGGCTTGGTGACGCGCGGATCTTCATGGATGCGCGTGACGGACATGGAAAACTCGAACGCGTCCTTGCCTCTCGGTTTCTTTTTCTCTGCGTCGGGTTCCGTGCTGACGATGGACGCGTCGTCATAGGAAAAGCCGCCCGAAATCGCTGCGGCGGTTACCGGCTCCGCCGAGCACGCTAGGGGAATATGTCCTTCTCCCGCAAGGAGTCCCGAAGTTGGATCGAGCCCGACCCAGCCGCCGCCCGGCAAGTAGACTTCCGTCCAGGCGTGCAGGTCGGTGAAATCCCTATCGGTGCCGCTCGGCCCGTCCAGCGATTTGACGTCGGGCGTGAGCTGGATCAGATAGCCGGAGACGAATCTCGCGGCCAGCCCAAGATTTCTGAGCAATTGCACCAGAAGCCAGGCGCTATCGCGGCACGAGCCGCTACCGAGTGTCAGCGTTTTCTCCGGGCTCTGGATGCCGGGCTCCATGCGAATCAAATATTTAATCCGTTTCTGGATTCGCTGATTGACGTCCACAAGAAAATCGTTGGTGCGAATCTTTTCCTTCCGCGATTCACAAATCAGGGCCTCCATTTTTGGACCCACGCTGCGCCGTTTGAGATAAGGGCTGAGTTCTCTCTTCACGACCGGGTCATACTGGAAGGGAATTTCCTCCGCGTATTTTTCCAGAAAGAAGTCGAAGGGATTGATAACGGTCATGTCCGCCACGAGATCGACTTCGACGGAAAATTCCGTCGTTTTGTCCGGAAATACGAGCCGCGCCAGATGATTGCTGTAGGGATCCTGCTGCCAGTTAATGAAATGGGCCGTAGGAGTGATCTTAAGCGAATAACTAGGGATCGGAGTCCTGCAATGCGGCGCCGGGCGCAAGCGCACGACATGGGGTGAGAGCCATACCGGCCTGGTATAGCGGTAGAGAGTCTTGTGATTCAGCGCAACCCGGATGCTCATGGAATTTTATACCGCGGAAATGTGCCATCCCACGCCCAATGTTTATTGGATCTGGCGAAACCGATACAGGCGAAATTATACAGGAAACAATTGGGTGGCCGGCCCAAACTCCCTTTCAACTTTTTTATGATCAGTATATGAATCAACGGTACTTAGGCCTGGATTGGTATTCCGGTCCGGAAGCGCCTACCAATAGTCTCCAGGCGAATCTAGGGCATATACCGTATGGAAGATTGGACGCTTTCCGGCCATTGTTGATTAACTGATTGGTCAGCGAATGATCCCCCGATCTTGACCGGAGTGGAGGCGAGAGACGACGTCGGAGAGTTCAAGGGGGCGGTACTATTACCGCATTCTTCCATTTGAATGAATCCGGATTTCCACGGGGAGAATCTTGAGATGCCCCTTCGCATATTGGTTGCGGACGACCATGACGTGATGCGGCTCGGGATTAAAGAATTGCTCGGTACGCGAGAAGGCTGGGAAATTTGCGCGGAGGCGCGCGACGGCCGGGAAGCGCTGGCGAAGACCGGGGAACATAAGCCGGACATCGTCATCTTGGACGTCAACATGCCGGAGTTGAACGGCATCGAAGCCGCGAGAAGAATTCGCAAGAAGTTCGTGAATACGGAAGTCCTGATCATCTCCTTCGATTATTCCGACAACCTGATTCGCCAGATTATCGACGCCGGGGCGCGCGGTTTCGTCGTCAAGGGCGATTCGGAGCGCGACCTCATCGCGGCTGTGGAAGCCCTCTCGAATCACCGGCCCTATTTCACGCCCCGCGCGGCGGATGTGACCCTGGGACGGGTACGAGGGGAAGGACCCGGGTTTCGGGAATTTGCCGGGAACCGGCTCACTCCCCGGGAGCTTGAAATCGTGCAGCTGCTCGCCGAAGGGAAGAGCAGCAAGGAGGTGGCAGCGTCACTTTCCATCAGCATCAAGACGGCGGATACGCATCGCGCCAACATCATGCGCAAATTAGATCTGCACAGCGTTACCGATCTTGTCCGGTATGCCGTACGCAATCAAATTGTGAAAGATTGAGAGCGGGGCTGGCCGCGCCTCAGACTTGCGCTGTGGAACTGTGCCGGCATGAGGCGACGGCCGAAATTGCCGGTATTTCCGGCTACTGCGCGGCAAAGGCCAGAAGCGCGTTGCCGGCCGTGCCCGCTGTAAATACGTATCCGGAACCGACAAACACCATGCCGCCGGCGACGGTTGGGCCGGGAGCCGCCATCGAGCCGCCCTTGGCTGGGACATGGTTTACTGTGTCATAATCACGGATCATATTGTATTGCCAGAGTAAATGCCCGTCGTCCGTCGAGAACGCGCGCAACATGCCGTCCCATCCGCCCGAAAAAATGGCTCCGGGAATCGCCGTGATGGCCGAGGTTTCGCCCTTCGGGCCCGGGCCTGGCGCCGGCGGGATCGGAGTGAACCATTTTTGTTCGCCCGTGTCCATGCGGACCGCCGCGACGCCACCCGTTCGCAATCCGAAGTAGGCATATTGATCGTCGGCAGCGCCGCCGAAGGTGATCATGCCGAGGGCGAGTTTCTTCACCAGTTGTGCTTTCCAAACCACCGTGCCTTCGCGGTCAGGATCGTGGCCCCAGACCATGCCGCTTTTTTGCCCGGCCACCAAGATTCGGCGACCGTTCGGCAAAGTTCGCAAAATGGGAGAAGCGCCAAAATCGTAATCGGGGCCGATCGTCGAGGGAGGAAGGCAATTTTCGGATTTGATTTCGCCCCCGCATCCGGAGAGCCAGGCGTCTGCTTCCGTATCCTGAATCGACCACATCACCTTGCCCGTCTTCAGGTCCAGAGCCATGATGGCGTCCGTGTTCCGGGAGACGGGATTGGTGTAGGCGTCGCCGGTGCCGATGTAAAGAGCGTGATTCTTGGCATCAATCGTGGGCGTATTCCAAACCGCGCCCCCGTTCGGGCCATATTGCTGCACACCGTTGGAATTTTTTGTCGTGGGCTTCGGAGGATCCGGAACGATGTAGGTTTTCCATGCGGTGTGGCCGTTCATGGCATCCAGCGCTACTACGCTGCCTCGAAACGTGCAGCAGGGATACACTGTACTCCAACCCCCGGAGCGTTCCTCTTGTGAAGAGACCGGCACGTAGAGTCGATCTTCGTAGAGCATCGGTGCGCCCGTAATTTTGGCCACCGGGTGGTCTTCCACTTTTACTTTCCAGATTTCTTTTCCGGTTGAGGCATCGAGCATGTAAACGTTCGCGCGGATGTCGCCAAAGTAGACGCCGTATTTGGCCGCCCCTTTTCCTTTCACGGGTCCGATGCTTATCGCGGTGCGCACGCCCGCGTCCGCCTGGTAGGACCAATAGACACACCCGGTCTCCGCGTCGATGGAATAAACTGCTCCCGTGTCAACACCCAGGAATACACGCCCTCCCGCGACAGTGGGCTGGCCGTAAACTTCTTCGGCGCCCGGAAAACCGAAAGCCCACTTCAATTTGAGGTTCGGCACCTGGCTGGCGGTCAAACCCGCTCCTTTCGCCGATTGGAAACGGGCATTGGAGATGTCATTGCCCCAGCCATTCCACAGCGGTTTCGACGATAGGTCGCCGATTGGAGAGTTTCCTGGGCACTGGTTCGGCATGAGCTTGGCGTCCGTGATCTTCGCAATGTCCACTTTGTGGCGTCCCAGATAGAAGGCGACTTCGCGCAAGTCCGCGTCCGATACGCCAGAGAGCGAAGAAGTGTGAGGAGCCTTGCCCAGGGCGGCATATATCCCTTCCGAGGTCATCTTCCAAAGCGATAAGACATCGGGAGCGGGCGTTGTGCTGCTCGGGTTTCCGTGGCAAGCGGCGCAGTGCTGTTCGAATATGACAGCCCCTTTTGTCGTTTGGGCGTTCGAATTGCCCGCGGGCCAGAGCATTGCAATCAGGATAGCCAGAATCCAAGCGAATCGTTTCATTTGAGGAACCCCCGACCTGAATATTATGCTGTATCCTTGCCCTTGCGTGACAGTAGACGTTCTACCTTCTCCGCAGGTTACGTCCTGATGAAGACGTAAGGTCATCATATGCCTGTCTGCTTCGGCTGACAATGCGCTTTGCTTTCGGGAAGCGTGAGAGTCGCCGCGAAGAAACTTCCGCCGGGAGGAAATTGTGGAACGAAAAATCATCAACCCATGGAAATGGCAGGACGCACTGGGGTTCGTGCACGCGAACGAAGTTGTCGGCGCGCAACGAGTCCTTTACTGCGCCGGACAGGTTTCAGTGGATGCGGACGGCAAACCCGTTCACGCCGGCGACATCGGCGCGCAGCTGAAACGCACTCTCGAAAATCTCGAGCAGGTGTTGACCGCGGCTGGGTTTGGCTTGGCGGATGTGGTCCGGTTGAATATTTACACGACAGACGTCGAAGGCTTCTCCGCCAATCGAAGCGTATTCCTGGACGGCCTGCTTCGCAAGGGTTGCCGACAGGCAAGCACTCTGATTGGCGTGGCCCGCCTGGCGCGACCCGAATTTCTGATTGAGATTGAGGCCACCGCCGTCAAATGAGGTTGCATCCCACGGTACAAGCTTTTCCTGCGGGATGAACTGGCGGCGAAGAGTTCGATCGTTGCATCCCGAGACGCACGGTTGTATATTGCCGCTCAGTCCGGAAATCAAAACGGAAATTCAGTTTCGTCGGAGTCCTATGAATTGCAGGCTCCTCTTGTATCTCTCTTTGCTTGCCAGCGTATTTGCGGCTGGAGTTGCCACGTTCGCGCATCATGGAACCCGGGCCGCCTACATCGTCGACCCCGCAAAAGAACTCTCCATGACGGGAACCGTGACGAAATTCCGCTGGGGCAATCCCCACGTTTACGTTATGTACGATGTAACGGACGCGAAAGGCAACGTTATGCACTGGGGAGCGGAAACTCGTCCCCCTTTCGTTATGGCCAAGCATGGCTGGTCCAGGGATACCATGAAGCCCGGGGACCAGATCGCGATTACAATTTTTCCCGCCAAAGCCGGGGGGCCTTACGGCCTGATGTCGAAAGTCTTCATCAACGGCAAATTGGTGCTCGACGATGAGCAGACTCGTCTTCAAACAGACAATGACAAGCAGTGAGAGACTCTTCCAAACGCTGAAGCCCCTGCCGGTCTCTATTGCTGCATTGACAATGGTGTTCTTCCTCTCGCTGCTCTTTTTGCCGGAAGCGCTCGCGCAGACCAGTCAGAAATCAGCTGCTGCTCGTCCAGATTCCGCCCGAGCCGGCGCGCGAGCCTTTGATCCCCATGACCTCTCGGGCGTATGGGAGCACGAAGGGATCGGCGGCAATATCGATAGCGGGCCCGTCGCGCCGATGACATCTTGGGGACAGGCGAAGTTCGACGCCGCGAAACCCGGCTTCGGACCCCGAAGAGTTCCGCCAACCGAGGATAATGACCCGGTCTTGATTTGCGATCCGCAGGGATTTCCGCGCGCGATGTCGTTGGAGAATCCGGAGCCCATGGAGTTCATCCAGATTCGCGGACGAATTCTCCAGTTCATGGAGTGGAATCACAACTGGCGCACGATCTGGATTGACGGCCGGGACCTTCCCAAGGATTTGGAGCCGACGTGGTACGGATACTCGGTTGGAAAGTGGGAAGGCGACACGCTGGTCGTGAAGACGGCGGGACTTGACGAGCGGACCTGGCTCGATCCCCTCGGCCATCCTCATAGTGACGCTTTACGCGTCGAGGAGCACTACCACCGCGTGAACCTCAACACCATGGAATTCACGATGAAGGTGGATGATCCGAAGTCCTACACAGGACCCTGGATGCTCGTCAAAATGAAAATCCTCAAGCTGAATCCGAAGTATGAAATCCAGGAAGCGATTTGCGCGCCCTCGGATGAAAAGGCTTTTAATAAGGACATCACGATTCCAGCCGACACTCCCGCCTCTCCTAAGTAGACTGAATTTTGGTGGCGCAGGCTTCCAGCCTGCGGGGGTTCGTCCTTGCAAGGACCAAACCCCGCAGGCTGGAAGCCTGCGCCACTTCGAAGCGGCCCTACTTTACTTGGTAGCGCTTTACTGCGTCCTGGTTCCAACTGATTCCCGTCCCTGGACGATTTGAGGGCGTAACAGCGCCGCCGGCTACTTGGAGCGGCTCCGCTAGAATTGGTGCGGCCCAGTCCACGTATTCGAGCCAGTGCTGCGTGGGTGTGACGGCAAGCAGGTGCGAACTAACCTCGGGAAAAAGGTGCGACGAGAGTTTGATTCCTTTCCCCGCGGCGAGCGTCGCTGCCTGCAGCCAGCCTGTCACGCCGCCAATTCTGCAGAGATCGGGCATCATGAGGTCGGCGGAGTTTGCGGCAAGGGCAGATTCCATGGCGTGCGCGCCGATGAAATTTTCGCCGATTTGAATCGGTATCGCGATCGCACTGGCGATAGCCGCGCAGCCGGAATAATCATCGTGACGGATGGGTTCTTCGATCCAGGCGAGTCCTTCAGCATCGAGGACGCGACCACGGTTCAAGGCTTCGTTGACCGAGAGCGCCTGATTATAGTCCGTCATGATCGCGATATCGCTGGGCACGCGTTTTCGCACGGCGCGAACTGCGGCAAGATCGCCTTCAAGTGTAGGATAGCCGAGGCGCAGCTTTACTCCTTGAAAGCCGCCTTCGAGCAATTGCTCCGCTTCATCGGCGCACGCCTCGGGAGACATCAAGCCGAGGCCGTTGCTGTTATAGGCAGCAATCGGCTTTGGTGCTCCGCCGAGGTACGCGGCGAGCGGCAAGCCGGCCGCTTGCGATAGCGCATCCCAGCAAGCGACGTCGAGACCCGCCATCGCCATCCAGATGACTCCTTGCGCGCCGATCAGACGGAACTGGCGCAACAGCTTCGCGCCGATTTCCACGGGATCAACCATGTCGCCCTTGACTAACAAAAGCAATTCCTGGAGGACGCGCGCGATGAGCTGCGCCCCTAACGGCATGTAGCAGAACAGGTAGGTGCGGCCCGTGATTCCTTCTTCCGTTTCGAGATCGATGAGAAGAAGGGGAGCGGAGCGAACGGTAACGGCGCTCGTGCCGAGCGGCAAATTCATGGGGACGGAAACTGCGACAGTACGAAGCGAGCGGATCGTCAGGCGTGGGTGTTTCATGCGGCGCCCTGCTTTCCTTGCGCGTGCAAGGCCAGAATATCGCGCGCGGCCCGGTTCATCGGCGCGGGCACGTTGACTGCTTTTCCTAATTCGACGACGGCGCCGCTCAGCCAGTCGACTTCGAGGCGTTTCCCGCTGTCGAGGTCCGCGTGCATCGAGGAGTCCATTTCCGGCGGGAGGCCATCGCAAAAGGCGAGGCGCTTCTCCGCGAAATCTTCGGGAAGGTGAACTCCATGGGCGCGGCCAACGGCCACAACCTCGCGCATCACATCGAGCAGGAAGGCTCGCGCGGCTGGATTGCGGACGATCGGGCCAAGCGTGCTGCGCATCGTGGTAGTGGTGGCGGAGAGGCCGACGAGGAAGACGAATTTCTCCCAAATCGTACGGCGAATGTCGCTGCTGATTTCGGCGTCAATGCCGCCGCGGATGCAAGCCTCGTGCAACGCCACAACGCGCGGAGATCTGGAGCCGTCGTATTCGCCAAAGACGAGCCGCTGCATCGTCCCCGTGTGGCTAATCACTCCCGGCCTGCCGATCTTTGAACCGATGTAGCCGACGCCGCCGATCACCCGCTTTTCGCCAACAATCCGCCGGAGAAGATCGTCTTTCTGCACGCCGTTCTGAAATGAAATGACAGCGGTTTCAGGGCCGAGGATGGCGGAGGCGGCGCGCAGAGCGGTCTCCGTATCCCATAACTTTACGCAGAGGAAGAGCAGATCAGCCGGGCCGAGAGCTACGGGGTCATCCGAAACGCGAACTTTCGGCAAATAAATGTCGCCGAGCTGGCTCTCCACGCGCAATCCGTTTTCGCGCAGAGCGGCCAGGTGCGCGCCCCTCGCGACGAAACCCACATCGCATCCTCCTTGCGCGAGCCGCGCGCCGAAGTAGCCACCAACTCCTCCGGCGCCGATGATCGTGATTCTCATTCACTCTCCTTGAATTTTCCTTGCAGACCGCATTTTTTATAGCACAGTCTCGTGCGAGTCATGAAAGGTACTCCTTTGAATGGGAAGAGCATCGGCGTCGAGCGAAGGCGATACAAGATTGACATGGGAGCTTGATGAGGGTACGGTCGCCTTCAGGGATCAGGGTAAGATTGCGCATTCCGATAGCAAGGAACGCTGCGCCCAACTGCCAATGTGCGATTCACCGGACGCGTGGCAATGCGAACAAGACTTTCGGATTGCTCGAGGGAAAATACAATGAAGAAAACCTGCTGTGAATTTTCGCTGGTTGCATTTCTGGTGGTGTGCGCGCTCGCGCCTCGGGCATGGGCTGACACTGTAGTGGTGGCCTGCAAATCGGAATTCCAATTGGCGCTGGTGGACCCGGCCACCGAAAAGATCTTGGTGAAGCTGCCCACTGGCCGCGGGCCGCACGAAGTCGCGGTCTCGCCGGACGGGCGCTTCGCCTACGTGTCCAACTTCGGCCGCTACAGTGTTTATCCCGCAGGGGACACGGACCACGACAAAGCGAGCAATACGATCACCGTCATCGACCTGGCGGACCGAAAGGTGAAAACCACCTTCGATCTGGGTACTCACACAGGGCCGCACGGCATGACCGTGAGCCACGACGGAAAGATCGTGTGGGTGACCACGGAGACGCCGCAAGCCGTTCTCGAATTGGACTCCGCTACCGGAAAAATTCAGCACATTTGGAATACAACGCAAGAGCGCAGCCACATGATTGTGGCCACGCCGAAGGAGACGAAGTTTTACGTGACCAATACGGTTTCGGGTACCGTCAGCATGGTCGACCATTCCACGGGCGAAGTGAAGGTGATCTCGACGGGGCCGGGCACTGAGGGCATTGCCATTTCGCCGGATGGAAAGGAAGTCTGGGCCGCCAGCCGCACCGACGCGAAAATTTCGATCATCTCGACTGCCACCGATGCGATCGTGGCGTCGTTTCCCAGCGGTGGGAAAAGTCCCAAGCGCTTGGATTTCACTCCCGACGGGGCTCAGGTTTGGGTGACCAATTCTGGCAGCAGCCAGACGACCGTGTTTGACGCGCATGCCCGCGAATTGATCGAGAGCCTGACCACGTCCAAGGATCCCAGCGGCGTTTCCATTTCTCCGGATGGCCGGCGCGCGTACATTACCAATTCCGCCGCCAATCTGCTGACCTTCGTGGACGTGGCCTCGCGAAAGATCACCGGTACTCTGGCGGTCGGCACCGACCCCGACGGGATTGCCTGGTCCGCACGATAGCCTGTTAGAGTGACGGGACCAATTTCAAGTAGGACAGCCACTGTTGGCTGTCCCCGTCGGTCCCGATAGGGCGAAAGTGGACAGCCAAGAGTGGCTGTCCTACTAGAGAAGCACACCGACCCTCCATCTAGAAACTGACCCGTACCAATTTGCCCGGTTTATGGGGCATAATGTCGAATATCGCTCCAAATTTCGATCTGGCTAACTCAGGACAGAACGTGGAGGGGGCATGAGGTCCCGAACAAAAATCCTGGCTCTTGCAGGCCTTGCGCTTTTCCTTGCGGGGTCCTGCTATGGCGCTACGCTTTCCGGCACCCTGAATGGGCCGGATGGCGCGCCGGTCGAAGGCGCGTTTGTGCAGGCCCAAAATACGAAGACTAAGATTAGTTTCTTCGTCTTGTCGGACCACCAGGGGCATTATCGCGTCGAAAAATTGCCGGCGGGCGAGTACCGCGTGCAGGTCAAGGCGTCCGGTTTGCGCGTTGATCCCAAGAGTGGTGTCGCACTTACGGAGGACCAGAGCGCGTCTCTTGATTTCGCGCTTGAGACCGGCACGGTGCGCTGGAACGAGCTTTCCATCTACCAGGCGAAAAAACTTTGGCCGGAAGAAAATGCCAAGCAGCAGATTTTCACGAAATGTTTTATCTGTCACGGATTTCAAACCCGCATGGCTTCGGTGAGGCGCGATGCCGACGGCTGGCAGGATCGCGTTCAATTCATGCGTGACGCGATGCATTTCAGCCTGGGTTACCGGGTTACAGACCAGGACGCCGGGGAAATAGCGGCGTATCTAAACAAGCTGTATGGCTCGGATTCTGCGTTCCCGAAATCTCCAACCGAATTGCCCGGGTACAAAGAGACGGTCAGGCCTTTTACCAGCGAGGCCATGAACATTGCCTACGTCGAGTATGACATGCCTGGGCCCAGCCGCATGCCGTTCAGCGCGGCACCGGCCAAAGATGGATCGGTTTGGATTCCGAATTTCGGAATTGGAAACAAGATCACCCGGCTCAATCCGAAGACGGCCGAAATGCAGGATTTTCCTGTTCCGAATGTGGGGACCGCCGCGGTTCACTCCGCCGTTGCCGCGCCTGACGGCTCCGTCTGGCTCACCGAGCAGGCTTCCGACAAACTGGGCCGATGGGATCCAACGACGCAGAAGATAACCGAGTATCAGGACAAGTATGCTACCGGCTTGGAGGGGAGGGAAGACGGCGGGTCGCGACACACGGTTCGAATCGATTCCAAAGGGATGGTTTGGTCGAGCGGCTACCCGCTGACGCGCTTCGATCCCGAGACCGGAAAATTCAATGATTTCCCTGAAGCGGCGCACACCTACAGTCTTGACTTCGACAAGGATGAGAATGTCTGGTTTACAGATCCCGGGACAGGCCAGATTGGGAAAGTGGATGCCAAGACGCTGAAAGTGACGCAGTGGACTCCGCCAACCCTCAACACCTACGAGCGCAGAATCGTGGTTGACTCCGACGGCACAGTTTGGTTCGGCGAATTCCAGAAGGGCAAGATCGGCCACTTCGATCCGAAGACGCAATCTTTTAAGGAATATGATTTGCCCGGCGGATTGGACACTTTTCCGTACGCGATGGGCATCGGGCTCGACCACAGCATCTGGTATTCATCCTACTATCTGGACGTGATCGGCCGCCTCGATCCCAAGACCGGCAAAGTGATCGAGTATCCGTTTCCGCATTCGGAGAATACCATCCGGGAATTCTTCCGCGATTCCGAGGGCCGGATGTGGTACGGCTCGCCGTCGAACAACAAGGTCGGCTATTTTTATTTGACGGGCGCATCTGTTCCGGCAGGGAAGTAAGAAACAAGACGCGTGAGTGTGGCACGCAGAGAAAGAGCGCTAAGGTAAAAATAATTCGAGCCCTATGAACACAAAGGCGACCAACTCCAAATTTGGCAACGTCGTGCGCGTCTCCAGCGGCAATTTCCTGGAGATGTACGACTTCATGGTGTACGCGTACTACGCGTCCTACATCGCGCACGAGATTTTTCCATCAAGCAGCGCTTATGCATCGCTGATGATGACGCTGGGAACTTTTGGCGCGGGCTACCTGATGCGCCCGCTGGGAGCCGTTGTTCTCGGCGCGTACGTGGACCGGCATGGCAGGAGAACCGGGCTCATCCTCACTTTATTTTTGATGGCGATCGGCACGCTCGTAATCGCCTGCACGCCTGCTTATAGGACGATCGGGATCATTGCTCCCATCGTGGTGCTGCTTGGGCGGCTATTGCAGGGGTTTTCCGCGGGAGTCGAAGTGGGCGGCGCGTCCATCTACCTTTCCGAGATGGCGACGCCCGGGCATCGCGGATTCTATTGCGCCTGGCAGTCGGCGAGCCAGCAGGTTGCGGTGATTTTCGCGGCGCTTCTGGGAGTCGCGCTCAGCGCCGTTGTGCCGCCCGAGGGGATGGCCCAGTGGGGCTGGCGCGTTCCGTTTTTCATCGGCTGCCTCATTGTGCCGCTGCTGTTCTGGTTGCGCAGATCGCTGGCGGAGACGGAAGTGTTTCTCGCGCAAAAACATCGTCCTGGAATTTCGGAGATCCTCGCCTCGCTCGCGTCCAACTGGAAGATCGTGGGCATCGGCGTACTGCTTTCCACGATGACGACGGTGAGTTTCTATCTCATCACGGCGTATACGCCGACTTACGGCATTGAAGTGTTGCACCTGACGAGCCGCCAAAGCCTGCTGGTTACGTTCTGCGTGGGCATGTCGAATTTTATCTGGTTACCGACGGGCGGCGCGATTTCCGACATCGTAGGTAGACGGCCGTTGCTGATTCTGATTACGGTCCTGGCGGTCGTGACCTCATACCCCGCGATGCTGTGGCTCGTCAGCGACCCATCGACCGCTCGCCTGCTGATCGTGGAATTGTGGCTGTCCATGTTTTTCGGCGTGTACAACGGGGCGATGATCCCGCACCTGGCGGAAATCATGCCGCCGGAGATTCGCACCTCGGGCTTTTCCTTGGCGTTTAGTCTGGCGACAGCGATTTTTGGCGGATTCACACCCGCAATTTGCACGTACCTCATCCATGAGACGGGAAACCGAGCCATGCCGGCGCTGTGGCTGTCCTTTGCGGCATTGTGCGGGCTCGTCGCGGCGCTCGCCGGCGGCCAGCGTCGAGCTGTTTTGACGGAACTAGAAGCCAGCGTGACCTCGCATTGAACGTGGCAAATAGAACAATTGTCCACGTTGATGGTATGTAATATTATCGTGCGTGACAGGATGTGTGTTCTGGAGAATCGAATCGTAAACCCCTTTTTAGAGCTGGAACGGTGAAATTCGACCCCCGGTGTCTCAAAATCGGAGTGGCTGGACTTATTCAACGTTGCCAGTTTGCGAGTAATGGATTGCATCGTTCCCATCGTTCAAGTGAATCTCGTTTAATACCTGGTTCGGTCGGCCTGATCCTATGCTTGTTCTACGCTGTAATTGCCTGTGGGCAGGGTGGGAAAGTGCCAGATGAACCTGAATCCCCTTCGGTCTTGTACTATCTGGATTCTTCCGCCCGACTGGTTCCCCTTGAACCTCAGATGGTCCGCGTAAAAAGAAAGTTTCACGCTTTAGGTTTCACCGGGGTCACAGCGGTCTATCAAGTGGGAGGGGAGAGATCCCCGGTGAGGCTAAAAGCGGAGCAAAAACTTGAGTTTGTAATTCGCATTGATGGCAAGGTTGATCCGCTGGAGTCTGTCCAGTTTTATCGCTTCGAGGGAATAGAGGGTTCACGTGTATTGCCGATCGAAGATTTTGATGCGCTAGGTCGACTCACTAGGATTTCACTCGCCTCCGCTATTGTTGAATTCGATGCTGCAAAGTATGGGGCTTCTTCTTTTAGGCTTACCCCCATCCAAAAGCTCGTGCCAGGCGAGTACTGCTTGACAGTCCGTCTCGCAACCAAACAGGAAAACAAAAGTTCAGGATTTTGTTTTGGGATCGACTCCGTCGGGGGGTAGGGCGCGATGAAGGAACGCATCAAATTACGGGTGGCCGCAGGTATTGCACAGGAACACATATGAAACACGGATGCGCCGCGCTTGCGTTAGGGTTGGTGTTCCTTTCAGTCGCGTTGGCACAGGAAGGAAAAGTTCTTGAGCCTGAAAAAGTTTCGGTCTTTTATTTATTTAGGACTTCGGGGGACTTCGTGGATCTCGAGCGGCAAACTCCAAATCTCATTCCCAAGGGAATACGATCGCTGCTCGTGATTCCTGGCGAAAAGTCTCCCGTACGCTTCGATGCCAGCGACGAGATGCAGTTTGTTGTGCGGGTAGCGGAGGATTTTGATAAAGCGACTGCGACAATGCAGCTCTTCCGATTTGAAGTGCAGAATGGGAGGCGCGAGTTTCTGGCGAAAAATGAGGATCTTCGCAAGAACAAGATTGGCCTGAAACTCAACTCTGAGAAGTACGGCACTTCCTCAGTGAAGGTAATCACATCACAAAGACTAACGCCGGGCGAATATTGCCTGAGCAGATCAACGATTAGCCAAGGGTATTGCTTTGGGGTAGACGTTTCTAGAAATCAGTGAGTACAGAGCCAGGCATTAGAATCGTTGGTCTGCAGCTACACGTATGCGATCCAGCGGCCTGCGGCAACAATTCCGAACCACAGCAAAATCGAAATCAATCCCGCCGCGCGGGCGCTGAGCGGCGCCACCGGATCGTTCTCCCACTTGCCCACACTCCTGTAGGCGATCTCGTGGAACACGAACGCATTGAGTCCCGCGACAAGGATCAGCAGCATTTTGATGTCGAACCCGAGATTGCCGTACATCTTGGTGGCTTCGGAGGAAAACAAAAGGAGCCCCGTGGTGACTTGAATGAGGAAGCCCGCCCAGGCCCAGGGCAGGAACCGCCGCGCCAGCTTGGAAACCGGCTCGTCGCGGAACGTCAATCCCATCAGACGCAGGTCCAAAATCGAGGTCGCGCCAACGAGCAAGATGATTCCGAAAATATGAACCGTTTCTAAAACCGGAAATAGCCACAGGGATTCCCGAATGGTTGTCCCCACTGACGTCGCCTCCAGCCACTGACAAATCGCAAAAATAAAATGCATTTCTCTGTCCCTCGCAGTTGATCGGATAGGTTGTGCATGCAAAAACCGCGATCAATATACACAGCCGGGGTTGCATGCAGGGTTTGCTGTGTGATTTCTCCGCCGCTGATTAGCTTCCCCTTTGACGCGTGGCGCATTTTCGCCGTTTCGCGTGCAAACGCTCGGCACACGCATAACGCGTATTCGCATGAATAATTCGTTTAGTTTAACCTGATTCGCATACTGAGACCATATGCGAAGGGGCGTTCCAGGCGAACTTGCAGCGGTTCTTTCACGGGTGCGTAGTCTCGAATTGGCGGAATCATTGCTGGCTAGCGTCCTCGGATCTTCTGTACGGACATTCGGAAAAACTATAAGCTTCGTCTTGAACATGTGCGCGGGGAGCGGTTCGAGTGGATTGAATCCTCGTGATATTTCAAATTCGAGGAGGAAATGATGGTGAGGCGATGGGCGATCCTGTGCGCTCTTTCAAGTTTGGGATTATTGGGTTGCAAGGCAAAATCGGCGGCCGAAACAAAGATTCCCCAGGAAGAGGTAGACCGCAAAAATCCAATCGAATCGAATCCCGCTTCTATCACGGAAGGGAAGAGGCTGTACGGCGCGACGGATTGCGCTCTCTGCCACGGCAAGGACGGAGACGGCAAGGGAGTGCTGGCCAAGGACATCAACATGAACGTCCACGATTGGAGAAAGGCCGAATCGCTGGCGCACTTCACGGACGGTGAACTTGCCTATCTCATGCTGAAGGGCAAGGGCCGCATGCCCGCCTATGACGGCCGGGAAACTTCCGAGCAGGTCTGGCAGATCGTCAATTATATCCGCTCGATGCCTGCGGGTGGGGACGCTCCCAAATCCTAAACGAGTTCTTCAGCTATCAGAATCGGCTCCGTTGCCGTTTTGGAAAGTGAAATTATCGATGCCCGCCCGCTGATCCCATGGACCCGCTGGAGTGTGAACCTGAGCCCACTGCCGAGGTGCTCGGACTTGAAGAAACGCTAGTCGCTGGACTTGTACTCATCGTTCCCACGTTGCCGCCTCCGCGCGCACCGTATCCTCCCCGGAATCCGCCCATCGATGCCCCGCGCGCAAACGCGGGCGAGGGCGGAGAGTGGGGCGCCATCACGGCTTGGGGAGCGGAACTGAGTCGCGCCGCCCGCAGCCCCGAAGTCGAGGCACTTGGCCCTCGGAGAGAAGGCGGGGTGCCATTGCTGCGGGCGAATGAGGCAGGAGCGGATTGGACAATGGATTTGGGATTTGCGGATCCCCCGGCAAGAGCGAATGCGTTCGTCGATTGCTTTGCTGGCGCGTTAAAACTTGGTGACGGCGCCGTAGCAGGCTCAAAGCTCATCCCCCCGCGGGCCAGAGGGATGCGGGACCCTGCCCCGATTGCGCCGTTCGCGCCCTGCCCAGCCAGAATAACTGTCGACGGCAGTGCAGCCAGTTGAGTTTTCGTGGGTTTCGATGACAGTGGAGGCCCGTTGGGAATCCAGCCCAGTTGATTATTTGAATGCACCCATCTCGCCGTCGCGGGCGTCCAGGTATTCGCGCCGACCGGCAACCATGCCCAGCCCACTCCCGGAGCATTTACCCATGATCCAAAATGATAAGGGAGCCAACCCCAAGGCTCTCCGCTCATCCAATTCCAACCCAAGCCGCCCATGAACTGCCATTGCCCGTCCGCAAACGGCATCCATCCCATTCCGACGCCGTAAGGCATCCAGCCTGCCCCGTATCCCGGAATGTACGACCAACCGCCGTAATTGTAGAGATCGGCGAAACCTTCGGTGTAGGAATTGGTTCCTAGGATGGAAGAGGTTTCGCTTTGGGCCGAGTTCAACGCTTCTTCACGGTGAGAAACCCACTTGTCGAAGTCATCCTGGGGCGGGTTGCCGGCTACTTCCGGCGAACCCGAGCCGGTTGCCCCTACATGCAACGTGTGGCCACCGCTCAGAAGTGAGGGAGCTCCGGCGTTAGAGTCAACCTGCACCTTTCCATGGAACACGGTCACCCAGCTTTCCGTGGGAGATATGTCCATGCGAATGCGACCATCACGAGGCACATTCACATTCAGATTGGGAGCGGCGACCGACACCGCATCCTCACGCTTTAGCTTTGCACTGAGGATGGCGGTTCCTTGCGGAATTGTAAGTTTGGTGATCCGCCCACCGTTCTGCAGAGCCAATTCCGTAAACTCTACTGTCGCGTTGGTTGCCAGGCGCAAAGTCACGGAACCTTCAAACTCCACCTCGGCGTATCCGTCGGCTGTCCTTATGGCGAAGCCTTCCTCAATCGGCAAATTCAGGCGCGCATCCTCCCAATCTTGTCCGGGGCGCTGGTACTGAACGGTTCCTTCCACGAAGCTGAGGCGCACGATGCGTATTTTGCTGTAATCCTGAGACCTCGCCGGTTGGACGAGCAACACGAATCCCATGGCCAACAGCAAAGAAACCAGTCTGCTTTTCATAAGAACCTTCCCCAGGAAGGTGGCGCGCTTCCCAATACCTGTATGATGCTCTAATAGTGGGCGAAGTGACTATCTATTTTCAAGATCTCCGCGGCAGAATCCTGATCTTCGTCCCGATGCATTCCAATAACACCTCCACAATACCTTTGAAGAAGCTGAGCTGACAGGTTCGTTCCCTGGAGGCGATTGTGCGCTTCCGGGAAATAGTTAATTAGGGACAGTACCCGGTGTAACTGCTTCACATTGAATCGTTGTGAATCTTATTGGACTTTGGACCAAGTGGAATCAGGATTGAACATGGCCATGGATTTGGCGAGTTGCGCGGTCATGGGTCCCAGATCCTTCTCGTAGACGACACCGCCCAGGTTGACGATGAATGTCTTCACGCCAGAGGCGCGGTATTCAGCGGGAAATGCCACGAAGGCGAATCCACCGGTCATCTTTCCATCGACAATGTATTTGCGTACCCCGCCCGGGGCCTGTTTGCCTTGCTCGGTTAAGATCCGAAAATAGTAGCCACGCAACGGCTTGCGATCGGACCGGTTGTAGCTGGCTTGGGCCAGGTATGGGCCGATCGGACTTTCGTCGGGCTCCTTGCTGTTCGGCCAATATAGACCATCGCGCTGACCCGTATCGCTGTTAAATCGACGGGCGTATTGGTGCTCGCCGGTTGCGTCCGCAACCTCGGAATAGTATTCATTTTCCGCGTCCACCATGGCGCGGAGCACATCAATCGTTTCCAACTCATTTTCGCCGATCCGCCGATACAGGATCTCTCGCCTGGCCAGGCCGGAATCGAAATACCAGGCGCCATCTTTTTCCACCAGGGGAATGGGCAGGGGCCAGTTTTCGGCGCCAACATACAGAGTTGTTTCGTTGTCGGGTTCCCTGACCAGCCGGTGCATTTGCCCGTACTTCTCGACGAAGAGATCGGCGTCGGCTCTGCGGTCGGCCGGATCTTCCGTCCAAACGATGACGTCTTTGGAATCTGGCCCGAGAATGAGGAGCAGACCGTCCTCATCGTGGTTGCGAGCCGCCGAGTAAAGAGCCTCCGCCGCTTCTTGAGGCGAAGAGAAAGACTTCAGTTTCGGTCGCGAAGTGGATTGCACATGCGAGGACTCCGCCTTTGGTTGCGGTGTGGTTTGCGTAGCGGAACCTTTTGGTGAGGATTGAGGCTGCGATGCTTGATTGTCTTGCCCCGCAACAGATCGAGGCGCCCCGGAAAATACAGCGATCACCAAGAGCACTGTCACCCAAACGTGCGTCCCGAAAAGGGGCTTTATGTGAAAGATCATGTCGCTAGTTCCTTAACTGGGCAGAATTTTGTTCAGCCACTCGGCTTTGCCCGGAAAAATATTCCGTACTGCTGGGTCATGACCGCTAGCGGTGGCCACCCCCGCCCTGGAAGCCGCCCCCACCGAAGCCACCTCCTCCATGGAAGCCGCCTCCACCACCGTGGAAACCCCCGCCGCCGAATCCGCCTCCATGAAAGCCGCCGCCAAAACTGCTCTGGCCACGTGAAGAGAAACCTCTCACCGTTCCGCCATGATTGAAGCCGCTAAACGGCCCTGACCGAAGTCCTCGCTCGGGGCGTGGCGCACTGAATCCGCGGCTAAACCCCGGTTCTCGCGGGTAGGACCGGGCGAACCCGGGATATCCGCGGTAATAGTTGTAGCGGTTGAAAAATGCAGGGCCGTATCCGTAATAAGGCCTCCCGCCGAAGTATAACCCGCGGTTGTACCAGTCCATCCCCCACCGGTTCCATCCCCAGCCAAATCCGAGATACGGGCCTATCCCGAAACCAATGCCAAAGTTGAGACCAGGGCCACCCCACCAAACTCCCGGCACGTCAACCCAGCCGGGCCAAGGATCGATCGGGTAGCCATAGGCGTCCCACGGATTGTAGGCGGGGACATAGACTTCATTATCTTCAGGACTGGCAGGCTCGATAGAAATGTAGCCATGCTTATCAATCACATGGGTCTGGTCATTGCTCTTGAGAGTTTTATTCTTCTTGGCCTCCCGGCGCATCGCCTGAATGGCGTTCATGACGTCGGCCTGCTGGTTGTAGTAGGCGTCGCCGAGTTCCGAGGTCCAAGAGAGATTGGAAGCCAAATTCTGCAGCACTGGAGGAAATGGCAACAGCTCCTTAACGCTTGGATCCCACGGTTGCTTGTCGGCTTCAGCCGCAAGTTCTTCAGGCGAGAGGTTGCGGCGGGGCGCAAGCCAATTGTTCGCCTCGGTAATTTGCGCGGGATAGCTGGAGGCCGCCAGGAGGGAAGCGACAAGGGAATCCGGATACAGCGCAATCGGCGCTACGAGTCGCTGCAATTGCTCCGGTGTTTCCAAGTCGTAATGCTGGCTGGGGGGTGGGCCTTGTTGCTCTCCGGCTGGCCCTTGCGCCGCGAAATCGGAAATCGCTGCCGCGGAAAGTATTATTAGGCAGAGTATGGAGATCTGCTCAATGTGTCGTTTCATAGCTCCTCGAAGATTGTGATGCTGTGAAATTTAAAAGGTGACGCGAAATGACGGGAAAATTTTCAAAATACATTAATTGCGGTATCTGCATTTCAAACGAATCACCTGGACTTGACTCTGATGCTGCGCCGTCGTAGACGTAGTATGTGCTGCACTTGTAAGAACGGAGGCTCGTACCGTGCTCCACTTCCTAAAAATCCGACCCAGTTTGCAGAGAATCAGTCTGTGGAAAGTTTCGACGCTTCGGCAAATTGGGATCGTCGCGGTTTTTGTTCTCCTGGCCTGCGCTTCCATCGGAATCCTGCGCGCCGGGCAAGAGGCGGGCAGGGCGAAACCTTCCGGTCCTGCCGCTCGCGGCGTTGAACTCACGATTCTGGATAAGACATGCAAGCCGTGCGAGGACTTCTACCACTACGCCAGCGGCGAGTGGCTGGCCAAGAATCCAGTGCCCGCGGCGTACCCCAGCTGGGGACGCTTCAACGAGCTTGCCGAGAGGAATCGCGACCTGCTTCATCAGATTCTGGAAGGGGCTGCGGCAAATACCAAGGCGACACCCGGCTCGAATGAGCAGAAAATTGGGGACTTTTACGCGAGCTGCGTGGACGAAAAACAGATCAATGCGGAGGGGGCCAAACCGCTCGACGCGGAATTGGCGCGGATTGACGGGCTTCGGAGCACAGGGGAACTCCAGGAGGAAATCGCGCGTTTGCAAGGCATGGGCGTCCGCGCGCTTTTTAACTTCGGTTCAACGCAGGATGAGAAGAATAGTTCGCAAGTGATCGGCAGCGCGGACCAGGGCGGCCTCGGTTTGCCCGACCGCGATTACTATACAAAGACTGACGACAAATCAAAGCAAATCCGCAGACAATATGAAGAGCATGTCGCCAAAATGCTCGCGCTCGCGGGAGACGATGCCGCCAAAGCAGCCACAGACGCGAAGGTTATCGTGGAACTCGAAACCAAGCTGGCCGAAGCTTCCCTGACTCGCGTCGAGCGGCGCGACCCGGAAAAGACCTATCACAAAATGAACCGCTCTGATCTGCGGACTCTCACGCCCAATTGGTCCTGGGAAAATTATTTTCAGGAAATCGGCTACACCAATATCGAGTCGGTCGACGTATCGGCTCCGAAATTTTTCGAGACGATGAGCCGGGCGCTCAAAGAAACGCCGCTGGAAACCTGGAAAACGTATCTCCGCTGGCATTTGGTGAATTCAGCCGCACCGTATTTGTCCGATCCGTTTGTGGACGAGGATTTTAATTTCAAAGGCCGCGTCTTACAGGGCACGACGGAATTGCTGCCGCGCTGGAAGCGCTGCGTTTCCGCCACGGACCGCCAACTGGGCGAGGCGCTCGGACAGATTTATACGCAGAAATATTTTCCGCCCGAGGCCAAGGCCCGTGCGCTGGAAATGGTGAATCACCTGATCGACGCCCTCCGCGACGATCTGAAAACGCTGCCGTGGATGAGCCCCGCGACGCGCAAGCAGGCGCTCGCGAAGCTCGGCACGTTCGCGCGCAAGATCGGCTATCCGGACAAGTGGCGCGATTATTCCGCCTATGCGGTGGATCGCGGCCCGTACGCGCTCAATCAGATGCGCGGCGCACAATTTGAATTCAAGCGCGATTTGAACAAGATCGGAAAGCCGGTGGACCGCAACGAGTGGGGCATGACGCCTCCAACGGTGAACGCCTACTACAGTCCGGAAATGAACGAGATCGTTTTTCCCGCCGGAATTCTGCAACCGCCGTTTTTCGATATGAACGCCGATGACGCTTCCAACTATGGAGCGATGGGCGCCGTGATCGGCCATGAAATGACCCATGGCTTCGACGATGAGGGCAGAAAATTCGACGCGCAGGGCAATTTGCGCGACTGGTGGACGCCTGAGGACGCAAAGAATTTCAACGAGCGGGCCGCGTGCGTCGAAAAGCAATTCGACAGCTACGTCGTTCAGGACGATATCCATGAAAACGGCAAGCTGGTCCTGGGCGAGAGCATTGCGGACCTCGGCGGGCTGAACCTCGCCTACCGCGCGCTTCAGAAAGCGGAGAAGAGCAAGAAACCGGCATTGATCGGCGGACTGACGGCGGACCAGCGCTTTTTTCTTTCCTTCGCGCAAATCTGGGCGTCCAACGACCGGCCCGAATTCGAGCGCCTCATGGTGAACACAAACCCGCATCCGCTGGCGCGCTTCCGCGCCATCGCCGCGCCATCCAACATGCCGGAATTCGCCCGCGCGTTTGATTGCAAAGAGGGCGACGCGATGGCAAGACCTTCAGCAATCCGGTGCCAGATTTGGTGAGTTTGGCACCGCCTTTGTTAGGCTATAGCAGGGTAGCACTTGAAGATTCGGGTTTTATTGTGACCTGCGTTTCACCAGCGACCATCCAGTATTCATCAAAATGAAAAGAACGCCTGCTGCCGTCATGTGGGAAATCATGGTTAGCCGTTGATTTTTCGCCGTCGCGATTCTCAAGTGTGCATCGTTGTCGGGACTTGGGTTCTGGGCATAGCTGAGAACGGCGTCAGCATATTCTCTGCGATCCACGAAAACAGGCAGGGCAGGAGACAATGCCGCGGCGAGAATGGCGGTTATTCCGAATTGAGTAGCGTAGCGAGCGAAACGTCTCATTTGTTTGTCTTGCATATGTGAAAGGCCAATCTCTGCGGGCCGGATTTACTTTTTTGCTTTCTTTTCCGGGAAGGGAATGAATTTGTAGCCGAGTCCTCGTACCGTCACGAGGTGGCGGGGGTTGGACGGCTCGTCCTCGATATATTTTCTCAGGCGCACGATGAAGTTGTCGATCGCGCGCGTGTCGGTATCCTCTTGCAGCTCCCACACATTTTCCAGGATCGCTTTTCGGGAAACGGGATGCCCCGCGTTTTGGACCAGGTAGCGGAGCAACTCCGATTCCATCAAGGTCAATTGCACGGTTTCTTTGCCGGCCCGCAACAAGAGGTTTTGAAAGTCGACGACGATATCGCCAAATCGAAATGTATCCGGCGGACCCTCGCTGCGCACGGCGGGCTTGGCCGGGGCTTCGCCTGCGCGGTGCTCCCAGGTTTTGCGCCGCAGCAGGCTTCCCACGCGCGCGATGAGGATGGAGAGGTTGAACGGCTTGGGCAAATAATCGTCGGCCCCGGATTCAAAACCCTGCAGAACGTCCTCGGGGCGAGAGCGAGCGGTCAGCATCAGCAGGGGAATATAATTCTTGGTTTCACGCAAGGTGCGCGCCACGGTGAAGCCGTCCTTGCCGGGAAGCATTACGTCCAGCACCAGTGCGTCGAAATCTTCTTTGCTTTTCAGGAGGCGCTCAAGCGCATCTTCGCCGTTGCCCACCACCTGGACGGAATATCCTTCCTGCTCCAAGTTGAAACGGAGCCCCTCCGCCAAGTGGGCTTCATCTTCCACGACGAGAATTCGGCTCATACGGGATAGGCCCTCGGGAGCCGTAGCGTGAATGTGCTTCCGCGTCCCGTGCCTTCGCTTTCGGCGAACGCATCGCCGCCATGCCGCCGCGCGATCGAGCGCACGATGAACAGGCCAAGCCCGGTCCCTTTGACGCGGCCGGTGGCGGAACTTGCCACGCGGTAGAAGCGCTTGAAAATGCGTTTCAGTTCCGGGTGAGGGATTCCGACTCCTTTGTCCCGCACGCGCAGCAAGATCGTGTCGATGTCCGGAGAGAGCAGATCGACCTCGATTTCTTTTTTCTCGCCGGAATATTTCACGGCGTTTTCAACGAGATTGAACACGGCGGTGCGCAATTCCTGGGGATTTCCGCGCAAGTAGATTTTTTCATCGGCAGCGCCCGCGAATTGGAGGACCTCGGCCGGCAAATGATGGCGCAGCCGTGTGAGCTCCACCGTCTCCGCCACGATCGCGGAGAAATCGACTTTCTCCCAATTCTTTTTGCTGCTGGCGTGGCGCGCCTCTCCGGCTTTTAGTATTTGTTCGACCGTGCCCAAAAGGCGGTCCGTATCCTCGAGCATGATGCGATAGAAATCCTGGTGCTGCGCCTCGGTGAGCTGGCGACTCTGGAGCGTTTCCAGGTACAGGCGAATCGAGGCAATCGGAGTTTTGAGTTCGTGCGTGACCGCGTTGAGAAAACTATCCTGCTGCTCGTTCTTGTGAATTTCATGAACCAGAAAAGCCGTGTAGACCACCAGTCCCGCAATGATCAGCCCAAAGAAGATGATGCCGAGAACCAGGGGAACGACTTCCCGCCAGTTGAGAACGATCCAGGTAACGTTCAGCGCCACCGCCAGTCCAATCAGGAAGGCGGCCAGCGTAACGAAAAACGCGATTTTTTTGGCGCGTCTGGTAAGGCGCATCGCAGGTCCCTATATGACCATACTAAACGAGACGCGCACAAAAAAAAACCGCGGGGCGGCGATAGTGGTAAATCTCGAGATAGCTGGCTGAGCAGGCACTTATAAGGCGCTAGCACACAACCCGTGCGGCCAATGTTGCCACTGGAATTGGAGATGATCGTGGAAGTCGAAACGTTGCGCGATTCCTCGGCTCAATCTAGCGTGGCCGCCAACAACCCTCAACAGGAATCGACATCACTACACTTTTATTCCTGGTCTCCGAAGGTGATTCCTACGGCTCTCGCGGCGCGCACCATGCTCCCTTTGGGATCGACCAGGCGCACCTCGTTCACGGCATCATCGAGCGGAACCGATTCTATTTCACCGCCGCGAAGGCATACCATGCGCCCGAAATTCCCGCCCGCCGTCAGCTCCACGGCTTCCACTCCGAATCGCGTGGCCAGGATGCGGTCGAATGGACTGGGCGATCCTCCGCGCTGAATGTGTCCCAGCACGGTAACGCGCACATCCTGTTTCAGCGTTTCGTGAATCGCATCGCCAATCAGAATTCCGACCTGGCCAGGGCGCGGCTTGGGAAAAGGTCTGCCGAAAGGATCATTGGGAGGAAGTTTCACGCCTTCCGCCACGACCACCAGGGAGAATCTTTTTCCTGTCGCGGCACGTTCTCGCAATTTTTCGCAAACAATTTCAATAGTGAACGGTATTTCCGGGATCAGAATGACGTCGGCCCCGCCGGAGATTCCGGAATGCAGCGCGATCCACCCGCATTGCGGCCCATGACTTCGATTACCATCACGCGGCCATGCGATTCCGCCGTGGTGTGCAGGCGGTCGATGGCGTCGGTGGCGACATGCAGTGCCGTGTCAAAACCGAAGGTAACTTCCGTGGCGGAAAGATCGTTGTCGATCGTCTTGGGCACTCCCACAACGGGGATTCCCATCCGTCCAAGATCCCGTGCGATCGTAAGCGTGCCGTCGCCGCCGATCACGATGAGTGCATCAAGCCGCAGTTTTTCCATGGTCCTGCGGCATGTCAGGAAATCATCGTTCGTTACTTTGGTATCCGGATCGGTTGGATGGTGAAACGGATCTCCCCGGCTCCGGCTCCCCAGAATCGTGCCGCCGCGGGGCAGGATCCCTGCGATCGACTCGACCGTCAGAGGTACAGACCGCTCCGGCCAAATCAGTCCGTCGAAGCCGTCGCGGATGCCCACAACGCCCCACCCGTGTCCAAAAATGGCTCCACGCACGGCGCCGCGAATGACGGCGTTCAGGCCAGGGCAGTCTCCACCCCCGTTGGCGATTCCAATAGCATGTATGGTTGGGCGCATACATCCTCGGTGATCGGACGATGCTTCGGGCCCGGCCGATGTCGTGCCTACAGGCCAGTGCCGCTGGGAATCTGTTCTAACATCGGCTGAGACGGTAAGTAGATTAGTTCGGTGGTGAGCGGGTTAGTGTGCCAAATCGCAGCTGTTTGACGAGGGATCAGGGATAGCCCTGAAGCCTTGGCGTACCGTGCTTCCATTCCGGAGCCAGGGCGAAGTGATCCCGGTTTGGCATTTTCACCTTCGGCAAACTCTGGGCGTCCATGACTTCGTCTTCGCGGATGATGCCATTCTTGAAGAGGAGATAGGCAGTCAGCGCGTACACCTCGTTGGGCTTTAGCGTGCCCTCTTTGGTAAGTGGCATGGCGCGGTTGATGTAATCCCAAATCGTCGTAGCGTACGGCGAGTGGAACGACATGAGGTTTGAATCGTTCACGCAAGGGTTGAGGCAAGGATAGGGGGACTTGGTCTTGCCGTCGCTCTTGATCAAAGTAGGAGCCGGGCCTCCTGAACCTGTTTCGCCATGGCATCCGAAGCAGGCCTTTCGAACAAAGAGTCCCGCGCCTTGCACGGCGGTTCCGCTTCCTGGCGGGAGCTCCTTCCCCTCGGGCCCGATCGAAATATCCCACTTGTGGATTTCTTCCGCAGTGGGAGTTCTGCCCACACCATAGTTGGGCGACTGTGCCTTGCTGATCTGGCTTAGCCCCAGAATCATCACGATCAGGAGAAGTTTACGCGAGCCCATTGTGAACGCTCCCGTCGCTGGCCACTCTCCACCCAAATACGCTATTGTCCAGGCCTTTTATCTGGAGATCTTTGTCGTTTGGCACATTCCAGTACTTCGCGATTTCCGCTCGCGTGGGTTGCACGGTGCCCAGTTCGTCCGTGCAGCGTGACATGATCACGCACTCCTTCCCGTCCCACTTCCAGTGAAAGCCAAACCTGGTATGCGCCATGGGATATGCCGGGGATCGAAGCTCAGCGGGCGTCCAGGTCTGCCCGCCGTCGAGCGAGAGGTCCACGTTTCGAACCGCACCCGACCCGGACCAAGCCAGGCCGGTAATTTCATAGAATCCGGGACTAGGCAGCTTTTGCTCCCCGGAAGGAAAGGTGATGACTGATTTCGGCCCAACCTGGCGATTCAGGGCAGCGACGCGGGCATCGGCAGCAAGATGTCCGTAATCGTTGTAGGTCATGTAGTGCTGGTCCACGACCTTGATTCGCCGCAGATACTTGACGTTATGAATTCCTTCGTAGCCGGGCACGATCAATCGCAGCGGGAAGCCGTGCTGGGGTCGCACGGGCTCGCCATTTTGGCCGTAGCAAACCAGACAATCGTCCATGCACTTGGCGAGCGGAAGGCTTGTCGCGCCTTTCACGGTCTCCGCCCCTTCCGCTACGACGAAGGACGCGCCGCTCTGTACGCCGGCCTCTTTGAGCAACAGAGACAGGGGCACGCCGGTCCATTCGGAGCAACTGGTCATCCCATGCGTCTGCTGCACGGTTTTGTGCGTGGCTCTCGCACGATTTCCACTGCACTCCAGGAAATGAGCGCGGGTCACAAATGGCAAACGCTTTAGTTCCTCCACTGTGAAGATCAGCGGCCGGTCCACCATGCCGTGGATCATCAGCCGATGCTCCTGGGGATCGATATCCGGGACATAGGAGCCGCGGTGGGTCGCCACATAGTGCAGCGACGAGGCCGTGATCATTCCCACCGAATCCTGGAGCGGCGACAACACGTGAAACGTCATCCCGAATTCATCCGGGGACATCCTCTCCATCACGGGAATGCGGATCGATTTCACAAAATGGGAGCGCTCGCCATAGGCGATCAGATCCTTGTTCTCTTTGCAATCTTTAGTGGCCGCCTCAGAAGGCGACATCTGGGCTTCGGCGGAAGGCACAACTCCCGCTCCCGCGGCCAACCCAACCAATGCGGCGCTATCCCTCAGGAATTTCCTTCGACCTGATACCTTGGAACTCATGGGCGCTCCTTCGCGGCTGAAGTAACCAGGAACTGTGTTCTTGGCCTTTCCAGTAGCTGGGAGTATACATCCGTTCGGACAACAACCAAAAAAATCCTGCTGCGTCAGAGTGTCGATCGGATCACTGCTCCAATCGACTTGCAAGGCGGACCGATAGCGCCACCTGCTTCTTTATGAAAATCCGGCGTGGGTTTCCGATTTATTGCTACCGAGTCTCCAGGAAGTGTCGAACGGATACCATTTCGGAGGCTCGATGGGACGCTATTTCGTGGGAGGGAGCCGGCTGACTAGCGTGGCGTCGTTTCATCGCGTCGGTCACCTCGAGGCGATCTTTAACCCCGACGCACTGCATGATTCTGTGGACGTGGTTCTTGACCGTTTGCTCGGAAAGGTTGAGAAGAGATGCGATCTCCTTATTTGTCATTCCGTGACTTATGAGCGGAACAATCTGCTGTTGCCGCCGGGTCAGCCCGAATTCGCGCTTGATCCGCCCGCTTGGGCCATCCACTTGTTGCCGCGAAAAAACTTCAAATAGATGCGCGCAAAGTTGGGGAGGACAGATGGCCTGCCCTTGCGTCACCGCGCGCACCCCGGAGACGACTTCCGCGGCGGAAGCGTCCTTCAGCAGGTAACCTGCCGCCCCCGCGCGTACGCAATCCAAAAATATTTCCGGATCATTCTCCATATCAATCAGGACGACTTTGATGCCTGGGATTTGCTTGTGGGTTTGGGATATCAACGCGCACTCCGACATGCGCGCAGAAACAGAATCCAGAATTAAAACGTCGGTCCGGGATGTACCGAGCAAAGTAAAAACATCATCAACGCAGGCAGAGACTCCTGCCACTCTGAACTCACCCTTGCGGATCAGCACCCTGGCGAGGGTCTCCCGCAATAAACGGTTACTCGCCATCAAAAACACGGACAGGGGACAACTTTTCACGGGGCCACTCCACTCAGAAGCAGTGGTCACAAACCGCCATCTCTGGAATTACACCGACCGCGGCCACAATACCATACAAGAAAGGCTGTATGCGAGTTGTAGAATATTATATTCTCTTAATTATTGTGCGACTGCCTTCATCCGATTCTAGTGCCAAAACGGGAAAAACAAAGGAGTTGGGGCTTTGGCCTTCCTTTTGTTTGGCATGCAAGCGATCAGCTTGCACACAAACCATGACCACTTCTTTCAAGGCGTCCCTCCTTTTTAGAATGCTCCTGGAAACCAGATCACACAATCGGAACTTTGGGCCCGACTTAACGATAATATCGATCTGTAACATATGGATTTCAGATGTCGTTTTGGGGAGGCGGGATGTATCGGAAAGCGGCATTGAAACCGGTACCGGACCTAGTACGAGGACTAGTACGATAAATGGTACGAAAGCAGATTCCCGCTAAATCATTTCATTCACATTTGCGGAAGTTTCCGTGGGACTGAATCCAACTCCTTTTTGAACCTTCCTTTTTCGCCTGCATTCCCCTAGTGTGCGCGTGGGTTAAACCGATCGGAAGACGGAGCAAAACGTATGACCCAGCATATTCGTGTTGTCGTTGCCAATCGACCCCGGTTGATGCGCGAGCTGGTCGTAGAAACAATCAGCGAGCAGCCCGACATCGAAATTATTGCGGAGATTCAGGACGAGGACAAAATTGTCGATGCCGTGGAGGAGAAACACCCGGACTTTCTGATCATCGCGTTGAATGATTCGGACCAGCGCCCTCCTCTTTGCGACATTTTGCTTCGCCGTTATCCCGAAATGAAAATCCTGGCCCTCGCGCCGGAGCGGAATAGCAGCATTTTCTATTGGGGATCGTTCGATATTCACGAAAGCTCGGTGGAAGCTTCCGAAGCGGGAATTCTGAGCGCGTTGCGCCGCAAGGGCCAGCAAATCGTCGGAGGTTAACTATGCGTCCGGATACCCATCAGTTGTCTGATCGACAGCGGACGACGAACAAGCGAAGCTTCATTGTGATCGCTGCATTCTTGCTCCTGATTGCATGTTGCTCATCTGAGTTGCGCGCGCAACAACAGAATAACGCCCCGACCAAAACCTCGGATTTGGCGACGCAGAACTTGAGCCGCGTCGCGGCCTCTGCCGCGGAAATCAAATCAATTTTATTGAAGAATTCCGGTTTGATGGTTGAGTTAAAGCGCTGGGTTGCGAAAGATGCCACAGATCATGGCCAGATCGTCAGCGATTCGGACCTCACCGATGACGCAATGTTTGAGAGATTGGAGTCGGATGTTCCCTTCCGAGCTGTGGCGACCCTTCTCGTTCAAAGATATGGCTATCTCCTTCCAAAATTGAATCCTCAGTCTGATGCCGGGAAAGAGAGAGAACTGCTTATCCAAGAAAGAACGAAATGGCTCGCCCAGCAGCAAGAAGAGGAACTGACGCAGGAACGTCAAGTGAGGTCAAGAAATCAGCAAAATAACGGCCCCTGCGACGTTCAGCATGATGAAGAATGCAACGAGCAGCAAGCGCGTCCTTCTTCTGTAGGTGGGCCTGGGCAACAGTTTCAGCCAGGGCAACCGCCCTCCAGAACTGTCCCACGGGATTCTCTGCCATCCAACCTTCCTAATTCCCGTGGAAATGACTTGACCCGCGCAGCGCTCACGCCAAGCGATGAGGATTTCTCGAGCACATCTTCCCGACTCCCGTTTAATAGTTCTGACGGCATTTCCCAGTCCCTCAATAATGTCAGTGTGAACGCCCCCGGGAGCTTCAATTCCCGAATCGGGGGAGACGGACCGTCGAGTTCTCCCTCAGCTAGCGGAAACCTTGGATTCGGGAATCAGAGCGATGGATTGCTTGCTGCATTTGGAAGCGGAATTGCACCGGGATTGAGTATGGCAAGCGGGGCGCCAACTCCTGGTTCGATCGAAATAGTAGACAGCCAGACAGTGAACCCTGCGGCGGCGCCTCCGATTTCGTCGAATCCTTCGGCACAGTCGTCCATACGCCGTTCCCGATCGGCTTTGCTTCCTGAACCGCCGGAAATGATTCGCGAGAAGAGTCCCTATGAAGACATTCCATCGCTCTACGACATGAACGTGAGGGCGGTCACACGGCCTGCTGCTCCGAAGCGATTTGGAGCAGAAGTGTTCGAGAATGGAACGCGAGACTCCCAAATGATTCCGATGGATCTTCCCGCCGGCCCCGACTACGTCGTCGGGCCAGGCGATGGATTGTCCGTCGATATGTGGGGAGGCGTATCGCAACGTCTTTACCGGGTTGTGGATCGTGAAGGCCGCGTGAGTTTGCCTGAGGTGGGGCCGATTCAAGTCAGCGGAAAGAGCCTTGCCACGCTTCAGCAGAACCTGCAGCAGATATTGAGAACTCAATTCCGCGATGTCTCGGCAGACGTTTCGCTTGCTCGCCTTCGAACCATCCGCGTCTACGAAGTGGGAGATGTTGCGAATCCCGGAGCGTACGACATTAGTTCGCTTTCCACTCCCCTGAACGCATTGTTTTCGGCTGGCGGGCCCACTCAACGCGGGTCCATGCGCATCTTGAAACACTATCGCGGCACGCAACTGGTCCAGACCGTCGATGTATATGACCTTCTGCTGCATGGAGTGAAGACGGACCTGGCGCGGCTGGAAAACGGCGATACGGTGCAGGTGCCGCCGATAGGACCGCAAGTTACCGTCGAGGGGATGGTCCGCCGCCCGGCGATTTATGAATTGCTCGAAGAGAAGACCTTGGCGAGCGTGTTGGATTTGGCGGGCGGCCTTTTGCCAACCGCCACACTGCGTCACATCGAAGTGCAACGCATTGTGGCTCATGACAAGCAGACCATGTTGAGTGTCGACATCCCCGAAGCGGGAAATGCCGCGGAAGTAACAAAAACACTCGAATCATTTGAAATTTACGACGGTGATCGCGTGCGGGTCTATCCGATCGTTCCGTATAACCAGGACACGATTTATGTCGAAGGGCACGTCGTGCGTCCGGGCCGATATTCCTATCGCGCGGATATGCGAGTTACCGACGTAATTTCATCCTTCAAGGACTTGCTGCCGGAGCCTGCCACACAATATGCGGAAATTATTCGTCTGAACGCGCCGGACTTTCACCCGAGTGTGGAGGGATTTGATTTGGCGGATGCCCTGAACAATCCTCCTCAGGCTCCCGTTTTGCATCCGATGGACACGATTCGAATCTTCAGCCGATTTGACTTCGAGAATCCTCCGAGTGTCTCCGTGCTCGGAGAAGTGCGCGCGCCGGGAACTTACCAAACATCGGGCCAAATCCGTTTAACGGACGCGGTTCATTTGGCCGGTGGACTCACTCCGGACGTTGAAACAGGGGACGCACAGGTGTTCCGCTACTTGCCGGATGGAAAATTCAAGATATTTAGCGTGAGCCTGAGCCAGGCTCTAGCGGGAGACCCGGTCGAGAACATACTTTTGCAACCACGCGATCGTCTGTTGATTCACCGCAATCCGGACGCCGTCGAGCCTGCCAGCGTTTATATTCAGGGCGAAGTGGCAAAACCGGGCCGCTATCCGCTCACGACCAATATGGGGGTCGCGGATCTGATTCGAATTGGAGGCGGTCTAAAACCGAGTGCCGACTCGCAGACCGCTGACCTGACGAGGTACCAATATTCGGATAAAACTAAACTGACGGGCCAACATGAATCTATCGCTCTCTCCGCGGCGCTTAAAGGCGATACCCATTCGAACAATGTACTTCAAAACGGAGACGTTCTCACGATTCGCCAACTTCCGGGTTGGAACGATCTGGGCGCCTCCATTACCGTGAAAGGCGAGGTGAAGCATCCGGGCACCTACGGCATACAACCCGGAGAGCGGCTCAGTTCGGTATTGGAGCGGGCGGGCGGTTTCCAGGCGGACGCATATCCGTACGGCGCAATCCTGCAGCGGGTGCAGGTGCGTGAGATGGAATTGCGGTCTCAGAACGAAATCATTTTACGTGTAAAGGGTGCGCAAAGCAGTCTTGAGTCCCTGCCCGAGACAGATGCCAAGCTAAAGGAAGCAAAAGTCCAGGCCATTCAACAATGGCAAACAACGCTGGATCAATTGAGCAGCAATCCTCCGCCAGGACGCGTCACGATTCGTATTTCTTCCAAGATCGAGCGCTGGAAGACCACGGCCGCCGACGTGGAGGTCAGGGCGGGAGACGCTCTAGTTATTCCCAAGAGGCCGAGCTACATCATGGTCACAGGACAAGTCTACAACCCAACAGCCGTATCTTTCCGTCCAGGAAAGAGTGCGAAGTGGTATCTCGGCCAATCTGGGGGTCCCACACAAGTCGCTTATACCAAGGCGATCTTTGTAATCCGAGCCGACGGCTCCGTGCTCGGTTCAAAAAATAACTTGTTGAGCGGGGCATCATTGAATTCACCTCTGCAGCCAGGGGACACCATTGTCGTCCCGGAGAAGGCACTGGGCGGTCAGGGCTTGCAGTGGCAAACCGTTATGCTGGTGGCGCAGACGGCCGCGTCCATCGCGAGCACGGCGATTATAGCCCTGCATTATTGATGAGTCGAAGACCAGGCATGACTCGACGGAATGCGAAATACGCGCTTATTTGTTGGTTTCTAGTAGCAGGTGAATCGCTTTGCGTGAACGGCTATGCGAAGCCACAAAAGCAAGAGGCCGGTACCCCGCTTGAACCGGTGAGCGCGGAGGTGGGAGAAAAGAATTCGGAGATTGATTTGCCAACGAAACAAACCGATGGCGCGTATGAACCGGTCAACGAAAACACAAACGCTCTGGGAGTGTCGTTCTTGAAGAATCTGCTATCGGACCAAAAGGCGATTTGGACGAGCCCGAGCCACCTTCGGTGGGCCGACGGGGCTTGGTTGTTTCCGCTTGCCGCTGCGACAGCGGGTTTCTTCGCCACCGACCGGGCCGTTCCACCCGCCCTCTCCACGGATCAGAATAAATTGAACCGTTACACAAGTTTTTCCAACTATGGGGTGTATTCGCTGGTTGGCGCCGGCGGCGGACTCTACATTTTCGGCAAGCTCTCACATAACGACCACCAAAGGGAGACAGGCGTTCTTGCGGGAGAAGCTGCGATCAATGCTTTCGCCGTGGATTCTGCGATGAAGTATGCGTTCGGCAGGGAAAGGCCGAACCAGGGACAAGGGCAGGGCGACTTTTTTCAGGGTGGCGTCTCGTTCCCCTCCGACCATTCCGCCGTGGCCTGGTCGATTGCCAGTGTGGTCGCCCATGAATATCCCAGTACTTTCACGAAGATTGCCGTATACGGTTTAGCTACCGCAGTGAGTGCGTCTCGAGTCCTCGGAAAACAGCATTACCCCTCGGATGTGGTCGTAGGCGGCGCGATCGGATGGCTCATCGGCTGGCAAGTCTATCGCACTCATCATGACCCGGAAGTGGGCGGTGGGGGCTGGAGCAACCTATCGGGGATCGAAGACGGCGAAGAGAGTCGGGATCGCCAGCACATGGGATCGCCGTCGGTTCCTCTGGATAGTTGGGTGTATTCGGCTGTCGAGAGACTTGCGGCATTGCGGGCCATCAATACCCAAATCATGGGCGTGAAGCCCTGGACTCGCATGGAATGCGCGCGCCTCACGGAAGAAGCCGGCGAAACTTTGCAACAGGGCCAGGTGATGAATGACGAGGAAGCGGCTCGGCTGCAAGCGCAACTGGAAAGAGAATTCTCATACGAAATTGCTTTACTCGACGGCGGGCGTAATTTCACCGCAAATCTCGAATCCGTCTATGGCCGAGCGGTCTCGATCAGCGGGCCGGCGCTGACCGATAGCTATCACTTCGGACAAACTGTGTCTTACGATTTCGGTCGGCCGTTCGAGCGCGGAACTAACGGCCAAATCGGCGGATCATTCAGCGCGGAGGCCGGGCCACTCACTCTATACATTCGAGCCGAGTACCAGCACGCGCCTTCCGCGCCTGGACTTTCTGGTGCGGCTATTAATGCCATTTCCACGGCTGATTCAGTTCCTCCCTCGCAAGTTCAAGCCGGTCCGATCACGCCGGTGAATCGACTTCAATTGCTGGATTCGTATGTTGGGGTGAATCTGGGGAACTGGCAAGTTACGCTGGGGAAACAGAGTCTTTCCTGGACCTCTGCTCCGGGCGGATCAATGATATGGAGCGACAACATTGATCCGGTAAACATGGTCCGCCTTGTGAATCCGGAACCTTTGCGCCTGCCATACTTTCTTCGATATTTCGGGCCGGTACGCATCGACCAATTTTTCGGCCGCCTGGAAGGGCACCCATACATTCCCCGTCCATTTATATATGGACAAAAGATCAGCATGAAACCGTGGTCATTGCTGGAACTGGGATTCGCGCGCACCGTCGAAATCGGAGGTCAGGGAAGCGTGAGTCCGCTCACTACAAGGAATTTTCTGGAAAGTTTTCTTGGAACTTACAATCGCGGGATCAATTCTATTGAGGGCAAGACCAGCACTGAAATGGACTGGACGTTTTATGTCCCTGGGGTTCGAAACTATATCGTTCTTTATGGCGATGCCTACGCGGTTGATGACCAGCTACCAATCAAAGACCCGCCGAAGAATCCATGGCGTCCAGGCATCTACATTACACGATTTCCGGGATTGCCCAAACTTGACCTCCATGTGGATTCAGTTTCGACGGAGCAACCTGGCATCTCTTTTGACAAGGGGTATACGGGGGGGCCGGCCAATGCAGGCCGCTTCAACTATTGGAATTCAAAATACAGAGATGGATACACCAACGGGGGCGATCTCATTGGAAACGCCGTTGGAAGAGACGGGCGGACCTTCGAGGGATGGCTAACCTACTGGCTTTCGTCAACCAATAATGTGCAATTCTTCTACAAACACAATAAAGTCGCCGCCGATTTCATCCCCGGAGGCGGGTCTTGGCAAGATTATGGTGTCCGCAATGAGATGCATCTGCGGTCGGGTCTCTACGTGAGGACTGAAGTGCAGTATGAGAATATTTCAAGCTACCCGTTGCTTTTCAGTGGACCCCAAAGAAACATTACCGCAATAGCCGAAATAGGTTTCTCCCCTGGAGAAAGGTTGCGCAAATGATTGCAACGGATGTAAATCAACGTTCCCTTAGATGCAGAAAAGACGGGTGCCGGGGCATCAGGCCTAAGGTGAGTGACCCGCCAGTCGGCAAACGGGATCGTGACCTGGCGTATGAAAATCCGGGGCGCTGTTCCGCTTTTTGTGTTCGTAGCTTGCACGCTATCTGATGTTCTCTGGAAAGGGTTTTCTAGTCGCAAAAATCATGAGTGGAGAATTGCCATCAGTGACGCAACGGCGATCGAACGGGGAGGACACCCCCGTGGATCCACAGGATAGGGCCACGCTCTCCAAGACATTGGAAGATCGGTCCCTTCAGGAGCCGATTATCGCCAGCCTCCGGCTTTTCTGGGCGGAGCGCAGGTTCTTGCTGCGCGCCGGAGTCTATGCATTGCTTGCCAGCGCGCTCCTCTCGATTTTGATTCCCGTGCAGTATCAGACGGTGACTCGATTGATGCCCCCCGATAGTCCGTCCGGACTGGGAATGGGATTGCTGTCCGCAATGACTGGGCGCGCGGGCTTGGAAGGCTTAGGAGGGATTGCCGGTGACGTTCTGGGAATGAAAACTTCCGGGGCGCTGTTCGTGGGCGTGATCCAGAGCCAGACGGTGCAAGATCGGCTGATCGGGGAATTTAATCTGATGCGCGTGTACCATGCCGCGAAAATCGAAGATGCAAGGAGGGAGCTTGCGGCGCATACGGAAGTTTCCGAGGACCGCAAGAGTGGAATTATCGCGATCAACGTCACGGACCACGACCCCAAGCGCGCGGCGGCAATGGCGCAGTCCTATGTCGATGAACTGGACCGCTTGGTGGCGCAGGTCGGCACTTCCTCGGCGCGGCGCGAGCGGATTTTCCTCGAAGAGCGACTGAAAGCTGTAAAAGCAGACCTGGATTATTCAGCAAAAAATTTCAGCGAGTTCGCGAGCAAGAACACGGCGATTGATATTCCGGCACAGGGAAAGGCGATGGTCGATGCAGCGGCCCGGCTGCAAGGGGAATTGATCGTCGCGCAATCGGAGCTTGAAGGCTTGAAGCAAATCTATACAGACGAGAACGTACGCGTGCGGTCGGCAAAAGCTCGTATGGACGAGCTGCAAAAAAAATTGAACGAGATCGGCGGCGCTGGAACTGCTGGAGCGGAAAAGAGCGATAGCTCGCTTTACCCGTCGATTCGGAAGTTGCCGATTCTTGGGGTCACTTATGCCGATCTGTACAGGCAGACGAAGATCCAGGAAACCGTGTTCGAACTGTTGACAGAGCAATACGAAATGGCCAAGGTACAGGAAGCGAAAGAAATTCCAAGCGTGAAGGTGCTGGATGCAGCCGTTGTGCCGACCAAGAAGTCGTTCCCACCGCGTACCTTAATCACCGTCTTGGGAGCTTTTCTTGGATTCGCGTTGGCAGCGGCTTGGATTGTCGGAAGAACGCAATGGGAGTCGGTGGAGGCCAGCGACCCGCGAAAGCAGTTCGCGCTGGAGGTGCTTACGACGACCCGAGCGAGCCTGCCCCATTTTGCACGCAATGGAACGAACGGCAACACCAATGGACACAAGACGCGGGTTTGGTCAACGCAGTCGGAACCGGGAAGCGACGCGAGCGACGAAAACGGGAAACACGATACGGAATAGTTGCGAAATATTCTGTAAGTGACAGATTGTAGATTGGTTAAGTCACGCGAAGCCTTCTAAGTGACGGGGCGAAGCTCTATGTGGCACTTGCGGGGCCGCCACCAAGAAAATGCGGGCATGGACATGATGACAACGACCGCGACAACCATCTCCAGCGACAACTCCATGGCAGTCGAGTGGCCAGGCCTGCCGTCGGAACACTACGAGGCGCGATGGTATGCGGCTTACACGAGTTCAAACCACGAAAAGCGTGTGGCGGAACAATTGGGCGTGAGAGGAGTGGAGCACTTCCTGCCGCTTTACGCGTCCATCCGGCGGTGGAGGAATGGTCGCGTGACATTGCAGCGGCCGCTGTTTCCCGGATATGTGTTTGTGCGAATTGCGTTGCGGGAGAAATTGAACGTCCAGCAAATTCCCGGTGTGGCGTGGCTGGTGGGCTTCGATGGAACGCTGGCGGCCCTGCCGGACGAAGAGATCGAGACGCTGCGCGCGAGCCTCGGAACCGGTATGCAGGCGGAGCCGCATCCGTACTTTACGGCGGGACGACGGGTGCGGGTCAGGAGCGGCCCGATGGCTGGATTGCAGGGAGTTCTGAGGCGCAGGAAAAGCAATGCGCGGTTGGTAGTTTCGCTGCATTTAATCCAACGGGCGATGGCAGTAGAGATTGATGAAGCCGACGTGGAGCCGGTAGCGCAATAGAGAAGATTTTTTTCGCTCTTTCACTCGCGCCGTCCGTCGCTTTCCGGTTTCGGTTATCCGAATAAACTGAGACCGAGCGGCTTGAGATTGAGGAGGATAAGCAAAGGGATGGCGCCTGCGATCGAAACTGAAGGCCACCGGGTGGCCCTGGCCGGAGGGCCAATCCCGGACCGCGACAAATCTGGGAGGCTCTCCCTGCGGCTGGGGCGCAATTCCAGATCCGGCATATTTCGGGTCGCGGTTCTTACTGCGGTGTATTTTGTGACCTATCCTTACATGCTGCATCGATTGGGCACCGAACGTTTCGGTATGTGGGCACTTGCACTAGTAATCTCGCAGTCACTTGGGACGCAAGATCTCGGAATCGCGGGCGCTTTAATGAGGTTTATCCCGGAGCACTGGAACAATGGCGGCAAGAATCGAATCCAGGAGCTTGCCAGCACCGCCATTTTGCTCCTCGCGGGAATAGGATTCACACTTGGAATCGCCGTCTTCCTACTTCGGCAATGGATTGTGAGCCTTCTGAATATTCCTTCTCCGTTGCAAAGCGAAATGTCTTGGTTGTTAGTGGTTATGGCCGTGGTCTTTTTTCTCAGTCTGATTAGTTCGGGATTAACCGCGATACTGGTTGGCATCCACCGCATGGACGTCAGTAATGTCATTTACACATCGGCTGCCTTGATCCAGGGGGTGGGGGTCTTTTTCGCGCTGTCGCGCGGTTATGGTCTCTTGGGATTGGCCGCAAATGCCGTGCTGATGACGTTTCTTTGGGGTTCGGCAACCTGGATCTTTCTACACTATTTCATGCCGGGGTTTCGGTTGCGCTTTTCCATGGTTCATCGTGCCGACTCAGTTTCCTTACTGCGATACGGACTGAACATTCAGGTCGCGGGAATTGGATCCTTTCTAACCATCCCGCCAATCAAGGTTCTTTTGAGCCGGTACGTTTCCCTCGCTTCTGTTTCCTCGTTCGAGTTGGCGTCCGGTATGGCCTTGCAGTTACGTTCAGGTTTTCTGATGGCCGCGATGCCGTTAATCCCTGCCTCCGCGCATCTCGATTCGGAAAAGGCCTCCGCTCACCTTGGGCAGCTTTATCGCCGGAGTCTCCGGTATATCGTGTTGGTTGGCTTGCCCGTGTTCAGCCTCGTGGCGGTGCTGGCGCCGGGTTTCGTCGAGTTCTGGCTACGCAGAGAGACGCCGTATGTTGCTTCTACCCTAGGGTTATTGCTGCTCGGGTGGTTCTTCAATACCCTCACTTTGCCCGCGTATTTTATGTTGCAGGGGCAGGGCCTTGCTCGCTATCAGATGTATTCAACGGCGCTCCAGGCGACATGTTCGGTGGTCTTTGGATACATTCTTGTTCAAATTTTTGGGTACTACGGCGCCGTAATTGGACTCGTCGCGGGCCTCTCCGCCGCTGCCGCCTATCTGCTCTGGGTATACCCGCGGCTGTGTCAAGGTAGCCGAGGCACCCTGTTCGACGGTTCGCTCCTAAAAGCTGCAGTCATAAATGGGATCCTGCTTACGCCCTTTGTCTTGAGACCGGAATGGCGGCAGACGCATCGCTTTTTCTGGCTCTTTTTCCTTGCCGCCAGTTACTTGGTCATCTATTTGGCGCTGCTGATCGCGTTTGCTGGCCTCACCGAGTCGGAACGGAAGAACATTGCTTCTGCATGGCCCGCTAATATTTTTCGAAGGTTGATGAAGGGCACAACGATTCCGAAAGCGTCTCAGACGGAACAAAATGACGGGGTCCCGCTAGTCTAGCGGGAAGGAAGATGAGGGATTCCTTGAAGAAAGCAATGGAGCCTAAGACATCCTTCGAATCTATTCCAAGGGGAGGATGCCAGTGAGGTTCTCAATTGTCACGCCGACTTTGAATCGAATGAGCTACCTGCGTGAGTGTATTGAAAGTGTGTTCGAACAGGACTACGAGGATGTAGAGCACGTGATAGTTGACGGGGGCTCAACGGACGGCACAGTCCCGATGCTTGAGTCACTCAGCGCACGGCACGGGAACAAGATTCGATGGATTTCGGAGGCGGACCGCGGCATTTCCGATGGAGTGAATAAGGGATTCCAAATGGTTACCGGAGACGTAATTAACTGGATCGGGTCCGATGACAAACTCGCGAAGGGCGCGCTTGCAATGGTTGCGGCGTATTTCGAGAAAAACCCGGCGGCTCTCTGGCTTTTTGGATCGTACATCATGATTGATGGAAAAGGTGAGTTTCTCCAAATGAGAAAAGCCGCCGAATTCAATTACAAGCGATTTTTGCGCACCGGCAATATCTGTGGCCCCAGCCTTTTTGTTCGCACCGAACTCGCCCGGCGCGTGGGTCCTGTCCGTGAAGATCTGTTGTATGCAATGGACTTTGAATGGTGCCTGCGCATGGCAGGTGTTGCTCCTCCCCACAAATTGGACCCAGTCCTGACCTATTTTCGATGGCATCCCGGGTCGGTCTCGAGGGGTCAACGCATGGTCCAGTTGGACGAAGGTTTGGCAATTTCGCTAGCCTACGCACGAAACGGTTTAGAACGCGCTCGAGTCATTGCATTTAACAGGACGATGAAAGCCATGTCCTGGGTAAGAAGACTGGCGTGGCGATTTCAACCCAATGGTTCTCATTCTTAGGGACGCTTCCATGAGCAATAAAGGCACGATTTCGGAATCCCACGTGATCTTGAGCGAGCGATGAAATATTTGTCACAACGATATCGGATCTTGCGTCTAGCGGGAACCTTGGTCGCTTTGCGCTTGCGCGGTATTTCGGCTGATTTGGGGTCAGACGGTTCAGAAATAAATGAGTGCCACGCTTTATGAGCACAGCCCATCCGAGTTTGATAAGCGGACAACAGAGCGCTCTTTCGGAGCTGCCGCTACTTTCCTTTTGGATTGTCACGTTCTCTTTATTGCCGATTGCGGCATTGTTCGGCGGCATGGTTCTTCTGCTGATGAGCCTGTCTGTCGTCCTGGCCGCGATCGTATACCAACGGCCGCAGGAAGCGGCCGGCGCAGGAATCCTATACTTGTTCGCCTGCAACGTGCTGCTTCCTCACTCGGCACGGTTCGACGGCGTTACAAAACCCTGGGAAATGTACTACTGGGCGGCTGGGCTGCTGATTGTTACCGCAGGCGGGGTTGCCGGTGTTGGGGTGCGTCGCGTGCTGACAGTCCCACGCTCGGCCAAGGCGTTCCTTTTGGTCTCTCTCCTGGCGGCCCTATATGGATTAACTCATGGAGCGTCATTTAGCTATGTCGTCCGGCAGTTTTACGGTGTCCTGCTTCTGGTTGTGTATTTCGGCATTGCTCTCCACTCCGGAAGTGAGGAGTTCCTCTTGCGCAGGATCCGGACGTTCGGCGTGCTTATTGCCTGCTGTTTCGTCGTCTATTATATCGCTGTCTTCGGGGAATACGGTTTCCACAAGGAAATCGGTTTTAACGCCACGGAAGCTTGTCTGCTCGCCATCATTCTGTTCATTCGCGGCACGGAGCGTGGAAAATTATCATGGGTGATTGGAGGCAGCGCCCTGCTTCTTGTCCCGGCTCTGTTTTTTATGCGAGGCGCTGTGTTGACCTTTCTGATGGCGCTTCCGATTGCTTTCGCGCTAAAACTAAAATCCAAAAACATGAAAATCCTCGGCTGGTCAATTGTCGCGATTGTCGGGCTGCCGGCGATTTACCCACCGGCGGCCCAGACGGTGATCTATCAAATCAGCAGAGTTCCGGGCATGGAAAAGGTTCTCCCTCCGGGCATAGAAGATACCGATACGCTGCTGGACCGGACAGTCCAACTGGCTGCCGCCGTCACTACCGTGCAAGCTCATCCTTGGCTCGGAGCAGGCCTTGGCAGCGATATCGAATTTGAGAGCGCGATCATGGGGTCTCAGCAGGTCGCGTTTGTGGACAGTGGCTGGGCCTACCTTCTCCAAAAAATGGGGCTGGTTGGCGCGGCCGCCTTCCTTTGGTTTTTGTTCACCGTGTTGCGGGGAGTCAGAAGCGCGTCGGTCGCGCTTTCGGCATGTTTGCTGTCCACGACGATGGTCACTCTATTTAGTCAACCGGTGTTTTTTCACTTCACGATGGCGCCTTTTATGGGAACTTTTGCCGGTCTCCTCCTGGCCAGTAAAAATTGCAACAACAATAGCGTAGCCTCCCAGCGTCTCCCTGTTGGTTCGAGTTAGGGATTCCATGCGTTTTATGATTTGGGTGCGATGGAAGCGTTTCACCGGCCTCCACCGTTTGAGTAACAAGCAGATGGCTCAACTTTGCTTTGAGAATTGATACCTTGACTCCGAGCGCAAAGAGAATGCCAGACCGAGGGTGGCAATCAGGAGTGTATCGTCAGTGAGCGTTAAGGAAAATTTCCGGCGGCTATTGCCATCCGCGGTGCGGCCAAGGCGAATCCTGGCAGGGCCTCTGCGAGGAGGGTATTTGGTCACCTCCTGGCACGATTATCCGGCAGCCCTTCTTGGTTACGCGGAGCCGGGCCTTCTCGCTTGGTTTCGGAAAACGGTGCGCCCGGGAGAAACATGGCTCGATTTGGGAGCACACTATGGCTACACATCAATGGCCTTGTGCCATTACGTGGGCCAGACGGGTCGTGTGTTTGCCTTTGAGCCTGTTTTGTCTACAGCCGGCCATCTCAATTCGACTAGGGAGGCCAACCGACTCTCCCAGATGACAGTAGTGCCCTTCGCGCTCGCCAACTTTGAAGAAATAACATCGGTAAAGGTCGAAATTCGGAAAGCGATGGCGCAATCTGCGGACCGAGCTCCCAATCAAGCATGGGTGGAGACGATCTATTGTATTGCCCTGGACAACGTTTGGGATCGCCTGTGCGGGCCAGTCGACACAATCTCCGGAATCAAGATTGATGTGGAGGGCATGGAATGCGAGGTGTTACGCGGGATGATGGGAATCCTTCGCAAGCACAAACCCAGACTCGTGGTTGAAATCCACAAGTCTCGGGGCGTTGAAATTGAAGCTATCGCCCCCATACTTCGCGAGGCAGGTTATGACCCGCGGGGATGCGTACTTGAACCAGCTCCGGACTTGGACAGGAACTACGAATTCGTCGTTGATCGAGAAGGGACCGAGATCGAGGCGGTACGGCAATCGTCCGAGCTCCATTCCAGGAGTTCGACTTTGCTTATTTAACCATGGGCTTCTCTTACGCGTTCTCAACGATTGATCAAGCATCCGGAAACTTGTCTTACAAAATGGAACTGAACACAGACCTGCCAATCCTGCAAATAGGCGAGCTATCCGCGCGACTCTTGGTCGGAAGATCCGGCCTTTTTTAACTCATGAATCGAATCGTTTCGATGAGCTCCTGGTGAGAACGTAACCGCAATCTCGCCGAATTACGAAGTTAACTCCGTTGGACGTGGTGAAGAAGACCAAGGACGAAACAATGTCGATGGATGCGTATTGCCATCTCTGTGCTCGAATGGTCCCTGCAGGAGCGAGTTATGCCCGCAGAGGTCCATGGTCTTATCTCCAGTGTCCATCTTGCGGCTTGGTGCTCCTCCATCCGGTGCCGGATGAGGCAGTCCTTCGCTCTTACTACAACGAAGACTACCAAGTAAATTTCGACAATTACTTCAAAGGGGTTCGCCGTCGATCCAGAGCGATCTTGGGGCAACTGGCAAGACGATTTCCCCACCGCGGACGGTTGCTTGAAGTCGGTTGTTCTTATGGTGGCTTCATGGCCGAGGCCCGGCGCGATGGATGGGATGTGACTGGAATAGAGTTGAGCGAAACGGCAGCGAGCTATGCTCGCGAGAATCTAGGCTTGCGGGTTCTCTCGGGAAGCTTGCATGGCAATCTAAACCAACTAGGAGAGCCATATCAAGCGGTGGCACTGTTTCACGTCATTGAACACGTGCCGAACCCTGTAGAACTCCTGGAAATGTGCCGAAGACTAATCAAGCCAAAAGGGCTACTGGTCTTAAAGACTCCCAATATCTCAAGTTTTATCGCGAGGCTAACGGGAGGTTCCTGGCACTGGGTTTCTCCTCCAGCACATCTCTATCTGTATTCACCCAAGACGCTTGACCTGCTCCTGAAGAAATCGGGATATCAGCCTCTGGCGTTTCAGTCCGCACAAGGTGACGCGCATAACAATCTGTTTGCGGTAGCGTCGGGAATCGCGAGACAGGCTCTTTCTCGGTCAAATCCTGATTCCTTATCGCACGCTCGGCAGTCTCTGCCGGGAAGGATTCTCGAAACCGCCTGCGACGTCATGTATTACCCGCTCCGCGTTTTAGTTGACCCTTGGCTCGGCGCAAAATTATATCAACCGGAGTTATACGCCCTGGCTATGAATGCGGACTGATTGATCCGCTTGTTCGTTGCAAATTCTTCGGGCCAGTGGCAGGTGAACGCCGCACAGGCGGTAAGCAACGTCGTCTATCATGCGTTGAGTTTGGCGGTTGACACGTGGCTGAACAGAAAAGGGTTGCAGCCGGAGTTGGTGGCGATTGCAGGGAACCATAGCGGTGTGAAGTCACGAAGGGGTCTGCATGTTCTGGGTCGCAAAGCAAAAGGTGAAGAGACTCATTGAATCTTCCGGGTATGCAGTCGTGAATACGCGGGTCTCGGGGGTCGGTTATCAGCGTGCGTTTCCACAAGCGGTCTACGCTCCTTGGCTGGCCGACAAGGAGTTTTTGGATTGCTATGAGGGCGTGCGATCCCACACTCTCGTGGATCGGTACAGATGTTGGGAGATCTGGGACTCTCTCAAGGAGAGCGCGAAGCTGGAGCAAGGAGACTGCATCGAGATCGGCGTATGGCGTGGAGGAACGGGCTGCCTGATGGCCAGGAGAGTTAAGAGCCTGAACCTTGACTGTGAAGTTTTCTTGTGTGACACGTTTTCGGGAGTAGTGAAAGCTGGGCCGCTGGACCCGGCTTACAACGGAGGAGAGCACGAAGATACCACAGAGCGCTCAGTTCGCGATCTGGCCAAGCAGTTGAATGCCAGAGTACATGTGCTTAAGGGAATATTCCCGGATGAAACAGGAGTGCAGGTCGAAAGCCGAGCGTTCCGGTTTTGCCATGTCGATGTTGACGTCTATCGGTCTGCCCGCGAGACGACGGAGTGGATTTGGCCCAGGTTGGTTTCACGTGGGATTGTCGTATACGACGACTACGGATTTCAGGGATGTGAGGGAGTAAGGAGATTCGTAGATGAATGGAGAGCTGCTACAGATTGCATTTTCTTTCACAACTTGAATGGGCACGCTATTTTCGTAAAGCGCTAGGCCCTCAAACGTAGAGGTTTTAGTCCGGACTCTCATATGCGAATCCTATATATCGTGCCGTTTGTGCCATGGGCCGTCAAAGTACGGTCGTTCAACTTGATACCACGGCTGGCGAGGGGGCACGAAATTGCGCTGGTTTGTGTGTCCGACGCAGAGCCGAACGCGGAGCAAACGGCTTGGATGGGCAGGTATTGCAAAAAAAGAGTGTACGTCCGGCACACCAAATTGGAAGGAATGGCGCAATGCTCGGTTGCGCTGCCGACGAGGACGCCGCTGCGGATCGCTTATTGCAAGTCCAAGAAGGCGAAGGAGGCGGTACAGCGGGTGTACGAAGAATTCCGGCCGGACGTGGTCTATGTGGAGAGATGGAGGGCACTGCAGTTTGTTCCAGAGGTGCGCAATGCGCCGGTCGTGTGCGACCCGACGGATTCGATGACGTTGTTCAACCGCCGACTGATGAAAGGTGGAGCGCCGTGGGAGAGGCTGTTGGCGTTGGAAGAACATCGCAAGTTCATGAGATATGAGGGAAATCTGGCGCGGGGAGCGAGCGTTTGCGTGTTTTGCTCGCGAGTAGACATGGAGTGCGTCAAGGAACAGGCTCCGGAAGTGCAGTACGAGTTGGTGCCGAACGGAGTGGATTGCGAGAAGCTCTTTTTCAAGGAGGAGAGCGAGGAAGAGCCGGGAAGGGTGGTATTCACGGGGAGTTTTAAGTACGGGCCGAACCGACACGCGGCAAAGTATTTTCTGGATGAGATTTTTACGCGAATACGCAGGGAAGTACCGGAGGCGAAGTTCGTAGCAGTGGGGAATGGCGCGGCGAAGGCGCTAGCCAAGTACCGGGGACGAGCGGGATTTGAAGCTGTGGACTTTGTGCCGGATCTGCGGCCGTACTTGGCCAAGGCGGCAGTGGCAGTGGCGCCGTTGACGGTAGGAGCCGGCGTGAGCAATAAATTGGCGGAAGGATTCGCGGTTGGAACGGCAGTCGTATCGACGCCCTTGGCGCGCGGAGATCTGCAAGTAACGAGCGGCCAGGAGCTGCTGATCGCCGAGGGAGCGGCGGAATTCGCCATGCAGGTTGTGAGATTGTTGCGTGACCACGCACTGCGGAGGCAGTTGGCATTGCGCGCGAGGGGCTTGGTGGAACAGCAATACGACTGGGAAATTGTGTCGAAGAAAATGGAAATGGTGTTGCAGAGGGCTGTTGGAATAGGGGCGGACGAAATCAATCAGCAAGCGATCGCGACGGCATGAGTGTTTCCTACCTGGAACAGAATCCGAATTTAGTATCGCCTATAAAAAAAAGCGGCAGTCTTCCGGCAGCGGTGATTCTTGCGGGTGGGCTGGGAACGAGACTGCGCCCGGCTTACTCAACAGGGCCGAAATGCATGGCGCCAGTGGCGGGCCGTCCATTTTTGGATTATTTGCTAACTTGGCTGAAATCTCAAGGCATGAAAGAAGTGATCTTATGCGTGGGATACAAGAGGACACACGTCCAAAAATATGTAGGCAAAGGACGAAAATGGGGATTGCGAGTGACGTATTCGATCGAAGAAGAGTTATTAGGGACGGGCGGAGCACTGAAGAAAGCGGAGAGGCTGGTTTCTGGGACGAGGCTATTCGTAGTTAACGGCGACACGTTCCTGGGCGTGAATTTGAGGGAAATGTTCGAGTTTCATGTAAGTCGCGGGGCACTGGCTACATTGGCGGTTGTGAATGTGGCAGATGACGGGCGGTACGGATCGCTGAGGCTGGATAATGAAGGGAAAATCACTGCTTTCCTCGAGAAGGGTGAAGGAGATTCGGACCATAAATCGAATGGAACGACAAAATCGATCAATGGCGGAGTCTACATTTTCGAGAAGAAATTATTGAACCACATCCGTGCTTCTGGACCGGTGTCGCTCGAAAAGAATGTATTTCCCCAAATAGTCGCCAGCAAGAACAAGAAAGTATACGGCCTTTTAATGGACGCTTATTTTTTGGATATTGGCGTTCCAAGTGATCTTTGGAGGGCACAACGTGAATTACCCGAACGGTTCCGCGTCAACGATCCGCACTAAAGCGCCTCTCCGAATCAGTTTTGCGGGTGGCGGAACGGATGTTCCGCCGTATCCCGAAAGAGTGGGCGGATGTGTGTTGAATGCGACGATTGACAATTACGCGTGGGGGAGCCTGCGGCCCAGGGATGACGGGCGGATTCGAATCGAATCGGTGGATTTGGGGATTTTGTTCGATTGTCTGGTGGAAAGCAAAATGGAATTTGACGGGCAATTAGATTTGGTGAAAGCGACCATTGTCCGTTTGCAGGCCCAGGAATCGAAGGGATTTGATGTCTTTTTGCACAGTGACGCGCCGCCCGGATCGGGCCTTGGTTCTTCATCGGCGTTGATTGTAGGGCTGGTGGGTCTGGTGAAAGAATTCAAGAACCTGCCCCTGACGGAATACGAGGTCGCAAATCTAGCTTACTTGATTGAAAGAAATGATTTGCGAATACAGGGCGGACATCAGGATCAGTATGCGTCAAGTTTCGGAGGATTTAATTTCATTGAGTTCTATGGAGACCGCGTGATCGTAAATCCGCTGCGGATCCATCAGGACACCATCAATGAATTGGAGCACAATCTTTTGCTGTGTTATACGGGCACGACGCGCAGATCGGACCGGATTATCGAGGACCAGATGAAAAGGTTCGAGGAAAATCAAGAGGACACACTGCGCGCATTGGGAGAACAGAAACAGCTCGCCATGGACATGAAGAATGCCTTGTTGAGACGGCAACTGGATGATTTCGGAGATTTACTGCATTCGGCGTGGGAGTCCAAAAAGAAGCTTTCGCCGCGAATCAGCAATAGCCGCATCGACGAGATGTATGAGACCGCCCGCAAGATGGGGGCATACGGCGGCAAAATCACGGGGGCGGGCGGCGGAGGCTACATGCTCTTCTATTGCCAATTCGAGAAGCGGCACAAGGTGGCAGAGTCCTTGAAGCAACTGGGAGCTTCTCCTGCTGAATTTGCCTTCGAGGGCAAAGGCCTCCAAGTATGGAGAGTTCATGAGGCCGCCGTGAGACAGTTTGCAGTGAGTGATAAAGCGGCCGCGGGAATGCGTTGAAGCCAAGACACACGGCACACATCGAAGTCATGTACATCCTCGGCATCATCTATGAAGGACAATTCCTGGACGAAGGCAATATTTCTTGACCGCGATGGAGTGGTCATCCGAAAGGCATCGGACGGAGAGTACGTGACGGACTGGACTGAAGTGGAATTCTTACACGGTTCATCGGACGCCATTGCTGCCTTTTGCGATTCCGGCTACAAGGTGATCATCGTCACGAACCAGCGCGGTGTGGCCACGGGAAAGATCGGGCTCTCCAAACTGAATGATATTCACTCCAGGATGAAAGCGTTCATTGCAAACCGCGGAGGCAGTGTCGCGGGTATTTATTTTTGTCCCCATGATATTTCAGAATGTTGTGGGTGCAGAAAGCCGAAAGCAGGCATGCTCTTGCAAGCGGCCGCGGAACATCAATTGTGTCTCTCCGACTGCTGGATGGTCGGAGATGCCCAAACCGACATTGCGGCAGGCAAGAGCGCCGGTTGCAAGACTGCTCTCATAACGCAATCGGAAGAATTCCACCTGTGGACTCTGAAGCCGGATATTTCCGCTGAGAATCTGGCGCTGGCCGCCGATCGTATTCTTGGTCGACCCACGAAATTGGTCAGCGTGCACTGAAAATATGGTGGAGCGCAAACGGCCGGTTCGGCTGAATTCCAAGCCTTTCATGTTTACTGGCGCAATTTGAACTCGCTGCTCAGCTTTCAACTCCTAATACTCCTGTTTTGTCCGCGTGAAACGGTAAAGACTCCATGGTAAAAGGCCGCTTTAATAAGACTCATCTGCTTTTGCGTTTCGTGACTGTCTCCCTGCCTGTCGTTTCGTTTGGACTTGCAGCCTATGCCCGGTTTTCCCTTGGAGCCAGGCATGTTCCAACGAAGTCGATCGATCCGTACGCGTATATTGGGCTGCTCTTGGTTGCGACCATTACTTGGGCTCTTGTCGTCGGCCACTATCATGTTTGCGATCTTGAACAGATATTTGCTCCGACCGGGAAGACCAAGCGCACATTTGTCGCCTGCTCGGTCACTTATTGCGCCGTATTGGCTGCCGCATTCTTCTACCGAGACACGACTTTTTCGCGTTTATTTATCTTCATCAGCGCATTAATACTATTTTGCTTGGTCAACGCGACGCGGATTCTCTTCCGCGTTTTTCTATCCTGGCGAAATGGGAATGGGCAGTGTGCGAAGATCCTGCTTGTCGGCACCGACCAGTTTGCTCAGCGGACTGCCAGGTCGCTTCGAGGCGGTCAAGTCGTGCCCTGCAAGATCGTGGGGTTTGTGCGATTGCCGGGACAGCAGGTCCTGGTGAACGGCTGCCCGATACACGAACTGGATGACATGCCGAAATTGGCCGTTGGAAATGGAATCGATGACGTTGTGCTCGCGATTTCTCCAGGGCACTTTGACGATGTGGCGAACATCCTGGTGAAGTTGAAGCCCCTTTGTGCTCCCGTACGGATGGTTCTGGATCTTGGTGAAAATATTGTCATCCAGGAGAAACTTTTCAATTTCGGTGGAACCATGATGGTGGATCTCGTCCCGACCCCCGCGGAATCTCCCAGTTACCTGGTGCAGAAGCTTGTATTCGATGTAATTTTTTCGAGCATTATTCTTCTGCTGGCTTTGCCCTTGATGGCCGTGATTGCGATCGCGATCAAGCTGACGTCTCCGGGCCCTGTATTGTTCGTGCAAGAGCGCGTGGGGCTGAACGGCAATGCATTCCGGATGTACAAGTTTCGTACCATGAAGGTCGATTGCTCCGAGCAGTCCGACACCGGATGGACCACGGCAAACGATCCGCGCCGGACAAAATTAGGCACGTTTTTGCGCCGATCAAATCTGGATGAACTCCCTCAGTTCTTTAACGTCCTTAAAGGAAACATGAGCATTGTCGGTCCCAGACCGGAGCGTCTGCATTTTGTCAAAAGATTTCTGCAAGATATAGACGGCTACAATAGGCGACACGTTTTGAAGGTCGGCATTACGGGATGGGCGCAAGTGAATGGCTGGCGCGGCGACACCTCCATCAGCAAACGCATTGAGTATGATCTCTATTATCTTCGGAACTGGAGTATTACATTCGACTTGCAGATTATGCTGCTCACCATCTTTCGCAGCTTTTTCCAGGGGAATGCGTATTAAAAAGCCTCTGGATATTTGAATTCCTCCTTGGCTAGTTCTCGAGCTCTGTGCAACCCGGTTGCACGATCGAACCTCTGATCATCCTTCCGCACGTCCTACCCTAGTTCTGTCTGCTTGGTCCAGCCCACCTCCTCCAGTTCCACCTTTATGGAAAGGTAACTGGGCAGCCTCGATTTGGCGCGCCATCACTTCAACCAGCTCGCCCATCTCCTGACGCTGCTCTTCCGTGGCCGAGGCCTGCCTGTTTTGAATCTCCGGGACGCGTTTCCCGCCCAACTGACGTATAATCCGTGGCGAAGTCTCACACCCGGGCTGCGATCCCCTTAGGGAAATTTCAGGAGGAAATATGTCAGGAAGAAAATGGACCATGCTCACGCTGTTGCTCGTGCTTGGAGCCGCAACAGCATCCGCGCAAGATGCGAAGACCGTCATTCAGAAAGCGCAAAAGGCCATCGGCGATGTGAACTCCATCCAGTATTCCGGCAGCGGCAAGGCCGGAGGATACGGGCAGAACTGGAGCCCGAACGTGCCCTGGCATGTCACCAACGTCATCAGCTACACCAAGACGATTGACTACACAAATCGGTCCGCAAAAGAGGAACTCACTCGCACACAGCTCGACCCGCTCGACCATGGCGGCGAAGCGCCGTTCGGGGGCGAGCAGAAACAGGTGAACCTCGTGAGCGGCCAGTATGCCTGGAACCAGCCGGGGCCCACGCCGCAATCTGCCCCTGCTACCGCGGATGAACGGCAGCTTCAAATCTGGCTGACGCCTCACGGCTTCCTGAAAGCCGCGGCGGAAAACAACGGCACCGCGAAAGCAGGGAAAGACGGCGGGAAGAAAGTCACCGTGATCACTTTCATGGCCGGAAAGAACAAGGTCGTGGGAGACGTCGACGGTCAGGGGCTGGTGACAAAAGTCGAGACCTGGATTCCCAGCACGGTACTTGGCGACATGCCGGTAGAAACCACCTACTCCGATTACAAGGACTTCAGCGGAGTCAAGTTTCCCTCGCACATCCTCCAGAAGCAGGGCGGCTGGATGACACTGGACCTCAACGTGACGGATGCAAAGGGAAATGTGGAAATGGCCGCGTTGCAAGTGCCTGATGCGGTGCGCACATTCACTCCTCCTCCCGTTCGTGTCGTCTCACAAAAACTGGCGGACGGCGTGTGGTTCCTCGGCGGCGGGTCGCATAACAGCGACCTGATCGAGTTCAAGGACTACGTGGTGGTAGTCGAGGCTCCGCTGGACGAGAACCGCTCCAATGCCGTGATCGCGGAAGTAAAGAACCTCGTGCCCAACAAGCCGATCAAGTACCTGATCAACTCGCACCATCATTTTGATCACTCCGGCGGACTCCGCACCTACGTGGCGGATGGAGTCACGATCATCACCAACGAAGCAAACAAGTCGTTCTACGAAAAGTCCTGGAGTGCGCCGCGCACACTGGCGCCCGACAAGCTTTCGCAGAATCCGAAGAAGGCCACGTTCATCACGTATAAAGACAAATACACACTGACCGACGAAAACCGTACACTCGAAATCTATCGCGTGGAAAACGACAACCACAACGAATTCATGAGCTTCATGTATCTGCCGAAGGAGAAGATCCTGATCGAAGGGGATGATTATACGCCGGCGGCTCCCGGAGCACCGCCGATGGTGCCCGTCGCGCTGGGTTTCAGCAACAATCTCTACGACAACCTGCAACGAAAGAAGATTGAGGTCGTTACGATCGCGCCGCTGCACGGCAATGTTGCGCAGTGGTCGGACTTTCTCAAGGCCATCGGCAAGTCCGGAGATTGACGCCGCGTCTCCGGAAGTGCCGGTCAAATTAACTTTAAACTGTGGCAACAATTTGGCGTGCCTGACAGGTTAACGGGGGAAAAGCAAATATAAAGGAGCAGCGGCCTCTGCCGAGCCAGTCCGACGGTTAGTGTCGGTGCGTCGAAAGTCGAGGTAATTTCCTAACGGCTTCGCGCTTCTGACCGCTGCTCCCGAGAATGGATGGTCATGCGGATGCTTTCAGGACGGGAGTCCTCCGGACCGTTTTTCGACCCATGGTCCGTATCCGTGGAGCCTCTCCTTCTTCGCCTCGAAATATGCGACAGTTCTCAGGCAAATGCAGTGATCCGCGTCATGCATCGATGTGACCGCGGGCACCTTCAGGCGAGAGGGCGCCCGCACAGTTAGAATCTTTTTATTGCACGCTGATATGAGGGTGTTACCATCGCCTGCGTCTGCGCGTGCATCTGCGTGGAGGTGATCTCAGATGAGAATCAGTCCTCATTCCCTTGCGTTTCGGATCGCATTGGGCGCCGTCACCGTCCTTGCCGCCGGCTTCACAAGCACCAGAGTAATCGGCCAATCCGCTGCGAGCGACTCGTCGGAGAAATCCGGCGCTCCCGCGGCGCAACCGGCTCCCAAGACCCCGTGGGGCGCCCCAGACCTCCAAGGCGCATGGAGTAACACGACTGTGGTCCCGTTCGAACGGCCCAGGGAATTCGGCACTCGGGAGTTCAAGACCGATGCTGAATACAAGAAGGCGCAACACGATCTCCTTGGACGCGATGAGCTGCCCGGCCGGGACAGCCGAGAAATCAACGGGAAAGACATCCGCGGCACGGAAAAAGACGTCGCTCGCGCATACAACGAGCATTGGTTCGGTGACAAGCCCACAGAAGTTGGCCGCCGCACATCCATGATCATTGACCCGCCCGACGGGAGGATGCCGGCCCTCACTCCGGAAGCGGAGGAGAGAATCAACAAGAATCGCGAGTACCTCGCGGCGCTCCTGCAGGGCACCTCCGGCGGCAGACACGGGCCGATCTCGCCGCTGCGGAGCGAGCCCCCGCCCGACTACAACATCGATCGCATGAACCGCGCGGACGGCCCTGAAGACCGCAGCAGCGTCGAACGGTGTCTGTTGAATAGCCTTCCCGTGATTCTGCCCGCGGGACTATTGACGCCGGACGGAAGACCGTTCGGCAATTTCGGCGGCGTGATGCGCATCGTCGAGAGCGCCGATTCCATTGATTTCTACTACGACATCGGCCAGGGCACCGGATTCAATCGCGTAATTCCGATCACCAATCGGCCGCACCTGCCAAAAAGTATTCATCAATACTGGGGCGATTCCATCGCGCGCTGGGAAGGCGATACGCTGGTGGTGGACGTCACCAACTTCAGCGAAGAGACCAACTTTCGCGGGTCGCGCGAGAATCTCCATCTCATCGAGCGCTACAGGCGCATCGATCCCGCAACCCTGCGGATCACGATTACCGCCGAGGACCCGACGACCTGGGTCAAGCCCTTCACCTTCGTGCAGGAATTACGCAAGAATGCCGACAAACCCAATATGGTCTATGAAGGCGGATGTCACGAAGGGAATTACGGAATGCTCGGCATGCTCGTGAATACGCGCGCCGCGGAAAAAGCGTTCGCTGAGGGAAAGGGTCCCGATCCGGCGCTTGAGGACAACGCCACAGGAGGCGCTGGCGACCAATAATTGTTTTGCGATTCCTTCGCTATTCAATGGTTCGCTTGTTGCGCAGCGACTGTTCCATCTGTAGAGTGCCGATTGTTTTCCCGCTTTCGTCAGCGTTCATAGAGTTTGTCGCCGGCGGGCACCTTGCGCGTGACGTCGATCACGATCGTATCGCCCTCCCAGTGCTTCACCAGTTGTTTCTTCCGCAGATGGCCCAGGAAAGTTTCCTCCACCATCTCGACACATTTGTACTCCATCAGTTGCGCGTTGGGTTCGAGCTGACGATACAGGACCATGCTCATCTTCCAGGGACGCGTGAAAACATTTGGATCCTCGACCGTCACTTCGTATCGCAGCGCGTCCGGCCGCAACGAAGAATTGACCGGCGTAAACCGCTCGACCACGTGCAGCGCATCGCTGTGGAAATCGCCGGAACGCGAGAACCAGGTCCGGTCGTTGAAATGGCTCACGTCCACGACCAGCGTGTTGCCTTCCCAGTGGCCCACCGAATGGCCCATCCACGTGTCGGCAGGCGGCGGGTCCACGGGGTCGAGGTGAATGGTGCGGCTTGCGCCGGCGAATTCGAACGACATCTCGATCTTGTTCGTGCCTTGCGTAATCTGAAACGGATAGGGCATATACATCGCCCGCGGAATTCCCGGCATATAGCAGCGGACTTCCGGGTCGCGATCGAGCCAGTGTTCGGCGTTCTCTTTCTTTTTCGCGGCAGCTTCCGGCTTGTACGGAATCGCGTCGCCTTCCACGACACCGGGGCCGGGGGGCACACCGCCAACCGAACCCAAAGCGAGCACAGGCGCCGCAAGCACCGGAACGTCGGGGTATACGCCGGGCTGCGCGACTGCCGGGCGCATCGAATGGGCCAGCAGGTCCCAATTCGCGGTCGTCGTCGCCTGCCAGATGCCATTCAAATTGGGATGTTGGGCCGAAGCGGGCGCGGGCCGGGCCGCCCGCTTCGTGCCATCTGCCTGACCGGTCATCCGGATCGCGGCCAAACAAAACACAACACCCATCGCGGCGCTCGCAATCAAAGCAGTCGAAAGATTCAATCGGATTCGCATATTCGGAGTCTCCCTGTGGGGCCGTTGTCGGCGTAAGGTAGCGAGATTCCAGCGCCACGTCAACAGAGGCTGCCTCCGTCTAGTTTTCGACGACGGGTGGCGGACCCGCCTCGGTCGCGGCTCGGAATGTAATCCTCTGGACACTGGCATGGTAGTTTGACGATAATGGCGCGATCCTGCGGTTTTGAAACCGCATCGGTTCTCTGAAAGTTTCCTCGGTTATTTCGGCAGCAACGGGAGGTCATTCATGTGCAATCGACCCCTCACATCCATCGGTGTGGCGGCCGTCATCGTGTCGGCGCTGGTTCTTATCAGGCCGATTCAGGTGACCGTCGCGCAGCAGACTTCAGAGGCAGCTCTAAAAACACCGTGGGGCGAACCCGATCTGCAAGGCATCTGGACCGACGAGTCGGATACGCCGTTGCAGCGGTCCCCCAAGTACGCGAAGCAGGAATTTTTCACCGAGGCGCAGCGCGCCGAGTTGGATAAAGAACGCGCCGCGCTCCTCGGCCGTGACAAGCGCGTGGAGCGCGGAACCGAACTCGACGTCGCCGGCGCTTACAACTCCGTCTTCATGATGTTAAAGCGCACCGGCACGCGCACGTCCCTGATTGTGGATCCGCCCGATGGCCGGATTCCATCCCTGACGCCGGAAGCTCAACAGAGGGCGGCCGCGGAGAAACAATTTCGTTTGGCGCTGCTCCAAGCGACGGAGACTTGCAAGACCGAGTCCGTGGCGTGTAGCGGCGGCAAGTACGATCCGACGCCCTCGCCGCGATTTTCCGAACTTCCTTCCCGCTACAATACCGCGCGCATGAATCGCCACAATGGTCCGGAGGATGGCTCCTTAATGGACCGGTGTTTGACCGGCGGCCTGCCCGAGTTTGGAACGGCTTATGGCGGAAGTTTTCGCCGAATCGTGCAGACGCCTGGCGGCATCGCGATGTACTACGACGTCGGCCAGGGGCAAGGCTGGCAACGCAATATCGTCATGAATGGAAGCCCGCACCTGCCCGCGAACATCCGCCAGTGGTTTGGCGATTCGCGCGGTCACTGGGAGGGCAATACGCTGGTGATCGACGTTGCGAATTTCAGTCCAAAGACGGATTTTCTGGGCTCGCGGGAAAAATTGCACCTGGTCGAACGATGGACGCGGACCGGACCGAAAACGCTGGAGTACGCGGTTACGATCGAGGATCCCACGGTCTGGACGCGGCCCTGGACGGTGAAAGAAGAGTTCACCAAACAAAGCGAGCAGGAAAACAAAATTTATTACGAGCCTCGCTGCGTGGAAGGCAATTACGCGCTGCCGTCGGTGATGCTGTCCGCGCGGATGGCAGAACGCGCCTTCGCGGAGGGCCGAGGGCCTGATCCGGCCAAGAGCGACAACGCGACAGATTTTGTGGGCGTGGAAGACGATCCGTTACAGTAACGTTGATTGCCAAGGGATAGGGAGACCAACATGCGCGGCCGATTCTCACGCTCAATGTTCACGGTCGCCTTCGCTGCGGTCGCTGCCAGCGCCGCCGTTTCGGTGTTCATAGCGCGGACCTCTGGTCAGACGCAGGCCGTTTCGGCCGCGCGGCCGGCCCGCGTCGCAGGGAAGCCGAACTTCAGCGGCATCTGGCAAGCCAATAACGAAGCCAACTGGGATTTGCAGGCGCATGCGGCGCTCCCCGGCGCCGTCACGCAACCGGGCATTTTTCCTTATGAATACGCGCGCGTGCCGGCGGCGCCGGTTCTCGCGCTCGGTGCGGCAGGCGCCGTACCGGGATCGCTCGGTGTCGTGCAAGGCGACGGTCAGATCCCCTACAAACCCGAAGCCCTCCTGATAAAGAAAGGGAACGCGGAACACTGGATCGATCGCGACCCTGAGCTGAAGTGTTATTTGCCGGGCGTCCCCCGCGCCATGTACATGCCGTATCCTTTTCAGATCACGCAGAGCACGGACAAGATTCACATGGCGTACGAATTCTCGAACACGGCGCGCACGATTCACTTGGACAAAGTCGCGGGGCCGCCGGACGATACTTGGATGGGCCACTCCGTCGGACACTGGGACGGAGACACGCTCGTCGTGGACGTGACAAATTTCAACGACCGGAGCTGGTTCGATCGCGCCGGCAATTTCCATAGCGACGCGTTGCACCTGGTCGAGCGCTTCACGCTCATGTCGCCTGACATCATTCAATACGAAGTGACGATCGAGGATCCCAAGGTCTTTACGCGGCCGTGGCGGATCGCCATGCCGCTCTATCGCCGCGTGGAACCGAACATGCAGCTGCTCGAGTTTCGCTGCAACGAATTCGTCGAGGAGTTCATGTACGGAGGCCTTCGCAAGCAACAATTGGTGAAGCACTGGGAAGGCGAAACCATGTCGATCGATATCACCCGCAAAGTTCCGCCGGGTGACCGCTTTTATGATTGGTACGGCGGTAAGTAATATGGACGGGCGCTGCTCATCCCAAACCGGGATCGTCGAGCCGCCGCGGGCTGCGGCGTCCATCATGGTTCTGCACGCGGCAGGAGGCTGGATTCGATGCGAATGAAGCTTGGAATTGTCGTCATCGCGGGTCTCGCATTATGCGGAGGAGCGGCACGCGTCTCGGCGCACCACGCGTTTGCGGCCGAATTCGACGCGAATAAATCGGTAAGTTTCAAGGGGACGATCACGAAAATGGAATGGATCAATCCCCATACCTGGTTGCACGTCGATGTGAAGAAGCCCGACGGCACGGTGGAAAACTGGGCCATCGAAGCGGGTACGCCCAATGTGCTTTTCCGGCGCGGCTTCACCAAGGAGTCCTTGCTGCCCGGCACCGAGGTCGTGGTCGATGGCTACCAGGCGAAGGACGGGTCGCATCGCGCCAACGGCAGGGATCTTACTTTTCCTGACGGGCGCAAGTTGTTTCTCGGCTCGTCCGGGACCGGCGCTCCCTACGAGTTGACGCCTGACCAGAAAAAATAGCCCAGACTGCGCTCAATCTCACGCGCGCGAGGATGGTCCTATTCAGCTCCGTACATTTACGTTCAGTTTGCCGGGATTGCTTGGAAATTGGGACACGAAAGCTTGATATCACAGAGAACAAACTGAGTTCTGAGTGCAACTTCGATCGCTAGCGTTTTTATGTTGTCTAGTTCTGGCGCTCTGCTACCTGACGACCGCGCGCACTGTGGCGCCCGCTTGGGGGAACGCCGGGCGTCAGATACACGTGTTTTCAGCGGTGTCATTGCAGACGCCCGCCAGCCAAGGAATCGGGGGCTCTCTCCTTGCTTTCTTCAACCGCCTGGGGGATTCCTCATGGAGCGTCGGCCTCCACGAATCGCGCTATGCCTATGACCTGATCGAATCGGTTCACGTGTGGACGCTGGCTCTCTTCTTCGGACTGGCGGTGATGTTCGACCTGCGCCTGCTTGGCTGGACGATGCGGAGCGTGCCGGTATCGGAAATGTCCCGGCGCCTGCTGCCGTGGACCGTAGTGGGCTTTGTGGTTATGGTCATCAGCGGAACCCTCCTCTTCACCGCGATCCCGGTGCGGTCTTACCAGAATATTTTCTTTCGAACCAAAATGATCATGCTGCTGCTGGCCGGCCTCAACGTCTGGATTTTTCACTCGGGCATTTATCGCCGCGTCGCCACGTGGGATGTGGCGAGTGCGCCCCCTAGAGCAGCCAAAGTTGCCGGCGGTCTTTCTCTTGTCCTGTGGGTCTGCATCGTCCTTTCGGGAAGAATGATTGCCTACAACTGGTTCGACTGCGACCGGCAGCCGCAGCGCCCGATCGTCAATTTCCTGACCAGTTGCGTGCCCGGACAATCGGAGGAGCACTGATGTCGGTCCTGGATTTTTTTCACTGGTGCGAACAGTCGGGAATCGGCAACACCATTAGACAGTCGTCGTGGTTGTTCCCGTTGATCGAGGCGATCCACCTCCTTGGGCTTGGACTAATCGGGGGAGCGGTGCTGGTCGTCGATCTACGCCTGCTGGGTCTTGGATTGCGGCGCCAGTCTACTGCGCAGCTTGCGCGCGATGCACAGCCCTGGCTGATCGGCAGCCTTCTACTGATGATGACCACGGGGGGCCTGCTGTTCCTGTCCGAGTCGATAAAGTTGTATTACCATGAGGCCTTCTGGTTCAAGATGGCATCGCTCATTCTGGCCATCGTTTTTACGTTTACGATTCAACGCAAAGTGATCCTGGCAGGCGAGACGCGCTCGATGCCTGTATGGAGTAAAGTAGTGGCCCTCGTTTCGATCCTGTTGTGGTCCGGCGTGGGGATCGGCGGGCGCTGGATTGGCTTTTCGTAGGAAACAAGCAGTATGGTCCGCCGCTTAGCTACTGCCGCGGCAATTCCTCATACACACTTCGAGCTTCTCTTTGATTCGCGCGAATACGTGACTTGCCTGCCACGGGCCCGGACAGAAATCAAGAGCGGTTCGAGCCGGTCTCCAAAACCCTGGCACGCGAGCCAATTCGTGTCGATCAACTGGAGATTTTCAACGCTCCTCAATTCAAACTCAAGACGCTCGAACAGTTCCTGTGTGGAATTGTCCAGCTGAGAGTCGCAGTATTTCATGTACAGCCGCTCGCAGGAGAGTTCGATCGAGCGGGTCCTCCGCTGAATTCCGAGCAAGAGTAAATCGCGGCGGTTCAAGGTCTGCATAGGGATGAACGAAATTGAATGTCTCTATGCGCGCGTCGCGAGCGCAAGCACAGTGCGCCGGACGAGCGCTTTCGTCATTGGAAGTTTGTACGCGTTCTTGGAGAGCTTCTGAGCGCCTACGATCGCCGCTTCTCCGGCCTTGGCCGCCAGTTCCGGCGTGATGCGCTGGCCGGTGAGCAGTCGTTCGACGTTAGGCAGACGCCAGGGAATCGGTGCGACACCGCCCAGGACGATACTCGCTCTCCGGCAGATATCGTTGTCCATGTCGAGCACAACTGCCGCGCTGACGACAGCGTGCGTCCATGCTTCGCGGTCGAGCACCTTGTTATAGGTGCTCCGCCTGCCGGTATGCTCTGGCGGCAATTGCACTCCGGCGAGCACTTCATCGGCGGCCAAAACATTCTCTTTCGTGGCGTCTTTCTGAGGCAAAACGAAGAAATCCGCCGCCGGCACTACACGTTCGCCCGAGGGTCCTGCGATCCGGAACTTCGCCTCGAGCGCAACCAGCGCCGGAGCGGTGTCCGATGGGTGGACGATGTAGCTGGGCCCGCCTCCAAAAATCGCATGGAATCGGTTATCACCAACGATGGAAAAACACTGGTCGCCGCCATTCTTGAGGCAAGGAAAACCGTTCCGGAAATACCAGCACCACGGACGCTGGCAAACGTTGCCTGCAAGCGTGCCAACATTGCGAATCTGCGGAGTCGCAACTGTTCCGGCCGCTTCGGCCAGCACCGAGTATTGGCTCCGAATCAATGGATGGTTGCTTAGCGTATCGAGGGTGATAAGACCGCCGATATTTACGCCGCCCGCCGCTGGCGCCACCTGATCGAGTCCCTTGATCGTTTTCAGGTTAATAAGCACGTCCGGCTTGACTAGAAATTCTTTCACCATTCCCAAAAGATCGCTGCCGCCGCCGACCAACGACGGTGCCTGTCCATCCTTTCGCGTCTGCTGCACGAACGAAACTGCTTGCTCGAGAGTCTGCGGGTTCTTGTTGGCGAAGGTTTTCATGCCAGCGCCTCCAGAATTTTGTCGCGCGTGATCGGCAAATCCTTCATGCGGCGGCCAATCGCATTGAAGACGGCGTTGCCGACGGCCGCAACGGCGTGAACGATTCCCGCCTCGCCGATGCACTTGGCCCCAAAGGGACCATATCCGTCGTCGCTCTCGATGAAGATCACTTCGATCTCGGGCGCATCCAGATGGGTCATGATCCGCGCACCGTAGTAGCCGGCGTTAAGAGGTTGTCCACTGCGCCGGTCGTAGACCAGATCCTCGTGCAGCGCCATCCCGATGCCCTGCGTCGCGCCGCCTTTGATCTGGCTGGTTGCCGTCAATGGATTCATGATGCGGCCGGAATCGTGGACGGCAACATATTTCAGAACCCGCACCCGCCCGAGTTCCGTATCGACTTCTACTTCCACGAAATGCGCGCCAAACGATTTGCGCACCTTGCCCTCCGACTTCGGATTCGGCGAAGCGGAAGCGATCAGCGCGTTCTCGCCCTTCGGCATCCCTTTTTCCGCAATCTGGCGCTTGAGATCGCGCGCAGCCTCGATGACCGCATAACCGGTCATGTCCGTGGTCCGGCTGCCTGACTCGCCCACCGAGTAGGGACAACGGTCCGTGTCACCCCACACGAGGTCCACATCCGACAGCGGAACCCCCAGTTCCTCGGCCGCGATCATGCTCATCGTGGTTTTGGCGCCGGCTCCTATGTCGGTAACGCCAACGAACACGGTATACCGGCCATTCGAATCGAGACGAATCACCGCGCTGCTCTGCCCCAGGGGCGACCGAATAGTCATGAAGGCCATGCCGGCGCCGCGCTTGATAGTTCCCGGCCCCGACCCCGGCGCATGCCAGCGCTTCTTCCATTCGAAGGCCTCTGCCCCTCGGCGGATGCACTCCTCCAGCGTGTAGTTCGAGTAGGGAACCTCGTCATTCGACTTCCGCGTCATGTTCTTCAGAACGAATTCGACCGGATCCATTTTCATCTTGTAGGCGACGTCGTCCATCATCGATTGGATGCCGAAGAAGCCCTGAGGAAACTCGGGCGCCCGGTAATTTCCGGAAACCGCCCGGTTGGTATACACGGGATAAACGGTGCTCTCCACGTTGGGACATTGATAGAGTTCGACTCCAGTGATCCCTCCCGAGTTCTTGCGGTATGGCCCCATGCCGCTATAGCCGCGCAACTGGAGCGACTGCAGCGTGCCATCGTTGCTGACGCCGACTTTGTAATATTGCGTCGTCGGCCAGCGGCCGTGGACGCCAATAAAATCTTCCTTGCGCGAAAGCTCCAGCTTCACCGGCGCGCCTGTTTCCTTGGCCAGCACCGCGGCAATTAAATCGGCATCCTGATTCTGGTTCTTGTTGCCGAATCCGCCGCCCATGTATTTGCAAATGACGCGCACTTTTTCGTCGGGGATCCCTAAGTCTCTGGCCATGTCATGGCGGCAATTCGAGGTGCCCTGGGTCGGGGTGTACAGAGTCAGCTTGTCCCCTTCCCAACTCGCAACCGAAACCCGGGGTTCCATTTGCGCGTTGTGCACGTAGGTTGTGGTGTAGCGATCCTCGAACACGTGATCGGCTGTGCGGAAGCCCTCCTCGACATCTCCACGGCGATACACTTCCGGTTTGGCCTCGTTCTTCACATCGAGCGAGACATTGCCCTCCGGCCAGATCTGGACGCTTTCCGGGCGAAGAGCTTCTTCCTGATCGAGCACGAATGGAAGTGGCTCGTATTCAACGGTGATTAGTCGCAGGGCTTCTTCCGCGATATGACGATCGGTCGCGGCGACAGCAGCTACAGGTTCCCCGAAAAAGCGCACGGGGTTGTTGAAGGCGTATCGTCTCTGTCGAGTTGTTTTCTTGATCTCGTCAACGTACTGCCTCCCGCCGGCGATCGAGCCGGCGCCCCAAACGACAGTGCAGTTCTCATGCGTCAGAACGAACTTGACGCCAGGCAGCGCCTGGGCCTTGGAGACATCTATCTTGTGAATTTCAGCATGAGCGTGGGGGCTGCGCAGAATTCGCGCGTAGAGCAGACCAGTGAGATGGACATCGCCGCTGTATGTAGCTTTCCCTGTGACGCGCTCCACGGCGTCGATGCGGGGTGTAGCATGGCCGATCGTCTTCAGTGAAGCGAGAGTGGGCAACCGGCTCATCGCGCGCCTCCTGCATCGGTGGAGGAAACTTCTGAATTGCGTCGGCGTTTTTTGGCGGAGGCTTCTGCGCCCGCCTTTGTCGAAGCCGTCGAGCGGCCCGAATTGCCATTGGACGCCGATGCGTTCTTACTGCCGGCTGCCGCCAGCACAGCTTCCACGTAGCGGTTGTAGTTGGAACAGCGGCAGATATTGCCGGTCATGGCCGCCTGGACCTCGTGCGCGGTCGGATGAGGGTTGTGCGTGAGCAATCCTTTGGCGCTCATGAGCTGTCCCGATGTGCAAAACCCACATTGCGGCCCGTCATGTTCCACGAACGCCTGCTGAAGCGGATCGAGTTGCTCTCCGTGGGCAAGACCCTCGACCGTCTGTACCTCTCGCCCGTCGGCCCAGACCGCCAGATTGCTGCAGGAGTATACGGGTTTGCCGTCCAGCAACACCGTGCAGGCTCCACATTCGCCACGGTCGCAACCGATCTTTGTGCCCGTCAGGCCGATATGGTCGCGGAGCAGCTCGGCGAGAGTCCAACGATCTTCAACGTCCAGTCGATGCTCAGTGCCATTCACCACAAGTCGAATCGCCGTGGTGGGCACCCCGGATGCAACACCATCTGTTTCAGGCGGGTTCGCGGTAGGAATCTCCACCTTGAGCGCCGGCCCCGCTGTTGCCACGGCGAGAACTGCGCCTGTGCCCTCGAGAAACTGTCTGCGCGAAATATCATTCTTGCGTTTGCTCATAAAACCTTCCCAGGAAAGCCAGGGTAAATCTCCTCAAGAATATGCATAATTTACCCCACAACTGGGAGGGAAGGAATAACAAATGGAAGGCTCCTACCGTATAATAAAGCAAAGGCAAATTAGGAACGTACGAGTGTCAGGGTGGAGCACGCGCAAGTGCATTAGCTGGGTCAGCGCAGATTTCGCCTGGAGAGAATCAGGGCTAAGGAATTCGGATCGCAAGAGATGCCTTCCAGAAGTGCAGGTTCGCTTGAAACCGGTCCCGGCTCTGAGGCGTCGAACACTTCACAGAATGCGCAATGAGCAAGATCGGGGGATAGTGCCCCATTCCGATAGGCGGTTACCTGAATCATGACTCGGTCCCACAGGAACTCGAGGGCAACCATGTGCTGGGCCCGTTGGATGCGCGCCGCGAACTGCTTGATCGCTTTCGCCGCGTTCGCTTCAGGATGCGCAAAACAGCAGGCGGCGACTCCCGAGCGTCCGCCAACAATAGTCACCGTCGCCAAAGTTACCCAAAAGACTATGCCCGTCGTCGTGACGGCTGTCGGAAACGTGGAGGCGATATCCACGATTTCTATCAGGACGCAGGTGGCCGGCGAAGTACAGAACATCCATTTCAAAGAGGGTGACTTCGTCAAGAAGGGCCAAGTACTGCTCACGATCGACCCGCGGCCCTATGAAGCGGCGCTGGCGCAAGCCAAGGCCGCACTCGCACGCGATAAGGCCACCGGAACGTACAATCGCGCGCAGGCGCAGCGCTACAAGACGCTTTTCGACCAGGGCGTAGTGCCGGCGGAGCAGGTCGATTCCTTCACCAGCGCCGCGGACGCCTCGGATGCCGTCGTGAATGCCGACGAAGCCGCCGTAAAGACCGCAGAGCTCAATCTGGAATACTGCACGATCGAATCGCCGCTTGACGGGCGGACTGGCACGGTCATGGTGAAAGCCGGGAATCTGGTGAAAGTGGCAGACGTCCCGATCGTTGTGATCAATCAAGTGAATCCGATTTATGTGAATTTTACTGTTCCACAACAGTATTGGCCTGATATCAAGGAGGACATCGAACGGCGCGCGCTGCATGTCACGGTCACGATACCCCAGAATTTAGGACGGCCCGTGGAAGGCACGCTGACATTCGTGGACAATATCGTGGACTCCACGACCGGCACGATTCATCTGCGAGGGACATTCGACAATTCCCAGAATCGTCTCTGGCCGGGCTTGTACGTCAGTGTTTTACTTACGCTCTCGCAGCAGCCCAACGCCACCGTGGTGCCGGCACATTCGATCGTCACGACCCAGGAAGGTTCATATGTGTATGTAGTGAAAGCGAACGACAAAGTGGAACAGCGGACGATTGTGCCGAACAGGACCATCGATAATGACACCGTAGTCGACAAGGGCCTCCAGCCCGGCGAGGTCATCGTTCTCGACGGCCAGGTTAACCTGGTGCCCGGAGCGAAAATAGAGGCCAAAAACGGCAGCCCCGAACCGATGGCTGAATCCGCAGGCCGCCCTGGCGACGCAGCGGCCTCGGCAGCGCAAAAGGGAGCGGCTGGGGATTCACCTCAAAGCGATCCAAATCATCCTCGGCCCCAATAGCCGGCGCCTGACCAAATTTCACGGGAGCAAGGCATGAGCATTCCCGAACGATTTATTCAACGGCCCATCGCGACCACGCTGGTCATGATGGCCATCTTGCTGTTCGGGATTGCCAGCTATCGCGTCCTGCCGGTCAGCGATCTGCCGAACGTCGACTATCCAACGATCAACGTCTATGCGAACCTGCCCGGCGCGAATCCCGATACGATGGCCGCGGCGGTTGCCTTGCCGCTCGAAAAACAGTTTTCCAATATCGCCGGCCTCGATTCGATGGTTTCGTCGAACCGGGTTGGCGCAACCTCGATCGTGCTGCAGTTCAACCTCGACCGCAATCTGGACGGCGCCGCTCAAGATGTGCAAGCCGCGATTTCTCAAGCGGCCCGCCAGTTGCCGCCGGACATGCCGGCACCGCCCGCATACTATCGGCAAAACCCGGCTGACTACCCGGTCCTATTCATCGCCCTCACTTCCGACACGCTGCCGCTCTCCGCGGTAGATGAATATGCCGAGACGTTCATCGCGCCAACCGTCTCCACGGTCAACGGGGTCGCGCTCGTACAGATTTACGGCCAGTTTAAATACGCTCCGCACATCCAATTGGATCCCCAGGCCCTCGCGATTCGCCGGATCGGAATTGACGACGTCGAGAATGCCCTAACCAACGGCAACGTAAATCTTCCGACGGGCACGATCTGGGGCCCGCAGCGCGCGCCGACCGTGCAGACCCAAGGACAGCTCTACAACGCCGCTGATTATTCCAAGTTGATCGTCGCTTACCGCAATGGCTCCCCGGTCAGGCTGTCGGATTTAGGCCGCGTCATCGACAGCGTGCAAAACGACAAGAACGTGAATTTCTTTTACGACGAGAACTCTCCGAAGGGCCTATCCGCAATCCCGATGGTCATCTTCAAGCAGCCGGGCACCAACGCGGTGCAAGTGGTGGACGGCATCAAGGCCATGCTTCCGCGTTTGGAGTCGGTGCTGCCTCCTTCCGTCAAGATGAGGGTTCTTTTCGACCGCTCGGTCACGATTCGCAGCTCGGTGGACGATGTGAAGTTCACTCTCGAGCTGGCGCTCTTTCTCGTGATCATGGTCATCTTCCTGTTCTTGCGGAACTTTTCGGCAACCACGATTCCCAGCCTTGCACTTCCGTTCTCCCTGGTGGGCACTTTCGCCGTGATGTATCTGTGCGGCTATTCGATCGATAACCTTTCACTGATGGCGCTGACTCTCTCCGTAGGCTTCGTCGTGGATGACGCGATCGTGATGCTCGAGAACATCGTGCGTCATATGGAGCAGGGCGAAGGCGTAATGGAAGCGGCCATCAACGGTTCGGGGGAGATAGGCTTTACGATTCTTTCCATGACGCTGTCACTCTCGGCCGTGTTTATTCCGGTGTTGTTCATGGGAGGAGTTCTCGGGCGGCTCTTGCACGAATTCGCCGTGACCATCATGACGGCCATCCTGGTGTCGGGATTCGTGTCCTTGACGCTTACGCCGATGCTGTGCAGCCGGTTCCTGAAACCTCACCGCGAGATCCGGCACGGCCGGCTCTACAATTTCTTCGAGTCCATGCAGGTGGGTCTTGAGCGGATATACGAGCGTTGCCTCCAGGTCTCGCTCCGTCACAAGCTCACGACCATGATGATTTCGGCGGCCCTGGTGGTTGGGACCTACTATCTTGCAGTCATCATTCCGAAGGGATTTTTGCCGAGCGAGGATATCGATCAGATTAATGGGACCACGGAAGCGATTGAGGGCATTTCCTTTGACGCCATGGTCGAGCACCAGCAACAGATCGCCGAAATCCTGACGAAGGATCCCTCGGTTGCTTATGTCTTGTCATCCATCGGATCTGGCGGCCGAACCTTGAATCAAGGCGGGCTCAACATCCGCCTAAAGCCGCGGTCGGAGCGCCCGCAGGTCGACCAGGTCATCAACGAGCTGCGCCCCAAACTTGCCGCCGTGCCCGGGATGGTGACCTTCCTACGCAATGATCCCCCCATCCGCATCGGAGGCCTGCAAAGCAAGGCGCTCTACCAGTTCACCATTCAGAGCCCGAATACGGACGAGCTTTACAGTTCGGCTCAGGATTTCACGGCCAAGATGCGCGGACTCCCGGGTCTCACGGACGTCAGCAGCGATCTCCAGATCAGAAATCCCCAAATCAATATCCAAATTGACCGCGACGCGGCCTCCTCGTATGGAGTTACGGTGAATCAAATCGAGGACGCAATCTATTCCGCCTATGGGCAGCGGCAAATCTCTACCATATTTGCTCCGAATAACCAGTATTGGGTCATCCTGGAACTTGAGCCTGAATATCAGCGAGACGCGAACAAGATCGCGTCTCTCTACGTTCACTCAGCGCCAGGATCGCAGAATTTTTCAAACGCGACGGGGCAGCTCGTGCCGATCAGCGCCGTAGCCAAACTCAGCCCGACGCTGGGGCCACTTTCAGTGAACCATCTGGGACAACTACCCGCGGTTACGATCTCGTTTAACCTGAAGCCCGGCACTTCCATTGGAGACGCAGTCTCCGAGATCAATGATCTTGCGAGACAAGCTCTTCCGCCGACGACCACGACGACTTTCCAGGGCAACGCGCAAGCCTTTCAATCTTCGCTTGCGGGCCTTGGCATGCTGCTCGTCATGGCCATCCTGGTGATCTACATCATTCTCGGCATTCTCTATGAAAGCTTCCTGCACCCGCTTACGATTCTGTCCGGGCTGCCATCCGCTGGCTTCGGAGCGCTCCTGTCGCTGTACCTCTTCCATACGGCTGCGACGAAAGGTTTGATATCGCCGCTCCTCGATATGAACCTGGACATCTACGGCTTTGTGGGAATCATGATGCTCATCGGCATCGTCAAGAAAAACGCCATCATGATGATTGACTTCGCGCTCGAAGCCCAACGCAAGGAAGGGAAGAGTCCGGCCGAAGCGATTTATCAGGGGTGCTTGGTCCGCTTCCGCCCCATCATGATGACGACGATGGCTGCGCTGATGGGCACTCTCCCGATCGCATTGGGGATTGGGGCGGGCGGCGAAGCGCGCCGGCCACTAGGTGTGTCGGTCGTCGGAGGTCTGGCTTTTTCCCAACTCGTGACCCTTTTCCTCACCCCTGTGTTTTACATTTACATGGAAGACGTAAAGAAGTGGGGCGCACAAGTATTCGGTGGCAAGCACTACGCCGAGTCTGAAACGGGTCCGACCTCGTCCGGCCAGATTCCGAGTGGGCCCGTCGGTACGCCAATCGCCCGTTCGAAGAACGCGCCGGAGCTGTAACGGGGGTTCCTGATCGGATTTCTGCACCTTGACATCAAAGCGCTAAATGGCAATGATGCCAGTGAGAACCAACATGAAACGCGTCTGGATCGGCCTCATTTCTGCAATCGCGCTTGCAGGCGGATTCTCCCTCAGCACGATTGTCTTTGCTCAAGCCCCTTCCGAGCCTTTTCCGCCTGTGGCCAGCGTCAGGCAACTGATGCTCGATCTTATCCATCCCTCGTCCAATGACATCCTGCTCGCGATCTATCGCGGCGGACCTAAGGATGAAAAAGAGTGGGCGGCGGTGCGGCGCAGCGCGGTGACGCTGTCGGAATCCGGAAACATGCTGATGCTGCCAGGCCGCGCGCGAGATCAAGGCGACTGGATGAAGGACGCGAAATTGCTCGTGGACGCCGGGAACTCTGCTTACAAAGCCGCACAGGCCAAGGATGGCAACGCGCTCGCAGGTCTCGCCGGAGCCGTGGACAATTCCTGCACGACTTGCCACAAGCAATACCGGCCGAACGTTTTTCCAAAGGACGGAGGGTCGAAATGAGTTATTCCCGTAGAAACTTTCTCAAGGCCGCCGGAATCGGTGTCGCGCTCTCGGCCGTGACTGGGGAACTCGGGGCCGTCACCGGGGAATCATTGTTTGCGGCGCCTGCGCTTTTTCCTTCCGTGGCTGCGCCCTTCTCGAATGAAAAAGCCATGTTTCTCGTCAACGGCAAATCGTATGCCGCCGAATACGAAGCGCGCACCACTTTGTGGGAAGTGATTTCGATGAAGCTGGGCTTGACGGGCACCAACCGGAGCTGCAATCGCGCCTCCTGCGGAGCCTGCAGTGTTCTGTTGGACGGCACACCGTTCTATTCCTGCCACACCCTGGCGACCGAAGCCGTGGGCAAGAAAATTCTAACGATTGAAGGCGTGGGCGACGAAAAAAACATGCATCCGCTCCAGAGCATCGGCCACACGCGCGTGGCCGCGGATTGCGGCTTCTGCACCGCCGGATGGGTGGTCACCGCGAAAGGGCTGCTCGACAAAAATTTGAATCCGAACGAGGATCAGGTGAAAGCGGCGCTCGCGGGACACATTTGCCGGTGTTCGGCGTATCCCAACATTATTCGAGCAGTGATGGACAGCGCGGCCGTCATGCGCGGAAGCAAGACGCTCATCGAGGCCGAACCGGAATCCGTCGTTCACATCAAAATGCCGATGGTGCGGGACTACTCGACGAGCGGCGGGCACCTGGCCGGCATTGACGTCATCGAAGGCGCAAGCAAGACCGTCACGAAGAAGTGGCAGGGGTATCCGCCGGAAAATCTCAACGTGTTAGGGAAGGCACGGCCCCCGCTGCCCGAAGTTGCCATTCCGAGGTTCACCGGCAAGGCGCAATACGCCAGCCGCGTATGGTTCCCCGACCTGCTCTACACGAGATTCCTCACGAGTCCTCACCCGCACGCCTATATCAAGGACATCGACACTTCGGCCGCGGAAAAAATGCCGGGCGTGAAATACATTCTGACCTACAAGAATGCGCCGAAACTGCAAACCGCCAACGTTGCCAGGGGCAGGATCTTGCCCGAACCTCTACCGCGGGAGCTGAATCTTCAAGGTGAAGTTGCGGCCATCGTGGTGGCGGAGACCGAGGATCTTGCGCAAGATGCCGCCGACGCGATCAAGGTGACGTACGACGTTCTGCCATTCGCCTCGCTGCTGAAGGACAGCATGGCTCCTAATGCGCCCGATCTCGGGCATGGAAAAGGGAACCTCATCCGTCATTCGTTTTCGCCCACGGATCTTCCCCATGTGACCTGGGCGGAAAAGCACGGCGACATCGAAACCGGATTCGCCGATGCGGACGTGGTCAAGGAATTCAGCTACCGCTTCGCGGGCGGCGTTTCCGTGCCGATGCAGCCGAGCGGCAGCGTCGCCAAATGGGACGGCGACAAACTGACCATGTGGGGTATGGGCCAGGGCATCTATCCGGTGCGGGCGACACTTGCGTCGGCGCTCGGTATGGACGTTTCCAAGGTCCGCGTGATCAATAAATGGAATGGTTGCACGTTCGGCGCGGCGCGCATGGCGGCGGAAAGATTTTATCCGATGATCGCCCATCTGGCGAAAGTCACAGGCCGGCCTGTCAAGGTCATGCTGCCCAAGGATCAGGAACTGGCGCAGTTGCAGATCAAGCCGGAGACCATCACGAAGTTCCGGGTGGGAGCCAAGAAAGACGGCCGCATCGTTGCTCTAGATCACGAAGTATACGTAAGCATCGGCGACCTGGATTTCGGCGTGCACGCCGACGGTCCGGGCAACGCGGCCAATCAAACCGAGTTGTACACGGCGAAAGTTCCTCACTGGCGATCGACGTGGTCCGCCTATCGTTCGAACGCGCCACGCCCCGGTCCGTCCCGCAGCCACATCCAGCAGGAAACGAAGTGGTCCTGGGAAAACTTGATCGACGAAATGGCCGACTCCTTTGGCATCGACCCCGTGCAATACCGCATGATGCACATGACGCAGCTCACTCCGGGCGACACGCTCCATCAATACGAAACGATGCCCACAGTGGAGGTCCTGCGGGAAGGCTCCAAGGCATTCGGATGGGAGAAGCGCAATCCCGTCGCGGGCGGCGAGCCGGGAAGGTTCAAACGCGGATTCGGCCTTGGCATGTCCCAGCATCATGGCGGGAACATGGGCTATCACGAAGGGGAAGAGGCGTACGCCAAACTGGCGGCGCTTCCTGGGGCGAACATTTTCAGCAGCGATGTCGACGTAACTTCCGACGGCAACGTGACCATGAAGATCGCGCTTCCCGACAGCGGCTCCAACGCTGCTACGGCGCAGGCAGCTATGGTCGCGGAGATGCTGGGATTCACGACGTGCGATCATATTCGCCTGGTTTGGGGCGATTCGGACCACGCGCCGTTAAGCGATGAGTGGTTCGGCGGCCGCACGATTACGCTGCAGGGAGCGGCCATCTGCAACGCAACCGACAAACTGCGGAAGGACCTGCTCGCGCGCGCCGCCGACGTTCTCAAGATCGATGCCGCCAAGCTTAAGATGCGCGACGGCGTCATTTCCTCGAGCGAAGATCCCAGGAAGAGCACCACGTTCGCCGCGCTGGCCAAAATGAACAATGGCTTGATCCGCCAGACAGGCCGCGGCACGACGGGCGGCGAAAGAACCGCGTTAAACAAAGGTGTGGGTGCGTGCTTCGTCGAAGTGGAAGTCGACACCTGGACCGGCAACTGGCGATTCGTTCGGTCGGTCTACACGCACGATACTGGACTGGTGATCAACCCCGTCGTATCCGAATCCGACATGGTCGGGTCTTTAGTGGAAAGCACTCAGGTGGGCACGGAAGCAATTCCGTGGGACCGCGAATTTCCGGGCACGCGGCATTACAGTGTCGGTTACCTCTCTTACAGGCTTCCCACCATCATGGACATTCCAAAGTCCACGCAGGTGTATATCGACAGTCTGGAGCCGCGCTGGTATTACGGCGTGAAAAGTTTCAGCGAAACCACGATTGGTGCGGTGCCGGGCGCGATTTCAAACGCAATTTTCAACGCCTGCGGCGTCCGCATTCGGGAACACCCTGTTACGCGCGAGAAGATCATGGCCGGGCTCGCCAGTAAACGCGCATCGCTTACGTCAGGGAGGCAGGCATGAAAAAAGTTTCCATCTACCGGCCAACCACCGTTGACGAAGCGATCCAGATTCTGTCGCAGCACGGCACCAGCGCCTCCGTTTACGCCGGCGGCACGGACCTGCTCGTTCGCCTGAAGAACCGCCTGGAGCAGGCGCCGAGCTACCTCGTCGATATCAAGAAGATCGATCACCTCCGCTATATCAAGGAAGATGCGCAAGGAGGCGTCGAAATCGGCTCGGCCACGAAGCTGGCTGAGCTGGCCGATTCCCGGCTCTTGCAGGAAAAGTATCCGATGCTTGTGGAGGCAATCGGAAAAATCTCCTCTCCGGAATTGCGCAACGCATCGACGCTTGGCGGCGACCTGTTGCAGGAAGTTTGGTGCCAGTACCTGCGCGGCGGCTATTCGTGCTGGAGAAACGGCGGATACCTTTGCTATGGCGCCATCGGCGATAACAGCTACTATCACTCGGCCATGGGCGGACGCTTGTGTTACGCGGTCTATCCGGGCGACGCCGCCACCGCGCTGATTCCTTTCGATGCCCGGGCGAAACTGGCGACGCCTCAAGGAGAGAAGGAACTTACCATCGAACAAATGGTTCCCGGCGACATGCTGGTGGACGGGAAAATCCAATCGCACGTGGTACGCTACAACGAGATTCTGACTTCCGTGGTCATTCCTCCGCCGAAGCCCGGTGTGCGTGCGTCGTTCGAAAAGCTCCGGCCTCGGGGAGTTTGGGATTTCGCCATGGCTTCGCTTGCAATAAGCCTTCAACTTCGCGGGAAGACGATTGAAGACTCGCGCGTGGTTTTTGGCGGCATTTCCGGCAAACCGTATCGCGAAAAGACAGTGGAGGCATTCCTCAAGGGCAAAACCTTAAACGCGGAACTGGGCGAGCAAGCGGTCGCCGTTGCCCTCGCCGACGCAGCCCCGCTGAAATACAACGCCACCAAGATCGACATGGCGAAGGGGCTCCTTGCCAGCGGCCTCGCTAGATTGAACGCGTAGGCGGCATGCAAACGATTGAAGCCCTCCTGCTGGAGCCGGTCGGGTGCCTTGCCGAATTTCCATCCGCTCCATTCCATGAAATCGCCGTTCGTCTGTTCGGCCGAAAAAGAAAGGCCGGCTCGTCCGCCAGCCAAGCCTATTGGTATCTGCTGAACTTGATCGCCGCTGACAAAAAGCCGTTCGACGCGGGAAAGAAAAGCGTCGCGGAAGAACTTGAAATCGAAGCCGTGGATGCGGCAAGCATCTATGAAGACGTCGCGCCCGCGCTCGCGGAACTGAAATCCATGGGTATCCGTCTTTTTGTGGCATCGTCGCTTTCGCGCAGGGCGGCAGCGAGATTCATCGAGCGGAATTCTCTTGGCGAGTTCTTGTCCGGAGTGCGCACGCGCGATGATGCAGGAGGCGTGAAGTCGGCGCCGATTCTCGATGCGCTTGCTCACCCGTCCCTATCAAGAGAGAAGACGATGTTCCTTACAGATACCGTGGAGGGCATTAAGGTCGCCCGCATCGTCGGCGTACACCCCATCCTGATGATGAACGACCCCGACGAAGCCCAGCGACTGGCGATGCACAATCCGGCAGGAGGCGTCGTTTCCTTGCACGAGATGCCCGACTTCATCCGTCTGATCGCGGCGCAAAATCAGAGAGGTTGAACCGCTCACTCGGCTTGTAGTGATCGGTGCTAGATTGATGTCTACTGGTTGAAAGCCAGAATCGAGATGAGGGGTACCATGCGAAACCTCTATTTTATTGCGCCAGGCGTTGGGCTCATTGCCGCTCTGGCTTTTTCATCTGTCTTATGCGCGCAATCTCCCGCACGACCGGCCGCGACAAATTCGCCTGCAGCCGCCAGTCAGGTGCCGGATTTATCGGGAGTATGGAGGGAACGCGCGCCCGCCAGCGCTCGGGCCTACTCCGGCTTCGCCTTCACCAAAGACGAGCCGCCTATGACACCTTGGGCGGAGGCCAAATACCACGAAGCCAAACCGACCTTTGGGCCCAAGGCCGTGGCGGTGGAAGACTCCAATTCGCCGGACTACAACTGCCTGCCGCCGGGTGTTCCCTACATCTATTTCCGGCCGCACCCCGTCGAGATCATCCAGGGGACGGGCCGGGTGATCATGTATTTCGAGTACGATCACTTTGTGCGCGAAATTTTCACGGACGGGCGTCCGCATCCGAATGATCTCGATCCGTCGTGGATGGGACACGCAATCGGCCACTATGAGGGAGATACGCTCGTCGTCGACACCATTGGCTTCAACGACAAGACCTGGCTCGACAGGATCGGGCATCCGCACAGCGATCAACTGCACCTCGTGGAGCGGATCCATCGCGTGAATCACGACACGCTGCAGGATGACATCACCATTGAGGATCCTAAAGCTTACACCAAGCCATGGAACGCGCAGCTCGTGTTCCAGCTGAGAGCGGACTGGGATATTGGAGAATTCATTTGCGAAGAGATGATTTACGCGGGGCACAAGTAGGCGGAGCACATTGATAGAAACCGTCATGGAGAAGTTGAACGCCGATGGGGTGGGCATAATCGCGGCGTACCTCGCTTCGCTGTAGCGGCATATAGTCCCGCGAATGGACTTCGGGAAAAAGTGAACGTGCTCCGAACGCGGCCGTGACCCTGCAAATATTTGTATGGTACACTGGCCGCAAAGCTGTCCATTCTGCAGAAAAATTGTTTCATTGTACGGGATGAGCGCGCTCGGAACGAACGAGGTCTAGAAATTCAGCTCCGGAGGCTTCCGCATGAAAACCAAACTTGAGATTCTTTCCGCAGCCCTTGTTGGCCTTCTAATGCTTGCGGTTCCCGCGTTCGCTCATCACGGAAGCGCGGGTGAAGATACTTCGAAAATTGTTACGGTCAAAGGAACCGTGACCGACTTCCAGTACATCAATCCTCATGTGCAGATCTACGTCGAGGTGAAAGATGAGCAAGGCAACGTTCAGATTTATAATGGCGAAGCGTCGAACTCGCTCGTGCTTCACCGCTCCGGGTGGAATAGCAAAATCATCAAGGTCGGCGACCAAATCACGATGAACGGTTATCAGTCCAAGAACAAAGCGACGAGCCTGCGGTTGACGAGCGTCGTGCTCGCGGATGGCAGGCAACTCGAAACCTTCCCTCGCATTGAGTAAGAAACAACCATGCGCCGCCTAGCGACGGGTAAGACGCGTAAGGCTGGGCTCCTGGATTTGTGTACCGCCCCCATTCCACGCTCCTCAAGGTCACTCGGTTCAATTGACCGCGAAGCAGTAGAACAGGCCCACGCCGTGTGAGAACGTAATGTCCTCTTGGCTGCACCCGCGCGTTGGGTGCGAAGAGTTCCACGATCCGTTGCCACCGCCGTTGCGGTCGGAAAGCCCGATCTGGGCCGCAGGCCCCGTATTGCCCTGAATAGTGCCATTCCCCGCGGCACTGCTCGTCCAATTATTGCAGGTGTGGTCCTTGTTATCTGTGTACGCGCGGCCGTCGGTTTGCGAGCCGGTCAGCATTTCGTGCCGGTTGGAGTTGGGATGCTGCGAAGCATAGGCCCAGGTTCGGTCCTGCGGATCAGGATTGTCGTTCAGGCCGGGGACGATCTCGCCCTTCTCGGTGAGCGCTGATAGCTTCGTGATGTTGTTGCCGAGACGCGCTTGTTCGAGCGTATCGCCGTGAAGGTCGGCAAGGTCGTGGGCGATCATGTCGCCCTTGGCGTTGTACCAGGGTCCTTGGCCGATGCGGTCGCGGGCATTGATGGCGGGTTGATCATCGCGCGCCTGTGTGCTCATGTAGGCGTGCCAGGTGCGGGTGCCGGCTCCGACCGCGGTCGCCAGTGCCTGGCAGTGCGCGTCCGCTCCGGCCAGGCCTCCGAGGTCGCCTCCTTTGCCAATATTTACGCTGGTGACGAAGAAAGTCATGGCATGCTGCTGCGCGCGAACCCGCAGCGCGAAGGAAAAGTACGAGCCGAGCAGAACCGAAAAGGAGAAGATCACAACCACAGAATATTTTCGAGTCATTCGCGTCACCTCGCCGTCACGTGAAATGGGTTTTCCCGCTTTACTTGATTACAACGCGCTGCCAGTGACCGGGAATCATCGCCAGAGGGTCCGTCCTCACTTGACCGGGAGAAACCTCTGGACGCGTTCGCCGGCCTGCACCTCACCCGTATAGATGTTGCCTTTCGAATCCGTGGCGATCATGTGGAGGCCGTGGAACTGGCCGCCGTAATCGCCCGCGCTGCCGATTCGGCCCAGCACTTTTCCGTCCTCCCGGTTGAGGATCCAGATCGTATTGTTCGAAATATCCGAAATAAACAAGAAACGCTGTTTCGGATCGGCCGAAAAGGCCACACCGCCAGCGGAGCCGCGATTACCCGTCTCCGTGGCCAAGAGGAACTCCTTGACGAACTTGCCTTGTTTCGTGGTGATATCGATGCGGTTGGCCCCGCGGTCGGCAGCGTAGACCAATCCATCGGTGGATATATTCAGAGTGAGATGGTTCCGGAACTCCTTGGGCTCCGGCCCACCGGGAGTGTATGCGCGGTCTTTGTCATCGGTCGTGATTTCCGACAGTTGATGTCCATAAGCGCCCCAACCCCGCTTGAACGCAAAGGTGTCCAGGTCAAACACCATTACGCGCCCGCCCAGGTAACTGTCAGCGCAGTAGAGCTCGCGTGCTGATTCGTCAAGCCGAACCTCTTCGATCTGCCCCACGATCATCGGCGTCGTCGGGGGATACTTGGCGCGGAACGCCGCGATCGCCGCCGCCCAAGCCGCCGGATCGAGTTGATTGCCGCCGCGCCCGTCCGCCTGACCCCGCAATGACGCGACCGGACCAGGGCCTCCCGGAGCGCGCGCCGCACCCTCAGGGGCAGCATCGCCTCCACCGCCGCCCGGCTGACTCTCCGGTACGCGAGGGACTTCGGCGAGAAGTTTGCCGGTCTTGGGATCGTATTTGCGGACCGTGTTCATCCCGTCGGCGGAGTTTCCGATGTAAACGAATCCTTTGCTGTCGACGGCCATGCCGTGGCCTTCCGGCGGGTCGAAGGAACCGATGACGTTGCCGTTCTTGTCGATGTGGATCATCGCCGGCGGGCGGACGCAGCATTCGGCAGTAGGCGGATTTAGCTCTGCATAGTTCTGCGTGCCGTCGATGTCACGCGGACGATCCAGCACCCAAACGTTGTCGTCCTTGTCCACGGCCAAGCCCGTGACGCCCATCATCCACCACTTGTTGGGCAGGGGGAGTTTGGGCCAGTCGGGATCGAACTTATAGTGTGGCGCGGCTTGCGCCTGCGAAATTGCCGGCAGAGCCAACACGCCGCAAAGCGATAGCAAAATGGCGAGTATCTTGTTCCCGTGATTCGAATGAATGGGCATGGAGGATTCTCTACTCCTGGGGCACTGAACCACCGGGAGCAGCTTTAGCGCCGGTAGGCAGCGCGGTCATCAGGGGAGAAGCCTGGATCGTATTGTGGTAGCTCTCCTCCATCATCCAGAACCCGTTGTGGTTCCCGAACACGCGGCTCGACCAGTACGCTTTGCCGCCATATGTCGGCTGCAGCATGATGGACACGACCGCGTCCCCTAAGTCCCACTGGCGCATCCACAGCACCGGGGCAACGCCAACCGGTGGGCGGTTGCGAATCGCCGGGTCCGCCATGGCCTTGGCCGTGTTGGCCACGCGTTCCGACTTCGGAGGCTGGACGCCGTTTTCCGAATGGACCGCGCGAAGGTCTTCACCCAGGTGCGCGTCGTGATGTCCGGTGCCGGACTCCTGATCCAGCCATCCATCGAGAGCGGCTTTTTCATTTGCCGTTAGCGGCGTGTAGGGGATCTGCTGGCACGGATTAACGCAGGGTACTGCGAAGTTAGGCCTTACTTCGTGTACTGCCAGGGAGGGATCTATCGTGATCTCGTTGGTGTGGAGCAGCCGCCATCCCGCGGGGCGCTCCACCCAAAAGTGGGCGACGTAGTTGTTTCCCACATTCTCCTGAATCCATACGACCTTCCCGTACTTGTGCTCGGTAATCTTCGCTACGCCGGCGTCGGGAACTAGCGGTTTGAGGCCGGCCTGAAAAGCATCATCCTTCGCCCACATGACCCCTTTTGAATCGATCCAGGAAAAATCGTTGTCGAGGAGCTTCTCGGCAGCGACTCGATCGCCCTTTTCAAGGGCCTGCACAAGGGCGCGATCGGCTTGAACGACCGGATCATCGGCTGCGGCAGAGGGCTTGTTTGTTACAAGTGCCAGCACCACGCCACCAAACAGGAGTCCGACGAATAGTGCAATCGCAATCCACCTTTTCATAGCAGTCCCCCTTCGGTCCGATGTGTTAAATCCGTAGTGAAACGCATTTTGGCAACCATTGGAGTGCGTTTCAGCCCTGATGACTTTTGGATGGGCGTAATCTACACCCGAACCAATCGATGTGCAATACGCCACACAGGCTCATGAATGCGAGGCCTTCACACGTGCGCGCGGTCAAGCTCAGGCAGAGTCGGCAGCGTTCGACCCGAAGCGGCGACGGCCCAGTTCGTTCAACCGCTTCATATCAGCATTCGCGCTCACATCCCCAGCCGTCGTGATGACGGCTGGATGCGGATCGAGATTCTCGACCGAGCCCGGCCCCATCTCACCCTCTGGAATCAACGCGTTCGGTTCGAATATCGATGGGGGAAACGCGACGCCCAATCTGGAAGACCCGAGAGAGGCGAACGATCCAAATTTGCCCGAGGACATTGAGTGCGTCTCAATACACAGAACGCAATCCCATTTCGTCGCGGCGATCAAGCTGCTGTTCGCGGCCGCTGCGTCCTGGCAAGCCAGCAACAGAACAGGAAGCGCTTCATAAAAACGAATGATGTTGATCGTCGTCGCCAGCCGCATTGTCCACTGCGCGGCAGTTTCCGGCGTGAGTTGCGGCAAAGCCTCTTCGCGAATGAAAATTGCGTCGGCGCCAGCTTCGACAAACGCACGAGCGACAGCCGCGGCCACTTCACCGGCAAGATCCAACGCAGCAGCATCCGGGGCACGATCTAGATTTCCATTCGTAACTTTCGTCTGAGTAAGAAGCGCGGCCAACGTAAACGGTCCTGTCACGCCGGCCATCAACAGGGATTGGCCTCTGACGAGGGGCTTCAGCCGCGCAATGACTTCAACGGCGACGGGAACGCGCCCACCTCTTGCTGCTTCATCGGGTGAGTGAAGCCCGCCCGGCAAATCGCCGGTCTCGCCGGGTTGCGGCCAGCGCAATGAGGACCGCTGTCCCTGTGCGTCCCAATCCAGCGATGCACCCAACGCTTCGGCTTCGAGAAGCGGATCGAAATAGCAGGTCACGCCGTCAGAGTGCAAGTGCGTGCGGATCTGCCGCAACGCGTTCGAAATCTTCGTGGGATTCGAAAGGAAATTGCGGAGCGGAAGATTTTCGATTCGGGCACCGAGGGAGAATACGATCGGGAGAAAGAGCGGGCGTGGCGGGGCGATCCCTTCTAAAATTTCTTTCACCACCTGCCGGGGATTGAAGGTCTCCGCCATCATCAATTCAAGGCCGGAAAATCGGCCCGGTCGGCTTTGCGTCTGGCCAGGAGCCATACCACTGCAGGATTTCCTTAGGCGGGCTCAACTTGTTCCATTCCCGTTCAAATTCACCGTACGACTTTCCCCGGGCGAGCCGCGCGCGGCGCTCCACATCGCGCTGTTCCTTGGTTTTCTCGATGTCGAGTCTCCGCCGTTCGGGATCGTATGCGATTCGATAGATGTTCTGCGCCGTCCAGTCCGAAATGATGTTCTTGCGAAGATCTTCGAGAATCTCGTGCGGGTCGCGCTCGAGCGGATCGCCGTAGCCCGGCCCGCCACCACTGAAGCCGAACAACAGATCGCCCTCTTCATAGACCTTCGGCGTCCGCGCGACGAGTTCGTAATTCCACTCGCCGTGGATCGCGCCCTTTTCGAGGATGGTGCGGAGATCGAACGTCACGCTCGAGTCGGCATTGCGCATCGATTCAAGCAGGTCGGTCTTTCGCACGCTGATGCCCGGAACCGGCGCAGACGCATAGCCGCCGAAGAGCGGTTGGCCGAGCGGCACCTTCGTGCCGTTGCCCATGCACATCGAGACGAGTTCCGGCATCTTGTGAATCATCCATTGTTGAACGCCGCCCGAGCCGCCGCGATGAAGCCCGTGGCCGCAAGAATCTTTCCAATGCTGTGAAAGCGTGACCGTAATGGGCAGCTCGCTTTCGACTTGCTCGGAATCGGGAGCGCGGCCAAAAGCGCACCACGCAAATCCGTAGGCGTCCATGCCGTCGGAAGCGGCGCGCCCGCCCTGGCCCATGGTGTTGAGTGAAAAAGAGAGCACATCCGCAACCGCAAGCTTCCATTGTGATAGCCCGGCGCAAATTTGGGACGTGTGCTGGCTGCCAGGCGCCGCCGCGATTTGCTGCCACAGGCTCCCGCTCGAAAATGCCATCTTCGCGAAGGCATTGTGCGTCGCGCAGCGCGTCTGCATGCCGATGAACACACAGCAACTCGTCGCGGCCATCTTGTCCGGGTTCAGAATGATCCCTTCCGGAAACACGAAATCGATTGGCGCAAATGTGGCGCTGCAAATTGGCAGGTCGTGGAACAGATACTCGTAAAAGAAATTGGCGATGTGTCCGACGACGGCTTGCGGATGAACGTTGTAGGAAGAGGGATTCTCCGGAGAAGTGCCGTGGAAGTCGAAAACGAGCCGTTCGCCCTGCTTCGTCAGCGTGAGGTAGCAGGCGCGGACGAGTGCCGGTGTCCATCCAATCGCATCGTTGAAAACCACGGCGCGGAATTTTCCGTCCGGCAGCGCCCGAATTTTCTTGCGCGCGCCTTCTTCCGCCGTTTCGCACATCCGGCGCAGCAGCCCGACGACGAAATCCTGGCCGCGCCTATCGGCCAGTTCGAGCAAGCGCACGCGCACGCGGTCCGCCGTAGTGCAGCGAGCTCGTAAATCCGAGATGAACATAGCTGGCGCGCGAAGGCCGTACACGGAATAAAACTCGAGGAAATCGTTCCGCAGCTCGAAGTTTTCGCCGATCTTGATCGGCGGCAAATTGAGTCCTTCCTCGAAGCGCGATTTTGCGCTCACGGGCATGCCGCCGGGCTCGATCGCGCCGGTTTCCGTAGTGTGCAAGGCCGCCGATGCCCAGGCAATCAATTGTCCTTTGTGAAAGACCGGCATGAGCGCGACCTGGTCCGGATTGTGGATGCCGCCGTAGAGAGCGTCGTTGGTGTACCAGATATCGCCGTCGCGGATGCCGGGGTTGTCCTTGTAATACTTCTGGATAAATTTGATCACGATCGGCTGAATGATGGCGTGAAGATAGGTGCCGCAGGAGGCGTTGATCAGGTCGCCGTTCGCCGTGAAGATCGCGACCATGGAATCGCCGGACACGCCGAAATAACTCCTCGAGGCGCGCACGAAAACTTCCATGGCCTCATCGAGAATGTCGTTCGTGATCTGGACGCCAATCTCGTAATCGCCTTGATGAACTTTCGCGGCGCATTCTTTTTCATATGCCGTAACGGGGGCGGGCTTCAGCCATTCGAGTTTTTCCGCCAATGTCGGGATGGGCATGTTGTTCCCTCGCTCTTACTCGCGACTTGATCCTTCCAATATTCCGAGGCCCTGCGTATCGGTCGTGAAAAGCATCGCCGGGGGCACGACGATCGTCGTGTATTCGCCTTCGATGACCGCGGGCCCTTCCACCACGTTGCCGGGGCGCAGCGATTCGTAGGTGAAGATCGGCGTCGCGCGAAAATCGCGCGCCTGCGGCCAATAGACCGGCCGCTCGCCTTTGCGCGACGGGGATGGATCGCTTTTCTCCAGCGGCATTTTCGGCAGGTGTACTTTTGGCGTGGCCACGATGGCTTTCAAAATAAAGCTCTCGACGAAGATGCCGCCCTCGGGATTTACGACGAACGGGCTGAACGCCTCGCTGAATTCCTTGTTGAAAGCGTCGCAGACCGCCCGGACGTCCTCCGGCGCGCGCAGAGACATCCGTGGCGAAAGAGCGCGCTTCACATGGAACTGGCCGCCATAGAGCATGTCGAGCTCGAGAACGTACGCCGCTTTCTCCGGATCGAGGCCATCGCCGAGAAGATCCTTTCTGGCCTGGTCGAGCAGGCTCTCGACCGTGCTGTTGAATGTTGCGTAGTCCTCGGTGAGTTGCTGGCTCCCCGGAGTCATTAGGGTGAGCTTCTTCGAAGTCTCATAGACGTGCATGATGTCCATGGTGGACGAGCCGTAGGCGCAAAACACCGGCGAAAACGGAAACGTCACGGCCTTGCGGATGTCGCCCTTGAAACCCTCGGCATGCGTGGCGCCGGCGCCGCCGCCAATGAACAGGATGAAATCTTCCGGGCTGTAGCCGCGAAGATGAACTTCTTTCATAATCGCCGAAGCCATGTTGCCATTGACGATTTTCCGGATAAGTTCGGCGCCTTCTTCGACGCTCACGCCTAGCGGCGTCGCGATTTTTTCGCGAATCGCCTGAATCGAGCGATTCTTGTCAAGGCGCATCCGGCCGCCGTAGTAATAATCGGGATTGATGTAGCCGAGCACGACGTCGGCGTCGGTGACGGTCGGCTCGGTTCCGCCGAGGCTGAAGCACGCCGGGCCCGGCATCGAACCCGCGCTCCTCGGGCCGACCTGCACGCGATTCTGAAGCAGTTTGTTGATGGATGCGATCGAGCCGCCGCCCGCGCCGATGGAGAGCGTTTTGATCATCGTGATTCCTACCATCCAACGGTCAATGATCGGCCGGAAATCATAGCTGCGAACGCTGTCCTTGACGACCAATCCCACGTCGAAGCTCGTGCCGCCCATATCCGTCATGACCACATTCTGGTAGCCGAGCGACTTGGCGATGTGGTGCGCACCCATCAGGCCGGAAACAGGGCCGCTATTGAACGTGCGGCTCGCGGTGGTGCGAAACACTTCGGCCACGCCGCCGGAACTCTGGATCATCAGTAGCGGCTTTTTGTAGCCGCGCTCGCGCAGCTTGTCCCACATCGCGGAGAGCTCAATCTGCATCGAGCGCTGGAGATACGCGTCGAGAATAGCAGCCATCGTGCGTTCGTATTCGCCGAGCTTGCCGTTCACCTGCCCCGCGAGAACGACCGGGAGATAGCCGATGTGGAATTCCTTGTATTCGTCGCGGATGATTTCCTTGACGCGCTTCTCGTGGACGGGGTTCAAGAATCCCCAGAGCAGCGACACGACGAAGCCCCGCGCGCCGCGATTTACGAGGTGGCGCACTTTTTCCCGAACATCATTTTCATCGAGCGGGCGAATGACTGTGCCCCGTGAATCCACGCGCTCCTTGATGCCGGTGATGAGATCGCGCGGGATGAGTGGGTCCGGCTTCTTTTGAATCGCCAGATTGCGGCGCTCGGCCACGCGCGTGCCGTCAATCCATTGCGCTCCCCGGCCGATGAGGACGACGTCTTCGTGGCCTTCCGTGGTGATCAGCGCGAGACGCGGTCCCTTTCGTTCGATCAGCCGGTTCATCGCGATCGTTGTCGAATACCGGATCATGTCGATGGCCGGCAGAAGCTCTTCCATCTTCTTTCCGACCGCGCTGGCACCCTCTTCGATCACCCGGGAGAAACAAACGGAGAGATCATAGGGAGTCGTTGGCACCTTCTTGACCAGCGCCTTGCCGTCGAAATTGAGGACCAGGTCGGTAAAAGTTCCGCCGACATCGATGTCGATGGAATTCATTCCACGACCTCGAGACGCTGGTTGCGGATGACGAATTCGCCCTTGCGCAACCGTTCCTTGAGCTGTTCGACATCGATTTCAATGTCGTGAGTGATCGGGTGGCCCGGCGGCAAGTATTCTGTTTCGACTTGCGTGCCGCAATCCGGACAATAAAACTCCACGATGCGGACCCACAGCGGATCGGGAGAAAAACTGAACGATCCTGGAACAATCGCCGGATGGATTTCGTGCGGGTCACGATCGTGAACGAGACAACCCCTCTTGTAATTTTCCCGCGCCGGCCCGAGAGTGCGCCCGCAGCGGTTGCATATCCATTGTTCGCGATCGAGGTCCAGGTCGAGATATTCGGTCACTCGAAGCCGGTTTTGAGTTTCAGGCGACATCGTCAGCTCCCATTCGCGCGTCGTTCCAGGGTGCGTGCGGATTTCAGGCGCGCGTCATTTTCCCGTTGCCGTAAGGATCCATGGTCATCGTCCACCCATCGGGAATGATATAGGTCGTATTCACGCCTTCGAGCACCGCGCAACCCGCCACGCGATTGCCGGGATGCAGCGACTCCCAACGATACACCTGCGCTTCGCCGGAGCGGCTTCCCCACGAAACGTTTCGCGTCCCGATTCGAGCATGCGAGGCATCGGCGCCCTGAAGCGGCCGGCCAACGAGCCGCGCCTTCGGCATTGCTTTCTTCACTCGAACGCGCAGCATTTCGAGAGAAACGACGCCGGTGCGCGCTTCGCTGCGCGCTGCCAACGCGGCTGAGAGCGCGGCCTTCAAATCTGACGCGCTTCGCAGAGCGGGTTCCGGACATGGCACGGTTATGGCATGTCCGTTGTCGCTTGCGACTTCAAATTCGATCGTGTAAGTCAGATTATCGGGACGGATTCCCTCACCGAGCAGGTCCTTCACACATTCCGATTTGATCTCGTCGAACAATTGCCGCAGCTTGTCTGCGCTTGCTTCGGAAATATCGCCCTCCGGAATCGAGCGCTCGTACACGTGGCAAATATCCGAAACCGACGAGCCGAACGCGCTAAACAGAGGGCCGAGCGAGAAGACCAGCGCAGATTTGAGCCCCGCTTTCTCGGCGACCCCCGCAGCGAAGAGGCCGCCGTTCCCGCCGTACGCAAAGAGCGTGTGATGCGAGAAATCCTGCTGCAATTCCGCCTGCGCGCTGGCAATCAAGTGCGCGACGGATTCACACGCGCGGTCGATAATCAACTTGCACGCTGCTTGCGCCGAGAGACCCAACGGCTTCGCTACCAGAGACTCGATCGTCTTCCGTGCGAGGTCGCGATCAATAGGTTTCGTCCCGCCCAGAAAATAATCCGGATTGATCAGCCCCGCAGTAATGAATGCGTCTGTGAGGGTCGCCTGATCTCCGCCCAAGCCGTAGCACGAGGGCCCCGGAAACGAGCCCATACTCTCGGGACCAAGCTGCACTTCTGCACCTTTCGCGCCATCCAGCGGCTTGACTACGCTGCCGCCCCCGAGCGCGATTGAGCGCAGATAGGGCAGCGCGAGCTCGAGCGGATTGCCGAAGAGGTCCGAGGGCTTGCGATAGATAGGTTCGCCTCCGGAGAGAACGCTGATCTTCGCCGTCGTTCCGCCAATATCCATCGCGATCACATCGTTCAGGCCGTAGAGCTTCGCGAGATGCGCGCTGCCGAGAATTCCCAGAACCGGCCCGGACTCAATCGTGTCGATGGCCTTGGTTTTGGCAATTCCCGCGAAGCCGCCGTTGATGTGGCTGACGAGAAAAGTCCCCGCGTACTTGGAAGTTTCGCGAAGCTCGTCCTCTGCCTTGAACAAGGTGGCCGCGAGCGCGCCATGCGTGTAGGCATTGATCGCCGCGCAGTAGGTGCGCGTCCGGTCATCGGCGCATTTCGAGATGTCGCTGCCGGCGAGCACGGGGACGGATCCGAGAAAATGGTCGGGATACTGCTGGTCGATAATGCGTTTGAACGCGATCTCGCGCGCGGGATTGCGGTGCGAGTCGCTCAGGCTAATGCAGATCCGGCGCACGCCGCTTTCCAGAAGCGAGCGAGCCGCATTCATGATATCGGTTTCTTGCGCGGAGCCGTTGATGCCGACGACGTCGCGATCGTTCACCAGCCGGCCGAGAATGGCGCTCCGTCTATCCTTGCCGTAGAGGTCTTGCTCATGCCCTTGCGTGACAAGCAATCCGATTCTCGGGCCGCGCAGTTCGGCGAGAACATTGGACGTTATCGTGGTGGACCACCGGATCAGATCGACATTCTCGAGAAACGCAAGTGCATCCGGGAATCCCGTCTTATCGGCGGCCTGGTTGAGGCAGTCGAACAGGCAGACGGTCAAGTCGTGCGGCGTCGTATCCACCTTCACGCACACAACGTCGTCGCCGCTCGTGAACAATCCGTCGGTCAGAGTTCCGCCAACATCGATGTCCGCCGTCCACATGAGATGCTCACCTGGCCGAAGCGTTGAAGCGCGCTCGAAGTTCATCCGAAGTCACGGTCCACCCAAAGAAGGATTCCACGTTGAATAGCGTCGCTTCGAAAATACCCGGGCCGCCCGCAGGCATCGTTCCATCCGAGAGCAGAATCGGCCAATAGTCCAGAAAATACGCGTCGCGCAGCGTGGATTCGACGCAGACGTTCGTGGCGATCCCCGCGAAAAAGAGAAATTGTATCCCGCGCATGCGCAATTGCGAATCAAGCGTCGTGCCGGAAAATCCACTGTAGCGCGTCTTGGTGATTACGAGATCTCCAGACTGAGGTGTGAGATCGTCCACAATCGCCGCATCCCAGGTCCCTTCGGTGAGGAGTTTTCCCTTGTATTCCGGACGGGTCCGCATCGTGTGCATTGCCAGCTCTTTGTAGCAATTGGGCGAACGCGCGCCGCCTGCATCGCTCAAGTCCGGCTTGTAAGCCATGCGCAGATACACGACCAGAACACCCGCCGATCGCGCGGCGACGATGATGTCTCGAATGGTCCGCACGACGCGCGGCGCATCCGCCAGGTCCACTCCCGCGATGTCGAGCAGCCCACCCTTGCTCGCGAAAGCATTCTGCATGTCCACCAGGACGATCGCCGACTTGGCAAATTCGACGTCGATGGCCTCCGGGTTGGCGTTTAGCGTCGGCATGTTCGTGCGGTGGAGGAAAGTAATCCTCGGGACAAGCTTCTAACGAGCGCAACTTCGCCCGAAGCGCTCGACGCTTACGTCTGCAAATTCGGACTCCAATATCCCGGGAACTCGGACTGCGGTGATTGAAGATATGCCCCTGAAATCCGATGCACGAGGCGGCGAGCAAGCGTTCTTGCCGCTTGCTCTCCACTTATGCAATTCGTCAGAATGTGAACTTCGCCGCAAACTGTAGCTGCCTGGCGTTGAACATAGTCCTGGGTAGACCGAAACTGGAATTCGGTTGATAGGGTATATAGAGCGCCCCACCGGCGGCGCCACCGGGAGTGGGAGCAACTGATCCAAGCTGAGGAGGAGCGCCCGGGAAAAGCGGTAGGCCAGCGGGGCAGACTGTGGATGCTGCCCCTTGCTGGATGGCGATCGTCGTTGAGTCCTTGTAGTGACCTGGGATTGAGGGCGTGGTCCCGCAGAAGACCGGCGAGCCATACACGGAGGTCACTTCATCGACATTCGGCCGATTGAAAAGATTAAACGCGTCCACGCTCAATTCGATCTGTCGATTCTCGGGCAACTTGAACGCGCGGGACACCCGCAAATCCAAAGTCCGCAGCGCATCGCCGTAATACGTATTCCTTGGGATCATCGTGCTGCACTGGCCGACGGATGAACACTGGGGCGTCAGGGGCGCGCCACCCACGCGATCAGTTGCAACTCCGGCTATATCTCCAAGCGTATTGTTCCCGTAGAAAATGGTAAACGGCCGTCCCGTTTCCAACGTGACGATGCCGCTGAGGTTGAAATTCCGGTACCAGCCCTTGCTCGGCGCCGTCAACGTGAAGTTGGTTACGAAACGGTGGCGCAGGTCCTGGTTGGAGTTGGCGCGCTCCGCGTTGTAATCGAATTGGTTCACCGGGAGGTTGATGAACGTGGTGAAGTTGCCGTTGTCGATCGTATGGGAATAGGTGTAGTTGGCCGTCATGCTGAAATACTTGCCAAGCCTCTCCATTCCAGTAACCGAAAGACCGTGATAGACCGCATTGGCTACGTCATTGTTATAGTCCATCAGTCCCGCGCTTACCGTCTGTAAGCCGGAACCGGCAGCCCCTGCAAAAAAGGGTCCCAGACCGGCTATCGCTCCCGTCCCAAGCGTGGGAGTGCCGGTACAAGGAGATGTCGACCCATCGGCATTCACCAAGCCGGGCACCCACTCCGGAGGGCCGCCTGGGCCCAGTGTCAGTGGGTCTGTGGGCGTTCCCGTTTTCGTGGTGCCTACCGGGCATGGGATATTGATATTGTTGCCACGAACAAGATGGTGCGCCGCCACGAACAGGTAGCTGAGACTGAGCGCGAAGCCACCGCCAAACTGCCGGTCGATTTCCAAACTTCCCTGCTCGGCATACGGGAGCTTGCTGTTGTGCTCCATGCCGCCGGAACCAACACCACAGGCCCCATTCAACGCGCATGTTCCGGCCATCTCGATTGATCCCCCGTCGATGCCGTCGTAGCCGCCCGTTTGGATAATCTTCTGCGCGATTCCTGCCGCTCCCTGTGAAGCGGGGAATCCAAAGAGCTGGTAGCCTTGGCCGGCTTGCCCTTGATTGGATTCAATCCCCGTAAGATTTTGCGGAAGAATGCCCGCGGCTTGGCAGGCACTGGCAATCGAAGCTGGCGCGCTATTGCCACACAGGTACCCTGCAACGACCTTCTGGGTATTCGGGACGAAGAAGAAAGTCATATCGTAACGGTCATAAAAGATGCCAAACCCAGCGCGAACAACCGTCTTACTGTCCGGCGAATAAGCCACTCCTACCCTCGGTTGCCATCCACGGTAATCGTTATTCACATATTGGGAGAGGCCGGACTCGAAATCCCAGCGCAAACCGTAATTCACGGTCAGCTTGGGATTGACCCGCCAGCTATCCTGAACGAATCCGGCCCAGTAACCGTGATTAATGACATGGTTATAGTTCCCAAACAGGGAAGGCGGATACGCGTTGGCCCAGGTCGAAGTGTTCAGCGGATTGCCGCCAGCGACCGTGACGAGCGGCGCGCAGGGTGTGGCGGAGCAGGCCGTGGGACTCGTTGGAAGCGGCGTACCTGCGTACGTGAACACGACGCCATTATCCTGGGGCACCGGGCAACCGCCTGTTGGCCCGGCGGCGGCAGCTACGTCGGCCGGGACGGACTTCTGCTGCGCTGCGGGTAACTGCGAATTGTAAAACTGCGCGAAGAGCGCGAAGCAGCCCAGCCCAGGGGAGCTTGGGATGATCGCTCGCACCGGAGTAAATCCGGGGAACGCGTCCGAATCCCAAATGTAATTTCCGTCGAAACCAAATTTTACAACGTGGTTGCCCTTGATCCAGGAGAGCGAGTCGGCGAATTGAATGCGGCTCTCGTATTTCTGGTCATCTGTTCCGAAGTTGTGGCCCAGTTCCAGGTCGTTGGTGATGCTGAAATCGGGTTGCCCTGTAGCGCCTAGGAAGTTGTAATGTCTGCGGCCCCACTGTACGAGGGCGCTGTTGATCAAGTTGGGCTTCAGGGTCGTATCGAGAGTCCCGAACAGCGATTGATCGCGGATGAGGAGGTTGCGCCCACCACTCGGGACACCGATGCCGCCGCCGTCCAGCGTCTGGCCGACCAACTCGCCGTCGGCGCGCGTGTCACCCGCGTTATAGCGGATCCCCAGGTGGCTGTTGGCGCCGATCTGGTGGTCGATCCTGGCGAAACCCGTATCGTCGTTGTCGGTCTTCAAAAAACCATTGATGTAACTCGCGTTGGAACCAGTGCAAGAGCTTAGACCGGCACTGCAGCCTTCCGGCGCGAGGCCCATCAGCGCTTTCGCATCGTCGATGAGTTGCAGGTTGCTGATCAGGTCCGGAGCGTAGGTCGGCGACTCAGCGCGCCGCTTGCCCTCGTAGTTCACGAAGAAGAAGGTCTTGTCCTTCCGGATGGGTCCGCCCAACGATCCGCCAAAGGAATTTTGCCGCAACTCGTGCGGCAGGGGCGCGGGCTGCAGCAGCGAACGCGCGTCGGTCGCGCTGTTTTGGAAATACTCGTACACGGTACCGTGAAGGGTGTTGGTGCCGGACTTGGTCACGATGTTCACGATGCCGCCCGCGGCGCGGCCGTATTCCGAGCCAAAGCTGTTGTTCACCACACGGAATTCCTGCACCGACTCCTGCGGGGGAGTGACGCGCTGCACTCCGGTGTGCATGCTGACGAAATCGGCGCCGTCCACCATGATTTCATTGCTAAATGAGCGCATGCCGCCGAAGGAAATTTGCGTCGTTTCAAAATCCGTGAAAGTGGCTCCCAGGCTGGTGCGGCTGGTGGCCACACCGGGCGTGAGGAGCGCGAAATCGGTGAACAGGCGGCCGCTGATCGGGAGAGATTCGATTTGCTGCGGCTGAACGACCTGGCTGATTTCCGTCTTGGTCGTCTCAATCACCGGCGTCTCGGTGGTCACCACCACGTTTTGCTCGCCGGAGGCGACTTTCAGCGAGACGTCAGCGTTCGCCGTCTGTCCGACGGTCAGCACAATCCCGGTCTCGGAGAACTTGGAAAAGCCGGAGGCTTCCGCTGTCAAGTCGTAGGTTCCGGGCGGCACGCTCGCGAGGATGTAGAGGCCGCTCTCATTGGTGGTAGCGGTGTAGGCGCGGTTGGTGCCTGTGTCTCGGAGTGTAACCGTTGCCTTGACGACCGCGCCGCCGCTCGCGTCCTTTACGGTACCGATTAACGTGGCGCCGGTCGCGCCCACTTGGGCGAACGCCGGATAGCCGCCGGCAAACAGCAGTGCGAAAATCCCCAAAGTCGCAATGATCGTACGTGCCCTCATTGGACACCCCTTTCCGTGAGAAATAGCCACCCCGTGATCGGAACTACTTGTTCGCAGTATCGGTTAAGATAACCCCGCTAGCGCACCTGTATAGCCAGTGCCAACCTTTGTCAAGCCTTTAATCGAACGTTCCGTGCGAATAGCGGCCAAAGACCGCTGTTCGAAACCGCATGACCCTAACACTCTTCGACCTTACTATCGCTTTGGAAAGCCAGGGCTTCGCGTTACGCTTTCAACCTGAATAACTTAAGGGCATTTTCCTTCAGGATTAGGGGACGCACATCGTCCCGGATGGCGATCTTCTCGAAGTCGGCCATCCAGCGATCCGGCGTGATCAAAGGATAGTCGGACCCGAACAGAACTTTGTTCTTTAGAAGAGTATTGGCGTACTGAATGAGCGTCGGCGAGAAATACTTCGGCGACCAGCCCGAGAGGTCAATGTAAACATTGGGCTTGTGAAGACAGATCGAAATTGCCACGTCCTGCCAGGGAAAAGATGGGTGGGCCATGATGATCGGCATCGAAGGAAAGTCGACGGCCACGTCATCGATGGGCAGGGGGTGCCCGTATTTCAGGCGTACCCCGCCTCCTCCCGGCATCCCTGTCCCGATTCCGCTATGCCCGGTGTGGAAAATCACCGGCAGTTGCGCCTCAGCGAAGACTTCGTACAGCGGGTAAGCGAGGGAATCATTTGGGATAAATTTCTGAATCGGCGGGTGCAGTTTCAGTCCTCGCACTTTCCCCGCGGAAACCAGGCGCTTTGCTTCCTGCACACCCTCCGCGCCCCGGTTTGGATCAATGCTCGCAAACGGAATCGCAACGTCCGGATTCTGCTCGGCAAACCGCACCACTTCCTCGTTCGTGACGCGCGGCCTTCCTGTTAGCTGCTCGTCCACCGCAAAAATTACGAAAGCGATCTTTCTTGAGCGGTAGTACTCGGCGAGCCCAGTTGCGTCCCGAGCGGCGCCGCTGTCGCCAAAATACTTTTTGGCCGCCGCGTCAGTCGCCGTGCGGTCGTCTGTGGATTCCAGGTGCACGTGGACGTCAAATGCCGCGAGCGATTCGACATCTATCCGCCGTGAGGGGTTCATCGGGGCTCCTTCGTGAGTGTGAGAATGTGGGCGGGAATGGGTTCGCGATACAGATCTTCAACGAGCGCGGCCCGATTTCTCAGCACCGTTTTTTGATTGATGGAACCCTTGTCGGTAATTTCCTGCGCTTCGATCGAAGGCGGCGTGTCCAGCAGGATCGCCCGTTCAATGCGAGTGGTGCTCCCCGTGCTTGCCGAAGCAAATGAATCGAGCCGCTCTTGAAACGCCGCCCGAACCTCGGGGCGCGCGAGAATCTCCGCCACTGTTGCGTATGACGACTGTCCAGTGCACAGAGTCCGACACGTTTGCAAAGCCGGAAAGAACAACGCGGTCGTAAAGTCCCGATCGGGTCCAGCGAGGACGACGTCCTGGACAAGACTCCCGAAATGAGCAAGCAGCCGCATTCGCAAGGGGCCGACCCTCACCCAAGTTCCAGTCGAATTTTTGAATTCCTCGTTCAGTCGCCCATCGAAGACAAACCCTTTCAACGGATCCTGCGGATCAGCAAACTTGATCGCATCGCCGAGCCGGTAGTAGCCCTCTTCATCAAAAGCCGCTGCAGTCAATTCCGGGCGGCGCCAAAAACCGGGAGTGATCGATGGCCCGCGCAATCGCGCCTCGAGCTTTTCTTCGACTGGGACCAGCTTCAGCTCGACACCCGGGACAGGCAATCCCAGAGAGCCCGATGAAGCGCCTTCCATGCCCGTGGAGAGAGCATACGGAGCGCTTTCTGTTGCGCCTAAACCGGTGACGACGAGAATCTCTTCTCCACAGGTTTCAAACGCAAGATCCTGGAGCGCGTCCCAGATGTGCTGGCTGAGTCCCGCGGCGGCGAAAAAAAGAAGGTTCAAACGGCTGAAGAAAGTTTTGCGCAGATCATCGTCGGTTCGCAAGTGCCCGACCAGCATCTCGTAGCCTTTGGGCACATTGAAATATGCGGTTGGCGCGATCTCACGCAGGTTGCGTAGCGTCTCGCCAAACAATTCGGGCGTAGGTCTGCCCGCGTCAATGTACAAAGACCCGCCATTGTGCAGCGCAATGCCAAAATTGTGGCTTCCGCCAAAAGTGTGATTCCAGGGCAACCAGTCGCACAGCACCATTGGCTCGTCCCCGAGCGATGGCATCATTTGCAGGAGCATTTCCTGATTCGAGCAGAGCATGCGGTGAGTGGTGATCACGCCCTTGGGCAGGCCTGTCGAACCGGAGGTATACAGAATTTTCGCGATGGAGTCCGGTCCGGTCCGCCGGTTTGCTTCGTCCACTTCCGCGGATGGCTCGGAGGTTTCCAATTCCTCCAAGGAGATGGACCGCATTCCCTCCGGGCGAGAGTTTTGAAAAACGATTTCCGTATCGCCCCGCGCGACTGTCTTCAGCGCGGGCGCGAACCGCGCGCCTTCGTCCGCGAACACCATGGCCGGGCCGAAGTTCTGCCACACATAAGAGAGCGCCGTAAACTCCTTGACGGCTAAGGAATATGCGGGTGCGATGGGCGCGTAGGGAATGCCCGCGTACATTGCCGCCAGAGCCAGCAATCCATGTTCGATACTGTTTCCCGAAAGAATCATCAGCGGCCTGCTGGTCGAAAGTCCGCGATCGAGCAGCCCCTGCGCGAACCTTCGCACGCGCAGCAGGGCCTCGGCATATGTGACCGTGCGCCACTTGCCGTCCGCCGCGCGCTCCGCGAGGAAGATTCGAGTCGGCGCTTTGGCCGCCCAATATTCCAACCGATCAGTGACCCGCGCAGGATAATCACCAAGCGGCTCGGGTGAGCGCACATAGATCACGCCGTTGTCTCGGCAATCCACGATCGCCTGCAGCGAGGCAACGCGGACGGCGCGCACAGGTCTTTTGGTCAATGATGCCAAGTGTTCCTACCTCTGGTCCGCGGGTCTTTCCGCAGTTGTCTGATACTTTCCCTTTCCTAGCGTCTCAACTCTACCCGGAACTGGGCTGTTGGCAAGCGAACATGTCATCCGCAGACTTGGAAAAACTCTACCGCGAATGGCCGGACAAGCACGAGTCAGCCGCTCGCGCATGGCCGATTATCGTCGAAGAATTGCAGCGGAGAGATGTGCATTCTTCCGCATACTCTTGACATGGAAGGTCCAAGACGATAGGAAAGCAAGGAATTCTCTTTGTCGGACGTGCCGGGACAAGTTTGCAATTCAGGTGGAAGAATGCCGATGCGAAGAACCGAGGTGTGGCCAAAGTGCAGCAACGGAGAATATCCAAGAGCTTTGTGTCTACCGATGTATTTATTGGTAGCCATCGTTGCTTGTCTTGGGTGCGGAACGCAGCATCCCTCAAATACTTCGCAAACAAGCCCTGCGGGTGGAAAACAATCGAGGGAAGTCGATAGTGCAAGGATCATTCACGCTGACGACGAGCCGGGAAACTGGGTGACGTATGGACGGACCTACAACGAGCAACGCTTCAGCCCGCTCAAGCAAATCACCGATGGAAATGTGAATCAGCTTTCGCTGGCCTGGCATTACGATCTTGACACGCGGCGCGGGCAAGAAGCCACGCCATTGGTCGTGGACGGCGTCATGTACTTCACGACGGCCTGGAGCAAAGTGGTTTCCCTCGACGCCGCGTCCGGCGCACTCCGATGGGAGTACGATCCGAAAGTTCCGCCCGAATGGGCGGTGAACGCGTGTTGCGACGTCGTGAACCGAGGCTTGGCCGCATGGAAGGGAAAAGTATTTGTAGGTACGCTGGACGGAAGGTTGATCGCTCTCGACGCGGCCACCGGCAAGCCTGTCTGGGAAACTCTGACGATCGATCCCAAAGTGCGCTACACGATTACCGGCGCGCCCCGTGTAGTGAAAGGGAAGGTAATCATCGGGAACGGCGGCGCGGAAATGAACGTCCGCGGATACGTTTCAGCCTATGACGCGGAAACCGGAAAGCTCGCGTGGCGCTTCTATACCATCCCGGGCGATCCTTCAAAGCCGTTCGAAAGCCCTGTCCTGGAAAAAGCGGCTAAAACTTGGAGCGACGAGTGGTGGAAGAACGGCGGCGGGGGCACGGTTTGGGATGCCATGGCTTACGACCCGGACCTCGACTTGTTGTACATCGGCACGGGGAATGCCGATCCATGGGCGCGAAAAATCCGGAATGCTCATGCCGGAGACAATCTGCTGGCCTCGTCGATCGTCGCTCTCAGGCCAGACACGGGTGAATTCGTCTGGCACTATCAGGAAAATCCCGGCGACGAATGGGACTTCGACTCCGACGAGCAGATCATCCTGGCCGATTTGCAAATCAATGGGCAGCTTCGCCAGGTTCTGCTGCACGCGCCGAAGAATGGTTTCTTTTACGTTCTGGACCGCGCCAACGGCAAGGTTTTGTCCGCGAAGCCCTTCGTCCCCGTGACGTGGGCCACTGGGATCGACCTGCGGACCGGCAGGCCGATCGAATCGCCAGATGCGCGGTATGAGGCGAGCAACAAGCCTTCCGTCGTTTCGCCCGGCCCCGGAGGAGCGCATACCTGGCAACCTGCGTCGTTTAGTCCGGAGACGGGTCTGGTTTATTTCCCTGTTCTGGAGTCCGGGTTTGTTTACAAATCGGCGGAACATTTCAGCCACAGTTCGTTCGCCATGAACACCGGAACGGACGCGGTGGCCGCGGGCATGCCGCAGGAACCGAAGATCAAGAAAGCAATTCTGGGAAGCATCAAAGGCCATTTGACGGCGTGGGATCCCGTCAAGCAGAAGGAAGTTTGGCGAGCCGATCGTCCCGGGCCCTGGAATGGCGGAGCGCTTTCCACGGCAGGCAACTTAGTGTTTGAAGGTACCGGCTACGGCCAATTCGAAGGTTTCCGCGCGAACTCAGGCGAAAAAATCTGGTCCGCATCGACGCAGAGCGGGATCACCGCCGGCCCCATCTCCTACACCGTGAATGGCGAACAATACATCGCGGTTCTCGTCGGCTGGGGCGGTGTGTTGCCTCTCGCGGCTGGGGAGGTTGCCCTGCAAAATCCGCGCGTGAACAATGTGCCGCGAATGCTGGCGTTCAAACTGGGCGGAATGGCCAGCTTGCCGCCGGCGCCAGAGGTGAAGCCGCCTGTCCTAACGCCTCCACCCGCAACCGCGAGCTCCGCCACCGTCAAGAAGGGCGAAGAGCTGTATCAACGCTATTGCGGCGGTTGTCATGGCGACGTTGCCGTCAGTGGCGGGGTTCTGCCCGACCTGCGCTATTCCGGCGCGCTGGCAAACGAGCAATGGTTCAGTATTGTGATGGACGGAATGCTTGCCCCATATGGGATGGTCGGATTTTCGAAAGAACTGTCGCGAGAAGATGCCGAAGCTATCCGAGCCTACGTTATTTTCAGAGCCAATCAGAGTCTCGCCGAGAAGCAGGGAAATCAAAAATGAATGACTGCTACTTTCCCGTGGCCGGATATCAATGCACCGCGCGCTTGGCTCCTTGCCAATAGGGAGCGCGGAGTTTCTTGCGATCGATTTTCCCGGCGGGCGTCTTCGGAATTTCCGGGAGGAATTCCACGGACTTGGGAGCTTTAACTCCACCCAGCTTCTTTTTACAATTCGCAATGACTTCTTCTTCGGTTAAGGACTCGCCTTGACGGACGACGATAAGACCTTTCACAGCTTCGCCCCAGGTTTCATGCGGGACGCCAATCACCGCGCACTCGTACACTTGCGGCAAGGCCATGATGGCTGCTTCCACTTCGCACGAGAACACATTGAAGCCACCTGAAATGATCATGTCCTTCTTGCGATCCACGATGTAGAAGAAGCCGTCTTCATCGCGATATCCGACATCGCCCGTATGGTGCCATCCAAAGGTGCGAACCTCAGCCGTGGCTTCAGGCAAGTTGAAGTATCCGGGCGTGACGAGCGCTCCGCGAGCGACAATCTCTCCTGGTTGGTTGGGTGGCAGGAGCTTTCCTTGTTCATCCATAATTGCGAGGCGCACGCCGTAGGTGGCTTTGCCGCAGCTTCGCAATCGCTCCGGGTGATCGCCGGCAGCGGCGGCGGCCACGGTTTCCCGGTCCAGCCAGGTCATCAGCATGGGAACTTCCGTCTGGCCGTAGCACTGGCACATACAGAGGCCGAAGATTTCCACCCCCTCTTTGAAGCGATCAGGCGACACCGGCGAAGCAGCCAGCAAAAGTATACGGAGGCTGGAATGATCGACCCGCCGCACGTCGGGATGGGCAAGCAAAGCATAAAACGCAGTGGGCGGGAGGAAGATGTGAGTTACGCGGTGAGCTTCGATGCTGTGGAGGACAGCTCCGGCATCGAATCGCGGCAAGACCACATTGGTGGCTCCCATACCGAACATGGCGAACGCGACCGGTCCCGCCGCATGGGAAAGCGGGGCTGTGGTGAGACACACGGGAGGCCCATCCGCGGACTGCCAGTAATGAGCGGCCATTTCCACGAAGGCGCTCCAGGAATCGCTTGTAACTCGAACCCCTTTCGCCGGCCCCGTGGTGCCGCCGGTGGCCACGAGACCGACCAGCCGGTCGGGATTCCCGCGCGGATCGGCCCAATCCGGCGGTTCGCTTTGAACCGGCTGCTCCATGAATTGCGCGAGCGAAGGGTCGCCGTGATGTTCGGAATCGATGCAAACGAAGTGGCGCAGTGCCGGCACTCGTGACTTTAGCTCTTCGACCTGCTCGCCGAAGCTGCTGTGGTAGAAAAGCCAGCGGGTTTCGGCGTAGTTCATGAAGTCCACATTGGCGTCGAGGGCGTTGCGATAATTGATGGGAACCCACGTGCCTCCGGCGCGCAGAATGCCAAGCATGCACACCAGCACGCGCGCGTCGTTGGGAGAGTAGATCGCCGCGCGATCTTCGTCGCGCAAGCCGCCGGCCCACATCGCGCGGGCCACGCGTTCGCTTGCCACACGCAATTCGCGGTACGTGTAGCGGGAGTTCCCGTCAACCAGGGCAACCCGGTCGGGAAAAGTCTCAGCAGCCTTGTCGAAATAGTCGATCGCTTGCACGGTGGTTTCGCCGTCTTCAGAGCGCTTGCGCTGAGAAACGGCCAGCCTCAGCTCCCCATACTTCGTCCGCGACTTCCACGACCAGCCGGAGTTTCTCCATTTGCTGCTCTTCCGTCAAGCGGTTGCCTTCCGTCGAACTCGCAAAACCGCACTGAGGGCTAAGCGAGAGCTGGTCGAGATCGATGTACTTGGCGGCCTCGTCGATGCGGCTCTTCAGCAAGTCCTTAGATTCCAGCTGAGGAAGCTTGCTCGAGACGAGGCCGAGCACGGCCGTTTTGTGTTTCGGCACGAGGCGCAACGGTTCAAACGTGCCGGCCCGCGGCGTCTCATACTCCAGAAAGTATGAATCGACATTGATCTTATTGAAAAGGACGTCTGCAATGGGATCGTACCCGCCCTCCGTGAACCAGCCGCTCTGGTTATTGCCGCGGCAGAGATGCATGGCCAGGTGGAGGGAGGGCGGACGGTTGGCGAAAGCGCGGTTGATGATTTCAGGATACAGATCGTTCAGCAGATATCGCGGATCATCTCCACGAGCCTTCACCATGCTCTGAAACGTTTCGTTGCACAATGTGGCCATGGGCGGGTCGTCCACCTGCAGATATCGGCAGCCAGCATCGTAGAGCGAATTCATTTCCTTTTGGTAGGCATCAACGATGTCAATCCAGAAAAGGTCCATGTCCGGATAAGCGCCCTTGCGTATCGCGGCGCTCCCGGATGTGAAATGCAGAATGATGGGGGAAGGGAGGGTCACTTTTGGCGTTCGTTTGGTGATGGACCGAAGAAAGCGGAAGTGGTCAGCGTAAATCGGCGAACTCCATCGCATGCGCGATACAACCTGGGCCCATGGGACGGGAATTTTGCGGCCCTCATGATCCACAAAGTAGGCCGCCGAGCTTTCCATCCGCACTTCCACACCGCCCAGGCCTCGCACGAAGAAATCCGTATAGAAGTCCTCGCGGCGAAACTCACCGTCGGTGATGGATTGCAATCCAATCTGCTCTTGCTGGGCGATGACCCTGCGGATAGCTGCATCCTCGACGGATTTCAATTCTTGAGCCGAGATTTTTCCTTCGGACCGGTCCTGGCGGGCCTTCTTGAGTTCCGCAGGCCGCAGCAGGCTTCCTACGTGGTCAGCGCGAAATGGCGGGTTGTGTGGAGCGGCGGCTGTCATGAAAGCTCCTCCTGCTATCTGAAATTTTCTTTTTAGTCCCGAGTGTTTCCGATCATCGGCTTGCTCGGCGGCTAGAGCAATCGGTTCCTTTTCGCATAAACCGATGCTCCTAGGCAACTTTCATCTTTGAAAGCCCGTGGTCTTCCAGAACTTTCAGGAGGCCGCGCGCCCCAAAGGCTTCGGCGACGGAGGCGAAGCCGGTCTTGCGGGGACTCGAATGAACGAGATGCTTGGCCGCATACGCCTGGATCAAGCCTGTTTGTTTGTAGCAGCAGTTCCCAAACAGAAAACACTGGGTGAAATCCGTTGCTCCCCGTCCCACGATTACGTCAATGGTGCGATTCTCCCGGGGATTCTCTCGCGGCGGCGTGCCCGCTTGAACTGAATTCGCCATCTCGGCGAGCCGGCGCTCGCGTTCCGCTTTGGGTAGAGGGGCGATCTCTTTCAGGTACATCTTTTCCGTGGCGAACACGCTCTCCATGATCTGCCGGTCGAGCAGCCCGCCAAAGGATCTTACGTTGGCGACTTGCGGGTGGTCCTTGAACCACACGGGGTGGGGGAACCCGCCCCAGGCCAGAGCCAATTGCGTCTGAATCTGGCCGGGCGCAATCACTTCCAGCGCGGTCGCGGGCGGCCAGAGTTTGTACTGGTTCTGCTCCAGAAAATGCGCTTCTGTTTGCAGCACCGCGAAAATCGTTTGCGTCGATCCGAATGTGGGAGTTCCGCGGAACATCGTCAGGATTTCGAGCGTGTCGATGGTGGTGTTCTCCAAACAAATGCGCGCAGCCGCATCGCTTGGAGCCGACATGAAGGCGGTGGCGGGGGCTGCGAGTAATCCGCGCTTCGCGAAACCGTCGCTCCATTTCTCCGCGACTTGACGGATCCACGCTTGTTCGCCGCTGATGTCCAGATAGTGGCACCCGGATTTCAGGCAGGCCTCGATCACCCGCGGACCGCTGTAGATGAACGGGCCAACCGTATTGCAAACGACTTTCGCGCCGGAGAACAGTTTGGCCAGTTCGTCCACGGAGCTTCCGACCTCCGCAACTTCGTAGTCCGCCGTCTCAATTCCAGGTACCTGCTTCATCACCTGTTCAATCTTGGCGCGATTCCGGCCTGCGGCAATGAACGGAATGTTGTAATCGCGCAGGTATTCCACAACCAGCCTGCCGGAAAAGCCGCTCGCTCCGTAAACAACTACAGGTTTGCTTGCTGACATTCCAATTTCCTCATGTCCGGGCTGATCTACCCGTTAAATCCGGGGGGCCCGCTCGACTCGGCGTAAATTCGGGAATTCTGGCCGCTGTTTGGAGCACATACTAAAGGTCGGAATTGTTTGGAAAGAAGAAATCCGCGGCGCGTGGCGATAATCGCCCGGAGGCGCTGCCTATCAGGTTTGTACGTACTCCGTCGTGGTCTTGAATGCTTTCGAAACCGCCTCGTCCAGGGGCAGCCGGCGGAGATCTTCGGACAGAACCTCGATCCCCCACGGTCCCGCATAGCCCGTTTTTCGAATGCACTCCACGAAACCCTTCACGTCAAACTCGCCCTCGCCGCAGAACCTACGGTGGTTGATAGTGTCTTCATGTAGGCTCCAGGGGGCGGCGAACGTACCGTCGTTCAGTTCGACACCGACGATCCATTTCAGTGGCACCTGCTGCAATTCTTCGTACGGAACGCGCATCTTGCCGAGATGCCACAGGTCGAATAGGATGCCGCCATTCGTGGCGCCTGCCCCCTCAATCATGGTTGAACAATCTTTCAGATTATCGATCATTCCAAACGGCATCAGTTCAAATCCGATTTTCGTGCCATGCTCGACGGCATCGGAGCACAACGCGGCGAAGGCATCGATGGTCCGGGGCATGGAATACTTTTCATGATAGAAATCACCAACCTTAACGTGGTGCGCTTCGAGCGCGACAGCTGCGTTCAGCAGTTTGCGCTTCCGAATATCGGACTGTTTCTTTCTGTCGCCTTCCAGAAACCAATCGCCCAGGAATTCCAATTCGACGTGCGTGATTCCATGGTCGTCCAGGATCTGCTTCATCTCGGCCAGGCTTCGGCTCTCAAGGGTGTGATCCAGATCCGCGTGCCAGATTCCCATGCCCTTGAACCCCGCTTTTGCAATGGCCTGCACGCGGTCCTTGAAGTCGAAGGTGCTGTATTCCCGGTCTGTATGCGGAAGCGCTCCACCCGAAATCGTCCAGTAAGAAGCGAGTAATTCGGCGTTGTTCGTCATTGAATAACCAGTTGTTTCCTGGAATGCCGGTCAGGCCATCGCCGCTCGTTTGGCAAGCACGGATTTGGCCGCATCGACGATCTTGTCCTCGTTCGGCAGAACATAATTTTCCAGGGGTTCGCTGAAAGGAACGGAAGTGTCCGCGGCCGTAACCAACCGCACCGGAGATTTCAGGTACTGGAGAGCGTGCTCGGCAACCTCTCCGGCAATCGTGATGGCAGCGGAGGCGTGACGCGGGGCTTGATCCACAAGCACAAGACGCCCGGTTTTCTTTACGGATTCCACGATTGTCGCGACATCGAGCGGCGCCAGTGTGCGCGGATCGATGACTTCCGCGCTGATCCCTTCTTTCGCCAGACGTTCCGCCGCAGCCAATGATTTCTGCACCATCCATCCAGTGGCGACAATCGTCAGATCCGTTCCGGAGCGCTTCACATCCGCAACGCCGAAGGGGATCACCTCGTCGCCCTCCGGCACTTCTCCCTTCTCCAGCGTCAGGAGGAAGTGCTGCAAGAAAATCACGGGATTGTCATCGCGAATTGCCGCCTTCATCAGCCCCTTGGCATCTGCCGGCGTCGAGGGTAGTGCGACCTTCAATCCGGGCGTCCCCATAACCAGGTGATACAGGCAATTCGAGTGCTGCCCGGCCCATCCCGCGGCAAATCCATAGCCCGCCTTGAAAACGACCGGAATTTTGACGCGGCCTCCAGACATGTATCGGAAGCGCGGCGCCTCGTTAATCACCTGGTCGAAGGCAACGAGCATGAATTCACTCATCCACAATTCGACGATGGGCCGCAAGCCCGTCATCGCCGCCCCGATCGCCATGCCCATCTCGGCCGTTTCCGAAATCGGAGTAATCCGAATGCGGTCCTTTCCGAACATCTTCAGCATGGGATCGCGCTCGGTCATTCCCATGTTTTGTCCGTAGAAGATGACGTTCGGATCGCGGTGCATCTCTTCAATGATCGCGGTGGCAATCGCTTCGCCATACATCATTTCCTTTGCCATGGCTCGTTCCCCCTATGCGTAAACGTATTTCAGCGCATCTTCCACCGCAGGCTGCGGGCTGGCCAACCCGAAACGCACCGCTTCGTCCATTTCCGCTCGAACTTTCTCTTCAATTCCGTTCGCGTCCGCTTCCGCCATTACGCCGGCGGCGATCAGTTTTGAACGGAACTTGGGGATCGGGTCATTCACCCTCGCGGCTTCGTATTCCGCTTTTCTGCCGTACACCTCTACCGCCTCGTGTTTTGGGAATTGTGTCGGCACGGGCGGCACGGTGATCGCGTTTCCATGGGCGCTCAAACGGTAGAACTTGGACTCAATCAAGCTGGGACCCTGGCCGGCCCTGGCGCGTTCGGAAGCCTTTTTGACTTCGTCGTACACGGCGAGCGGGTCAGTGCCATCCACGGTCACTCCGGGGATGCTGTAGGCCTGGGCCTTCTTTGAAAGTGGATCGCCGGCCGCATCGTTTGCGTCCTCAAGACTTACGTGGGTGTATGCCTGGTATTCGTTATTCTCAAGAATAAAGACGACCGGCAATTTCCATACGGCCGCGATATTCAGCGATTCGTGAAACGCTCCTTGTTTTGAAGCGCCGTCCCCAAAAAAGCTGTAGACCACTTGGCCTGTATTCTTCACCTGGGCCGTCAAAGCAACGCCGGCGGCGTGCGCGATACCGGCGCCAATGATCCCGGTGGCCCCGGGAAAATCGTGATCGGGATCCGCCAGATGCATCGATCCGCCAAACCCTCCGCAGATGCCGTCTTTTCGCCCGTACAGTTCCGCCATCATGTTTCGCGTGGATGTTCCCAGCACGATCGGATAGCCATGGCACCGGTAGCTCGGCATCACTGGATCATGGTTATTTCTTGTGGCCAGCGACCCCACAATCGAAGCTTCGGCCCCGTCACCGAGGTGCGTGTGCCCGCGAATCACGCCCGGATGCTCGACGAACGTGCGTTTCACGCGCTCCTCGAACTCGCGGATACGAACCATTTGTGTCCACATCCAAACCAAGCGTTCTTTTCCCAGTTGTTCCGACGGTTTCATCGCAGGCCCTTTCTCTCCTCAGTCCTGAGGAATTGCATCACCCACTTGCCCGATGTGGCAAACCGCGTCGCCCACCGGCACTTCGGTGCCTTCCTTGGTAAGAATCTTCAGCAGAATTCCTTCGACCGGAGAATCCAATTCGTAGTTGACCTTCTCCGTCTCCAACTCGACGACAGCCTCGCCGCGTTTCACGGCTTCGCCTTCCTGCTTAAGCCAACGCACGACGTTGACTTTTGTCGTGGGCAAGCCGCCGGTCTTCGGCACTTTGAGCGTGGTTACGATAGGAAGCTCTCCTCTTCCGGTAGGGATTTTATCTAGACCGATTCCCGTGCAGTGTAGGACACGCGGCGAGGTGGCCACGGCCCACTTTGTTCCGAGTGTTCGATAAACGCCCACGCCTTCATCCCAGGAGCAGGCAAAGTTCCTGCGCGGCGGCCCGAAGGTAGGGCAGGAATCGCGTTTGCATGTCCTGCACGGAGACACGCTGCCCGTTCACTCCCGAGTTTATCGCGGCAACCACGCGTCCCGTGCTGTTTTGGACAGGAACAGCCATCGAACGCAGTCCGACCTCCAGCTCTTCATCCACGATGGCATATCCATCGCGCCTCACCGTCAGCAGCGCCCGGCGCAGCTGTTCGACCGAAGTCAGCGTGCGGTCCGTGTAGCGGCTGAACTCGATGCGCGGCAGCAACGCTTCCATCTCTTCCGCCGGAAGATTCGCCAGCAGCACGCGTCCTATGGAAGTGCAGAATGCCGGCAGGCGCGTCCCCACACCCAGATCGATGGCCACAATGCGCGTCACGTTTGCTCGCGCTATATAAACAATCTCAATCCCGTCCAGGATTGCGATCGAGCTGGATTCGTGCAGGATGTGGCTGAGGCGTTCCAGCACGGGTTGCGCTACCGTGGACAGCGGCAGGGAAGACAAATACGAGTGGCCTAGCGGCAGCACGCGAGAAAGGAGGTAAAACGTCCGCCCGTCATCAGACCCGGCGAATCCTAATTTTGAAAGCGTGTGCAAGCATCGGCGCACCGATGCGCGGGGCAGTCCCGTCCGCTTGCTCAATTGGGAGATGGAAAGATGGAGACTCTGCGGCGAAAATGCCTGGATCACCGTTAAGCCGCGCGCCAGCGAAGTCATGAAATTTGGGTCGCCGATGAATTGATCCAGCTTTGCCGCAAGCGGTGGCGCAGGCTCGGAACGGGGAAGGGAAGGCGGCGCCGTCTCGTTGGCAACGGAACTGGAACGAAGCTGCTTGTGGGCTACCGCGATTGAAGTCACGCCTGCCATGAGATCCTCCATAGAGGCCTTCGGCGGGGAGATCGCGAAGGTATATCAACTGAGCGTCGTACGCACGGATTTTCGGTTATCGGTTTGGATGTCCCTTTTTACCTTCCCCCAATTCGCCTTCTCCCTCAGGGCGCTCTCACTAGAGCAGCGATTCAAGGAGTGATCCTTGCAACTCAGCCCCAAACGCGCCGGGCAGTATCCACAACGAGTTTCAACTTGGACCACTGCTGATCCTCGGTCAACAGGTTTCCCTCCGCTGTCGAAGCGAAACCGCACTGTGGGCTCAGCGCCAGATTTTCAAGGGGAACGTATTTCGACGCTTCCTCAATTCGCTTTGCAAGTACGTCGGGATCTTCCATCCGCGGCACCTTCGAGCTGACGAGCCCCAGAACTACCGTCTTGCCCTTGGGCACAAACCGCAATGGCTCAAAAGTCCCGGAGCGTTCGTCATCGTATTCCAGCAGGAACCGGTCCGCCTCCAATGTTCCGAACAACTTTTCGGCGATCGAGTCGTATCCGCCCTCGGCGTACCAGTGGCTGCGGTTGTTCCCCCGGCACAAGTGAATGGCAAGAGTTACGCCGTCTTTCTTCGCCGCGAGGAAACATGCGTTGTCCGCGCGCACGGCTTCATCGAGCGCGGCGTCTGGCTCGACTTTCAATTCCGTCTTGATCCATTCGCGCCACTTCGGGTCCATGTAGTAGCTGTAGCGCGGAGCATCGATCTGGATATACTTCACGCCCTCGGAAGAAAGCTTGCCGAGGTCGCTTTTCATGATCGCCACGATGTCCCAGAGCAGCGCCGAATGATCCTTGTAAACCTTGTCCGTGATGCCGCTTTTGAAGGAGATGGCTGGAAATTGCGTGGCGCTTGGCAAGGTCATCTTGATTGGCAGAGGACTGTGAGCCTTCAAGAACGGCAGCTCGTGGCCCGTTAGCGGCCGCACCTGGCACAGCTTTGAGGTAACGATTCCCGTCACGTTGCTGACCGAGGCGCCTTCCTGTCCAGCTTTCCAGGTCCGCCCGACGCCGGCCGCCATATCGAACCCCTCGACGGCGTCCGTGAAATCACTCATGAAATTTCGCCGCCGCAGTTCGCCATCCGTGACGACCTCAAAGCCGAGTTCTTTCTGTTTGGCAAGAACGCGCAGGATGTGCTGATCCTCGAGCTGCCGCAATTGATCCGGACTGGCGGTGCTCCTGGCTTTGAGCAAATCCGCAGGTCGCAGAAAGCTTCCGATATGATCCGCTCTGGAGGGTGCGGGCATGCTCTTACTCCTTTGGCGTTCCTTTGGGCGCGATTGTTTCCGGGAATTTTTCGAAAGTCGGACCCGCCTGGTGTTCCTCTAACCTGCCCAGCGCCATTGCCAGCCTTGCGGCTATCTCGGTCACCAAGCTGACCTTTTGCACTAGTTCTTTTCCGCGAAATCGCAGAGTAGGGCCGGCAATCCCCACGGCGGCGATGACTCGTTCATGCGCGCTCAGAACGGGCGCAGCCACGCCACTCAAACCACGCTCCAATTCCTGATGATCCACGGCATAGCCTCGCTGGCGAATCAGCCGCAGGTTTTCTTTCAGGACCGGAAGTTGCGTAATCGTGAACTGCGTGTATTGCCGTAGCGGGTTCCTCTTGATCACTTCATGGAGCTCTCCTTCGGTCATGTAGGCGAGGATCGCTTTCCCGGCAGCCGTGCAGTGGGGAGGGAACATTGAGCCCACTGGTGTGCAGACGTTGATAATGGTGTGCGAAGAGTCCAAGCGGTCGAGACAAGTGACTCCGCCCGGGGTTGGCACGGCCAGGCTTACCGATTCCCGGGACCTTCGGGACATCTCCAGTAGCAGGCGGCGCGCTTCGCTTCGCAGCGTCCGCGACTCCACCGCCTTGTTGCCCAATTGGTAAAGTTTCAATCCGAGGCGGTATCGCTCGCTCTCCGCATTTCTCTCGATCAGCTCAAAGCTTTCCATCGCCTTCAACAGACGGTGCACGGTGGCCTTGGTCAATCCCAATTCCGATGCCAGTTGGGTCACACCGGCTTCCGGCGCCTGTTCTCCCATGTACACCAGGATGCGCAAGGCCTTCTGCAGGGATTTACTGGAACCCCTGTCTCTCTCAGGCCTTCCTGCGGCACTGCTGTGGCGTAGAAATGTGGCTGTAGCTGGCGGCATCGCACCCCCCGAGGCCTTGCTCCATAATCGCCTGGAATCGAGCGCTTCTTATTGACCTGCGGCGGATTGTAGTTAAAATTTCGTTTGTGTCAATATGAAATTGCGTTCCATATGGTGGAACAAGGAAAGGGAGAGAGACCGTGCTCCCGACGAAAGGAATTTTGGCCAAGTCCAGGCAACTTGGTGTACGCTCACCCACCGTCTGCCGGATTTCGAATCATGAAGAAAATCGGAAGTAAGTTTTGCCGCCTGCGCATTTGACTCTGTTTTTCACGTGATTTTTGTTCCGCAGGCAAAACTATCGCTTCACGCGGAAGGGGAACTCATGGACCAACTCATTACCCTGAACCGGCGGGAATTGCTGAAGACTACGACCGGACTGTTGACGGGATTGGTTGTCGCAGGAAGTCCTCTGGCCCTGATCGCGCCCGCACGTGCATGGGCCGTGGATCTAACAGCCTTCACCAGCGCCGACGGGGCCACTCTCATGAGCATTGCGCGCACGATTGCGCCGCACGACAAGCTGGATGATGCTGCTTACGCGCTGGTCATTCAGGCGATGGACGCTGATGCCGGCAAGGATGCAAGCACTCGCAAAATGATCGGAGAAGGTCTCGCGGCGCTCGGGGCGGGGTTCGCCACGAGCCGAGATCGAGCGTGTCGAGGCGCTAAAGAAGATTGAGTCGTCAGCGTTTTTCCAAACTGATGCGCCTGAAGACGATGCAGGTCCTTTACTCCAGCCCAATCGCCTACGCCTACTTTGGATATGAGGGCGAAGCGTTCTCCAAGGGCGGCTATCTTTTCCGCGGATTTAACGATTTGCGCTGGTTGCCGGAAGTGCCGGTGGAGGACAGTGGCCCGCTGCCGGCTGGAGCGTAACGATGGGAGAGCAGCGATATGGCCCGCATCGATTTCCAGGATCAAAGCGCGGTGGTCATCATCGGATCAGGCGCCGGGGGCGGAACGCTGGCGCATGAGCTGACTCGCCGCGGAATCAAAGTAGTGGTGCTGGAGGCCGGAAAGCGGCAATCAACGGCAACTTTTTCTCAGGTGCCCGGAGAAGCATTTCTTCAATTGACTTGGCTCGATGCGCGCACGCAGAGCGGCAATTGGGGTGTAGCGAAAGACTTTCCTACCCTGCCCGTGTGGCACTGCAAAACCGTCGGCGGAACAACGGTGCACTGGACGGCAGCCACGCCACGGTTCGAGCCATGGGAATTGCGCGCAAGAAGCACCTACGGCAAGGTCACCGGCACTTCGCTGATCGATTGGCCGATTTCTTACGAGGAACTGAAGACCTATTACTTCTTGGCCGAGCGCCGGCTTGGCGTGACGCGCCGCAACGATGTTCCCGGGCTGCCCGCCTCCAATAATTTCAAAGTGATGTATGCCGGCGCGAAAAAGCTCGGCTACAAGCGCGTGCACACCGGCCACATGGCAATCAATTCGCGCGCCAATGACGGGCGGGGCATGTGCATCCAGCAGGGATTTTGCGTCCAGGGATGCAAGATGGGCGCCAAGTGGAGCACGCTGTACACGGAGATTCCGCGCGCCGAGGCAACGGGCAACCTGGACCTGCGGATCGAGTGCATGGCCACGCGGATCGAGCATGACGCCGGCGGTCGCGTCAACGCCGTGATGTACCGGGATGGACAGGGCCGGGAGCAACGACAAAAAGCGCGCATCGTCTGCGTTGCGGGCAACGGGATCGAGACTCCGCGTCTTCTGCTGCTGTCGGATTCTTCGAAGTTTCCGCACGGCCTCGCCAATTCCACGGGCCAGGTGGGGCGGAACTACTGCCACCAGATCATCGGTTTCGTCTGGGGAATCTTCGACAAGCCGGTTTATTCCTGGCGTGGAGCGACACTGGCGGGCGTCATCGAAGATGAAGTAAAAAACGACCCGAGCCGCGGCTTCGTAGGCGGATACCGAATGGAGCTGGTCACCCTCGATCTGCCGACGTTTCCGCTCGTGGGTCTACCGTATGGATGGGGCCGGGATTTTGCATCCATCATGGAGAACTATCGGAATATGGCCGGCATGATCATCAATGGCGAGGATATGCCGCGCGCGGAGAACCGCATCACTCTGAACCGCGACGTCAAGGATGCATACGGTTTGCCGGTGGCCAACGTTCACGTGGACGAACATGCGAACGACCAGGCGATGCGAAAACACGCCCAGTCGCAGATGTCTCGCGTGTACGACGCGATTGGAGCCAAACGCGTCGTCCTCGGTCCGACTCCTCCCGCGACGCACAATACATGCAGCGCGCGAATGAGCGCCGATCCGCGCGAGGGAGTAACCAACGCCTGGGGCCAGACGCACGACATTACGAATTTGTTCATTTCCGACGGCAGCGCCTTGACTACATCCGGATCAGCCAATCCAACTCTGACGATCGTGGCACTGGCGCTCCGGCAGGCGGAGTACATCAGCCGGGAAATGAAGGCGCAAAAGATTTGAGAACCGCGGCAACAGTTGCCAAACTGCGGAATGATTGACTGCGGGACAAACCAGAACTTTGGAGAAGGAACATGAAGGTATACGAAGTCCGAAAATTTGGGATTGAGAATTTAGTTCAGGTGGAGCGCGCCTGACCCGCATCCAGGCGCGAAGGAAGTCGTAGTCAAATTCCATGCCGTGTCATTGAATTACCGCGACTTGAGATTTGTCAATGGCACGTATAACCCGAATGCGCGATTGCCCGCCGTACCATTTTCAGACGGGGCGGGTGAAGTCGTTGCCGTCGGCGCAGACGTGAAGAGGTGGAAAGTCGGAGATCGAGTTTGCTCCATTTTCATGCAAGGTTGGCTTGATGGATCGCTTTCCATCGAGAAGCGGCGGACCGCCCTCGGCGCCGGAGATTTGGACGGAGTTCTCCGCGAATATGGCGCGTTTGACGAAAACGGATTGATTGAAGCCCCCGGACACCTTTCCTTCGAGGAAGCGGCGACTCTACCCTGTGCGGCGGTCACGGCGTGGAATGCTCTGGTCGTTTCAGGAAATTTGAAAGCGGGCGATACGGTATTGATACTCGGCACCGGGGGCGTTTCGATTTTCGCTTTGCAGTTCGCCAAGATGCACGGCGCGCGCGTGATTGTGACTTCCAGCAGCGACCAAAAGCTGGCAAAGGCCAACGACCTGGGCGCAAACGAGTTGATCAATTACAAGAAAATTGTGGATTGGGACAAGGAAGTCTTGCGCTTGACCGACAGAATTGGCGTGGACCATGTGGTGGAAGTCGGCGGGGCGGGAACTTTGTCGAAATCGCTGAACGCTGTGCGCATCGGTGGTCACGTGGCGGTGATCGGCGTCTTGGCGGGAGCAGGCGAGTTCGATCCAAGGAGTATCTTGATGAAAGCCGTTCGGTTGCAAGGCATCCTCGTGGGCTCGCGCCGGATGTTTGAAGAGATGAACAAGGCCATCGAAGGGAATCGACTGAAGCCGGTGATCGACAAAACGTTTACATTCCAAGAAGCAGGCGAAGCCTTGCGATATATGGAAAGCGGCTCGCATTTCGGGAAAATCGTAGTCAGATTGTGAAGGGTGGAAATGAATCGGTTTTCTGAGGAAGGATGTCACTCCAGTACTGATCCTTGCCGGTTGATGTATTCTTTTGCTCCCCCCAGTTTGATAAGGGCCCATGTGAAGGTTATCGCGCGTTAGCAGCAAATCCTGTAGTCTCACGCGGAACAGCTTCAAAGCCGAGTACCTTCGATCCCAGCTGTATCAAAGCCCGCTGTTCAGGCGTAGCCAAGTGGTGGCTTGAGCTGTTGACTCGTTGCGCACATTTGTGACAGCCATCATGCTTGATCGTGACGGCTATCACAGGACGAACCGCAGTCGGCGGAATAATGTATCTGTGAAAGAAACTCCATCAATGACCCACGGGCGAACGGTGCGAACGAAAGAAGATTAATGTCAGGAACGAACGAAAGGCGGTCCAGCGTGGAACGTAATACATATACTCAGAGAGCCACCGGCAAGATCAACCCCTCCACCTGCTTGAAACTGAAAATCCCTGAGAAAGCTCGGATTCTGATCGTCTGTGATGACGACCTGATCACGGAACGGCTGAACATTGTTTTGCGGGAAGCAGGTTTCATTTCGGAGCGTGCAAAGAGCATTACGGAGGGTTGTGCATCCGCAAGATCCGGTCAATTTCAGGTTGTAATCAGTGCACCGGTGCTAGCTGACGGATCGTGGAGGCGCCTGGTCGACCTCGCGAGTCACTATAATCTTGGCTTTGTGGTCCTTCTCCTGGCCAGTTCCTTTGACTTCAAGCAATCGACTGAGGCGCAAGAAAGCGGGGCATTTGACGTCCTAGATATATTGCATGACATGCCAAAAGTTGCCGAGGTTACCAAGCGCGCTTTATGGGTAGCTTATTTGAAGGGCGCTGGCCCCAGTCCCGACGTTGCTAGTCCCCTAAAGGCGGCATGATCCTTTTTAGGGTGAGCCACCGAGCGTCGTCATGTGACGTCATCTCGTGGTGAGCCCCAATCGGATTTGACCCAACAAGAAGGCCAACCCCCACGGCGAAAGAGATAGGCAACTTCCTTTTCGTCGGGTATCCCCAAAGTGGATAGATCGATTCAGTCTGAAAGCCATCGATTTCACACGTTTATCACAGAAACAATCCAATCATGGCGAGTCCAGAAATCCGAACGGATCCTTAATCGTTCAGGCCAATTTGCCGACGTGTGCTTCCAGGAGCGACCATGCGCGGTCGCCTATCGCTTTCTTCCAATCGGCATAGAACGGTCCAAGTTTGGCGCGGAAAGAGGCCACGTCGGCGTCGTTGAAGATCATTCCTTGCTGGGTGAGACGCGCGCGCAGCTCTCCGTTGAGCGAGGCGGTATCGGCCCTTTGCAGGCGGGCGAACTTCACCGTGTTGCGTTCAATGGATTGGCGAACGTCAGCGGGCAGCCCCTGCCAGATCTTGAGATTGGCAATCAGGTTGTACCCGGACCAGGAGTGGTTGGTCATGCTCATGTATTTCTGCACTTCATAGAGATGAAAAAGTTCGGCGACATCGAGCGGGTCCTCCTGGGCTTCGACCACGCCGGCTTTCAGCGCCTCGTACATCTTGTTGATGTTCATGCCCATGGGTACTGCCCCCAGCATTTTCCAAAATTCCAGGTAGACGGCATTGCCGGGCGCGCGAATCTTCAGGCCCTGAAGGTCGTCGGCATTCCGGATGGGCCGAGTCGCGCAAGTAATCTGGTGAAACCCGTTTTCGAAGCAGCCGCCCGGGACGGCGTAGACGCCCTTGGCATTCAACTCTTCGCGAAGGTAACTCCCGATGTCGCCGTCCATGGCCTTGTAAACCTGCGCCTGCGTGCGAAATGCGAAAGGCGTGGCCTGCACATTGGCTGCGGGCACGATCGAAGCTAGCCCGTTGCCGGCGTTCGTGTAGAACTCAAGCTGGCCGTCCAATAGCAGTTTGAGCGGATCAGGGTCGCCATCCTTGAGGTGATTGTTTTCGGGGAAGATTTCGACTTGGACGCGGCCGTGCGTTTCGGCTTTGACGGCGTCCCACATTTGCACCAGGCGTTTGTGAAGCGGGCTGTCGGTGGGCTGATTGTGGTACTGGCGCATCGGGAAATCGACAGCGTGGGCGCGCCGCGTGGTAAGGAGCATTCCGCCGACGGCGGCGAGGCCCTGGGTAAAGCGCCTACGCGTGACTGGGGAACCGGGCATAGGTTCTCCTCTCCAAAGATTCCTCGTGGGCAGAGCAAGCATACTCTTTGCCGGCGAGAGGTCCAAACCGAAATTACGATTCGAACTGATTGCCAGTCGAAAATGGCCTTGACTTTGGTGCGTACTACCATAAGCTGCAAATCACCATGAAAAAACAATTTCCGGTCTTAAGCGTGGCTACGCTTGTCATCGCATTTTTTAGCCTTGCGCCTCTGGCTTCGGCGCATGAGCGCGATACATTCAAAATCGGCGGCAAGTTCTACGTCCTTACCGTGGGCTCGCTGAACGAACCCTTTGTGGTCGATAATATTTCCGGAGTGGACTTGCGCGTTTCGCAAGTCGCGGGACCGGAAGGGAACGGTTCGGGCAAGGAAACGGGCAAAGGCACGCCAGTTACGGGCCTCGAGCAAACGCTCAAAGTGGAACTCGCCGCGGGTGATAAAAAGGAAACGCTCTCCTTCGATCCATCGGACGAGGCTCCGGGAGCCTACGCCGCGAATTTCATTCCTACGGTGCAAACCACGTACAGCTATCGCATCTTCGGAACAATCAATGGCAGTTCTATCAACCTCACATTTACTTGCGCCGCCGGGGAAGTTTCCGAAACTGCCGAAGATAATTCCCAGTTGAAAGTGTCTGACACGATTACGCGGCTTAAAAAGATTGGCGCGTTCGCGTGCCCGGCTCCAAGAAAGAACATGGGCTTTCCGGAACCGTCGCTTTCTTCGTACGAACTGAATCAAAATACGCAGGATCTGGCGGCAGCCGCGCAGACGGCCGGCAAACAGGCAAAGACAGCGCAAGCCTTGAGCATCGTTGGAATCGTATCCGGACTTTTGGCGCTCGCCTTTGCGGGAATGGTTTGGAAAAGAAAGTAGGTCGGCCATACATGAAGTGCGTGATTTCTATGATCATGGCAGTTGCATTCGCGGGGGCCGCATTCGCCAATGGGCTTGGCGGGGAACGCCTCGAAAAAGTCGTCGGCGATGTCATTGTGGACATTGGGACGGATCAAAGTTCGACTCCGGTGGCGGGGCAGCCGATTGAGTTCGACTTCAATCTTCTGAAGAGCGACACGCGAGAACCTTTGACGACTCCAACGAGCATTGGCATCGATATTGAGCGCAACGGGAAACCGCTCGTCAACTGCGACCTCATCACGGAAATGCCGAATACCTTTCTCTTTTACACATTTCCGGAACGCGGCGATTACACCCTGAAGGTAACGTTCTTCGACTCCAAGCGCGCGCAGCAAGCGCTTGCGACTGCGATATTTCCGATTACCATTTCAGGATCGGGGAGCAGAATGCGAGCCGTATACATCGCCGCATTATTCGCATGCATTATCTTGGGGCTTGTGGGGGGCTATTGGGGAGCACGCAGGCGAGCAGTTGGCTAAAAAAAGCGGCAGAAACTACATTGCTTTTGAATTGGATTTCTCTTTATTCATCGATCTCAGAATTTGAATGATGTTATGCATACGAGATTCAGCGCAATCTTCCGGGTATTTTGTCTCTCATTTCTGATCGCGGCACTGCCCGAATTCGCCTTTGCGCATGCGACGCCGATTAAATATGTCCCAGCCGCGTCGTCAGTCCTCGCGCAAGCCCCAACGGAAGTACAAATCCATTTCAGTGAACGTGTGGAGCCGCGTGTTTCCAGTATTACGGTACTCGCTCCCGACGGTTCGCGCGCCGATCTTTCAAATTCCGAAGCCGACCCCGCGGATCCCAGAGTCTATCGCGTGGGCGTGAAGGACGGCGGCGCTGGCACTTATACGGTTTCGTGGCAAGTTATTTCGGCGGATGACGGCCACTTCGCTAAAGGCGCGTATGTTTTTTCGGTAGGAAATGCGAGGCCTAGCGCGGCCACGGATTCCGGCGGATTCCAGACTGTCCACAGTTCAAGCGTGCCAGAAGCCTTAACCCTGGCAGTTGAACTTATCGGTGACGCGTTGATCCTGGGCGCTCTGCTTGCCCTCGTTTTCATCTGGCGGCCGATGCGCAAGCATTTTCCCGAAGCGCTCTCCGAGGAACATGAGTTCGTGAGGAGATTCCAAACTCTCACCCTTCTCGGATGTGTTCTGGCCCTTGCAGGCGGCCTCGCCTATCTCATCTACAAAGCTTCTGAGCTCGCGACACTTCAGGAATCGACTTTTGCGAAAGCGTGGGGCCCTTTCATTAGCACCACGTCGGCTCTTTCCACAATTTATCGCATGCTTGGCGTGGCCTTCCTGCTGATCGCCCTCCAAATCGTGCGTAAACGAATGTTCCAGTCTGAACGAATCTTGAAAATCGAATATGCATTCTTCGCGGTCCTGGCGCTGATCGATTTCGCGCGAGCGCGCATCAGCCATGCCGCAGCCTCCAGCTTCGCGCCAGGATTCGGCGTATTGATGAACTTCATCCATTTGTTTTTTAAGGACGCCTGGATCGGCGGAATCATCGCGATCGTCGCGCTCTTCTCGCCGCTCATCCGAAAATCGCGGGACCTGCGCATGGCTGCGTTCGCGCTCACTTCGTTTTCAAGAATCGCGAGCATCGCCCTCGGCATCGCGGGCGTCACCGGAGTCTACGTCGTCTGGCTGCACCTCAAGAGTTTCTCGTACGTGCTTACGACGGACTGGGGGAAAAGATTCGTTGTCCTTTCCGTGTTTGCCGTATTTCTGCTTCTCGTGCGCTTTTTCGACCAGCTGTATGTTGAGCCAAGGATTGCGGACGCGATCAAGAAGAAGGACGAGACAATACTGCTCCGGATATTCTCGTGGCTCGGTTTTACCCTGCCCGCGGAGATGGCATTCGGCATCGCCATCCTCGCGGTTACTTCGCTTCTCATCATCACCACGCCTCCGCTGGCTCCTCATTTCAGTTTCGTGCGATCTGCCATGAGCCAGGGAATAGCGCTCTCGCTTACGGAGCAGCCCTACGAGAGCGGCGAGTTTCTTGTGACAGTCGAAGATCCGCAAAAGGGAGCCGGCACAAATGTAAAAAACGTGGTCGTCACTCTCACGAACCAGGCGGCGGGCATTGGCCCAATCGTCGCTCCCGCCGAAGAGAGATTTGCAGGCGGATATGTGTTCGCTGAAAATCTTCTTGCGCCGGCTGGAACCTGGACGATTAATGTAACCGCCCAAAGAACGGGAGCCTATGATGCCGTCGCATCATTCAACGTAAATTATCCGCAGGAAGTAACGGAGAGCGATGCGCACTCGGAAGACAGGACGTTTGGATTATTTGAAGTGATTCATATATTTGCAGCCATTGTGATCCTGGCCGCTTCGATATTCCTCTATCGCAAAAGCTCCAAATTCTACCAAATTGCAGTCTCCGCGCCTCAGACAGCTCCGACGAGTATGCCGCTGACTTTTGCGCGGAGAGGCGCTTGGATTCCTCCCTTGATACTGATCGCCATCGTTCTCTTCTTAACTGGCGGATTTCCCGCGTTGTCTCCAGGACTTCTCGCAAGTCCATTTCAGCGAGCCTGCGAGGACGCAAACATTATGAATGTCTGGCACGAGAGCGTTCCCGAACGCGACGGAAAAGCAACGAGCGATTTGGCGCTGCCGGGTTGCACGGTAGGCATCGGGCTTGGACAGTTCCATTTCGTGGATGCGCGGGAATTCGCCTTCTTTGAACGGCCCGCGCGGGCAAGATCTCAGATGGCGACGAATCCTGTGGTGCTCATGCCAAATATTCCCATCGTACTTACCTTCACCTTGCGCGACTACCAGGGCAATCCTGTCCAGGATCTTGTTCTCGACCACAATCGCATCCTTCATGTGGTTATCGCGAGCAAGGATTTCTCTGTCTTCTCGCACATCCACGTGGAAGATTTCGGGCCGGTAAGTCCGGAAATGCTCAAGACCGCCGTGTTCCCCGTGCGCTATACATTTCCCAAACCCGGAAGCTATTTAGTTTCCGCGGATGTCACGGAGAGAGGATACCTTTTCTCCGATCAGTTCTACTTGAATGTAGGGCCTTCCAGCACGATGAGCGCACCGCAGAACGAAACCTTTTCACTGCAAGAAAATGTTGATGGCTACGATGTCACGCTCAAAACATCGCCAGCCACACTCAAGGCAGGCGCTCCGGCAACACTCGATTACCATATTGAAAAAAACGGCAAGCCCCTGACAGAAATGGATCCCTATCTCGCGGTTCCTATGCATATCAGCATCATCCGCGACGATCTTATGGGATTCCTGCACATTCACGGGCTTCTTCCGGTCTCTCTCGTTGGCAAACTGTTGGGCGAAAGCGCCCATGCCTCGCATCTCCTGCTCCCCAATAAATTTGGTCCTGATATCGAGGCGACCAACTTCGCCTTTCCATCGGCGGGCATCTATCACATCTTTGGAGAATTCAGCGTCGCAGGCAAAGTTGTTGTCAGCCAATTTACGGTGAAGGTGGAATAGAGCCCTTCCAATTTGACGGCGGTTGCTAATGCGAAATGACTTCTAGCGCCAAATTGCGCGTGCGCGGACCGAAAATCCCAATGGAAAGAACCACAACCAGCATGGATGCCCCGATGAACGTAAAAACTCCCGCGACTCCGAAGTCGCGCAGGAAGAAGCCGATCATCAGGCTGGTAAAGACAGCGCTCAGGCGGCTCCAGGAATAGACGAAGCCCACGGCTCGCGCCCGGATGCGCGTCGGAAAAAGTTCAGCCTGGTACGCATGAAAGCTCGCGGACATCCAGTTATTCGCGCAGGTCAGCATCACGCCGAACACAATCAGCCAGAGGGGATTGCGCTGGCGGGCAAAGAGGATACCGAACCCGGCGATCAAAAGCGCGGTTACGACGATTTGCGACTTCCTTTCGAATTTGTCCGCGACGCTCAGCGCGAAGAGCGGGCCAAAGGGAGAGGAAATCGCAATGATGAATGAAAACTGCAGGCTCGAAGTGATCCCGATGCCGTTGGCGATCAGCAGCGTAGGCACCCAAGACGCGAAGCCGTAGTAGCCGATGGTTTGAAAGAAGTGAAAGACCATCAGCATGAACGTGCGCGGAGCATACAACGGCCCGAAAATTTCAAGGAAGCTGCCGTGTTGTTCCTCCATCGTTTCAAGCTTCGGCGGCGGGAGCGGGGCTCCACTCTCTTTGCTGACGCGCCGTTCCATTTCGGCGGTCACTCGCTCCGCTTCGTCCAGTTTGCCGTGGGCGATCAGCCAGCGCGGGCTTTCCGGAATGCGTTGGCGAATGAACCAAACAAAAATAGCGCCGACTGATCCGAGGAGCACCACCCAGCGCCAGCCGTCGAACCCCCAGGGCTCGAGCGGAACGAGACGCCACGCAACCAAGGCTACAATCGGCACCGCGGAAAACTGAATCACTTCATTGGCCGCAAAAGCGCGGCCGCGAAGTTCCTTTGGCATCAGCTCGACAATGTAGGTATCTATTGTCACAAGCTCGACCCCGATGCCGATTCCCGCGATCATTCGCCACAAGACAATTTCGGCGGCGGAATTTTGGAAGGCCATGATGGCGGTCGCGCACGCGTACCAGAGCAGGGAAGAAGTAAAAATCAGCCGGCGTCCGAATTTGTCAGCCGCGAAACCAAATATAAGCGTCCCGACGAATAACCCCGCGAAAGTCGCGGAAACGAAACTCGCCAGGCCGCTGAAGCCAAAGAAAGAGATCGACGCGCGAGAGAACAGTCCGCTGCGGACGAGTCCCGGTCCGATATAGGCCGTCAGAAAAAGATCATAGAATTCAAAACAGCCGCCGAGCGAGAGAAGCAGGACAAGCTGCCAGATGTATCGCGTCGCGGGAAGACGGTCGAGCCGCGCGCTGATCGCAGCTGCCGCTTGGCCGGTCATCGGTTGGTCCGTGGAGGTCATGCGTCACTTTCCAATACGTTTCCCCTGGAATCTGATTCTGTTCTCCGAGTACCACAGGAACATTCTGCCTCAGAACAGGCCCGGCCCGCCGCGAACTAAGGTTTCTGCCGGGACGGCCAGATTGAGACCGCGGAGTTCTCCGGCGCGCAACGCGGGCAAATTCTGAACCACATCAAGAAATCTTCGCGACTCCTGCACGGACAGTATGCCGCCGGTGAGGGATTCAAACTTGCGCTGGTAATCTTCCCGGGCGAACGGCTTTGCGCCCAAGGGATGCGCGTTGGCCACCCGCATTTCGTCCGTGATGCGCTCCCCATTGCGAAGAAGAACCTCGACTCGGCCTCCGAAAGCTTTTTCTGCCGGATCGCTGGAATGATACCGGCGCGTCCATTCCGGGTCCTCTCGCGTCTCGATGCTGCTCCACAGACGCACCGTGCTCGGCCGGCCAGCGCGTTCCGGAGCATAGCTCTGCACGTGGTGCCAGCGACCATCTTCCAGCGCGACGGCGAAGATGTACATGATCGAATGATCCAGCGTTTCACGGCTCGCCAGTGGATCCATTTTCTGAGGGTCGTTCGAGCCGGTTCCGATCACCTGGTGAGTGTGGTTGCTGGTGTGAATGACGACCTTTTCGATTTGGGAGAGATCAGCGATATTCGCGCGCATGCGGAACGCCAGATCAATCAATGCTTGCGCCTGATATTCGGCGCTATGTTCTTTCGTGAAGCTATCGAGGATGGCGCGCTTTGGTTCTCCCGGCGCCGGCAACGGAACCGAATATTCGGATTTCGCGCCGCCGAGCATCGTGGCGATGACGCTTTCTTCGCCTTCATAGATGGGGCTTGGAGAATTCTCCCCGCGCATGGCGCGATCGACCGCTTCGATGGCGAGCATGCCGGCATGAGCCGGAGCAAACGCTTTCCAACTGCTGATCTCGCCTTTACGCGACTGTCGCGTGGTGAAGCTCACATGCACGGCTTGCTGGACCGCCTGGTAAATCGTTTCCACCGGAAGATCGAGGAGCGCTCCAATCCCCGCGGCCTGGGCCGGGCACAGGTGAGCGATGTGATCGATGTGGTGTTCGTGAAGGCAGATGGAGCGGATCAAATTAATCTGAATTTCATACGCCGCAGCAATTCCGCGGATCAATTCCTTGCCGGATTTTTCCACGGCCTGCGCCACGGCGAGGATCGGCGGAATATTGTCGCCGGGATGGCCGAAATCGGCGCCGAGGAAGGTGTCGTGCATATCCAGTTCGCGGACAGCTGTGCCGTTGGCCCAGGCAGCCCATTCGGGCGAGAAGGTCTGCCCGGACTCGATCCCGAAAATCGTGCCGCCAATTTTTCGCGGGTGAGCGAGCGCCATGGCGCGCGCGGAGACCGCTGGCCGCCGGTTGATCGCGGCAATCGCGACAGCCGCGTTGTCGATGACGCGGTTTGCAATCATCTCCGCCACATCCGGCTCGACGCCGGCGGGGTCAGCGGCAACTTCGGCGATTTTCCAGGCGAGCTGTTCTTCCCTCGGAAATTTCTCCGCCGAGGAGTGCACCTTCACGTGGTGCCATTGCATAGGTGTCCTTGGAATGAGTTAAAGAAAGCTTGTACCTGAGAAACACAAAGTGCATGCAGCGGCGCGGTCTCTATTTGGGTGAATATTTCCGCTCCAATTCATCAAACAGCGGCTTTTGCACCAGCTTTTGCCGCTCCGCGAAACTCGCGATCTTGCCGCTGCTCTCGTCTAAAAAACCGCGCGCTTTCAATTCCGACAACGCGCCCTGCATTCCGGCAATGGCTCCCTGCAAAGCGGCATTTGCGTACAGCACCACGGCGTAGCCCATAGAGGCGAGCGCCGCGGCGTCCACGATCGGTGTTTTCCCGCCTGGAACCATATTGATTACTTGCGGAACGCGCAAGAGAGCCGGGATGCGCTTCACCTCTCCGAGGCTCTCGGGCGCCTCGACAAATGTCACGTCCGCGCCGGCTTCGATCCACTGAGCCGCGCGGTCGATCGCGGCCTGAAAGCCAAGCCCGGCGCGAGCATCGGTGCGCGCAACGATCAGGAAATCCTGGCTCCGCCGGGCGTCGATGGCGGATCTGACTTTCGCGATCATCTCCTCCGCGGGAATCACCTCTTTTCCGCTGAAATGCCCGCAGCGTTTTGGAAAAACTTGATCCTCGATTTGAATGGCGTTCGCGCCCGCCCGCTCCAGCGTCTGAACCGTGTGGCGAACATTCAGAGCATTGCCGAAGCCGGTGTCCGCATCGACGATGATGGGAAGCTCGACGGCCTCGCGGATGGCTGAAGTCTGCTGGGCAAGTTCAGGCAAGCTGATGAAACCGAGATCTGGCAATCCCAGCAAAGAATTCGTGACGCCCGCGCCGGTAATATAGACCGCCTCGAAGCCCAGACTGGCGATCACACGCGCCGAAAGCGCGTCGGCGGCGCCGGGAACCAGGAGGCCGCGCCGCTCTTCCAATTTAGATCGCAGAAGCTTGCCGAATTGATCCAAGACGACCCTCGAATCTCGTTTCCGAGACATGCGATTGTAGTGAAAAAATCGGCATCGGGTGCAGATTTATTTGCCGAGGGGTTGTGCCGGCAAGGCAATTCCATTCGCGCGTTTCTCATTCCATCGTCAGCTTCGACGAGGGAAGAAACGCTTGGTGGAGTTCCTTTATTGGATTGAAGGGGAAGCCTAATTTACCGGATGTGCCTTGAAGCCTTGCGAAGCGAGGCTTTCGCGCGCTTCGGCGATGTCTTTTTGATTTGTATAGGGGCCCACTTCGACATGGTAGGACTGCGTCCACAAGAGATTTTTCTGAATCAATACGGCGTGAAATCCAAGTTGGGTTAATTTGTCCACCGCATTATTCGCCCAGGTCTCGTCCTTGAACGTTCCCACCTCCAAATACAATTTGGGCGCCTTGGAGTCGTCGCCACTAGTCCTTAGAAGGGTCGATGTGTTCGCTTGTACGATGGCTGGTTCGGGTACGGCGTTTGGCTGCGATGAATCTATCGCAAGTTCTGGACCTTCGGCTTTCGGGACGGCTACCGTCATCAGGAGCTCAGGTTGCGCCGGCCTGACGAGCATTTGCAATTTCTTCGGATTTTGTCCATTCAAATGCGCCTTCCGCTCGCCGTTGCGAATTTGCGAAATCGGGCGCTTCACGATTCGAGCGGCCTTTGGAGAAGCTGCCGGCGCCGCAGCAGGCTCGGATGGAAGACTGTGATTCGGCAATCCAGAATCGGACGACGGCGCCGTTCTGTTGATAGCCTTGGAATCTTCGTACAGGTCAATCTCATTCGAAGCAATCGGGCTCAAAGAATACTGCGGCGGGTGCGACGTGAATCCGGAAGCGGAACCATCGGACTCCGCGACAGGCTGCGGAGAATTCTGACTCGCGGCCTGCATGGTTTGCGCACTGATCGTGCGGGGCCTCCATCCGCCAAAAAACAGAAAAACAGTTAAGGCCCCGACAAGGCCCGCTACGCCGAGCATGGCCTTGGGCTCCTCCTGGATTCGTATCAGGGGGGTCCAATCCTGCCGCTTCAGGAAAGCTTTCGCGTTTTCAATGCCCGAGCGAAGTCGGTTGCGAATTTCCAGTTCCGCCCGCGCCATCTCGCGGTTGATAGCGACTTCCAAGGGGCTGATGGGCCTGGCCCTTGCGGCTTTCACAAGGACGATTTCGAGTTCGTCTGCGGACTGAAACCGTTTTGCCGGATCCTTCTGAAGGCACTTCATAATCACGGCATCAATGGACCGTGTAAGCTGCGGCACGATTTCGCGCGGCCTTTTTGGATACTCTCGAATCTGCTTCAAAGCCACAGCGACGGGAGTATCGCCGTCGAACGCAGCAACCCCTGTGACCATTTCGTAGAGTAGCAGCCCCACTGAATAAATGTCGGTGCACGAACTCACGGGTTTGAGTTCAGCCTGCTCAGGCGCCATATACGACGGAGTCCCGACAATCGTGCCGGTCATTGGATCGTCGCGCTGAACCATTCTCGCGATGCCAAAGTCCATGATCTTCACGGCGCCAGCCCGGTCCACCATGATGTTTGCCGGCTTCAGGTCCCGGTGCACGATTCCTTGCGCGTGGGCTTCACGCAGGCCGGCGCAAATTTGCCGCGCAATCTCCAGCGCCTCGCCCAAAGGCAGCGATCCCCCGCGATTCAGCCTGGACAACAAGCTCTCGCCCTCGACAAATTCCATGGAAGTGTAAGCCGACCCATTCAAGCGGTTGAATTCATGGATTCGGCAAACATTCTTGTGCGTAATTTTTCGGGCGAGGCGCATTTCTTTCTTGAAATTTTCCTGGACATCCGGATCGGAAGCAATTTCGGGCTTGAGGACCTTCAGCGCCACGATTTCGCTGGTTTCGAGGTCCCGAACTTTATAGACGATGCCAGTTCCTCCCGTTCCAATCTGAGATAAGACTTCGTAGCGCGGCGGGATATGGGAAGAGGCCGCCAGCCTTTCTCGCACCTGGCGATAGGCTTCGGCATCCGTCCACACCACTTCGAAGATATCTTCTTGTTCGGTGCGGCCGTCGATCGTGAGCTTGCTCAACCATCGGCAGTGGAGGTCGGACTCTTTCGATATCGCTTCATACATCGGGCGGGAAATAAGGATTTGAGCGGGCGCCGTGCGCTTCACGATGCGCGCCGTGACGTTGACCACGTCCCCGAATAAATCATTCCCCCTTCGAAACCCGACGCCGGTGTGAACGCCTATGCGGACCTCGGCGCGCTGATCCTCCGGCAACGTCAAATTCAGCTTCAGGAATTGGCGCTCGATCTCCACGGCGGCGCGCACAGCCGCCCCGGGATTTGGAAATTCCGCCATCGCGGAATCGCCGATCGTCTTGACTACTGTGCCTTCATACTGTTGGATTGCGCGAGCGGCCAGTTCATCGTGGCGATGGATCATCACCAGCCCGGCCGTATCCCCATTGCGCTCAAAGAAGCTGGTCGAGCCCACCACGTCTGTGAACAGCACCGTCAGGGCATTCTTGTGCCTGCGGAGCTTTTCATCGATCTCAGCTCGTGCCTTTAGAAGTGCGTCGACATCGTCTGCGGAGCGCATAAATTCGGAACCCCACGAGTGTGAAGCAGGGCAAGGGGGCCGCCAATGGCCCCCCGGTAACATGTCAGTAGTACGTATGTACTTGGGGAATCGCAATTCCACCAGACCGACTGGATGTAAGTTATTGATTCTTATGAGAGTAGACAGGATTTCTTGGATTTGAGGGCATGGCGGAGGCCGTTGGCAAATCGGGAATCTGGTGGTGCCATAGGGGTCGCTGACGGTAAGAGATCGGAAACCGCCAGTCCGACGAGCCGCGTTGGGAAGGAAATCCGTTCGCATGGCGGGTTACGGAGTGCTGGAAGTTCCGCAGCGTGCCACTGAAGCATTATTCGTAAACGGTGAGGTGATCGCACAATTTACCGGCAGCGGCGGAATGGCCGGCGGCGGTAGTTGAACCGAAGCCGGAGAAAGCTTTTGTTGCGCCGCCGCGTCAAATGTGTTGCCGGTTAGTGTAACGGGAGCACAACCTCCGCCATCCCAGTAGCTATTGGGGCTTCCGCTGGAAGTGATCGCGCTCACAATGTTGTTCGTAATCTGCGTGGGGCCGCAAGGCGGATCGGAAGCATTGACTTTCCACACGTAGATGCCGGTGTTCCCGCCGCCGCTCACCGGTGTGGTATTCAGAATTTTGTTGCTGTCCACGACCGCGTTCATCCCATCTGTGATTCCGATCCCGCACTGGCCCGTATTGAGGAGCGTGTTGCTGCGGAATTCTTCATTCAAGGTTCCCGTATCGGCGATTAACCCGCATCCTGAACCGCTATGCCCGCCAGTGATATAGTTACCCTGGGCTGTGACTCCGCTTATATTCGAACCGAAATTGATCGAGTCTTCTTGAACCTCAGCGAATGCGTAGGTCGCGGTATCGGTGCTTGAAAGCGTGTAATTGTTCTGCACCAGCACGGTCGTGCTGTTGCCCCAGACCTGCACATTCTGGCCGCGGCTGTTCGCTCCGCCTCTCGGGTTCAGGAAGAAGTTTCCAATCACGGACAGATGGCTCTGGTTCTGTGCTTCTATGTTCGCTTCGCCGTAGGCGATCACGTTGCCCTGGATGGCAAGATTGCTTGTTCCGCTTGCATAGATTCCGTCAGTAAGGTCGCAACACCCCGCCAGCTTTCCTTCCGGGTGGATGTAATTGTCAAACACGTTGATGGTGCTTCCACCGCTTACGACGATTCCGTTCCCGCCGCACGGACCGATTTCCGACTGGCGGATCGTGATATTGGTTCCGTTGCTGACCGTCACGCAATCGCCGTTTGGATTCGTGATGTGCAGATTTTCGATGGTCACATTGCTCTGGCCAGACAGGGTGATCGGACCGGAGGGAGTTAGGCCGCCGCTTGCGCCATTACTCACGCTAACGGTCACGGAAGCGGATGCCGTGTTTCCCGCCGCGTCGTAAGCTTTGGCCATGATGGTGTGGGAACCGTTGCTGGCCGAAGCCGTATTCCAACTGGAAGTGTACGGACTTGCAGTGTCCGTCACTTGCAGGGAGCTATCCAAGTAGAATTCGACTTTTGCGATCCCGACATTGTCAGACGCAGTCGCCGAAATGGTCACCGTGCCGGAAACTGTCGCGCCCGAGGCGGGCGAGCTAATGGAGACGACCGGGGGAATCTTGTTGGCATTGTTGACGGTGACCGAGACCGCGGCACTGGCGCCCGTTTGTCCGGCAGAGTTGCTGGCGACGGCGGAAAGCGAGTGGGTTCCGCTGGAAAGCGTTGTGGTGTTAAGAGAAAAACTGAAAGGTGCTTTGGTCACCGGTGCACCCGAATTGGTGCCGTCAACCTTGAACTGCACGCTGGTGGTGTTGGAAGAGACGCTGGTCAAGACGGTCGTGGTTCCCGAAACCGTAGCGCCCGAGAGCGGCGAAATAATCGAGATCGTGGGAGCGGTGGAATTGCTAACAGTGACCATGACGGTGGCGCTGCTCGCCTTTTGCCCGGCGATGTTGCTGGCGACGGCGGAAAGCGAGTGGGTTCCGCCGGAAAGCGATGTGGTGTTCAGAGAAAAGCTGAAGGGCGCTTGGGTCACCGTCGCGCCGGAGTTGTTGCCGTCCACCTTGAACTGCACACTGGTGGTGTTGGCAGAGACGCTGGTCGTGACCGTGGTGGTTCCGGATACGGTGGCGCCCGAGAGCGGCGAAGTGATCGAGATAGTAGGAGCCGTGGAATTGCTGACAGTGACCGTGACAGAGGCGCTGGTCGCCTTCTGCCCGGCGATGTCACTGGCGACTGCAGAAAGCGAATGAATTCCGCTCGAAAGCGATGTGGTATTCAGAGAAAAGCTGAAGGGTGCTCTGGTCACCGGTGCGCCCGAATTGTTGCCGTCCACCTTGAACTGCACGCTGGTGGTGTTGGCAGAGGCGCTGGTCGTGACCGTGGTGGTTCCTGAAACCGTAGCGCCCGAGAGCGGCGAAGTGATCGAGATAGTAGGAGCTGTGGAATTGCTGACAGTGACCGTGACAGAGGCGCTGGTCGCCTTCTGCCCGGCGATGTCACTGGCGACGGCGGAAAGCGAATGAATTCCGCTGGAAAGCGATGTGGTGTTGAGAGAAAAGCTGAAGGGTGCTCGGGTCACCGGTGCACCTGAATTGTTGCCGTCCACCTTGAATTGGACGCTGGTGGTGTTGGAAGAGACGCTGGTCGTGACCGTGGTGGTTCCTGAAACTGTGGCGCCCGAAAGCGGCGAAGTGATCGAGATTGCCGGATCGGCAGAGTTGTGAACGTTGATTACTACTGCGGTGCTGGTTGCCATTTCCCCATTCGAATTCAAGGCTACGGCTGTGAGCGAGTGGGTGCCATGGGATAATTTGGAAGTGTCGAGGGAAGAACCGAAAGGCGCGCTGGTCACCGTGGCGCCTACGCTCTTCCCGTCCACCATGAACTCCACGCTGGTCGTATTTGGGGAAACACTCGTCGTAAGTGAGATGTCCCCGGATACGGTTGCGTCCGGGGCCGGGCCGGTTATGGAGATCGTCGGCGTCGTGGGCTTGGACGGAGTTCCATTTTTCACGTCGGCGCTAGTGAGGCCGACGCACCCAAAACAAACCAGCGATGAAATAAGAATAAGGCAATAAAAGTAAGCAAATCCCGGGCGTTGGTTGGCTTTTCCGTAGGAGTTCGTTTGCAACAAGTTCATCAAGGTTCCCCGCCCGCAACGCGTGACGCCAGACGGCGTTGACCGCCTCAGCCCTGCTCCTTGGCGTTGCCCCAAAGCTATAATCCGGACGGGGATGCCCATACTGGTCGCGTGGGCACATTTAGTTCAGGGCCTGATCCTGTACTTGCCGGATGCGTGGTAAAGAGGGGAGAAGAAACGGACGCTTGCTTTGGTGTGTACTTCGGATGGGAAGTTTGTTGCTGGAGGGGGATTTACTTCAAGAGGGGCACCGGAAGGAAGACGTTACGGGCATCCAATCAATCGATGGTCCTTCGCACAAGCCTTTTGTCACGCCCCGGGAACCCTTGGCGTCCCACATACAAACGATGCTTGGGGTTTAACTCCAGCGCACAGTCCGGCATCGATGGACAGAAAGCTGTGCTATACGTGAAGATGATTGAATCGGCTAGGTTGGGCAGGAACTGGCTATTCAAGACGGTGCGTGGCCGCTCTCTATATTTAGCCAAATGAAGGGCGGGCCGAGGAGGGTACTTGCGCAGACAGGCGTGCATGGTTCTGATGATTTCCTGTTGCCTATGGCAGTGCCTCTGCGGTTTCAGTGTCAGGGCGGATTCGATGCGGAAGGCTTTCGTCACAGATCCACCTGCTGAAGGCAAGTCCCGTCTGGATGGCGACCAGGTAACGGATCGCGATCATCCCGACCCTGTTACTTCTTCCATTTTTTCCATGTCGGTGCAGTCAGGAATCTTTAAAGACACACCATGGCCTCCCATGCCCATTGCCGGAATCCGGCTGTGGGACACTTTTACAAATTGGAGCATGCTCGAGCCGTCACGAGGTACTTATGATTGGCCGGCGCTCGATCGCTGGCTGGACAAGGCGAATTCACATGGTGTGGATGTGCTCTACACGTTCGGTGGAACGCCGACCTGGGCTTCTTCCAATCCGACGGGAACTTGCGACTACAACCCCGGAGGTTGCTATGCGCCACTGAACATGCAGGATTGGGATGACTTTGTGCGGGCCATGGCAACCCATGCGGCGGGCCGAATCAAGTATTGGGAACTGTGGAACGAAGCGAATCAACACGAGTATTGGAGTGGCGGGGTCCCCGCTTTGGTCACAATGGCGCAGCACGCTTATGCAATCATCAAGTCCATCGATCCGTCCGCCAAAATTTTTACGCCTTCAGTTGTTGGGGGCGCCACGGATACTTCGAACTTTCTCGATAAATTTCTAGCCGAGGGTGGAGGCCATTTCGTTGACGGTGTCGCCTTCCACGGCTACGGGAATCCGATACCATCCGTCCCGGAGGAGGGAGGCCGGATCGCGGACGCAATAAAAGGCGTGATGGTGAAACGGGGCATCGGAGGTAAACCATTGTGGGACACGGAATCCAGTTGGGGCCCAGCGAAACATCTTCCCAATGAAGATGACCAGGTCGCTTTTGTGGCGCGGCATTACATCGTGCAATGGTCGAAAGGAGTGCAGCGAGACTACTGGTATGCCTGGAATGACACCATCACCGGAACGCTCTGGGACATCGACAGTCGCAAAATTCGCCGCGCGGGAATCGCCTATGGCGTACTGGAAAGTTGGCTGACGGGTTCTCAGATGACGGTTCCATGCGTCATGGCCTCGGACTCCACATGGACCTGCGGCTTTATGCTCCGCGGCGGCGTGCAAGCACAAGTTATTTGGAACAGCTCGGTTTCCGGCTCCTCCACCCTCCCGTTCCGGCCCGGGCCCAAATTTGTGGAATACAGGAGTCTTGAGGGCGGCACGATGCCGATTTCCGGAGGAAGTGTTCAAATCGGGTCCAAGCCCATTCTCTTAATCGCAGTTGATACGGGTGCAGACCGCGGCAGCCGTAATAATTCCCCACGGAAATAAGCAAGAATACCGGCAGTCTAATTTCGATCCTCCATGTGCCGTTCGAATCAGAATTCACGGGCCGACGCCGGGTTTTCATTGGCCCAATCGAACGCAAGCCGACGAAAAAAAGCCCAACGGCAATTCGCCTTTGGGCTTTCGAGATCCGACGACCGTCTAGGAAATGCTTGAAGTCAAACAGATGTTGGCGGAAACGAACAAGGAGTCGTTAGATACGCGCCAGCAGAGGACGATTGCGCCTCTCTCTATCCCTCGAGGTTACGAGGGAAATCTCCTATTGTCCTGTGCCCGTCAGGCTCACCGTTTTGGGGCTGCCGGTTGCATTGTCGGTAATGGTGAGCGTGTTGTTATGGGTGCCGGTGGTGGTGGGATTGAACGTGACACTGATGGTGCAGCTCGCGCCGCCCGCAATCGGACTTACGCACGTGTTGGTCTGAGCGTACTGCCCACTCGTGGCGATCCTAGTGATGGTAAGCGCGACGGTCCCCGCATTGGTCAGCGTAACGGTCTGTGCCGCGCTGATCGTGCCCACGGCTTGAGTGCCGAAGGGCAAGCTCGTGGGCGAAAGGGTGATGTCCGCGCCATTGCCGGTGAGGGGCACGACTTGCGGGCTGCCGGTCGCGTTATCGGTAATCGTGATGGTTCCGGTCAATGCCCCCGGGGTCGTGGGGCTGAACTTCACCGTGATTGTGCAGCGTGACCCTGGATTAATTGAAGCAGCGCAGTTGTTCGTCTCCGTGAAATTTACGCTGGGCACAATGCTCGTCAGGGTCAGGGCGACGGTTCCCGTGTTGGTCAGCCTCACCGTCTTCGATGAGCTGGTCGTATTAATCTGTTGAATACCGAAGGCCAAAGTGGTTGGAGACAAACTCGCCGTTGTAGTTCCTGGAGTCGTGCCTGTGCCGCTTAGACCAAGCGTTTGCGGACTGCCGGGGTCGCTATCGGTGAATGTAATCGTACCCGGCTGGCTGCCTGCAACCGTTGGCGTGAAGGTGACGCTGATCGTGCAGTTTCCACCTGCCGCTAGCGAACTTCCGCAGGTGTTCGTCTGGGCGTACGGTGCGCTGGCGGCGATGCTTGTGATGCTCACCGCGGACGCTCCTCCATTGGTCATCGTGATGGGTTGTGCCGCGCTGGTGGTGTTCAAGTTCTGATTGCCGAAACTCAAACTCGCCGGCGAGAAGTTGACGCCGGACGCGACACCCGTGCCGGTGAGCGGTATGGTCTGCGGGCTTCCGGCCGCGTTGTCCGTGACCGTAATCGTACCCGGCTGGCTGCCGGCAGCAGTGGGCGTGAAAGTCACGGTGATCGTGCACTTAGCCCCGGCCGCAACGGAAGCGCCGCAGGCATTGGTCTGAGAGTACGGCGCGCTCGCCGCGATGTTGGAAATGTTAAGCGTGGCTGTCCCCGAATTGGTGAGTGTGACAGGCTGCGTGGCGCTGGGCGTGTTCACCGCCTGATTTCCAAAACTCAGGCTGGTCGGCGCCAGGGTCACTGCCGGGACAAGCGCATTCGTGCCGGTGCCGGACAGATTGACGATGTGGGGACTTCCGGGGGCGTTGTCGGTGATGGTAATCGTACCCGGCTGGCTGCCGGTGGCCGTGGGCGTGAAGGTGACGGTGATGGTGCAATTCGCTCCGGCCGTAACGGAAGCGCCGCAGGTATTGGTCTGAGAGTACTGCGCGCTCGCCACGATGTTGGTGATGTTAAGCGTGGCCGTCCCCGAATTGGTGAGTGTGACAGGCTGTGTGCCGCTGGGAGTGTTCAGCGTTTGATTTCCGAAACTCAGGCTGGTCGGCGCCAGGGTTACTGCCGGGGCAGGCGCATTCGTGCCGGTGCCGGACAGATTGACGATATGGGGGCTTCCGGTGGCGTTGTCGGTGATGGTAATCGTGCCTGGCTGGCTGCCGGTGGCCGTGGGCGTGAAGGTGACGGTGATGGTGCAATTCGCTCCGGCCGTAACGGAAGCGCCGCAGGTATTGGTCTGAGAGTACTGCGCGCTCGCCACGATGTTGGTGATGTTAAGCGTGGCCGTCCCCGAATTGGTGAGTGTGACAGGCTGTGTGCCGCTGGGAGTGTTCAGCGTTTGATTTCCGAAACTCAGGCTGGTCGGCGCCAGGGTTACTGCCGGGGCAGGCGCATTCGTGCCGGTGCCGGACAGATTGACGATATGGGGGCTTCCGGTGGCGTTGTCGGTGATGGTAATCGTGCCTGGCTGGCTGCCGGTGGCCGTGGGCGTGAAGGTGACGGTGATGGTGCAATTCGCTCCGGCCGTAACGGAAGCGCCGCAGGTATTGGTCTGAGAGTACTGCGCGCTCGCCGCGATGTTGGAAATGTTAAGCGTGGTCGTCCCGGAATTGGTGAGTGTGACAGGCTGTGTGGCGCTGGGCGTGTTCACCGTCTGATTCCCGAAACTCAGGCTGGTGGGCGCCAGAGTCACTGCTGGACCAACTGCCGGAATGCCTGTACCGGTCAAACTGACTGTCTGCGGGCTATTCCCGGCGTTGTCGGTGATCGTAATCGTTCCTGGGCGCGATCCTGTGGCGGTGGGGGTGAACGTCACGCTGATCGTGCAGTTGGCCCCGATACCGACGAAGCTGCCGCAGGTATTCGTCTGCGCGTAATCTCCGCTGGCCGCGATACTGGAAATGCTGAGCGAAGCGCTCCCGGTGTTCGTTAATGTCACCACCTGCGCCGCACTGGTGGTGCCCACCATTATTCCTCCGCCACCACCGCCGCCTTTGAATGTGGCGATGAGTGACGTAAGAGCATCCGTTGCCGAGGAGGTCGCCATAGCTGTCTGCGTACCAGTGGCGGAGATGGTCTTGTCTTCGGAAAAAGCGTCCGCTGCCGAACCGGCGTTTGGAGAAGACCGGGTATCGGTATATCCAGTGCCCGTGGTCCACGTCCCCGATCCGTTGTCCCGGCCGAAATAAGCGAACACGTACTCATTCAGCGTGGTCGTGGGCCCGGAAGTAGAAACCGTTGCGGCTGTGGCACTCGGCTGATAGTTCGAGCCAGTTTGGTCAAGAACGGAGGAAGTCAGCAAGCCCGAAACTTCGTAGATGTGCAAGTGTAGATTATTGGTCCCTGTCGCGTGGACGGTCAGAGTGTCCGTTCCGGTCGAGGGGACAACGGCATAGTAGAGATTGGCCTGAGAAGGCGAGCCTGCCGTTCCGGGGTTCCTGGCAATCGCGAGAGTCCAAGTGCTTCCAAGAGAGTCCGTGATGGCCGGAGAAGCAAACGTGTTTCCTGAGTAAGAGCTTATTCCTACCACCATTAAATTGTTTTGCGTAACTTTGCTGGCGAACGTCGCCGTTAGCGTGGAGCTTCCACTTCCCGTGGTACTCGTGTCCTGCACCACCGTGATGGCTGAGCTGCCAAACGTCAGGCTACTGGGCGAGAGACTCACGGCGGGTGCGAGCGACGATGTGCCGCTGCCTGACAAGCTAATAACCTGGGGACTCCCGGAGGCGTTGTCCGAAATCGTGATGCTGCCGGATTGGGTCCCTGTGGCCGTCGGAGTGAAAGTAACGTTGATCGAGCAAGTGCCATTCACAGGCAGAGTGGACGGGCTGATGGGGCAGCTGTTCGTTTGGGCAAACTGCGTGCTGGCGGCGATGTTGCTGATGCTGAGGGCGGCACTGCCCGTGTTGGTCAGCGTAACGGACTGTGACCCGCTGGTCGTATTCACGGGCTGACCGGGGAAAGTCAGACTCGATGGAGATAGAGTCACAGGAGAGCTTCCAGAGGTCGCGAAACTCCACAATGGGCCGACGGCAGTTCCTGTCGAATTGCTGACCGTGGCGTACCATTCATAGGAAGAACCCGCGGAGAGACCCGACCATGTGAAACTTGTCGAGGTGCCGGAAAGAACGCCTGTCTTGCTCGCCAGAAGCGCGAAATTGTTGCCGTTGCCCTGCATGTCATAATTAATTGTGAATTGTCCGGACGAAGTGGTCTCGGACTGGTCGAGAAACGGAGAATACGTCTGTACTTGAATCTGATTGTTGGCCGGAGAAAACGTCAAGATCCTCATCCAGCCATCGCCTCCCCCTCCCGAGTCCTGATAATCAGACATGAGGGTAAAGACTCGATTTCCATTGAATACGTCGGTTCTCTGACCTTCCGGCGGCGTCCAGTGCCCGGCGAGCATCAGAAAGAGATTAGGATTTCCACGCAATGCGTTGTACGTCGCCTGCCCCTGCGGACTCCACGTGGCATTGAAACCGTCATTGATCAAGTAATGGCTGACCAGGATGCCGCGCCGGTTACTATAAGTTTGGAGCAAGCCGTTGGCCCACGCCAAAACGTTGGGATCGGCCGATACATCGTAGGCCAGATTGATGACAATGAAGTCCATCCCGCCGGCGCTGAACAATTCATAATGGTTATCGTTCTGAGTGCCATAGTGGCCGCCATAGTAAGACTTGCCGCTGTAGCGAGAGATGCCGAAGTATTGGTTGTATCCAGCCGTGTCGTTCGGTTGGCCCCCGTTGCCATTGGGGCCTTGATCATGATTGCCGACGCCGAAACTATACGGGATGCCTTGCGGAAGTCCGGTGGTAGATGGATTATCCAGCAAACTCACGGCTGAGTCCGCGTTGGCCCACTCGAAAAAGTTTCCATTGAGGTTTCCATCCTGAACGATGTCTCCCAAGCCGATGACGAGAGCAATGTTGCTTGTAGCTACGTTGTCGACGGCCCACTGCGTCTGCGAATTAAACATCGCCATCGATCCGCCATCCTGACTTGAGGAGTAATACTGCGTATCGGGGAGCGCGACGATTGTGAAGCTAGGCCCCGCCGTCACGGAAGGAATGACCTTCCCGTAGAAATTCACAGTCACGTTATTAGAATTGGGATCGGAAACGTTCACTTTTAACGTGGGAGAAGTGGAAACCCCAGTCCCGCCGTTGGCAGGCGAACTTAACGTGGGAGGATTCGGAGGCGAGCCCGAGCCGCCTTGGGGCAAGGGAAGGGCGCGCAGCTTGCTGGGGACCACCTTGTTCAAGGAAATGGGATCGGTCGGTCCCAATGCCAGCAAGGTATCTTTGGGAGCAATAAGATGTGCCGTTACAACTGCTGCGTCGGTGGAGGCGTTGATGTCTGAATCCGAGGTACGAACCGGAACCAACTTGACGCTGGGTTGCTTTGGAACACCTTGGCCTTTCCGGACGCGCGGCTTCGCGATTGGACGTTCAGGGACAGAGCGCTCCGGGGCAGGGGATTGGGATATTCCGGCGGAGGCCGGCGCGGCGTTCGGCGTCGTTGCAGAGGCAGTCTTCGGCGCAGCGGTAGTGATCCCGCTGGCGCCGCGGAGCAAGGCATAGCTCGCGAGCAAACCAAACACGACGAGCAACAGGGACAGTACCAGCCGCAGGCGATTGCTCTGACGGATCATTTCTATTCCTCGCGTTTCTCTGCGACGTCTCTTTCCACGATCCTCTCTGTCAAAGAGAGTTTGGGGTCCAATCGGGAGCGTCCTGGACTCTGCCTGTGTGCCTGTCGAAGGCCGCGGCGACACCGACCATGAACTTGGTGTCCAGTTTGGGCAGATACTCTTCCATGAAGCGCTCTAGTTTGATCGTGCTGAGACTCAGCCAAAAAAAGTTAGGCCGTAACTTGGAGAGGTCCAATTGCAATTCCTCGCTTTCGGAAGCGATCAAAGGCCGGAAAGGAGGAGGGGCGGCGCCCACTACATTGAGACCGAAAAGCTGGCCGGCCCAAACGGCGGGCATGCCATCGGGCGCGGTCAACAAAGAACGATTGAGAATTGATTCGAAAGCAGCGCCCTTCTGCGCTTCCATGATTCCGTGCACACCCGATACGCAAACGTCCAGCGTTGGAGAAACGGTCGCGCCGGTTGAGCCGTTGGAAGGAGCAAATAGGACAGGCGCATTGGGCGATCCCACCGGGGAGGGAGGAAGCGGAGGGAGGGGTGCGGGCCGGGATATTGCTCGGGCTGGCTTTTCCGGCATTGTATTCAGCAAAGAAAAGTCCTGTCGGGGCAGCGAGCTTTGCGGCGCCGCCACCACACGCGGAGCCTTCATTACGTGCTGTGCCTGTGCTGTTTTACCATAGGGAACAGCAGCGGCACCCACAGCAAAGAGAAACGCCAGGCACACAAGCGGGTGGACCTGTGCCACTTGGAAAGACTTCTTCCAAAAACTCTGAGCCCATCGGGCTTTCGTCGGTGCTCGCTTCTATTCTTCGACTTGTAGTTGCGGGTCTAGAACTGGCGCCTCTTGATCTGTAAATTACTTGCGGGGCGCTTTGCCGCAAGCGGATTTCTCGGCCCGGATGCGGCTTCTGGATCTGCACAGCCACCAGCGGATCGTTCCGCAAGTCCTAGTGATCGTTGAGATCCTCGTATCCCAGAGCCAGCGCGCATTCATTAAAGTCGCCAATCTAATGGCGAACTGTTGGGCGGCGCCCTGGGCGATTCATGAGGTCTCGGGTGTCACGGCGTCTTCGTGACGTACATATCCCACTGGTCTGCTGTGGTCCCGCCAACAGGACCGTATGTGGTGGGCCATGTACCGAAAGGCTCAGTGCTGATCCACTGCGTCTGGTCGGCTATGCTCCCAGAACTCAGCGTAAGGTTGTTGGCCGAGGCGCTGGTGCCGTTGGTGTTGTACGCGATCCAGTACCATGTGGATGGAGAAATCGTCGCGCTGATTGCTACCGTGTTCCATGACGATGCGATCAGGGTGGCGCTCGATGAGGATGCGATCAACGTTCCTGGCTTGCCGGCATTGTCAGAATAAAGGGCAACCTGAAAGAGGTTGTTGGGGGCAGCAGACACGGTGGCTCCGGCGTGCACCGAAATGGAGAGGGCGGTCCCGCCCAGAGTTCCGCTCTGGAATCTGCCAGCGATGACGGAGTTGGAGTCGGCCGTATCGGTCTGGTTGCCTGCTGCCGTCTTCCCGAATGTGGAGGTGGTTGGGGGAGCTGCCGTCACGGTCAGCGTGCTAGTCCCCGAAATTGCAGCCGATGTAGCTTGAATCGTCGTCGATCCGGTACCCAGTGCGGTGGCCAAGCCAGCCGCGTTGATCGTTGCCACCGTGGTGGCCGATGAACTCCAGGTGGCCGTGCTGGTCAAGTTCTGTGTCGTGCCGTCGGCATAGGTTCCGGTGGCGGTGAACTGTTGGGTAGCGCCCTTGGCGATCGACGGGGTCGCCGGTGTCACGGCAATCGAAACCAGGGAGGGTGGGGTCACCGTCGCCGTGGTGGTTCCAGAGATTGTACCGGAGGTAGCTTTAACAGTCGTCGATCCGGCGGCCAGTGCAGTGGCCAGGCCAGCCGCGTTGATCGTTGCCACCGTGGTCGCCGATGAACTCCAAGTGACCGTGCTGGTCAAGTTCTGTGTCGTGCCGTCGGCATAGGTTCCGGTGGCGGTGAACTGTTGGGTAGCGCCCTTGGCGATCGACGGGGTCGCCGGTGTCACGGCAATCGAAACCAGGGTGGCCGGCGTCACCGTCAGTGTGGTGGTTCCCGAGATGGCAGCCGAGGTGGCCTGAATCGTTGTCGATCCGGTGGCTAGTGCAGTGGCCAAGCCAGCCGCGTTGATCGTTGCCACCGTGGTGGCCGATGAACTCCAAGTGGCCGTGCTGGTCAAGTTCTGTGTCGTGCCGTCGGTGTAGGTTCCGGTGGCCGTGAACTGTTGGGTAGCGCCCTTGGCGATCGACGGGGTCGCCGGTGTCACGGCAATCGAGACCAGAGTGGCCGGCGTCACCGTCAGTGTAGTGGTTCCCGAGATTGCACCGGAGGTAGCTTTGACCGTCGTCGATCCGGTACCCAGTGCGGTGGCCAGGCCAGCCGCGTTGATCGTTGCGACCGTGGTGGCCGATGAACTCCAAGTGACCGTGCTGGTCAAGTTCTGTGTCGTGCCGTCGGCGTAGGTTCCGGTGGCGGTGAACTGTTGGGTAGCGCCCTTGGCGATCGACGGGGTCGCCGGTGTCACGGCAATCGAGACCAGAGTGGCCGGCGTCACCGTCAGTGTAGTGGTTCCCGAGATTGCACCGGAGGTAGCTTTGACCGTCGTCGATCCGGCGGCCAGTGCAGTGGCCAAGCCAGCCGCGTTGATCGTTGCGACCGCGGTGGCCGATGAACTCCAAGTGGCCGTGCTGGTCAAGTTCTGTGTCGTGCCGTCGGTGTAGGTTCCGGTGGCGGTGAACTGTTGGGTAGCGCCCTTGGCGATCGACGGGGTCGCCGGTGTCACGGCAATCGAGACCAGAGTGGCCGGCGTCACCGTCAGTGTAGTGGTTCCCGAGATTGCACCGGAGGTAGCTTTGACCGTCGTCGATCCGGTACCCAGTGCGGTGGCCAGGCCAGCCGCGTTGATCGTTGCCACCGCGGTGGCCGATGAACTCCAAGTGGCCGTGCTGGTCAAGTTCTGTGTCGTGCCGTTGGAGTAGGTTCCGGTAGCGGTGAACTGTTGGGTAGCGCCCTTGGCGATCGACGGGGTCGCCGGTGTCACGGCAATCGATGCCAGAGTGGCTGGCGCCGACGTCAGAGTGACATACATATCCCACTGGTCTGCTGCAGTCCCGCCAACAGGACTGTATGTGGTGGGCCATGTACCGAAAGGCTCAGTGCTGATCCACTGCGTCTGGTTGGCTATGCTCCCAGAACTCAGCGTAAGGTTGTTGGCCGAGGCGCTGGTGCCGTTGGTGTTGTACGCGATCCAGTACCATGTGGATGGAGAAATCGTCGCGCTGATTGCTACCGTGTTCCATGACGATGCGATCAGGGTGGCGCTCGATGAGGATGCGATCAACGTTCCTGGCTTGCCGGCATTGTCAGAATAGAGGGCAGCCTGAAAGAGGTTGTTGGGGGCAGCAGACACGGTGGCTCCGGCGTGCACCGAAATGGAGAGGGCGGTCCCGCCCAGAGTTCCGCTCTGGAATCTGCCAGCGATGACGGAGTTGGAGTCGGCCGTATCGGTCTGGTTGCCTGCAGTCGTCTTTCCGAATGTGGTCGTCGCCGGAGGGGGCCCCGACGACGTTCCCGTGCCCGTTAATGTGACCACTTGCGGGCTGCCGCCTGCGTTGTCGGTGATCGTTATCGCTCCGCTTCTTGTTCCTGTGGTCGTGGGCGTGAACGTGACGTTGATCGTGCAGCTCGCATTGATTGCAAGCGAACTCGGACATGTTGTTGCGGCGTAGTCTCCGCTTACAGCGACGCTCGTGATTGACAGCGAAGTATTTCCTAGATTAGTCAGAGTAACGTTCTGGGATGCGCTCGGTGTACCCAAGGCTTGGCTACCGAAAGTCAGGCTGGTTGTTGAAAGGCTCGCGACAGGCGCCATCGCCACGCCTGACCCCGTCAGGGTAATGGTCTGCGAGCCGCCGGAAGCGTTATCGCTGACGGTGACGGTGCCGTTGTCGGTGCCGAGTACTGTCGGCCGGAAGGTGACGGCGATGTTGCAGCTTCCACCTGGCGCAACCGAAGCGCCGCACGTATTCGTCTGCGAATAATTGCTGCTTGCCGTGATGCTCGAGATGTTCAGGGTGGCGCTTCCCGTGTTGGTCAATATGACAGTTTGTGATCCGCTGGTCGTATTCACTGGCTGGCTGGGGAAGCTCAGACTCGATGGAGACAGAGTCACAGGAGAGCTTCCAGAGGTCGCGAAACTCCACAATGGGCCGACGGCAGTTCCTGTCGAATTGCTGACCGTGGCGTACCATTCATAGGAAGAACCCGCGGAGAGACCCGACCATGTGAAACTTGTCGAGGTGCCGGAAAGAACGCCTGTCTTGCTCGCCAGAAGCGCGAAATTGTTGCCGTTGCCCTGCATGTCATAATTAATTGTGAATTGTCCGGACGAAGTGGTCTCGGACTGGTCGAGAAACGGAGAATACGTCTGTACTTGAATCTGATTGTTGGCCGGAGAAAACGTCAAGATCCTCATCCAGCCATCGCCTCCCCCTCCCGAGTCCTGATAATCAGACATGAGGGTAAAGACTCGATTTCCATTGAATACGTCGGTTCTCTGACCTTCCGGCGGCGTCCAGTGCCCGGCGAGCATCAGAAAGAGATTAGGATTTCCACGCAATGCGTTGTACGTCGCCTGCCCCTGCGGACTCCACGTGGCATTGAAACCGTCATTGATCAAGTAATGGCTGACCAGGATGCCGCGCCGGTTACTATAAGTTTGGAGCAAGCCGTTGGCCCACGCCAAAACGTTGGGATCGGCCGATACATCGTAGGCCAGATTGATGACAATGAAGTCCATCCCGCCGGCGCTGAACAATTCATAATGGTTATCGTTCTGAGTGCCATAGTGGCCGCCATAGTAAGACTTGCCGCTGTAGCGAGAGATGCCGAAGTATTGGTTGTATCCAGCCGTGTCGTTCGGTTGGCCCCCGTTGCCATTGGGGCCTTGATCATGATTGCCGACGCCGAAACTATACGGGATGCCTTGCGGAAGTCCGGTGGTAGATGGATTATCCAGCAAACTCACGGCTGAGTCCGCGTTGGCCCACTCGAAAAAGTTTCCATTGAGGTTTCCATCCTGAACGATGTCTCCCAAGCCGATGACGAGAGCAATGTTGCTTGTAGCTACGTTGTCGACGGCCCACTGCGTCTGCGAATTAAACATCGCCATCGATCCGCCATCCTGACTTGAGGAGTAATACTGCGTATCGGGGAGCGCGACGATTGTGAAGCTAGGCCCCGCCGTCACGGAAGGAATGACCTTCCCGTAGAAATTCACAGTCACGTTATTAGAATTGGGATCGGAAACGTTCACTTTTAACGTGGGAGAAGTGGAAACCCCAGTCCCGCCGTTGGCAGGCGAACTTAACGTGGGAGGATTCGGAGGCGAGCCCGAGCCGCCTTGGGGCAAGGGAAGGGCGCGCAGCTTGCTGGGGACCACCTTGTTCAAGGAAATGGGATCGGTCGGTCCCAATGCCAGCAAGGTATCTTTGGGAGCAATAAGATGTGCCGTTACAACTGCTGCGTCGGTGGAGGCGTTGATGTCTGAATCCGAGGTACGAACCGGAACCAACTTGACGCTGGGTTGCTTTGGAACACCTTGGCCTTTCCGGACGCGCGGCTTCGCGATTGGACGTTCAGGGACAGAGCGCTCCGGGGCAGGGGATTGGGATATTCCGGCGGAGGCCGGCGCGGCGTTCGGCGTCGTTGCAGAGGCAGTCTTCGGCGCAGCGGTAGTGATCCCGCTGGCGCCGCGGAGCAAGGCATAGCTCGCGAGCAAACCAAACACGACGAGCAACAGGGACAGTACCAGCCGCAGGCGATTGCTCTGACGGATCATTTCTATTCCTCGCGTTTCTCTGCGACGTCTCTTTCCACGATCCTCTCTGTCAAAGAGAGTTTGGCGCCCAGCCGGCCACGCCGCTCGCTAGGAGGACGAGGTCATAGCGAAGTGGCCGGCACATACTAAACAGGAAGGTGATTGCGCAAAAAGATGTGCAATAACATTTTCAATTTAAAGGTCAAAATTGACGGGAAGTTAGAAGCCGTATGAGTTGGGTGTGAATTTAGTGGCGCTCCATTTAGTAGCGCTCGCCTGGCCCGAATACCGGGACGGATGAATCATAGGATTTCATACTACGTGACCCGAAGCTACTGTAAAGTCATCTTATAAACGAACACGGGATTATGAAGCAGATTTCGGGCGGTTCGTGTTTATGCGGTGGCGTTCGAACGCCTACCGGGATCAGGTTTTGTGCAGGAGTACCTGCTGCCTCGCGCTCCGAAGGCAAGCTCTCAATTTGTCGGCGAGGATTTTGACATTCGGCTCGTGGAATATTCCCGCATGATCCCCGGGAATCTCGTGGGTTTCCGAACGACCCGTGAGCAATTCACGCCACCCGAAATAAGGATCACCGGCAGACAGCATCGGCCAGTCTTTACACCGGAAAATGACCGTGGGGCACGCTAGTGGCTCCGGGTCGTAAGCGCTTGCCGCAAAGAAAAGGATCTTGTCCAGGTCCGGCGAACTGAACCGGGGCTTCACAAACCTGGAGCGCGCCGAAAGGCGCCATACCATGTCCGTGAACACGGATTTGAGGCCCTTCCATCGATTGCGCATATACTCCGGGAATTCAACGACCCTCAGCCGGCCCAACTCCGTGAAACGGAAACTGACCCGAAAGGTCAGGCGCTTGAACCCGGCTGCAAATCGAACTTTTGCGCTTTGAATCGGGTTCAACGGCTCAAACAGAACCAGCAGATCGACATCCTGTCCTTGCATCGTGAGTTGCCTGGCGACCTCATACGCGACGACCGCGCTTACGCAATATCCGCCCAGACTATAAGGGCCCTGCGGTTGCTTCTCACGAAGGGCCAACACAAGATCCTTGGCAATTTCCTCCATGCGATAGGGCGACTTCACCTGCTCAACTACATGGGGTTCGAAGCCGAGGCCAAAGAATGGTTGGTTTGATCCAAGCTGATCGGAAAGAGACCTGCCTCGGGCACGCGGTCCTATCCAAAAGAAGGGCGCTTCATTTCCCTTGTGCTGGAGAGCCACGGCATAAGTCAATCTGTCGCTGGATTCTTCATGAGACTGCAGAGCTTTAGCCAGACCGGCAATCGTGGCGCTGGGGAAGAAAGTGTGCATGCTTAAAGCGACGCCGAAAACTTCCCGAATCTGCAAAATAACTCGGATCGCCAGCAGGGAGTCCCCGCCTAAATCGAAAAAGTTGTCATGGATTCCAATACTCTCGACGTTAAGAAGCCCCATCCAGATGGTAGCCAGCCTCTTCTCGGTTTCCGTGCGCGGAGCATGGAATTCCTTGGCAGCCGGAGTATCTTTATAGGACGGAGCCGGCAAAGCCTTGCGGTCGATCTTGCCGTTCTGGGTGAGGGGAAAGAAATCAAGAAGAACAAAGTAAGCCGGCACCATATAGTCCGGTAGCAGTTGCTTAAGAAACTTCTTTAGCCTTTCGGCGTCCACGGATTCACTTTCACGAACAACTAGGTAAGCCACCAGCTGCTTGTTTCCAGGAGTATCTTCGCGGGCCAATACTGTGCAGGATTGCACTCCTGGATGGCCTGCCAGCGTAACTTCGATTTCTCCTAATTCAATACGGAACCCACGCACCTTCACCTGGTGGTCTGCACGCCCTAGAAACTCCAGTACCCCATCTTTGCGCTGACGGACCAGGTCTCCGGTCTTGTACAGGCGCGCTCCGCTCCGGCCTGAAAATGGATCGTCCAGGAACCTTTCGCTCGTCAGTTCCGGTTTGTTTAGATATCCGTGCCCAACGCCAGCGCCGCCGATATACAGTTCGCCCATCACGCCAGGCGGGACCGGATGCAATTCGGGGTCTAGAACATAGAGCTGGGCATTGGCAATAGCTTTCCCGATGGGTACGGGACCGTTGCGCGGATCCCCAGCCTGCACTTCGTATGCACAGCAACCCACGGTCGCTTCCGTAGGCCCGTACTCGTTAATCAAGCGCGTTGCCGGAGCGAAGTCTCTCCACTTGGAGAGTCTCTCGGCCGGCAGGGTTTCGCCCGCAATGACAAGTACCTTCGTCATGCCGGCCATCTCTTCCGGACTGAGTTGTTGGTTCAGTAGTTCGAGGTGAGCTGGGGTGATCACGACCTTGCTTCGATTTTTCACCTGGCGCAGCGCCGCCAGCAGGTTTTGCGCGCCCACATCTTCCGGGAGAAGTTCGATCTGTCCTCCGGTCAGCAATGGCGGGTACAAGCTCGCAACCGTGGAGTCAAAAGCAATCGAAGAGTGAACGGGAACAGAGCCCTTCCCCTCCACGGCGTATGTCTTGATTGCCCAGCACAGATAATTGACCAAGCCACTGTGCTGAATCATGGCTCCCTTGGGCTGGCCCGTCGATCCCGACGTATACATTACATAAGCCAAATTCGATGGGACGGCTGTCGCGGGAAGATTGCCGGCGTCTTCCTGAGCGATGACCCGCCAGTCGGAATCTATACGAACTGCATTGTCCCAAGCGGACGGAAACAGAGACCTACACTTGTTGTCCGTCAGCAAAACTTTCATCCCCGTGTCGGCTACCATGAACGACAACCGGTCCCGCGGGTAAGCAGGGTCGAGGGGTATGTAGGCTCCGCCGGCCTTCCAGACGCCGAATAGAGCGATCACCATCTCCAGGGAACGCTCCAGGCAAACGCCGACCAAAACATCAGGTCCTACCCCGCGCTTGCGAAGAAAACGCGCCACCTGGTTGGCGCGCTGGTTCAGTTCCCGGTAACTAAGTTGCCGCTGTTTGTAAACGACAGCCACGGCGTCGGGGTTGCGAGCCACCTGCTCTTCAAACAATTCGTGCACGCAACCATCCGGGAACGCCACGTGAGCGTCATTCCAGTCACGCCACAATTGGCGGCCCTCACACTCGGTTAGGGTCCCATTTTGCGTCAACATTTCCGTCTCGAAGGTTTGCGAACTGGAAGTGAAGGCTGTCCCATGCTCCATGGTCTTCTCCGAACCGATCATCCGGAACATCGGATATTGAGAGAGGCGCTCAGCGTCGTTCATGTCTTCCTATCCCGCCACCCGGCTGTAAACCGATTCCCGGGTCAATTTGGCCAATTTATAAGGGAACTGCAAAATGGAATTGTGGGGTATGAATATCAGTCGCCAATCATTAGATTGGGGCGTCGCCCTTATTTCGTGATCGGCTATTCTATCCGTGGATCCTGGTACGCTCAGAAGGATCAGGGGTCAACCAATATCGGCTTGGTTTTATTGCTCAACGTCCGCACTTCCTTCACGCCTCGCCCTGGCATGCGGGGTCCACCACTGATCTTCCTGGCAGGATTTCCTGCGTCCCTTTTCTTATCAACTCAGGGAGTGCGGATTGAGTTGAGTAGGTCTTCTTGTACCAGGCGATCGTCTCTTTCAGTCCGGAGCGCAAGCTAGCTTCAGCCTTGAATCCAAATTCACGTTCAGCCCGCGTCGTATCGAGACACCGGCGCGGCTGCCCATTCGGTTTGGAGCTATCCCATTCGATCTCCCCAGTAAATCCGGTAAGTTCGCGGATCAGGCCGGTGAGTTCACGTATCGAAATTTCCTGGCCAGAACCCAGATTTACCGGGTCTGGCTTGTCATAGTGCTCTGCGGCAAGCAAGATACCGCGGACCGCATCCTCGACATAAAGGAACTCCCGCGAAACGTCGCCCGTGCCCCACAACACTATTTTGTCTTCCCGGCAATTCTGGGCTTCCACGCATTTTCGGATGATGGCAGGAATTACATGCGAGCTTTCGAGATCAAAATTGTCCCCTGGTCCGTAGAGATTGACGGGAATCAAGTAGATGCCGCGGAAACCGTATTCCTTCCGGTAAGATTGCAGTTGGACCAGTAACATTTTCTTTGCCAACCCGTATGGAGCGTTGGTTTCCTCGGGATAGCCTCCCCACAATTCTTCCTCGCTAAATGGCACTGGCGTGAATTTTGGGTAGGAACAAACCGTGCCGGCGCAAACAAATTTTGCGACGCCCAATAATCGCGCGCACTCGATCAGCTGAATTCCCATGATTGCGTTGTCATAGAAAAAGCGTCCCGGATGTTTTTGATTGGCTCCGATACCACCGACAGTAGCCGCCAGATGGATAATGATATCGGGGCGGCTCCTTTTCAGGAGGCTCATCACCGATTCCTTCTCTCGGAGATCGCAATCGCGGCTCCGAGGAACAATAATTTCCGAACAACCTTGTTGGCGAATTCTACGGACTAAGTGGGATCCCAAGAAGCCACTGCCCCCGGTTACCAGGACGCGCTTGTCTTTCCAGAAGTTCATACAATTCTCCTTCGCCGATTTCTACGAATTGATGGCTTGTCCTTGCGGTGCGCACAACAAATCGGAAACAGCGCTCTTCCATTGGTGCCAGCCGGCGAATTTGGTCTGGAGAATAAATTGGCCGGCTCCTTTCTGGTTGAGCCCGACGGCCTCCATATCGGAGTCCACCATGATTCGAACGAGATCCTTGAAGCTGACGGAAGGAGCCCACGACAATAGTTTCTTGGCCTTACTGCAATCCGCTTGCAAATAATCCACTTCTGTTGGGCGCATGTATCTCGCATCAATCTCCACGAATTGCCGCCAATCGAGACCCACATAATCGAATGCTTCCTCCACGAAGTCTTTAACGGTATGGACTTCACCGGTTCCTAGAACGAAATCGTCCGGCCTGTCCTGCTGCAGGATCAGATGCATCGCTGCGACATATTCCGGCGCATAGCCCCAATCGCGAACGGCATCCAAATTGCCGAGGAATAGCTTCTTTTGTTTGCCGGCGAGGATATGCGCGATTCCGCGGGTGATCTTTCGGGTCACAAAGGTCTCGCCCCGCCGAGGGCTCTCATGGTTGAAAAGGATTCCATTGCTAGCAAATAGCTGATAAGCCTCGCGATAATTTACGGTCATCCAATAGGAGTAAGTCTTGGCGGCGCCGTAGGGACTGCGCGGATGGAACGGAGTTGTTTCGTTTTGCGGCGCCGGTGAGCTTCCGAACATTTCGGAAGAGCTAGCCTGATAAAAGCGAGTCTGGATTCCACTGCGGCGGATGGCATCCAGCAAACGAACCGTGCCCAAACCCGTGGTATCCCCGGTGTACTCAGGCATCTCGAAACTGACCTTGACATGACTTTGCGCGCCAAGATTGTAGATTTCGTGGGGCTCCACGTTATAGATAAGGTTGCTTAGCTGTTCGCCGCTGGACAAATCGCCATAGTGGAGAAGCAATCGCGCGTCGGGATTGTGCGGGTCGTCGTAAATATGGTCTAGCCGTTGCGTATTGAACGTGCTGGCCCGACGGATGACCCCATGCACCTCGTATCCCAACGAGAGCAAATACTCGGTGAGATAAGAGCCATCTTGTCCTGTGATGCCGGTGATGAGCGCGCGTTTTGCCATGAGGCCCTCTCAATTATGTGATTTGGAGTACAACGATTCGAAAAGCAATGAGAAGATGAATTTTGTATTGTAAATGAGGTACCGGCGCCAAAGGCGCCGCGGTTCCCGGTACAACCGAAACAACCATTCCAACCCGTTCTCTCTCATCCAGATCGGCGCTTGGGGCGTCTCGCCGCTATGGATATCGAAAGCCTGGCCAACTCCTAAAACGACGGGAACCCGCAGCTTGTCTCGATGTTCGAGCATCCATCGCTCTTGTTTGGGGCAGCCCAGTCCAACCCAGAGAACATCAGGTGCTGCGCGATTGATTTGTTCGGTAATCGCATCGTCTTCTTCCTGAGTCAATTGCCGAAAGGGCGGTGAATAGGTGCCTACGACTTGAACACTTGGGAAACGACTCTGGAGTTCATGCGAAAGTTTCTCCGCAACACCGTCCTTGCCACCGAGGAAAAAATGGGTATAACCGGCATCCTTCGTCATGCGGCAGAAATCGATCAGGAGGTCAGGTCCGCATACGCGATGATTCAGGGCGCGGCCTTGCCACCTGCCTACCCATATCAACGGCATTCCATCGGGAATACATAAGTCCGCGGATCGCAAGACCGCACCGAACGATGGATCGTGCAGTCCTTCCATTATGACGTGCACATTGGCGACACAGACGTAGTGGCTCCGCTCCCGGCCTGCTATCCACTCTTCCATCTTTGCGACTACATCCGGGATTTGAACGGCGGCGATCGGTAATCCCAGAACCTTGAATGAGGCGCCCGGTGTCATTTCTGCCAGCACTTGACTCACTTTTTCATCTCCTCATGCGTTCAGGACGATTTCTATTTGATCCTTCTAATTGAAACGGTTGCTCATCCAGAATCAGCAGAGGCATCTTCCTGCGTAAAGAAGCATCCACTTTAGGAAAGAAGGCTATTGCTGCTCGGAATCCAGTTGGGGTACAGCCAGACGGTTAAAGCGTGTGCAACGCCGAAGCCTTTAGCCTGTGATGGCTCGCGATTTCAAACACTTCGCGATTTTCATAGGGGCGTTTTGAAAAAAGGACGGTCAAGGCTCGGGGATCCTGCCAGACCCTGGGATCGTTGATGAGCTCCTTCATGGTTGGCCGTTCAATTTTCAGAAACTGCCAACGCAATGGCATGTCGCGCTCCTGCTCAATCATCCACTCGATGCCGTATCCCAACTCCGCAAGGGTGCGGAGATAGTTCTCGATCGATGCCGTCCCCACGAGGTATGGGTGAATCTCGACGAGCAGGCTCGGCCCGTACTTTTCGAGCGTCTTCCGCATTCCTTCGATCACAACTACCTCGTAGCCTTCCAAGTCCATGCGCACCAGATCCACCGAAGGAAGGTTGTAGGGAGCCAGGAGGCTGTCCAAGGTGAAGACCGGAACCTTCATCTCTCCCTTTGAAGTCGGAGGCGGATGCAAAGAGTGCCAATTCGATTTCGCCGAAATGTACATAAGGCCGGTGCCATCCCGGTCGCCAATCGCCACTTTGTGGATGTAAATGTTCTGGTACCCGTTGTTCTTCACGTTGTTGCACAACTGTTCGGAATTATCCGGCATGGGTTCGATGGCAATTACGTTGCCCTGGGGGCCGACCAGGCGGGCTTCCAGCATCGCGTAGTAGCCGATGTTCCCTCCGATGTCGACCGCGTTCATCCCGGGTTTCAAGACTTTCGTTAAGAGTTTGGTGGCCAGCGGCTCATGTACTTTGTACAGCGCCAGCTCGCGCGAGATTCCCGGGTCTCGCGGAAAAACGGCTATCTCATGGCCCATTACGGTAAAAGATTTGTGCCCTCGGGCTCGAAACCACATCCACCGGCAGGAGTCGTAGAACCACACCACCGGCTTGCTTACCTGGCAGAGGATCTCCACAAGCAAAGGCAAAGCTCCCTCTTCGCGGTACAGTCGGCGGCCCATTCTCCATTTGCGCGCAGCCTGCTCAATGAGCGAGAAAGTGGGAATCGGCCGGCAGATTGTGGAAGTATTCAAAGTAGTCCTCGCTGAAATGGGATTAAAACCTGATTACCAGATTCTTCCGCTGTTGCCGGTGACTGTGTAGGCGAGCGCACCGATCGAAGCCAGTGGAGGAACCAAACTCAAGCGCGCTGTGCCCGGAATGTCGCCGCTATGCGCCGTGTGTCGCAGTTGGCGAACGTAAAGGCCGAAGCCATAGGGCAGAGCGGGAAATCGGAAATACCCTTCGCGCACGAGCGTTCTGTCCGCTCCGAAATGCGAGGAGGCCAGGACGGAATCAGGAAGTTCCAAACTGTCCCCGCGATATTTCCTTACGTAATCCACGGCGAGCGTTAAGAATGTGGCCACGCCCGGCCAGATGCCCGCTTCTTCGGCAGCAGCGCGCAAATCGGCGAAGTCCAGCAACTGTTTCTCGATGAGGCCGGCGGTATTGAGCACATCGCAAATGCGGATATAAAGGTTACGGTACATGCGCTGCAAAGTTCCGGCAATCACTCGCTCCTCAGGGGCGGGGATCTGAAACGTATATTCGCCGAAGCGCGCCGGCTGACTCCGGGTGATAAAACGTTTTGCCAGCTCAACATGTTCGCCGACGGGTCCAAGCCTGTTCAAATGCAATTCCACGCGCTCGGGCAATCCGGGAAGAGCGAAACTGCGCTTGTGTGCAATGCGGTCTCCAGGCGTCCGAAAGCAATGGCGAGCTCGCAATTCATTCTTGAGCACTTGTACGAGGCGGTGTTCATCGCCCGCGGTGAACAGGTCCAGGTCGCTGCCAAAATCCGGCCAGTGATCGAGAGTTTTTATCACCGTGACATCGCAGCCGGCGGCCCTAATCCGCGCGCAAACCTTCTCGAGGTTCGATAGCGCTTTGGCAATGCGGCTCCGCTCGCGGCCCAGCACTCTCTGCGTGAGCGCGACAAGTTCCACATCGTCAATCGCGTGCGCTTGCCGTTGCAGCGGCTGTATGGCCCGGACAATTACGTGATGCGCGTCCGCGAGCCAGAAGAATTCTTCTCTCCCTTTTTCATCCAGGCCGGCAACGTAATGAACGGGCTCATCCGATCGCTCCGGACAAAACACCAGGAGAGACAACGCGCGCAGGTGCGCTTCCGTGTTGAGATTTTTTTTCATTGGTCTTGATTTACAGGAGCGGTCTCGCTCGAGGACAAATTCGGGCGATATCCTGAAACACGATACGAATGTCCGGGCTGGCTTTCAAAACGCCACGCCGGATTCAGCCGATCGATCGGGAGACCTTCGCGCTTGGCCTCGTGGTTTCCGATGGCCCGCTCGTAAGTTTCCAGCAACATCTCGTAGTTGCGCGCCGCCGTGTAGGTTGTTTCGTAGGAACGGCGGGCCTGCCTGCTCATCGCTTCCAGTTCTTCAGGATGAGCCCAGGCGTGTTCGGCCTTGCTCGCAAGATCCATGGAATCGCCAGGAGTGAAATGCAGTCCCGTGGCGCCATCTGTAATCAGGTCCTGCATTGCTCCGTGCCTTGAGGCAATGACTGGTGTACCGCATGCGAAGGCTTCAACCACCGTCAAGGGCAGCGCTCCCTCGTAGCACTCGCTGGGAAAAACCAGGAAACGCGCAGCCTGCATCACCGACATGGTTTCCTTCCACCCTAATCTTCCCCGGAAGCGGACATTGGAAAGCCCATGCTGCCGGGCATACTCTTCGAGTTCCGCGCGCAAGGGGCCGTCGCCCACGATATGTAGCGGTCTCGTATTGCCCGCGGGCGCCCAGGCGGCCAGGAGAGTGCGCGCGCCCTTCTCAGGAGAAAGCCGGCCCACAAAAAGTGCATAGCTGCGATCGCCATCGCCTTTGCCAGGATCGGGATCCACGAAGTTCGGTTTAACTAAAATCTTGTCAGCAGGAAGTCCGCCCGCGATGAATTTGCGGCGCGCGAATTCCGTGGGAGCCAGGAAGTATTCGATTAACCTCGACCATGTCCCCAGAAATCGGTGAGTCGTAAGCATCGCGGCAACTACCGCAGTCGCCTGGCTGGAACCTTGGTAGCATCCGTGGCGCACGCCTCGCCAAACACCGTGCCCCAGACATTCTTCGCAAACCTTTCCTTCACGAAAGAACGAACCGCCTGGGCACAGCAACCGGTAGTTGTGGAGCGTCTGCACCACGGGCACCTTTGCGTCGCGGCACGCCCAGTAGATCGATGGCGAGAGCATTACAAATGTATTGTGGACGTGCACGATGTCGGGTCTTTCCCGCAAGAGTAACTCGCGGAATTTCCGCCGGGTGTCACTCGCCCAGATTGTGTTTTTGGCCAGCGTCAATTGGCGGACGGATACGTACTGCGAGGCATCGTGATTGCTTCGCTGGTACTCAATCACTTCGTGCCCAGCGCCTCTTAGCAACTCACATTCATTCCGGAAGACGATGTCTTCGCCTCCCGGTTGCTGGTAGGTGTTATGGACGACGACGATTTTCATGCGGCTTCCGTTGCCCGTTCGAGCGCTTTGCTGTTGGTGGCATAAATCACGCCGGGCCGATTGGCGACGTAGCTGAACATTTCCTGCAACTGGTCCCAGAGACCGAATTCTTCCAGCTCCCAGGAATGGCCGTAGATGTGCCAGACACCGCCTTCCCGGAGGACGTCATCAAACATGGCTTTTCCCATGTCCACCCAGTTCTTGCACCGGGCATATTTCGAGAAGTAACGCGCCAGTCCGGTCAGGTTTCCGCGCTTGCCCAGATTTTTCAAATAATCCAGAGGTGGGTGGGGAAATGCCTGCAAACTTGTCGGCATCTCAAACCGTCCAAAGCTCAGGGACTGAGAAAACATTCGCGTCGTCCGCGCGCCGAGGAATCCCGAATCCTGAACGCTATCGATAACCTTGCTGTTGTAGCGCCCTCTGGGATAACAAAACATCCGTACTTCCTCGCCCAACTGGTCCTCCATGAGCTGTTTGGACCCGCATACTTCCCTGAGTAGTCCGGCGCTATCGAGTTTGGGCAGCACCTGATGCGTTACCGTGTGCGCGCCGATCTCGATTCCCTGGTTCCGGAAAGAGCGAAGATCAGAGGCTCCCAGAACCGGCTTTCCATTCTCGCCGAATAGGGGGACGTAGAACGTCGCCGGCAGTCCGCTCTTAGCGAGCGCCTCGGCAAGTCGAAGATCGCAGGGATGCCCATCATCCCAACTGGTGGTAACGATCGTAAGTTTAGACATTTCTCGTTTGATAATCCGTGATCGGAAAAAACGTTTAGGCGCTTACCGCGCGGGGTGCGCGCACGCTGAAGGATTGAGCGTCGAAACTGTACTCCCGCTGCCCGATGATCCCGATGCCCATGCCCAACATGAAGTAAAACGGCATGGAACCGTGGGAAAATTCAAATGTAGGCTGCACGCTTGCCGTCAAAAGAAATAAGAGAAAGCAGAGAAACAACCATAAGAGAGTGGTAGTGGCTTCTCCCGAGGCGGACCGCATCCGGAGGGCCCGAACAAAGCGCAGAAAAACCAGTCCGATGAACAAAAGCCATAGCGACAAGCCTATAAAGCCCAACCGCGCCAGCACCGAAAGCGAGGAATTGTGGGGCTCGCGGACGGCGATGCCCTCTTCACTGACGAGATTCACCAGGACCTGCCCGAACCCTTCGCCCACCACCAAGTTGATGGGGTTGGAACGCAGGCGATCCCAGGCCTCGCCGTACATATCGGCACGATCGACATCGTGGGACATTCGCGTATTCGGATCGCTCACCGCCAGGACTGTCTGGAATTGCTCCTCAACAAAGGCGAAACTAACCGGCCCCATGCGTCCCTGAAGTTTGATGTTCAGAGCGGAGACTACCAGGAGCAAGGCCAAGAGCACTCCGATTCCGCATCCGATCGTGGACGCAAAACCGGCGAGTTTTTTTGTTTCGCGGAAAAGAAGCAGAACCACGAAAATGACGGCAATTCCAACATAGGCGGACCGCACCTGCAGGATAGCCAAGGCGCCAAGCTGGGCCGCGGCCAAAAGCATCAGGATCCAGCGCGGCCAGCGAACGACGGATGGCGCGATCCAGATGAAGTAAATCACTCCCAGGAGCAACCATAGAGCGGTCTGTTGGTAATTTCCGAACAGCGGAACCGGATGAAAGACGCCAACGTTGGGCGACTTGGCTTGTATGGTATCGGCCCAGATAAAAGTGTAACTGTAAAAGAGATTGACAAGGAGAACGTAGAAGAGCCAGCGCTTCAACAGTTGTACGCTCCGCGTATTTTGCGTCCATACCACACCCAGGACGATGATGACCGCCTCGAAAAACTTGGAAGCGTCACGGACAGCATAAAATCCATACCGCGGCACATCGATCACCAAATGACAGAACGACATCAGCAGCAAGGCCATCAAGCATAGGACGGGCGGATCGAGCAGAATTTCCTTGATGGCGCCGAATCCGATTCGCCGAGCGACCAGAACGAGCGCCAGGAACATCAGCAAGTCGCCAACCGGGAATTTGAGCCCGCCGGCGCCCACGGCGAGGTTATCAAACCCGTAGTTGAGGACGATGGTGGCGGTCAGGGCTAACAGCACCATCATCTGCCACCATTCCATTTGCTGGCGGCACCACCGGAAAAATACGTACAGAAAGACGCAAAGCGCCACCGCGCCCAAAACCGTCAGCGGATAAGCGGCCAGAAGGATACCCAGTGCGGCGGTAATGGCAAAAACAATCAGGATTCCTGCGCTTCGCCGCGCATCGAGAATCCTGGTAGCTGTGAATGTGGACATTTTGGCGACCGCAAAGATTTGCTTATTTCGCTAGCTGCCGACCGAAAGCGACTCGGGAGACAATTGCTCGGCGCCGGGCGCGGACATTCGCTCATGTAGTTTGCGGGAGCGGACCATCAGGAACCCGGTCAATACGGAAACGATACTGGACAGCAGAATGGCTACAACGGCTCCGCGTATGCCCCACGCTTGGCATGCCGGGATGCCGACGATTACACAGACGAGGCTTGAGCCGAAATAGATCGCGGCCACGCTTGCCGGCGAACGCATGGCTCGAATCGCAATGGTTGGGCCCATGGCTGCGCCCGACAAGATCGACGCCACTGCAACCAGGGGCACGAGAGGAGCTATCCCCTGGTAGTGACCCGCGTACATGAGCTTGATCAGTTGCATGCGGAAGAGACATACCAAAATCCAGTAAGCGCTCGATCCCAGGACAAAAAGCCCGGAGATTCGCCAGGCCTGTATCTTGACTGCCTCCCATCCCTTTTCGTGGCCGAGGCGAGCGGCCTGTGAAATAAAGAGCAAAGAGAATGCGGCGAAGGTTTGCGTCATTGGCATGGCCAGGTTCAGCAAGGCTTTCAGCGCCCCTGATTCAGCCAGACCCGAAAAGTGAGCCACCACCGAATAAAATCCGTTCCAGGGAATCCAGATGAACAGCACGCTGGCGCAGGCCCACCGTCCATATTCCCAGTGCCGCGCGAAAACTTCTTTTACCGAAAGAGCTTCGTCGATTGCCTTTCTGCTGACCGCCGGCCGTAAACGAACCAGGAGCAAAAGGCTTGTCAGGAGGGCGGCGACTCCCATCACCAAAAAGGCAGCGAAGGGTGAAAGCAAATGGACAACCGCTAATGCCCAGATTCCAAAGGTCAGGAACGCCGAATACGCGATCGATCCGATCAGCGCTTGCCCGGGACGAAACTGCAGATAGAACGCTCGTCTTGCGAACCAAAAGACCAAGACGCACGGGGAGGCAATGGCGATTCCTGCAAATGCGGAAATGAGATGGCTATGCTGCCCTAAAAGGCGGAACGCGACTCCGACTCCGCCTCCTAAGGCCACTAGGACAACAGTTGCGGCGATCTGCACCCACAACAACAGCCCTAAATACTCCCGGACTGTTTTTCGGTAAATGGATGGAGCAAAAACCGACATGGGTTCCATTGCTAATGCGGAATGGATCAAAGAGAGCAAGACAAAGGTTGAAAAGGCTAGAGCATATGCGCCGTACTGTTCCGATCCCAAATACCGGGCCAGGACGATACCCAGGAGAAAATTCGACGCGGAGATCAGCCCGTGGTCCAGGATGGCAGTCGAGCACTTCACCACCCAAGACTTCAGATGACCCCACAGGTTAGTCAGAGAACGCACGCGCGATCCAAGTGAGCGTGTTGTGGATGAGAGATCACCGGACCGATTGGCCATGTAGGGCAATAGCACCTTAGCAATTTCAGAAATGCTGGCCTCAACACTTCGGTCCGTGCGAATCACACTCGAATTCGGGAGTTCCGCAGCCAGAGCGGCGTACGCCTTACGCTGGCGCCGGAGTTCCTCCAGCGTGACTTCGTTCTTGCGGTTCAGAATGACATCGTCTTCCGCATCCAGTATCAAATACACGGGGTCCGGCAACGGCGTGAGCGCTACGGCAGTTTTCTTGACCCAAACGGGTCCGCCGTACCGATACCGCACGTCATCCACCAGGATGTCATGAAGGTTGCGGTCAATTGTAATGAGTGTGCCGCTGGACAACAGGGACCAGATCAATGTTGGATAGGCAACACAATAGTCCGCCACCACGCCGAAGAGCTTTGCGACCGACTTCAAAGCGCCCAAAGGTGGTTTCGTGTGCGGAGGATCGAATGTCGGAACTTCAACTTTTGGGCCCGGCATCAGAACCTGCGGGCGCCACTGGATATTTCGTTTGTCGGTGAACAGAGGTCCGAAAAAGTCAGAAATCTTGGAAGTCGTAGTGGTCTTACCCGCCCCGTCCGGTCCCAAAATTACAATCATGACGCCGCATGGGTGCAGCCTGCGGCGGAGTGTGCAACGAAGCTGCATGAACCAATACACAAGACAGTTGATCGGGGAACGCCGGAAACTGAATCGCAGGAGCCGATTTCTGCCTTGCTGCAGCGCTTTGTTCCACAGGCCATCGACGCACGCGGCCATGATGTCTTGCAGCGAAAGATTGCCAAAAAGCCCGCCGGCGATTTCTACAACGGCGGAAAAGCCAAGGTGTTTCACGAGTGTCTTTAGCCGATTCTCTTCGCTCGTCCCGATTTTGCCTTCCAGGCTGATTTTTGACAGCAAGTAGCAGCACTCGTCAGCTTCACTCAGGACCCAGATATCTCCCTGCTTCTGACGCCGGGCGAAGACTTCACCTTCCTTGCCGAAGAAATGGCCCGAAGGGAATACTTCCCGTATTGTCAGGCTGAAGAAACGAGCATCTGAATCCATGGAGCTGGCGAAATCATACCGGCAATCATTTGCTGCCAGGAAGACGCGCTGAATCGGCAGAAACCCCTCTTCTCGCAACTGTTGAACCAACGACGTGAGGAGGTCACGGTCTTCCGGATGAATCGTCAGCTCGAAGCCGCGAAGTGATTCGCCTGTCGCCGGATCAGGCCGATGCAGCAGGCAATAGCGCAGGTCGAGTTCCTCCAGCAGGCGGAAAAGCGTCCCGGAAAAATCGCGCGGATCCGGCTGCCATTCCGGGGCGCCCATCCGCTGAATTTTTAGCGGGGGAGTAGCCGCCGCGGTTAATTGTGTCTCTGAATTCATATGTTTGGTTGGCTTAAGCGGGCTTCCGGGTGCGGTCCCTAGCACGGCCTCAATGTCCGAGCCTCGCAAAAAACGTCAGGCGGCGCCAGAACCTTTCAGAACTGCTGGGATCGTCTTGACCAGAATTTGCAGGTCCAGCCACAGCGACCACTTGTCGATGTACTCCATGTCCAGCTCCATCCATTTCTCGAAGGGCACGGAGCTGCGGCCATTCACTTGCCAGAGGCACGTAATTCCCGGGCGGACACTGAATCGCCTCCGGTGCCAATCCTGATCGAATCCCGCAAAGTCCCTTACCGCCATGGCCCGGGGCCCAACCAGGCTCATGTCGCCTTTCAGCACGTTGAAGAGTTGGGGCAGTTCATCGATGCTGGATTTTCTTAAGTACTTTCCAAGTCGAGTGACACGAGGATCGTTCTTGATTTTGAATACGGGACCGCTGACTTCATTCAAATGCTCGACCTCTCCAATTTTTTCCTCGGCGTCGGCGACCATCGTCCGGAATTTGTAGACAGAAATCGGTCTTTTGTTGAAACCAACCCTGTTCTGGACAAAAAAGATCGGCCCCCGCGAAGTAAGCTTGATCAGGACAGCGCAGATCACAAACAGTGGCGCGAGACATACAATGCAAATTAACGAGATCAGAATGTCCAGCACGCGCTTGACCTCCAACGCCCACCCTTGCGGCGGCCCCGCATTGAGCGTGACCAGGGAATCGTAATCGACGGGTACTCCTTTCCCTTGCGCCCGCTTGAGATCAAATAGGTTGGATAGGAAATGAGTAGGGACGCCTTGCTCCTCGCAGACGGCGGCGATCCTCAACGCCTCGCGATAAAACGATTTGATCGGAAGCGTGATCACGACTTCATCCACCACGTTGGCGCGCACAAAAGAAGGGAACTCCTGGAAATCGCAGGCAAACGCATACCCCGATTTGGCAAACTCTTCCGTTCCCGGCCACTTCTTGTCGACAAATCCAAGGATCCGATAGCCCAGTACGGGTTGAGCTTCCAATTGCTTGGCAAGCATCAACGCGCGGGGATTGGTGCCCACGATTAATATTTGGCGGCTGTTGCGCCCACGCATTCGGATTTGCCCGAGCAAGAACCGCAGCAGTCGCCGGCTCAGCAAGACCGAGTCCGTGCTCAATGACCAAAATAGGATGAGCGACAGCGGATTGTTAATACTCGGGATGAACATGCTGCCCACGACGAAGAGCACAACGGTCGCAAGGGAGGTTGCTTTCAAGACGTCCATGGCCTCGGTATATTCGCGCCAAAGCCGCTTGGATTCGTATAGATTGAAAAAGGAAAACAGAGCATGCCAGAGAAGCACTAAAATGGTGAACAGCACGAAGTTGCGCACGGAAATCCGCATGGCAAGAAACTTAGGCAACGAAATCGCGCTGACTGCACGCAGGCTGGTAATGGAGGCGGCCAGGAGGGACGCCACCAACAGAGTCACGTCAAATAGCCTGAACAGGATCGATAAGACGTAGCGGCGCGTCATGCCCACGATCGGAAACCTCTTTTTCCTTTGAAGATTAAGTTGGGGAAAGAAATGAGTAAGATTGCGGCAGGCACTACCGGCCGTGTGGCTGCCCTGGTTGCTGCAAATTCGTCAAGTCCGAAAACGACAGCGCACGCCGGTGCAGGACGACCCCGAGTATCCGGCCTCCGGCGGCTTCGATCTCTTCCTTAATCTCTCGCGTTGCTTGCCGCGGGGTGAAGCTTGGCTCAATGATTAGAACGACGCCATCGGACAACGAGCTCAGATAGCCAGTAATCGAGTCGCGGGTTGCGGGCGGAGCGTTCACCAAAACATAATCGAAACTTGCCCGGAGTTCGCGTATTCGTGCGGCAAGGCGTGGGGAAGCCAAAGCCGGACCGGAATTCAGTCCCAAGGATGGTTCGCCCGCGTTCATAACTCGAAGGCGCCCGCGACCGATCTGGCGCGTAAAGTCCATCACCGGCCCGGATTCGACCAGAGCGGCCGATAGTCCACTGCCGTTGGGGACGCCGAAGTAGGAGTGCAGGGTTGGGTTAGTCACGTTTGCATCGACCGCGCAAATGGAGGCTTGCTTGAGGCTGGACAAGAACTCGGCGGTTTGTCCACAAATCAAGTCGCGGCCACCGTCCTTGTCCGCGGCGCAAAACACGACCGCTCGGGGGGACAAGGAGTTCGGAACCAGAAAGAGCTGTTGTACGAGTTTGAAGGTTTCACCCCGCGCCGGTCCAGCGGATGGCGGCGCTTGCTCAGTCTGGAAAGTCTCCGGTACCGAGGAAATTTCGAATAAATGTTGGTCCTTCCCGGCCCGGTGCAAGACATCCACGTTCCGGCTGTGAATGGCTGCTGCCGGTGACGACTGCTTGAGCAGGTCCCGGTCCCGCTGTGCCTGTTGCAGCATCTCGAACATTTTGCTCATTGCTGTCCCTCCGCGCGATTTGGAACGTCCTCGGGCGAAGGAGTCCGGATATCGGCATGAACTGGCGGGCTGGGCAAAAGGATTTGCGTCCCAGCGATAATCAAGTCAGGGTCCTTAATTTCGGGATTAGACTTTTGAATTTCTCGCGTAACCTCGGGGTTGAATTGTCCGAGATGCTCTAAACTTACCTCTCCGAGTGTTTGCCCATACTCAATGGTAACCACCAAAGGTTTTTGCTGTGCCTTGGAAGTTGGCGGAGACACATTGCCAGGCGGCATCTGGGAGTCCTGGCTGTCTCGAACCGTCGCGGATGAGTGGGATGGGTCCGTTAAGCCTGCTGATGGCGCGACCGGTGTTACTTTGATAGGCGGCTGCACAAATTCATGAGGGCGCCTGGCAAACACGAGGCCGCCAACGGTCAAAGCGAAGGCAATAGCAACCACAGTCCCTCCGCGAATGGCCCGGACTCTATCCGCGGTACCTTTCTCCTTCTTGTAGACGTTCTGCAAGGTTCGCAATGCAGCCCGCCATTGTGCCCATCGGTCCGCGCGGCTCTGTAAGGGCATAGCGCCTTGCTTGCTTTGCGATGGAGCAAACGAGGAGTTCATCTCCGTGGTTTTTTGACGGCGCGCATCATCTGTCCCTTGAGGTGATGTAGCGTAAACCGCCGGTTGTAGCGGGCTTTCATGAGAATTATTTTTGAGTTCAAGTTGCGTCGCTTGGTGCGCCGGCGCCGAAGGCTCGGCGTTCAGTCCCGCCGCGTCCGCTACAGCGATCGCCGTGACGCTCTCCTCACGCTGACCTTCATGCTGCTGCGCCTGCGTGGATCCATGACCGCTTAAAGGCAACGTGGAAGCCGCGGAAATCAGCGCAGAGCTTGAAGTTCTGGCGTCAACCTCACCTTGCGGATTGTCCAATTCGAAGGATGTTGGTGATGTTTCTTCTGAGTGCAGGCGCATCCGGAAAATTGCGTCAACCGGGCCCGGCATGCTATTCGGCTCCGTCCACGCCGGACTGTCTTCCGCCGACCTATCTTGGCTTTTTAACGGTGCGCCGTTTCCCCATGCGCTGCGTACAGCGTCGTGGAAATCCTGGTAAGTCAGCTCGTTCGACGGTGAAATCCCATCAAACGAAACCAACGAATCTTCAGAGACTTCCGGCACACCCGTGCGATGGGTGGTGAGGCCTTCAAGATCGAGGTCCGCCATTACTTCAGACACCGTGGCGGCGTCGATTTGCGTCTGCCGCTTGGCAAAGCCAAGTGTCAAAGCGTTAAAACACAAGTTATTGATGATCCGCGGAATACCTTTGCTGCTTGCCGCGATCAAGTCAACGGCGGCGTAGCTGAACAGAGGGGGCCCCGAATATCCGGCCTTACACAGCCGATATTCAATGTAGACCATGGTTTCCACTCGCGTAAATGGATTAAGCCGGCTGATGGCGGAAATCCGTTGGCGCAGTTGCGTCAAGCCAGGTTGGGACAGCTTGTCCGCAAGTTGCGGCTGGCCGGAAAGAACGATTTGCAGGAGCTTGGTTTTTGATGTCTCGAAGTCAGAGAGCAGGCGCACGGTTTCCAGCACGGAATCTTTCAGGTTTTGCGCCTCATCAATGACCACCACGACGCGCCGGCCATTGCGCGCATTGCTGAGCAGCACGGAGTTGAGTGACTCATGCATGGTCGCAAGATCCTGGTCGCCCGAATCGATCCCCAGGTCGTTGAGCAAGTGACGGAACATTTCCCGCGAGTTGCACTGCGTCTGAAAAAGAAATACGGTTTGAGCGGAATTTCGCAGGTATTCGAGCAAGTGAAAAAGCAGCGTTGTCTTGCCCATGCCCGGCGGCGCAATCAGGGCCAGGAATCCACAACCGGATTCTATTCCATAGCACAACGAAGCCAAGGCCTCTCGGTGCGTTGCGCCGAAATAGAGGAAGCGCGGGTCCGGAGTGCCCCCAAAGGGTTGTTCGCGCAGTCCGAAGTATTCTAAAAACATCTTTTCTCCTTAACGTCCGGCGTCCGAAACCGATGCCAGCACCGGCAAATCCAGGAATTCCTTGATGTCCTCGGAAGTCCGCAGTGACGGATCCAGGTATTCGGCCACGCCCGCGATACCCAGGCTGACGACGATTGCCGCCAGAAGTCCTAACAGGAGGACCAACGGGCGCGACCTGGACGGCACCACTGGAACTGCAACGGGTTCGACCACAGCCACGTTGATAATCCGGCTTTCGTCCAGCGCATCGGAAATCCGCGCCTCTTCCTGCTTCCGCATGTAGAGTAAGTAGTTCGCTTCCTGGATGTTTTTCTCTCTCAAAAGCGCGTCTTGCGTGACTTCCAGCTGGTCCAGTTGGCTGGCCTGTTCTTCATAGGCTTGCACGCTGCGCGTTAGAGCCTGGGCGCGCGCCTGCTCGGAAGACAATTGGGATTGCGCTTTTGCCAGTTCCGAGTCCACCCATTGGTAGGTCGGGTTGCTGTCCGTGGTTTCATCCATGACCTTGGACTTTCCCGCGGAATCAATGGCCGCCTGGGTTTGCTTGATTTCGGTATCGACTTCCTGCACCAGCCGGTAGGAAGGATCGAATTTCTGAAGTAGTTCCGTGCGCTTCAGCTGCAAATTCAGAAGCGTGGACTTCAGTTGCTCCATGAGTTGCGGATTGTCCGCGGTTCGCACCTGTGTGGTCAGGCGGCTGGGCACGGTCGATGCCTGGTTTTCGAGGGTCAGGATCCGCTGCTGCGTTTCTGAAATTTCCGCCTGCGTTTCCTTTAGATTTCCTTGAAATTCGGAAAGCTTCTGCAAGGTCGCGCTCTTCCGCTGGGCCGGTGACACCGTGCCTTCCTTCTCACTGAATTCGCTCAGGCGGGCTTCGGCTGTCTTCAAACCCTCCCCGTATTGCTTGGCTTGCTCCCGAAAAAACGCCAAGGTTCCGGCCGGCCGGTGCACGGCCAGATGTTTTTCCATGTAGGAATTGGCAAATGCATCCAGTACATGTGCGGCAAGCTGGGGGTCGGAATCTTCGTAGCTGACGGAAATAAGGCTCGTCTTGGGCAGGACACTCATATCCATTGACCCTTGCAGGTTGCGCACCGCTGTAGTAAGAGCGTCGTGGGATCTGGTCGCTTCACTCGACAAATGGAGCCACGCGCCCCAGCGGGATCGGCTGATCGGTTTCTGAAGCCCGCAGATCGTGACAACCTTTTCCAGCAGATCTTGACTCTTCATCAACTCAATTTCCGAATTCAGATCCGTCTCCGAAACGGCGGCAGGCGCCGGTTGCTGCGTGCCTGAGGTGTCGGGCGTCACAACGAAATCCGCGCGCTCGCGCTTGACGAGTATCTTGGTGGTCGCCTTGTAGCGCGGCGGCAGCAGGAAAAGAGAGAGCAGCACTCCTGCCATCAATCCCAGAAATGAAAAAATCACCAGGCGGCGATGCCTCAGGCCGACCGTTAGGATGTCGCGCAGCTGGGTGAGCGGTGGCTGCGTATTCTTTTTGCGAGTGGGCATTTCTTCCATCGTGAATCTCCTTTCCGTTTCACGCGCCATGCTTAGGGAATCGCCATTCCCAGCCCCGGAGTGGGGATGAATTCCTTGATTTTGGACAGTTTGTTCTTTGGCACGTAGATCAGGTCGCCGGGCCGGAGGTGAACGTCTTCGCCAAGGTCCGCATTGGCCAGCATGAGTTTGACATCCAGCCGCTTTCCAGCCTGCCAGCCGCCGGGAACTTTTCGAAAGATATAAACCTCGGAGTGCTTGGCCTTGTCGGTAAATCCGCCCGCGATGGCCACTGCCTCCGCCACCGTGGTGTCGCCGCGCAGTTCATACTTTCCCGGCTTTCCAAATTCACCGCCGGCGGTGAAATACGGCTTTTCGAAATCTTTCATTTCAATGTTGATGATCGGGTCGTGCAGGAAACTTCCATACGCTTTGTGGAGCGCCTCCGACAATTCCGGAAGCGATTTTCCCTCGATGTGCAAATCTCCCACTCCGCGCAGGCTTACAAAGCCGTCGGGTTGGATGCTGATCGTCTGATCATATTCCGGAGATATCGGAAATGTGATTTCCAGCACATCGCTGGGCCGGAGCAAGTAGCGCGGATAGCGCTGCGCCAGTACCGGCTCAGTTGAAACGTGGCTGTCCGGCGCGACATCCGGAGAATCGCTTGGAGTCGTCTGAGCGGTGGCGACGGCCGGCTGCTTTTGGCCCGCAGCCGGGCGGACGCTCGCGGCCACCAGAAACGCCATCGCGCAAAGTCGCAGAATTTTATACGTCATGGCAAGATCTCCTCAACCTATCGCCGTTTTTGACAATGCGGACCGGTCCCTGAAATCATCATGAGACGCCTGCAGCTCGAAGGGAGGAACCCAAGGGCCTCGCTGGAATTCGAGACGTAACGGGCTCGACACTGAATGCATCCACTTCCACCGCCATGGACTTCTGAAGCAATTCCGCGGAAAGAATCAGCCGGGATGAATTTTTTTTACGGACCAAAATGCCTTCGATCCCCTCAAGCGGGCCGGCCTTGACCCGGACGCGGTCGCCGCACTGAAGAAAGGGAAAGGGTTCCGCCCGGAGGCCGCTGGTGACTGCTCTGCGTATCGCTTCGATTTCAGTTTCCTGAATTGCCGCGGGCTGGCCACCGAACCCAACGATGGAATGAACGCCGGGAGTGCTAAGAACTCTCGCGCGCCGTTCGACATTACCGCGAAAGAAAACGTAGCAGGGAAACAGGGGCAACGAGAGTCGCTTCTGGCGGTCATTCCATTGCCGAAGTGTTTCGTAAAGTGGGAGAAAAACCTCCAGGCCGCGCCCCGAAAAATTTTCGGCGACTGCTTTCTCGTGCTGATGACGTGTATAGACTGCATACCAGTCATTCGTTTGGAAATCTGAGATTGGCGTGTTCAACTGGCTCATCGGGGTGTAGCTCCGCCCTGTGACTCACAGAGAGTTATCTTTAAGATTCTCTCCGGTCGTCCTTCGAACTCTTCCTGCCAAAATCACGGAGTCGCCCCTGTTGCCGGCGCCTTGCGCCGAGCCAGGACTCCTCCTCAGGAACTCATTCGTCTATCAGGCCGGAGCGCCATGTCCCGCCGCCCGGCCAACCGCCTCAGCTCACTCTTCGGTTCCGGATTTGCGACCCGGACCGTCGAGGTCCCACCGGCCGCTGGTCCCCGGACCAAGCTTGTAAGCGGTGATATTCACAGCCAGAGCAGGCAGCTTGTCTTCTCCCAAAGGAAGGTCCAAGCGTACGACGTCACCCTCACAAGCCACTTCAAGCCCTGCCTGGTCGCCGGAGGAGCTCAACAACAGGAAGTTCAATTCCACATGTTCTCCGCGTCCCGCGCACTGCTCGCATCGGAACAGCACACCGGTCGAGCTGATGTTCTCCGTACGGGCTTTTCGCCAGTCTTCTTCGCTGGCCACGCGGTAGCGAAGGGGAGCCTCGATTGGGAAGCGTTTGGAGCGCCTCAAATCGTGTTCGTCGTCATTCAACAATTGACTGTGCATTCATTCGCCCGTAACACAAAAACGATAACCTTAGCGTTATCTATTCAGTGCGCTTGCATTGAAAGTAAGCTGCAGCGACTGCTTTTCCCCTGTTGCAGCGTGCATCATCTGGATTTCAGGACTTCCGGTCAATGGCTCGAAGGGGGGTAGCCCGGTAGGGGGGACTAAGGTGCCATGCCTGGCCCGGCCGGGGCGTCCGCTTGGAACCGGCCACAATTATTATAGTAGTAAATATATATCAGAGAGTACTATAGGCGCATCCTTCTCTCCGTGCATGCGCCGGTTCCCGCCCCGGGGATCGGCGGGCAGGCGCTCCGCCGCATGCGCAGAAAACCCTTTAATACACAGGCGTATTTGGGGCGTCCTTCCGCGCGGGACGAAACACACATATATAGACAAGAACATATATCTAGAAGTAATATTAGTGTCGTGCAGGCGGCGTCAAGCTGGGATGCGGGCAAGCTGTGAGCGCGCTCCCGGATGGCAGGAAGGGAAGCAAGCTCCTCTCCGGCACACTCGATGTTTCCGGTTGGCGAGCGCCGGGATTCCAATGGCACTCCTCTTTTAAATATTCTGTGCTTGTATCCCGGCCGCACATTTACTACAATGTTTGGATTCTTCCTCTTTGAAGCGGGGAGAACAGGCGGCTCGCGTCCCCGGGTCCCGTTGAAACAATAGACAGCTTATTGTAGCTAGGCATCCCGGCGAGCGTGCTCCGACTTGTATGCCCTTTACCTCGGGTTGCGGGTTCAGGAGAACATTCAGTCAAACTGGATCGCCGGATTCGCTAGCTCGGGGATGGTTCGAAAATGGATCTGGCTCCCAGCCTGGGATCCAACGGCCAGAGCCACCGATATAGTGTCCGCTTCGGACCGGGGCCGGAACGAGCACTAGGTTTGGCGCGAGTCTGGACGGCAGTGGGTATCTTCCTGCTGGTATGCCTGCGCCCGCCCTCTTCCAATACTCTGTCCAATCAAGCCGCTTTATGCGCATCCGCGTTTGTCTTTTACAGTTTTGTTCTCTTCCTGCTGCTCCGGAACCCTCACAATTGGTCCAACCGGGCCCGACAGTGGCTCCACGCCGGTGACATGTTCTGGGCCGTCCTCTTTCCTCTCGTCGTTCCCGAACCGCGAGTGTTCATGCTGGCGTTTCTGTTTGTCCTGACCGCGGCGGCGCTGCGCTGGAGCCCCAGTCGCGTCTTGGAGACGAGCGGAGCGATCGCGCTGCTCGCGGGCGTTGGGTTGTTGATCGAACACGCGCTGCCGGGCGGCGGCTCTTGGGATGCATTTGTCTTTATGAAGGGCTCCTATTTCTTCTGGGGCATCTTCGCTCTTTTTGCCGATGGCCTGATCTGGTTTTTAGCCAGGAGGGAAGCCGCGCAGCGATGGGAAGCCGCTGCCGACTCGGCCCAGCGGGCTCAGTCCCGCGTGTCGGTCGAACTCCACGACGGCATCGTCCAGAGCCTTTTTTCCGTCGAGTGCTACATCGAGCGAATTCGTTCGAAGGTCGACGATGCGTTCCCCGAGGCCTCGGAGGATCTTGAGAATCTCCAGGACCTTGTCCATAAGACCTCGGTGAAATTGCGGGATATCGTATGGCAGGAGCGGCCTCTGGACCTCGGGTCGAAATCTTTCCTCGAATATGTCAACAATTTGGTGGCTGAATTCGAACAGGACACGGGCATAGCCGTGCGCTTCGCCTGGGATTGCGGAGAAATTTCTCCGCCTCCCTCGGGCGCCAGCGAACTGGTGCGAATTATTCAGGAAGCTCTGCTGAATATCCGCAAGCATAGCGGCGCGCGCAACGTCTCCATTCACTGCGGGGTGACGCGACGCAACTTGTGGTTCCGGATCGACGACGATGGCCAGGGTTTTGATTTCTCCGGACGTCTCGGGATGGTCGAGCTGGAAACCACCGCGCAAGGACCGTTTGTCATCCGGGAACGAGTCTCCGCTCTCGGTGGAGAGCTCGCCGTGGAGTCCAAGCCCGGGCGTGGCGCGCGCCTGGAAATCGCGCTCCCAAAGGATGCCTTTGTATAACGCGACTCATGCCGTCCGCGTGCTGATCGCCGATGATCATCCGGTGTTTCGGGAAGGTCTGCGCCTGCTCCTTGAATTGGACCGCAAGATTCGCGTGATCGGCGAGGCTCGCGACGGCCAGGAAGCCGCGGAAATGACGCGCAAGTTAAAGCCGGACCTGGTCCTGCTTGACCTGCGAATGCCCCGCTGCTCGGGGATCGAATCGCTCAAGCTCATTCAGAAATTGACCTTTCCGGTGCGCGTTCTGATCCTCGCTACGGAAGTGGAAAAACACGATATCGTGGAGGCTCTCAAGCGCGGTGCCGCCGGAATCATCCTGAAAGAATCGACCACGGAGCTTTTGCGCAAGAGCATCCACGCGGTCGTGGCAGGCGAGTACTGGGTCGAACGGCAGAACATTTCGGATCTGGTGCAGGAGTTGACGCGGCGGCCTGGGCGCGCCTCCCCGGATGTGCCGCAGGGGCCCTGGCGTTTGACGCCTCGCGAACGGCAGATTGTCTCGGAAGTAGTTGCGGGCAGGACGAATAAGGAAATCGCGCAGGAACTCTGCGTGAGCCTTCAGACGGTAAAACATCACCTCACCAACATATTCGACAAAGTCGGTGTGCACAACCGCTTGGAATTGGCGCTCTTCTCGGTTCACAATTCGCTGGGTGGCGATCATAAGGTGCAACTGGTCAAGCAGACAGACGCGCCATCTCAAGGCAGCCCGCAGTACTCCAACGCACCTCCGGCCCCTTCGAAACGAGCTCTGGGCTAGGGGCCTGGCCTTTTTCAATTTTCTTTCTATGTGCCTGAAGGCAGGAAATCAGTACTAAACCCACAGTACTTCCTCCATAGCCCCTCCGAACCATTGAGCCAGCCGTCTTCCATTGCGAATATCGAGGCAGGAGATCGGTGACCTTAGGAGGAGTGAATGTTGGACGGCCTTGTTTTCAACAATCAAGGGAGTGCCAATGAAAGGCTCTGGCGCGCCGTCATTGATAGCGCGATCGCGGACTGGGTTCGCGGTCCGAACCTGCACAAGCGCAAGGCCGAATACTTTCTGTTTCAGGATGAAGAGGACTTTCCATTCGTTTGCCGTTCCGCCGGATTGAACCCACAAGCCTTTCGGGAGACCCTCTGGACGATTCGCGCTCAAGCTGCTTCTGATCTCAGCGCCAACGTCGCTTAGCAACACGCCAACCGGGAGCTTTCTTTTTTTGCGTCTCGCAACTTCTACTGTGCCGAAGCTCGCTTGGAAGTAATTTGCGAGCCTGTGCTCTCCCCTGAGGGATCGACAAACCCAATTCGATCGCCAAAGTACTCGGTAAACCAAACTCTTCCCTTGACGTCCGCTCCGATGAATCGGGCGTAGGAACGATCCGGCCGCTGCGGGATCGGGTATTCGGTGAAAAGTTCGGTCTTCGGGTCGAATCGCGTAACATTGTTGCCGCTCATGTCCGCAAACCAGACATTTCCATCGACCTGATTGAATGTGACTCCATAAACCGTCGCGTTCGGCGTGGGCGGTTTGTAAAATTTCACCGCTCCTGTCTTCACATTCAATTTGCCGAATCGATGCCCGAGGAAATCACCGAACCAGAGATTATCCTGCGGGTCCACTGTAATTCCTCGAATGCTGACCGTCCCTTCGGGGTGAATGTCCTTGGTTTCTCCGGTGGCAGGGTTCAGCTTGACCAGCGTCCCCACTGCAATTTCACTAAACCAAATCATCCCCTCGTTGTCCACGGTGACGTCGTAAGACCTGCCCTGCGCTGGATGCGATTCTCCCGGAATCTCTCCCCAATCCTGCATCGTGCCTTTGGGATAGGCCGCCGGAACCGGATAGACATGGGAAGAGAACTGCTGCTTCTTTACATCAAAGCTCCATAGGTCTCCCGAAGTTCCACCTGAAAACCAAATATTTCCCGAATGATCCAAAGTCAATGTGTGGGCCGCGGGAGCTTTCTTTTCCGGCCAATAATATTGTTTCACCTCGCCTGTTTCCGGATCCACCGAAGCCAGCTTGGCCGGGTCATTGCTGTGCGCCAGAGCCACCCAGTAGCGGCCATCGCTCCCCACCGCTCCCGTGTGAGGTCGCGCTTTTTCAGTCAGCAGCGGATATTCCTGAAACTTTTCCGTCTCCAGGTTGAACCGAGTCGCTTTGTTGCCGTAGAAGGATTCCTCGCCGAACCAGGCAACATTCGTTCTTTGGTCGATTTCAATGCTGTGCGGACGGGAGATTTTCGTTGGCACGTCATATTCGATCAGAGTCGCGCGCAGTGCTTCGTCGGACGGCTCGACGTGTTTCACGTGGGCCTTGAGTTCCGAGGCGTCCGCCTCCAGATTGAAATAAGTTGAACTCGGTCCAAAATCTTTTTCCAACGCCGCACTGAGGGCGTCGAGTTCCTGTGGGGTGGCATTCGCGAAGGGTTCATCGGTGGCCCCGTGCGTCATTTGGGGTAGAAAATCCTTCCAATCGGAGGCGGATTGGCCGCGCCTGTGTATGACGGTGGGCAAGCTGTGACATTCAATGCAGTGTGACCTCAGGAGCCTTGTCTCGGGAGTATCCGACAAGAGACTCTCCAATTCCGAGCCGGTAAGTCGCCCCAGGCTGAGATTCGCGGGCACCAGATTGAAATTCGTTTCTCCCGCTTTCGCCGTGTCCACCGATACTTTCTTTACGGCGAAGCCGTAGGCTTCGACGGTAACGTCATACGTTCCCGACGCAACGGCAATCTCATACTTGCCGTCTTTCTGAGAAAAGCGGCTGATTGTCTTAATGCCAGATTTGGCGCTGACGATCGCTCCGCGGATGGGTTTGCCGGAACTATCTGTCACGATGCCCTGTATCACATTGGTCGAAGCAGCGAGAGGCGTCATTGCGCACAGAACCGTTAGAAAGGCCCACAACATCCTGCGAGCGACAGTCTTCATATATCTCCTGACTCAGGCGCGAGCCCAGCGGCACTCAGCATTGGCCAAGCCCATTGGGTTATACCCTACTGGGCGCATCCTAGCAGCTTTCGCTAAGCACTTCCAGATTGCGCGGCGCGGAACGCGCCGGACGTCGGTACTGCCCCGTCCTTAACCAGAAGGAAACGCTTCGGGCTTTTTCTCAGCGCACCCGGTCCTCCCTGGTCTAAGCTTTTAGGAGCCAGCCGTGGATGACCATGATGTTCCAACACCTTGATACCGTACTCATGTTTTTGGCAGTAATGCTGGCGGCGAGCCTGGTCATCACCGCGGGCACCCAGCTTGTGATCAGCTTGCTCGGTTTGCGTGGCGCCAACCTTCGCGGCAGCCTGGGAGATCTGTTCGAAAACGCGACCCAGGATCGAGATGCAAGGCGCTATGGCCGGGTGATCGCGCACAGGGTCTTGCGCCACCCTTTGATTTCAGACTCCGCATTCTCGCGATTCTTCATCCGGATTGACAAACTTCCCTTCGTACCGGCCGACGCGGCGGGGAAATTGCGCTGGGCGGGAAGCGAAATCCCGCTGCAACCCTGGCTGTTCGGCGCTCTGACCGGCTTTTTCCTATGGCCTGCTACCCTGGCTATTTTCAATCGACTCTCCCCCTTGGATATTTGTGAGTATACGGGGTTTATCGACCGCTATGTTCCGGTGCTTAGTCTCTGCGAACACCCCTGGCGCAGCGGCGCAATTGTCGGAGCGATATTTTTTGGCCTGCTCAGCCGTTGGCGGCTAGCCACGTCTGTCCGCGTGGATGAACTGATCGGCGTGCTCGATAAGCTTTCCGCTCCGGCGGGCGGCACACTGCCCGATCCGGCCCAGCGCGCGATGCTGGTAATTGCCGGCGAAAGGCGTAGCCGGCCGCGCCCCAAAGCGAACCCTGCGTCCGCGCAAATGGAAGGGATCTTCCCTGATTCGCCGGAAGGGAGTGAAGGGGGAGTAGCCGTCTCCGTTGAAAAGGCCGTCGCGCAAGCTTCCGGCTATGCGACGGATGCGCGCCTGGAGGGCTTGGCCCTGTGGTTCGGTCGCGCCATGGAGCGGGCTTCACAACGGTTCACCCTGCAAGCCCGTTTGATTACCGTAGTACTGTCTTTCGTTCTCGTTTTCGCCGCGCATCTGGACGCGATCCGGTTGTTCCAAACGCTTTCTTCCGACGCACAGCAGCGAGCTCAATTGGTCGCCAGCGCCGATGCCATGATCAGACAGGCGGAACAGATGCCGCGGGGAAGAGAAGGCGCAGGATCGCAGGCAACGAGAGAAGCTGCACGAACGGCTGTGCCTGACGTTTACCGCAACGCGATGGTTGCTATTCTGGCGATCGCTCCCGCTCCAGCGGAGCCGACAAAAGCAAAACCGCGACATGTCTCGCACGGCAGTGCCGCGCAGGCAGCGGGCAGTTCTCCGTCGCTGTCGGGTGGTGGCCCAGCGGCGCCCAACGAGATTCAGATATCGACAGGTGCGTCACAGTCTACGGCGGAAGGCGGTCAAGCCGTGCCGGCAGTCGCTCAGTCCTCCACGGAAACTCGACAAAAAGAACGAGAGAATAGAGGTGCGTCGGCTAAGGCGAAGTCTGCGACAAAGGAACGGGAAAAATCAGAAGCGCTGCCTAAAGAGGACGCCGAAACGACCGAAGCGAAAGTCAGGGCATCGAAGGCCCTGGAGGCGAGGCCCGGATTTGCCAGCAGGGAAGATGCGGTACTCTGGCTCCGCGACACTCTGGATGGAGATCCCGCGCTCGAAAATCTAGCCGCTTCCTACGAACAAGAGGTCAACTCCGATTTGCCAGGCGACGCCGACAAGCTGATTGATCATTCCGCATCGATCAAACGTGAACTCGCGCGCACTGAATTCCAACTGCTCCCTGAAAAATCGCAAGGTTGGCCGCCAAACGAACACGAGCTTCCGGGCCTGCTGATTTCAGTTGTATTCCTGTGTCTGGGCGCGCCGTTCTGCTACAACCTGTTGAAGGCTATTGCCAGTCTTCGGCCCCTTCCGACCGTGAAGTAGGACAATCAAACATATAGACGCGGCTTATTTCCCCTTGCAGGAAATTTCTATTCAGCTCCGAGGAACGCGAAACGCAGCAAGAAGAGTGCGGAGAGGACCCAGATGAGGGGACTGATTTGCCGAATCTTTCCTGTACCAATCTTGATGAAAGTGAACGAGAGCAGCCCCAGGCTCAATCCGGTAGCGATGCTAAAGGTGAGCGGCGTCGCCACGGTCGTTATAAATGCGGGGAACGCTTCCGTAAAATCGTCCCAATGCACTTTGGCGAGTGACGCGCACATGAGCGCACCCACCAAAATCAGGGCCGGAGCGGTTGCATAGGTCGGAACGGCGGCAACAAGCGGGGCGCAGAAAATCGCTACAACAAAAAGTGCCGCGATGAGTACGTTCCCGAGGCCGGTTCGCGCACCGGCGGCGACGCCGGCGGCGCTCTCGATGTAACTTGTGACCGTCGACGTCCCCGTCAGCGCTCCTGCCATCGTGCCGAAGGCATCAGCCAGCAGGGCGCGGCTCGCTCGCGGAAACTTTCCGTTGCGCAAGAATCCGCCCTGTTCGCAGACCCCGACGAGCGTTCCCACGTTGTCAAAAAGATCCACAAAGAAGAAGACAAAGACCAGGTCGCCGAGGCCGATTTTAAAGGCCGAGCGAAAATCAAGTTTCAGGAATGTGCCGCCCGGATGAGGCCATGAAAATACGTGCGAGGGCACAGTAGTGAGGCCCACAGGGATTCCCGCAATCGCAATGACGACAATGCCGATCAGAATCGCGCCGCCGATTCGGCGGGACATCAGGATGGCGATCAGAACCAGCCCGAACGCGGCAAGACGCACTTCCGAATCGGAGGATTTTCCCAGGCCCACAAACGTCGCCGAGTTGGCCACAATTATTTTGGCGTTGCGTAGGCCCACGAAAGCAATGAAGAAACCGATACCCGCGGCCGTTCCGTGTTTCAGACAATCGGGAATGTCGTTGACGATGTGCTCGCGGATGTTCGTGAGCGTCAGAATCAGAAAGAGCGTGCCGGACAAGAAGACGACGCCAAGTGCTGTTTGCCATGGCACGCCCCGCCCAAGAACGATCGAGTACGTGAAGTACGCGTTCAAAGACATTCCGGGAGCGAGTGCAATCGGATAATTCGCCCACAGACCCATCACCAGCGTGGCGAGCGCAGCTGAAACGCACGTTGCAAAGAGCACGCCTTCGACCGGCATGCCCGCTTCGCCCAGGATGCGCGGATTCACGACCACTACATAGGCCATGGCCATGAACGTCGTCAGGCCGCCAAGAAGTTCGCGGCGAACCGTGGTCTTGTTTTCCGTAAGATGGAAAATTTTCTCGAGCAACGCACGCCCCTCTGAAAAGTGCGCCACTATAGGCCGCAGCAGCCCGCTTCGTCAACGGTGAACCTCAGACGAACAGGGTACCTTGTTCGCCGGCGCTTATCGAATTGTAGATGCAGGACCTTTCGATTCGTTTTTCAAATGCGCCAATCCTTCGCCAAACCTTGCGTCAATCGTGCCGCGCATGTATGGTACGTCATGCCCAGCCGCACTGAACCCGGCAAGAATACGGATGATGCTGCGTCCGCCCCACAAACAGGATCGGTCCAAATAAAAATTGGCGAGTATGGATTGCGCGGCGAGGCGCTCTCTCCAATGGAGACGCTTGGGCAATCGGTTTCCACGATTGCGCCTACATCCACTCCAGCGGCAACGATTCCTCTTGTGGCCGCGCTGGCGGGCAACGGTACCTGGCTCGCTTATCTTCTGGCGATGGTGGCGATTCTTCTGGTGGCCTGGTGCATCAGCCGGTTCGCGCGATACTCGGCGTCGCCCGGTTCGCTGTACACCTACGCGGCCATGATTCTGCCGCCCTGGCTCGGCGCCGTCGCCGCGTGGAGCCTCCTGCTCGCCTACATTGCCACGGGATCGAGCGTCATCGGCGGCTTCTACCACTACGCAAATTTGTTGTTTGTCGACGTCATTGGGCATGGTTTTTCCGGAGCGGCTCTGGCGCTGATCGTCACTGGAATCTCCGCATGGATCGCCTGGCGCGACGTGAAAATTTCCGCCCGGCTGATGCTGTGGATCGAGGCGGTCTCCTTGCTCGTCATTGTTGTGGTCGTGACGCTCGTCCTCGTGCGCCACGGCTTTCACGTAGATCCCGGGCAACTGCATTTAACGGCAATGACGGGCGGCGGCCTGCGACTCGGTCTGGTGCTGGCGCTATTCAGCTTCGTCGGTTTCGAGAGCGCGACCACGTTAGGCGCCGAGGCGCGCAATCCATTAAAGACAATTCCTCGCGTCGTGATTGAGAGCGCGGTGATCGCGGGCCTGTTCTTTACCGTCTCCGCCTATTCGGAAGTGCTCGGCTTCCATGTTGCCGGACAAGATCTGGGCACGAGCCAGGCCCCCATGCACGTTCTGGCCAACGTTGCTCGCGTCCCCGCTCTGGGAATCCTGATTGACGTCGGCGCTGCGGTCAGTCTTTTTGCCGGAACGCTGGGCTGCATCACGGCTGCGGCGCGCGTTTTGCTTCTCATGGCGCACAACGGCCTCGCGCACGACACATTTCGCACGACGCATGCCCGCAACGAGACACCCACGTTTGCAATCCTCGCCACGGGGCTTGCCGCGGTTCTCCCTGTCGCCGTGCTGGCCTATCGCGGATCGAGCGGGCTGGATGTGTACGGCTGGATGGGCTCTCTTGCGACGTACGGATTCATCGTCACCTACGCGCTGGTATGCGTCGCGCTGCCGCGATATTTGCGCGACCACGGCGTTTTCCGCCCCGGCGCGCAAATCATTCCGTGGCTGGCCTTCCTCGCGATGCTCTCCGCGCTGGTGGGGAATCTATACCCGGTGCCCGAGGGGCCCTACGGCAAGTTGCCGTACATCTATCTTGTGTATTTGAGCGCGGGGCTGCTGTTGTTTTTTTGGCAGAGACGAAAAGAGAGCAAGGCTTGAATGGGTGAGACGCCCAGACTGTTCGCATCCTTGGAACGGCGGTTTCGAATAAGAATGACCGGAAGAAGGGAACCCATCGCAACGGAATCTCGGTGCGTTTCCCATTTTAGGAAGGCGGCCCGTTCCATTTCTGACGCACCGATCGGTGCATGCGGAAACAGATACAAATACCTGATGGCGAAGATTGAAAGATTATGCTTTTCATCCGGGCAAGAATGGCGTAAGTTCCTTCAAATTATGGAAAGCCTTGAGTGGCAGTGAATAGGGGGGTGCAGCCTCATTTAGAAATGCCCTCAATCGTGTTTTTGGATATTCGATTTTCGACTTAAGAGAGGGGATTAAGTATGAAAATGCGCATCGTTCGTTCCGCATTACTTCCAGCCGTATTCCTCGCAATGGCGTTTCTGTTGACCCCGAACGCTTATGCCCAGACAACACTCGGAGGGATCACCGGCACGGTCACGGATTCATCCGGCGCCGTCATCTCAGGCGCAACGGTCACCCTGGTCGGCGATCGAGACGAAGCTGAACCGCACACAGACCACCAGCAGCACCGGCTCCTACAGCTTTCGTGAACCTGCCCATCGGGACCTACACGCTCACTTTCACGCAGCAGGGTTTCGAGTCGCAGAACATTCCGTCCATCGCGGTGCAGGCCAACCGCACTGCGACCGTGAACGCCGAACTGAAAATCGGCAATGTGAGCGAATCCATCACGGTCGAAGAGACGCCGCTGATCAACATGGTCGACACGACCAACGGCTACGTGATGGACAAACTGCAGATCGAATCGGTTCCTCTGCCCACCGGGTCGTTCACGGGGCTGGCGATTCTGTCGCCTGGCGTGAATGCGGAACTTTCCGTCCGGGACCGGGCGCCAATGCGGGCTTGGGCAACGCGCCGGTCTGGGCCAACGGCCAGCGCGACACCAGCAATGCTTTCTTGCTGAATGGCGTGGACGCCACGAAGCCTGTTCAACGGCAAGAGCACCAGCAAGTTAACTTCGGCCCGCGTCGTGAATAACACAGGCGTCAGCGCTCGACTTCTGCGCTTCAGCTCCCTTCCCGTTCAGAGCAGCGCGTCCGTTTACCTGGCGATTGGCGAGTCGATTCCTTCGCCCGCTCCGGAGACTATTTCGGAAGTTCGCGTGAACACTTCGATGTACGACGCGCAGCAAGGCTCGACCAGCGGCGCACACATCGACATGAGCACCGCTTCCGGCACGAACAATATTCACGGCAGCGCCTACGTGCATCGCGGGACGAACTGGTTGAATGCCGATCCTTTTTTCTATAACGCCGATCCCAATATCCCGGCAAGCGAAAAGAATCCAGCCCTGCACCGGTATACCGCCGGAGGGACGATCGGATTGCCGATCAAGAAGGACAAGCTCTTCTTTTTTGGCAGTTACCAATACACGCACGCCTCAGACGAGGAGATCGGCATCTCCCGGGCGTTCGTGCCAGCAGGGCTTCGGCCAGGCACTTACCACGACACCTCCTACTTCAGGCACTACACCAAACCTGGTGTTCGGCGTCAAGCCCGCGGTCGGCGGCATTGCCTGGCGAACGTTGCAATGAACGATACCACTTTCGCCTCACCTCTTAATTCGTCGTTCGGCCCCCTCCAGGTGAATTCGAATTTCAGTACCGCTTCGTGCGGTTCCGGGGTTTCGAACCTCGTGCGCACATCAATCCGATCGCCTATACTTTGTTCAATTACAGCTGCCGAACGGCCAATTCTTGATTCCCTCGGCAAATCCAAACTCTGTCGTTGCCTCGATTTTGCACAGCACGAATTACGGTGCGAGTGGATTTAGCCCTATCAGTCTGCTCTTATTACCGCGTTTCCCGGGAATGCCGAGGTGCCGGGCACAGCCTTATTCCTGGCGCATCAGGCGGTTGCCGACCTGGATTGGAATCCCAATTCGTCGCATTCCTTCTCCGCCAAGTATTACTACCAGCATGATCCGACGATCGCTCCCTACGCCTATTCGATGTTCGCGGGCTTCGCGCAGCACCTGGACGCGGGCAGCCAGGTGATCGTCGCTCAGCCACACGCAAATCGTGAAGTCCAACCTGAGCATCACCGAAATCTTCGGTTTTATCCGGGAGAAGGCCTACAGCACGATCGATCAGCCGCTTCACTTGGCGGACGCGACCGGCGAGCTTCTCGAGTCAGTGCGAGGCTCTCACCGGGGCCTCTGCACGCCGATTGCACTATAAACAACCTCGGCTCTCCCAATTTCCCCGGGCATCAGCATCGTGTTTGCCGGGCAACGGCAACGCCTTACCCGTACTCGATGAACATCGGCGCAGGTGCGCTGCCCAGGGAGCGTTTACCGGGGTATTCCAGAACCGCTTCAATCCCTCCGCCAACGCTATCTGGACACTAGGCAAGCACACAATCACGTTCGGCGGCAGCTACGCGTATACGCAGCTCAACACCAGGGACGAAGAGACCAACTTGGGATGATCGCGTCGGCAGGATCTAACCAATTTCCTGGTCGGGAACTCTTACGCCAAACTACTCGTACAACATCACCGCATTGCTTGTTGGGAATCCCAATCGATACTGGCGCGCCAACGAGACCGGCGAATATATCCAGGACAAGTTCCAATGGAGGAGCAACCTGTCCATCACTGCGGGACTGCGGTTCGATTGGGATGGCGGATTGACGGAAAAAAATGGCAACCTGCTCAATTTCGATCCGTCGAAATACGCGTATGACCCGACCACGGACACGGTTACCTCGAACGGTCTTGATCGTCGCCGGGAATAATCCGAAGGCCGGAACTCCCGGCGTGAGCAGCAACGACACTAACCGGCCGGCAATGGGGATTTGCTCCGCGGCTCGGCGTTGCCTGGAACCCGAAGATGTTCAACAGCAAATTCGTGGTCCGCGCCGGCTGGGGAATGTATTACGACCGCGGCGAACTTTACGCCTACTTGTCACCGGGCCTTTCTCAGAACATCACAGGTGGCGGGCCATTCGGGATGAATCAACAGCAGCCCTTCGTGGCGACGCAGTCCTGCGGAGTGACGGCCAATTGCGTTCGCCACTTTGCAAAACCCATTCGGCACGGCTTCTCAGGTCATACAACCTGCTGGGAGCGCGAGTGGGGTCAGTACTTCCGAATGCTTGCACCTTTGCGAACTTTGACCACCACGGGGTTTTCGGGGCCAGTCTGTAATAACGCAAACACAAGTAATCCGACACCGTTTTACTTGGGGGCCTACGCAAGGGGAAATAAGCTCCCCTACACGATGAACAGCACGCTGGACATCCAGTGGCAGCCGCGCAATGATTTGGCGGTGGATATTGGGTATGTGAATGCGCTCGGTCGGCATGAGATCATTCCCATGCCGTTTAACCAGGCGAGGACTGCATCTCCTACGAACCCGCTGTGCGGGCCTGCTCCAGTTTGCGCCAACCCAAGCGGTTCGCCGCTTGCTCAGTTCTATACGTATGGAATGACGGTGCAGGGGTCGGCGACTGGTTGCGCCACGTTTGCGAACTTGTGCCCCGGTAATCTTCCGAATGGACAGCCATACCTCACCAATCCTGAGGGCGGCAACGTGGACCTGCGCGTCCCGTACATCGGGTACGGAGCGGAATCGGAACTTTACACGGCCGCAGGCATCTCGTCTTACAACGCATTGCAGGCGCACCTCGAGAAGAGGCTGAGCCACGGGCTTCAACTGGGAGTTTCCTATACGTTCTCGCGCTCCTTTGACGAACAGAGCGCGTTGGGACTGTTCTACAACGGCAACAATCCGCTCAATCTGCGTGACGGCTACGGCCCGTCGGACTTTGATCGCACACACGTATTCAACATCGACTATCACTATGAACTGCCGAAGTTCTCCATGGCCAATTCCTGGGAAGGTAAAGTGGCGGATGGATGGGGCATTCAGGGTGTCGTAACCATCCAGAGCGGGCAACCCTTTAGCGTGATTGACTATTCCGGAGCCGTCGGAAGCGCGTTCTACAGCATTTACGACGGAATCACGAATCCATCGATCCTCTTTGCAATGCGGCAGCCGTAAGTGCTGGCGCGTGCGCTAAACCCTGCACGCCGCAGAGTGCAGTCACTGGTGCGAACGGCGCCACTCCGGGTTTGCCTGCGCTGAACCCGGCGTGCTTCACGTTGCCCATACTGACCTCTGGATCGATGAATGGCGCAATCCCACTATGTACTTCTTCTTCTCCATCCGGATGTCTTAGCGATACGTTTGAAACCGGTTTCACCTCGGGCCAGCGAAACATTTTCCGGCAATCGTGGCAGAGGCGCGCGGACGTGTCACTTTTTAAGAACACCGCGATCACCGAGCGATTCACGTTGAAATATACTTTCGACGTCTACAATTTGACGAACACACCCAGTTTCGACATTCCCATCGACAACGTCACCCAAAACCTAGCCTTCAGCGCGTTTCCAATTACGGGTACCTGCCCATCTCCAACGATCAGCACCTCTGGCTGCTCAGGTATCCTTCTTCAATGCTCCGGGCGGCCTCGGCCAAGTCACGAAGACCATCGGCGCGCCGCGGCAGATTCAGATGTCTCTCAGTCTTTCGTTCTAAAGTCGGTTTCAAATTCAGAGCGGCGGCATCCGTTCCAGGATGCCGCCGTCTTTTTTTGAGGGGCGATTTCGTGTGGGGTGGAGCGGGCCTTGCGACCTTCGGCGGCTCTACACTTCTCCGATGTCTTCGTGCCAAATTGCGGGATTCTTCCGAATGTATTCGGCCATCATCGAGACGCATTCCGGCGAATTCAGATCGACGACATTCACGCCGAGCGATCGCAGCCATTCGACTCCGCCCTGAAAATTTCTGCTGTCGCCCACTACGAGCGTGCCGAAACCGAATTGGCGGACGAGGCCGCTGCAATACCAGCAGGGCGCGAGCGTCGTGACCATGATCAGGTCGCGATAGCTGCGCTGGCGGCCCGCGTTTCGGAACGCGTCCGTTTCGCCGTGTGTGGAAGGGTCGCCGTTTTGCACGCGGCGGTTGTGGCCCTTGCCGATGAGGCGGCCGCTCTGATCGAAGATGGCTGCGCCCACCGGGATGCCGCCCTCGGCCAATCCTTGCTGGGCCTCCGATAGCGCTACTTCAAGCATGGACGCATAGTTCGCTTCTGGCTTCATCGTCCCTCGGTGAACGGAATTTAAGAAATTAATCCCTTTTCTAAGATGTTCCTGCAGCGAAGACAGCCCGTCGACAGCCTGGGCACGGCGTTGGTTTATGTAGAGCCCGTCCGCCGCGGCGGACGGGCATCTTCAATGACAATCGGATGCCCGCCTGAAGGCGGGCGCTACATTTGCCAGGAAACTAGGAGGTGCTCCCTCCTCTTGAGGCGACGGTTTTCGCCGGTTGCGATGGGCCGGCGCCGGCTTGCGTTTTCGCGATCGCGCCGGCGATTTCCTTAAGATCGTCCTGCGTCAGTTGCAAAGTCGCGGCTTGAATCCAGCCGTCGACTTGCGCGGGGGTGCGCGCGCCAACGATCGCGCCGCTCAAGCCCGGCCAGGAGAGCGTCCAGGCGACCGCGACCGAGGAGACCGAGGCTCCGTGGCGCGCGGCGATGGGCCGCAGCGCATCGCGCAACGCGAGGTTGCGGCTGAGTTTGGGTTCCTGAAATTCAGGACCGCGCCGGCGCCAGTCGTCGCTTGCCATTTTCGCTATACGGTCGGACGTAAAGGCGTCCGTCAAGATTCCGGATTGCATAGGGCTGTAACAAATCACGCCGGTGTCTTGATTCTTGCACCAGGGAAGCAATTTATCCGCCGCGCCGCGGCTGACCATGGAGAATAGCGGCTGTAGCGAATCGACGTGGCGAATCGCTTCGCATCGCTCCAATAGATCCACATTGAAATTCGATACACCCGCAGCGCGAATCTTTCCTTCCTCGATCAATTTCACCATGGCGCCCCAGGACTCTTCGACGGGCGTTCCGGTCTCGTCCGGCCAGTGAAATTGGTAGAGATCGATGCGCTCGACGCCGAGCCGCCGAAGCGAAGCTTCACATTCGCGCCGGATCGTTTCCGGTTTCAGGACGCGCTTTGCCGCTTGCATGGGATTGTTCGCGTCCCAGGTGAGGCCGCACTTGGTGAAAACCAATGGGCGCTCGCGACGCCGGCAATTCCTTCAGCAGTCTTCCAACGACTTCCTCCGAATGCCCCAATCCATAGACGGCGGCCGTATCGATCCAATTGATGCCCAATTCCAGGGCATGCCGCATCGTGGCGACGGATTCTGCGTCGTCCTGCGGTCCCCAGCTGAAGGCCCATCCGCCTCCGCCAATGGCCCACGAACCGAATCCCACTGTTGTGATATGAAATCCGCTCGAACCCAGCGGACGTGTCGGCAATGCCATGATGGCGCCTCCAAATCGAAAATAGAAAATCTATAGCCTACACTTAGCGTCAAACAGTTTAATCGCGATTGGGTCAACGTTCCAGTTAAACGGATAAAGAAGGCGGCGCGAGGAAATCTGCGAATTTGTTGTCGACATGACGTGTGTCTGCCGATAGACTTCCGCCAGTCAAGAGCCCACAAAGGAGAACGAAAAAATGCCGAATCGCCGGGATTTCATCAAGAGCGTTGTGGGCGCCTCCGCAGGCGTTGTTTTCGTCGGCTGCGATGTCTGCGCTGCGATGGCCGCGGGACGCCCCGCGCAATCCGCCAGCGGCGCAAAGCACAAGCCGGTCATGGTAGGGAAGCGCCGCGTGAAAACCGTGGACATTCACTGCCATGTGAGCGTGCCGGAAGCCACCGAGCTGCTCAAGGGCACGAAAATCGAGAGGCGTCTCGGCGCCGGAATCGCGCTGGGCGGATACGATGACGCCGGACTGACTCCCGCGCGGATCCTGCAAATGGATGAAATGGGCATCGACGTACAGGCCGTCAGCATCAACTCGTTCTGGTATTCGGCGGATCAGGATCTGGCGAGCAAGCTGATCGACCTGCAAAATCAAAAGCTCGCGGAGATGTGCGCGGCTCACCCGGACCGCTTCGTCGCGTTCGCATCGGTGGCGCTGCAATTTCCCGAGCTGGCCGCGCAGCAACTCGAAGTCGGCATGAAGAAATACGGATTGCGCGGCGTGGCGATCGGGGGAAGCTGCGAGGGCAAGGAGCTGTCCTCGCCGGAGTTCGATCCCTTCTGGGCCAAGGCCGAGGAGTTGCAGGCGCTGATCTTTATCCATCCGCAAGACAGCCAGAACGCAACCGGCATCAAGAATCGAGTGCAGGGGAACGGGGTGCTGAGCAACGTCATCGGGAATCCGCTGGAAACCACGATTTGCCTTTCCCACTTGATTATGGAAGGAACGCTCGACAAATTCCCGAATTTGAAAATCTGCGCGGCGCATGGCGGGGGCTTCCTTCCCAGCTATGACGGCCGGATCGATGCAGGATGCCGCGTGTTCCCGAAGCAATGCACAAAAACAATTCAGAAGCAGCCTTCGGAATATCTGAAAAAGATTTACGTCGATACGATTGTTTTCAATCAGGAAGCCTTGCGGCACTTGATTGCCGTGGTGGGCGCGGGCCAAATCGGTTTGGGGACGGACTATCCGTTTCCCTGGGCGTTCACTCCCGTGGATGACGTGATGTCGCAGCCCGGCTTGAGCGACGCCGATCGGATCGCGATCCTCGGCGGTACCATGAGCAAGCTGCTGAAGATTCCGGGGTAGTGAGTAGCACGGGCTTCAGCCTGTCGGGTTTGCGATTTGTGCAGAGACAATTGAAAACCGACAGGCTGAAGCCTGTCCTACTTAAACATCGCGGCCAATTTTTTGACGAGGGATTCCTCCAGCATCGCGCCAACTCCGGCATGACAATTTTCCGCCATATGATCCGGATTTCCGGTTCCCGGGATGACGCAAGTCACGCCTTGTGAGCGAGCGTGAATTTCAGCAAGACCTGAGACCACGTCTCGCACCCGGCTTCTTGCATCCAGGAAGGAACGGGTTTCCCGCGCAAGGTTCTGAACAGACGTCCCTGTCCAAAAGGGAGATTTACCAGGACTGCCATGCCGCGTTCCGCCGCGAGAGGCAAGAGACGCCGCTCTGCCTCGCGCTCATCGAGCGAGTAATTGAGTTGCACAAAATCGAGCGTCTCGGCGCGCATGATCTTTTCCATCTCGCCATAAGCGCTCGAGGAATAATGCGTGATCCCGAGATATCGGATGCGCCCTTGTTCTTTCCAGGCGCGCAGCGTCGCGAGATGCGTGCGCCAATCAACCAGATTGTGAATCTGCATGAGATCGATGCGCTCGCATCGCAATAATTTCATCGAATGATTCATCTGGTCGATGCCGGCGGCGCGCCCTTGGGTCCACACCTTCGTGGCAACGAACGCTTTTTCGCGCGCGTGCTGCTCGGCCAGCAGATCGCCCGCGACTCCTTCGGCGCGGCCGTACATCGGGGAACTATCGAGGACCGAACCGCCGAGCGAAAACAGGTTGCGGAGAACGCCGCCGAGCGCGGCACGCTCTTTGCTGCTGGAGCCGACATCGAAACCTTTGTAAGTGCCAATGCCGATGACGGGCAGCGATTCGCCGGTTGAAGGAATTATTCGAGTGAGCATTCGGGCAACCAATATATTCCAATACCTACTCTGAGGATAGCCTGAGTCGATCCCCGATAGCGGGGGCAACTCATTGGGCATAAAGGGCTTGTCCCTAAAGCGTGACTGCCGTTGTCCGTCTCTGGGGCAATATCGCGGGCCCCTGCGAACCTTCCTTGACACTTCTTCGCGCGGGACAGTAAACTGCTTTGCCGAATTCTTCAGGGGTCATTGACGATGCTTCTCTCGCGCGATTACGTTGGATACATGGCCGGCGAAGTGGTGAAGCGCCTGCTCGCCTCCAAAATGATTGAAGCGCCGACGCCGGCAACTCTAGCGCAGCGCGTGCGTGCCGCGATGCAGGATGAGATCAGCGTCGAGGACCGCCTGAACGAGGAAGTCCGCGAAATTCTCACAAAACATGCGGACGAGATGCGCCGGACGGGCGTTCAGTACCAGGAGATGTACAAGAAAGTGAAGGGCGAACTCGCCCGGCAAAGAAAGCTGATCCTGCGTTGAAGCACAACGAAAGGGAAGTTCGATAACCCACTGATGCGACTTACCCGCGAAAAATCCATTCGCCTTTCCCATGTGATCACGGATCTTCTAGTTGCCGGCGACGATGTCGAATTCGTCGAGGACCGGGACACCATCCGCCAGAAGGTCCTGGCGATCTTGCAGGATCTGCTGAAGGAAGAAGAAGCGATGGACGCCGAAGTCCGAAAAAAAATCAGCTCGCAGAAAAAGGAAATCCTGGAAGGAAGCGAAGAATGGGAATTGCTCTACCGCAAGTATTATGCGGAAGAGATGCGCCGCATGGGAATCGTCCACCAGCCGAGCTCGTCGTAGCCTCAACAAGTAGCACAGGCTTCAGCCTGTGGATTTTCGTTGCGCTGGCAAGATCAAACCCCACAGGCTAAAGCCTGTGCTACTTACTTCAAACCAAATTATGAATATTTAATTTGGATTCGTACCGTCGTCGGTGCGCTTCTTCAGCACAGGCCGGTCCGGATCAGAATCATCGCCGGAGCCGGAGCCGCCGCCGGCCTGCGGCTGCTGAGAGCCGGTCGTACTTGCTGGCGGAGGCTGCTCGGTGCGCGTTCGCAACGTGGGCTTATCGCCGGCGGATTTCTTTTCGTCCAGCTTGTTCCGGTTTTCGATTCTGCGCAGCCGCGATTTGACCAGGTCGAATTCCGACGTCGTGACGATGTATTCATCGCGCGCCGGAAGAATCGTGGCGATTTCCTCCTGCGCCTTTTGCACGCGATCCGGAGTCGGCGGGTGCGTGGAGAAAATTTTGGGGATGCTTCCGGGGTGGCGCCGTTCCTCCGCTTCGATTTTCTCAAAAAAGCTCACGAAGGCGTTCGGATCGTAACCGGCCTTGTACATGTACTGGAGGCCGAGGTAGTCGGCTTCCTTCTCGGCGTCGCGCGTGAATTTCAGGTAGCTCATCGGAATGGCCAGGTTCAATCCCTCATAAATGCCATATCCGGCCGCTCCATACGGAACGAGGATCATGATCGGAATGGTGGCCAGCTGCATCAACTCGCCCTTGGTCGCCGTCTTGGTTCCATGGCGCGCGGCCACATGCGCGATTTCGTGCCCCATCACGCCCGCAAGTTCGGCTTCTTCATCGGCGCGCAGGATCAGGCCGCTGTTCACATAGAAAAAGCCGCCGGGGAGCGCAAACGCGTTAATTTCATCCGAGTCGATCACCTTGATCGTGAACGGCACCTTGGCGTCGGAATTCCGCACCAGGTTTTGCCCGACGCGATTCACGTATTCCGTGACCACGGGATCATTGATCATTTTGGCGGTCTTTTCGACTTCCATGGCCGCCTGTTTCCCGATCGCGATCTCGCGCTGCAGGGAATACAAGTTTATGCCCTTGCCGACGCCCCGATTCCCGACGGAATTGACGTCCTTTTCGGAGCCGGGCTTGACGCCCTTCACGGTCTCGTCTTCGTCAGAAGTGGCCGTTTGGTCCTGCGTTTGGGGTTGCTGGCTCGCGTCCGTGGCGGCGGCTGCTGCTGGCCTGGCCTGGGTTGCTGCTGGGTTGGAGCTTGGGATTGCTGTTGTGCAGCGAAACCCGGCCGGCGCGGCCAATAGCAGCACGAAAACGAACCCGAACAATTCCGATATAGAGGCGTCTCATGGCTCCTCCTGAAGGCTCCCGCCAGTACAGTATACAATACACCCGGGCCCAGTAAGCATATTCTCTTTGCGATGAGATGTGGTGAGCACAAATAGGTTTTCCAGGCTGGCCTGGAAAACCGGGCGCGGCAAGCAATTGACACTCGCCGGACTTCTCACTACCCTCAAGGTATGCCCATTGTGGCCCAGCACATCCGGATTGGACAGGTCTGGAAGAAGGTTGGAACCGAGGAAACGTTCCTTGTGACCAAGCTCTACAATGAGGCGCTGTCCACGATTGCCGTCCTGCGGCCTACCGGAGCGGCAACCGAGTCGATGGTCCGGGTTCGAGTCGAACGGCGCGGCGAAGGCCAGATCTTGCCCGGGCTACTCCATGGCCCAGGAAAACGAAGGGCAACTAGCCGCGGTGGCATCGCCCTAGACCGAGCGCACGGGCAGCTTGACCACGTCCTCCACCTGCATCACTTCCTTCACCAGAAACGGCTCGGCATATTCCACCCCAGCCAAGTGCCCGTAGTACCGCGCGATCAGATTGACCTCATGGTGCAGCCGGTCCAGGGGGATATCCACTTTTGACTTTTTGTCCTTCGTCTTGGGGCTGAACTGCGAGTGGTAGGCCAGGATGGCCCGGTACCGCCGGTCGAAATAGCGCGAAATGTCCACCACAAACGTGGGCCGGACTTCGCGGTAATAGACCGTCGAATACAGGATCTTGAACGGGCGAAACGCTTCGCCTTCGATCGGCAATTGCTTCAGCCCCGCAAGGAAGCAGCCTTCGTAACCCAGGCGCGCGGCAGTGTAATGGTCGGGGTGCCGCCCATCCCAATAGGGAAGAATCACGGTGTGAGGCTTGAGCGCGCGAATCCGCCTCGCGACGGCCAGCTTCGTTTCCTTGGTGACTTCGAGATGGGCGTCCGGCAGCCGCAGGTTTTCGCGATGCGCCACGCGCAAAATGCGAGCAGCCTTCGCGGATTCCTTCAAACGCGTTTCCGGCGTTCCCCGCGTTCCCATTTCGCCGGCGGTCAAATCCAGGATGCCGGTTTTGTAGCCCTGCTCGGCGGCTTTCAATAGAGTGCCGCCGCAAGTCAGCTCCACGTCGTCCGGATGCGCCGCAATCGCCAGCAAGTCCAGTTTCATCGCCCCTCCGAAGTGTCGAAGAATAACACACACCCTGCGCCATAGGCTTTCGCCGGCGCTTTCGAAGGCGGGGCTTGAATTTCCAATCTTGCAGGTTGAGGTTAATCTCTCGTGATCAGATGCGCCAATTGCCCGGAGCTCATCAGCACGACGCCGATGTTCGTCATCTCGTCCCGGCCACGGTCGTAGAGGCCGGAGATTGCGTCCTCGACGAGAATGATCCGAAAATCGCGCTCGCTTGCTTCGTAGATCGACGTGCGGGGGCAGTTTGGGAAGTTGCACCCTGCAAATGCAAGGGAAGTGATGCCTAGTTTCCGCAGATGCTGTTCGAGGGAAGTTCCAAAGAACGCGCCCCACCTGGGTTTGTAGATCGCCCATTCATTTTGCCCGAGAGGCTGCGCGGCGCCCGAGAGGAGCAATTCGGCATCGAGTTTCGATTCTTGCGAGGGGCACAAAGGCGGCGCGAGTTCCGCGCCCGAGGTTCCCGGGCATACGAGCACCGCGCCTTTCTCGACGGCGGAACGCCGGCACAGATCGGCATTGCTGCCGTCGCGTTCGTAGAGCCGCACGATGTGGATCACGGGCCGCTGCGCGCGCCGAAATGCCTCGACGAGCGTCCGCATCTGAGGAAGGATCTCGGACGTCCCCGGAATCTCGGACGGTTGGCCATTGAGAAAATCGTTCTGCATGTCGATCGTGATCAGAGCCATGGACCCGAAGTCGGGCCGGGTATAGTCGTTGTTCGAGCGATTTTGCATTGGGTTTATTATAGGGGACATTCTGGGCCTTGGAGTGTGTCCCGACCAGTATTTCGAATCCCAAATCGAATCACCTGTACCAACCTAAAATTCAACCTGTCCCTGCGTACCATTGACCCTTGCGGACCAGTCACCTACCATTCTTGAAGGTAGGGATGCCCTCCTCGAAAGAGCGATGCGGCATTTCCCGCGGTCCACTGAGGGGTCCTGGAATGACTGACTTTCGGGCCAAGCGCGCCCCAAGTATTCCGGGCAGGTCCATCCACCCGGTTGCCGATGCAAAGATCTCTCCCCTGACCGGCCGTGAAAAACGCCGGGGCGTGCGAGTCAATTCGCGTGTTCCCATAGCGGTGGAATGGCATGCGGGCGGGGAAGTGCTTCGGAAAGAAGCGCAAACGCGCGTGGTGGGCCCTTATGGCTGCATGGTGGTCCTCCCCATGAATCTGGATGTCAAACAAACGATCGAGTTGACGAATATGGTGAGCAAACAAACGAATTCCGGCGTGATCGTTTGGCGGGGCCTGGAGCGGGCGGAAGGATGGGAATTGGGAATTGAGCTAATCAATCCGCAAATGGGATTTTGGGGGCTCGACCTGTGACCATTGTGAAAGAACAACTGAATCGAGGGACCATCCTGATGCCGGGAGAAGAGCGCCGCCGCAGCCAGCGCGTCATTATTCGCGTGCCGGTCACGCTGTTGGTAACCGAAAACGGACAGCCTGTGAAGATTGCCGCCCACACGGTCGCCGTGAACATTCATGGCGCGATGGTGGTGTGCCCGCGCTCGCTCGAGGCGGATACAACGATGGAAGTAGTGAACGGCCGTACGGATGAAAAGATCGCCTCCCGCGTCACGCGCGCTCCTCGCGATAGCGCCGAGGGCTTCCTGATTCCCGTGGAGTTCACCTCGCCATCACCCAACTTCTGGCAGATCACTTTCCCTCCAGCGAATTGGAAAGCTCCTGAAAATTGATCGCGGCGGCTAACGCCGGGCCGTGCTTTCCTGGAATTTTTAACAATGTCCCTGCAATATGAGGCAGTGGACTCATGGCGCCGCGCGAAAACGGAGAGCCCATTTTCAATATGGTGCATATGCGAGGGCCGCTGCGGACCGTCGGCTCGCCCCGCCATTGATCCATCCTGTCCGTAATCCGAGCTTTTACCGTCAGAATGTTAATAAATGGCGCAACTCTAAGAATTTGTCATCTGGTAATCCTCAGGGGACGGAGATAGCCTTTGAGTGCGGGTGTCCTGGAAATTCACGCCTGTAAATTTACGGGAAAACCCAGAACTAAATCTCGCATCCAACGGGAATGAAACGGGGCGGGAATCGCCTCTTAATGACCTATTCCGTTTTTTAATATGGGGCCTGTCGGGTATTGGTTTGTCTTCATCCTAAGAATGGCCTGAGGGGAAACGTGAATTACTCATTCACTGCCCGTGTAAATATTCATGAACGCGCACGCCACATGAACCTCCATCCAGGAGCGATCCGCGATCTTCGCCGCATACTTGCGCAATTCTGCCGGCCCGCAATGCTGGCCGGCGCCCTGGTGTTCGTCGCTCCGCTAGCCGCCTCCGCGCAAAGCAATGCTGTCCCCCCGCGGGTTACGGATCGAGTCGACACTGCTCGACTGGCTCCCCTTTCGGGAAACACTCACGCACTCGCGCGCGCCCAGTACGATCAAGGCACCGCGCAGCCTAATTTGCCGATGGATCGCATTCAACTCGTCTTGAAGCGCAGTCCCGAACAAGGGGCCGCTTTGCAGGATTTGCTCGAGCAGCAGCAAATCAAGTCCTCCGCGAGCTACCACAAGTGGCTTACGCCCGATCAATTCGGGCAGCAATTCGGACCGGCCGACGCGGACATTCAGGCCGTTACCTCATGGCTTGCGTCGTTTGGATTTCAATCCATCAACGTCTCGAGGGGACGCACGTTGATTGAGTTTTCGGGGACGGCGGCGCAAGTCGAAACGGCTCTGCATACCTCCATCCACCGCTACTTCGTGAATGGGGAATCCCACTGGGCAAACGCTAGCGATCCTCAAATTCCCGCGGCGCTTGCGCCTGTCATCTCGGGAATCGTGTCCCTCAACGACTTTCGTAAGAAGCATCTGTCCGTGCAATCAAGCGAGAAAGCTTCAAGGACGATCATCCCGGGCGGAAGCCCCGCGGTCACATTTACGGGCGGTTCGCATGGGCTGGGGCCGGCGGATTTCGGGGTCATCTACAACGTGGCTGCATCTGGAATGACCGGCACGGGAGTCACAATTGGCGTGATTGCGCGGACGAACATCAGCAGTGTGAACGATATCGACCAGTTTCGGAGCATCTTCGGTCTGACCCAAAACGATCCGCAAATTGTTTTGAATGGCCCCGATCCCGGCGTCGTGAGTCCGGACGAGGAAGGGGAAGCAGTCCTGGACGCGACCTGGTCCGGCGCAGTGGCGCCGGGCGCAACAGTGAAGCTGGTCGTTTCTGAGACCACAAATGCCGGCGACGGAATATTTCTTTCCGAGTTCTACATTATCGACAATAACTTGGCTGATGTAATGACGGAGAGCTTTATCGGCTGCGAGGGCGGACTCCCATCGGGGGAAGGGTTGGCTATCGAATCTGTTGCCGAACAGGCGGCCGCCCAGGGAATCACTTACCTTGTTGCGTCGGGAGATGGTGGGCCGGATAGCTGCGACGATCAGACCATGATCCCGAGCAGCGATCACGCGGCATCAGTCAACGCTCTGGCGTCGACGCCGTTTACCATCGCGGTGGGCGGGACGGAATTTAACGACAACGCGAATCCCAGCAAGTACTGGAAATCAACGAACGGAGCAGGTGTCGAATCGGCAATTTCCTACATTCCGGAAAATGTCTGGAACGAGAGCTGTACGTCCAATTGCGGGCAGCTGAACATCGGACTTTGGTCCAGCGGGGGCGGTCAGAGCACAATTTTCCCCAAGCCATCGTGGCAAGCGGGTGTTGCGGGGATTCCAGCCACAAATTCAAGGTTCGTCCCGGACGTTGCCGTAACTGCGGCCGGCCACGACGCCTATCTTGTTTGCCTCGACGGTTCGTGTCAGGGAACCGGTTGTTGCTTCGTTGGATTTGGTGGCACATCCGCGTCCGTTCAGGCATTTGGCGGGATCATGGCCTTGGTCGTTCAGAAGACCGGCGAGCGGCAGGGGCAAGCCAACTATGTGCTTTATAAGCTGGCAGGCGGCGAGACACTGTCTTCTTGCAACGGATCAAACACCGCTACTCCACCAATCAGCACATGCATTTTCAACGATACGACGTCGGGGAACACGACCATTCCCGGAGAGACTGGTTTTACGGCCGGTACAGGGTACGATGAGACAACAGGTCTCGGGTCGGTCAACGTCACCAACCTTCTCAACCAGTGGAACACTGCCATCGTGAAAGCAAGCACCTCGACGCTCACCTTGAATAATTTGAATGCTTTTACACACGGGCAGCCAGTTCCTTTCAGCGTCACGGTTGCAGCGAAGGCGCCGGCGACGGGAACTCCGACCGGGGATGTTTCGCTCATCGCTGGATTAACGACCGGGCAGGGAGCCGGCAAATTCACTTTGACGAATGGTTCAACGCCGCCAGGTTCCACGACGACGTTTCTGCCGGGTTCGCCAGTTCCTGGAGGAAGCTATAGCGTGACCGCTCACTATGCGGGTGACGGGACGTTTCTGGCGAGTGATTCCGCACCAGTGAGCGTGATCGTAAATCCCGAGTCCAGCCTGACCACCCTAGGAATCGTAACTTCTACAAGCAACAACGCGACTTCCGTTGTTTACGGATCTCCATACGTATTGGCTGTTCAGGTCACGAACTCCGGGGGCGTGGTGTGCAATCCCAATGGAGCCGGGGGGCCTGCATGCCCCACGGGAACAATTAATCTCACCGACAACGGGAATCCGCTGGATGGGGCGAATGGCAATTTCACGCTGAATAGCCTCGGAGAATTTGAAGATCAGCCGATCCAGCTCTTTGCCGGGACGCAAAACATAAAGGCGGTTTATGCCGGCGACAACAGTTTTAACGGGAGTACTTCAGCCACGGATGTTGTTACCGTCACGAAGGCGCCGACGACGGCTTCTGTCTCTGTGAGTCAGACGACAGTTCCGCCCAATACAAATGTCACAATTACAGCGACCGTTGCTACCCAGAGCAATGCAATCGCCAACGCATCACAGGAACCAAATGGGATGGTCCAGTTTTCCGTTAACGGGACGGCATTTGGTTCCCCCGCTGCAGTCATTGGCGGCGTGAATACAAACACTCAATCAGCTCAAGCTACCGCCTCTATTTTCACCACCGCGCTGGGAGGCGGGCAGAACGCGATCACAGCACAATACCTCGGCGACAGCAACTATGCGGCGAGCGGGGTCTCGCCTTCGGTAACGGTGACCGTCACTTTACCGATGGTAACAACATCCTCGTTGCCGACTGGAGTAGTCAACGCAGTCTATCCCTCAACGCAGTTGACGGCATCAGGAGGCGCCACACCGTACACCTGGAGCGTGACTGCGGGGAGCCTACCCACAGGTCTGGCGCCCTTGCCATCCACGGGCGTGATCAGCGGCACACCTACCGCGACTGGAACATTCCATTTCACCGTTCAAGTGAAGGATTCGCTGGGTAATACGAACACGGCTGCGCTCACATTCACGATCAACGCCCCGCTCCAGGTTACGACCACCTCCGTTCCGACCGATGTGGATGCGGGCGTTCCTTATACTTCGACGACATTGGCGGCGACTGGCGGGGTTACGCCATATACCTGGACGATTAGCTCAGGCAGTCTCCCAGCTGGCTTGATGCTATCCAGCTCGGGAGTAATTTCCGGCACTCCGATTGCCACAGCCGTCACAACTCCCGTCGGTTTCGCTGTGAAAGTGACCGATTCACAGGGCGATACTGCCACCTCGGCTGTCCTGACTATAGCGGTGAGCGGCTTCAATTTCACAGCGTCATCCATAAGCCCAGTCACGATTGCCTCGCAAGGCATGTCGGGGACGGAGCTCATCACCCTGAATGTGGTCAACGGTTTCACCGGAACGGCCACTTTGACCGCCAACGTGACCGGTTCGCCGGCGGGCGCGACAGACTTGCCGGTCGTGACCTTCACGACCCCGAATTCAAATTTCAGTTCGTCGAATAACACGATGACTTTCAGCAACGCGGTGACCACGGGCAACGTGACGCTGAATATCGCGACGATGGCCGCGACGGGAGCCGCATTCCGCCGGCCCGAGGGTCCTATTGGCCGTGAATGGCCGCTCGCGGCCGTGGCGGTGTCGATGATTGGCTTCTTTTTCCTCTTTGCAGCTCAGAAGCAGAGGCGCTGGGGATTCGTCCCCCTGGCCATCCTGCTCGTTGTAGTAGCTGTGGCGGGCGTGAGTTGCGGTGGTGGTAGCGGGGGCGGCGGTGGCGGGAACCCGGGCAAAACCACCGGCAGTTACATGATCACCGTGGTTGCGACACCGGCGCCTGGAGGAACACAGGCGGCACAGACGGCAATTATTCCTGTGACCGTGAATTAACGCTTCAATCCCTGGTCTTTCACGTTTAGCTATCTCCAGCTACTTCTGCGGGATCGCGTCCGGATCCAGATTCCCGCCGGAGAGAATAATACCGATTCGCAGGTCTTCGCCTTCAATCTGGCGATGAAGGGCGGGGGACGCGGCAACCGCGCCCGAGGGTTCGACCGTGCTGCGCAGATGCTCCGTGATCAGGTGCATGGTTTCGACGATTTCTTCTTCGGTTACAAGAAGAATGCGATCGACGCGCTCGCGCAGAATCGCGAAGGTCCGGGGAGAAAGAGTTGCGCGCAGGCCGTCGGCGATCGTGAATTTGGTCGAGCCGGGCTCGAGCTGGCCGGAGGCGAGCGACCGCGCCGCATCGTCCGCGTTGGCGGGTTCGCAGCCGATCACCACGATTTCCGGGCGCAGGGACTTCGCCACGATGGCCGTGCCGGAAAGCAATCCCCCTCCTGAGACCGGTGCGCAAAGGATGTCCAGGTCCGGGATTTCCTCGAGGAGTTCAAGCGCCGCCGTGCCCTGTCCCGCGATCACGCGGTCGTCATCGTAAGGATGAATGAGCGTTCCGCCCGTGGAGCGCAGCAATTCCGCGGCGCCGGCTTCGCGCGCCGCGAGCGTCGGCTCGCAGAACGAAATGTCCGCGCCGTAGGCTTCGACGGCGCGAACTTTCACTTGCGGTGCGTTGCGGGGCATCACCACCCAGGCGCGGATGCCGCGCATTTGCGCGGCCAGGGCCAGCGCCGCGCCGTGATTTCCCGACGAGTGCGTCACCACGCCTCGCGCCGCCTCCGCTTCGCTCAGCGAAAACACCGCATTCGCCGCGCCGCGAATTTTGAACGAACCGGAGAGCTGCAAATTTTCGCACTTGAAATACAGCAGCGCGCCCGCAAGCTCATCGAGCGGGTAGGAAATCATCACCTGCGTTTCCTCGATGTGAGGAGCAATGCGGCGGTGCGCCTCGCGAATCGCCTGGAGGTCGGGGCCCGCGAAAGATGGAGTGTCGGGTGTGCTCAATGAGAAAACTCTTAGGAAAGGCGCATTATGGCACAACTTGTCCCGGCGTGGTCCATGCCTCTTGAAAGATGCGCATTTTCCTTGCTTCCATTTCGCTGCGCGATAGAATCGATTTCACCCCCTTCCTACTTTGACAACCGCGCGCATTCCAACCGGCGAGCGGGGAGGAAAACGATGAGCTCAAGTGAACGACGTATCGATACGCGCGTGAATATCCGTGTGCCCCTGCGATTCCGGGCCCTCAACAATCCGGGATCGACCGAGCAAACGGCGCAGTCGGAAAACCTGTCGCAGCGCGGGATGTATTTTATGACCGACGTGCCGCTGAAAGTTGGGACGCCCGTGGAAGTTTCTCTCCGCATGCCGCAAGAGCTGGCTGTCAAGTCAACGGGCGATGTGAAGTGCGTGGCGCGCGTGGTCCACGTTCGGCAGAGCTCCACCCCGGGGGGTCTGTTGGGGATCGGTCTGCACATTGAGCGGTATGAGGCCAAGGCGTCTGTGCGGGAACGCTGGGCGAGTTAAGCGATTTAGTAGAACAGGCTTCAGCCTGTTGGTTTTCTGTTCCGTAATTTCTAGATGAACAGAGGCCGAAGCGCCTGTACGGCATCACGATTTCGGACAGGCCAGCGGCTGAAGCCGCATTCATTCCGAATACTTTTCGGCACGGCTTGAAGCCGTGCCCTACAAAGATTTGACAGTTACGGCGTGCGTCTTAAAGCGCGAGTCCAGAGTTCAATTTCCGCTGGAGGAAATTCGGACAGTCGTTTTGGCGCTCGAGACATTTTCGAACTGGTCGTAGACGCGGACCGTGACCGTGTGCTCGCCCGGCGAAATCTTCTGCAACTGAAAATCGTAATTCTCGCGAGGCGCGTCGCTCAGGCCTCCCGCCGGGAAGACCAGCGTCCAATCTCCCGCATCCAGACTGTATTGCGCGCGGGCGATGAAGCTCACCGGAGCGCTGGCCTGAAATCGCACTCGGACGCCGGCGCTTGAGGACTCCGCCGTGAGTTGGGCGATTGACGGGGGCGTATTATCCACGACGAAGCGATCGGATTCGCGCTCGGAAGACAGTCCTTCGCCGGCGGGATTTGATGGAGCATCGCTGGCGACGATCTTCAGGTAGTAAACGCCGTCGGGCATCGAGGTCGTGTCCCAAGAATAGAAACGCGTGTCCAGCTTGTCCTTCAACAGCTTCCATGAGGTTTCGTTTTCGCCGCGAAAATAGATGGAGAATTCCAGCTGGTCGTCATTCGCATCGTCAGCGGTCCAGAGTACAGACTGATACCCTTTTTGCGACACGCCTTGCGGGACAGGATCGAAATGCGCGGAGCCAGCCTGCGGCCCGAGGGTCGAGACCGAAGTGATGGTGAACGCAGCGTTGACCGAAGAGGCGGCTGGCGGCGGCTGCGGCATGCGAATCTGTGCGGGAGCCTGCGAACCCGTGCCCGCCGTTGGCAGGGAAATTCCATTGACGCGCACGCCGGGGTCCTGCAAGGCGATCGCGGTCACTTCCGGAGGAATATTCTTGGGCAGGTACGCGATGCTGAACCAATTGATGGCAGGCGCCGGGCTGCCGCTGCTGCCGCCGCGCAGGACGGCCTTCCACTGCACAAAGCGCGCCGCGGGGCAATCGAGTTTGTCGCCGGAGTGATTTGTATACGGTCCCGCCCAGTCGCTCCAATTGGAGTCCGGATCGGAAGTATTTCCCGATCGGGCATAGATTGCGACACGCTGCGCGCCGGTGTTATTTGCGGAGGCGAAGTTTTCACCCCACCACACTGTGCGGCCCCAGCGCGAAAAAATGTGAGCGTCAAACGGCTGCGATTCGTAGGTGCCCTCGGATTCGTTTTCCGGTCCCAGCGTGAAAATCTTTCCCGGATTGGCTGCGGCAAGAAACAGTTTTCCGCCGGGCGCGGTGGCGATCGCGGTTACCTGGCGCGCAGTGGCCTTCACAAGTTTCGAGAAGATGTGGTTACCCTCGAGTTCCAGAACCACGCCATCATTTCCAGTTCCGAGGAGCAGCTTTCCTCCGGGGAGAAGTCCCATCGAGTAGACAACATCATCCCGCGCGCTCCACAGTTCTTCGGGAGAACCATCCGCAGCAATTCGATAAACCGAACTCGAATTTACGGTGAAGAACGGCGTAAAGGGGTTGGGCTGCGTCTGCGCGGGGGCTCCAGCTGGGATTCCCGCCGGGCCAAGCGAAATTACAAAATTAGAGGACGTGGTTGTGTCCGTCGTGATGGGGCGCGGTTGCTCGGGGGCCGGGGGGATCTTTTCGCCTACCGCGGCGACGTAGAGTTCTCCACTCGCGGCCTGCAACAACGCCGTGATTTCCTTTTTGGAGGTTTCGTAGAGGACGAATGCCCGGCGATTGTTGGCCGCCTTTGGAATGCGCAGAACTCGCCCACTCGGTTCCGTCCCTGCCAGGACGTTTCCGCTCGCATCGAGCGCCAGCGATCGTATGTGAGTTTCTTCGCTGGAATAAAAAACCTGCCCCTTGCCATCCGGCGCGACAGAAAAAATCCTTCCGGTGTCGCCTGTCGCGACGTACACGGTTCCGTCCTTATCCACGGCGAGATCCCAGATGTATTTCATCTTCGGATCGAAGAAGACGGAGGATTGGCCGGCGGGCGTCACTTTGTAGACTTTTCCGTCGGGCGACGTGCCGACGAAAAGATTCCCTGCGGCATCGAGAGCGATCGCCTGCGCCGCCAGCTCGGGGGATTCAAATACGCTGGTCGACTTGCCGCTGCCGTCAATTTTCAGGACTTTCGCATTCGATCCGCCCGCCGCGTAGAGATTTCCCTTTGCATCGGCGCGGATTTGGAGGAGATATGCGAGGTTGGCGTCGGCGAATTCGGCGAACTTCGGGGCCAGAAAAATCTTGCCGTCGCTGCGCAGTGCGACGCCTTTCGCCGTCCCTTTGTCAAAATCTTCAAATGTCGCTTGCCGCCACCAGCGTGTATGTTCGGCAAGCGCGGGAACCGCAACGGACATCGCGATTGCAGCGAGAAGGATCAACGCGCCCGGGCGAGCGAAGGGGGCGGTGGTTGCGCCGCGTGGATCGCGGGCATTTGAAAATGCATTGCGCATAAGACTCCTGAAGGACCCGTCGACGCGCGCCAGCTTGCCGTTCACTTGATTTGAATCGTAATGGATGTGGATCCCTGAACGATCTGATCGAGCGGCAGCGACCATTCTCCCGCCGCCGATTGCCGAACGACAAGAGAGCTCGCCGGGCCGCCGCGCTGGTCGAGAAGATTGATCTGGGACGCGGGGACGTTCGGCATTACTTTATCCTGGACCACCATGGTCGGCGAAGAGCCGAGCAGCGTCACGTACAGCCGGTTGTTTCTTCGTTCCCGGTTCAAAACCGAGATGAGCTGTTCGAGGCTGTCCAGGCGCGCCTGTGATCCGGAGACGACGCTCATGCGGTTCAATGTGGCCGAATCGCTGGCCAGAATTTGCATGTTCGTGCCGCGCACCGCTTGAGGCGGAATCGCGACCCGCACTTCGCGAATCACCGGCGACCCGCGATACGGGCGCAATTGCACGCGCACGGTGACCGTGTCGCCCGGCTCGGCTTCGGATTTATCCAGCCACGCGCCCTCGATCGTCACCTGGCGGCGGTCCGGCATGGACTCCATGCGGAGCGTCACGCGCTCGATGTTCGCGGTTTCAAACTGATTCGAGAAAATCCTCTGGAAAATGTTTTGCACCGACGTCGAGACGGGCAAGCCGTCGGGAATGAAAGAATCGATCGGCGGGAAAAGATTATCGAGCGTCACGCTGGAGTGGCCGGCGATGTCGATTCCACCGGTCAAATGCAGCGTGGTGCCTTCGCCGTACACGCTGCTCTGGATCAGGCCGTTCAACGCCGCAATGCCCATCAGAATCGGCGTAAGCTTCGGATTCGACATCATGCCGAACGAAAGGTGCTTGTCTCCGTCCGGCGTCGCGACCGTCATGTCGATGGGGATTAATTTCGGCGGGGTTCCCAAGCTGCCCACTACGGCGGTCACGCGATCCTGGCTGAACGATCCGATCGTTCCGCCGACGTTCACAATTTTTGTCGATTCCAGATCGGAGCTGAGCGTGGTCAGTACGCGGGCCCGCGCCATGGGCATCTGAACGGAGCCGAATCCGAACAGCGGATGCCCGCACACATATACGCGCCCGTCCACAATCGCCGTGACCGTGCACGACGCATTCAGCGACAAATCGCCTTCGAGGAGCACGGCGCTGACCATGTCTCCCGGACGAATGTTTGCATCGTCGGGCCGCGCGTCAATGCTGCCGCCCTGCGTCGCCGCCATGCCGTAGGCCGCGAATTCCTTCTCGAATTGCCGGATGGCCATGGCGCTGAAGCCTGAAAAGACCAGAGGGGAATCAATCGGCGTCAGAAAACTTCCGCCGGAAACGCCGGCCCGCGACGCCCAATCCGTGGGAATCTCGAATCGCGCATCCAATTGTTCTGGAGGCGCCGCCGCTCCCGGCGCCGACTCGGCGCGAATCGCGCCGGGCTGCCCCTTCGGCAGGCTCAAAATATTTTCAATCGGCGTAACTCCGGCCAAGGGTTCCTTGCTGAACTGGCCGAGCTTGAGGGACAGCGCCCCGGCAAGTTTCCCGTCGATATAAACCGGGCTGCCGCTCATGCCGGCGACCACTCCGGTGTGCTCCACTTTCGGGCCCAGCAGTTGGACGAGGATGATCGATTCCTTGGGCGCCAGAAAATTCGGCATCACGCCGATCACCACCAGATCGAACTTTTCGATCTGGTCTCCGGCAAAAATCGTGTACGCCTCGCCTTTCATCCCGGGCTGGACTTGCGAGAGCGGAAAAATTTCAGGGTCAGCGGCAAACAGAGCCGGCGCGAGCAGAGACACAAAGACAGCTGCAAGCAGGATGCGCCTGCAAGAAGAGAAGAGGCGTGCCGGGCGGCCTGATCTATTTACCTGCATTAATCTTCTATGATACGCGTGCTGTCTTTGGGAATCAATCATGAGGCCCTCCGACTGCAGTATCGCCTGGGTCAGCTCGTGGTTGTACTCGACGACTCTGGGGTTGGTGGGATTTTTTGGGCAACTGGGCTAAATCGATCGGCTGCGTCCTTGGGAGTCAACAAATGGAGCGAGCCGGTGAACAGGAATGCGCCCAAAAGGACTTCGCCGGGGAACGCGTATTTGTACATCCACTTCAGTTGGTCGAGTCCCAAGACCGCCTGAGGCGAAACAATCATCCAGGCGCCTATTGCCATCAGAATCCAGCCGACCAGTTTGGGCAGGCTCAGGGGACTGCCTTGGTCCGCAAACGATGCGGGAGTGTTCTGAATTTTGGCTAACGCTGGATCTTCCGGCTTGGGATAATTGCAAAAACGATCGGTCAGCAATGCGCCGACAAGGCCATTGTTCGTGGTGTTGCCGGCTGTGGAGAACATTGGAATCAGACCCGTATACATGGTCACAAACGTGGCGACGAACCCATCGATGTCCTTCACGTGCAGCAGCACAGCTACAATCGGCGCCATAAAAAATGCGGCGCCCCCCGGGATGCCGGGCGATTCCAAGCCCAGAACGAGCACCGGCGGGACCAGCGTCACGATCTCCGCCAGCGAAATGGGAAAATTGAGGAGACGCGCCACGGATATGGTAACGAGCATGACGGAAATCGTGGCGCAACTCTTGTTCATCACCGTGCCGAAAACGATCGAGACTTCCGCCATTTCCCGAGGCAAGCCCAACTCGGATTCCGCCGAAACAAGATTCATCGCAAGAGTTTCGTAAGATCCCCCCGTGCCGAATCCTGTGGGCCACACCGCCGCGTAGTACGAAACGATCTGCTTCCAGGAGCGTTTCGACGTCAACTTGACTACCGTAGCGAGGATGATGGACCAGCTCACGGTTACGAGGCCCACCCAGAGAGTTGTCCGACCGTAGGCGGACATGCCCTGCAGACCGAATTTCATGGGAATGCCGATCGCCAGACAGCCGATCATCAGCGGGTAATACCACAGAAGCTTCTGGAACGACCAAAGCGTGGCTTGGCTGCACATGATCAGGCCGCGCGCAATGGAACGCATACCCGGGATGACGGCTGCCACGTAGCCGGTTAATACTCCGAAGACCAGCGCTTGGACCAGAGGCTGCTCGGTGAGAAGCGTGGAGAGGGATTTTGCTAATTGTTGAAACCACTGGCCCACGCCCAGAATGGGCGCGCCCGGAGCGGCAAACGGCAGATTGGTGAGAACCGGGATCCAAATCGTGACGTACAGTAGAGAGGTAAATCCCAGCACAACGTAGGCCGCCAAGACCGACCCAAACAGGCGTCCAGCGCCCTGTCTGTTGTATAGCACTAATTTTGCGGTGGCTCCGGAAAGGAGCGCAAAAATAATGAGCGTGGCAAACGTCACAATCAGCTTGGGGAAATAGGTGCCGCTCGTATAGATCGCGGCCGCCACTGGATTCCCTCGAAACAGCACGCCGATGAGCAAGCCGCCGGCCAAGAACGCAATTACACAAAACGCCAGCGGAATCCCGAAATATGCGCCGGGCTTTGCCTTCTTGCGCGAAGTCTTGTTGGGTTCAGGCGTCATCAGAACCATTCCAGTCCTGGCAGAAATGATCCAAGACGTTACAAGTCGGCTCTCTCGCGAGCCCAGATAGTACCTTACGAATTCTACAAGCGGTCATTCCTTTTTGAAGGTTGTCTGCCCTTCGCACACTCTGATATCTTTCGCGTATGCCAAAAATCGCGAAGTTGGAGTGCTCCCGTTGCCGAAAAACTATTTCCGCCGAATCGCCGCGGACGCTGTGCCCGGATTGTTCAGGTTCGCTTTATGTCCGGTATGACTTAAGCCCGCTACGCGGCATCGCCGCGCGCGACAAGATCGCGCAGGATGCATCCTCGGTGCCCTGGGCCGGAATGTGGCGCTACAAATCGGTTCTGCCCGACGCCAAACCGGTCACGCTTGGCGAAGGCTGGACACCAATGCTGCGAAGCCGCCGCTTCCCGAATGTTTACCTGAAGGAGGAGGGCGCCAACCCGACCTCCACGTTCAAGGCGCGCGGGCTCGCCCTTGCGGTAACAATGGCGCGCCACTACGGCCTCAAAAAGCTGGCCGTCCCATCGGCGGGGAATGCCGCAGGCGCGCTCGCTGCTTATGCCGCCGCCGCGGGGATCGAAGCGCACATTTTCATGCCGAAAGACGTGCCTCTTGCCAACCTCGTCGAGGCGAAGGTCTACGGAGCCAAAGTCACTCTGGTCGACGGGCTCATCTCCGACTGCGGGCGCATGGTGGCGGAGCGCAAAGAGAAAGAAGGCTGGTTCGACATCTCCACCCTCAAAGAGCCTTTCCGCGTCGAAGGCAAGAAGACCATGGGCTATGAACTGGTCGAGCAGTTGGGTTGGGAATATCCAGATGCAGTCTTCTATCCAACTGGCGGCGGAGTGGGATTGATCGGAATGTGGAAAGCTTTCCTGGAGTTGGAAGAACTCGGCTGGGTGCGTCCTGGGAAACGGCCGCGCATGATTGCGGTGCAGTCCTCCGGTTGCGCGCCGGTGGTCCGCGCCTTTGAGCAGGGCGCGAACGTGAGCCAGATGTGGGAAAACGCCGCTACGTTTGCGGCCGGACTGCGCGTGCCGAAACCCTATGGCGATTCCATCATGCTGGAAATCCTGAAGGAGTCCGGCGGCGTGGCCCTGGCTCTCTCGGACGAGCAGATTCTGGCGTCGCTCAAGGACTGGGGAAAACACGAAGGTGTTTTTCTTTCGCCCGAGGGAGCGACCGCGACTGCCGCGTACGATCACCTGCTCGCCACGGGATTCCTCACGGCCAAGGACCGCGTCGTATTGTTCAATACCGGCGGCGGGCTTAAGTATACCGACGTGATCGGTCAGGCATTGGGCCTGCAGGCTTCGGCAAGTTGAGCAAGAATATCCTGCCAGGCTGAGTTTTTCAGGGTCACAGCTCAGTTAAGGTAACCGCCCGGCAGTTGGGGTAAACTCCTCGAAGTTACATTCTGGGAAACTAGGCCGTCACCGCATTCAGGAAACTTTCAGTTCCTTGCATTAGTATGGATTAACGTGAACCCTGAGCGGAACCGGTTTTGGCGCAAAATCCTTGACTTAACAAACGGGCTGAGGGAACAACGATGCATTTCTCGGCGCCATTCATAAAACGGCCCATCGCCACGTCGCTGTTGAGCATCGCGATCCTGCTCGCCGGCGGCGTCGGTTTTTACTTCCTGCCGGTGGCGGCTTTACCTCGAGTGGATTTTCCGACGCTTTTTGTTCGCGCCAACTTGCCGGGGGCAAGTCCGGAAACAATGGCCTCATCCGTGGCAACGCCTCTGGAACGCCAATTCGGGCGGATCGCCGGCGTTACGCAGATGACATCCAGCAGCCAACTTGGCGCTTCGGGTATCGTTCTTCAGTTTGATCTGGACCGGGACATTAACGCGGCTTCCCGGGACGTGCAGGCAGCCATCAATGGCGCCGCTGGACAACTGCCTTCCGGATTGCCGGCCTTGCCCACCTACCGCAGGATCAATCCCGCCGAAGTTGATATTTTAGACATCGATATCTCATCGGATACGGTTCCAAGGGGTCGTCTTTACGATTTGTGCGATTCCTTCCTGGCCCAAAAGATATCTCAAGTCGCGGGCGTGGGCCTAGTGCGCATCAACGGGGGGGCGAAGCCCGCGGTTCGCGTGGACTTGAATCCCAACGCGCTTGCTCACTATGGGATTGGCTTGGAAGAGGTGCGCGCTGCGCTCCGGTCCGCCAATGCGAATACTCCGAAGGGAACATTGGAAAACGAATCCAATCGGTGGACCCTGACCGACACCGACCAACTCCTCAAACCGGACCAGTACTTTCCTCTGATCGTTGCTTACAGGAACGGCGCCCCGGTGCGGATCAGCGATATTGCCAAAGTGACCGAAGGCATCGAAGATTTGCGCAACTCAGCATACGCGAATGGCAGAATCTCCGTGTCCATGGGCATTGGGCGGGAACCCGGCGCCAACGTGATAGAGACAGTGGACCGCATCATGGCGTTGCTTCCCGAATTGCGCGCTTCCATCCCTCCGACGGTTACTCTCGATACCAATTTTAATCGCACGACCACCATCCGCGCGTCCGTCAAGGATATCGAAATCACGATGATGTTGAGCGTGATGCTGGTGATCATGGTTATTTTTTTGTTCTTGCGCAACGCGTGGGCCACAATTATTCCAAGCATTGCGGTGCCGCTTTCCATCGTCGGAACGTTCGGTGTGATGTCGCTGTTGCACTACAGTCTCGACAATCTTTCGCTTATGGCGATGGCGATCTGCACCGGGTTCGTGGTGGACGACGCGATTGTGGTGATTGAGAACATTTCTCGTTATCTGGAAACAGGGGATACTCCGATGCAAGCGGCCTTGCGGGGTTCCCGTGAGATCGGGTTTACGGTCCTGTCGATGAGCTCTTCGCTGATTGCGGTATTCATTCCGCTCTTGCTGATGGGCGGCGTCATCGGAAGGCTATTCCGGGAATTTGCCGTCACGTTGAGCGTGGCCATCGTTGTTTCACTTTGTGTTTCGCTCACCACCACGCCCATGATGTGCGCTCGATTTCTAAGGTCGGAAAAGGAAATGCAGCACGGAAAAATGTATCAGGCGTGCGAGCGGGTATTCTTGTGGAGTGTGAAGACTTATGCGGGAGCGTTGCGCTGGGTTCTGCGCCATCAACCCCTGATGCTCATCCTTACTGGCGCGACCATCTGTCTAAGCGCCTATTTGTATTTTGTCATCCCCAAGGGTTTTTTCCCGGCGCAGGATACCGGTCTGATCGCGGGAAATATCATCGGAGCCCAGGATACCTCCTTTCCCGCGATGCAACAGAAACTGAAACAATATACCGACATCATCGTGAGCGACCCGGCGGTCAAGAGCATGATCGGCCAGACCGGAGGCGGAGCGGAAAATACGGGAGGGATGGAGATTGAATTGAAGCCCGTCGGGGAGCGAAAAGTCACCGTCTACCAGGTGATTGAGCGCCTCCGGCCCAAGCTGGCGGTGGTTCCCGGAGCTACACTTTTCCTGCGGGCGTATCAAGACATCACGGTGGGCGGGCGGATCAGCAGTTCGCAATATCAATACACGCTCTCGAGCGAAAATCTCAATGATCTGCTGGATTGGGCGCCCCGAGTGGAGACCGCGATGACGCAGTTGCCGGAATTGCGCGACATCGCCAGCGATCAACAAACGCGCGGGTTGCAGGCGTCACTGGTGATCGACCGCGATACGGCGTCGCGTTTGGGAATTTCACCCCAGGCCATCGATAACACGCTCTACGACGCATTCGGACAGCGGCAGGTCTCCACGATCTACACACAGTTGAATCAATATCATGTGGTGATGGAAGTTGATTCGGCGTTTCGGGACAGCACCGACGCAATTCGCAGCCTATATGTAAGATCTTCCAACGGGAGCCAGATCCCGCTCAGCGCCTTTACGCACTTCGACACGCGGAATACGGCGCTCTCCGTCAACCATCAGGGCCAATTTCCCGCGGTAACAATTTCGTTCAATCTTGCGGAGGGAGTCGCTCTGGGTGATGCCGTGACCAAAATCCAGGAGGCAGTCTTCCACATGGGACTCCCTGCCGATATTCATCCGACGTTCCAGGGAAACGCGCAGGCCTTCCAGTCTTCGCTGTCGAGCCAGCCGTGGCTCATTCTGGCCGCGCTCGTCACCGTTTACATTGTTTTGGGAATGTTGTACGAAAGTTACATCCATCCGGTTACGATTCTCTCGACGTTGCCCTCGGCAGGAGTGGGAGCTCTTTTGGCTTTGTTGATATCTCACAACGAATTGACGGTCATCGCGCTCATTGCCATTGTTCTTTTGATCGGGATCGTCATCAAGAACGCGATCATGATGATTGATTTCGCCATTGAAACGGAACGGACCGGTAAGTCCCCTGAGGAGTCAATTTATCAGGCGTGCTTGTTGAGATTCCGCCCGATCATGATGACGACGGTGGCAGCTCTTTTCGGAGGCTTACCTCTGGCGCTGATGACTGGTACTGGTTCGGAAATGCGGCGCCCACTCGGGATCAGCATTGTGGGTGGTTTGCTGGTGAGCCAGGCTCTTACTCTTTACACGACTCCGGTGATTTACTTGTATATGAACCGTTTGCAATTGCGGCTTCGCGGCCGCAAAGTGACGAGGATCTTCGCGGGCCAGACAACTCCTCACCCGGCGTCGATCAAATAGACGCCACGCATCGAGCCGCTATTTCTCGCAACACTCCTAGTAGCACAGGCTTCAGCCTGTGGATTTTCGTCGTTGCTGGGACTAACCCCCACAGGCTGAAGCCTGTGCTACTGGGCGCCGGTTGCAAAACAATTCTTCCCGGGGCACACTTTCTTCATGAGCACATACGACCTGATTTGCATTGGAGCGGGGCCCACGGGGCTGGCTTGCGCCATTGAAGCCAAGCGCGCCGGCATGCGCCCGCTGGTGATCGACAAGGGGTGCCTTTGCAATTCTCTCTACCATTACCCCGTCAATATGGTGTTTTTTACGACGCCCGAACTTCTGGAAATCGGCGATCTGCCGCTCACGAGCGCCGCCGAGAAGCCGACACGCAGCGAGGCGCTAAAATATTATCGAAAGTGCGCCGAGCATTACGATCTGGACTTGCGGCTCGGCCATCGCGTGGAGCGTGTCGACGGCGCCGACGGAAAATTCAGCGTGCATACGCGGGACGAGCAGGGAATTCCCGCGCAATTCGCCGCAAGAAAAATCGCGGTCGCCACCGGTTACTACGACCTGCCGAATCGCATGGGCATTCCCGGTGAAGATTTGCCGCACGTTTCGCATTACTACACGGAGCCGCACGCGTTCTGGCGCCGGAATGTAGTGATCATCGGCGGGAAAAACTCGGCCGCGGAAGCTGCCCTGGATCTTTACCGCAACGGCGCGAAAGTTACTCTGGTTCACCGGCGCGCGGAACTTGGCTCGACGATTAAATATTGGGTTCGCCCCGACATCGAGAACCGCATCAAGGCCGGGCAAGTTCGCGCACTTTTTGAAACGCAGGTAAAGCGAATCGAAGAGGGCCGCGTGGTGGTTTCCAATCACACGGGCGAAACGTCACTGCCCGCGGATCAGGTCTTCGCGCTGACGGGGTACCATCCGGACTTCCAATTCATGCGCTCGCTGGGAATCTCCCTCGATCCGGAAACCAATAAGCCCACCATGAACGCGCAAACCCATGAGAGCAATGTCCCGGGAATTTTCGTTGCCGGGGTGGTGATCGGCGGAAACCATACCAGCGAAATTTTCATTGAAAACGGCCGCTTTCACGGCAAGCAAATTGTCGCCGCATTGACAGGCGGGCGTTTACATTCGACTACCGGCGTTTGAACTATTTTCCACGCAATGCTACAGTGAATTATTCGATTCTTGTAAGGGCCGAAGTAGCTCAGTTGGTAGAGCAGTCGATTCGTAATCGACAGGTCTCCGGTTCAAGTCCGGACTTCGGCTCCAGCATTTCTTCAAACCATTTTAGTCGGAAATGATAATTGCGGATACTTAGCACGAATTGAACGGGCTGAATCCCGGGAACGCCAATCTCCCGATTGGCGATTTGCGTGACGCCAATCGGGAGATTGGCGTTCCCAGGTACCGAATTACCCGTCCCACTTTGCATTCAAGCCAACTATTGAGAAGTTTGGCTACGTTCGGCTTTGGCTCGCCCCCATAGCTCTTCGCTCGCGATCCGCGCGCCTTCGGCCATGGCTTCCAGCTTCGCCCACATAATCGTGGGATGCACACGCCGGTTGAATTGCTCCTGCGCGAAACCGCAATCGGTGCTGGCGATGACGTTCTCGCGCCCGACGAGGCTGGCGAATCTCAGGATGCGTTCGGCCACTAGTTCTGGATGCTCCACAACGTTCGTGCCGTGGCTCACGACGCCGGGAGCCAGGATCTTGCCTTCCGGCAGCTTGACGTCCTTCCACACGCGCCATTCGTGTTCGTGGCGGGGATTGGCGGCCTCGATGAGGTAGGCGCCGGCGCGCACTTTGAGAATGAGATCGACAATCTTCCTCAGCGGAACGTCGGTCGTGTGCGGCCCCGGCCAGCTTCCCCAGCAAACGTGGTAGCGCACTCGGTCTTCCGGGATCCCTTCCAATGCATGGTTCAGGACATCGACGTGGCGGCCTACCCATCGGTAGTAGTCTTCGAAGCTTGCCGGAGGCACCATCCTGTCGTACGTCACGGCGGCGCGGGCATCGTCCAGTTGCAGCAGAAAGCCGGCGTCCACGATGGCGCGGTATTCCGTTCTCAATGCTTCCGCCAAGGCCACGACGAGCTCTTCGTCGTTTCGGTAGAATTCGTTCTTCCGGTCCGGGATGGCGCTGGAGGGAGCTGCCACCGGGAGGAAGGCTTCCTCCACGTTCACGCCCTGGAGGCCCGCCTTCAGGTTGTCGATATCATGCTGAAGTTCTCCGAGGCCGGTGTATTTCACCGGGGCGACGCAAATCGCTTCCTGCCTGGTTACGTTGGACCAGGTGCGATCGTTTCCACCTTCGAGCTCCGCGTAAAATTCCTTGAAGCGCTCCCTGTCCGCGCCACGCGCAAACGGGTTCGCTCCCGGTTTCTCTGGACGCATCTCGAATCCGCTCACGCGCTTTAACGCGTAAAGAGACCAGCTGGTGGATTTGCCGAATTCGCCATCGTTGACGATGTCGATACCCGCCTGGGCTTGCCGCCGCACGACTTCGGCGACGGAATCCTTTAGGCATTGCTCGTAGGCGAGAACGTCTGCGGCGTTGCCGTTCTCCCGAGCGCGCACAAGTTCGAGCAGCCGGGGCGGACGTACGAGGCTGCCAACGTGCGTCGTCAAAATGCGATTCGAGCTGCGTTTCATCTGGAAGGAGCCTCAGGGTTTGAATTCAATCAGAAGATTGCTGATTGGAACTTTGCCCACGTCTTTGGAAGCGTGGACGACCGCTGGCCGCCACATCACAACGTCCGGCACAAGTTCCCGGGTTTCTTCTTTGCCGTCCGTCCATTGCTGCACCATCGTGTCGTTCAGGAAAATTGCCAGACGCAGGTTGTGGCTGTGGGGCGCGGCGTACTCGCCGGGCTGCATTTTTTCCGCAAACACGGTGAAATCCTTCGCATCGTACAAAATCTTATTGCCCGGAGGGGGCGGCGTTCCCACGCTTGGCGGCATGATTTTGGGATGCGCCGGTTTAATTGCCACCTCGAGAAAGTCTCCACTTTTTGGCGGAGAATACCTTTCGCTGGCCTTGAATACTTTGATGTCGCCCCGCACCATCTTCTGGCCATTTACCTCCACGGAGCCGAGGGCCACAAAAACACGGTCGCCGCAAGATGCCGCAGCCATCGCGCATGGTGCGCTATTTTTGAACACTCGAACGTAATCATTTTCGAGCAGCGGACTCGTCTGGACGGCCTGAAGCAAAAGCAACGCCACAAATATCATGTTCATATTCTTTACGCGTTTCCGAAGCGTTGCTGCGCAGCCGCCGGGTAGTGTACAGCAGGGAAGCCGCTAATTCACCATCCGGCGAACGCTTTCGAGCGCCTGGCGCGCGAGCGTGTAACGCGGCTCGATGGCCAGCGATTTCTGAAAAAGTTCGCGCGCGCGGTTGATCATGCCTTTGGCGAGATAGACGCGCCCTAGATTGAAGTAGGGAAAGTGCCGCGGCTCATAGCGCTTTGCCGTCATGGCCTGTTCGAGCCACGGGACGGCTTCGTCAAAGCGGTTGAGGTCGATCAGGTAGGCGCCGATATCGTTGTATGGATTGCCGAAGTCAGGGTCGATCTCGATCGCACGTTTGCACTCCGCGATCGCTTCTTCAATTTTCCCCTGGAAATGATACGTCCAGCCGAGAAACGTGTGAGCCTCGGCGGTGGGATGCAGCGCCAGCGATCCGAGGTAAAGCTCGACGGCGCGGTCGTAGTCGCCTTCCATCTGCGCCGCAAATGCTTCCTGGAAGCGCTGCCTCGCTTCCGTCTCATGATCCGATGGCATGGCTCATTTAGAGCACAGCGCAGGAAACGTGTCAAATTCGGGAAAGTTTTTGTAGGACAGCCACTCTTGGCTGTCCTCTTACGCTCACTCAGCGCCGCAGGGGACAGCCAAGAGTGGCTGTCCTACAAGAAATTACATCTTCGACATTCCGAAGCCGTCGATCTGCACGTCGAGCTGGTGATTGATCCTGATACCGTAGATGCCGTCGGTCTTCGCGGCGGCTCCTGTTTTGGGCAGCGTGGTTACGACCGTGCCGTTGATGACGAATTCGATTTTGTCGCCCTTCACGCGCACTTCAAGAGCGTTAGTAGCCATTCCACTGGCGTCGGGTTTTTTCACCGCGGCGTTCGCCGTCTTGGGCGACACTCCTTGCGTCGAAGAGCCATCGCGCCGTTTGATGAGATATGTCCCGTCGTCCGTCACCATAAAGTATGTGTAGCTCTGCGTCGCACCTTCGAGACCGTTTCCTCCAAAGATGAGCCCGTAATACTCGTCGTAGCCCGTCGATTTGATCAGCTTGAATGTGCCTTTGAGCGTGTAGTCGCCGGTGGCAGTATTCGCCGGGTTCCAGTAGATAGCCGCCATCGGATTTACGGCGTGGAAGCCAGACCCGCTGACCGTGAACTTGTCAGCGCCCGGGGCATCCGGGTCGGACGCGTCTGCGCTATGGTCCGAACGCAACTTCCAGCCCTTTGGGGCTTGCGCAAATGCCGGAGCGGTGGCGAGCACCGCAGCCAACAGGAATCCAATGAATTGCTTCATCTCTATGCCTCCTCAGGAAATGGCTTCCAGAATCATACTCCCGTTCCGAGTTTGTTTCCCTCGGATTTGTGTAGCGCCCGTCCGCCGCGGCGGACGGGCATCTTGGGCTCGGCCGGATGCCCGCCTGAAGGCGGGCGGTACAGGCGAGTTTCTCCGCGTGCTAGAATTCTATCGTGCCCAAACAAATCATCCGTACTGCCCGCACGATCAGCGGTTCGCTCGAAGTTCCCGGCGACAAGTCCATTTCGCATCGTTACGCAATGCTCGCGGCGCTTGCCGAGGGACAGAGCGAAATCACGCACTTTTCAGCCGCGGCCGATTGCCGCAGCACCCTGGATTGTTTCTCGCAACTTGGCGTGAAAATTGAAATTCAGGGCGACCGCATCCGCATCGTCGGCCTGGGGCTTGACGGCCTGCGACGGCCGCGGCACACGCTCAATGCCGGAAATTCCGGCACGACGATGCGCCTGCTCGCCGGCATTCTGGCCGGACAGGAATTTCGCTCGACCCTGGAGGGAGACACTTCCTTACGGAGCCGGCCGATGCGCCGGGTGATCGACCCGCTCACGCAGATGGGCGCGCGGATTCACGCGCGAGAAGGAGGCTTCGCCCCGCTGAAGATTGACGGCACGCGCCTCACTGCTATCGACTACACGCTTCCCGTTCCAAGCGCGCAAGTGAAGTCGGCCGTCCTTCTCGCAGGATTGTTCGCGGATGGAGTGACCTCGGTGACGGAACCGGTGCGCACGCGTGACCACACGGAACTAGCCCTCGCCGAATTTGGCGCGCGCCTCGAGCACGAGGGCCGCACGATTCGCATTCATGGACGGCCGCGCCTGAAAGGGCGTTCGCTTGCGGTTCCGGGCGATCTTTCGTCCGCTGTTTTTTTTCTGGCCGCGGCGATGGTGCTTCCCGAATCGAACCTTGTGGTTCACAACGTCGGCTTGAATCCCACGCGTTCCGCCGTTCTGGATGTTTTGGGCTCGATGGGAGCGCCGGTCAGTTTGGTTTCGATTCGCAGCGAACACGGAGAACTTGTGGGCGACGTTTCCGTACTCCACGAGCCGCTGAAGGGAGGCTCGATTGAGGGCGATGCCATCGCCCAGTTGATCGATGAGCTTCCGGCGATTGCCGTGCTCGGTCCGTACTCCGAGCAGGGAATCGAGATCCGCAACGCGGCCGAGCTGCGCGTGAAGGAGAGCGATCGCATTGCTGTTCTGGCGGAGAACCTTCGCCGGATGGGCGCGAAAGTGGAGGAGCTTCCAGACGGCTTGCGCGTGGCGGGCCGCTCCGCGGGCCGCCTCCACGGCGCGGAAATCGAGCCGCACGGCGATCATCGCATGGCCATGGCCTTTGCCGTCGCTGCGCTTGGGGCGGAAGGCGAAACAGTGATCCGCGACGCCGAATGCGCCGCGGTCTCGTACCCGGAATTCTTCGCCACGCTGGAGCGGTTGGTCGAGCGATAGTGGCTCCAAAGGGAAGGCGCGGCATCGAAATTTGTATGAATACTCTGTAACAAGCCTTCAATACGTCATTAGGGAATCCGCACTCTCTAGAACACGGGCGCACCTCCTTTCTTGACACTCCGTTGCCGCAGCGGTTAACCTCGCGTGCGAATGCTTGGAAGACTCCGTCGGATACTAATCGGGCTGCTGATTTTGGCGGGCGTGGTGGCGCTCGCCTATCACTCGCGCCACAAGATTCATTTGGCCGACTTTACGTGGAGGAAATTCATCTCCAGCGTCGGCCAGGCGAATATTCTCCTTCTCCTGCTTTGCCTGGTCGGGATTTACGGGTGCTATGCGATCCGCGCGGTCCGATGGCAGCGATTCTGCAGGTATGTTGGACCCACGGATTTCATGAACACCTACGCGGGGACGCTGATGGGCTTCGCGTCGATCTTTGTTTTGGGACGAGCCGGCGAGCCCGTCCGGCCCCTGATCCTGGCGCGAAAAGAACGTCTCCCCGTGTCCAGTATGTTCGGAATTTTCTTTCTGGAAAGGTTCTGCGACTTTTCCGCGGCCGCAGTCCTCGCTTGCCTCGCCTTGCTTGTCTTTCCCAACCGCTTGTCCGATGCCGGTGCGGACATGAATTGGGTGGATAGCGCCCAGCGCGGCGGCTGGCTGTTGTTCGGCGCGATGACTGGCCTGATTGCAATTCTAGTCGTATACCGCTTGCATGGAGCGGCGATCCTGGACCGCGGCCTCGAGCGTTGGCGCACTGCGGGTGGTTTCCGAAGCCGCTTTGCTTCGGCGATTACGGGAATCAGCGAAGGCCTACAGGCCATCCGGACTACTTCCGACTTGCTGGCGGCGATTTCCTATACTGCGTTGCACTGGATTCTTGCGACTCTGATCTATCTGGGCGTCGCCAAGGCCTTCGGTGAAGCCTTCCTCCACTCCGATATGAATTTCTCGGGCGCGATGCTGCTGCTTGCTGTGACGCTGGTCGGATCGGTGCTGCAGCTTCCCGGGGTAGGCGGGGGGGCGCAAATCGCCAGTTTCATCGCCTTGACGAAAATTTTCGGCGTCGAGCAGGAACCCGCGGCCGCGATCGCGATGGTGCTCTGGATCACGACATTTGCCGGGTCCACGCTGGCCGGAATTCCGCTGTTGATCCACGAGGGCCTGTCGATGGGTGAATTGCGCCAACTGGCGCGCGCCGAAGCCGAAGCGGAGGAGTCTGGCAAGCACATTTCAGTTCCAGGGGCAAACGGCATCAAGCCTTCGGGCGGGGCAAAGGAAAAGTTGCGAGGAGACTCGGCGCGGTGAAGTGCCCATTTTGCTCGGTCATGGAAGACAAGGTCATCGACTCGCGCGAGGGCCGCGCCGGTGATCTGATCCGCCGCCGCCGCGAATGCCTGAAGTGCGGCCGGCGCTACACGACCTATGAGCGCATCGACGAAATCCCGTATATGGTGATCAAGAAGGACGGCCGCCGCGAGCGCTTCGACCGTCAGAAAATTCTGCAAGGCCTGCTGAAATCGTGCGAGAAGCGGCCCGTGGCCACGGCAAAGCTCGAAGCGCTGGTGGACGAGGTCGAGCGCTTTGTCCACGAAGCGCCCGAGCGCGAGCGCCAGACCAGTGAGATTGGCGAGCTCCTGATGAACCGCATCAAGAAACTCGACAAGGTTGCGTACGTCCGCTTCGCTTCGGTCTATTTGGATTTCAAGGACGTGAAGGAATTCATGTCTGAATTAAAAGGTCTGCTGAAAGACCGCTCGAAAAAGTAGCTCCCGCCCGCAAGAGAATACTAATTCTTAAGTGGCGCCTGCTTCCAGCCTGTGGGTTTTTGTTGCGCCGAGGCTCGATGACCTTGCAACCAACCCCCACAGGCTGGAAGCCTGCGCCACCAAGACCGTGAAGAAACTCACTCCGGTCAGAAATGCGCTGGGCCCGGAAGAATCCGGGCCCAGCGCATCGAACGAGAGGGAAGATGCGTTAGCCGATTCGCAAGTTGTTTTCCACCGAGAAGACTCCGGGAACCGTATTCGCGACGATCCCCGCAATATTCTTGTCCATCTGATTCATGACCACGCCTTCGAGAGTCACGTGTCCATTCTTCACGATGATATGGACTTGCGGGATCACGCCCATCGTGTACCGTCCGAGGTCCGCGTGTGAAAAGACGGTGCGAAATTCGGCGCGTCGAATCCGATTATCCATAAGCGACGTTGGCAGCACCTCGATGTTGTTCACCACTTTTGTCACGCCGGGAATTGATTTTACAAATTTTCCGGCGTCCTCCTTGGTGACGGCATGTTCGCTGGTTACCTGGCCGCTCAGAGTCACTTCGGTGCCGTTCACCTGATATTCCAGGTTGTCGAACACTCCGTACCAGGGAAGCATCACCAGTTCGTGATGAACTTGGTCGTTGAGCGTCAAGGCGTTAGCGCGCGTGGTGGTGCCTGCGCTGGCGCCGGCAGCGCCCATCGTGAAGCCCATCGCCCCGACCAAAGCCATTGTAAATAAATACTTTAGAAGACTCGCACGGATTCCCATGTAAGCCCTCCTTTCCGCGGCCTCGTCCGGCCGGCGTTCCCTACAACCTTACACTTACTTAGATGCGACATTGGCGCGAAAAGCAACCTGGGCACAAGGCTCGTCGAACATTTCCAGCCGCGGCGGCTGGGTCTGGTAGGATGTCGCAAGGCGTCGGGTTATTTTTAGCCTGCCAAGGGCGAATTCGAAATGGGAACGAAGACTATCTGGACGATCGCGCATCGCGGCGCCTCCGGGCACGCGCCTGAAAATACGATGGCCGCGTTTCGCCGCGCGGTGGAATTGGGCGCTGGCTTTATTGAAACCGATCTGCAGATCACTCGGGATGCGCAGGTGATCGCCATCCACGACTTCACGCTGGACCGCACAACGAGCGGCAAAGGCCAGGTGCATTTGCTGACGCTCGAGCAAATCCGCGCTCTTGATGCCGGGTCGTGGTTTGGCGACCGCGGAGCCGGTGCGTTTCCCGGGGAACGCGTGCCGACACTCGCGGAGATACTTGATTTCGCGAAGGAGCATGACCTCATTTTTTATCTCGAAATAAAATCAGGTCCCGCGTGGGGAGTCGAGCACGCTGTCGTCGCGGCGTTGCGCGACCAGAACGCATCGGCGCGGGTCGTGATTCTGTCGTTTGATCCGTCCGCGCTCGATTCGGTTCACCGGCTCGATTCCACCATGATGACCGGACTCTTGTGCGAGCACCCGTCCAACGATTTAGTCGAGCGGACGGTTCGCGCGGGTGCGAGGCAGCTTGTCGCGGGCGGAGACCTCATTACGCCTGCTGTGGTCGAGAAAGCCCATCACGCAGGTTTGCAGGTGGTGGTCTGGACGATTAACGAGCCGGAACAAATGCGGCGCCTGATCGCAGCGGGCATCGACGGAATCATCACGGATTATCCCGACCGGCTTCTTAGCGTCCTGCGCGAACCACTTGGATAATCCAGGTTCCTGTCTCTCTGTGTCCTCTGTGGAAAATCGTCTTCCGGTCGAGCCAAACAGCTTCAACACGGAGGACACAGAGAAGACGAAGCAACTGAATCGGGGCTCTCAGCGGACTAATTTAAATAACGCGGCAAATTGGGAGACGGTGAGTTGCTCCGCGCGTGCGTCGGGTCGGAGATTCGCTTTCACCAATACTTCCTCTGCCCGATCGCCCAGGCGCGCGCGCAGGTTGTTGCGCAACGTTTTTCTCTTATGGGCAAAACATTCTTTGACGAAATCGAGAAACGCGTGTTCATCCTCGACGGAATTTGTGGCGCGCGCTCCCGGCATGTGAAAACATACCAGTGCGGAGGCAACTTTGGGAGGCGGACGGAACGCCCCCGGAGGAATCCGGAACGCAATCTCCGGCCGGCTGTACCACTGCGAAACCACGGAGAGGTACCCGTAATCGCGGCGTCCCGGCTGCGCGACAATTCGCACCGCGACCTCAAACTGAATCACGATATGAATCGCCGCGACCCGGTCCGTGTGCTCGAATAATCGGTGCAGGATGGGCGAAGTAATGTAATAGGGCAAGTTTCCGTAAACCGAAAAACGCTCTCTGCGCGTCAGTTTCTCAAAATCGACAGCCATTACGTCGCTTTCGACAACCTCCACGTTCTTGCAAGGCTCAGTGACTTCGCGCAACCGTCTGGCTAGGCGCGGGTCGAGTTCTATGGCGAATACTTTGCTCGCCCGCTGCGCGAGGCGCGCGGTCATTTCCCCGTGCCCCGCGCCGATTTCTACCCACACTCCATGATCGATATGAACCGCGCGCGCGATCCGTTCCTGCCAACTGGCGTTCGTGAGGAAATGTTGCCCCAACTTCTCGGGTGACATGGCAGGGAAGTGTACCAAGAGGAGGGCGCACAAACAGCAAGGAGGTTAAACTCACGACTCTTCAGAGTGCGGAAAAAGCGCCGTTTTGTCATCCCGAGGTCGCGGCGGCGACCGAGGGATCCGCTTTTCTTCGCCAGCTCCAAGAAAAAGCAGATTCCTCGCGCAAACCCAGCCCTTCGGAATGACTCATTGCAAGCTTTTCCGCAGCCTCCAATGATTATTGCTACGAACCTGCCGACTGGCTCATCGCCGCAGTCATGCGCTTGCGCATTTCCTCGGGCGAAACGTCCTCCACATGAGTCGCAACGGACCACATGTGGCCAAACGGATCGAGCACCGACCCGGAGCGATCGCCGTAAAATTGGTTTTTAATCGGCCGGAGCAGCTTGGCTCCGTTATCGACAGATTTTTGTATCACCGCATCAACATTTTCGACGTAGAGGTGCAATCCCACGGAAAAGCCTCCGATCGTTTGCGGGCTCATCACGCCCGTGGAAGGATTCTCGTCGGCCAGCATCACGATCGAGTCGCCGATCCTCAGTTCCGCGTGCATGATCTTGCCGTTCGATCCCGCCATGCGCACGACTTCCGTTGCGCCGAAAACGTTCTTGTAGAAATCAATCGCGCTGGCCGCGCTTCTGACGAACAGATAGGGAGTCACACTGTGATATCCATCCGGAATTGGCTTTACGGTGGCCATAGTCTCTCCTCGTTTGGACGGGAATGAATTTGCGTACGGCAATCCGCGAGCCTGGCCAAATCGGCTAGGCAAAGAAACTTTAATTCTACATCCAAAGTACATTAGTGCACGTTTCAGACTACGGGTTGTAGCGTGCTAGAACTAAACCCCGCAGGCTGAAGCCCGCGCTACTATTCCCGTTTCGGACCCGCTAGGGCTCTGAGCGTCCTTGACGGCGGCGGAGGGTTTCAGTACGTTGGAAGCTTCGAATTGGCCATGAAAATACTCTTTGTCGCGTCGGAAGGGCTCCCGTTCTCGAAGACAGGGGGCCTGGCGGACGTGGTTGAGGCGCTGCCCAGATCGCTGGTTGCCCTCGGCCACGAAGTGACCGTATTGCTTCCGCGGTACCGCAATACGCGGGCCGTCGCCGTCGCCGTGCCGAGCCTTACGATTCCGACGGGCGACGGCTTGCGCTTTCCGGGAATTGTGGAGGGTGGAACGCTGCACGGAGTCTACTATTACTTCGTGGAAGAACCGGAATACTTCGACCGCGAACAGCTCTACGGGGTGTCAGGAAAGGATTATCCGGACAACGCCGAGCGTTTTTCGGAGTTCTGCGGCGCGGCCATCGAATTCTGCAAGCGGGTTTGGATGCCCGAGGTGATCCACTGCCACGACTGGCAGACGGGCCTCGTGCCCGTGCTGCTGCGGACTCGGTACGCAAAGGATGATGCGTTGCAGGAATTGCCGGTGGTTTTCACGATCCACAACATGGGCTATCACGGGGCGTTCCCGCGCGACACGATGAAGAAAATCGGCTTGCCGGAAAGCTTGTTCGGCATCGATGGAATGGAGTTTTACGGGCGGGTTAATTTCCTGAAAGGTGCGCTGATCTTCTCCGATTTTTTGACGACGGTGAGCCCGAAATACGCCGAGGAAATAAAAACTGTGGAATACGGCCACGGCCTCGACGGCGTCATCCGGAATCGCGCGGACCGCCTGACCGGAATCCTGAATGGCGCAGACTACGCGGCGTGGAGCCCAGAGCGCGACAAGGTTATTGCCGCGCGCTATTCCTCGAAGGATTTTTCGGGCAAACTCGCGTGCAAAAAGAATCTGCTGGAAGTGTTCGGCCTGCCACCTGAAACCTCGGACAAGCCGGTGATCGGCATCGTCTCGCGTTTTGCCGGCCAAAAGGGTTTCGACCTGATCGAGCAGGTTGCAACCGATTTGCTGGCTGAGGACCTCGCAATCACCGCGCTCGGCGCGGGTGAAGCGAAATACGAAAAACTGTTCCGCGAACTGGCAAAGGCGCATCCTGCGAAATTCAGCGTGAGAGTGGCGTATGACAATATCCTCGCGCACAAAGTCGAAGCAGGCGCGGATATTTTCCTGATGCCTTCGCGGTATGAGCCCTGCGGCTTGAATCAGATCTACAGTTTGAAGTATGGCACCGTGCCCGTGGTGCGGGCCACGGGAGGCCTGGACGACACGATCGACGCTTTCGATTCTGGAACAGGACGCGGCACGGGGTTCAAGTTTCAGGCGTATGATGGTCCTGCGCTGCTCGCTGCGATCCAACAAGCTCTTACTATTTTCCGGAATGAGCCCGCGGTGTGGCGACGCATCCAGTTGAACGGCATGGCCAAGGATTTCTCGTGGCAGGTTTCGGCGATTGAATATGCCAAGCTGTACGAAAGGGCCTGGAATTCGAGAAACCAAAAAGCTGCAACTTCATCTAATCTAACCAGGGCGAAATCGGCTAAGATGTCGCCGGTAATTCCCATCGGAAAGGGTTCTCATGGCAGATAATGTTAGCAATGTAACGGACAGCACGTTTCAGGCGGAAGTGATCGAGGCGAGCAAGACGCAGCCCGTGATGGTCGATTTCTGGGCGGAGTGGTGCAGGCCTTGCCTGATGCTGGCGCCGACCGTGGCGGAAGTCGCCACCGCCTATGCGGGAAAAATTAAAGTCGTGAAATTGAATGTGGACGAGAACACCAACTCCGCCGGCCAGTTCAACATCCGCGGCATCCCGACCCTGCTCATTTTCAAGGGCGGGCAGGTCGCCGAGCAAGTCGTCGGCGCGGTCCCTCGCGACCAGATCGAGAAAGCCGTTCAGCGCCACCTCTCGTAAGCTCACCATGCCAGATCGAATTCGCGCCGGGACGCCGCAACCGCCCCGGCGCAGGTGCCATTGGGCGCAAAGCGGCGTCATGGCTCGCTACCATGATGAAGAGTGGGGCGTGCCCGTACACGACGACCGGCGCCTCTTCGAATTCCTGATCCTCGAGGGCGCGCAAGCGGGGTTGAGCTGGGAGACCGTCCTGCGGAAACGGGAGCGCTACCGTGAGGTCTTCGACAGCTTTGACGTCTTCAATATCGCGCAATACGACGCTCGAAAAGTGCGCGCGCTGCTCGCCGATCCCGGAATCATTCGTAATCGCCTGAAAATCTCTTCCACCATTTCCAATGCGAAAGCATTTTTGGAAGTGCAACGCGAATTCGGAAGTTTCGATGCCTACATCTGGCAATTCACCGGAGGGAAAACGCTTCGACACGCGCGGCGAGATCCAAAAGAGGTGCCCGCGCGAACCGAGGAATCCGATGCCATGAGCAAGGCGCTGAAGAAGCGCGGCTTCCGTTTCGTCGGTTCCACCATTTGCTATGCGTTCATGCAAGCCACCGGCATGGTGAACGATCATCTCCGCACGTGCTTCCGATGGGCAGAACTATCTTGAGCAAACGAGGTGGCACAGGCTTCAGCCTGTGAGGGTTGGTCGAGGCATGGTCTAACTTGCAGCCACCAAAACCCACAGGCTGAAGCCTGTACCACTGTTCTGATACTCGGACAAAATTCCAACTATTTCGCGAGGAGGCGCAGCGCGCTTGCGGGGTAGAGAGCGAGCAAACGTCCTTGAGGCGGCGAGACTCGTTCCAATTCCAAAAGCGCGAGGCCGGCTTTCTTGAGTTCCGTGATTTTTGCGCTGGTGTGGAGGACGTGGCCGATGACGAGGTGCAGATGCGGTTCGTGACCGAAACATAGGACGACTTTGGCTTTCATCGATTGCAATTCGCGCAACAAATCGGACGGAGCGCTGGTACCCTTCAAGGCGTCCGTGCGTAGGATCTTCTTGGACGGATAGCTGATCGTTTCGCAAAAGATTTCCGCGGTTTGCACGGCTCGCAGCCACGGGCTGGTCAGCACAGCATTCGGCTTCACGGCCAGCGCACGCAAGCCGAGCGCCGCGGCATGAGAGCGCTTCATTCCTTTGGGAGTGAGGGGGCGCTCGGTGTCGGGCGGGCAATTGGGATCTTCGCGGTCCACGGCGATGCCGTGGCGGATCAGATAAAGATGCATCATTAAGCGACCCTCTCCTTCACAACCATCAAGACACGCTGAAACGACAAACGCAAATTCAGTTCCCGTTCGAGAAGCCGGGCTTTTCTTTCGATCCCAGCGAGGTTCAGCCGCGAAGCGTCGCGCAGCTCCACGTGGATGCGGACGTCGCGCGGTCCGCCCTCGACGGTGAGCTTGGAGATGCCCTGCCGATGGTCGCTCTCGAGGCGCTCGGCGAGGCGCAGCATTCCGGCCAGAAGCCGCGCTTTCTTTCTTTGTTCGCGATTGAGCGTGGCGAACACGGGATGTTTTGTGCTGGGCTCGGATTTTCTGTTGTGATAGCGGACGAGGCAGGCGGTCATGTTTTTGGCCCAGCCTTGTAACTCGGGAATTTTCGCGTTGTGGATGAGATATTCGCCGTGACGGTGATGCGCTTTCCGGTTGATCAGAACCCCGCAGTCGTGGAGCATCGCAGCGGACGCCAGAATAGTTCGCGCTTCAAAGTCCAGATGATGGTATGGCCACAGCTGGTCGAAGAGCTGCAGGGCGAGCGCCTGGACCTGCTCCGCGTGCTTCAAATCGCAACGCACACGGCCCGCGAAGGACTCCGCGCCGGCGAGCATGACTTGCGAATGTTTCCGCTGCTCCTCGGTAAGTTCGGGCGGGCCCATCTGCGCGGAGGCAAGCTCGTACAGCAAGCCCTCGCGCACCCCCACGCGCGGCGTGATCATCTGGCGAAGGCGCAGCCACCACGCCACGGTCACAAGAACGATAGCCGCAACCCCCATCACCTCGGCGCGGTCCCTCCGCACGGAGAATGATTTCATGCGCTCTTCCACATTGAGCTGCAAAATGTGCCAGAGCCGATCGCGCAGCAATCGAGGATTCAACGTAGTGAAGCCGCCCGCCCTTGGGCCGGAAGCCAGCCCGGCGAGTGTTTCCGCATTGCCGCCGCACGCCACGGTATAAGCCACCGAGGGGCGCGGACGGCAGGGCAGCGCGCTTTGCAGGACGGACAACACATGCAGCCGGATATCGTATGCGGTGTGCTCGTGAATTACGCCCTGCGCATGGAACGCTTCCATCAAACGGACGGTTCCGAGGGGCAAGCCGATGCTTTCCTGCAAGACGCCGCGCCGCAATTCGTTGAGTTCGAGGCTGCCGCCGCCCAGATCGAGAATGAAACGGGGCGAGTCGAAATCGCGAAGCGCGCGGAGAACCGCGACGCGCACCAGCCGCGCTTCTTCCTCTCCGGAAATAACTTCCAATTCGATTTTGGCCTGGTGGCGGATGCGTTCAATCAAAACGTGGCCGTTGCAGGCTTCGCGCGCGGCGCTCGTCGTTACGGCGCGATACGCGGTGACGCCGCGGGCGTCCATGATGCTTCGGAATTGGCGAAATGCGGCGGCGGCGTCGCGCAAAGTTTTGCGATCGAATTCCCCGGAAGTAAATACCGAATGACCGAGCCGCACCGGCGCGCGAACCGACTCCACAATTTCCCAGTCGTCGGTGGAACGGATGCGCGCGATCATCAGGCGAAACGCGTTGGACCCGGCGTCGATCGCCGCGAGCTGGATGGGTTTGCGGAGTCTCAGCGCCACAGGGGAGCCAACGCAGCGGATGGCCGGTAGTGCGTGTGTTGAATGCCAAGATGGGCGGCAATGCGCTTCCGCAAATCGGTATTCACGGAGACGACGCTCGCTTCGCCATCCATCGCCAGAAAGCCGTGGCGTTCGGAGAGCAATTCAAATTCTTTTTTGATTTTGGCCTGATACAGGATGAAGGATTGAAACAAATCGTCCGAAAGCGAAAGGTCCCGCCCGGACTCCCAATAACTGATCGCATGCGACTTGCGAAACTCGCGCTCGAACGCCACTTCCGGGCGCACGTTGAGCCAGAACGTGAGATCGGGGCGGACCGCCATTTCGTAAAGGCCGTTGAGGTAGTCGCGCTCGATGCCGCGGGCCACCGCGCGGGCGATCAAAGTATAAAAGTATCGGTCCGCGAGGACAACAAAATCGGAACGGAGCGCGGGGATGATGCGGTGCTCGAGCTGGTCGTAGAAATCGGTGGCATACATCAGCGTGAGCGTCATGCGGGTAATCGTGTTTTCGGCCAGCAGCGCGTCGATATCCTTCGCGACAAGGCCCGAGCGGCGCAGCCCCATCGTCTCCACCGCGAAGCCTTCGGATTCGAGCCATTCCGTCAGCAGGGAAATCTGAGTCGAGCGGCCCGATCCGTCCATGCCTTCAATGACGATGAGTGAGCCGCCGAATTCCTCGTCGTTCACGCCGGGGAGAGGCAACCCGTAATTGCGCGGGGAAGCGCCCGTGGGAGTCAGACCTTTTTTCAGGGAGCCGTTTTTCCGGCCCGTTTTCGGGGGCGTCACAGGGGCCTCCGCGCGGATTTTTTGGGCGCGAATCGCGCCAAATCAATGCGCGCTTTCACCATCTGGCGCATCTGCTTTTGCAGCGAATTCACCGGCAGCGTACCGTCCATCACCACGAACTTGTCGGACTCAATCATTTCGTCATATTGCGCCAGGATGCGTCCCTGAAAAATGCGGAAACTTTCCGCGCGGTCCAGGGAAAGGTTCAAGTCCATGCCCGCTTCGTAATACTTCAGCTTCGGGCGGCCGCTCATGATTCGCTTGACGGCCACATCGAGCGGCGCGCGGAAATAGAACGTAATGTCCGGAACCGGGGCGAAGCGGTAGAGGTTGCGCAGCCAGCGCGGGGAACAGCTTCGCGCCACGTCGCGCGCAAACGCGGTGTAGACGTAGCGATCCGCGAGGACCAGGTATCCGCTGTGCAGCAGCGGCAGAATTTGCCGTTCGCAGCGATCGGCGAAATCCGCTGCATGCAGCAGGGAGAACGTGGTGGGCGTCAGAAGGCGTCGCTGCTTGCCGCGGCGCGTGGCGGACTTGACCAGCGGCGAGGAGTTCCACTCCGTGAAGTGCAGGCGATACCCGCCGATTTCCAGCCAGCGTTTCAATAAGTAGAGTTGGGTGCTCTTCCCGGACCCGTCGATGCCTTCCACCACGATCAGGGCGCCCGGGTACTTTCGGGAGGGTTCAAGACGCAGAGATGGCTCTTCCGGGATTTCCACAGGGCTGGCGGGCGGCTGCTCAACCGCTGACAATGGGCGCGAAGTCAAAACAGGGTCCCCCGAGCGTCCATTATACGCACACTATGTAAAAGTTTGGTGACAACTAGATGAGTAGAGCGTAAACGCGTGGGCCAGGGAATCTTTTGGTAGCACAGCCACTCCTGGCTGTGTGGTTTTGCGGTTGCTGTCAGGGGAGCAATCTGCGTGTTCGACCCACAAAAGCACACAGCCAAGAGTGGCTGTGCTACTTACTGACCCCAGATTTTTTCGTGCGAATCCTCGAATGGGTAGACGTGCACCATCCAGCCAAAAATCACGGGGTAGAAAGTACCGCCGGCCTCGGTGCAGGCTTCCTTAGTGAGAATCGAGCCTTGCAAGCCGAACTTGCTGAGGTCGGCGTGGCCGCGTTCTCCCTTGGGAGGCATGCAGAGCTTTGTGTGCAGGTGCCACTGCGCGACACTGAGCGGGACGCGCTCGTTCAATTGCTCTTCCGACACGCGCTTGGGCATTGTGTACATCGCCCCGATAAGGTCGTAGCCCGTTTTCGTTTTTTTGTAGAGCAGGGAAGTGGGCCGCGTGGGATCGAAGCTGAACGATTCCAGGAATCCGTTGTAATAATTCGTGAAATGATACTCGGACTGGGGAAGATTCGGCATGAAAATGCGGAAGCCGTCGGCGAGCGCGACGTGGTAGTCCTTGTACTTCTCGATGGACTCGCGCAATTCGTCGGCGATCTCGTCGGCTTTGGCCCAATCCTGCGGCGTCGCAGTGCGCAGCTTGGTCATGTACATGTGCGGGCCCATCTGGTGGTGATGCATGTGGCTCATCGCGTCCATGGCGCCATGCTCGGTCTGCTGATCTTTTTCGTCCGCGCCCTGGCCCATCTTCATCCCGGGCATGTCGTGATCCATGTCCATGCCGGGCATGCTGTTGTCCATCCCCGGCATATTCTGATTCTGGCCGGAATCCTTGCCGAGCTTCTGCTGCTGATTCTGCTGCGCCGTCTGCCGCGCAACGAGTTTTGTTGCGGCCCCGGCAAGCGCGAACGACACGATTGCGCTAAGCGCGATAGGGAAGAGCCTTCGAGTGTTCATGGTCCTGTCCTTCTCCACACTATTCTACGCACCAGTGCCTGGGAAATATCAAGCGGCAGTTGATTTGTTCCACCCATGCAAGTGGAAACGATCACGGGCGCGTCTACGAGTTGAATGGCGGAACGGCGGGAGGCAAATCCCGAATGGGCCTTTTCTATGGTTTCTTTAGCATTTCGTCCGTCTGCTGCTGGAGGCGACGGGTCATCTCGTCCATATGCTGGCGCATGATCGGCATAATGGCTGTCATGGCTTCCGCCGTGATGGCGGGCATTTCGCGCAATAATTTGTGACCGGTCGGCGAGGTATTAAAAGCCAGAAGGCCGTTGATATCGCCCTTGGTGAAATGCTTCTGGTACGTCGGCACCATGGCCTGCATCATCTCGTCAAACGGCATGTCCTTCATCATGTCGTCCATCATCTTGTTCGCGCGCGTTTCAAAATCTGCCGGAAGCTTGTCCTTGTCTTTCAAATACCTGTCGTGGTTCATCTGCTGCATGGACTTGGTCATGGCGTCCATCATTTTCCGCATCATGTCCTGGGAATGAACCGCTTGGAGGTATCGTTCGACATCCACTTTCGAGGCCGGAGCGTTAGCGCCGGTATCCTGGGCCAGGCCACTGCAGGCAAAGGAAAAACAGAGAATAACTCCAATCAGGATGTGCTTCATGAACGGCCTCCAACGATCCACGAAAAGTATAACTGCCTCATCACTTTTATCCAGAAGTCTACTGAGGGCGTGTTGGCAATCTGTAAAGTCTAGTGCACTCCGGACCCGGAACTGACGGGGGGCCGGGGCCAAGACCTTACGAAACCGTTCCTGGTCAGTTGCCACAGGATTGTGTAGCCATTCGGGAGGGTGATTTTCAGCATCGTCAGTTTGTGGTCCTGGTCGTATCCGCTCTCATAAAGCAGTTTCTCGCCGTCCGCCAAAGTCTGCGACAGAATTTCTCCCAAGTACCCGTATGTGTTCACGAGCATCGGCCGATGGCGCGCGTCTCGGACAGCGGTCAGGCGATTGGCGGGATCGTATTCGTAAAACTCTTCGGCATTTTGGGAGTCACGCATGTGCACCAGCCTTCCGGCTGCGTCGTATTCATACTGGATTGCATGCCCCGTACTTTCTCTTCCGGAGGTGATCCGGTGCATTGCGTCGTACGTGAATTCGATTGATTCTCCGTCGGGTGCGCGAACTTCTTGCAGGTCGCTGGTGCTATTCCGCTGGATAGAAAACGCCCTGCCGGAAGACGAATTTATACCGATCAAGGCTCCCTGCTGCCATGTTCTGTCAGGTCCACTCGACGGAAACTTGTAGGTCCAGCCATCTCTCGTCGCGAGGTCCCATCCGTTGCCATTCCATGCCAGAGAAGAGAGGCTGAACTGGTCCCCAAGGTAACCGGCCGCGCGATATTCGGCGTTCGCAAAGCCTGTGCCCAAAGAAGTTCTGGCAAAATGGACTCTTTCTCCGCTCGCCAAAATTAGTTCGATCCAGGAAAACGTCTGCGAATCACCCACCGGGAAAATATCAAAAGAGTCTGTCGCGCCAATCCCAAAGGGGCGGGAACGGTCATCCTGCGGCCGATACTTGCGCAGGAATGGAAATGTAGGCTGCCCCTTGAATGAGAAATCCGCGCGCGACATCACAAACAGCGGAACCCCCGTATACGTTTCGAATCTTTCGAATCGGCCATCCCCTTGCACATCGTTTACGCAACGCAGCCGCCAGGCTTGCTTTCCATTCGGGCCCTGGAGGATCGTCACGCAGGGCGCTCCGAGGGACTCAAAGCCGGCATTGCCATCCTGGCCGCCGAACGACTCGCCTATCCTATCCACCTCTGAAGCCGTGTACGCATCCATGGACAATGCACTCGTGACGTCCGAACTGCGGTCGAGTGGAAAGTGCAGGAGAGCTAGATTTCTGGTGATCATCTTGCGCGTTCGAATGGCGAACGCCTCCGGATTGGCGCCCGCGTACCAGGGCATTTCGTGGAATCGCGCCGTGGAGATGATGCTAAAGCGCCCGCTGTAAAAATTGGTTCCGTATCTCACATTAAGGGATTGGTAGTTGAGGTCTCGGCTGGTAATCCCCAATAACACGGAATCCATGTCCTCAGCCATTTCCGGCTGATTCTCCGACATGGACAGCAGAGCTTTCTCGGCAATCACTTGTTTCGCCCCGGCGTCCATGTCTTCGGGTCCCAATTGTTGGGTTGGAAGCAATTTCACATCCATGCCAAGTCGCGCCATGTAGTACGCAGGAAGGTCCTTTAAATCAGAGGCGGCGCCATCGTCCAGGGGCAAAAGATAGACACGGCCCGTCGCCGGGTAGTGAAAATTCTGCTGCTGCGTAGGTGGTGTTAAATCGATCTTTCTCGACCCGTTGCCAGCTTGCAATACTTCGCGTTCGATGTCCCAACCGCTACCGAGACGATTGGCCACTACGTAGAGCGTGGCTTTCCCTTTTGGGCCACTGACGGGGGCCGCCAGAATCGCATACCCCGACGCGATAGAATCCTGGAGGGCGCCCCGGACTCCCAGCCCAGCTCTTATCGGTTCCCCGAGCGCCGCTTTGGCCTCTGCCGATTGGGACACAAGTTTCATCGCCGTCGCGAAAGCGGGGCTCGCTCGCAGTCGAAGGTCATACAGGTAGAGCAAGAGAAGTCCTGCGAGAACTGCGACGACGGCGATAGCAGGGCCGATGCGACTGCGCGAGAGTTCTGCCCTAGGCGATGCCGACTGCGCGCGTAGTTGTGATTCTGGATCGGCAACTGGCGCTGTCATGATTTCAGTGTTGAATACGGCTTCGGAAAGAAGCGGCATCACTTTGAGCGCTTCAAAAAAGAAGCCGCCGAGGCTCAGTGCCAGGCCGAAGACAGCCATCCCTATGGGAACGAAGGATCGCGCAATGTTCATATCGGCCACTCTGGACTCGATGAGTACGAGAAACCCGAACCAGACCAACATGAAGGCCAGAGAAAAGGGGTGCATATACATGAATACATTCACGCGCGACCCCGTCGGCGTGGGATTGATCTTTCCCCGGATCATGGGGAGGAACGAATTGCGGTATTGAATATTCTGGCGGATCCGGAAAGTGAGATTCTCAACCGAACCGAGAAAAGGAGAACTCGAACCCTGCGGGCGTTTCCAGGAGGATGCCAAAGTTCCCCACAAATTCGGCGCAGGGCTTACGACGCGGCGAATTCGCTCCGCTACCACGTCTGGCTGCGCGGGCACACTTAGCTGGAAGGAGTAAAAGGGCATAAAGCTTCTCCATTTTAGCGTTATCCTCGAGCGCCATATATTCCATTTGTTCAATGGTGATCAATCAACAAAGACCAAGCACAGCACCGGGCTACGAATACGAGGCTGGCGAAGCCTATTTCGAGCGAAATGGGCGTATCCGGAGATGCCGGAATAGCGTCTAATCAGAAGACACCATGAATACCTCCAACAACGATGACGGGAAGCGCTTGGCGAGTTTGAAAAGGATTGCCACGGTTCTGGTCGTCACCGGTGTATTTTTCGCGCCGCGAGTACAGTGCCAAACTCCGCAGCCCGCGCGGATTCCTGATGCCTTGCACCAACTGAATGATTCCGTCGAAGCCCTGGTTCAGCGCGTCTCCCCAAGCGTCGTTCAAATCCTTGTTTCCGGATACAGCTCCACCGAGGATTCGGGCCAGGGACAGATGAGCGTGGTGATCGGCAAACAGCGAACGATCGGCTCGGGAGTGATTGTGGATCCCGAAGGCTACATCGTGACCAACGCGCACGTCGTGAAAGGTGCGGAGAAGATCGAGGTGATCGTGCCTCCGCCCGCCGCTGCTCAGAACGCGCCCGATACGCTTCCGGCCAGCCGCGAACAGACTTTCGACGCGCGAATTGTGGGCGTTGCGCGGCAGCTCGATCTCGCGGTGATCAAGATTGAAGCGCACAAATTGTCCGCGATTCCGATCCGCAAGACCGTTATGCCAAGACAAGGCGAAATGGTCTTTGCGTTCGGAAGCCCCGAGGGACTACGGAACAGCGTGACGATGGGCGTAGTGAGCGCCGTTTCACGGCAGCCCGATCCCGATAGCCCTCTTGTCTACGTCCAAACAGATACACCCATTAATCCGGGAAATAGCGGCGGTCCGCTAGTGGACGCGGACGGCGAGCTCGTTGGAATCAACACCTTTATCCTCTCCAGCTCGGGCGGAAATCAAGGGTTAGGCTTCGCCATTCCGGCGGGCGTCGTGGCATATGCCTATCCCCAACTCTTGAAATACGGCCATATTCACGAACCCGAAATCGGAGCCATCCTTCAAACCATCACGCCGGAATTGGCTGCCGGGCTGCACTTGGCACGAGATTACGGCGTAATAGTCTCCGATGTCGTTCCCGGAGGACCTGCGGATCAAGCCGGCCTGAAAATTCAAGACATCATTGTGAGAGTGGACGGGATACGAACGGGAAGTCTTCCCCTGTTTAGCCAGAGCCTGTATATGCACGGGAGCGGCGAGCATGCCAAGCTCGAAGTCCTTCGGGGTTCGGATCGCCTGCAATTGGATGTTTCTCTCGCGGAGCGGCCCCACAAAGTGGACAGTCTGGTGGATTCGGTTGACCCGGTAAAAAATCTGGTTTCGCATCTGGGCATTCTTGGGATTGAACTCAATCCTGATCTTGCCCACTCGTTGCCCGAGCTGAGAATTCCCAGCGGAATTATCGTCGCGGCCAAGACGTCGGGTGCGGGAATAGGAGAGGTTCCTTTGCAAACCGGGGACGTAATCCACGGGTTGAACGGTACCACTGTTACGAATCTGGCCGATTTACGAGAAGGTTTGGCAAAGTTGGCGCCGGGTGACGCGGTTGTCTTGTTGATTGAGAGATACGGACAGATCATCTACGTCTCATTCGTGATGTAGGAAAACACGAACATTCGTTCTACGCAACAGCCAGTGCCACCTCAGACCGTTCGAATTGCCGAAATGCGGTGAAGAATTTTTTTTCCGAAAAGTTGTGATCAGGCTTGCGCCAGCCAGGAAACTCCAGTACGCTGACTGAGTTGTCAGCGGAGTCTCCCCACCTCACCCGCTATTCGTTGCTCCGGTTGCAGTTCAATTTCAAGCGATGGAAGGATGGAGCATGACGCGCAAGAGCACTTTGGCGAGCCTTGTTGCGGCGATAGCGCTGAGTTTGGCGCTGACCGCCTGCAAGGATACGAAGACCCTGCAAGAGAACGAGCAGTTAAAGGCCCAGGTGGCGGACCTTCAAAAGCAGAACGGCGAAATGGGAAACAATCTCGAAACCGTGACGGCTGCCCGCGATGCGTTGACCCAGGAAAACGAGTCGCTCAAGGCGCAGATCAAGGCCATGAAACCGAAGACGTCCAAAAAGAAAGCTTCGAGCCATAAGCATCACCGGAGTTAGGCATATCAGGTCCCGGCGATTTTGGAACCTGCAGATGATTTGGAATATGCGAATCGGTTTCTATCTCAACTTCAGAAAAGGGAGGCAAGGATCATGAAAACGTTCGAGGTGCAATTTCGCTATCGCGATCGGAATGAGGAAACCGTGGAATCGACGGTGAACGTGGATGCGTCGAGTCTTCCCGGAGGCGTTGCCAAGGCCACTCGCGAATTCGTCAAGGGCTTGGACCGGAAACAGAGATTCGACATGAACAAGAATGGCCTCGAAATCATGGCCAAGTCCACCGGCGCGGCAACCGAAGCGAAGGCAAAGTCTTCCGCGGAAGCCGCTGGCTGAGAAGCCGGCGGATCCGCCAAAAGAAAACGAATCGCATCCGGCGCGAACCGTTAGGGTCGATCCCGGGAACGCCAATCTCCCGATTGGCGGGTTTTCCATGACGCCATTCAGGAGCATGGCGTTCCCGGGCGGAGCCCCGAACCGCTGAAACTGTCCCAACTTCAAATTAAAAAGTTCCAAAAAGTTTCTTGACTAGAATAGGCCCTGGACGTACGGTCCACCTGAAATTTCGCGGATCGTAAAATTGCGCCTGCCTGCTCGCGCAGAGCTTCGTGAATTGGAAAGGAAACGCTGATGAAACGGGAGCCCGCTCTTGCCGAAAAGCAAATTCTCGAACCTCGCTTGCAGGAGCAGTCTTATTCGCGCCGAAAAATTCTTGCGATGTTGTCTGCGGTTGGCGCAGGGATGGCCGTGTCCCCGCGTTCTTTCGCTCAAAAGGTTGGGAACGGACCTCGCCTCATTGACACCCACCATCATATTTATCCGCCCAAACACACGGCCAACAACCTGAAGCGAATAGTGGATGACGCCCCGGCTGTCCCGAGTTCCCTTTACACGAATTGGACGCCGCGCTATTCGCTCGACCAGATGGATCAGAACGGCGTCGCCACTGCAATCGCTTCGATCTCAAGTCCCGGCGTTTGGTTTGGAAATAATGAGGAAGGGCGCAGGAATGCGCGAGACGTCAACGAATACGGCGCGCAACTCGTGAAGGATTATCCCGGGCGTTTCGGAATGTGGGGCGCGATTCCGTTGCCGGACACGGAGGGAAGTCTTCGCGAAATCGAACACGTATTTGACGTGCTGAAGCTGGATGGGATCGGCCTGCTCTCAAGCTACGACCACGGGAAATTGCTCGGCCATCCGAATTATGCGCCCGTCATGGATGAACTCAATCGCCGCAAGGCCGTCGTTTTCGTCCACCCCACGGTCACCTGCTGCGGAGACCCCATTCCTCGCGTGAATATTACGTCGATCGAGTTTCCCACGGATACGACCAGAACGATTACGGACCTCGTTTATAGCGGAACGCTGCTGCGCTGCCCGGACATTCGTTTCATATTTTCACACGGTGGAGGAACGATTCTGATGCTGCTGTCCCGCCTCTCCGGCGGGGCCCTGACGCCGGAAGAGCGGGCCGCAACCATTCCTAACGGATTCGAGCACGAATTGCAAAAACTCTACTACGATATCGCCAGCGTCGCGGTCAATCCGACCGCCATGCAGGCGCTTTTCAATGTGATTCCCAAGGAGCATATTTTGTTTGGATCGGATATTCCGTTTTGGACGATCGAAAAAATCGCAACGGCAATGAACAAATTCGATATTTCCGCCGGCGACCTCCGCAAAATCCAGCGAGAGAACGCGCTCACGTTAGTTCCGCGCTTCAGGCTGTAAGGCAAGCAAAAATAAGAGTCGAAGAATCACGCGGTGATTTTGCCCGGGAACGCCAATCTCCCGATTGGCGTTCCCGGGACTCAAACATCCCACTAACGCAGCGACAAACTCGCGCTAGGTCCTCATTTGCTGGCGCGCTCGTTGGCGCCGGCGAGGTAGAAATATCCCACCCTATTATTCGTCGGCGTGGCGTACCAGATTCGCCCTTGAGCGTCGAGGAAAAATTCCCGCATCATGGCTTCGGAATGCGGGAACGGATATTCGATTACTTTTCCGGTATTCGGATCCAGCCGGCCAATCAAATCTTGATCCGTGGATGCGTACCAGATTCCATTGTCCTTGCCCACGATGATCGCGTAGGGCGTCGCGGCCGGGCCGGGCAGCGGGTACTCCTTGAATGTTTCCGTCTTCGGATCGAATCGCCCAATCTTGTTTCCCGTGCGTTCGCCGAACCACACGATCCCGTCGGAATCGATCGCCAGCCGTTGCGGCGTGCCTTGCGTCGGCGGAGACCACTGCGTCACCTTTTCCGTCTTGGCGTCAATCCTGCCGATTTTTCCGTCTTTCTTCAGCACGCAAAACCACACATTGCCGTCTTTGTCGAAGGTGATGCCGTAGGACGACGGCACTTCCATGAAGTGCGTGTACTTGCCGGTTTCCTGATCGTATTTGCTGAGCGGGCTGCCGGAAGACCACAGATTCCCTTTCGCATCCACGCGGACCGTATGCTTGTCCGACCTCTCTCCCGGCACGACAACAGAGTCTTGAAATTCCGCAATCTTTCCCGTCGCCGGATCCAATTTCGCCAGCTTGTCCAGCGCAAACTCGGTGAAATAGACCATGCCATCGGGCCCGCGCACGACCGAATGAACGCCTGCTGTCTGTTCAAAAGGCAAGGGGAATCGAGTGAGTTCGCCCGTCTTGGGATTTAGTCTCGCGACTTCGTTTCCTCTGCCGTAATACGGGATCCAGAAATTTCCGTCCTTGTCCGGAGAGGCGCTCCAGGGCAGGCCTTTGGAGCCGGACACGTCGTACTCGACGTAGACGATATTCATCGCGTCGTCGCTGAACGGCCGCACGGTTGCCTTGTACGCCGGAAGTTCCGCCGGACTTCGCAGGACGGTTGAGTCTTCGCCAAACACTGTATTCAAATACGAGATGACCTCATTCGCCTTTTCGTCGTTGAATCTCTCGGACAATTGAAACGCCATGGCGTCCCGCATGTAGTTGACGCGGTCACGCCAGCCGTCCTCGTCGCGGCGAACCGCAGCCATCCTGGTTTGAAACCCGTGGCAGATATAACAGTTAGTAGAGAGAACGTCTTTCCCTTTTCCATCCGGCATGAGCTGCTTGCCCTGATACAGATTCAGGTCGCTCCATCGCACCGTTCCTTGTTTCAGCGCAAATTCAAACGAAATATTCTGGTCCGCGGCAAGGCTCACAGCGCTGTGCGGTTCCGTGGTAAAGCCAACCGCACGCACGCGCACTTGATATTCCCCGGCAGGCAGGTTCTCCACCCGGTAGCGTCCCTGCTTGTCGGACAACACGCTGACGCTTATTTTCGTCTTGGCATTGACGGCCTGAACGAACGCCCCTTCAAACGGCACGCCGTCGGGCCCTTTCACCGTGCCCGTGACGGTCGCGGCAAAGGCGGATGAAGAAAAAAGAATTAGAAAACTCGCAAACGCCGCAAGCTTGCTGATGGATCTCATGTCCTCTCCTTGCTCGACGATAGGTAATCGGGCCCGGTTTCACCGTTAGTTAGCGACTATACACATGCCGATGTCTCTGTTCAATGCATTTGGGTGTCGCACCTAGCGGGCGAGTAATTCCATGGGATCTTCTCTCCCCAAGACGTAAGCCGCACGGGCCGCGTGCACAATCCGATTATTGAAATGACAGGTAGCCGCGTTTCTGGGCGCTGTTCCATTATCGGAAGCTCGAACATTTTCCACAGTTGACAGAATTACATCGTGAGCCGAACATAAGGGACGGTAGATGAATTGAGAATTGCGCTCGATCGATTGCAGCGCGTGCGATTCTTGATTTGAGCATTAGACAAGCGGCCGTTCCCCCGGCCTAATTGGCTTCCGACCTCGGTCTCCCCTTGGGATAGCTGGACGCCGAACATCCCCTCCCCGCTTTGAACGCCTAAATATTGGTGTGGAACACGTCCCAGGTTTTGATTTCTGGGAGAGCAAGTTTATCCACGGCCGCGAAGCTGTGAACGCTTGAAATTTCCTTAGTTCCAATTTCGATTTGCGAGAGGACTTCCAATGAAATCCATCCGTACATTTAATGTCCGGCCGTCACTTCCGTCGCCCCTGCAGCCGCTGGTGCGCCTTGCCTGCAACTTGCGGTGGAGCTGGGACCACGCGGAAATCGATCTGTTCCGCAGGCTTGACAGGGACCTCTGGGAGGCGTGCAATCGCAATCCCGTCCTCGTCCTCGGCAGCGTTCAACAATCCGTCCTCGAGGCCGCGGCGAAGGACGATTCTTTCCTGGCGCATATGAAAGGGGTCGTCGACAAACTGGATTCCTACATTTCGGGAGAAGGCTCGTGGTACCGGCGAAACTATGGCAAGGAAGACGACATGATTGTGGCCTATTTTTCGGCCGAGTTCGGAATTACCGAGTGCCTTTCCATTTTCGCCGGCGGACTGGGCGTTCTGGCCGGCGATCATCTGAAAGCCTCCAGTGATCTGGGCCTTCCGCTCGTGGGAGTCGGGCTTCTCTACCAGCAAGGGTATTTCCGGCAATACCTCAATGCCGCCGGTTGGCAGCAGGAAGCATTTGAAGACAATGATTTCCACACCTGGCCGATCGAGCTTATTCCAAACGTGAAAGTGTCGATCGACTTGCCGGATGGAAAAGCCGACGCGCAGGTCTGGCACGTGAATGTGGGCAGAATTCAGCTCTTTCTGCTAGACGCGAATCTGCCGTCCAACCGGCCCGAACATCGCAGGATTACCGCGCAGCTCTACGGCGGGGATTTGGAAATGCGTATGCGGCAGGAAATTCTCCTGGGGATCGGCGGATATCGAGCCCTGGAAGCGCTCGGTATGCAGCCGACCGTGTATCACATGAACGAAGGCCATTCCGCGTTTCTGGGTATCGAACGCGTTCTTCGGCTGATGGAAAACGGGAATTTAACTTTTTCCGAAGCGCGCGTCCTGGCTTCTGCAAGCCTGGTCTTCACGACGCACACTCCGGTGGCAGCCGGACACGACTACTACCAATCGTCCTTGATGGACCGCTATTTCTCGGAATTCATGAGGCGGCTGGGGATCAGCCGCTCGGAGTTCTTAGGCCTCGGCCGCCAGGATCCAGCGAACGAGTCCGAGGATTTTTGCATGACGGTTCTGGCCCTGCGCCTCGCTTCCCATAGCAATGGCGTGAGCAAGCTGCACGGCGCCGTGTCGCGCCAGATGTGGAATCGCGTTTGGAAAGATGTCCCCGAGCTGGAAGTTCCCATCGGTCACGTCACCAACGGCGTTCACTTCCGAAGCTGGGTTTCTCTCGAAATGAACCAGCTCTACGACCGTTACCTCGGCCCCAAATGGCGCGAAGAGCCCGCCGACGCAAAACTCTGGCAGCGCACCGAATCCATTCCGGCCGGGGAATTGTGGAGAACGCACGAAAGGCGCAGGGAACGCTTGGTGGGTTACGCGCGGCGCAGGCTGCGCGCTCAACTACTTTCTCGCGGCGCTCCCAAATCGGCCGTCGAATACGCCGATGAGGTTCTGAGCCCGGACGCGTTGACGATCGGCTTTGGCCGCAGGTTCGCTTCCTACAAAAGGGCCACGCTCTTGTTGCGCGATCCCGATCGCCTGGCACTGATCTTGAATGATCCGGACCGGCCGGTTCAGATCCTGTATGCAGGGAAAGCCCATCCGGCGGACGACGCGGGAAAACAACTGATCCAGACCATCATCAATCTCGCGGAGCGCCCGGAATTCCGCCGCAAGCTGGTCTTCCTGGAAAACTACGATGTGGCCGTCGCCCGCTACATGGTCCAGGGGTGCGATATCTGGCTCAATACGCCGCTGCGTCCCCTGGAGGCGAGCGGCACCAGCGGAATGAAAGCGCTCGCCAACGGCGTCTTGAACGTCAGCACGCTGGATGGCTGGTGGGACGAAGCCCGGCAGATGGGTCAGGACAGCGGGGCGGACGTCGGCTGGGCGATTGGCGGGCGAGAAGCTTACGAGGATCCCTACCAGCAGGATCAAAGCGAGGCGGAAGCGCTCTATGAACTCCTGGAACATGAAATTGTCCCCACATTTTACGATCGGCGCTCCGACGGCCTGCCGCGTAAATGGATTGCGCTTATGAAGAACTCGATTGTGAAGCTTTGTCCCGAATTCAATATGCAGCGGATGGCGATGCAATATGCCGATGAATCCTACGTGACGGCTCACCGGCGATTCCGGAATTTAAGCGCGGCCAACGCGGCACGGGCAAAAGAGGTCGCGGCATGGCTGAGAAAAGTTGAAACCGAATGGCCGCGATTGAGTGTAGAATCGGTAGGCGATGGCGTTTTAGAAATTCGTCTCGGCGAGGAGGTTCTAGTGTCGGCAAAGGTGACGCTGAACTCGCTCTCTCCGGAGGATGTCGCCGTCCAGGTTCTCACCGGCCTGGTCGACGCGGACGGCAACCTCAAAGATCCCGTGGTGATTCCCATGCGGCTTTCAGAGCGGAGTGCCGCGGGAACCTACCTGTTTCAGGCTGTTATTCAACCTTCAGCAAGGAGCGGGTTGCACGGTTACGCGATCCGCCTGTTGCCAAATCACGCAGATTCCATCAGTCCATTTCTGCCGGGCCTGATCAAGTGGGCGCTGGCATCATCACCTGTTGCGGAATTGCAAGTCCGCTAGTATTCATCAGTCTCCCAGCCGAACCGGCTTCCACGTCGAAGCGTTTCATCATTGCGTAACTTTCAGCGCATAGGGTCACCTGGAAGCCCGGAAAAGGAGATTCAAATGGTAGTCACACACATACCCGGTTCCGTCAAAGTCGTCGCCTCGGAAAATCCCCTTTCGCGCGAAGAGCAGGCCAGGATGGACGCCTACTGGCGCGCGGCAAATTATCTTTCCGTCGGGCAGATCTATTTGCTCGCGAATCCGCTCCTGCGCGAGCCGCTGAAGATCGATCAGATCAAGCCGCGCTTGCTGGGCCACTGGGGCACGACGCCCGGTTTGAATTTCATTTACGTGCACATGAATCGCGCAATCAAAAAATTTGATTTGAATGCCATTTACGTCACCGGGCCCGGTCACGGTGGTCCGGGAATCGTCGCGAATACTTATCTCGAAGGAACGTACAGCGAATTCTATCCCAACATCCAACAGTCCGAAGAAGGCATGCAACGCTTATTCAAGCAATTCTCCTTTCCCGGCGGGATTCCGAGCCATGTGGCGCCGGAGACGCCCGGCTCCATCCACGAGGGCGGGGAACTGGGCTACTCCATCGCCCATGCCAACGGCGCGGTATTCGATAACCCCGACTTGTTGGTTTGTTGTGTCGTAGGCGATGGGGAAGCTGAAACAGGCCCGCTTGCCGCGAGCTGGCATTCGAACAAGTTCCTGAATCCCGCGCGTGACGGCGCCGTGCTGCCCATCCTGCACTTGAACGGCTACAAAATCGCGAACCCCACCGTACTCGGCCGGATGTCCGACGGCGAGCTTGCTCAGCTCTTCGCGGGGTATGGGTACGATCCATATTTCGTGGAGGGCCGCGAACCCGAAATCATGCACGAGCTCATGGCGGGGACGCTTGACGCTGTGATCGCGGAGATACGCTCCATCCAGCACAAGGCCAGGCTGCAGAGCGCCACAGGGCGCCCCCTGTGGCCGATGATCATTCTTCGCACGCCCAAGGGTTGGACGGGACCGAAAGTCGTGGACGGAAAACCCGTCGAGGACACCTGGCGCGCGCACCAGGTTCCGCTCGCTGAACTTGCCACGAAGCCCGAACACCTGCACATGTTGGAAGAATGGATGAAGAGCTACCGCGCGGAGGAGCTTTTCGATCATGGCGGAAAGCTGATTCCGGAGCTGGCCGGTCTGGCGCCCAAAGGGGATCGCAGAATGGGCGCGAATCCTCATGCCAACGGCGGACTGCTACTGAAAGATCTGGTGATGCCGGACTTTCGCGATTATGCGGTGCAAGTGGTCAAGCCGGGAACCGGGAATGCGGAAGCAACAAGAGAACTCGGAAAATTCCTGCGCGACGTGATGCGATTAAACAAGGAGGCAAAAAACTTTCGCGTGTTCGGCCCTGACGAGACCGCCTCCAACCGGCTCGACGCCATCTACGAAGCAACGGATAAAATCCTGATGGAGCCGCTGCTGCCCACGGACGAGCATCTATCCGTCGATGGCCGGGTCATGGAAGTGCTGAGCGAGCACATGTGCCAGGGCTGGCTCGAAGGATACCTGCTCACCGGACGGCACGGCTTTTTTTCCTGCTACGAAGCGTTCATCCACATCGTGGATTCCATGTTCAATCAGCATGCCAAGTGGCTCAAAGTCACGAATGGAATTCCGTGGCGTCGCCCGATCTCTTCACTCAATTATTTGCTCACCTCGCACGTGTGGCGGCAGGACCACAATGGTTTTACTCATCAGGATCCGGGTTTCATCGATCTGGTCGTGAATAAGAAAGCCGACATCGTCCGCGTCTACTTGCCTCCCGATGCGAACACGCTTCTCTCCGTCGCGGATCATTGCCTGCGCAGCCGCCATTACGTCAACGTGATCGTGGCCGGAAAACAGCCCGCTCTGCAATATCTGAACATGCAGTCCGCCATCCAGCACTGCACGGCCGGAATCGGAATTTGGGACTGGGCCAGCAACGACCAGGGAGCGGAGCCGGACGTCGTTGTGGCGTGCGCGGGAGATGTTCCCACGCTCGAAGCTCTGGCGGCGGTGGACTTGCTGCGCCAGCACTTTCCCGACTTGCGCATTCGCTTCGTCAACGTGGTGGACTTGATGACGCTGCAACCTACGAGTGAACATCCCCACGGCCTGCCGGATACGGAGTTTGATTCGATGTTCACGATCGACAAGCCGATTATTTTCGCCTATCACGGATATCCGTGGCTCATCCACCGCCTCACTTACCGCCGCAAGAATCACGATAATCTCCATGTGCGCGGATACAAGGAAGACGGAACCACGACCACTCCCTTCGATATGACCGTCTTGAACGACCTGGATCGTTTCCACCTGGCCGCGGATGTGGTGGATCGCGTGCCCCGCCTCCAGCGCGTTGGCGCGCACTTCAAGCAGTTCCTCCGCGACAAGCTGTCGGACCACAAACAATACATCGTGGAAGTGGGCGATGACATGCCGGAGATCAAGAATTGGAAGTGGCCGTATTAGCTCTGAGTAGCACAGACTTCAGTCTGTGGATTTTTGTGCCTTGCCAGGACGAACCCCCACAGGCTGAAGCCTGTGCTACTAAATGCCCGGAAAAGGTCCCATGAACATCCTCGTTCTCAATGCCGGCAGCTCCAGTTTGAAATTTCAAATCATCGCCACGGACCTCGCCCGAATCCGCAAGGATAAGGATGTCCGCGTGCTGCGCGGCGAGGTCGAGCGAATCGGCGCTGAAGCGGTCGTTACCGTGCAAAAGGGCGACGGCCCCAAGCAGAAGCTCACCGAATCCTTGAAGAATATTTCCGGGGCGCTCGATTTCGTCATTCGCTGGGCAGCCTCGCCGGACTCCGGCATTTCGGAAATCCAGAGCGTGGCCGACATCCACGCGGTCGGGCATCGCGTGGTGCACGGCGGCGAGGCCTTTACGGATTCCGTTCTGATCACCGACGAAGTGATTTCGGGAATCGAGAATTGCATCGATCTCGCTCCCTTGCACAATCCCACGAATCTTCGGGGAATCCGCGCGATGCGTGATTTGCTGGGCCCAAAGGTTCCGCAAGTCGCGGTATTTGATACGGCGTTTCACCACTCTCTGGCGGAGCGCTCCTATTTGTACGCGATTCCATACCATCTTTATCTTCGTTACCGGATTCGCCGGTACGGCTTCCACGGCATCTCCCACCGGTACATGGCATACCGCTATCGCACGATTCGCAGCCTGTCGCGCGAGCAAACCAATATCGTGAGCCTTCATCTTGGAAACGGATGTTCCGCCGCGGCCATTCGCGGCGGGCGTTCCGTCGACACCTCGATGGGCATGACGCCGCTCGAAGGTTTGGTGATGGGAACGCGGTCCGGCGACGTCGATCCGGCCATCCTGGGCTTCATCGCCGCCAAGGAAGGCATCTCCCTGCACGAAGTGGAGACGATGCTGAACAAGCAGTCCGGCCTGCTCGGAATTTCCGGGCTCACCCACGACATGCGCGTCCTGCAAGACGAAGCGCGCCAGCACGATGACCGCCGCGCAAAGCTGGCCATCGAAATTTTCTGCTACCGCGTGAGAAAGTACATCGGCGCGTTCCTCGCGGCCATGGGCGGCGCGGACGCCGTCGTGTTCACAGGCGGGATCGGCGAGAATTCTCCTGATGTCAGGGCAAAGATTTGCGAAGGTCTTGAATGGGCCGGACTATCTGTGGACGGCGAGAAGAACCAGAAAACAATCGGCGCGGAAGGCATGATCAGCCGCGACGATTCGCGCCTGGCCGCCTACGTCATTCCCACCGATGAGGAATTGTTGATCGCTCGAGACACAGCTCGCTGCATCCTGGGCGAGCCAAACCCGCAATAGCAACAGGTAGGACAGGCTTCAGCCTGTCGCTTTTCGGCCAATCGTTCTCCCACACGAGCGACAGGCTGAAGCCTGTCCTACTCGGATTGGAGAATCCGCTCCAATTCAAACGGAAATTCATTCCTGCGAAATGCCGGGGTGCCGTGGCAGTCCTGCCCGCGGCGCAATGTAGGCAGCCACCAGCATCCGTTCTCCACCGGGAAAGTATAAAAAATGGAGACCTCTGACCCGATGAGCTCGGATGCAAGTTGCCTTCGCTGTTCCGGGGAAACCGTGGAATCGAGAAGAATAAAATTGAATGCGCCTTTTCTCACATATTCCGGCGTCACGGTCTGAGGCGCCGCGAATGACAATTCGCTCCTGAACTTTCCAAGCGACCTCAGGACCAATGTCCCCCAGGAGCCATTCCGGCCGACCAGCAATACGTTCGGGGACGATACGGCGGTCGCCACATTCGACTGCGAAGTAACAGAGGAATCTGTTTCGAACGCACCGGGCACGTATTGGATCGCGGGCGCTACCTGTGGTCGGCTTGACATGCAACCCTCCCTAGTCGCGCCGGGAGAGGGCTTACTGTGGAAAAGCAAACAGCGCGGCAAATCCAAGCTACACGCCCACAAAATGGGAGTCAAGACAAAGAATGGAAGAGTTTCCGAATTTTTATGTGTAACAAGTCCGCTAGCTCTCTCAGGGTTTGGTGGGGAGGGCAGCAGGAGGAGGCGCAGTCCCCGGGGCTACTTGTGAAGAAAGGTTGACCTGCTCGTTTTCTTCCAGAGCGTCCGGGGGATTGACGACAATTCGGTCTTTAAGATCGATCCCATCGAGCACTTCCAAAGTATTGCCAAAGTCCCGCCCGATCGTAAGTTTCTTGAGAACGATTCGGTTATCAGGGCCGACGACGGCGGCCATCGTTCCATCCGGGCGGAACAGAAGCGCGTTCACGGGCAGGGAGAGCCGCTGGCCGGTGACTCTGACGGCAAAATGCACTTCCGCGTAAGCCCCTGGCAAGAGGGTTCCGGAAGGGTTCGGTACATCCACTTCGGTCAAGAGGGTTCGAGTGTTGGGATCGATGGAGTTCGCCGTACGAACAACCTGTCCGCAGAAGCTCCGCTGCGCGAGTTCCGTCAGCGAGAGGCAGGCCTTCAGGCCTAGATGGATGGATGGAGAATAGGACTGCGGAACCGCAACATAGACGCGCATCGGATCAATCTGCGCCAAGTCGAACATCTCCTTGGTAGCCGTCCCGCCATTTCCGGCATTGATGAGCGTGCCTGGATCGACATTGCGCTGCGTGATGATCCCCGTAAAGGGGGCGTACACATGCTTGAAAGATTCCATTTCTTCCAGGCGCTTGACGTTGGCATCGGCCGATTGCGCCATGGCCCGCCTGGCGGCGAGGTCGCCGTTGGCATTGTCGAGGTCCTGGCGTGAAACGGAATCAGACTTGATCAGGTCCTGGTATCGCGTGGCCGTCAGAGTCGACAAGCTGAGATTGGCTTGTGCCGTCACCAGATCGGCGCGGGCCTGGGCCAGTTGCTGGTCAATCTCGGGGGTATCGATGTCGGCAAGGATTTCGCCCTTCGCGACGTGGCTGCCGATGTCCTTGTACCACTTCTTAAGGTAACCGTTGGTCCGGGCGTAGATGGGAGACTCGACTTCCGGTTTGAGTGTTCCTGGAAGAACCATATCGGAATCGGCGTTGATGGGCGTCGCTTGAATCACCGAGACATAAGGAATCGCCATTTGTTCCGTTTGTTGCGCGAGCGCCTTGTGTTCCGCCGTGCGTTGCGAGACAGCATAGATTCCCAGGATCAAAAAAATGACAAATAGAATGACAAACCAGCGGAGCAGCGCGCCCGGCCCTTTGCCGGTGCCGTTCGGCTCTTTCCTGAATTTTGATGGATCCTGCAACTCGACCGGGTTCTGTGGCATTCCCTATTTGCTCCCTGAATTCATCACGACACTACTCAATTCCAAGTTCCGCGGCGCCGATACCCTCATCCGGACGACGCCCTTTGTGAACCAACGAAAATACGCAAGGCACAAAATACAAAGTTGCGAATGTGGCGACGATCAGCCCGCCTATCACGGCCCGGCCCAGAGGAGCGTTCTGCTCCCCGCCTTCTCCGAGCCCGAGCGAGAGGGGAACCATTCCGATAATCATGGCAAACGCGGTCATCAGCACGGGGCGAATGCGCACATACCCCGCCTGGATCGCCGCCTGAGTCGAATCCAATCCTTCGTTCAAGCGTTCGCGCGCAAAGGACACCAGCAGGATGCTGTTGGCCGTGGCAACACCCATGCACATGATCATGCCGGTCAGTGACGGTACGCTCAGCGTGGTATGCGTGAGCAATAGGATCCAAATGATCCCTGCCAGGGCTCCGGGCAGCGCCGTAATGATGATAAAGGGATCGATCCACGATTGAAAGTTCACGACGATCAGCAGATAGACCAGAACGATGGCGACGCCTACCCCGGCGCTAAGTCCGGCGAAGGATGAAGTCATGGTGGCCACCTGCCCGCGGCGGAAAAGCTGCGTGCCGCGAGGGAGCTTGTCTTGAAAATCAGCCAGCACTTTCTGGATATCCGCATCCACGCCGCCCAAATCGCGCCCTTCCACGGAGGCATACACATCCATCATGGGCTGGGTGTCATACTGGCTGAGCAACGCCGGCTCGGTATTTACGCTCAAGGTCCCCATATTTCCCAGAATCTGCGGCGTCTTGGACAAGGCTGAAGAAATCGGAATATTGTCGAGCGATTGCATGGAATCGATCTTGTACTGCGGCACCTGCACGGCAACGTTGTATTCATAGCCGTTCGCCGGGTTGACCCAGAACGATGGCGTGACCTGGGCGCTTGAACTCAGCGTGAGCAGGACGCTATTGGCCACGTCCTGTTGACTGATGCCCACGGATTGCACCCGCGTGCGGTCCACATTCAGGAAAATCGCAGGGTAGGAGCGCAATTGTTGCACGTGCACGTCCACCGCGCCGGGGATGTGCTGGATGCGGTTGGTAATCTGCTCCGCCAATTGATAGTTGGCCTTCTCGTTCGGGCCAATGAGCTGAATATCGACAGGTGCGGGAACTCCGAAATTCAGGATCTGGCTGATCATGTCCGCCGGCTGAAAAAAGAATTGCGTGCCGGGAAACTCCTCGGCCAATCGCAGTCGCAAAGCGTCGATGTATTGCCTGGTCTGCTGTTTGCGTTCGGGCTTGAGGCCGATGAGGATTTCCGCGTCCGACTCGCCAATCACGCCCGAGTTGCTGTAGGCCGTGTTCACGGTGCTGTTGAACAAGCCGATGTTGTCCAGGACGGTTCCCAGGTCTTCCGGAGGGATGACCCGCCGGATCAGGTTGTCCACGCCATCGGCTTCCCGGGCAGTCTCCTCGACGCGTTGTCCCGCGCGGGCGCGCATGTGCAAGCGAATCAGGCCGGCATCCACGGATGGAAAGAAGTCCCGGCCCAGCACGGGAATCAGTGACAGCGAAGCCACGCAGAAAAACAGGAACAAAGCCACAAAAAGCCACGCACGCTCCAGGCAGAAAGCCAGCGACGTGCGATACCCGCCGCGCATGCGGTCGAACCCTCGCGCGAATCCGCGCTGCGCTCGCGAGAAAATATCGTTCCCGGTGGCGTGTTCCTCGCCGTGATGCTCCCGGAGCAGGTACATGGCCATCGTGGGAACCAGCGTCCGGGACAAAACGTAGGATGCCAGCATGGCGAAAACCACGGACTCGGCCAGCGGGACGAACAGGAATTTCGCCACGCCGGTCAGGAAAAACATCGGCACGAATACAATGCAGATGCAGAGCGTCGAGACCAGGGCGGGAATGGCGATTTCCTGCGAGCCGTCCAGGATCGCCTGAATAATCTGCTTTCCCTGGGCGAGGTTTCTCTCGATATTCTCGATGGCCACCGTGGCGTCATCCACGAGGATGCCGACGGCAAGCGCCAAACCGCCGAGCGTCATCAGATTGATCGTTTCATGCAGCGCGCTCAGAACCGTGATGGAGACCAGAATCGAAAGAGGAATCGAAATGGCGATGATGACCGTGCTGCGCCAGCTGCCCAGGAAGAGAAGAATCATCAACGCGGTCAGGCACGCGGCAACTACTCCTTCGCGGAGCACTCCCTGAATGGCTGCCCGCACAAAAATCGATTGATCGAATAGGGGCGTGATCACCGTTTGCGGCGGCACAAGGTTCTTGATTTGCGGCAGCTTGGCGTAGATTTGCGACACGACGTCAAGCGTGGACGTGTCACCGGTCTTGTAAATCGCCAGAATCACGCCGCGCTGCCCGTCCATGCGCGCGATGTTGACTTGCGGCGAAAAGCCGTCGCTGACGTAGGCGACGTCCCGCACGTAGATTGTCGCGCCGTCCCTGGTCCTGATCGGCAAATTATTCAGCGCGGCCAGAGTATCCGGCGACCCGTTCATCTCCACATTGAATTCGGTCGAACCCATCTTGACCGTGCCGGAAGGAAGTACCAGGTTCTGGGTGGAGATGGCGTTGATGACGTCCGTGGGCGACAGGCCTTTCGCCTGCAGCGCCGGGATATCGATGTTCACCGAGACCTGGCGCTGTTTGCCGCCATAAGGCCACGGAATGGCCGCTCCGGCCACATTCGCCAGTTGATTGCGGACCAGGTTCGCTCCGAGGTCGAACAACTCCTGCTCGGACAACCCCTGGCCCCTCATCCCCAATTGCAAGACGGGCACGCTCGACGCCGAATACGTAATGATGAGCGGAGGAGAAATCCCCGGGGGCAACTGCCGAATCATGGTTTGAGAAATGGCCGTGATCTGCGTGACCGCCACGTGAACATCCGCTCCAGGCTGAAAGAATACTTTGATGATCGCCCGGCCCGCCACCATCTGCGACTCGGAGTGCTCGATGTTGTCCACTACCGTGGTCATGAAGCGCGCGTAGGGAGATACGATGCGGTCTTGCATCAGTTGCGGGGACAATCCGGAGTAGTTAAAGCATATGCTCACCACCGGGATATCGATGTTGGGAAAAACGTCGGTGGGCGTGCGTTGCAACACGATCGGCGACATCAGCACGATGACGAGCGCGACGACGATAAACGTATAGGGCCGCCTCAGCGCTATCCGAACGATCCACATGCGTCTACCCTCGATGGTCCCAAGAATCTTACCGCTTATGAATTCGCGAGCGGAGTTCCAGCGTACTACTTTTCCGGGAACTGTGCTTATTGGATGCCCAAATCTTCCGGCCCGTTACATAAGTTATCATGCGAATTGACGGGAGAAACCCGCCGTGCAAGGCTCTTGCACGCGAGATCTGGTCAGAATTCATCAAGAATTGCCTTTTGTCTGGAGGAGCATCCATTACGAACTGAGAATACCTGGATCAGGGGCAGAATTCGTGACTCGCCTCACGGCAAGTTGTGTGGTTTATCACGAGCGAGAAAATAGAACGATTGAAATTATTTTTGCATTGCTGTTATAGTGTTTCGCGCGGGCGACGGGCGACCGGAATACATAATTGTTGAAATTTTAGAATTATCCGTAACACAGTCCGGCGGAATAATAATATGGCAAAGGCAATGCCGCCGGGCCGTATCCCCCTTCATTGGTCGAGGGCGCTGTTTCCCGCATTAAATTGAGGCTGGGTTTGCGGCCGGCAGAGAGGCGCTAAGACCGTCCAGACTGTACACCTCGGAGTGTCCCCCCGAGGGCGGCACGTATGGCACAAATCTTTCATCGCAGCACGAACACGATCTCTCGCGTCAGTATATACGGCGCGGTAATCCTGATTGCGATCCTGGGATACGCCGTAAACGTCGTGAATCAAACCTCGTACGTCACCGAGGTGCACAACGCGCGGCCCCAGCCCGTTCCATTCAGCCACAAACATCACGTGGGGGAACTTGGATTGGATTGCCGCTATTGCCATAGCTCGGTGGAAGACTCCTCCTCGGCGGGAATGCCTGCGACGCAAACGTGCATGGCATGCCATTCCCAAATCTGGACCAGCGCGGCCATTCTCGAACCGGTGCGCGCGAGCTACCGCGATTCCACGCCGATTTCCTGGACGCGCGTCAACGCGCTTCCGGACTTCGTCTATTTCAATCACAGCATTCACGTCGCGAAGGGAGTCGGCTGCACGACCTGCCACGGGCCTGTCGCGGAAATGAACATCACCTGGCGCGAACAGAGCCTCTACATGCGCTGGTGCCTGGAATGCCACACCGCGCCGGAAAAATATTTGCGCCCCAGGTCCGAGGTGTTCAACGCGTTTTATAAGCCTCCCGCAGACCAGGAGGCTTTGGGCAACCGGCTGATGAGCGAATACAAAGTGCGGAAGCTCACGGACTGCACGACGTGCCACCGCTAGACTGAGGGATCAGGGAATTCATGAGCAACGATCGAAAAAGCGCCGGCCAGCCCGATGTGGATATTTCCGCATTGCGCAAGGCCTCGAGCGGCGGGGAAACGCCCCGGTTTTGGCGCGGGCTCGATGAGCTGGCCGATACTCCGGAATTCCGGAACCACAAGGAAAACGAATTTCCGCACGGGGCCAACGATCCCGACGCGAAACTCGACCGGCGAGATCTTCTGAAAGTGATGGCGGCCTCCGCCGCGTTTGCCGGGCTATCCGGTTGCACGAAACTTCCCACGCAAAAAATCGTTCCCTACGTTCGTCAGCCCGAGGAAATCATTCCGGGCAAGCCGCTCTTCTATGCGACCGCTGTAACGCTGGGCGGCGTGGCAACCGGCGTTCTGGTAGAGAGCCACATGGCGCGGCCCACGAAAATCGAGGGAAACCCCGATCACCCGGGCAGCCTGGGCGCCACCGACGCTTTTATGCAGGCTTCGGTTTTGAGTCTCTACGATCCGGACCGCTCGCAGGCGGAAATTCATGACGGACGCATCGGAAGCTGGGCGGAGTTTCAGGACGAATTATCCACCGCGCTCGGGGCGGAAAAGGGAAACAGCGGGCCCGGCGTGAGGCTCTTGACGCCGACGATCACGTCTCCGACGCTCGGGGATCAAATCAACACCTTCTTGAAGGCCTATCCGTCCGCGAAGTGGGTGCAGTACGAATCGGTGACGCGCGACAACGTGCGCGAGGGCGCGAAACTCGCATTCGGCGAATACGTGAACGCGATTTACCGCGTGGATCAGGCGGATGTAATTGTCACGCTCGACTCGGATTTTCTGACCAGCGGACCAGGATGCCTTCGCTACGCGCGGGAATTCGCGAGGAAGCGCCGCGTTGAAGGCCCTGAATCGAAAATGAACCGCCTGTACGCCGTCGAGTGCACGCCGACGAATACTGGGGCGATGGCCGATCACCGGTTGCGAATGAGGGCGTCCGAAATTGAGAATTTCACACGCGCACTCGCGCGGGAGCTAGGTGTGAACACTGTTGCCGCCCCAACGGCTCCTCCGAATGTTCCGGCCGGCTGGATTTCAGCCCTGGCCCGAGACCTGAAGCAGCATCCTGGCGCGACTCTGATTGTCGCTGGCGATCAGCAGCCGCCCATCGTGCACGCGCTCGCATATGCAATCAATCAAGCATTGGGAAACTTCGACAAGACGGTTTATTTTACAGCGCCCATCGAAGTGTCGCCGGTAAACCAGTGGGATTCCATTGGCCAGTTGGCGGCGGATATTCGTGCGGGAAGCGTTACGACGTTGCTGATTTTGAGCAGCAATCCCGCCTATGACGCGCCTGCCGATCTGGGCTTCAAGGAAATTCTGCCGAAGGTGCCGTTCACCGCGCGTCTCGGGCTCTACGAAGACGAAACCTCGGCGCTCTGCCATTGGCATATTCCGCAGGCCCACGAACTCGAATCGTGGGGCGACGCACGAGGATATGACGGCACTGCTTCGGTGATTCAGCCGCTGATCGCGCCGCTTTACGGAGGAAAATCCGACGTCGATTTTTTTGCCGTTCTCAACGCGCAAGCTTCCAAACCAAGTCACGACATCGTGCATGACTATTGGCAGGGGCAACGCCCCAATGTGGCGCGATTCGATGACGTTTGGGAAAAGACGTTGCGGGACGGCGTTGTCGCGGATACGGCCTTTCCGCCAAAGCAAGTTTCGCTCAAGCCGGGCATTGGCGCGGAAGCGCCGGCCACCACAGCGCAGGGCCTCGAAATTGTCTTTCGGCCGGATCACACCATCTGGGACGGCCGCTTTGCAAACAACGGCTGGCTGCAGGAGTTGCCGAAGCCGCTGACCATGCTCACCTGGGATTCGGTGGCTATGGTGAGTCCGAAAACGGCCGAGCGCCTGGGCGGCAGTTCGCGAGTCGGCGATTACCTAAAAAGCGAGGATGCGGTTGAGTTGAAATACCGCGGCCGGACAATCGTTGCGCCGGTATGGGTGATGCCCGGCCACGCGGATGAAAGCGTCACGGTGTTTCTGGGTTACGGCCGCACGCGCGGCGGGCGCGTGGGAACGGGTGCTGGCTTTGACGCGGGATGGATTCGCCCGCTCTCCACGCCGTGGATCGGCGCGGGGCTCGAAATTCGCCGAACGGGCGACAGGTGGGCGCTAGCCACGACGCAGACGCAAAGCACTATGGAAGGGCGCGAGCCGATCCGCATCGCGACGCTGGACGAATACCAAAAAAATCCGAAGTTCGCGCAAGCCGATGCGGACGAGAATCCTCTCTCGCTCTACCCCCAGTGAAATACGAGGGCAATCAGTGGGGCATGGCGATTGACCTGAATGCTTGCACCGGTTGCGGCGGTTGCGTGGTGGCCTGCCAGGCGGAAAACAACATCGCCGTCGTCGGGAAGAAGGAAGTAGCGATCGGACGCCATATGCACTGGATACGGATCGATCGCTATTACGAAGGCGGTCTGGACGATCCCGGCACGTATCACGAGCCCGTGCTTTGCATGCATTGTGAGGATGCGCCGTGCGAGGTTGTTTGTCCGGTGGCCGCGACGGTGCACAGTTCGGAAGGCTTGAACGAAATGGTGTACAACCGCTGCGTCGGCACTCGCTACTGCTCCAACAATTGCCCCTACAAGGTGCGCCGGTTCAACTTCTACCTTTATTCGGATTGGGATACGCCCAGCCTGTTCGGAATGCGCAATCCAAATGTGAGCGTGCGCAGCCGCGGCGTGATGGAAAAATGCTCCTATTGCGTGCAGCGAATTAACGCTGTAAAAATCGAAGCCGAAGAGCAGGACCGCCCGATCCGGGACGGCGAAATTGTCACTGCCTGCCAGCAATCGTGCCCGTCGGAAGCGATCGTGTTTGGAAACATCAACGATCCGAATAGCCGGGTATCCAAACTCAAAGCCAACAACCGCAACTACAAATTACTGGAAGAGTTGAACACTCGGCCCAGAACGACCTATCTGGCGAAGTTGCGTAATCCGAATCCCGAGATTGCAAAGGGGCAGGCCGTTTAGAGCGGAATGAAATATGGCGGATAGTCCAAGCGATAAACTGGCGGCGGCAGAATTCGCGAACGCGCCGATTCTGGGTCCGGGGCACGATTTCGCTTCCGTTACGGACAAAATCAGCTCGATTGTCCTCACCCGGCGCACGCCGAAGTGGTGGATCATCGGTTTTCTCGTCTCATTTGCTCTGGTCATTCTCCTGACGGTGTCGGTCACCTATCTGCTTGTCTATGGGGTAGGTATCTGGGGAATCCAGATTCCCGTGGGATGGGCTTTCGCGATCGTCAATTTCGTTTGGTGGATCGGAATCGGCCATGCCGGCACGCTGATTTCCGCGATCCTGCTTCTCTTGCGCCAGCAGTGGCGCACTTCGATCAACCGGTTTGCGGAAGCGATGACGTTGTTTGCCGTTTCCTGCGCGGGATTGTTCCCGCTGATTCACATGGGGCGTCCCTGGCTCGCTTACTGGATCTTTCCGTACCCGGACACGATGAAGATGTGGCCCAATTTCCGTAGCCCGCTGGTGTGGGACGCATTTGCGGTGTCCACGTATGCCACCGTGTCGCTGCTGTTCTGGTTCATCGGCCTGATTCCGGACCTGGCCACGTTGCGCGATCGCGCGAGAAATCCCGCCGCGAAAATGATTTATGGACTGCTCGCCATGGGATGGCGCGGCTCGGCGGTTCATTGGGAGAGGCACGAGACGGCCTCCCTTCTGCTGGCCGGTCTGGCGACGCCCCTGGTCGTCTCCGTCCACACCATCGTGAGCTTTGACTTCGCCTTCGCCATCGTTCCCGGATGGCACGCGACGATTTTTCCTCCGTACTTCGTCGCGGGCGCGATATATGCGGGATTCGCCATGGTGCTCACGCTTTCGATTCCGGTGCGGAAGCTTTTTCATCTCGAGGATTTCATCACCATGCGCCACCTCGACAACATGGGCAAGGTGATGCTCGCCACCGGCCTGATCGTCGGCTACGGCTACATGATGGAAGCGTTCACCGCGTTTTACAGCGGCAATCCATATGAACGCATCATGATTTTGAATCGCATGACCGGGCCCTACGCTCCCGTTTACTGGTCGCTGATCGCCTGCAACATCGTGACGCCTCAATTTCTGTGGTTCCGAAAAGTCCGGGCGAAAGTGGGCGCGCTGTTCGCCATCGCCATGGTCGTGAATCTTGGGCATGTGGCTCGAACGATTCGTCATTGTGGTGACCAGCCTGCACCGCGATTTCCTCCCTTCTTCCTGGGGCATGTTTTACCCGACGCGGTGGGACTTCTTTACGTTTTTCGGAACGATCGGGCTCTTCCTGTTTCTGGTGTTTCTCTTCCTCCGGTACCTGCCGCTGATTTCCATTTTTGAGATGCGCACATTGGTGGCGAGCGAGGAAGAGAAGAAGGCGGCCAACTGATGCGCGCCGCGCGAATTTATTTTTCGTCCACGGCAAGGATGCGATGAAGCCGGAAGAGACCATCTACGGATTGATGGCCGAGTTCGCCACTCCCGAGCAATTGCTCGAGGCGGCCCGCCAGACGCACGAAGCGGGCTATCGCCGCATCGACGCCTTCGCGCCGTTCCCGATTGAAGGGCTCGCCCATGCGGTCGGATTTCACCGCACTCGGCTGCCTCTCGTGGTCATGCTTGGCGGGATCATCGGCGGCTGCGCGGGATTTTATCTCCAGTATTACGCCGCGGTGGTGAGTTATCCCGTCAATGTTGGCGGCAGGCCGATGAATAGCTGGCCGGCGTTTATCCCCGTTACGTTTGAAATGACCGTCTTGTTTGCCGCCGCAGCTGCCGTGTTCGGCATGTTGGCGATGAACGGGTTGCCGACGCCTTATCATCCGGTCTTCAACGTGCCGCGGTTCGCGCTGGCTTCGCGGGATCGGTTTTTTCTGTGCATCAAGGCGCGCGATCCGATGTTTGACGTGGAGCTGACGCGTAAATTCATGCTGACTCTCAACCCGCGCGAGGTGAACGAGATTGAGCCGTAGCGCGCGCTCACGGAAACCGTACGCGGGCGGTTGGATGCTGGCCGCTCTGGCGCTGCTATTCGTGTGCGCCGGGTGCCGCCTCGATATGCACGTGCAGCCGCGCTACAACCCGTACGATCCGTCCGACTTTTTTGGAGACGGCCAATCCGCGCGAATTCCGGTTGCGGGGACGGTTCCCCGCGGTGAATTGACGCTGGGCCCGCAGGAATTGCTTTACACCGGAAAAGTAAACGGCCAGCCATCGGAAGTCTTTCCGTATCCGGTGACGCAGGAAATCGAGGAACGCGGCCGCGAGCGCTACAACGTTTTCTGCTCTCCCTGCCACGGATTTGCCGGTGACGGCGACGGCATGATCGTGCAGCGCGGTTTCCGCCACCCGCCTTCGTTTCACGAGGACCGCATGCGCACGGCCCCCGTGGGACATTACTTCGATGTGATCTCGAACGGGTTCGGCGTGATGTACCCGTATGGCTACCGCGTTCCTCCGCGCGACCGCTGGGCCATCATCGCTTACATACGCGCATTGCAATTCAGCCGGCAAGTGCCGATCGCGGATGTGCCGGAAGCGGAGCGGGCAAGATTGACGGGCCAAGCGAAATGAGCGAAACCGGAGAAACAACGTTGGGTCTCGAGCGCCTGCCGATGCGGCTGCTCCTCGCGGGCGCTGTGGTGCTTGCGATTTGCATCGCGGGCGGCGTTGCGGACAAGGCCGAATTCTTCCGTTCCTATCTGATTGCGTTTCTGTTCTGGATTGGCGTCACGCTCGGTTCCCTGGCGCTCTTGATGGTGCAGCACCTGACGGGAGGGAGGTGGGCGCTCGTCATTCGGCGCATCCTCGAAGCGGGCAGCCGCACGCTGCCGCTCATGGCCATCGCAGCGCTGCCGATTCTAGCGGGAATGAAAACGCTTTACAGCTGGTCCCGTCCCGGCCAGACCGATCCGGCCGTCCTGGCGAAGTTGTCCTATCTCAATCCCGAATTCTTCATTGCGCGCATGATTTTCTATTTCGCGATCTGGTTCACGCTTGCGCATTTTCTGAACAAGTGGTCCCGGCAGGAAGATTCGGGCGAGGCAGGTCTCGCGCTTTGGATGCGCCTCGAAGGTTTGAGCGGGATTGGATTGGTGATCTACGGATTTACCGTCACCTTCGCGAGCGTCGACTGGGTGATGTCGCTCGAGCCCCGCTGGTACTCCACGATTTATGGGATGCTCTTTATGGTGGCGCAAGCCCTCTCGGCCATGGCGTTTTCCATCGCCATCCTGATCTGGCTTTCCGATCGAGAGCCGCTCTCACGGGTCGTAAGGCCCGCGCAATTCCAGGACCTGGGCAGTTTCCTGCTTACGTTTGTGATGCTCTGGGCCTATCTGGAATTCTCGCAATTTCTGATCATCTGGGGCGGAAACCTTTCCGATGAAATTCCCTGGTACATCCGCCGGATGGAGGGAGTTTGGGGGAACGTCGGGCTGCTCCTGGTTAATTTGAGTTTTTTCTTTCCGTTTTTCTTGCTGCTGTTCCGTCATGTGAAAAGAAGAACGCGTTCGCTGCTGATCGTGGCGTTATTGGTTCTCATGATGCGCCTCGTGGATATGTACTGGATGGTTTTGCCGGCGTTTGGGGGCGGAAGCGTGCATCTCAACTGGATGGACGTGGCGCTCCCGTTCGGCATGGGAGGTATCTGGTTCGCCTACTTCCTCTGGCAGTTGCAGCGCATGCCGATCTTGCCGGTCCACGATCCGCGCATGGAAGAAATGGCCGGGCAGGCGGTCGAACATGGATAAACCACACAACGCTCCTGCAACCTCGCCCGGCTACGAAACGCATGACGCCGACGCGAGCGGAGTACTTAAATTTCTGGTGGCCTTGGGCATCGTGCTGGTAGTCGCGGCTTTAACCTCTTGGGGACTGTTCCGCTATTTTTCGACGCACGCCGTGAATCAGGCCGCTTCCGAATCTCCCTTCGCGGATACGCGGCAGTTGCCGCTCGGGCCGCAGTTGCAGGTGAATCCTCGGGAGGACTGGCTGAAATTCCGCGAAGAGCAGGAGAAGTCTCTGGAAACCTACGCGTGGGAAAATCGCTCCGCCGGAACCGTGCGCGTGCCGATAGAAGAAGCAATGGAACTTCTCGTGAAAAAAGGCTTGCCGGTGCAAGGCGCGCCGGAAGCGCAGCCCGCCGATGCGAAAAAGCCGACGCCGGAAGGGAGCAAGAAGCCATGAATTTCAGGCTCCAAGCCGCGATGGTATTGGCCCTGGCGGGAATTGCCGCTTCTTCCGCGAACGCACAGCAAGTCAGCACGCCCCCCATCTTGAGCAAAGTGGGCATCACGCAAAACCTGAACGCGCGGATTCCGCCGGACCTCCTGTTTCGAGACGAGGCGGGGAAATCTGTGCGCATCGGCGACTTTTTTGGACGAAAGCCCATCGTGCTTTCCCTCGTATACTTCGATTGCCCCGCGCTCTGCACGGAAGTTCTGAACGGGGAACTGCGCACGATGAAAGCGATCTCGCTCGATCTCGGGAAGGATTTCGATGCGGTGACGGTCAGCTTCGAGCCGAAAGATACTCCGGCGCTCGCCAGGGCCAAGCGGGATGTTTACGCGGGGCAGTACGGGCGCCCCGGAGCTGTGGACCACTGGCACTTCCTGACGGGCGAGCAGCAATCGATTGACGCCCTCACGAATGTAGTCGGCTTTCGTTACGCGTACGATTCTTCGATCCGCCAGTACGCGCATGCCGCCGCCATCCTCGTTCTCACGCCGGATGGCCGCATCGATCGCTACTTTTACGGCGTGATCTACCCGGCGCGCGACCTGCGCCTCGGACTGGTCGAAGCCTCGGAAGGCAAGATCGGAACATTGACCGATCATGCGCTGCTGTATTGCTACCAGTACGATCCCATGACGGGCAAATACGGCGTTGTCGTAATGAATGTGCTGCGCGCGGCGGGCGGCTTGACCGTCCTGCTCCTGGGAATTTTCATGACCATGATGTTTCTTCGCGAGCGCAAGAAGCCATCGGCCGTCCCTCCGGCGGCCGGCGCCAACGCGCGGTTAGGATGAATGAAGTGAGGATACGAGCTTGATGCAGAGCCTTCCATTTCAGCCGGAACAGGCCTCTACGATCGCGAGGTCGGTGGACCAGCTTTACTATTTCCTGACTGCCGTTACATTGTTTTTTACAGCCCTGATTTTTTCGATCATTTTCTATTTCATGATTAAGTACCGCAGGCGCTCGCCGGACGAGCGCCCCAAGGCAATCGAGGGATCGTTCCCGCTCGAAGTGCTCTGGACCGCCATCCCCACGCTGATCGTCGCGGTGATTTTCGTCTGGAGTTCCACGTTGTATTTCCGGAACTCGGAGGCGCCCAAGGGCGCGATGGAAATCTTCGTCACGGGCAAGCAGTGGATGTGGAAGGTCGAGCATCCCGAAGGGCAGCGCGAGATCAACGAACTGCACGTGCCCCTGGGCCGCCCGGTGAAGCTGACCATGACTTCGGAGGATGTGATTCACGATTTTTTCGTTCCCGCGTTCCGGGTCAAGAAGGACGTCTTGCCGGGGCGCTACACTTCTCTCTGGTTTGAAGCCACGAAAGTGGGAACGTTTCATCTTTTTTGCGCCCAGTATTGCGGCGCCTTCCACGCGGGAATGCTCGGCTCGATCATTGTCCTGGAGCCGGATGAATATGAACGCTGGCTCGCGGGGGGAGCGCCGGGCGAATCCATGGAACAGGCGGGAGCAAAAATATTCCAGGCCAGCGGCTGCCCAACTTGCCACACAGCTGACGGCACCGGCCTGGGCCCATCCCTGCTCGGTGTAGCCGGGCATCCCGTCAAGCTTACGACGGGCGAAACCGTCACGGCCGACGATGCGTACATGCGCGAATCCATCCTGTTGCCCAAGGCCAAAATCGTTCAGGGGTACAGTCCCATCATGCCTTCCTTCCAGGGGCAGATGACGGAAGAGCAGCTCAACAATGTGGTTGCCTATCTACGCGCACTCGGGCAGGCGCAACCGAAGCCAAAGGAAGAGGGGAAGAAATGAGTACGGCCACGCTGGAACCTCGCGTGCACGCCCCGCGGAATTATCTGAACGCCGACTACGGCTGGAAGTCCTGGCTGTTTACGCTGGACCACAAGCGCATCGCGCTGCTGTATCTGGTTTCGATCACCTTCTTCTTCATCATCGGCGGATCATTCGCCGTCCTCATGCGCATTCACCTCGTCGAGCCGCAGGGCGCGCTGGTGCAGCCGGAAACCTACAACAAATTATTCACGCTGCACGGCATCGTGATGATTTTCTTTTTCCTGATTCCGTCGATCCCCGCGGTTCTCGGAAATTTTCTGGTTCCCCTGATGGTGGGCGCGCGCGACCTTGCCTTCCCGAAACTGAATTTATTGAGCTGGTACATCTACATCGTTGGCGGCCTGTTCACGTTGTATTCCGCGATCGCCGGCGGCGTGGATACCGGTTGGACGTTCTACACGCCCTACAGCAGCACGTACTCGAATACGCAAGTCACCGCCGTGGCGATCGGCGTCTTCATAACCGGGTTTTCCTCGATCCTGACCGGACTGAATTTCATCGTCACGATTCACAAGATGCGCGCGCCCGGGCCTGACCTGGTTCCGCATGCCGCTCTTCCTGTGGTCCATCTATGCCACGAGCATCATCATGGTGCTGGGCACGCCGGTGCTGGCGATCACGATTTTTCTTCTGGCGCTGGAACATCTTGTTCCACGTGGGCATCTTCAGCCCGGCGCTGGGCGGCGATCCTCTTGTTGTTCCAGCATTTATTCTGGTTCTATTCCCATCCTGCCGTGTACATCATGATTTTGCCCGCGATGGGAGTGGTCAGCGAAATCATTCCGTGCTTTGCGAGGAAGCGTATTTTCGGATACAAAATCGTGGCGTTTTCGAGCGTGGCCATCGCCGTTCTCGGATTCCTGGTGTGGGGACACCACATGTTCGTCACCGGGCAATCGGTCTACGCCGGGATCATCTTTTCGTTGCTCAGTTTTCTCGTCGCGATTCCCTCGGCGATCAAAGTATTCAACTGGACTTCCACTTTGTACAAGGGATCGATTTCCTACGAAGCGCCGATGCTGTACGCAATTGGATTCATCGGCCTGTTCACGATGGGCGGCCTGACGGGACTGTTCCTGGCTTCGCTCGCGACCGACGTGCACCTCAACGGGACCTACTTCATCGTGGCTCACTTTCACTACATCATGGTCGGCGGCGCGGTGATGGGATATCTCGGCGGCATCCATTTCTGGTGGCCGAAAATTTCCGGGCGAAAATATCCGAACGGCTGGGCGGCGCTTGCCGCGGCGATTATTTTCATCGGCTTCAACCTGACGTTTTTCCCGCAGTTCATTCTCGGCTATCTGGGCATGCCGCGCCGCTACGCGTTTTATCCGGCGGAATTTCAGGTGCTGAACGTGATGTCTTCGGCGGGCGCCACGGTTTTGGGCGTGGGCTATTTGATTCCGCTCGATTTACCTGATCTGGTCGATGCGTTACGGCCCGATCGCGGAGCCGAACCCGTGGGGCGCCACAGGGCTCGAATGGAAAACGCCGTCTCCGCCTCCGACGGAAAATTTCGCGGAAATTCCCGTGGTAACCGAGGAAGCGTACGCCTACGCCGCCTGAGGAGGCTGCCGGTGACTGACGCCGAAGCGCACGCACAGCACGCCGGCCTCGCGCACCAGTTCGAGGACCTCGAACAGCAGCAGGAAGCCGACGCCCTGGGAATCTGGGTTTTTCTGGTTACGGAAATCATGTTCTTTGGCGGGCTTTTCGCCTCCTACGCCATTTATCGCTGGCTCTATTTTGCGGCGTTTGAAGGCGGCAGCCACATCCTGGACATGCGCCTCGGCGCGGCGAACACTATTGTTCTGCTGGGCAGCAGTCTCACGATGGCGCTCTCGGTTCGTTCCGCGCAGACCGGCAATCGCCGCGCGCTTGTCCTGTTCCTGATCGCCACAATGATTCTCGGCGGAATATTCCTGGGCGTCAAAGCCTACGAGTACAATCAGAAATTCGTCGAGCACGTTGTTCCCGGCCTGGATTGGGCGCCGGAGGGAGAAACCCTGGCGCAACTCGCGCCGGGCGGCCTCGGTCACGCGAATTATTTCATTTTTTATTTTGCGATGACCG
>CAVUDA010000007.1:0-20309 GCA_963740035.1 uncultured Acidobacteriota bacterium
GTTGGTCACTTTCACCAATCGGAGCCATCAGGAGGAACGCTTGATCGACCAATTGGATTGCCATCTCGAAAATGGTCAAGGTGAGCTAGCTTGTTTGACAACTGGCGATGGCGGCGAAAGTCTGAACGAATTGTTTGGAGACTGTATGCCGAGGCTGTTCAGGGTGGCAGATTGCGTCCTGCACAATTGTCACGACTCCGAAGATGCCTTGCAGGATGGCCTGCTTTCCGCCCTTCGTCATATCGGCCAATTCCAAGGGAACTCTCAATTCTCGACATGGTTGTTTTCCATCATTCGCAACTCCGCGCTGGCAAAACTGCGCAAGCGGCGCGCCCATCAAATCCTTTCGATTGATGATCAGTTCTCGGAAGACGACAGTGAGATTGCTGCGTCGGAAATTCCTGCTGATCCCGGACCGGACCCGGAACGAGCGTGCGCACAGGCGGAGCTGTCTTACCATTTCGCCCGGATTCTCGAGGGTTTGCCGCCAAACTACCGCGCGATCATTCGGCTGTGCGACTTCGAGGGTTTCTCAGGAAAGGAAGCCGCGCAGCGTTTGGGCCTGACCGTCTCAGCATTGAAGGCGCAACATCATCGCGCCCGTCTGGCGGTTCGGGAATCCATGGGCCCGCGCTTTGCAAAGAAGGGCCCCTAGCAACGTGCCTCCTCCAGGACTCTCGGACGAGCCGAATGGCGATCAAAAGGCCTTGCTGGAAGCACTCATGCAGGCGTTGAGCGCTTTTGTCGAGCGCCTCAACCAGGACGAATCGCGGGTCGAAACCGAAGCGGAACAAAAGCACTGAAGAAATTTAGTTTGGCAAAGTTTTTGTGAGCCGGTGGCCTGCTTTATTTTCTACGCGAGCCGCTCCCTTAGCAGTTATCCCTCCGCTCGGGACACCTCCCGCTCATTGCAAGTCCTCGTGATTGCCCCTGAACTCAATCGAACAAATTAAACCGGATGATGCACCACAGAGTGGAGATGCCGTCTCGCCAGGTGATTTTCTTGCCTTCCGCGTAGGTGCGGCCGGCGTACGATATGGAGACCTCGTAGATCCGCCAGTTGCCCTTGGAGATTTTGGCCGTGATTTCCGGCTCGAATCCGAAACGGTCCGATTTGAGTTTGATGTTCTGCAGGACTTCCCGGCGGAAAACTTTGTAGCAGGTCTCCATGTCCGTGAGTTTCAGGTTGGTGAAGATGTCGGAGAGCAGCGTCAAGAATTTATTGCCGGCATAATGCCAAAAATAGTGGACGCGCTGCGGGCCGCCCAGGAATCGCGAGCCGTAGACCACGTCGGCTTTTTCCTCGAAAATCGGTTCGAGCAGTTTTCCATAGTCCCTGGGGTCGTATTCAAGATCGGCGTCCTGCACCAGAACGATGTCTCCCGTGGCCGCCTCGAATCCGCGCCGCAACGCGGCTCCCTTTCCGCCGTTTTGGGGTTGAAACAGGAAGCGTATATTTTCGAGCGACAGGCGGGCTCTTGCCGTTCTGCACGGTGACTTCGCGCTTGCCTTCCGATTGAGCCTTGTCAAGATCCTCCAGGAGGCCGCGCGTGCCGTCGGTGGATTTGTCGTCGACGAGAATGATTTCCTTCTCGATGGGCGAGGCCTGCACGCGCAGCAGCACCTCCTCGATAAAGGCGCGCTCGTTATAGACCGGGATGACGACGGATACCTTCATTCCAATTCACGCGACTCCATCAGGAATTTGAGTAGGACAGGCTTCAGCCTGTCAGCTTTTATCTTCTTGCTCGCCGCAGCGGAGACAGGCTGAAGCCTGTCCTACGTTACGAACCCATGATCGATTACGGGTTCAAAGAACGCAAACGAAGAATTGGATGCATTGCCGCTCTCCGGATATGGCGACTCCCCGACATTCGCTCAGGACTTGTGAGCCTGCGGATAACGTCCCCTCATCGCGTTCCACCGGATCAACAATAATTCCAGGAACATTCGGATTCCGTCCGCCGCCACGTTCACTTTTGTTGCGGAGTCATGCGACCACCGTACAGGAACCTCCGCCACTCGCAGCCCATTGCGCTTTGCCAGAAACAGGATCTCGGGGTCGAAGCCGAAACGTTCCACGCGCTGCTGCTCAAAAATAATCCTCGCGCGCTCCAGACGAAACGCCTTGAATCCGCATTGCGTGTCGGAAAATTCAATGCCCATGATCCACCGCACCAGGCGATTGAAGAAAATCCCCGCTTGCTCGCGGATCACCGATTGGTGAACTTCGATGAGACTGCGGTCCACGGCGCGGGAGCCAATGGCGGCGTCATATCCCTGTTCCCTGATGGCGGCAAGCAGCTTGTCGGCTTCCTCGATGGGCGTGGACAGATCGGCATCGGTGAAAAGAGCGATTGCCCCTTGCGCCTCGATCATGCCGTGGCGCACGCTGAAACCCTTTCCCCGGTTTTCCCCGTTCGAGACCAGGCGCAGGCCGGGATATTTTTGCCGGCCAGCCATCACGATTTCGATGGTCCGGTCGGAAGATCCGTCGTCGACGATGATCACCTCAGCCCGATAGGGCCGGCCTTGCAAATAGGCAAAGATGAAAGCGAGGGTTTTTGGAAGGCGGAATTCCTCGTTATACGCCGGGATAACGATGGAAAGGTCCAGGGTCGGCGAATTCATTTGCGATGGAGCCGCGTGCATCGCGCGGCATGAGGAACGCCTCCAAGTGGCGGGATTATATCGTTTGAAAAGGGATTCGTCTATGAAGTGTCACGAGACGGCGCCGGGTGGCGAACTCGAAAAAAGCAGCAGGCCACCCTGTTTGTGGTATTGCGACTGCCTCGTGAAAAAGAAACGAAAGACTTATTGCGTGGAAGGTTCCGTGCGAATAATTTCGTAGCGCTCGATGACCGCGGCGATGCCGACACGAGAGGAACCATTCTCCGGCCTCTTGTCGACCCGAACCACTTTGCCCATCGCGCGAATGAAAACTTCGGAACCGCGGGTCACTTCGGCGGGTAGCGTGAGCGTAATGTCCAGCTCGGCTCCCGCGCCCAGATCCTGATCAATTGTGAAGTAAACGCCGCGTGTGGAAATGTCGCGCGTCTTTCCGCTGCGCGAGGATATTTCTTTTTCAATTGGCACGCGAATAATGACCGGCAAAGACAGGTCATATCGACGAGCAGTTCGACGCTCTGTCATCTTCTTCTTCCCCCGGACCCCTTTTTCAGCCTACTTCACCCACCCCGACTAAGAAAAAGGAGCAATTGAAGTTCCAAAGTGGTGGAACAATTTTTGTCACTAGCTAGTTCCTGCCGACGATCAAAGCAGAAACGAGTCTGCATGCCTCGATCTAAAGCCGTTAGGCCCCTCCGAAATATGGATTATTGCCTCGTAAACCGCAGCCCCGACATTGTGCGAAAGCTGGACAAGCACCCATTTCACTAGTAATAAATACGCGCTTGGAAACGGGAAGTTCCACTTTTATTCAGAGCTGCTGTAACTTTCTCATTTCAATTCCACACCGCTGACCGAATCGCGTTACGGCATTACTGGAAAATTCACCGCCTTCTATGACCAATCCGTTGCAGGTACTAGCCCCACTAGCTATGCCTGCCTGCCGGTGCAAGATCCGGAGGTACGGAACCTGAACTGGGAGTTCCTCCTCCATCTTTTTTGTTGCTCGCACGCGCCGGGCGCCCGGTATCAAGTCCAAACTGGCGAATTTTGTAGAGCAGCGCTTTGTAGCTGATGCCCAGCATCTTGGCCGCATCCTTGCGGCACCAATGCGTTTTTTCGAGCGCATCCGCGATCGCTTCCATCTCGGCTTCATCTTTCAAGCTGCGAACCAGCGCTTTCAAGCCCTGTTCGCGCACGGGCGCAGCTTCTTCTCTTGGAGAAATTCGCTGGCGCGTGGCGGACATTTCCAGCAGTTCGCGGAAGCTGCCTTCATCGTCTTCCAAAATGACGTAGCGCTTTACGAAATTTTCGAGTTCGCGAAGATTGCCCGGCCAGGGATATCGCACGGCGGCTTCCAGCAAATGCTGAGAAGGAACCATGGGTTGCTTGTGGAATTTTTCGCTGTATTTCTGAAGGAAATGGCGGAAGAGCAGCGGGATTTCCGAGGCCCTTTCGCGCAGCGGAGGAACATTGATGGAGAGCACGTTGAGGCGATAATACAAGTCTTCGCGCAGGCGGCCCGATTTCATCGCTTCCTGAATCTCCACATTGGTTGCGGCGAGGACGCGCACATCCACCTCGATCAATTGGCGTCCGCCCAGCCGGGAAAACTGGTGGTCTTGAAGGACGTGCAGGAGCTTGGCCTGCAAATGGGGGCTCATTTCCGCGATTTCGTCGAGGAAGATGGTGCCCTTGGTGGCCTGCTCAAACTTGCCCGGTTTGGAGCGCACCGCGCCGGTGAAGGCGCCTTGTTCAAAGCCGAACAATTCGGATTCCAGCAATTCGCCGGGGAGCGCGGCGCAATTCACTTTGACGAACGCCTGGTTGCGGCGCGTTGAGCGCATGTGAATCATGCGCGCGACAACTTCCTTGCCGACTCCGCTCTCCCCATAAATGAACACGGGTACATCGACGGGAGCGATTTGAAGGATCTGCTGGCGAATCCGCACCATCTGGGGGCTGGCGGCGAGGAAGCACAGGTCTTCCGTGATCGTGTCGCAGTATTCGCGCAACGCCTTGTTTTCCGCGCGCAACTGCTGCTTCTGGCGGCACTTTAGCATGGCCACGTCGAGCTCGGCTTTTTCAAACGGCTTGGTCAGGTAATCTTGCGCGCCCAGGCGAATGGCCTCGACTACGGTGCCCACTTCGTTGGAACAGGAGAGCATGACCACGTTGAGGGACCGGTCAATCTGCATTAGCTGCTTCAAGGTCTCAAGGCCATTCAAATCGGGCATGAGAACGTCCAGGATGATGAAGTCCGGCCGTTCGCCGTTTTCAATCTTCTGAATCGCTTCCGTTCCCGACGTCACGGCTTCGACCTGATATCCGTCCACTTCGAGCAGCGTGCCCAGATACTTTCGTATGCTGGGCTCGTCGTCCACGACCAGGATTCTTTCCTTGTCAGCCATTTGCCCCACCTTCGTCTTGCCAGAATTCCGTTATACGTTGTCTATCGGCAGCAGGAACGTAAAGGTACAGCCCCGCCGCGGTTCGCTCTCCACCCAAATTTTGCCGCGATGCGCTTGCACCAGCCGCTTGGCAATCGCCAGCCCCAAACCCATCCCCGACGAGGTGCGGTCCACTCGCACAAAATCCTCGAAAATTTCCTGGTGATGCTCGGAAGCGATCCCGGGACCGGAATCCGAGACGGAGACTTTGATGCAATTGGGATGTTGAGCGCGCTCGCGCCGGCGATCCTGCGTCTGTACTTCCTCGGCGGAACGCCGTTCCCAGAAGTGCAGCTCCGCGCGGAACGTGACGTTTCCGCCCGCGGGCGTGTGCTTCAGCGAATTGTCCAGCAGATTCGCCACCGTCTGCTGCACTTTCTGGTAATCGAATTTGAAAATGGGGATGTCGGTGTTCAGTATCGTGTCCAGCCGGACGTGCTTGCGCACAAACGCCTCGTGCCAGCGCGTTGCTAATTCGCTCAGGCAATCGCGCAGATCGTTTTCGCGCAGATGCAGGACCAGCTTGCCGCTTTCCAGCGCCGAATAATTCAGGAACATCGAAACCAGGCGAACCAGGCGCTCGCAACTTTCTTTCGATTCCTGGAGGATGTCCCGCTGCTTGTCGGTCAATTTGCCGAGGGAACCTGATAGCAGCAAATCGTAGTAGCCCTTGATTACGGCGAGGGGCGTCTTCAATTCGTGCGCGGCCGACGCCAGGAACACGGTCTTCTGACGGTTGACTTCCTGAAGGCGCAAGTACGCGGCGAGAAGATTTCGGTAGGTGATCTCGCGTTCCTGCAGCAGTTCCTGGACAGTGTGCTGCGAGGCGGTGGCCTGGCCCTCGGCGGCGCGCTTTTCAACGTCTTCAATCTGGACGACCAGCCAGTCCGTTTCCGGCAGCCACTGGATGCGCGCGCGAGCCGCTCCATCGCAGCAATCAAATTTCGAATCGATCGGATGTTCTCCGCCCTCGATGCGGTTGGCAATCACGTTGGGGTTGATGAGCAGCAAGTCGGAAAACAGATTGAAATGCGAGTCGATCGAAAAGCCGTGAGTGGCAAGGCGCTGTCTGCCGCGCGAGTTGGCCTGGAGAATCCGTCCGGTCCGGTCGGCAATCAGAATGGGCTGGTCCAGCAAATCGATAAGGCTCGCGATCACGCTCGCCGGGATCGGTTCGTTTGCTGGCAGCTCGATGACAGGACCGCGTCTCAACTGGCACTCCTCGGGACACTTGTCCGCTTTGTGGAAAGCGGAGAATTCCATTTGATTCACTTCGGCTTGTTAGCGGGAAACCAATCGGATACTGTCAAAACCCGGCAGCGGTGTCAATGGTAAATGGGTTCTATTTTGCACAATTGTAGTAAACCTCTCGCCACATGTGCGTGGACAGGTTGTGGAAAGGGAATTCCACGGGTTCGGAAGCCTGTGCAACCGCCTATAGATAAAGGACTTGTAGGCGCGCTGTTTTTGAGTGATTGCTGGCAATGAATGTGCTCCCAAAATGAGGGTACTAGTTCAAAAGTACTAGACTTTTTCGGAGGGAAATTACTTTCCCAAAAATATTTTATGACAAAGAGCGAGTATGCGCTTAACCCCCGCTGAGCGCCGGCGTTCTCAGCGGATTCACGTTCAAATTCCAATGTTCGTCCGAGGTACGGACGCCGCCGGATTGGAATTTCTCGACCTCACAAAGACGCTCGATATCAGCGCCACGGGTGCGTATCTTGCGACGGCTCGGGCCATACGGAACAATCAACTCATAAATCTGACGATCCCGGCTCCGTCGTCGCCTTCCGCGACGCTGCCGGCCGAAACCCCTCCGATTCAGGCGCGTGTGCGCCGCCACCGCTCCGGGGACGGATTCTATTTGGTAGGCGTGGAGTTTTTGAAGGCGCTGGATTAGGGCCGGAAAATACTCCAAAGTGAAACTGAGGTAACGGAAAATCCCCAAAGAGTATGCAAACATTTACACCTTGCACCCTGGTGTGTCCAGTCGCTATGATCTGCCAAGGGCCAAGAGGTTCTTACTCTCTCAGGCTCAATGCTTTACAAGAAATATAATAATTGAGCTTGCGCGCGGTCTATGGCCGTTCCCGTGCACTTGCTTCTGCGTACTCGATCTCCACGCCCGTCCCGCGTTGGGGTACTCTGGATTTTAAACGGTAATCTTGATGGCGCAAACTGGTGACCCCAACCCACCACGTTGGACGGCCGAGGAGTCTTTCCTCGAGCTTCTGACGGACACGCTCGAAACGCTGGACCGCTCCAGCCGCGGGCAATTCCTGCTGCGGTTTTTCCGCTCGATTGCACAAATTGAAATCACGGAAACGCAGAGCCTCGATCTGTGGGATCAGGCGCTGGCGCGCAAGCGTGAACTTTCCGAGAGCATCGGCAAAAGAGTCGCCCTGCAGGCGGCACTGGTGGATGTGCTAGCCTCCGCAGGCCTGTTGCGTTTGCCGATCATGATGGAGTACGAGGAACTTCGGAAGCTTCAAATTAATGCCGCGACGGATCCGCTGACGAGCCTTTATAACCGGCGCTTTTTCGACGATTACTTTGAGAAAGAACTCAACCGGTCGATCCGCTATACGCACAAGCTCGCGCTCGTCGTTTTCGACTTGCATCGCTTCAAGGAAGTGAATGACAAGTTCGGCCATCCGCAGGGGGATGCGCTGCTGCAGATGGCGGCGGCCACGCTGCGAAAATCCTTGCGTACTTCAGACTATGCGTTCCGAATCGGCGGGGATGAGTTTGCGATCTTGCTTCCTCAATCCGACACGGAACAGGCGGCCACGCTGAGCCGCCGCTTGCGCGCCGCGTACGCCACATCCCTCGAGCCTTTGAATCTTGGAGTTCCCCTGGCGCTCGATTATGGTCTTGCCGTCTATCCGGAAGACGGCGAGCTGCAAGAAGTTCTGATCCGCGTGGCCGATGAAAGGCTCTATCAGCTCAAGAACGGAACGCGTGTCCCGGAAGCTGCGCCGAAATCTGCACCGGAGTCTGCGCCGGCGGTAACAACGGGCCCGCGCCCGGCAGGCCCGGAACCAAAGCAAGCAGGCCCGGAACCAAAGCAGAATGTTGCGCCTCCCGCGGCGTCCGTCGTTGAACCATCTCCAATTAGCGAACCGCGGAAACCGGGCACGGAACGGCGGCGGTGGGAGCGAGTGTCCCTTGCGAATACGCGAGCCTATGCGCTGATCGGGGAGGGAGTCGAACGCACGGCCCGTGTGATGGACTTGGGTTATGGCGGGGTCGCTGTCGAGACATCACGTCCGGAAGAATTCAACGACGCCTTTCACGCTGTTCTGCACGTGCCCATTCTGCCTCCCGTTCGCGTCAGCTTGCGCCGCATTTATCAAAAGCAGGGAAGCTCCGGGTCGACGCGCATCGGATGTTCCTTCGTGACCTGAACGTAGTAGGACGCGAGCGCCGGATTCATTCTGCGATCTTTTGTTTCAAAGTGCGGGAACGAAACAGAAGCGCCTGTTGGATGCGGGCCAGGCCCAATCCCCACCGTAACTCCGCCTGTTGCGCCGAGCTGCCTTCCGCCACCAGACGAATGCTCAGGCAAAATCCGCGCCGGTTTTCGGCTGTGAAATCGCAGGAAGATGTCCGCAGCGTGGTCCGGGCCGTATCTGCCGTGTCGCGTTCGAGGAGTTCCTTCAAACCGGAACAGAGATCCACGTAATGTCTCCGCTCCCAATTAAGAGCAGGCTCCGCAAATACGATGGTGACCTGAGACGCAAATTCATACGCAGGCCCGGCGGAAACAGCGGCCGGCAAATCCGATTTCGTGGTGGCGCTTGCCGTAGTGAAAATCGATTCCTCGCCGTTGACGGAGCCCAGGAAATTCCGCAGCGGCAGGTATTGCCGCGCCGCGGCAATCTCTTCGATCCCCTGCGGATTCGCGCGCAGGTCCAGAAAGTCTTTCTCCGGCGGGAACACCGGAGCCGGCGCCTGGTCTTCGGCCTCTTCCACAATCTCGACCCGCATGGGCGAAACCCTCTCTTCCCGGGGATTATTCGTACGCTGCCAAAATCGAGCGCTATTCGAGGCTCTGGTGCAGGCGCTCGTCGTAAGGGCTGCCGAGCATGGGATCGATCTGCTGGCGGAACTGCCGCGTGTGCGCGGCGGCTACGTGCTCGTCGAACGCTTTCTTGTTCTGCCAGACTTCGACGATGGAGATGTGATTGCCGCGCGAGATTTCCGAGCCCGCTTCCACTCGGACGAGGCCCGGATCCTTGCGGCTATCCACAACATATTGCTGCACCAATTTCGTTCCGTCGGCCGCCTTCGGAGGAATGATATCGACGTGCGTCACGACATAGATTCTGTCCTGCGTCGCCTGCCCCTGCGCCAGGGCCCGAGCTGCAAGGCCGCAAGCCGCCAGGATTACCAAGGCCAACAGGCACAGGAACTGCCTGCGCAAGACATTCAGTTTTGATTGGATCGGCATTTCTCCACCTCCCGGAAAGTCGGTTGTTCCATCGGTGAATCGTTCGCGCCCGGTTGAGCATCCAAACGAATTCCCAGCACGCATGTATATCATGTTGGCAGGGCTCGGCGAATCACGTATGATAGAAAATTGTCCGCTGACCTAGCGACGCGACTATAGCCCCGGCGAATGGCCGGGAGCCGCGCAGACCGGCCAGCCGGCGGGAGAGCTTCCATGAAACCGAACATTCATCCGGACTACCATCCGGTAACCGTGCATTGCGCCTGCGGGCACACGTTCCCCACGCGGTCGACGATGAAGGGCGAGTTCCTGCGCGTCGAAATCTGCTCGAATTGCCACCCGTTCTTCACCGGCAAGCAGAAGCTGGTCGATACGGCCGGGCGCGTCGAGCGCTTCACCAAGAAATACGAAAAAGCCGCCGAAGTGCAACAAGCCATCAAAGACGCCAACAAGAAGAAGCGATAATACATCGCACACTTTCGCCTTCAGAGCTTGCGGCCCCCCCAGCTTTGTCATTCTGAGCAAAGCGAAGAATCTCTCCTTCTTTGGGCATAGAACCAAGAGAGATTCCTCGCTTCGCTCAGAATGACATTTTCTCGGAATTCTTCGACGATCAATTCATTCGCGCGCGTCTATTCGTATTTTGCGCGGCGGTGTAGAATGTCGCGCGAGACATGGCCGCTCAACCGATGACTTCTCCGCAGCCGGATCGCGTGCCGTTTGAAGCCGCCGCGCCGCGCATCACGCTGCGCAATCACTTCGCTCATCCCTACGATTCGGCCATCGCCGCGGCGCGCACCTGCTACGCGCCGCGCCTCATCGGGCCGGAGGAAGTCACCGACAAGCAGCGCCTGCAGATCGGGGCGTCCACGTTTTACGGCGGCCACCATACCGTCTATCAGCACGCACACTTTGAATTTGGCCTCGAAAATGTGAGCCGGCAATTCGTCTGGTCATTCCTGCACGCGCATCCGTTCTACAACTCCGAGCAGCAGAGTCAGCGGTACGTGCGCCTGGATCACGCGCTCGCCTATTTGCCTCCGGAAATTCCCGGGTTCGGCCCGGCCGAACGCGCGATTTACGAAGACGCGATTGCGCGCGCCTGGGGTTATTACCAGGAGTTGACTGCGCTGTTGCGCGGCGACGCTCGGGAAATTCTCGCCGACATCTGGCACATCGGCCCAATGTCTCACGCCAAGCGGGTGACAAAAGTGGATCGGCAAGCGGAGAAACGCGCGATCGAAGTCGCGCGCTACGTCCTGCCCGTCGCGGCGGCGACGACGATGGTGCACACGCTTTCCGGCATCGTCCTTCACAGATTGTGGCGGATGGCCGCGGCGTCGGATACGCCGGCTGAGGCGCGCGCGGTAATTGGGGAGATGGTTTCCAGGGTGCGCGAGATTGATCCGCAGTTTTTCGACCGCTTTGATAACGCACCGATGGAGCAGGAGGAGATGCCGGAGTGGTCGCACGCCAATTCCGCGGTCGCCTCTGCGGCGTGCGGTGTTTACCCCGAGCTCCGAGGGGAAGAATTCGCGCGGGAATTCGACGCGCGCCTTGGCGGGCGAGTCTCGCTGCTCACCGATTATTCGCCGCACGCGCCTCGCGTCGTCGCGGACGCCTATCGCGCCGTGCTGGGCCTCACCGAAAGCGTGTGTTCCGACGAAGAGGCGATCGACCGGCTGCTCAATCCGGCGCGGAATTCATATCGCCTGGAGACGCTCAATATCGGCGTGCATGCGCCGATCATGCGCGCGCTGCAGCACGCGAATTTCACCTTCGCGAAAAAAATCAGCCACACCGCCGACAGCCAGGACCAGCGCCATCGCATGGTACCGGGATCGCGACCGCTGCTGATGCTCACTGACACGCGCTCGCCTGATTTCGTGGTCCCGATGCTGATTGCGGGAAACTCGCGCGCCCGCGAAGTCTACGAACGCGCGATGGCCGACGCCTGGGCGGCGAAAAACGAATTGCTCGATCGTGGCGCGCCCCGCGAAATCCCTCTGTACCTTTTGCCGAACGCGAAAGTGATTCGCCTCGTCGAAACCGGATCGCTTCTGCACCTGCTGCACAAATGGACGATGCGCACCTGCTTCAACGCGCAGGAGGAGATTTACCAGGCGTCGATGGAAGAGGTCGAGCAGGTCCGCGCGGCGCTTCCTTCGCTCGGCCGGTACCTCGGGCCGCCGTGCTACATCCGCGCCGGAATCGCCACGCCCATCTGCACCGAAGGATCGCACTTCTGCGGCGTGAAAGTCTGGCAGGAATTTCCAAAAATCGAGCGGCGAATTTGATTGCCGCGCGTCTAAAACGCCGTCTGAGACATTAATGACGCGCCGCGGCAGCCTCGTCTATTACCTCTCCTCGTGGATTTGCGGCGGATTGTTTCTCACGGTCGCGATGTACTTGCAGGAACGCGCTTCGCCGGAAGGGATGGGGATCGGGCCCTCCGGCGCGGGCGCCGCGATTATTACAACGTATTTTCTGGTGCTGGTATTTTGCGCGTTTCTGTCGGTCGTGTTCGCGTTTGTGTTGCGGCTTTCCATGGATTGGCTGCGCGCCGAAAAGCTCTGGCAGTGGGTGTTGGCGGGCGTCGTTCTCTCTTTGCCGATGACTTGGGGAGTGCGTTGGGCGTCCCGCGCAACAGATGCCGCAGGACTGCAAGGCGCGGGCCGCCAAATCGCAGTCTTGCTTTTTCTCGGCGTGCGCGGGATCGCCGAACGCCACGCGCTGCTCGGCTTGCCCGTTGCCGCGCTCACCGCTGCAGTTCTGTTTCTAATTCACCGAGCCTTCTCACAAAAAGCCGAATCTTGATGCGGCGCGAAGTAGCACAGACTTCAGTCTGTGGGTTTTCGTTGAATCTTCCAGGTCGGACGCGTTAGCCAAGTTCAGATGGAAACCCACAGACTGAAGTCTGTGCTACTTTAGCTGCGCCACTTCAACGTCACAGGGCCATCGAGCGGATGCACCATGGGCGCGCCCGTTTGCTGCGCCGCGAGATACGCGGCCTTCAACTGAAAATACCAGCGCGCCTGCCGGTCGGCGTCGTCGATGAGCATCATGCGCGGCTGCACTTTCAGGCCAGGCTGCTGCCGCTCGATCACGTGCTGATCCTGCGCGATGAAACGCTTTCCGAAGAATTTCAGAAACTGTGTCACCGGAAACCAACGAAACAGATTCCACGCCGCGACGAAGTCGAGGCGGCAGAGGTCGCGCCGGATCGGCGTGACCGTCGTGCGATTGGTGAACCAGTACGCGCCGCAGCGCACTTGCTCCGTGCGCATATTTGGCAGCACGAAATCGATCTGCGTTGTAACTTCCTCGCCGTAAAAACGCAGCAGCTTGTACGGCCCGCTGTTGGCCGAAGGCGCGTGCGAGCTCATGCGGAAGCCCTGCGGGATCGGCTCGAACGTCTTCTGCTTTTCGCGGATGCTGCGGCGACTGCGCCACCACCACGATTGATGGACGAACGGGCCATGCGCCGGGTCCATTAGGCCGACGATGCCCGTGTCCATGCTGCAGGTGAGGTCGGCGGTGAGATGCGCGATGCGGTAGCGCTCGCTAAATTTCGGCAGCTCCGGTGCGGGCACGATCGGTTTTCCGTCATGGGCGCGATCCCCGGCGCGCCCCTCGGGATTCGCGAGATACACCCAGACGTAGCCGTCGCGCTCCTCGCAGGGAAAACTGCCCGCGTAGATGCGGTCGCATTGCAGCTTGGAATCTGCCGTGATCGAGGGAATCTCGCGGCACTGTCCAGTATGCGCGTCAAAGCGCCAACCGTGATACGTGCACTCGACCGTCAGTCCGTCGCAGGAGCCCGCCGAAAGCGGAAATGCCCGGTGCGGGCAAACGTCGCGCAGCGCGAACGCTTTTCCAGCGGCGTCGCGCCCGAGCACGAGTGGAACTTCCATTCGCATCGAAGTCACGAGCGCACGCCCGTGAAGCTCTTCGCTGTGCAGCGCCGGGTACCAAAAGCCCCACAGCAGTTCGCCGTCGATGCTCGACGCGGTCACGCCCGGTATGGAGAGAGATTGGCTCATTGTCCGGCGAATAGGCAAACCTATGATATACCGATCGCCTGCGCCGGCAATGTCGCAGGGTCGATATCGCGGTACAGCCACACCGGTGAAGGCCGCTTTTAAGGAAAGAATGTATCTCGAATGAAATATTTCGTATTAGGGAATACTTAGGCAATATATTCGATGTTGGCCTTGAGGGGGTAAGCGTATGATCCCACCGGGGAAAGGTCCACACCGGCCACATATATTCGAGCGCTGATGAAAGCGATCCTCAGGAGGCATGCATGAAAACAAAAGCGCGGGCTCCATTCCTGCTGTTGTTGCTGGCTTTGCAATTGCTGCTGGCGCCGCTGGCTTTCTCAGGGAAACCGAAGGTCCAGGTTAGCGTCAAGGTGAACGAAGGAATCGGGAAAAATTTGCCGGCGGACTCGCTCTCCCGGACTGGCTCTTCCTATGAAGGCAAGCTCGATACCCCATCCGTGTTCTATCTGAACGTTCTCGTGACCTCCGACAATTCCGATGCCGTATCCAAGAACAACGGACAATGGTGTATCAAGGGCGATTATTTGCTGGGCAGCCTGACCTACCACGGAACCCTCAGCGGCAACGATCTGGAGCTCGAGGTTCCTCAGCCGAACGGGAAGATCAAAAAGTTGAGCTTCGTGGTCTACGATCACAAGTGGCGAAAGCTATCGGACATATAGTGGGAACCGGAGACGCCGATCTCGGTGCTTTCGGATTCCGTTATTCCTCACCCGCGTCGATTTGATTTCGCAGCGATTACAAGTTATCTTACTAAAAGAAATGTTTTCCTCGTTCTATTAGCCGCAACTTCTCCAGGACCCCGTCACGCAGGGTCGCCGCAGAAATTTGTCTCGCACGTCCGATTGGAATCTTTATTTGACAGGTGGAAGCCATGGCAGGGTTAACGCTGTACGAAAAGCTCGATCAGATCGAGAACCGCTACGTCGAAATGACCGCGGAGCTTTCCTCGCCGGAAATTCTGAACGATTCGGCGAATTACCAGAAGCTGGCGCGGCGGCACGCGGAGCTTTCCGAGATGGTCGAAAAATACCGCGAGTGGAAGCAGCTCGAAAAAGGCCTCGCCGAAGCCAGGCAAATGGCCCTTGAAGCGGACGACCCGGAGATGAAGCTGCTCGCGCAGGACGAAGAGAAGCAGCTCGCCGAACGCAAGGAAGCGGTCGAGCGCGAACTGAAATTCCTGCTGCTGCCGAAAGATCCGAACGACGAGAAAAACGTGATCCTGGAAATTCGCGCGGGCACGGGCGGCGATGAAGCGGCGCTCTTTGCCGGGGAACTGTTTCGCATGTATTCGCGCTACGCGGAATCGCAGAAGTGGAAAGTGGAAATCCTGGAGAGTTCGCCGAGCTCGCTGGGCGGCCTGAAGCAGGTTGTCGCGTCGATTCAAGGGCAAAAAGTTTACTCGAAGCTGAAGTTTGAAAGCGGAGTGCACCGCGTGCAGCGGGTGCCGGCCACCGAGCAGCAGGGGCGCATCCACACTTCGGCGGCGACGGTCGCGGTACTGCCCGAGGCAGACGAAATCGACATCAAAATCGAGGCGAAAGATCTGCGAATCGACACGTTCTGCTCCTCGGGACCGGGCGGGCAGTCGGTGAACACGACGTATTCGGCCGTGCGCATCACGCACATTCCGTCAGGACTGGTCGTTTCGCAGCAGGACGAAAAATCGCAGATCAAGAATCGCGCGAAAGCCATGCGCGTCTTGCGCGCGCGCCTGTACGAAATGGAGCAGGCCAAGCAGCACGAAGCCATCGCCGCCGAGCGGCTTGGGCAGATCAAGACCGGCGACCGCTCCGAAAAAATCCGTACCTACAATTTTCCGCAAAATCGCGTCACCGACCATCGCATCGGCCTGACCCTGCACCAGCTCACGGAAGTCATGGACGGCAAACTCGGCCCGTTCGTCGACGCGCTGATGACGCACTACGAGGCCGAGCGCCTGAAGCAGGAATTAGTCGAGGCGTAAAAGTGGCACACGCTTCAGCCTGTGGGTTTTAGTTGCAGCGGAATCGATCGTGCCCCGACCAAACCCCACAGGCTGAAGCCTGTGCCACTTTGGTCGTTTTCGTGCGTGGCTGCACACGAGCAAACCTTTGGATGAATTTGCAATATGACGCCCCACCAGTCACCAATCACCAGTCACCACTCACTCGCTTCAGCTCTCCGCGACGGCATCGCGCAGCTCGAACGCGAGCACGTGCCTTCCGCCGCGCTGGCCGCGGAGTTGCTGCTGATGCACACGCTCGGGCGAGACCGGGCATGGATTTACGCGCATCCGGAACACGAACTCAATGCGACAGCGCGCCAGCAATATTTTTCCCTGATCGCTCGTCGCGCGAGCGGAGTTCCGACGCAGCACCTCACCGGCCACCAGGAATTCTGGGGCCTGGATTTCGAGGTCACGCCCGACGTTCTGATTCCGCGGCCTGAAACCGAGCATGTAATCGAAGTTGCCCTCGAACGCTTGGAGGTGAGTTCAGAAGCAGGCTCAACGCGCCGCGAAGAAAAATTTTGCATCGCCGACGTGGGCACTGGCTCTGGTTGTATCGCCATCGCGTTGGCGCACGAATTGCCCGCCGCACAGATCATCGCCACAGACATTTCCGCCGCCGCGCTCGAAGTCGCGCGGCGCAATGCCGCGCGCCACGGCATCGCATCCCGAATCGATTTCCTTGAGTGCAATCTTCTGGATGCGTGCAGTCACGGAGCACGGGCCACGGACCACCAATCACGCTCCTTCGACCTCATCGCGAGTAACCCGCCTTACGTTGGGCGCCAGGAAATCGCGGCGTTGCCCCGCGAGGTCCGCGAGCATGAGCCGGCCGTCGCGCTTTTCGGCGGCCAAGCGGGAACGGAAATCTATGCACCGCTAATCGCGCAAGCGGCAAAGTTGCTCAAACCTGCCGGCATTCTCGTGCTGGAACTCGGCCACGATTCTGCGGAACGCGTGTCGCGCTTGCTCGACTCTCCTGAATGGACAAGCGTGGCTATTACGAACGATCTCGCGGGAATTTCACGCGTTGCATCCGCGAAGCGTCATTCCAATTGATCCCTATCAATGAGTCAGCAGCTTTTTTCCGCATCCTTGATTTCCTCCACTTCCTTTACTTCCTCTGCTTCCTATTCTTCTGCGCTAGTATGTTTCGCGGACGGAGAAAATATGGATGAGACGAAAAATCCCTGGAGAGTGCTCTCGCAGGCGACGGCGTACGAGAATGAATGGATTCGCGTGGATCACCACGAAGTTTTGAGCCCATCGGGCGGGCCCGGCGTGTACGGTACGGTTCATTTCAAGAATCTAGCGACCGGTGTCGTTCCGATCGACGAGAACGGAAATGTCATCCTGGTGGGGCAATATCGGTTCCCACTCCGCGCCTACAGCTGGGAAATTCCCGAGGGTGGCGGGGCGCATTCCGTCTCGGCTCTGGAATCGGCGCAGCGGGAACTTCGCGAGGAATGCGGTCTTGCCGCCGGGTGTTGGAAAGAAATTCTGGGCATGGACCTTTCCAACAGCGTTTCTGATGAACGCAGCACGGCGTTTCTGGCGTGGGAACTTTCCGAAGCGGCCGCCGAACCGGATGAAACCGAAATGCTGCAGGTTGCGCGTGTGCCCTTCTGGGATGCGATCGATCGCGTCAAGCGAGGCGAGATCCGCGACGCGATCAGCGTCGCGGCTCTCGTTCGTGTTGCTTTGATGGCGCTGCAGGAAGAATTGCCTGAACAAATCGCAAATGTGATTGGCCGGCGAGAGAGGCGCTAAACTCCGAACGCTCGTTGCCCCCAGCTGCCATCTTGCGGAAGACTTAGCCTTTTTTGAGTCCGAACACGGAAGGGAATATTTTCTTTTTGAATGCCGCGGGCGCGAATGGTCATGAGCCGTTTTCTCAAGCGTATCGGATCCATTCCCGCGGAGGAGCAGACCGCTTTAAAATCTTTCTTGTCTTCAAAGAGAAATTGCTCTGCTTTGCGGCTGAAACTCAGCGGACCACACATCCATTCTTCCAGAGTTTTCGTGATCACGGCGCGCCAAAGTCTCTCCTCCGCCGTTCCTTGATCTTGAATATGCAGGATGGAACTCTTAAACATGGTCTTGGCCCCCAGTTCAAATTTTTGTTCAGCTGAGTGCGGTAGTGTGTGCAGGTAAAGGACCACAGCCCCGTCAAAGCCAAAGAGAAACTCGGAGTTACCGAAATTTTTGAGGCGATTGGCGCGGTTTTGTTCGGAACACGCAGCTTGGCCCCGCGTCGATCATTGATTCTTTAGTCACTTCCGGTCACTCCCGCGGGTGTGAACCGGGCCGGTGGCGGCCCCCATCCATCCACGCGCGGTTCAAAATTTTGGGAATTTTTGCGCGGTTGATATACAAATTACAATTCCGTTACAAATGAGACCCCCAACCGGCCACCATTCCTATACGGCTTTCGCATACCTCTGACATCGCACGGGTTCCGGACGGGTTATTCTTCGCTCTATATTCGCCTTAGTGTATAGTGGCGGCGAGCAGACATGCCGAAACTCGCCACTTTCCGGGCCAAGCGCGACTCCGGCGCGGAATCCTCGTCCTCCACTTCACCTACATCCTCGCCCTACTTAACATCCATCCTTCACGTCGACATGGACGCATTTTTCGTTTCGGTCGAACTACTCGACCGGCCTGAGCTGCGCGGCAAGCCTGTCGTTGTTGGCGGGCAACTGGATCAGCGGGGCATTGTCTCCACGGCAAGCTACGAAGCGCGAAAGTATGGGATCCATTCGGCGATGCCGCTGCGCACGGCCGGCCGGCTGTGTCCGCACGCGGTATTTCTCGAGCCGCAGCACCATCTCTACTCCGAGTGGAGCGACCGCGTCGCGGCGATTCTCGGAAAATATTCTCCGGTTGTGGAAATGGCCTCGGTGGATGAGGCGTACCTCGACCTCGCCGGGACGGAGCGCCTGCACGGGCCGCCGCTCGCGGCGGCGGATGCGCTGCTGCGCGAAATTACGGGGACAACCGGACTGCCATGCTCCGGCGGCCTTGCGCGCACGCGACTCGTCGCCAAAGTGGCGAGCGATCAGGCCAAGCCGCGCGGTTTGGTTTGGGTTCCCGCCGAAAGCGAAGAGGCGTTTCTCGCGCCACTGGACGTGCGGCGCATCCCCGGCATCGGCAAAGTCACCGAAGCGGCTCTCAAATCCGCGGGCATCGAAAAGGTCGGACAGCTTGCCGCCACGACGCGTGAGAAACTCGAGCAAAATTTCGGCCGGTGGGGCACGGCACTTTACCGCAAAGCGCGCGGCGGCGACACCTACGAATTTTTCGTGGACGCCGAGCCGAAATCCATTTCGCACAACCAGACGTTTTCGGAAGACACGCGGGACCGCGCCAAAATGGACGCGACGCTCAGTTACCTCACCCAAAAAGCAATGAAGCGGCTGCGCGAAGCGGGGCTCAGCGCGACAACGATCACTTTGACCATTCGATATCAGGGATTCGAGACCATCACGCGCGCCCGCACGCTGCGCGAGCCCACGCATCTCGATCCCATCGTTTTTGAAACGGTGAAGAAATTATTCGAGCGCCACTGCGATCGCTCTCGAAAAGTAAGGCTCCTCGGCGTGGCCCTCTCTTCGTTCACCCACGGCGGCGAGCAACTCGACTTGCTCGACGCGTCGCGCCGCGAAAAACTCGAGCGCCTAGCCAAAGCCACCGACGCCCTGCGCGACCGCTTCGGATTTTCAAAAATTCAGTTCGGCGGCTCAGTAACAAAAGCGCGCAGGGAAGAGGAAGAATGATCGTATTTGTCAGATTGCTGTAGTGACACGATGAGGACCACCAAGAAAGCTTGTGCTTCCGAGCAAGCCAGAGAGTTCTATCATACGCAGAGGGGTTTATAGGATGACGAGCCGAATATCGCTGAATGTAGCCATAGTTGCGACGCTCTGGCTCTTTCCAACGCGACTCTCTGGTCAACAAAACTATGTCGGTTTGACCCTTTGTAGTGCCGAACTTCAATCGTATCGGTCCAGATTCGGCGTTAGGTTAGATCGTAAGCAGCGTGCCTACGTGGAGTACCGAGAGATGCCGACGGCCAGATTGGTCATGATCGTTGTGTTTCAGAGCGTAACTGATAAGTGCGGGACTGTTCGCGATGTGCGCGAATTTCAATATTCACACGACGGATTCGACGAAGAGTGCATAGAAGCCCTTCACCCGGAAAACGTGGTGGTGGGATTCTTTGATCAGAAATTTGACGAGAATCATCCAGAGCGCGGTGCACTCTTTCGCGGGCCTGCTGTAAAGAGTTGGAGGATAGACCTCAAGAATTTGAAGTTTTCTCCAACATCAGGAAAGGTGACTTGCATTGTGGAAAATCGAGCTGGGGAAGATGATGGGAGCGACCTTGCAATCTGGGCGCATCAAAGAGCTATGAAAAAGAGGATTCAAACAACCAATTGAAGTACTTCTGCACAAACGCGGGCCAAGCGCATCGCCGACCTAAGTGACCATCGAATTGAAGATACGCCCCCAACCATGTGGCCACCTCCAGAGAAGTTGGCCCATCGGGAGGAAGCTCTTTACCACGTTCGCTGAATCCTTTGTTCAACGTACCGACTGGCGCATAATTCAAGAATGACTCCGCGCGAACTCGCCGAACATATCTGCGCGACACTACGCCATCACGGGCATCAGGCGTACCTCGTGGGCGGGTGTGTTCGTGACCTGGAACTGGGCCG
>CAVUDA010000008.1:0-136252 GCA_963740035.1 uncultured Acidobacteriota bacterium
TATTCGATTACAATCGCGTGGGAACCGACGGGAAGCCACGCGCACTGCATATCCGGCAGGCGCTGGACGTGATGCAGTTCGGCGAACAGAATGGCGGGCTTTGCGATCCGGTGCGCATCACGCGCGGCGCGGTCACGGAAACTTTTTATGCGGCGTGCCGGCACTTTGCGACCGAGCGCTGGGAATTCCGCGAGCGCATCGCCGCCGTTACTTCGCCGGAGCATTTCGATTTGCTGATTTTTCTCGAGGGCAAGGGACGCATCGAGTTTGCCGGCGGGGCTGAATCCTTCGCGCCCGCGGAAGTCTGGCTGTTCCCTGCGGCGCTCGGCGCGTACCAACTGGCGCCGGATTCCCCCACGACTCTCCTGCGCGGGTACGTGCCGGACTTAAACGGATTCGTGCAGCGGCTTACCGAGGAGCGCATTCCGGAAGCGGCGTGGTCGCGCGTGGTGCATCTGTGATGCGAGAACGCAGCCAGGGAACGCTCGCCGCGCACGCCATCATTCTCGCCGGAGGCCGCGGCACGCGCTTCTGGCCGCGCAGCCGAACGCGAACGCCGAAGCAGTTGCTCAACATCGTCGGCAGCGACACCATGCTCGAGCAAACTGCCGCGCGCCTTGCGCCGCTGTTTCCGCCGTCGCGCCAGTGGGTCGTCACCAATTCCGAGCAGGCGGCCGCCGTGCGAAAGCAATTGCCGCACGTCCCCGCGTCGCACATTCTTGCGGAGCCAATTGGTCGGAATACGGCTGCCGCGATCGGACTCGCCGCCGCGCATTTGCTGCACGGAGGACTGGGCAGGGAGAACGACGCGCTCATGGCCGTACTTCCGGCCGACCACTACATTGCGAAACCCGCGCGGTATCTGAGGATCGTTCGCGCAGCGCTGCACGTCGCGCAAGCCGCCGGATCGCTCGTCGTGCTGGGCATTCCGCCGTCGCGGCCCGAGACGGGCTACGGATACATCGAACGCGCGCGCGCGAAAGCGGTGGATGCGGACGGCGTTCCCGTCTTTACGGTGCGCCAGTTTACGGAAAAGCCGGCGCTGCCGCAGGCGAGAAAATATGTGGCATCCGGACGCTATTACTGGAACGCGGGAATGTTTTTCTGGCGCGTTTCGACGTTCCTCGGCAACCTCGAGAAATTTCTGCCGAAGACGCATGACGCGCTGATGCGCCTGGCGGGAGAGATCGGGACGCCGCGCTATGCGCGCGCACTCGCTCGCGTTTATCCGAAACTCGAAAACATTTCCGTGGACTACGCCGTCCTCGAACCGGTCACTCGCCGCGCATCGGCCCCCAGCGTCTTCGTTCTGCCCGCGGAAGTGGGCTGGAGCGACATCGGTTCGTGGGCCGCCGTCTACGAATTGCTCGCGCGAAAAGCCGGAGAGAATGTTTCTGCAGGAAAATTCGTCGCGCTCGACGCGCAGGGGAATTTTTTCTGGAGCCCGAAGAAATTCGTCGCCGCGGTCGGAATTCGCGATCTCGTCGTGGTGGAAACCGAAGACGCGCTTCTGCTCTGCCCGCGCGACCGCGCGCAGGACGTCGGCAAAATCGTGAAGTGGCTGGAAGCGGAGAAACTATCACAATTGATCTGACCCACCTCATGGACAAACCACTCGATTCCTGTAACTGATCTCAGGCAGGCTTCGACAGAGTCGACGCATCACTCGCTAACGCCGGGGCTCTTCGTTGCATGACGGACGATCCAGCCTAAGCTAAAAACTATAACGCCCGTGATGAGTACCTGAAACTCAACCGCAGAGCTCCGGGAAGGATCCGTATCATTGCCAATTTTTAATAACGGCCAGAGAAGAAGTGGGCCCGCGCCAAAATCTTGAACGATTTGAGCGATCAAGTTCGGGATAGTCGGAAGATTTTTACGGCTAGTAAGTTTATTGAGGTCAGTTTCGGTAAGACCGAGTCCCTCTGACGACTTTCGGCACAAAAACAATCCCTTAATCAGAAGTGTTGCCGCACCAAACGCAAAAACTAGTGAAGTAGCACTGAACCTGCTGTCGGCCGGGGCAAAATAGAATCGGCAGAAAGCCGCCACCGCGAGCACTAAATAGACCGCGCCTCGCCGGGGATGATATTCCAAATCACCGGCGAAGTTATCCAAAAGTGAATCACGGAAAGACATGGGGTGACTGTAGCTCAAATCCCCCCTCTCACAACGTCGCGGGTTAGCTGACCGAAAATTGCGAGGCTTTAGGAAACATACCTTCGCCCGTACGCTTCGCATATACTTGTTAGCTGCGAGTTCGATTAAGTTTAGGACGGTTGGCGCGACGTCATCCCCGACGATTTCACATTTGTTGTCTGACTTATTTCACGCCAACATTAGATAAACTAGCCGCGCTAGAATCCACAGTTTCTTGGAGGGGTGCGCAATGAAAGACGGGGTTTCACGGCGAACACTCATCAAGCGTGTTGTCGCCGCAGGAGTATTGGCTGGCGGATCAGGATTGATGGCGCAGCCACCCGCAGGAATCCGTGGCTTCGATCACGTGGCTCTTCCAATGGAGCACACCGAGGAGATGCTGGCATTCTATCGCGGTCTCGGTTTGCAAGTGATTGAGAACGCGAACGCTTGCTCTGTCTACATCGGCAACCAGATGATCAACTTTCACCGACCTGCGCACTGGCAGGACAAAGCGTTCACATTGAGAGCTCCCGCCGCAAAGCCGCCTTGCGGGGACTTGTGTTTCGTGTGGGGCGGCACGCCCGAATCGCTAAAAAGAATGTTGGACCGGGCGGGAGTGAAGGCCGTCGAAGGCCCAGTGGAACGCCAGGGCGGCCGGAAGAAGATTAGCTCCAGCGTGTATGTGCGAGACCCGGACGGCAACCTCCTGGAATTTATGATTTATCCGTGAAGGTATATTTTAATTTTTGGGGAATCCCAAGACATGGCGGGTTTAGTAGCTCTCGCTTCAGCCTGTGGGGGTTGGTCCTTGCAAGGACTAAACCCCACAGGCTGGAGCCTGTGCTACTTCTCGCCCTCACCTGCTTCGCATATACTGTTGAACTGTGAGCACAATTAAATTTGGCACCGACGGCTGGCGCGGCGTAATCGCCGAGGATTACACGTTTGCGAATGTGCGCAAGGTGGCGTGCGCGATCGCGCGGTACGTGGTGCGCGCGGAAAAACCTGGGGCAGGCGTGCTCGTCGGGTATGACACGCGGTTCGGCTCCGAGCGGTTTGCGCGCGCGGCGGCGGAAACGGTCTCGATGGCCGGGATGCCGGTGTGGATCGCGGAGAAGGCTTGTCCTTCGCCGGCGCTTTCGTTGCTGGTGAGACAGCGCGGCGCGGCGGGCGGGATCATGATCACCGCGAGCCACAATCCTTACAAATGGAATGGCGTGAAATTCAAGGCGAGCTACGGAAGCTCGGCACTGCCTTCGATTGTCGCGCAAGTGGAAAAGGAACTTGCAGCGGTGCTGGCCAACGGCGTGCCGCCATTGCCTCCGCAGCCGGATCGCATCCAAACGCTGGACATCCTTTCGCCGTATCTCGAAACCATCGAGAAGATAGTGGACTGGGACCGAATCCGCGCGGCCAAATTCCGGTTCGTCGTGGACCCGATGCACGGCGCGGCGCGCGGATTGCTGCGCGGACTCATGACGAAACACGGTATCGCGTGCGACGAAATTCGAGGCACGCGCGATCCGCTGTTTGGCGGCGTGAACCCCGAACCCATCGAGCCGCACGTCGAGGCGCTGCGCCGCGCGGTGCTCGCCGGCAAGTATGACGCCGGGCTGTGCGCGGACGGCGACGGCGACCGCATCGGGGCGATGGATCGCGACGGCACGTTCATCACGCCGCACCAGATTTTTTCGATATTGCTCTGGCATCTTGCGGGCACGCGCGGGATTCCCGGCGACGTCGCCAAAACTTTTTCCTCGACGAAAATGCTCGACAAGATCGCGGAGAAATTTGGCCGCAAGGTATTCGAGACGCCGGTCGGCTTCAAGTACATCTGCGAATTGATGCTGGAGCGCGACATTCTGCTGGGCGGAGAAGAGTCGGGCGGCATCGGGACGAAACTTTATCTACCCGAGCGCGACGCCACCGTAATGGCGCTGCTGCTCGTGGAAGTGATGGCGTGGCACAAGAAATCCCTGGGAGAACTCGTCGCGCAACTTCAGGCGGAATTTGGCGAGCATCATTACGGGCGGATCGATCTGGAACTCAAGCCGGGACAGAAGGAGCGCGCCATCGAGCATTTCAGCGGCGCGAAGGTGAATCGAGTGCTGGAATGGGCTGTCGAACGCCGCGAGGATCTGGACGGCATCAAGTTGTACTTGGACAACGTGGGATGGGTGATGCTTCGCGCTTCGGGGACGGAGCCGATGTTGCGCGTGTATTCCGAGACCACGAGCCCCGCAACTACGCGGAAGATTCTCGAGGAAGCACGCTTAATTGTGCACGCGCTCTGATTGAAACAGAATCCGCTGGACTCTGTCATCACCGCCGCGCCGACGCATGTCTCTATGTCAGGCGCGTTCAGTTCCCAAGAAAAGTGTTGTTCATCACCCCGTGACAGTAAGTAGCGGAAAATGTATCCGCCCGCCTAGGAATGATATATTGTGATATCTATCCAGATGATCTACGGTCGATACAGCACGGTCGAAGGGAGTGTGCGCTTCTGGTTACTGCTTGGATCTCTGTGCCTCGTGGCAAACGCCAATGGCCGGCCATCGGCGAGCGATCTCTGGAACGAACTCAAGACCAAGCGTGAGGCCGTGCTCGGTTTGCATCAGGAATTCGAAGCCTCTCGCACTTTTGTGACGGCGCGTGGAACCCAAGGCTCACAAACCGAAATCGTAGTCGATTTTTCTCAGAAGAAGTGGCGCGAACACTCCGTAAACGGCTCAGAAGATCGTATTCGAATCTTCGACGGCCAGGATCTATTTCTGCTGGAACCGGAGGGCGATGAGTACGTGCGCACCAAACACAAAGCAAAAGAAGACGATCCAGAGCCCGGCCCTTACGGATCCACCGAACTCGATTGGGCGAAGGCGAAGGAGATAACTCGCCAGCCGTGCGGTTTTTCAGGAGACGACCATTCTTGCGTCGTCTTCGAAGCGCCCGTGAAGAAACAGGCCCGCATGGGAATTGGCGGACAACTTACGAGAATATCCGATGGAATCGCCCGCCTGGTAATCGATACCGAAACCGGAATGCTGGTGCAAATGAAAACCCGGGAGGTGATCGACAACGGGCGAATGATTTACACGATGGATCTGAACTATGCGCTGACGCGAATGAGGTATGGCACCGTCCTTGATCCGGGTCTCTTTCAGTTGCCGGAGAGCGCCATGCATGAAGTGAAGCAGCTTTCGTTGTGGAACGTGTCCCGTATCAAAAAACAACTTCTCGGCAAGCCGGCGCCGAAACTCGAAGTTACGGACCTTCAAGGAAATCCCATGTCCCTGCCCGCGCTGAAGGGCAAAACAGTTTTGCTCGACTTCTGGACAACGTGGTGTCCGCCTTGCCGCGCCGATGCTCCATCTCTCGATAAGTTGTACGCCAAATATGGCGGCAAGGACTTGGTCATTATCGGAATCTCCGTCGACGAGGAACGCGCGGTCGTGGAGAAGTTCTTGAAGGAGCACCCGCATAGCTTTCCGGTGGTATTGACGAGTGAAAATGAAATGCCGCGGCCTTATCAGGTTGGCGCATTCCCCACGTATATGGTAATTGCTGCGGACGGCACAGTGGCCTCGGCCGCGGAGGGTGATCAGGGTTTCGGAGAATTACGCAAGTTCCTGAAGAAGGCAGGCATGGATACGGACTGAAGCCTGGTCTGCTGAAAACCACTCAACGAGCGGTTTTTTCGCCGAAGGATTTTGCGGCGGCGTCGAGGATGCCGTTGATGAACGCGGAAGCTTCGTCGGAAGAAAACTTTTTCGCAAGATCCACGGCCTCATTGATCACGACTTTTGCGGGAGTGCCCGTCGTGCGCATTTCGGCAAGGGCCAGGCGAAGAATGGCGCGGTCGATGGCGGCCATGCGCTCGAGGCGCCAGTTTTGCGCGTGCGAGGAAATGATGGGGTCGAGCTCGGCGGCGCGGGCGGCGGCGTTTTCAAAAAGCTGATTGGCGAATTCCCGCGTGGATTTCTGGGCGCGCGCGTTTTTCCAAAAGCCGTCTTCGATTCGCGACGGCTCCTGCTTCCCCATTTCCCATTGAAACAGCATCTGGAGGGCGTACTCGCGGGATTTCCGGCGCAGTGTCATCTAGCGGCGTTTCCCGCGGGGAGTGGATTTGCCGCTGCGCGAAGCGTCCGCCGAGCGAAGCTGCTTGGACAGGTTGGCCATTTCGACGGCGGCCAGTCCCGCGTCGTAGCCCTTGTTTCCGCCCTTGAGCCCGGCGCGGTCGATGGCCTGCTCGAGCGTGTCGCAGGTGAGAACGCAAAAAATCACCGGAATGCCGGTGTCGAGTTGCGCGAGTTGCACGCCGCGCGCCACCTCGCTCGCGACATAGTCAAAGTGCGCGGTCTCGCCGCGCAGAACGCAGCCGATGGCAATCACAGCGTCGACGCGCCCGCCCTCGGCCATTTTTTTCGCAGTGAGCGGAATTTCAAACGAGCCGGGGACGTGAACGACCACGATGTTTTCCGCGTCCGCGCCGGCAGCTTCGAGCGCATCCACGGCGCCGGCCAGCAAGCGATCGGTAATAAAACTATTGAAGCGGCTGACCACCAGCGCGAATCTCAAGCCCGCCGCATTCGCCGCCGCGCGAACTTCTTTTCCGTGAAAGGGTTTGTTCATGTGAATGAGTTTCGGCGCCGCGCGTTCGCGCTACTTTCCGCGAAATTGCGCGGGCCGCTTTTCCAGAAACGCGCGCGTTCCTTCCCGCATATCTTCCGTGGCGGCGCACAGGCCGAAGAGAGTCGTTTCGAGATACTGGCCCTCTTCGAGCGGCATTTCCGTCCCGCGCTCGATGGCTTCCATCGTGAACTTCACCGAGAGCGGCGCGTTGGCAACGATTTTTTTCGCCAGGGCCTCCGCCGCGGGCAATAGCTCCGCGGGCTCGTAGACGTGATTCACGAGGCCGATGCGCAGAGCCTCCTCCGCTGAAATCATCTCTCCGGTCAGGCAGAGTTCGTTTGCGACTCCCTTGCCGCACAACCGCGTGAGGCGCTGCGAGCCGCCATAGCCCGTGAGGATGCCGAGCTTCACTTCCGGCTGGCCAAGCTTCGCCGTCTTCGAGGCCAGGCGCATCGAGCAGGCCAGCGCGACCTCGCATCCGCCGCCGAGCGCGAAGCCATTGATGGCCGCAATCGACGGTTTCCCCAGCGTCTCCAGCAAACGCAGAACGCCCTGGCCAAACGCGGCCGTTTCCTTGCCGCTGACCGGCGTCTGCACGGCGAGTTCCGCGATGTCCGCGCCGGCCACAAACGATTTTTCTCCCGCGCCGGTCAGGATCAGGACGCGCACTTCATCGTCCTCGCGCGCGGCGGTCAGAATTTCCTTCAGCTCTTCCATCGTTTTCCGGTTGAGCGCGTTCAAAACCTTCGGGCGGTTGAACGTGATGAATCCGATGCGTTCCCGCTTTTCATAGAGCAGGTTTTCGTAGGCCATCCGCATCCCTCAATTCTTCGCCATTTCGAGGGCAACGATTTCATTGCCGCCGCGCTTGCGGGCTTCTTCGAGGCCCGCCTCCACGCGGTTGATCAGATCGGTGACGATGTCCTCGTTATCGTAGTCCTGCCGGGCGATCGCCTCGGCCACGGCGAAGCTCATGGTCAACTGCCCTCCGTCCCACTGAGGACGCAATCCGCCGACGGCTTTCTTCAGCTTTTCGGCGAACATCTGCGCGCCCGAGAGCGGAGTGTCCGGCAAAACAACCGCCAGCGCCCAGGAAGTGTACTTTATCGCGAGGTCGGTTTGGCGGATGATTGCTTGCACGGATTTTCCGAGTTGCTCCATGTACCGGTCAAATGGCCCCTCTCCCTGCTGGCGCATGAGTTCCGGGCCGCCGTCGATCTGCAACAGAGCCAGGGCTAGGGGTATGCCCTGCGTTCGCGCGCGCTGCGATTCGTGGAGCAGGCAATCGATGTAGGAACCGCGCGCCAGCAATCCGGTTTTTTCATCGGCTACGGCAAGCGTGCGCACGAGCGTGCGAAGACGCGTGTGGTGCACGCACATGAGCATTTGATCGCCGATGGATTGCAGGAAATAAGTTTCGTTGGGTTTCCATGCATGCGGTCCGGCGAATCCCACGATCATCATTCCGGCGGGAGATTGCGTCTCCGGATCGGTGAGCTGGACTCCCAGTGACGTTTCCAGGCCCATTTCGCGGAGGATCGGCGCGGCGGTGGCTTCGAGCGGCAAGCCGCCGAGCGTGTCAGGCGTGGCGCGTTCAATCTGGCCGATCAGGCGCACGATCTGGCTGCCAGGGGATGCCTCGACGCCGGAAGCGCAGAACTCCGACGCCATTTGCGGCGGCTGGCCGGGAGGGCCGACCACCGCGATGCATCTTGCTGCTCGCAAATAGTTGCCGACCTCGTTCACCGCGACCGAAAGCATGGCGCGCGGCGATGGCTGGCGGAAAACATTCTGATTGATTTCCGAAATCTTCGCGAGATCGCGCAGCGTTTCGGGAGCATAGGGGGAAGCGGTACTGGCGCGATTCGGGGGCTCCTCGACGGCCGCTCGCACAGGTTCCGGCGGCCTGCGCGGGACACTGCCCTCCTCCGGCCACCAGCGCGCCGCTTCAAAGAGGCCTTGCAGGCGTTCATTATTTTCTTCTTCCCCTGGAAAAAGTTCCACGATGCGTTGCAGCCGCTCGATGGCTTTTGACTGCAGCGAGTATTGGACAAAAATTTCCGCCTGGACGAGCAGGTCTTCGAGTGTCTGCCCGGATTGAACGTCACCCAGAATGGCCGCCGACGGTTCGCTGCTTTTTCCGCGGGGCTGTTCGTGCGTGTGGCCGTCCGGGCGATGCGTGGCGGCATTGGACAGACGTGACTTTACGCGACTCAAAAAATCGTCGCTCGCGCGCCCTTTCAGCAGGTCGAGGCGCCCCTGATTGCGCGAATCGTACGGATCGATTTCGACGAGCTTTTCGAGGGCATCACAGGCGCCGGGAAGCTGGTCACACGCAAGGTTCAAATCGAAGAGGCGAACCACGGCGTCAAAATACTTCGTCTCGCGGTTGATTTCAGCGTAGAAGGCCGCCCAGAACTGGGCCAGGCGCAGCGATTTTGGGAACGCTCCAACCAGTTGGTCGACAGCGGAAGCGAATTCCGTTTCCCGCCGCGCGGCGAGCATGCTCTTCTTGATGGCGGATAAAAGGTTGACGGCTTTTTCTTCCTGGCCGGCGCGAAGGAACTCGGTGGCAAGGGAGAAAAATTTTTCCGGCGAACTCGCTCCTTGGTTCGTCGTGCGCTCCAGGACGGCGCGCGCGGCGTCCAGTTGGCCGGAACGCATCAGGGCTTCGGCGTAGGTTTCCAGAAACGTCGCGTCCTTTTCGGTATCGCTCAAAGGCGCGAGCAGCGCGGCCGCCGCCGGCGCGTCGCCCTTGCGCAGCAGCGTCTGGGCGTACATCAGGGACGCGCTGCGATCGTTTGGCATAAGCTGGTGCGCTTTCGAGAAAAATTCAATCGCCTCGTCATCGTTTCGCGTGGAGAGTTGCCCGGCCCGCAAGTATCCCCGGGAAGCGGCGGCGTGGTTGCCCAGGCGTTCGGCCAAATCGGCCACGGCGATGTGGCGCTCGCGGCTTTCGGAATCGATCTGCGCGATGCGCACGAAGCACGCCAGAGCATCGTCTCCTTTGCCGCTCAATTCATACGCGAGAGCCGCGGACATGAATTGTTCGATGGCCTCTTCCATGCGGTTTTGCTTTTGCAGAAGGAGGGCAAATCTGGCGACGCGTTCCGGAGGCTGCTGGTGCGGCTTCAAAAAGCGCGCGTACAGGGCGACGGCCTTGGGCTCTTCCCTGGGTGCCGTAAAGTGGTCAAAGAGCATCCCGTAGTAAACGGCTGCCCGGTCCGGCCGGTTCTGCATGGTGAAGAGGTCGCCCAGCGACTGCATGGATTCGAGGTGGTTGGGAGCTGCCGACAGCACCGATTGATAGGCCTCGATGGCCTCGTCGATGCGGCTCTTCTCGACGAAGCGCTTGGCCTTTTCCAGTTGCTTGATGATGTCCACGTTCATGCGGGCTCGGACGGTTTTCCTATGTGAAGTTGCGACCGCGGACTCGCGGATCGACACTAGTCAGGACAAAAATACTATATACCGCTGCGGCTTGGCGTGCCAAACCGATCGCGGATGCGCTGCTCAATTCAGCAATTCCAAGCTGTGCATAAATTCACGGCCCATTCGGGGTTCGGACGAAGCAGACTGGTCGCTGTCAGTAACAATCTGCTAACCAAGAAGGTGTGCGCTGGGGAGAACTGTGTCAGACTTTCTGAGGATGCAAACTTATAGCGCTCGCCTCTTCATCGAACATTCGCCGAGCCGGCCGGGTTGCAACGAGAGCTGCCTTAACTAATGCGCGAATTTCTAGAACTCCTTCGCCGGAACCGCAACTATCGCTGCATGTGGATGGGGCAGGTCGTCAGCGAAATCGGCGACAATTTCAACAATATTGCCGTGTTTGCGATGGCGATGCAGCTGACTCATTCGGGCCTGGTGGTCATGGGCGTCATGCTGTCGCGCGCCATCCCGGCGATCACCATTGGACCGCTTGCGGGCGTGATGCTGGACCGGTTTGACCGCAAGCGCATCATGATCGCCAGCGATCTCACCCGAGCCGTTTTTGCGTTGGGATTCATTCTGGCCCTGCGGCAACGGGAGGTATGGCTCCTGTACACGTTCAGCGCGCTGTTGATGATCGCGTCGCCGTTTTTCACGGCTGGGCGCACCGCCATTCTACCGACCATCGCCAATGAGGAGGAAATTCATACTGCGAATTCACTGACGCAGACGACCCAATGGACCAACCTGACGATCGGGACATTTCTTGGCGCAACAGTGGTCGGCATCGGCTATGAATGGGCGTTCGCATTCAATGCGCTATCGTTCCTGTTTTCGGCGTGGGCGATCTGGAATTTACGGGAGCCTCAAGGCAAACGGTTTCGCGCCGATCACAGAGACCTGACGGAGACGGAAGTCATCCGCCCTTGGCATGAATATCGCGAGGGGCTGCGGTACATGCGTTCGGTTCCGCTCGTTCTTGCGATTGCGCTGCTGGCGGTGGGATGGGCCACGGGCGGCGGGGCGGCGCAGATTCTGTTTACACTATTCGGCGAAGTTGTGTTCAATCGCGGGGCCGCCGGAATCGGCACAATTTGGGGATTTGCCGGGATAGGGCTCCTTCTCGGCGGCACGTTTGCGAACTGGCTGGGCAAGCGGCTCTCCTTTGGGGAGTACAAGCTCGCAGTCTTTGTTGACTACCTAGTGCACGGCGGCGCGTACGTCTTGTTCAGCCGGACGCCGCAATTCGAGATGGCGCTGTTGTATATCCTCGTGTCGCGGGCCGCCATAGCCATGAATTCGATCCTGAACTACTCCTATTTGCTCAGGACGGTTTCCGACCGGTATCGAGGGCGCGTCTTTTCCACGATCGAAACGCTGACCTGGTCGATGATGATGATCTCCATGGCCGCGGCGGGAATCGCCTCAACGCGCTACAGCCCGAGAACGATCGGAGTTGTAGCGGGCTTGCTTAGTTCGACCACCGCAATTTTTTGGGGATGGGCGAACTGGACCGGCCGGCTGCCCCTGCCCGAAGCATGCGGCGTGGAAATGAATGAATTGGAAATACACGGCGACCCGGTAGCGTGACTGGGGATCGGAATGTGCTGATTTCTTGCGAAATGCTCCTGGTAAAAACTTACACCGGTAGCGGACGGAAGCGAAAAGCTGCCCGCCCCGAGAGCGGGCGGCCTCTACAAAACTAACGGCGCGTTGCGTTCAGGTTTTGTAGTGGCCTCTCCGTCCCGTGCACTCCGGGACGGAGAGGCCACGGTTCCTTTCAAATTGAGCCACCGCCGAACCCCACGCCCGCTTTCGGCCTGCGGTCAGTTATGGCACACTGAAATGCTACGGAACGGTTCGCGCTTTGCACGGAGCGAAACCCTACGCGAAATATCGCCACCGGACCGCTCAAGACAGGAGACTTTAACCGGCGCAAACACCGCGCGCCGGCAGGCTAACTGATGGACCCACGCTTCGTCCGCAATTTTTGCATCATCGCGCACATTGACCACGGCAAGTCCACGCTGGCCGACCGCCTGCTTGAGCTTACGGGCGCGCTCAGCCAGCGCGAGATGAGCGCGCAGGTGCTCGACTCGATGGACCTCGAGCGGGAGCGCGGCATCACCATCAAGGCCAAGAGCATTCGCCTGCACTATAAAGCGAAAGACGGAAACGAATATCAGCTCAACCTGATCGACACGCCCGGCCACGTCGATTTTTCCTACGAAGTTTCCCGCGCGCTTTCCGCGTGCGAAGGCGCGCTGCTGGTGGTGGACGCGAGCCAGGGCGTCGAGGCGCAGACCGTCGCGAACACGTTCCTCGCATCGCAGCACAATCTCACGATTATTCCCGTCATCAACAAGATCGATCTCCCCGCCGCGCAGCCCGATCAGGCTAAGGAGCAGATCGAAAACGTCCTGGCCATTCCGGCGTCCGACGCGCTGCTGATCAGCGCCAAGAGCGGCCTCGGCGTGGAGTCGGTGCTGGAAGCCGTGGTCGCGCGCATCCCTCCGCCCACGGGCACATCGGAAGCGCCGCTTCAGGCGCTGATTTTTGACTCCTGGTTCGATCCTTTTCGCGGAGCGGTAATTCTGGTGCGCGTCATGAACGGCCGGATCACGCGGCACATGAAGATCCGGCTTTGTTTCAACGACCAGGTGTATGAAGTCGAAGCGCTGGGCGCGCTTACTCCCAAGCCGGTTGTCCTCGATGAGCTCGTCGCCGGAGACGTCGGCTTCGTCGTCGCCAACATCAAGCAAGTGGCCGATGCGCGTGTGGGCGACACTGTTACCGATGCCGCGCGCCCCGCGCCGCAGCTTCCAGGGTTTGAAGCGATCAAGCCCATGGTGTTCGCGGGCCTGTTTCCGGTGCTGGCGAGCGACTACGAAAACTTGCGCGACGCCCTCGGCAAACTGCAACTGAATGACGCGGCGTTTTTCTACGAGCCGGAAAATTCCGTGGCGCTCGGATTCGGTTTTCGATGCGGATTTCTCGGCTTGCTCCACATGGAGATAGCCCAGGAGCGGCTGGAGCGCGAATTTAACATCAACCTCATCACCACGGCGCCGAGCGTGCGTTACCGCATCACGACGACAGCCGGGGACGTCGTCGAAGTGGACAGCCCGACGAAATTTCCGCCGCCCAACGAAATGGCGAAGATCGAAGAGCCGGTGATCACGGCGATGATCATCACGGCGGAAGATTCGGTCGGCGCGATTCTGCAGCTGTGCGAGGAAAAGCGCGGCGTGCAGAAAAATTTCGAGTACCTCTCGCCGCAGCGCGTGATGCTGACGTACGAAATGCCGCTCAACGAAATCGTCCTGGATTTCTACGACCGGCTGAAAAGCGCCTCGCGCGGCTACGCTTCGCTCGACTACCACCTGGCGGGCTACAAGGAAGCCGACCTTGTGAAGCTGGACATCCTGATTGCGGGCGAGGCTGTCGACGCGCTGGCGCTCGTGTGCCATCGCGAATTTTCCTACGAGCGCGGGCGCGAACTCGTCACGCGATTGAGGAAACTGATCCCGCGCCAGATGTTTGAGGTGCCGATCCAGGCCGCCATTGGCAGCCGTGTGATCGCGCGCGAAACCGTCGCAGCGATTCGCAAAAACGTGCTCGCCAAGTGCTACGGCGGCGACATTACGCGCAAACGTAAACTTCTCGAGAAACAAAAAGAAGGAAAGAAGCGCATGAAGCGAGTGGGGCGCGTGGATATCCCGCAGGAGGCGTTCCTCGCGGTGCTGAAGGTTGCGAGCACGTCCGACGAGTAAGCAACGCCCATGTGTGCATCAATCGGCGTCGGATGAATTGAACTGTTAGTGCCGAACGCTAGTCAGCCATCCGACAAATGAGATCACAGCCACAAACGTGCCCAAGATTAGATCATAAAGCAAGCCCGCAGCCCCATACCAAACCGTCAAGATCCACGGAAGCCCTACCATGAGCAATAAGGAGTACACAAGTATTGGCCCTCTGCGGAGCCACCAGAGGTCGCCATGGGATGCTCTGATCAATCGCCCACCGCACAGCAATATCCCTAGACAATTCAAACCCAAAACCGCCGAAGTGAGAAGAATTCTGAGATATGTATTGACTTGTTCCTGCTCCTGAAAAGTCCGATTCGTGAAAACGAATGTCATAACGAGGTTTCCCTCAGACGATCCACTACCTAATCTTTCGGCAACTCTCTTCTGCGGACCTCAGCGCCGAGGCGGCCGCGCGCGAGTTGCACTTTGACTTCAGCGCCAACGGAGACCTGGTCGGCGGCGTTCACCACGTTTCCCGCGGCGTCCGTGCAGATCGCGTAGCCGCGCTGCAGGACGCGCAGCGGGCTGCGCTCGTCGAGTTGCACACGCAACTTTTCTAAGAGCTGGATCTTGCCGACGAGAAATCGCTCCATGCGCATGCCGAGTTCCGCCGAACGCTGCACGAGCCGCAAGCCCAGCGTCCGGATTCGCGCGCGCAAATCGAGTGACGCGATGCGAGTCCCGGCAATCGTGTAACGGTGGCGCAGCCGCTCGAGTCGGCCCAGCAGCGCGACGCCAAGCCGCGCTGTCATCTCATCTGTCTGTTGCCGGTGACGGCGCAGCAAGTCCTCAATCCGCCGAAATCCCATGTGCGTGGTCAGTTCCTTCAGGTGATGCCGCCACTCGAGCAGGATATACCGCATGCGCTGCGAAATCTTGTGTTCCAGTTCTCCAAGATGCCGCTGAAATTCCTGCCGCGATTGCACGACGATTTCGGCGGCGGCGGACGGCGTCGATGCGCGCACGTCGGCCACAAAGTCCGCGATCGTGAAATCGGTTTCGTGTCCGACGCCGCTCACAATCGGAATCGTGCATGCCGCAATCGCCCGCGCCACGGATTCCTCGTTGAACGCCCACAGATCTTCGATCGACCCGCCGCCGCGCGCGAGCAGAATGACGTCGACCATTTGTTTGCGGTTGAAATATTTCAGCGCCGAGGCGATTTCTTCCGCCGCCCCTTCGCCCTGCACGCGCACGGGATAAACGATCAGGTGCAGATTCGGAAAACGCCGCCGCAGGATGCGAATGATGTCGCGCACGGCAGCGCCCCTCGGCGACGTCACGACGCCGATGCGACGCGGCAACATGGGCAGCGGCTTCTTGCGCGCTACGTCGAAAAGTCCTTCGGCATCGAGGCGCTTCTTGAGCTGCTCGAACGCGAGTTGCAGCGCGCCGACTCCGGACGGCTCGATGTGCTCGACGTAAATCTGGTATTCGCCGCGCGGCTCGTACACGCTGATCGATCCGCGCACGATCAGTTTCAATCCGTCCTCGGGCCGGAATTTCAGCCGCATCGCCTGCGTGCGAAAGCACACGCACCGCACCTGCGCTTTGGCGTCCTTGAGGGTGAAATAGAGGTGACCGGATTGTGCGGGGCGATAGTTAGAGACTTCGCCCTCCACCCACAAATTGGAAAATTGCGAAGCAAGGACGCCGCTAATTCGCGCCGTCAGCTCCGCCACGCTCCAGATTTTTCGCTCCGGGGCGAGGTTCAACTCGAATTGTTTTACCTTTTCAGCCATTGCACCAGCCACAGGATCAGTGTCAGCGCCACGCTCAGCAGGATACACGTCACCACGGGGAAATAAAACGAGCCATGTTTTCCCTGGTAGGCAATGTCGCCCGGCAGGCGACCCAGGCGCAACGGAAATCCTCCTCGCCGCGCAGCCAGCCAAACGAGCGCTCCGACCGCCCCGAGCGCCGCGCCCGCGAAGACCATCATTCGCCCGAGTTCGCGCATGGGTTCCACCAGTTTCAATTCTACCTAATTTGCGAGGGAAACAGCTCTAGCTGGGGTGACTGCCCGCACATCCATGGGTGACCAAGGTCACAGCCTCCTCTGGCCGGATAGCCCATTCTGAACAAGAAGTTAGCGGGCGCTTCGAGAGGCGCAAAATTGGCAGAGCCAAAGCTCGGAGGTTTCAGATGAAAAACGGACGGGTACTTTCGCTTGCTCTAATCGTTTTCTTTCTGCTGGGTTCCACGATGGCGTTCGCCCACCATGGAACCGCAAACTTCGATACGACCAAGTCCGTCACTGTAAAAGGCTCGGTGACGAACTTCCAGTTCATCAATCCCCATGTGACGATCTCCCTCGATGTGAAAGATGACAAAGGGAACGTCCAGAATTGGGCGGGAGCGCTGACTAGCCCGAACCACTTGATGCGATCCGGGTGGACGAAAGACACACTCAAGACTGGCGACGTGATTTCGATCAGCGGTTTTCCGGCCAAAACGGGAGCGCCGGAAATCTGGATTCAAAAAGTCGTGTTGGCGAGCGGCGAGGCGCTCGACACGAGCGGGGGAAACTAGCCCGGATTTCTCACAAAGTCGTGAATGGAGTTCTCAATAAACCTTTTATAGGCAAGCTGAGGAACCTCGAACGGTCTCGGTGGAACAGCTTTCAGCCTGCGGGGTTTGCGCAAATCTCACAGGCTGAAGCCTGTTCCACTGAAAACATTTACACACGGCCTTTCCACGTCCCTGTCGTAGAAAAAAGGGATTCTAGTTCCTCGCGTTGTGAGAAACTCGGGCTAGGTCGCTCGGACGGCGTCCCGCTTAACGGCTGCACATTGCGATTCCGCGGAACATCCTTCGTCCCGGTTCGCGGATGGAATCCACGAAAACATATTACGGCTTACACACCAGGGCTCGCTAATTGGCTGGATGTGAGGTGCTGATCCGGAAAACCAGCGAAATGTCCTCTTCTGCTTCCACCGGCGTGTTTCCCAGAAGGGTTGGTTCGTAGCGCCACTGCTCGACGGAGTGAAGAGCCGCTTCGCGAAGCTGAACAGGGCCGTCGACCACCAAAGCCGTCTCGACTCGCCCGTCAATCCCCAAGACGACGTGCACTTTGACCGTCCCGGAAATCCGCTGCCGCAGCGCATCCGTTGGGTAAACCGGCTCGACCTTGGACACTAGATGGCCAATGGTAAGCGTTGCCGGCCGCCCCCCCAAAGATTCCTTTCCCGCGGGCATGCGAATGGAAGGATACGGGTCGAAAATAACTTCGATGGAGCCGGTCTGGTTTTCGGAATTGAGTGGCGTCACCGCTGCTGGGATGGATGCCCTATCCGCAGTCGGCACCGGAACCGAGGGTTCCGCTGGGCGCTCGGATATCGAATTCGCCGGCGCGGTCACGGGTGGTACCTGAGGCATCGCGCCAGGAGCGGCAGTCATCGGCCGCAGGCGCGCTGGCGGGAGAATCTTCGTGCTTGGCGGAGCCGACTGAGGAATTTGTGGTGCTGGCGCAGGCCGGCTTGCCAGGGGATGGATTATCGGGGTCACGGGCACGTTTGGCGGGAAGGGTGACGCCGTCATGTCCGGCTTTCCCAGTTTCCCCCGCTTGCCCGCATTTTGAGTTGTGATTGCAGAGCGCGCGGGCTGTTTGGTCATGGAAGCGATCGCGAATTCACCCAGCGAAGCTTCGGAAGAATTCAGACTCGCATCGATCCGCGGCTGAGCGAAGGCCGCAGCCGCGGAGGGAACGTTTGGCTGGATGGGTTGCGCGCTTACCAGGCGCAGAATTGAGCGGTCTCGAATCTGCCAAACAACTAAGCCGACCATCGCAACCATTGCCATCAGCGCGCCCACCGTCAACGCAAACGACCGCACCACTCTCCGGTCATTTTTTAGGGCTTCCAATGGAGAATTAACAGCGGCCGGATCCGGCAATCTCACGGAACCCTGCCTTTGTGGCGCCGCAGCGCCTTTCGCGGAATCGGTTTCAATCCTGGGAGCCTCTCTGGGCGTGCTCGATGGAACCGCAGCCTTGGCAGGCTCCCTGCTGGAAACGAATCGTGCCGGGATAATTTCAATGGCCTCAACTGGCAGAGCTACTTGATAAGAATCCACGTCGAAATAAGGCAGGGCGGCCGAGGTGGCATCCTGAGCGGGCGCCGATTGGGAACCAGAGGTCGCGTTTGAGCGGATTGCCTGCTCCCGCTTGGCGAGCCATTGCTCCACCAGGCGGCCGGTTTCGTCCGGCATATCGACGAACTTCAGGCCGGCGGCTCTCCCCGAGTCGCTGAGCCACATGACTCTGGTCGTGGCCCTCATCCACCCGTCGATGCCGGCCAGCTTGAATATGACGTGAAGGGTTTGGCCGATGGCGATGCGCCGGTTGGCGGGAGAGGCCGGACCATTCTCGCGGGAATTGGTAAGGGAGCCCGCGCTGTCCGCGTCCAGGCTAACAAAAACCATGGTCTCCATTCGCCGGCGCGCAAAGAAACGGCGAGTCATGGACACTGGAGATATCTCGGCAGTGGCCGCGGCGGCTGGGTCTGGGTTCCGCAGCTTCATGGCACGTACTAACGTTGATTTCCGGGGACGTGGTTATTGAGCCGGTAATGTATCAGGATCCGGCTTTGAGGGCAAGGCTCCGAGAGGCAATGCCGGGCTGAGCCGATATCCGACTATCCGCCAAAAGCCCCAGCGTCCAACGTGGTTCTAGGAGTACAGGCCCGCGCAATGCAAAAAGTTCGCTTTCCACTGGCGGGAGACTTCTTGCCCGAATTAAACATTTAGAATATAGTACTCACACTTGAGTTAACCAATGCTCGCAGCGATCGCAATTTCTATCTGGCTCGGATGGTCGATTTGGCTCTTGCTCTTGGCCTTGACCATCTTTACATTTCTCTTTCGTTCCTTCTGGCAAAAACCCAAGGCCAAGTTGGCATACCAATGGGACGGGAAAATTATCGTGGGCGAGGAGAAGGAGAACCTGCCTGAGGAGATCAAGACTGCGATGAAGGATGCGGGCAGCCCATACATTTGTGTCAGCGAGATCGTCCTTTGGAATGCCGGCCGTAGAACCTTTCACCGCTCGGACATCGTCGAAACCGACCCATTGCGGCTTGGTACATGGGGTTCCAATCGAAAGATTTTGCGAATCGCCATTCGATCCGCAGTCGGCGGAGGAAAATCGTTTTCTGTTCAGCCCAGCGCAACATATCCATATGCGGCCCAGTGCATCTTCGACTATCTCGAGCCTGGCGACGGAGTCCGGTTCGAGCTGCTGCAGACTGGCGTCAATTATGATCAGCACATGTATGGAAAAGTGCGCGGCATGCCGGGCGGAGTATCGAACTTGGGTAGAGCAAATCTGGTTGATTCTGGAGATGTGAAGCCCTCACGATGGGCGCGACTTTCGCCCTACTTCTATTTCAGCTTGCCAGCGCTGTTGCTTCTTTTTAACCTATGGGTTGTCTTTCACACCCGCCATAGACCAGGTTGGATTTTCCGAAGGGGGAAATTGGACGGTCTGGAGTTCATCTTAATCCAAGTTTATTACATTGGGATGAGCGCTGCCTTTGGTATCGCCGAACTCCGGAAGCGCTACGGGCGTTTCCCAAGAAGCCTCGCGAACACCTGAGTGGTCGTCTTGTGATAGCGCGCTTGCTAGAGCCGCGGGGCTAAACCAACTCGTATCCCGCGAAGAAATATCCTAATTCAAAAGCGGCTGTGTCCGGGGCGTCCGAACCGTGAGTGCAATTGTTGCCAATGCTGGTGCCAAGGTCGCGGCGAATGGTCCCTGGAGCAGCTTTTGCGGGATCGGTAGCGCCCATCGTGTCGCGCCACTTCAGGATTGCGCCTTCGGCTTCGAGGGCCAGCAAGACGATCTTGCCGGAACTCATGAATTCCGTCAGCTCGCCGAAAAACGGACGCGCCCGATGCACGGCGTAAAAACCGCCGGCCTCGCCCTGCGTGAGGCGCAACGACTTGACTGCAACAATTTGAAAACCGGTCTTCTGAATTCGCGAGATGATTTCGCCCGTCAGGCCTCGCCCCACTGCATCAGGCTTGATGATTGCAAGAGTACGTTCGATTGCCATTCAGAATTTCTCCCTAGTCGTATTGTCATTCGGGAATTTCGTGTCTTTCCTTCTCTACCTTCTGCTCCCTGCCCCCCTGCTACCTATCTCTTAATCACCGCCGCCAACGTGGATCCAATGTCCGCTGGACTCTGAATCGTATGAATTCCCGCGGCAGCCATCGCTTTGTATTTCTCGACGGCGGTGCCTGCGCCGCCGCTGATGATCGCGCCCGCGTGGCCCATGCGGCGCCCCGGAGGTGCGGTCTGCCCGGCGATCAATCCCACGACGGGCTTTTTCACGTTGTCCTTAATGTACGCCGCCGCCTTTTCTTCCGCGTCGCCGCCGATTTCGCCGATCATGACGATGGCGTGCGTCTCGGGATCTTCGTTGAAGAGCTTGATCGCGTCGGTGTGCGTGGTTCCGATAATCGGATCGCCTCCAATGCCGATGCACGTGGATTGGCCGATGCCCAGTTGCGTCAGTTGATGCACGGCCTCGTACGTCAGCGTTCCGCTGCGGCTCACGACTCCGATGTTTCCCTGCTTGTGAATCCGCCCCGGCATGATCCCCATTTTGCATTTTCCCGGAGAAATGATTCCCGGACAGTTCGGCCCGATCAGGCGCGTTTTGGAATTTTTCAGCACGGCCGCCACGCGGACCATATCGAGCGTGGGAATGCCTTCCGTGATGCAGACGACGAGCGGTACGCCGGCATCGATCGCCTCGAGAATCGCGTCAGCGGCAAACGGCGGCGGCACAAAAATTATGGATGCATCCGCACCCGTTTCGCGCACCGCATCCGAAACTGTGTTGAATACCCAAATATTTTCGTGTTTTGATCCGCCCTTGCCCGGGGTCACGCCCGCAACCACCTTGGAGCCATACTCAACCATCTGACCGGCGTGAAAGCTGCCCTCGCGGCCGGTCAGGCCCTGCACGACGACGCGCGTATTTTCGTTGACGAGTACGCTCATCGCGCACCCCCTGCGAGCGCGACGACCTTCTCCGCTCCATCCTTCATGTCTTTCGCAATCGTCAACCCCAAGCCTGAGTCTCTCAAGATTTCTTGCCCCTTTTCCACATTTGTCCCTTCCATGCGAACTACAACCGGAAGCTTGAGGTTCAAGTCTTTCGCGGCGGCAACCACGCCGGACGCCAGCACGTCGCACCGCAGGATTCCGCCGAAAATGTTGATGAACACGCCTTTCACGCTCGGGTCTTTCACCAGAATCTTGAACGCGTTTTTCACCTGCTCGGCCGATGCGCCGCCGCCGACGTCGAGAAAATTGGCCGGCGAGCCGCCCGACAACTTGATGATGTCCATCGTGCTCATGGCGAGTCCCGCGCCATTGACCATGCAGCCGACATTGCCATCGAGCTTGATGTAGTTGAGCTTGTAAGTGGACGCTTCGACTTCGAGCGGATCTTCCTCATTCAAGTCGCGCAGTTCGGCGATGTCCTTGTGACGATAGAGCGCGTTGTCGTCAAACGCCATTTTTGCGTCGAGAGCCACCAGCTTGCCGTCTCCGGTCACGATCAGCGGATTGATTTCCGCAAGCGACGCATCGGTTTCAAGGAACGCGCGGTAGAGCGCCTGCAGGAACGGCCCCGCCGCAGCGGCTGCGTCGCCGGAGAGGCCCAACCCGAACGCCAGCTTGCGCGTGTGGTAGGGTTGCAAGCCGGTCGCTGGAAGAATCGTCTCGCGCAGAATCAGCTCGGGATTTTTGTGCGCCACTTCCTCAATTTCCATTCCGCCCGCCGTGCTCGCCATGATCACCGGAGCGGCGACGGCGCGGTCGACCAGAATGCTCAGGTAGAGTTCGCGCTTGATATCGAGGCCTTCTTCGACCAGCAATCGCTGCACGATGCGTCCGGCGGGACCGGTTTGCGGCGTCACGAGCTTCATGCCCATCATGGCCTTCGCCAGGTCGGCCGCTTCCGCGGGAGATTTTGCCAGCTTCACGCCGCCCGCCTTGCCGCGCCCTCCCGCATGAATTTGCGCCTTCACCACAACGATCTTTGTCCCCAATTTCTCGGCGACAGCCCGCGCCTGATCGGGTGTGGTGACCATTTCACCGCGAGGCGTGGGCACGCCGAAACGCCTGAAAATTTCCTTTGCCTGATATTCGTGGATCTTCATCGTCCGTCCATCAGTGCTAGAATTTAGTTACATTGGAAACTTAAGAGTTTATAGGGAACACTCGAACCGGGCAAGGCGAAAGGAACCAGGTGATTTCGCAACGGATGCCAATTCGGAACAACGTGGCCGTGCGTTCGATGCCGCTATCGGCCCTCTGCAATGGCTTGAATCCCATCCGCCCATGATGAATGCGCTCATCAAAAAAGTGGAGGCTGGCTCGGACCTTTCGCGCCAGGAAGCCGAACTCGCGATGGAGGAGATTCTCTCCGGACGCTCAAATGAAGAGACCATCGTCGCGCTGCTGTCAGTACTGCGCGCGAAAGGTGAAACGGTAGGAGAACTCGTTGGCTTCGCCCGCGCGATGCGGCGGCATGTTACGCCCGTTTTCGCGGAAGGATCGCGCCCCGATGAATTGCTGGTGGATACCTGCGGCACCGGCGGCGATTCTTCAGGGACATTCAACATCTCGACGGCGGCGGCTTTCGTTGCGGCGGGCGCGGGCGTGCGCATCGCCAAGCACGGCAACCGCTCGATCTCCTCGAAATGCGGCTCGGCGGATGTTCTCGAAGCGCTGGGAGTTTCGCTCGACGTTCCGCCGGAGAGGGTCGGCGCGGCCATTCGCGAGATCGGGATCGGATTTCTCTATGCGCCCGCGCTGCACACGGCCATGCGTCACGCCATGCCCGCGCGGCGGCGCCTGGGACGCACCGCGTTCAACTTGCTCGGTCCTCTGACCAATCCGGCCGGCGCGCGCGCGCAGATCGCCGGAGTTTTTTCGGAGAAGGTCGTGGAGAAAGTGGCGCTCGTGCTCAGTGAGCTTGACGTCGAGCGAGCGTTTGTCGTTCACGGCGCGGGCGGGCTGGACGAAATTTCGCTGGCCGGCGAGACATCGGTCGGCGATGTGCACCGCGACGTGGTGCGGATTTACCAGGTCACGCCGGAAGATTTCGGCCTGGAGCGCGCGCCCCTCGAGGCGATTTCTGGCGGAGACGCGGCGCACAACGCAGGCCTCATTCGCGCGATTCTTTCCGGCGAGAAAGGTCCGCGGCGGGACATAGTTGTCGCCAACGCGTCCGCCGCGATTGTCGCCTCCGGCCGCGCCGCCGATTTCCTCGAAGGCGCGCAGCTTGCCGCCGCGTCCATTGATTCAGGCGAAGCCCTCAAGAAACTCGACGCGCTCATCGCGTTCGCGCACAAGTAGCAGTAAGTAGCACAGGCTTCAGCCTGTGGGGTTTCGTGTATGCATGGACAAAAACCCACAGGCTGAAGCGTGTGCTACTTAAACCTACAGCGAAAGAAAGTTCTTCAGAAGTTGCATCCCCACGTCAGTCAGCACGGATTCGGGATGGAACTGCACTCCCTCCACGCGCATGGTCCGGTGGCGCAGTCCCATGATGATGCCGTCGGTTTTCGCCGAAATTTCCAGTTCGGCGGGAAACGATTTTTCCTCAACGATCAACGAGTGATAGCGCGTAGCGACGAAATCCTGCGGCAAATCCTTGAAGACTGTTTTGTTGTCGTGGTGGATGCGGCTCGTCTTGCCGTGCATGATTTCCGGCGCGCGGATGACCTTCCCTCCGAATGCGTATCCGATGGCCTGGTGGCCGAGGCACACGCCGAGGATGGGAATCTGCCCCGAGAATCGCCGGATCACGTCCACGCAAATGCCGGAATCTTCCGGCGTGCCCGGTCCGGGAGAAATGACGATCCTCTCCGGTTTTTTTGCGGCGATTTGGTCGAGCGTGATCTGGTCGTTGCGGTGCACTTCCAGCTTCCCGCCCAACTGCCCGAGGAACTGCGCGAGGTTATAGGTGAACGAGTCGTAGTTGTCGAGAAGCAGAATCATCGGTGGCAGCTCTTGTCAATCTTCTTCGCGCGGCCGCGTACACGCGGTCGCATACGGGAAAAATCAAAAAGAAATTATACGGCTGGCGGACCAGCAGGACAAATCAGCGGACGTCCGCCCGGATCGTGTCCGGATCGGGTTCTTCTTCGTCCTGCGCGCACTTGCGGCGGGTGTCGGAAACGAAGTCGTCGAGCTTGCCCTGGTCGCGCATCTGGATGATCTTATCCACGTAGGGCCAGCGCGCGTCGGGCTCCCCTTTGAGGATCGACTGGTACGCCTTCAACGAGCCGAGCAAGCCCGCCGTGGCCACGGCCTGTTCGTCTTTGGCTTTGTCCGGGTGCTCGATCATGAAAGCAGCGCTCGAGATGATCATCTGCCTGACAATTTCCTTGGAATGGCCGCGCGGCGGATTCGGCATCTTGCCGAAATAATCGAAGCACACATTCACGGTGATGTCCGGAATATCCACGATCCATTGGATGACCCATTCGCGATTGTCCTTGGCATCCTTGGCGAGCGGATCCTCTTCGAGTGCGTGCGCGACTTTCACGGCCCGGGCGCGCTCTTCGGGCGTAGACGGGCCGCGCTGCGGCGGCTGCTGTTGCGTCCGCGCCGTCCGAACGGCGAACAACCCCAGCAAAAGAGTTGCAAATGCGATGGCCCGAATCGAGTGCGCCTTCATGGTGTGCTCCCGCCGCCGATGGCCGTGCGATTGGCCCCGATTCCCCTGAAATCTAATAGTACACGAATTTGGTAGGACGGGCTTCAGCCTGTCGGTTTTTGTAGGCACGAGCAAGTTCAAAACCGACAGGCTGAAGCCCGTCCTACCAAAGGCCGTGTACAATGAGTGCTGAAGGAGATATCTCACAAGGGCCCATGGCAAAATTTGAAAAACACATATTTATCTGCACCAACCAGCGGCCGGACGGCAACCCGCGCGGCTGCTGCAATCCTTCGGGCGAAGCCGAACTTCATCGCATATTCAAGGATAAGTTGCGCGAGCGCGGGATTCCCGGCGATAAGGTGCGCGCAAACAAGTCCGGATGTTTGGAACAGTGCGAGGTCGGACCGACAGTAGTGGTTTATCCCGACGCAGTTTGGTATGGCGGCGTGACACCCGCCGACGTCGATGAAATCATCGACTCGCACATCATAGGCGGCCGCCCCGTCCAGCGCCTGATCATTCCGGATTCCGTGTTGAACAACACACAGAAAAAAGCCTAGGCCCCTAATCCACAAATCAAACCAGACGGGTGGAACACAACCTTTCAAGTCAGGAAAGAATGCAACCTTCTTGCGGCGCCGGCGCCACAACGCCGCAGCTAATTGACACTCGCGCACTCCAAGCGTAGGCTCGCGGCACGTCAGTGATGGAATTCAATTCAGATCTGCGGTGAGGTTTCGATGAAGATAAAAATGTGGCTCTTCCTGTTGTCTGTGCTGCTCGCTTCGCCTTTGTTTGCGCAGCAAAGTGTGCCCGAACTTGCTTTTGACTCCGTTCCCAATTTCTTCAAGCTTCCGCCCGGAATGAATTTCGGCGAGGTTCCCGGTGTGGCCGTCAATTCCAAGGGGCACGTCTTCGTGTTCACGCGGTCCAACAGCGCCAACGGTCCCGCCTACGCTCCCGCGGCGGCGCAACTGTTTGAGTTCGGCCCCGATGGCGCGTACATCCGCGAAATCGGCAAGGGACTTTATGCCTGGTCCGAAGCCCACACCGTGCGCATCGACAAGGACGACAACATCTGGGCCATCGACAAAGGTTCCGACATGGTCATCAAGTTCAACCAGGCGGGCCGAGTGGTCATGGTTTTCGGACGCCGCGCCGAAGGGGCCGACGAGGAAACGAAACCGTGGGGGCACCCCAATCCTCCTCTTCCCGCCGTGGATGGGCTCTTCCGCCAGCCCACCGACGTGGCCTGGGATTCGGACGGTAACATCTATATCACCGACGGCTACGTCAACTCACGCGTCGCAAAATATGACAAGAATGGCGACTGGGTGAAGTCGTGGGGGGAGAAGGGCACGGCGCCGGGACAATTCCGTCTGCCCCATACCATCGTGATAGACCGCAGCAACAATCTCTACGTGGGCGATCGCACCAACCGGCGCATTCAGGTGTTCGATACCGACGGAAAATTCCAGCGCATGTTCACGATTGACGTGCCGCCCGTTCCCGGAACGCACGCGACCAATGGCAACACTCCCACCGGCGAGCGCCTCACCGCTGTGATCGGCGCTCCTAATTCCATCTGCATCACGCCCGGCCCAACTCAATTTCTATATGTCGGAGAAACCACGTTCCCCGGGCGGATCTTCAAGGTTTCGCTCGACGGAAAAGTGCTCGGCGTGATCGGCAAGTCCGGACGGCAGCTGAAGGAGTTTTCCGGCGCGCATCAGCTCGCCTGCGCGTCGGACAACGTGGTATACGCCGCGGAAACTTCCAACTGGCGCGTGCAGAAACTAATTATTCATCCGTAGGAATAAGTAGCACACGCTTCAGCCTGTGGGTTTTCGTCAGACCAGGAACACTCTTGCCGCAACACCCCCCCACAGGCTGAAGCCTGTGCTACTGAACCTTAACCTCGACGCTTGCGGTCTTGGTATGTCCCGCGCCGTCGTCTATCGTGAGCGTATATTTGGCCGTCTTGCGCGGCGAAACGTGGACGCAGCGAGCAAAGGCCGGCCAGGTGGGTTCTTCCGGTAGCGGGTCGATCTTCACGGCTTTTGTGTTGGAAACGCTGTAGCAGAGGGAACTCTTCTCCCCCGCCTGAATCGTCACGGGATCGGCGGAGAATTCAAGAATCTCGAAATGATTTCCTCCCATGGCCTCGAAAGTCTCTTGATCCTGTGCCCGCTTCTTTTCTGCTGCCCTCTCTACGATGGCTTGATTTGCCTCCCAGCGCGAAGAAAAGGTCCAGCCCACATACGCGCCCCCGACGAGCAAGACGACAGCGGTGACAATGAAAAAGGTGCGCATGGGGGAGGCCCGCTCGGGTGTGGTGTGATTCAGCATCTGATCAGGGTCAAAATGTCACGGAAAACTGTGTTACGGCCTTGACTGGCTTCCCATTGCAGGTAGCCGGCGTATACCTCCACCTTTTCACCGTCGCTAGTGCCAAGTCGTCCACAACCTGATTGAGCGACTGAACGATTGCCGCGTTTACGACGTTGCCTTCCTCGTCCACCTTGAGGACTCCAGTCACCCGGCCGTGAGAAATACCAAGGCTCGCGATCAAGCTGAACACGGGATCGGGCGTATAGAGAGGGGCGGGATTGCTTCCCTTCACGCAAACGTCCGTCATTTCTGCGCCGTCCGGTGGGGCGAATTCGGTGGAATCAAATTTCTGCACGATCTCTTCGCTCAACTCCGCGACGATCTTGCCTTTCGCGTCAAGGTCAATCGTGACCTGACGGGGAAGCACAATCCCGCCAACCGGCAGAAAATCCGAGAAGCTCATCTGCGTCCTGTCGTGATGCGCCCACATAAGGTATCCGGTGTCCTTCTGAACGCAGGCCTCGTTCTCGAATTTGTCGTCGCCGTGCACCGTCTCGAATTCGATGCACTGGACGCGCACGCCCTCGATTTCCCTTTCGTAAATTCGTTTGACCGAATTTCCCTTTCCCATCCGCAGAACGGGAATCATCAGGGCCGACTGAAGTTCCTGCACCACAAGGGGCAGGAAATCATGCGTGCTCTTGACCCAGAGATGGTTCTTTACACGAAGCTCGCTGGAGTGATAGTTGTCGAAGTTGATGTCCTCGCGCCAGAGGGTTGCGGAGTCTGTCTTGACCACGAATAAGCCCTCGACGTCGGGTGAGCCTGCGCGAACGAGCCGAAACCGCACCTCGCGTTCGTGTCTTGGATCGCCGCGCTGGAACGTTTCCAGCTGCGACACTCTTTCGAGGATATGGTTGGCTTTCTTCTCCAGATCGTCTCCCGCCGCGAAGGCGTTCACCACGAACAACGCTAGAAACAAGGGTAGAGACAATCCTGCGATGGCGACCAAGCTTGCTCTCAAGATCAAAAAGAGAGCCGCGCACCAGCGAGTCATTACGACTTCCTCCGCAAGGTTCCCGAACGCGACCACAGGAATTCGATAACTGAATAGTACACCCCGGGACGTGGCCAGGGACAGACATTTCGCGGCGGCGTTCGCGGAGTTACCCTGGCGCCGGGGAATCGTTCCTGAACCAGCGTGGTTTTACAATCCGGAGCAACGGTTACTTTCGCGATCTTCGCTTACTCGAGCCGCCACCCGGAGCGGGATCGTCGCCGCGATGCGCAATTTCAAGCGCGGTGAGCAGGGCCCGCGCTTTGTTCACCGTCTCCGTGTATTCCGTCTCGGGAACCGAGTCCGCGACCAGGCCCGCGCCGGCCTGCACGTACGCCACGCCCTTCTTGACGACCATGGTGCGAATCGCGATGCAGGAATCGAGATTCCCGGAGAAGTCGAGATACAGAATCGCTCCGCCGTAAATGCCGCGGCGCGTGGGCTCGAGTTCGTCGATGATTTCCATGGCGCGGACTTTCGGCGCGCCCGAAAGCGTGCCTCCGGGAAAGCAGGCGGCGAGCGCGTCGAAGCAGTCCACCTCTTCGCGCAATCGCCCGCGCAGACTCGAAACCAGATGCATCACGTGCGAGTAGCGCTCGACAAACATCAGCTTCTCGACGCGCACCGTGCCGTATTCCGAGACGCGGCCCAGATCGTTGCGTCCCAGATCGACGAGCATGATGTGCTCGGCCTGCTCCTTGGGATCGGCGGCGAGTTCGGCTTCCAGCGCCGCGTCCTCTTTTTCATCGGCGCCGCGCGGGCGCGTCCCGGCGATGGGCCGGTAAAACGCTTCGCGGCCCTGCACCTTCACGAGCATTTCCGGCGAGCTGCCAACCACGGCGAGATCGTTCAGCTTCAGGAAATACATGTACGGCGACGGATTCACGACGCGCAGGGAGCGGTAAATCTCAAACGGGTCGGCGTCGGTTTTCGCGGCGAAACGCTGGCTGATGGCCACTTGAAAAATGTCGCCCGCGCGAATGTATTCCTTCGATTTGTTCACGGCCTCGAGAAATTTGGCGCGCGAGAAATTGGACGTCACCTTGAACGGGCGCGGTTTCCTGCGCTTGGGATGTTCCGCGGCCACGGGCACGTCCAGGCGGCGGCGCGTGGCCTGGATTTCGCGCACGGCCTGATTGTATTTCGCGCGCAGGCTGCCTTCGCCGTCGGTGAACACGTTGCGCACGATCCACACCCTGTGCCGCACGTGATCGAACACGACGAGGCCGAGAAAAAACATCATCACGGCGTCGTCCATCCCGACGTCGTCGCGCGTCGTGTCCGGGATGCGCTCGATGAGCCGCACCATGTCATAGGCAAAATATCCGATCGCGCCCGCGACGAGCGGCGGCAGGCCCGGCACGCGCACGGGCGATACCGCTCCACGCGATTGCGCAGGTAATCGAGCGGATTCACCTGCACCCAGGACGTGCGGCTGTCGCTTTCCAGCACGCACGCGCCGTTGACGTAGCGGAACACTTCGCTCGGGTTCGCGCCCACGAACGTGTACCGCGCGATTTTTTCTCCGCCCTCGACGCTTTCGAGCAGGCAGGCGTACCGCGCGTTCTGCGCCAGCCGCAGATACGCGGAAACCGGCGTGAGCGTGTCGGCCGTGAACGTGTCGTACACGGGCACGAGATTGCCCTTGCCGCGCAAGCTTGCAGAACGATTTGAAGTCAGGCTGGATCATAAATTTTTCGAGCGATTCCTGCGCGATTCCCCGGTCGCGGCGCTGTCACGAGCGGCGCGCCTTCAATTTTTCTTCCCGATCGAGCGCCGAAACCACCGCGCGGCGCATGGCGCTTTCCGGCGCGCGCTCGCCCGTCCAAATTTCGTACTGCGCGAAACCCTGCGCGAGAAACATTTCCACGCCGGAAATAATCTCGATGCCCTTCCGCCGCGCCAGTTGCAGCAATTCCGTTTCCCGCGGGCGGTAGACCATGTCCATGACGATCCGGCAATTCAGTTCCGCGCTCGCGAGCGGAGAGCCGCCGTGCGGGTGCATCCCGATGGGCGTGCAATTCACAATCGCGTCGAAAAATTCATGCGCCAGATCGGCGCGCGCCACGACCTGCCCTCCGGCGGCGCGAGCCAGCGCGCGGGCGCGTTCCGGACGCCGCGCGCAAATGCAAACAATCGAGCCCGCCTGCGCCAGCGCGAACGCAGCCGCTCTCGCCGCGCCTCCCGCGCCAAACAGCAGCACGCGGCTCCCCGCGAGGCGCATCCGCTTTTCCAGACTGCGCAGGACTCCGACGTAGTCTGTATTGTACCCGTACAATCGCCCGCCGCCACGCACGACGACGGTGTTGACCGCTCCGATGCGCGCGGCCAGCGGATCGCAGTCGTCCAGAGAGCGCAGAATCGTCTCCTTGTGCGGAATCGTGACCGCGAGGCCCGCAACTCCAAATCCCTCCATCGCGCCCAGAAATTCTCGAAGATTCCGAACGAGAAACGGCACAAATACCGCGTCGAATTTGCGCGCGCGAAAAGCGGTGTTGTGCAGCAGGGGCGAGAGCGAATGCCCGATCGGATCGCCAATCACGCCGTACACGCGCGTGCGGCGCGTGATCTGCGCGGCCCGGTAAAGATCGGCCATCGCATCCAGAGAGAGCTGGCCGGGCGCCGTGGCCTGTTCCACCGCTGCATACGCCAGAGCGCTGCCCATGCGCAGCGACAGGACGCGCCCCGCAAGTCCGAATTCGCCCATCGGGATCACGACAACATCGCGGCGGCCGCGGGCCAATTCGCAGATGCGCACGCTGTCAGAAACGGAATGGCATTGCGCCGCGATCTTGATCGCTTGCCCGCCCGCGCGTTCCAGTTGGCGAACGATTCCTGCGAGGTTTCGCGGCGTTCCGCGAAAATCGTGATGCGACACCATCACGCGCGCGGGAGAAAGCGCGCGCGCAAGTTCACCCCGGGCAATATGCTTCGCCGTTTCAATTTCAACATCGCACCAGCCGCAGCCGGAGCGGGCCGCTTGCGCCAGGATCTCGATTTGCTCTTCCCGGCTGCCTTGAAACAGCCCTCCCCCTTCTTTCCGCCGGCACGTGGCGATCAGCACGGCGCGCGGGCGTTTGCGGCCGAGCCAGGAAAGGAGATTTTCCCGCTCCTTCGCACCGCGAAGATAGTCCAGGCGCAATTCCAGCGTGCGCGTCTTGCGCAGGCCCAGGCGGACCTGCGACTTCATCTCTCTCGCCGTTTCAGCGGCGACGACCCCGCACACGCGATCTTTTCCGAAGAGACCCTTCAAGCGCCCTCCACCCCCAAAGCTAAACTTTAGGCTTCTATCACGTGGGTTACAAATGTGTAAAGCGTCCCCCGACGTTTTCTTGACGCTCCGTGGGGCCAGTGCTAGCTTTGATGAGCAGCCTTAACCGGTGTCGGGACGTATTAAGTTGGAAACGCAAGGAGCAGTCTCCATGGACAAAAAAATGAGCTATCGCATTCTAACTATAGGACTTAGAGTGGGACTGGGCCTTGTGATGTCCGCTGGAATTGCCAAAGCGCAGGCGATCCCGCGGAACACCCCCTCTCCGGAGCAAGTGTATTGTTCGGGTGTGGTGACGGACCAGCCGGTTCCGCGTGACTCCTACATAATTTCCGGCGAGGATTCCCGATACAAGACCACTTTCACGACGGGCGACTATGTCTACATCAACCGAGGCGCGGAACAAGGTGTAAAAGTCGGAGACGAATTAGAAGTGGTCCGGCCCGTCAGCGATGCCATGGCAATGACCGCATGGTTCAAGTATCAGGCCATGCTGAACAAGGCCATGGGCACCACGTATGCGGATATCGGGCGGTTGCGCGTCCTGCACGTCGACGCAAAGACATCTACCGCGGAAATGGACCTGGGCTGCGAAATGATGCAGCGTGGCGACATTGTGCGCCCCTTTGTGGCCCGTCCGGCTCCTCAGTTCCACGCCGTGAAGCTTGATCCGTTCGCCGCGCCCTCGGGAAAGAAGACGGCCATGGTCGTCACCTCCAAGGATTTCGGTGTGCTCACCGGGCCTGGCAGAATCGTGTACGTCAACCTGGGCAGCGCGCAGGGCGTTCGCGTCGGAGACTACTTCCGCGTGTTCCGTTATCAGGGAACGCACATCGAGACGGCCTACCAAGTCGCAAGATACGGCTTACAAGGCTTTTGGCTACGGAAGCACTCCCGTCAAGTATGAGTGGAACAATCTTCCGCGCCAGGTGCTGGGCGAAGGGATCGTCCTGCGCACCGGGCCTAATTCGGCTACCGTCATGGTGACGGATGCGCGAGTTGAAATCTACGCCGGCGATTACGTCGAAGTGGAATAGCTTCGGCCAGAGTTTCCTTCCGCAATCCGCACGGAAGAAAAAAGGATCTGATTCGCGAGGCGAATCGGATCCTTTTTCGTTTTCCTCACCTTCGGCAAGAGCAAACCTTTAACTGCGAGCAGTGAGTGGCGCAGGCTTCAGCCTGTGGGTTTTGGCCATTGCGAGGACTAAACCCCGCAGGCTGAAGCCTGCGCCACAAATTCCACCTTCCATTTTACGATTCCGAAATTTTCCGCTGCCCCTTCTCCGAATAAACTTCCGCAGTGAAGCCAAACACCACCGTCCCAGGATCGCGCCAGGCATCGCGCGCCAAGCCCGCTTTCATGCAGGTTTCCTCGAGCAGTCGCTGGCCCGACCATTTTCGTTCCGTGGCGACTTGGGGAAGCAGAAGCCCCTTGGAGGACTCGCGCACCACCATAACCCATGCTGCCCCGCAACAATCGCTTCGGGAAGAATGCGTTCCAGCGCGGTCAAGACGGAGATTTCGATTTCCAGACTGGCGACTTCCTCGGTCGCCAATCGGAGGGAAACGCGAATCGTACAAGGCCGCGTTGATCGCGGACCGGGCGACCACGTCCGCGAGCGGGCCGGGATTCTCGACTTGCCCCACGCAGCCGCGCAGAATTCCCCCGCGGTAAAGCTGACAAAGGCTCCTCTGGGTTCGGAAAGTGCCGCGGGGTAAGGCAGGAGATCGGGGAGGCGTTTTTCGAGGATGGCGCTGGAAATCGCGCGCCGGGCAATCTCCACCAGCGCCAGCCAATCGTTACTGGACAGTCGGGACATCCTGAGCGTTCTTGCGCCGTTCGAGAATTCTCAGGTGACGCCGTTGCTTCACGCTGCCGTCGACACGGCCCCAAAACTTTTGAAAATATTGAAACGCGGAGACCACCGCGCTGCCCACCACCAGCCACAACAGCAGCACGCCGAGCGGCCGAATGATGGCGTGCTTGGCCGCAAGGATCACCGCGCAAACGGCGATCACTTGCAGAACCATTTTCGTTTTGCCGAGCGCCGAAGCTGGAATGGTAAACCCTTCGGCGGAAGCGATATTGCGCAGCCCGAGAACCACGATCTCGCGTCCGATGATAATCACCGCCATCCAGCCGGGCACCAGATGCATTTCCACCAGGGAAATAAATGCCGCGGACATCAAAAGCTTGTCGGCGATGGGATCGAGCAAAATTCCGAGCGTTGTGATTTCGCTTCGTCGCCGCGCGTAATAACCGTCCGCCCAATCCGTGGCCGCAGCCGCCAGAAGAATGAGCACGCCCCACTCGGCAAAATTAATCGTCACTCCCAAAAATCCAATATTAGGTTCGCGGGTCAAAAGGATAACGACCAGCACTGGAATAAAGAAAATGCGAAGAATCGTCAGGCTGTTTGGCAGGTTCATGACACACCCAGGGGACTCCCCGCTCCTATTTGGATGTACCCGCCCAGTTGCGAGGCGTAAGCCACTATAGTCGCACCGGTGCGGGCAGTCAACGATTGCTCAAAATGAGTTCCAGGACACATGAAAACGCTGAAATCCGCGCGAGACTTGCGCATCGAAAGCCGTATACTCATAGAAAACACGCAGCCGCAAGGCTGTGCAAATCATGGCTTTACAACCAATCACTTGAGGAAGGGGCAAAATGCTGAAGTGATTCAGCATATATGTCTGCAACCTACTGAAAATAATGCAGTTACTTATACTGAAGCGACCAATCTCGACCTCTCCATTGACAATGCTCTCCGCGTCAGACCACTGATCAGGGAAAATGATTTCCACAGACATTTCCACAATGGTGCGTCATTTCATTGACGCGTTGCAACCTCAAGAACGCGCGGATTTCCTTGATTCTTGAGGGTGTTTTTCCGATTCACTCCATCGTGGCTAAGTGCAAATTTTCTGGAATTTAGATTTGAAAAAACATCAGGCGAGCGTTGGCTCCGGACTTGATTTTCAATTGGCGAGCCACGGATTCGGGAATCTCCGCTTCGATCGCCATGGTCGAGTCCTGCACTTCCGAATGCAGTACGCGGCCCAGGGCATGAACGAGGGCAATCGCGCGGCCATTTGAAAGCGGAAGCGTGAAGTGCAAATGCAAGCACAGGATCGACGGGCATCGCCTCGTCGATGCGGGCCAGCAAGTGCTTCCAGCCCTTCGCCGGTGAGTCCGGAGACGCGCGAGGAATTATGATTTCCATTCACGGCCGCGGCTTGCTTCGGGCGTGAGCCGATCAATTTTGTTGAGCACGTGCAGGCGCGGCCGGTCCGCAACGCCCAATTCCTTTAGAATTTTTTCGACTTCGGCGTCCTGCTCGGTGTGGTGCGGATTCGAGATGTCCGTCACGAGGAGAATCAGCGCCGACTCCTGCACTTCCTCGAGCGTGGCGCGAAACGCGGCGATCAATCCCGGCGGAAGGTCGCGAATAAATCCGACGGTATCGGAAAGGAGCACGCGCCGGTTCGACGGGAGGCGCACGGCGCGCACGGTCGGATCGAGCGTCGCGAACATTTTCGAGGAGACCAGCACGCCCGGCGCGGCTCAGCGAATTGAAGAGCGTCGATTTCCCCGCGTTCGTGTAGCCCACGAGCGCGACGGTTCCGAGCGGCACGGCCTGGCGCGTCTGCCGCCGCAGCGAGCGCTGTTTGCGAATGGCTTCGATGGCCTGCGAGATTTTTGCCACGCGTTCGCGAATGCGCCGGCGGTCGGTTTCGAGTTTCTGCTCGCCAGGGCCGCGCGTCCCGATTCCGCCGGCCTGCCTAGACAGCTCTTTCGCGCTTCCGGCGAGGCGCGGCAGCATGTAATTCAACTGCGCGAGCTCGACTTGCAGCTGCCCTTCGCGGCTGCGCGCGTGGCGCGCGAAAATATCCAGGATCAGCTGCGTGCGGTCAATCACGCGGCATTCCGTGCCCTTTTCGAGGTTGCGCAGTTGCGTTGGCGAAAGATTGCGGTCAAACACAATCAGCGGCGCATTGTGCAGGTGCGCTTCGATTTTCACTTCCTCGATCTTGCCGCGCCCGATCACGGTGGCGGGATCGATCTTGTCGCGCATCTGAAAAATGCTTCCGGCAACTTGCGCGCCCGCGCTGCGCGCGAGCTCCGCCAGCTCCATCGAGCGACGCGCGTTCCGCTTCGCCCGCATCAATCCCCGGCACATGCGAGGCCCGCTTCAGGCCCACACCCACCAGGAACACGCGCTCGTGGCTTTCTGTCGGTCGTGTAGTCTTCATTCGGGTACGACGATGGCGGGTAGCGTCACGCGTGGGAAATAGATCGAGGTTTGCAATTTCACTGCTCATTATACACCCGGGAGATATTCGCAACTAGGCAGCGGCTCCGGACTGTGATTGTCCTGCCACCAACTGTTCGGCGGCGGCGACAATTGCCGGATCATCTCCAAAGCCGGGGAGCCAGTGCACGAGGGGCTCTTTGCGGAACCAGGTCACCTGGCGCTTGGCGTAGCGGCGCGTGGCCTGAGCGATGGCTTTCGTGGCGGCCGCGAGGGTGACGGTGCCTTCGAGGTGCGCGCTCAGTTCGCTGTAGCCGATAAAGTCGAAGGGCTTTGTATTTTGCGGAACGCCGTCGCGGACCAGCCTTGCAACTTCATCGAGCCAGCCGCGTTCGAGCATGGTGCGCGTGCGCCGTTCGATGCGCTCGTACAGCGCAGCGCGCGGAGGCTGCAGGCCGATCTTGATCGGGCGGTAGCCTTCCAGCGGCGTGCGGCCCGCCCGGTGGATTTCCCAGAGCGGGCGGCCGGTGAGCAGGCAAACTTCAATCGCGCGAATCATCTTGGGGCGGTCGCGCGAACCGATGCGCACCGCAGCCTCGGGATCGAGCCGCCGCAGGACGCGGTGCAAATATTGCAAGCTGTGCGCGTTGGCGCGCGATTCCAGGCGCGCGCGCAATTCTTCCGAACGCGCCGGGGCGTCGGCTAGTCCTTCGAGCAGCGCGCGCAAGTAAAGGCCAGTCCCCACGGTCAGAACGGGCAACCGCGCACGCTGGCGCAAATCTTCCAGGACGGCAACCGCTCGCGAGCGATATTCGCCCGCGGTAAAGGGAAACTCGGGTCCACAAGGTCGAGCAAGTGGTGCGGAACGCCGCCGCGCTCTTCGAGCGTGGGCTTGGCGGTGCCGATATCGAACCCGCGATAGACTTGCGTCGAATCGCAGGCCAGGACCTCGCCCTCCAACTTGCGGGCCAGCGCCACGGCCAGCGAGGATTTGCCGGAGGCGGTCGGTCCCACAATGGCGACGAGCGGACGCGAGTCGCGCCCGGCTCTGGCAGGTTCTTGGAATTGATCGGGCGTAAGTTTCGGGGCAGCGCTCATTAGAGGAATTTCCAGTACCGGATGACCAGATAGACCAGACACAGCAGCGCCAGCAATAGGAACCCCGCCACTTGTGTGCGGGAGGGCTTCACTGGGCAGTCTGTGAGTTCAGGGGGAGATTATACAGGAAAATGAACCGAAGCTCGATATAGGGCCCGCTGAAAGCGGTCGGCAGGGGTTCGAACGGGGTTGAGGCGCGAATCGAGGACATCGCGGCGCGATCCAGGGGTTCTTTGCCGGAACTTCCCATCATCACGGGCTCCTGCTCCGGCACCACGCCATTGTGCATGATGCGAAATTGCAGGACGACTTTGCCCTGATCCCCCAGGCGCGCCGATTCCGGCATCACGGAATACCAGTTCCGCTTCACGCTGGCGAGCACGCGGGCAATATACGTTGAGAAATCGACGCCCTCGGTGGGCGTGAGTATTTCCACGGCATTGCCGGCAAACCCTTGCCCCCGCCCTCCTCCTCCGCCGCCGCCCCCGGGAGATCCCCTCCCGAATCGGCCCTGCAGAAGTGGGCTCTCCGAGCCGCCGTCCTTCATCGCCTCTTGCATGGATTCCTGCAACGCTTTGCCCGGAGAGAACCGGGGCAGCACGAGACTGGGTCGGAGCATCGGGCGGAGGCGTTTGCGGCCGGATGGGGCTCTCCGCCGGGTGCGGCTGAGATGGGGAGCGTGCCGGCGAGGGCTTCGGGGCAGCGGCGTCTCCCGCACCGGCTCGGGGGGCGCAGGAGCAGGAGCGGCGGCGCTTCGCGCGGGGGAGCGAGCTGCCGCAGCAGGCGCGGATCGACTGCGCCACTGGAGTTTTTGGCCGGGGCGCCGACGGTTCCGTGGCGAATCGATTGAGATCGGTAGGCATGTAGAGATTGGTGATGTTCCGGGCGATTTCCGCATCGGAGGGCGGCTGGTACGGGAAAATTTTCGGTCCGAACAGAATCAGCAGAATCACCACAAAGTGAAACGCAATCGAGGCGAATCGCGCGACCGCGTTCCAGGCCGCCGTGCGCTCCTCGACCGGCTGGGTCATCAGATTGACTTCGCCGGTGGTGAGGACGTCCGGATCGAGGACGTCCGGCAAATCCTGAATGGCGACGATCTGCTTCGGCTCGATCTTGGCCGCGTGCGCATCCTTGGGCACGGCCACGCGCGAATCCAGGATCGTCAGCGGCACATAGTCGGGCGTCTTGCTGACCGCATCGAGCGGCGTATTCGGCATGTCGCGCGGGACGACGACGGCGTCGCCAAGCACTTCCAGCTTGAAATAGGACGGAATCGAGGAGTGGGGATCGAGTTCAAATTGCGGCAGGTCCGAAGGCACAAGCGTGCGCGCATCCAGGTCGGAACTCAATCGGCGCGGCGGCGCGTCAGAGGGAGACACAACCGGCCGGGCATTTTTCGGAACTAGAATCCTCGGAATCATCGATTTGCCTGTGGGGCAGCGAAGGCACCCAATTGGACGCGCCTGCCGTGTTCCAGGATGCCTGCCATAACCTGGTCGGCCAGCTCCAGCGCGCGCCGGCCTGCCGCGCCATCCACCACAGGGGCGCGGCGCGTCCGCACGGAATCCAGGAACGCTCGCAACTCGGCGCGGAGAGGTTCTTCGCGCTCGGCCGGAAGCGCCGCAAAATCAAATTTGGGCTGCGGGCCGGGCTCGGCGACGCGCACGCGCAGCGCGTCCTGGCGCGTGAAATCCACGGAAATATATTCGTGCTGCTGGAAGAAGCGCATCTTGCGCACGCGCTCGGTGGAAACGCGGCTGGCCGTGACGTTGGCGACCGCGCCGGACGCGAAATCCAGGCGCGCGTGCGCGATGTCCACTTTGTCGGTCAGAACGGGAATGCCGATGGCCTTGATGTCCACCACGGGCGCATCGACCATGCGCGAGCAGAATATCCAGGTCGTGAATCATGACATCATACACCACATCAATATCCAGACTGCGCGGCGTGAATACGCCGAGGCGGTGAACTTCAAAATATAGCGGACGGTTCAGTACGGGCATCACCGCGACGATTGCGGGATTGAATCGCTCCAGGTGCCCGACTTGCAGGATGCGTCCCGCGCTGGAGGCCGCGGAGAGCAGCTCATCGGCTTCGGCCAGCGATGCGGCCATCGGCTTTTCGACCAGCACATCGATGCCGAGTTCCAGCAGACGGCAGCCGACGCGCGCGTGCTCGACGGTGGGCACGGCCACGCTCGCGGCGTCCACGCGTCCGGCGAGCGATTCGATATCCGGAAAGACTTCGGTGGAAAATTCGGCGGCGATTTTCGCGGCGCGCTCGGCGTTCGCGTCCACGATGCCGACGAGTTCGGCATCGGCGAGTTCGCGATACACGCGCGCATGATTCCGCCCGAAATCCCCCGCGCCGACGACTGCGACGCGGACTTTTCCGACCACGGCTGAATTCCCGGACTCACAACTTCCCCTGTTTCGCCGGCCGTTCCGCCCCTCCGATGGCCTCCAGCGGAAATGCTTCGATGGCGATTCCGGCGGCGTCGGCGGCTTCGATGACGCGCGCGCGGTCAAACAGCAGCGTGCGGCCCGCGTCCATCCCCAGCGCGGTAACACGGCACCGCTGCATGACTTCGACGGTTTTGAGGCCCACAACGGGTACATCAAATCGCATGTCCTGCCTGGGTTTGCTGACCTTGACCACGACCAGCGAGGCGCCATCCACGATGCGCGCGGCGCGCTCGATGGTTTCGTCCGTGCCCTCCATGGCTTCGACGGCCACGCAGGCGCGGTCGCGAATCACCACCGTCTGGCCCAGATCGAGCCCCGCAATCTGGCGGGCAATTTCCCGGCCGTAGGCGATGTCCTCCGCTTCGCGCGCGTCCGGCGCGCGCCGCGTCAGCACGCCCGGCGCGGGAACCAGCGGCTTCAGAAACGAGGTCGAGTCCACCAGTTGAACGCCTTCCGATTCCAGCACGCGCGCGACGGCGCCGATCAGCGAATCGGTATTTTTCAGCGGCAGCGAAAGCAGAAGTTTCGCCAGCTTCCAGTCCGGCCGAATCGAGCTGAAGATTTTATTGTGCTTCACTTGCCCGGCCATGACGGCGCGGGTGACGCCTTCCTGATGCAGCAATTCCAGCGTGCGCGACAACTCGCCCAGGCTGACCCAATGCAAACGCGCCGCGACTTTTTCGAGTTCCGGCGAAGCCTCTTCGCGAATGGCGATCACGGCCATTTCGATTCCCTGGCTGCGCGCCGCTTCCAGAACCAGAAACGGAAATTGCCCGTTGCCGGCGATCAGTCCCCATCCGGCGGAAGCGTCCGGGACGGCCGAAGATTGCATGGACATGGAGGAATTCACTTGTGGAGGCCGCGCTCCGCCGATTCGATAAATTCCACGAGTTCCCGGACGTCGGGCGAACCGTTCAGTTGCGCGCGAATTTGTTCGAGCGCCTGCGTGGTGTTGAGCTTGGAGCGGAGCAGCAGGCGAAAGGCGCGCTCGATGGTTTCCAGGCGCGCGCGATCGAATCCGCGCGCGCTCGAGGCCGACGGTGTTCACGCCGTAGCATTTCGTTTCGCGCTCGGTGACCACGCGCGAAAACGGCGGCACGTCCTGCGTGATCACGGTGCAGGCGCCGATGTAGGCGTAGCGGCCCACGCGGCAAAACTGGTGGACGGGACTGAACGCGCCGACGTTCACAAAATCTTCCACGACGACGTGGCCGGCCAGCGTCGCGCCATTGGCAAACACGGTGTGGCTGCCGACGATGCAATCGTGGGCCACGTGAGAGTAGGCCATGAAGAGATTGTCGTTTCCGATCCGCGTGACGCCGCCGCCTCCGGTCGTGCCGCGGCTCACGGTGGAGAATTCGCGAAACCGGTTGGCGTCGCCGATGATCAGCTTCGGTGTGCTCGCCGCCGAATTTCAGATCCTGAGGATCGCCGCCCACCGAACAGAAGGAATCGAAAACATTCTTGCGTCCGATGCGCGCGGGGCCGCGCACGACGGCATGCGGCTCAAGGACGCATTCGTCGCCCAGCTCGACGCCGTCGCCCACAACGGCGAACGCGCCGATCCGGACGTTTTGTCCCACGCGCGCGCTCGCGGAAACAATCGCGCGGGAATCGACTTCACTCATCGCGCACACCAACTGCGTCGTCCGCGGTGGCGTCGCTCGGCGCCGCTTCAGACTCGCGGTCCACCAGCATGCAGCGCAGGATGGCTTCCGCGGCGACATCGCCGTTCACAGTCGCCACGGCCTGCAGCTTGCAAAATTTTTCTTTCCACTTCAGCACTGTCACCTCGATGCGCAACTGGTCTCCGGGTACCACCGGCCGGCGGAAACGCGCCTCATCCACGGCGGCCAAATAGAACAGCTTCTTGTCGCTTTCCGGGATTTCCGAAAGCAGCAGGAGGCCGCCGGTCTGCGCCATGCCCTCGATGATCAGGACGCCCGGCATGACGGGCTTTCCCGGGAAGTGCCCCTGAAAATATCCTTCGTTAATGGAAATATTTTTCAGGCTGACAATGCGCTTGAGCCGCTCGATTTCGAGAACGGTATCCACCAGCAGGAACGGATAGCGGTGCGGCAGAATTTTCTGGATGCCCGCGTTGTCGAGAATCATTTCATCGCCTCAATTTTCCCGGCGGGCTGCCCAAGAGCAAGGCCCGCGCCCGCATTGGGCTGTATACGTGTGCGGCCTGCAGCCGATTTCCGGCAGGATGTAAGTGTAGCCTATACGGTGGAATTATATGCGAAACGTGGCGCACCGCAAACGCGGTTCACGTTGTTCCCAGTGGCGCGGGCTTCAGCCTGCGGGTTTTGGTCCTTGCGAGGACGAAACCCCACAGGCTGAAGCCTGTGCCACTTTGCAAAGGAGAAATTCGCTCAGGGCTGAGGTTGAACGAGGGCGATGTTGCTCTGCGATTGGGCCAACTTGCCCTGCGCAGATTCTCGAAGGGCTTTGGCTCTGGCGCTTGCCGGCCCGTCCGGAGCAAGCTTGAGGTACTGGTCCAAGTCGTTCACGATGGATCGGTAGTCTTCCCGGCGGCTATGGATGTCCGCAAGCAAGAGATAAGCCTCAGGGAAATCCGTCTTCCGACGAAGCGATTCGCGGACACTATTCTCGGCTTCTTCCAACCGGTTCAAACCGAATAACGCCAGAGCCAAATAATAATGGCCCGTACGCGATTCCGGGTCCAGATCCAAACCCTTGTGGAGCACTGACCTCAGCCTCCGCGAATTTTTCCTGGTCGTCGAGAATCGCGCCCAGAGCAAGCAGCGGGTGCGCATACTGGCCGCCGCTTACATCGATGGACTTGCGAAACGCCTGCTCTGCTTCCGGAAGGCGCCATAATTTCAGGTCCGCCGCCCCCATCCTGTCGTAAGCCTCGAAATAGCCAGCATATTCCTGGATCGCGCGCTGGAAGTGCGCCAAGCTTGCTGCTGCGTCTTTTTTTGCCAGGAGTTCGATGCCCTGCTCGAAGGCGTGGAGGGCTTTCGGTGGAATACTCAGTTCCCTGACGGAAACGGCATAGCCGGGTTGCTGAGATTGGGCGCTCGAATAGAGCGGCACGCATATGCATGCAAGAAGCAGCCAACTTGTCCGGACCTTTGTTCTCATAGCGTCAAGGCCAACGGCGGAGTTGTTCGTCAGCGACCGCCAATCTTTAACAGGATTTTAACCTGTTTGTAACCAGATTGTAATAATTATGTGTCGGGTTCGATAAGGAGATTTGGTTCCGTTCCCTTCCACGCTCAAGAATCTATTCAGAACGACCCCTTTTGAAATGATCTGCGAAGCGCGCCGGCCTGCAAACGAAGTTGCCCCTGGTCGGGTGCGTTGTTAGCATAGCGGCGCGATGAAGGCGTCTTCCCGGATGTTTCCGCTCGTGGAATGGCTGCGGCCGCGCGAAGCAGCGATGGCGCGGCTTCTCGGGCAATTTGTGCGCGCGGAGTCGCCAAGCTATGACAAAGCCGCCGTGGATCGCTTCGGCAGAATCGTTGCGGCGGAGTGGAAGCGGCGCGGAGCGAGGGTCACGCTGGTGCGGCAGCGGGAACGAGGAGATCAGGTCCGGGCAGAGTTGAATCCGTCAGGAAATCGCGCCCGGGAGCAGATCCTCATTCTGGGCCACTTGGATACGGTGTACGGTCTGGGGACGCTGGCGGAGACGCCGTTTCGAGTGTCGCAGGGGCGCGCCTATGGGCCGGGGACTTTCGACATGAAAGGCGGGCTGGTGATCGCCCTCTTCGCCTTCGACGCATTGACTGCAACAGGCCGGTTGCCTCAAAAGCGAATCGTCTTTTTGTGGACGAGCGATGAAGAAATCGGGAGCGGGACTTCGCGAGCGGTGATCGAACGTGAGGCGCGGCGCAGCGATGCGGTACTTGTCCTCGAGCCCGCTGCGGGACTGGATGGCCGCGTGAAAACAGGCCGCAAGGGCGTCGGTGAGATCGAGATCGTCGCCACGGGGCGCGCGGCGCACGCGGGCCTGAATCCTGAAGACGGCATCAACGCAATCGAGGAAATCGCGCTTCAAATTGCGCGCATCTCACGCTGGAACCGGCCAAGCCGCGGGATCACGGTGAATGCCGGAGTGATCGAAGGTGGGACGCGCACCAACGTGATTCCCGAGAGTGCTCGCGTCCTGGTGGATGTACGTGCAGTGCGGGCCGGTGACATGCGCGGACTCGAGCGGAAATTTCGCGCGTTGCGGCCGATCCTGCATGGAGCAAAGCTGCAAATTCGCGGCGGTTTCAACCACCCGCCCATGGAGCGGAAAAGCAGCGCCGCGCTGTATGCCAAGGCACGGGCCCTGGCAAAAGAAATGGGAGTCACACTTGGTGAGGCCTACGTCGGCGGCGGATCGGACGGAAATTTTACGGCAGCGCTGGGCATTCCGACCCTCGACGGCCTGGGCGCCGTCGGCGAGGGCGCGCACAGCCCGAACGAGAACATCGTGATCCGCGCGCTACTGGAGCGCGCAGCGCTGCTTGCATCTCTATTGGCCACAATTTGAAGAAGCCCTACTCGTAGGCCTTACGCAGATACTGCGCGGTGGACAGCATCAATTCCGAATAATCCTCATGAAGAACGGCGCGAGCGGCGTCTTCCGCGGACGAACCTGCGGCGATATGCTCGAGAATTCGTTCCAGGTCATCGATGCCATCAACGGTGACGATCCCCTCCACAACGGCGAGCGACCAGGCGTAGGCATTGGACGCCGCGTCCCTTGGCAGGTTCAGCCACGAGGTTTCGTAAGAGAGAAGAGAAAATTCCATGTGGCTCTCGTACGCCGCGGAAAGGGTTCCGGCATTGACCCGGCTGCGTTTTCCTTCCATGTATTGCGCTATGCCCTCCTGCAGCCACACGGGGCATCGCCCGCCAGTCCTCTGGCCGACGAAACTGTGCGTCAGTTCGTGCTTGAGGACGCGCGCCAATTCATCGGTCATGCTGGTGAGGCCCTCGACCGGCACGCGGATGCGGCCGTCGTTGAGCGCTCCCGACCAGCTCGGCGCTCGCGTGATGTCCATGAACGTCTGATTGGTGTACAGGATCACGCCGATGGGCTCGGGAGGATCGTAGTTCAAAGTCGCGGAAATCTCCTGGTACTCGGACTCGAGAGTTTTGAGAACTTGCTGAGCGAGTTCCGGCGCGGCCCCGCCGTTGTACTTGAGGCGAAAATGGAGTGTCTCGCCTTCGTGATACTCGGCCTCCTCCTGGGCGTCGCGCTCGGCCTTTTCGAGGGCGTGATTGGTCTCCTCATCGGGCTTGAGATCCATGGCGCGCTTCCATTCCGTGACGGCGTCGGCGGCGCGGTTCAACCCGTAATAGGCCCAGCCGGAAAGCTTGGCGGCTTCGGCTGAGTCCGGATCGAGGCGGCGGGCGCGCTCCAGCAAATCCTTCGCCGCGGAGTACTCGCTCCGCCTCAAATGAAGATAGGCGGCTTCCATCAACAGAGCGGCGTTGTTGGGGTCATAGCGGAGACCGACATTGTATCGGTCCACTGCCCGTTCGAAATCGCCCACGCTGATTTCGAATTGCGCCGCGGCGCTTTCCGCGGCTACAACGCGGGCGACGACCGTCGGAGTGGGATTGGCGGTCGCTTCGGATTCAAGCCTCGAAAGAAGATCGCTGTTGATCGCGCCGTCCCGCACGGCGGCGCTTGCCCCGGGATCCCTGGATGTTGGAGCCAGCTCGTTGGGCGGCGCAATGGGGAGGTTCGCGGCGCGATCCGCGGCGGTTCCAGCGGTGGAAATCGGCGAGGAATCGTCATGGACGACTCGGTCGACGATGGAAAGAGGAAAGCTCAGCCGTCCGGCGGGAGTTTCGTAACTCACCTGGCCATTTTCCTGAACCACGTGCGTCGCGGTGATTTTTCTTCCATTCTTCAGAAAAATCGTATCGGCAAATACACCACCGGGAATGGCTGAGGCAAGGCATAAGACCGCGAAGAACCGAAGGGAATGCGCCGCGGGAGACCGCATAACGTCATTTTACCAAGAAGGGTGGGCGGCACCCGGCGCACGTTGCGGCTTGATGCCCAATCCAGCTATAGACGATTTTAGGCGTTGCCCGGACTGTGCCGATGCAAGAGGGCCGCGTTCTTCCGGCTTCGAAGAGATGTGAATAAATCCTTCGGGTGAGCCGGGAATCCAAGGATAGCCACAAAAAAAGGCGGCCAATTAGGGCCGCCCTGATATTCCGTAAGTTTTTCTTGGTAGATTTTTCGAGCGCAAGGCTGCGCCTGGCCAGATCGCTATCAGGGTGCGCTCGGGCTGACGAGAGCGCGCCAAATCACGACGCCAGCCACCGCTCCGATGACCGGGATCGCGATCCAGAGGAAGCGATTGCGCGCAGTCGCACGCGGAGACTGCGGATTTGGATCCGGTTCAGGAGCTTCGGCTTCCACTTCCAGCCGGTAAGAGCTGCCGGCTTCCAGAGTCTTTACCTCGTCGCCCATGCTGACTTCCAGTGTTCCGCGAGTGCTGGTCAAAATCAATTCGGTCGGGCTAATCATGCTGATCTGGCCGGAGGTGGGCTGAGCGTTCAAGGGGCGAATCGTTGCACCGTCGGCGATCACTTGGAAAGTCTGTCCCGCTATGGAAGAAACGATCACGGTTCCATTGTCAAGATTTGCCGAGAAGCCGTTCGGGAAGGCATGCACATCGGCGACGGTGTTTTGCCGCAGGACCATTTGTCCAGTTCCGAGCCGGACTCGAAGGGTCGAATTGGGCGGAGTCTGGAGGCGATCGCCATCATAAATCGTCGCGCCACTGGTGGATACGCCCGCGCCTACATTGCCATTCTCAGCGGCCACGACGACCCCCAAGGGAGCCGAGGGCGAAGTGGCAGGCGCTGCCATTACCGGCGCTCCAATCAACGCAAAACTCAGAATTGCGATCAAAATAGCGGTACACAATATGCGCACGTAATCCTCCACGAGGGCTCGCGCTATAAGGGTAGGAAGAAGGACAGGAGGTGTCAAACACGGGAATCATTCTGGACACGTAAAATACACCCCCCTCAATAGACACACTGACGGAGGGGAGAAAGTACAAAGAATCAACCGCTTCCGGGTTGTCCTGGCCCTCTCGGGGAGCCGTTCCGCGGGCTTTTATTGACTCAATAGGATCGGATTGAAGTTTCGCCAGAGTTTCGCTTTTCGGGGCTACGGTGAGCTATTGTCAGCTGGGCGCGGACGCCCACGTTCAAATGAGGCAGGAAATGCTCTGCGGCGTTTTAGATGCGCCCTCTTGATTGGAAAATCTGACGGGAACTTATACGCAATTGGCGGGGGGAATTGCGCGGAACTCATCTCAATGGCTTTGCCTGCACCTACGGGTGATTCGGACTGACAACCGCGCGCCAAATAATAATACCTGTAGCTACCCCAACGGCACCGATGACAATCAGGATGAAATGATTCCGAGCTGTAGAAACTGGAGCCTGCCGTTTTTGTTGCGGATCCGCCTCATCGGTTTCCACTTCCATCTTGTAGCTGCTGCCGGCCTCAATCGTCTTGACTTCATCGCCCATGGTGACCAGAAGTGCCCCGCGGGTGCTAGTCAAGATCAGCTCTGTCGGACTAGTTTTGGAAATTTGAGCGGAGGTCGGATGCGTACTCGCGGGACTAATGGTTGCGCCGTCCGCGAGCAATTGGAAGGTCTGTCCCTCCGATGAGGAAACAGAGACGCTTCCAACGTCCAGGTCTGCTGAAAATCCATTGGGAATGGCGTGAACTTGAGTGGAAGTGCCCTTTTGCAAAAATATTTGGCCGGTCCCGAGCCGAACGCGCATCGTTCCGATGTCCTGCGTCACGAGGCGGTCGCCGTCGTAAATTGTCGCCCCACTGTAGGTAGCATCCACGCCCGCATTCGCGTTTTCAGCAGCCAGAACCACGCCAAGAGGAGCCGATGGTGTGCCCGGAGGAGCTGCCATCACAGGCGCTTGCAACAACATAACCCCGAAGATCGCAATCAAAATGGTGCCACAAATCTTGTGCACCGCCACCTCCTCCATCGATCAAGGTAAAAATAAGGGCGTGCTGCGAATAAGTCAATAGGTATCTCACTGTAGCGACAGGATTATTGAGAGATTCCCGCTGCCTTCAGCGACGCATCCCTTATGGCTTTGAATTCGGCCCCGGATTTCCATTCCGGCATGTGCGGGTCATTGGCGACGCGGTATCCAACCAGGAAGTAAAGCTGGGAATCCTGGACCGCTCCGCTCAGGTCCCAATCCGGCTGAATTTTGTCGGCGGGCTTGTGATACCTTTCGGCGGTAAATTTTCGCCGCGCTTCTAGACCCCAGCCATCCGGCTTGCCGATAAAATCAACGCCGACCTCCGGGTCGAATGCGGGAACGCCGTTCTTGGCGAACTCGAAATGGTCGGACCGGTAGTAGAGACCCTTCTCGGGCTCAGGATCGAATTTAACGGCGCGGCCCTGTTCGGCCGCGACGGCCTCAACCACATCGTCCAGGGTGGAGGCTCCGCGCCCGATTTGCACGATGTCGTGGGTGCGCCCGTTCACGTTCATCCCGTCCATGTTGATATCCAGCTCGGTGCGCGCGAGCGGATACAGCGGGTGCTCCGCGTAGTAACGCGAGCCGAGCAAGCCCTGCTCTTCCGCGGTTACGGAGAGAAAAAGAATTGTGCGGCGCGGGGGCCTCGAGAGTGCTTTGTACGCGCGCGCCATTTCGAGAAGCGCGGCGGCGCCGGAGGCGTTGTCGACCGCGCCGTGATAAATCTTGTCGCCGTTCACTTCCGGCCCGATGCCGAAATGGTCCCAGTGCGCCGTGTAAATGACGTACGTATTTTTCAGATCGGGATCGCTCCCTGTAAGTTTCGCGATTACATTGTGTGAATCGATCGTTTGCAGCGTGTTGTGGATGGCCAGCCTGGCGTGGATGCCGAGCGGGACAGGCTTGAAATCGCGGCGGGCGGCGGCAGCGATCAGCTTGTCGAGATCCTGTCCGCCGGCGCGAAACAATTTCGTGGCGAAATCCGACGTGATCCAGCTTTCCACAGCGAGGCGCCCCATGTTTTTATCGGGCGTGGCCAGGTCGAATTGCGTTCCGCTCCAGCTATTGCGCACCACTTCCCAGGGATAGCCGGCGCGGTCGGTCTGGTGAATAATGACGCATCCGGCGGCGCCCAACTCTGCGGCCTTTTCAAATTTGTAGGTCCACCGGCCGTAGTACGTCATGGCCACGCCGCCGAATGTCTTGGGATCGAGCTTGGAGGGATCCGCCGGATCGGGCACGGGCGGATCGTTGATGAGTTCGATAAGAATCTTGCCTTTCACGTCAGCGCCTTTGAAATCGTCCCACTGAAATTCCGGGGCCTGCACGCCGTAGCCGACGAAGACCATGTCGGCGTCGATCGCGGAATTTTCTGTAACGCGCTTGGACCACGCGACGAAATCGTCCTGAAATTTCGGTTCGAGGGTGCGCCCGTGACCGGTGAGTGTGAGCTTCATCCCGCTATCGGGAGTAATGCCGACGAGAGGAACGCTCTGCAAATATGTTCCATCCGGATTGCCGGGTTCCAGGCCCGCCGAGCGAAACTGGTCCTCGATATATTTGATCGTGAGTCGCTCGCCCTTGGAGCCAGGCCCGCGCCCTTCAAATTCATCCGAGGAAAGGATGCGGATATGGTTCAGTATGCGATCGACCGAAAACGACGCCAGCGCCGCGCCGGGAGAACTCGGTCCGCGCGAGCAGCTGGAGAGCGCAACCATTGCCGCGACAGCAAAAATTGATATGAACGTGCGATGCGATTTCGCTGGCAACATGGGCTTCTCCATCACGGCGCGAACAGAAAAAATGGCCGCGCCGCTGCATCTTATCCCGCGCCCCCTTAAGTGACAATGCGGAGTGGCTGTCCTACTAAAATCACCACGGCAAGCAGGTTTGCAATCGGCGGGAAACAAGCACACAATTTGGTGCGAGGTGAGTTGTGGCTTCCCTCCAACCGGGACAAGCAGTGCGCGTGAATCTTGCCGGATTGCAGACCGGTGGCGTTCTCTTTCACGCGGCAGTAACCGCCGCTGTTGGCCACATCGTGCGCCAAACTTCCGAGAATCCGCCGGCGTACCTGATCAAGCTGCTTTTCTCCTTTCGTGGAGTCACTGAGGTCGAAGTGCCGGAAGACCGCATTACGGCTACGTGATACGGGCCACGGAATTGCGGCCTTTGAGAACTGCAACTTGTCCGAAAAAAGTGAGTCATCTGAGACACGTCGTGTTTCGGCGAACACTTCCGACTACGCGCAGCCTTGACTAACTGGCTTGTTTCCTTCCGTGATCCTAGGAATCCGACATGCACTCTGATCAATCGGGAGGATTTTTCATGGATCATACCGGCACTTCATCATCGGGTGGATTCAAGATAATCTTGCTGTACAGACGAATGATATTTGCGGGCGTGTTCATGCTTGTGCTTGTTACATCTGCGCACGGCCAAGGGCCGGCTCCAAACCCTGGTTTTAGGGACAAACAGAACCATTGGCATAAATACGTCAACCACCAATATGGTTTTTCGTTCTGGTATGCGGACCCGTATGGGCCAGTACCGCTGCCAGAACCTGATGATCATGGTTCATATTATAGGGAGCACGAGAAAGGTTTGCTCCTACTTCATCGACGCGATAATCCAGACGCGAAAATCTGGATCAACATCGACCTGCAACCGTTCCATCTAGGTCTCGACGCTGGCAGTAACATTCCGCATGGGCAGCAAATTGGTCACCATATTTTTTATTACTACGGTCCGGGTGGCGGAGGTGTCGACTACTCGTATGATTATTTGGTCAAAATAAAAGGCAAGGCCCTCAGATTCTCCTTCGACGGGCCTTATGATAAGGGCAATACTCCTGATATCGAGCCTCAACTTGTATCGAAGATGCTGAAGACTCTTCGAACGTTTTAGCTGTTCAAAAGAATCGAATCACATCCGACACGCTGAGCTGAGTTAGAATACCGTGGCGCATTGCGGCAGGCTGCGCGCGAGGTCCACTTGATCCATCGGCTGATTTTTCATAATGACCGGATTGTTCCCGTCGACGAGGCGCGCCTTTCGCCAGGCCAGGCCGGGCTCACGAACGGCTGGGGACTATTCACGACGATGCGTGTTTTTCAAGGCGAGGCTTTCGCTTACGAACGCCATTGGCGGCGGCTTGAAAAAGATGCGGGGCGCATCCGGCTGCCCTTTGCTTTCGATGCGGCGCAAGTGCGGCGGCATCTCGGCGAGTTGCTGGCTGCCAATCAAGTGATGGAAGGCACGGCTCGAATCTACATGATCTACAACCGCGTCGGGTTCTGGCAGAGCGGCGAACCGATGCCCGACGTGGACTTGATTCTTTGTACGGCGGGACTTCCGGTGTATTCGGGGGAAGCGCGCCTGGGCGTTGCCGAAAACGGCCGCCATGCGGCCTCGCCGCTCGCGGGTGTGAAAACTACGGCGTGGCTGAACAACGTGTGGCACCTGGCCGAAGCGCAAAAGGCGGGCTGGACGGAAGTCATCTTGCTGAACGAGCGCGGCGAAGTGGCCGAGTGCACTTCCGCGAATATCTTTTGCGTGAAGGACGGCGCGGTTTTTACGCCGCCGCTTTCGTCGGGATGCCTGGAAGGCGTAACGCGCAGCGTGCTGCTTGAAATCGCCCCGCGCGCTGGCGTTCCCATGAGCGAGAAAACCCTGACGCTGGAAGACCTCAACGCCGCGGATGAAGTATTCATCACTTCCACCAATCGCAGTCTGCTTGGAGTGAGCGAAATTTCGGGGCGCCGGTATTCCGTCGTGACGGGGCCGCTCGTGCAGAAACTCGAACGGGCGTTCGATGCCAATATGCGCGAGTACGTGGCAGCGCGAGGCTCTGCTGTTCGGGCGTGATTGGGTCTTGTAGCACAGCCACTCTCGGCTGTGCGCTTTTGGTAAGTGCCGCAAAAACCACACAGCCAGGAGTGGCTGTGCTACTTATGCGGCTCCATACCCTTTGCTTTCAGGACTGGCACAATTGAAGGGCCCTCAATGAACTGAATCAGTTTTTTAGCGCCCTCTTTGTCCTGTGCGTTCGTCGCGATCCCCGTCGCGAAATTTATATAGCTTTGAAAATCAGGTGGGATCGGGCCGACGAGATCAACTCCCGGAAAAAATCTGATCTCGGGAATCAGCGAAATGACGAGTTCCGCTTTGCCTCCGGCGACGTTCATCTGAGGGCGTCCTGCCTCTGCATCGAGCATCAATTTGGATTTGACTTCGTCCGTGATTCCGAGACGCGCAAACATATCGTACGTGTGCGTCGCGCTCGCGCCGGTCGGATTGAAGCTGATGGATTTTGCGGCCAGCAGCGTGCGTTTCAAGGCCTCGGGCGTGCTGATGTCGGGTTTCGGGGCTCCGGCGCGAACGCCCATTCCCAATCCGGTGCGGGAAATTTCGGCGCGTCCGGCGGCTGCGATTTTTCCCTCCTTGATCAAATCGTCCAGCACATCGGAGGTTAAGATCGCGGCGTCAAAAGGTTCGCCGGCCTGAATTTTATCCCTCAGATTTTTCGAGGAGTTGAATTGGGCCACCAGTTTTCGTCCGGTTGCATGTTCGATCTGCGGAGTGAGTTCCTCCACGACCGTCTTCATGCCGTCCGAGATCATGACGTGAAGATCCTTGGCCTGCGCTGAAATCCCGCGAGCAAATAAGCTAAATAGTCCTGCGGTTAGCGCCAGAATGGCTGCGGCGAGAGTGATCGCAGTTCTCATTTTCCTATTCACAATTTCCTCCAGGAATTCTTTGGGTTCGCGCGATCGCGTACCGCCGGCAAGATGCCGGCGCTACTGAGACTAAGGTGAGATATTACAAAGGCTGGTCAGGTCTGGCAATCGTCCGCCACATGTGGGCGACCGGACTGCCGTCGTTTCCAAGACCACCTTTCGGCTGCTTGAAGTGGCGTCCGATGATATCGATGAATGGCTCGATGGAAACCACGGCGTTCGGATCGAAGGCGTACAGGTCGTTCACCGTGACGAGGCGCGCGTCCATGTACCACGGGTGCTTGCGAACCATCTGGTAGGTCGCTTCGATGTAGGGCGGGGGAACGTAATCGGCGCCGAACAGTTGCCGGTAGAGATCGGGGTACTCATAACCGACGGAGGGATCGGGATAATACCGCAGCGCCTGATGGTAGCGAATGGCGAAACTGACTTTTTCCGGGACGTAGGGCTCGAAGAGTTGGGCTCCCCACCAGCCGTGGTCCGTGCGAATAATTTCCTGCACCACATCGTGAAGCAGGCAAGCAAGAATAATTTCTTCCTTCATACCGTTTTTCATCGCCAGGCTTGCGCTTTGCAGGACGTGGTTGGACGTGTCCATGAAACGGAATTTGAAAAAATCAAATAATGTTGGATTGGCGGGCATCGGCGGGAGTCTTCGTACATTATCGCCCGTGCGCGGAACGTACATGAAACCGACCCCTTCGCGGTATTTCCGTGTTTCGATTTGCGCTTCGACTTCGGCAACGGTGGGATATTTCTCGGGTTTCATTTGGTCCCACGCGGGATCGCCCGTCTTCGCCCGGTTCAACTGGGCCATCATGTGGGATTCCAGAGCGTCCGCTCGCGCTTCGGAGTCCATCTTGCTCGCGGCTTCGGGACCGCCGAGACTGTCGAGAAATATCTTTCGGTCAATTTCCATGGAACCTCCTAAGCCCGAAATCCCATCTTTCTTTTCTATCTAAAACGGTAGACCTGCCGCTTTCCGGTGTCAACCTTGGTTGCAGCGTGGATTGCTTATGATTTGGATTTTTGTGGGACAGCCACTCTTGGCTGTCCGGTTTTGGCTGTCTCCGCGCTCCCAGTAGTTCAACAGAGGACAGCCAAGAGTGGCTGTCCTACGAATCGTAGTCGTTGAAATTCGTCTGTGGCGCACGCCCGCGGACGGAACTTTTTGATCCGTTCGGGGTTGAGAATCGTGGGAATTGGGCGTATGAAATTGAGGATGGTGGAACGCGCGCGAATGAGAAATGTCATAGCAGGCAGTCTGGTGATCGAGCCATGAAGCGGTGGGCTGAAATCGTTGGTTCGGGATTATTTGCCGCGGCCTTTTTTGTGACCCTGGCCTGGGCTGCCCCCCGCCGGGGCGCCGCGGATTTGTATTCCTCGCCTTTGGCCTCGAGCACCGGTGACAAGACCAGCGGTAACGCGAACTTCGCGGGCAGGCTTCCGATCCGCGAACTGAACGAAGAGGAAGCCATTCTGCACGCTCTTAACCGGCTGGGATTCGGGCCTCGCCCCGGCCAGATGGAACAAATTGAAAAAACGGGTCTCGAGAACTGGATTCAGTCGCAGCTTTATCCGGAAAATATCGGCGACCCTGTGGTGGATGCGCGCCTCGCGCAATTCCCGGCGCTTGGGCTCAGCAGCGCGGGACTGCTCGATCAGTATCCGCCGCAGGACATTGCAGCCAGGCGCCTGGGGATGAAGGTCGACGAATACCAGAAGCATTTGCAGGAGTTGGCCAAACAACCGGGCGGAATGAATTCCCTGCCCTTCAAGGACCAGAATGAAATCGTAAACGAAGTGATGGAAGCGAAAATGATCCGGGCGGTTTACAGCGAGCGGCAACTCGCCGAGCAGCTTTCCGATTTCTGGTTCAACCATTTCAATATTTTTATCTACAAGGACACGAATCGCTGGGATCTGATCCCGTACGAGCGTGACGCGATCCGCCCGCATGTGCTCGGAAAATTTCGTGATCTGCTGGAAGCCACCGCGAAAAGCCCGGCGATGCTGTTCTATCTCGATAACTCGTCGAGCGCGGACCCGCACGTTTTCGACCGCCTGAAGCAGCATCCGGTGCGCGCGCGGCCGGGCGAAAAACTGCCGCCGCTCGGGCCCAAGCGCGGACTGAACGAAAATTACGGGCGCGAACTGATGGAATTGCACACGCTCGGCGTCGATGGCGGCTACAAGCAGGAAGACGTCATCGAAGTCGCGCGTGCGTTCACGGGATGGACGATCGAGTCGCCGCGCGAAAATCCCATGTTTTATTTTGACGAGAGGATTCACGATCCCGACCCGAAACGCGTGCTCGGAAAAAAAATAAAGGGCGGCGGGCTGAAGGACGGCGAGCAAGTCCTCGAACTGCTGGTGAAGGATCAGCACACGGCGCGCCATATTTCGCTGCAACTGGCGGAACATTTTGTGTCGGACGATCCCCCGCCGGCGCTCGTCGCGCGCATGGCCAAAACATTTGAAAAATCCAAGGGCGACATCCGCGCCGTGATGACGACGATGATTTATTCGCCGGAATTCTGGTCGCGGGAGGCATTCCGCGCGAAAGTAAAGACGCCGTTCGAGCTTGTCGCGTCCACGACGCGCGCTCTGGGCGCGGACGTGGACCAGCCGTTGCAACTCGCGCAGTGGGTTGCGCGCATCGGCGAACCGTTGTACCAGTGCTTGACGCCCAACGGCTACTCGGACAAAGCCTCCACGTGGGTCAGCACGGGGGCGCTCCTGAACCGCGTGAATTTTGCGGTCGCTCTCACCAGCAACAAGGTGCGCGGCGCTCAGGTGGACATTAATTCCCTGGTGGGCGCGGATGTTGGAACGAATCCTAAATTAGCGCTCGACCGGGTCGAAACGGAGTTCCTTGCGGGGCAAGTTTCCGATTCGACCCGCGCGACGCTCGAAAAGGAAATGGTAGAGCCGCGCATCCTGGGCGCGAAGCTTGACGATCCCGTGACGCGGGTGAACGTGGGGCTGATCACCGGCCTGGTACTCGGCTCGCCGGAATTTCAAAAGCGATAGCTTGGCCTGATTTTCCCTGAATCAAATCGGGGTTGCGATCTTAGTGGGACAGGCTTCAGCCCGTCGGGTTGGACTTTGTCAGACACGCCACAAACCCGACAGGCTGAAGCCTTTCCTACTGGGGCCCGGAGAATTCCGCCACGCGCTCCGTAAATAGCTCTGCTAGAATCCGGGGCATGCTGATGTTGTCGTTTCCCGGACCCGTGCGCTGAGACTCCAATTCGCAGACGAGAGGATGGTGAACCAGTATGGCGAACCAGAAACCGCAGAATTTACAGAATCACGTCCGCTTTGTGCCGCTTTTTCACATGTTCGTCCTTCCGGTGTTCCTCATCAATCTAGTCGGGTCAATCATTCATCTGGTAAGAACAGGCATTTCGTACGGGTCCGTTATGGGTGTCCTGATGGCGTTGGCGCTGTTTGTGCTCGCGTTCTTCGCGCGCGTGTTCGCGCTGACGGTGCAGGATCGCGTCATTCGCCTCGAAATGCGGCAGCGGCTTGCCGAAATCCTGCCGGTGGATTTGCGGCCGCGCATTCTGGAATTCAGTCCTGGGCAGCTGGTTTCCATGCGCTTTGCGGGCGACGCGGAGCTTCCGGCGCTGGCGCGCAAAGTCCTGGACGAAAAGCTTGAAAACCGCAAGGCCATCAAGCAATTGATTAAGGACTGGCAGGGGGATTATCTCAGGGCTTAGTGGCGCGGGCTTCAGCCTGTGGGGTTTGATTTTTGCCAGTACGAAAAGCCACAGGCTGAAGCCTGTGCTACTTATTACTTCGCCTCCGAATTTTCGGCGAAGCACCAGTGCACGAAATCCTTGCCGTAGCGATTGGTGACGGACTCGGGAATATCTTTTTCCTGAAGCTGCTCAAATTCAAAGTTGATTTCGCCGTTGGGCTGCACGGTGCCGAGCAGCGAGCCGTACACGTTGACAAGAGCCCGGCGCGCATCGGATGAGTTTGGCGGCAGCGAATAGCGCACGGCCCCGGCCGTGCCCACGATCCATCCCGGCAGAACGCCGCCATGCTGCTTCCAGTACTCCGTGTTGAAAATTCCGTCCATGTAATAGTGCGAGTGGCTCGCGAGCACGTAGACGTGCTTGTGCGCTTCGTCCCGCGCGCGCAACAGATCGGCATAGACGCGGCGCCCGCTTTCGGTCCCCGTCGGCGACTCGTTCATGCTGTGACCGGCGGAGATGCTTTCAGGAAGCGCCTTGTGCATTCCAGTAACAATCGTCGTAACGGCCGGATCGGCGAGGTCCTTGGAAAGTGTGCGCTCGAACCATTTCAATTGAGCGTCGTCAAATTGATCGGCCGTGGCACTGTCCAGGTAGTAGAACGAGACGCCGCGGTCGATCCAATGGAAGTAAGTCTTCATGCGGTAGTCGTTGGGATCGTCCTTCAGCCGCTGGGCGCGCAAGACCGGCGAATCGAGCCAATCCGCAAATTGCAGCAGGAAATCTTCGCGGGTTTTAAGGGGCGGAATGGTCTCGTGATTCCCGATGCCCAGGAAAAACGGAATGGAGCCGAACGGCTTGATCTGGCTTTGGATATAGTCGGGCCATTCGATGATTTCGTATCCCGGGACATCGATAGGCTTGGCGATGTGTTCGGGCTGGTGCGCAATATCTTCATCGACACCGGAGGTACGGCGCAGGTCGCCCAGGTGCCAGTAGAATGCGACATGATTCTTCTTCGCCGTTTCCGCGATCCCGGGCATCACGACGTCGCCGCAATTGCGGGAGTCGCCCGACGCCAGGAAGCGCCACGCTTTCTTGGCCGTTTCTTGCGCGCTCGCAGTCCGCGGCGTCGAGACAAGTCCAAAAGCTATCGCGATCGCAAACAGTACTCTGCGAATTCTCATCATTCCCATCCTATGCCTCACCAGAGGGTGCCATTGGAATGCCATTCAGCAGCACAGTACCAGGGTAAGATTACACCTCTCGCATTCGATTTTTTATTACAGATTGATGACTTGTGGCGCCGGCGTCTCGCCGGCGGCTTTTCTGGTATCGCAGCGCGCCACAAAACCGCCGGCGGGACGCCGGCGCCACCAAAAGCCAAGCTCCCGCAAATCAGCAGCATCCAGTGGAAAGGCAACTATTTTTTGTGCGCGGGGAGTGAGTCCGGAGCTTCATTCGTTTCCGGGGATTTTCGAATGCGATAAACCTCGAGCGCGCCGGAGGAATAGATTCGCTCGCCGATTCCCGCAAGGGGCGCGGAAAATCGCGGCACGTCGTACGCCCAGACATAATCGTAGTCGATTCTGGACCTGCCGCCAATCCGGGGGTTCCTCGTACACGAGGTTCCAGAATCCGTCGGGCGTGTAGGAATCGTGGATGATCCGCATGGGCGTCTCGCCGGGCGCGTCCATCAGGTATGGGGAGAACCAGCCCCGGCGGATCACTCCGTAGGCCCAGAAATGAGTGAAGGGGCGCTCGATGGGGTCCTCGTCTCCCTCCACGATGGGCAGCACGAGCGCGCCGCGCGGCACGGCATCGAACGAACGCGCGAGGCCGGCCAGTTCGGGCTGCGCTTCCGTAAAATGCCGCGTCACGCTCACGGTGCGCGCGGCGAAAAGCAGAAGCGGAATCGCGGCGAGCATTTTTGCGCGCCGGCCCACACGCGCCGTGGCGAGAATCGCGACGAACAAAAAAGGCAGCACGCGAATGTCGAGGTCCGAACCTTCCCCCCACATCCACGGGATCACCCAGAACAGCGCGAAGAGAAACGCGGCGATGGCGAGCCATTTTCGGTCCCAGCGAAATTCGGGATTGCGCCACCACGCCGCCAAAAACCATATCGCCAGCGCCGCCAGCGAAATCCAATCGAGCCACGGCCAATACCCGTGCAGGATCATGCCGAGCGAATCCAGCTTGTCTTCCCATCCGTGAAAAACAATTTTGCCCGCGTTCAGCCCCACGCGCGAAGAATGCAAATAGAACGCCAGGCCCGGCAGGGCGAGCGCGCCGCTCCAGAACCAGTCGCGGATGGGCCGCCGCGAAAGCGCGAGGTACGCCACAACAATCAAGCCGGCAATTCCGAAACCAAGAAGATGCGTGAAATATAGCGCTGTGAACGCCGCGAGTGCCGCAATCCATCGCCCTGCTCCCGGCCTTCGCAAGCCATCGCAGCCACAACCCCAGCGCCAGAAATCCCACCGCGATGCTCAAATCGAAATTCAGAAACCCTTCCAGGAAAAAAACGTTGAATGCGATCAGCAGCGACCACAACGACGCCGTTTCCGCTTCCGGCTGCGCCTGGCGAAGAAAAAACCACGCCGCGCCGGGAAGCGCGAGGGCGCAAAGACTGAGGAAAACGCGCCCCGCCGTCTCAATGGGAAACAGCCGGCCGAGCACGGCGAGCGACGCGTCCATCCCCAGATAGGGATACGCGCCCCAATCGGCCCGATAAAACTGCTGGAATGAAAAATGCGGATCGTTCAGATGCGCAAGGACAAACGCGCGCGCCAGATGATTGGGATAATCGAGCAGAGGAGGAAACGCTGCGATCCAGATCGGCGCGAGGAGCATCGCGGCCAGAATCAACATGCCAGTCAATCGGAAACCTATGTACGCGGAAACCGAATGCGCCGGTGTGGCTTCCGCTGCGTCCATTTCTCGCACCTACCGGGCAATCCAAATCAGCGGCAGCAGGCCCAGCGCCGTCAGTCCCAGCATCAGGATCAGGCTCTGCCTGCCTGTCTTGGGATCGGCGAGCAGCAGCGCGATAAACGCCTTGGCAAAATTATTGCTCGCCGCCGCGAGGATGACTCCCGTCACGGCGAGGGCCATCGAAGTCATATTCCCCGCAGTTTGCGTAAGACCCAGGATGAATGGGTCCACCGGCGCGAGCCCGGAAATCAAGGCCATCCCGTAAATTCCGCCGTTGCCCAGATGGATCAGCGCGAAATTCGTCGCCACCAGCACAACAACAAACACCAGCCCCAACAAAAATGCGGAGCTCAGCTCCAACGGATTTTTTGTCGAATACGCAGATTTCGTCTCCATCGCGGGCCCATCGGATAAGCTGGACCACGCCCATCCGCCCGCCACGCCAATGGCTCCCAGGACCAGAAACGGAATTAACAGGCGATCCATGAGCTGGAGATTGAAAAGACCGATCAGGGCGAGAAAACGAAAATACATTACGCCCGATGCGATCAGAATTCCGCCGGCATAAGTGTGCGGAGCGCCGGCCGTCTTCGCTTCTTTTGCCATGACCACGGTCGTGAACGTCGAGGAATACAGCCCTCCCAGCAGCGCCGCGAGCCTGACGCCGCCTTTTCCCTTCGACAATTTCTCCAGCAGGTAGCTGCCGTAGGAAACGCCGCTGATCGCCACGACGATCAGCCACGACTTGAACGGATTCACGGCGAACGGGCCGTAAGTCCTTGTTCGGCACGACGGGCAGAATGACGAAGGTCAGCAGGAGAAATTTCGTGAACGTCAGAATTTCAACGGCCGGGATTTTCGTCGTGAGGTTCTCGAGAAATTCCTTCAACTCGAGCAGCAGCATGCTGATCACGGCGATGGTCGTGGCGATCCACAATTGATCGCGCGACACCAGCGCGCCGATCACGTACGTGACCAGCCCCGAAATTTCCGTCGTCACTCCGGCTTCGTTGTACGTTTCCAGTTTGTGCCGGTAGGAAAGCCACAGGAATGCGCCGATGACGCCGAATCCAAACGTCAAGGGAAGCAGTTGCGTGCCCGACAGAAGCGCCATCGCATAGCCGATCAGCCCGATCAGCGGAAATGTGCGGACGCCGCCGAAGCTGTACCGCTGCCCCGCGGCGCGGTGCTCTTCGCGTTCCAGTCCGATCAGGAAACACAAGAAGAGCGTGAGGAGAATCTTGAGGCCTTCCGGCGGCAATATTTGTAGAAGCTTATCGGTCACGGATTCTGTTCGGCAGCCCTTTCGCCACCGCGAGACTATCGGGAATTGGGAGCAAACTCAATGCTGGAATGCACTTTGAGTAGCACAGGCACTCTTGCCTGTGTGCCGTTTGCAATCGTAGATGAACGGATGCACGTGTGACATACAGGCGGTCTGCAAAAGCACACAGGCAAGAGTGCCTGTGCTACTTCAGACTCTAAGCGGGCGCGTCCGCGAGCGGCAGCCACACTTGAAACAGCGTGTCGCCGGGCTTCGAAGTGACTTGGATAGTGCCGCGGTGCTTTTTGACAATGCGCTGCACGGTGTCGAGGCCCAGGCCGGTGCCTTCGCCTACTCCCTTGGTCGTGAAGAAGGGCTCAAAGATGTGCGTCTGCACATCGGGCGAAATTCCCGGGCCGTTGTCGCCGATTTCCACTACGACGCAGGAATCATCGCGATAGGTGCGAACGCGAAGCTCGCCCTTGCCGCCCATGGCGTCGATAGCATTGTCGATGAGGTTGGTCCACACCTGGTTGAGCTCGCTGCCAAACGAATTCACAAGCAAGGGGATGCGCTCGTACTCGCGCTGCACGGTCACTCCGCGCTTGAGCTTGTGGTTCAAGATGGTGAGCGTGCTTTCCAGGCTTTTCACGATGTCCACGTTCTGCACGGGCGCCTGGTCCATGTACGTGTATTCCTTGATCGCCAGGACCAGGTCGGAAATACGGGCGGCGCTGCTTTCGATTTCGTCGAGCAAACCGTACACCTCGGCGACCGCCGCAATCCGGACGAGCGCCGCGCGGGCGGTCCCGGGATCAAACTCCGCAAAGAGAGATTCGAGCACGTTCGGTTGAATGCTGCGTTGCGCCAGGCCGGCCGCAAGCTGCCACAAATCATTCTGTCCGTGGCTGCGGAGAAGCGAATCCAATTGCTCCTCGAGGTCGGACATGGCCAGGGTGTCCGGCGGAGCCTCTTTGTGCTGGATGATGCAGGCCTCCAGCTTCTCTATTTCCGCTTTCTGCGTCGGCGTGAGGTCGCGCCGGCCGAGTTCGTGGGCAGCATCGCGAATTTTTTGCAGGATTTCCCGCAACTGGCTGGAGGCGCGTTTGGCGGCAGAAGCGGGATTATTGAGTTCGTGGGCGAGCCCCGCGGAAAGTTTTCCGAGAGCCGCGAGGCGGTCGCGCTGCTGTTCGCGGCGCGTGGTCTCTCGGACACGGTCGGTCATCATGCCAACGAGACGCTCGGTAAGCTCAGGCATTTTCTGCACGAGGTCATGAAACTTCGATTCCGGAAATCGCAATATGCGACAGTCGGTCAGCGCGCGCGCGCCGAAGGTAAACGTTTTCATCCTCGAAAACGGAAGCCGTCCGGTCACCTGGCCGGTGTTGACGGTGATGATCATTGTTTCGCCGGCGAATTCGCCGCGCGCTTGGAGCTGGCCTTCCAGAAGGACAAACATCGCGTCGGCCGGATCGCCTGCGTTCATCAAAGGGTCGCCGCCCTTGAAGCGCAAATCCTCCGCCTGGCTGATGAACCATGCGATCTGGTCATCCGGCAAGCCCGCGAAGGCGGGCACACTCAACAGTTCCGCTTTTTCGATCATTGGACTTTCCGGTTTTTGCAGCACAGCCACTCTTGGCTGTGCGGGTTTCGCAAATCGTAGCTACGCCATTGGCGTTCGGGCCGCGTACAAAACCGCACAGCCAAGAGTGACTGTGCTACTTGAATTCTTCTCATTGGACTTTACTCAAATATTGGTGAATGAACTGCACGGCCACCGACCCTTCTCCAACTCCCGAAGCCACGCGCTTGACCGAGCCGTGCCGAACGTCGCCCACCGCAAAAATGCCGGGAACATTGGTTTCAAGCAAATAAGGATCGCGTTCGAGCGACCAGCCCTTGGGACGCTCCCCATTGATAATCAGGTCGGGACCCGTGAGCAGGAAACCGCGATCGTCCCGCTCGACCACGCCGGCCAGCCATTCGGTTCGCGGCAGCGCGCCGATAAATATGAACACGGCGCTTGCCGGGACGCGCTCGATCTTTCCGGTGTCCGAACATAGAACGGAAATTTCCTCGAGGTGCGTTTCCCCATGCACTTCGGAAACGCTGGCGTGCGCCCATACTTGAATTTTCGGCGTCTCCTTGATTTGATCGATCAAATATTGCGACATGGTGCTCGACAAAGAACTTCCGCGCACCAGGATGAACACTTTTTCCGCGTGCTTGGCGAAATTCATCGCCGCCTGCCCCGCCGAATTCGCTCCGCCAATCACGTAGACCGTTTCTCCCGCGCAGGAAATCGCTTCCGTCGCGCCGCCGCCGTAGTAAACGCCCGCGCCCTGCAAGCGGTCGATCCCAGGGGCATCGAGGCGCCGCCACTGGACTCCCGTCGCGATCATCAGCGCGTGGCAGGAAAACTCGCTCCCGTCGCCCAGCTTGATGATGCGGTAAGGGCCTTCCGTTCGGACTTCGGACGCTTCCGCCGCCAGAATTTCCACGCCGAATCGCTGCGCCTGCACTACCGCGCGCCGGGCCAGATCGCCGCCGCTGAGCCCCGCCGGAAAGCCGAGATAATTTTCGATGCGCGAGCTCATGCCCGCCTGGCCGCCCGGAGCTTCCCGCTCCACCATCACCGTGTGCAAGCCTTCCGACGCGCCGTATACGGCGGCGGCGAGGCCGGCCGGCCCTCCGCCGATGATCGCCAAGTCGTAAAAACTCGTTTGCGCGCGCGTCCGCAAGCCGACTTTCTGCGCGACTTGCGCCGGGGTAGTTTCGAGGAGCTTCGTTCCGTCGGGAAAGAGGACTACTGGAAGACTTGTGGCTTCCGGCCCCAGAGTCTCCAGCAGAAGTTTCGTCTCCGAGTCGCTCGCGGAAATTTCCGCGTCGATCCACTGATAGGGCACATGATTGCGCGCCAGGAAGTCGCGCAATTCATACGACCGCGGCGACCATCGCGTGCCGAGCACGCGAATTCCTGAATAGGCTGGATGGTAGGACGCCTGCCAGTCGCCGAGCAAATCGTCGAGTTGCGGATAGAGGTGTTCGGTGGGCGGGTCCCACGGCTTCATGAAAAAATAATGGATGCTGGCCTGATTGATGGCGCCGATCGCCGCAGTCGTGTCGGCGTAAGCGGTGAGAAGCGCGCGCTTGGCCTCCGGGTAAATCCGCATGGCCTCCTGCAAGAAGTGCACGCCGTCGATGCGCGGCATGCGCTGGTCCGCGAGCAGCAAGGCTACGCTATCGCTGCGGAGTTTCAACTGCTTCAAGAGGTCGAGCGCGCTCTCGGGCGATCCGCTTCCGAGGACGCGATAATCCGCGCCGTACTGCGACCGCAAGTCGCGTTCAATCGCCCGCAAAACATCCGCGTCGTCGTCCACACTCAATAAGATTGGTTTCGCCATGGTCGGTCTCTGTTCGATGATCGAGCTTGGTTCTCCCCGCTCGGGACCAGGATAGCCTGATTGGATGCTAAAAGTTTACTTTGGTCGCAGGATTATACCAGTAGCACACGCTTCAGCTTGTGGGGGTTCGTCCTTGCAAGAACTAAACTCTACAGGCCAAAGATAACTATACCCACAACAAAAGCGGAAGATACGCTAAAGTAGGGCCGGCAAGGCCCTGAAAATTTCTCTATTCATGCCTTAATGATCGGGAAAACCATCTCGCATTACCGCATTCTCTCGCAGCTCGGCGGCGGCGGGATGGGTGTGGTCTACGAAGCCGAAGACCTCAAGCTGCGCCGCCACGCTCTGCTGAACTGACGGCGCGGAATTTTCAGAATTGAAAGAGGGGCGATGAAGAGCATCCCATGCACGATCCGGAGCTGGAGGCTATCCCTTCTTAGTGTTGCAGCTCTCAGTCTGCTTTTGCCCGGAATTGGGCAAACTCAAACAAGCCTCGAAAGCAAGTCAGGCGGCAAAGCACCGGGATCGGGCAAGGTGGAGCTGTACGCCGCTGTGGGAGCTGAACTCACGCAATATGACGTGGATGTCGATGGCGCGGCTCTCGTCAAGCGAGATTCGCTGACGCTTCCTGCGAATGTGCAGGAGGCAGCGCAGCACCCCTCGAAGAGATACCTGTATATTGCCTGGAGCAATGGCGGGCCTAGCAATCTCCCGCCGGACAGCACCGCCCCGAGCGGCAGCCAGCACGGTTTGAGCGCGTTCCGGATCGATCCAGCCTCCGGGGCCTTGTTTCCCCATGGTCAACCCGCGACTCTTCCTTCGCGCCCGATTCATGTGACCACTGACATCCCCGGCACGCATGTGCTTGCCGCCTACAACGATCCCAGCGGAGTGACCGTTCACCGAATCGAACCGGACGGGACTATTGGAGGGCAAGTAAAAGAACCACCAGGGCTAGATGTGGGAATTTACGGGCATCAGGTGCGCGTGGATCCTTCGAACGACATGGTGATTCTCATGACTCGCGGGAACGGGCCAACTCCCACCAAGCCGGAAGACCCGGGCGCGCTGAAAGTATTCAGCTACCAGGATGGAGTGCTGGCGAATCGGGCCTCGATTGCACCGGGAGGCGGCTTCAACTTCCAGGTCCGGCATCTGGATTTTCATCCAACCCGGCCGTGGGTGTTCGTTACGCTGGAGCGGCAAGACAAGCTCGACGTTTTTCAAAAGCTGAGTGATGGAGCGCTCAGCAGGAATCCTTTGTTTTCCAAGGATACTTTGGCTGATCCCGGCAACGTGCGTCCGGGGCAAGCCTTGGGGACGATCCACATGCATCCGAATGGCAGGTTTGTATACGTGGCCAACCGAGCCAGTGGCACCACGGATTTCGAGGGAAAACCCGTCTTCGCGGGCGGAGAGAACAACATCGCGGTGTTTGCGATCAACCAGGACACCGGCGAGCCGACGCTGATCCAGAATGTTGATACGCGGGGAATTCATGTGCGCACGTTCGCGCTCGACCCGAGCGGCAGGATTCTCGTTGCGGGCAACATGATGCAGATGTCCGTCCATGACAAGGACAGAGTGAAGACGGTTCCAGCCAGCTTAGCCGTTTTCCGGGTGCGAAGTGACGGGAAACTCGAATTCGCACGCAAATACGACCTCAACGTCGGCAGCCGCAATTTATTCTGGATGGGGATTGTTTCGCTGCCTTAGTGGCGCAGGCTTCAGGCTGTGGGGGTTGGTCCTTCCAAGGACTAAACCCCACAGGCTGAAGCTTGCGCCACAAAAACATCACGCAAATCATTTCAGAACGGGAATTTACGCGAGGTTGGAGCTTCCCATGAGGTACTTGTCGACCGCGACCGCAGCTTTGCGGCCTTCCGAAATGGCCCACACGACGAGCGACTGGCCGCGGCGCATGTCGCCCGCGGCAAAGACGCCGGGAACAGAACTCATGTAGTCCGCGCCGGTGGCGATGTTCCCGCGCGGGTCGAGATTCACGCCGAATTGCTCGATCATGCCCTGCTTCACGGGCCCGAGGAAACCCAAAGCCAGCAAAACGAGATCGGTTTCCAACACAAATTCCGTGCCCGGCTGCGCGTCGAATTTCGGCGGCGGGCCAACGCGAACGCAATGGAGCTGCTTCACGTTGCCGTTTTCATCGCCCGTGAATTTGGCCGTGTTGATTGCCCAATCGCGCTTGCCGCCCTCTTCGTGAGCGCTCTCGGTGCGCAACATCAAGGGCCACAACGGCCACGGCGTGCTGGTGTGGCGATCGGGTGGCGGCATGGGCATGATTTCAAACTGGTGGATCGACTTCGCCTGGTGACGGTGGCAGGTGCCCAGGCAATCCGCGCCGGTATCGCCGCCGCCGATGATGACGACGCGCTTGCCCGTGGCGAGAATCTGATCCGGAATCGTGTCACCCGCGACGACTTTGTTCTGCTGCGGCAGGAACTGCATCGCGAAATAAATGCCCTTGAGTTCGCGTCCCGGAACGTTGAGATCGCGCGGGGCTTCCGCGCCGCCCGTCAACACCACGGCGTCAAATTCCTTGCGCAAATCCTGCGCGGGAATGCCGCCGCCCACGTGAGCGTTCGTCTGGAAGCGGACTCCCTCGGCCATCATCTGTTCGAGGCGACGGTCGAGAACGCGCTTTTCCAGTTTGAAGTCCGGGATGCCGTAGCGCAGCAGGCCGCCGATGCGGTCATTCTTTTCAAACAAGGTGACTTCGTGGCCCGCGCGATTCAGTTGCTGCGCGGCGGCGAGGCCCGACGGGCCAGAACCGACGACGGCAATTCGCTTCCCGGTGCGCGTCTCGGGAGGTTCCGGCTTGATCCAGCCTTCTTCCCAGGCGCGGTCGACGATCGTTTTTTCGATCAGTTTGATCGTGACGGGCGGTTCGTTGATCCCCAGGACGCACGCCGCTTCGCATGGCGCGGGGCAAATGCGCCCGGTAAACTCCGGAAAATTATTAGTGGAATGGAGGACGCGGATCGCATCCTTCCAGCGGTCGCGATAGACGAGATCGTTCCAGTCCGGAATGATGTTGTTGACCGGGCAGCCCGTGTGGCAGAACGGAATGCCGCAATCCATGCAGCGCGCGCCCTGCACGCGCACTTTTTCTTCCGGGAACGGCTGGTAGACCTCGAAATAATCGTGAACGCGCTCCGCAACAGGGCGCCGCGCCGGCATTTCACGCGTGTATTCCTTGAAGCCGGTGACCTTACCCACGAATCACCTGGCCTTGCGCGTGAATGGTTCCGGCCTGCGCCGCCACGACGCTCGCCGGGATGCGCGGAATGCCCAGGACGCGTTTGTATTCGTGCGGGAACACCTTGACGAATTTGGGCAGCATGGCGTCCCAGTGCTTCAAAACCCATTTTGCCTGCGGGCTATCGGTCAGCTCCGCGTGGCGCGCAACCAGGCCATGCACCGTCTCGACATCTTTCGAGTCTGCTACCGGCTCAAGGTCCACATCGGCTCGGTTGCAGCACTCTGAAGCAAAGTCACCGGTCTGGTCCAGAACATAAGCGATGCCGCCCGTCATGCCGGCAGCGAAATTGCGGCCCGTTTTGCCCAGCACCACCACCAGGCCGCGCGTCATGTATTCGCAGCCGTGATCGCCGACGCCTTCGACAACCGCCGTGGCGCCCGAGTTGCGCACCGCGAATCGTTCCCCGGCCATGCCGTTGAAGAACGCTTCGCCGCTCGTCGCGCCGTAGAGGCACACGTTGCCGACCAGGATATTTTCCTCCGGCACGAAATGCGAATTGCGCGGCGGATAAATCACGATCCTTCCGCCGGAAAGCCCCTTGCCGACGTAATCGTTGGCTTCGCCTTCCAGCGTCAGCGTCACGCCGTTCGCGAGGAACGCGCCGAAACTTTGTCCCGCGCAGCCGTGAAACTGGATGCGAATCGTGTCGTCAGGCAACCCAACGGAGCCGTGGCGGCGCGCGATGTGTCCGCTGAGCATGGCGCCAACGGTGCGATGCACGTTGCGAATGGGCAAATCGAGCGACACGGGCGTCAGATGCTCGATGGCATCGCTCGCGTGCTCGATCAGCTTTCCGTCGAGCGCGTCGTAGAGGCCGTGGTCCTGCGCCTGCGTGCAGCGGCGCCCCACGTGGCTTGGCATCGGCGGATTGTAGAGCACCGAAGAGAGGTCGATCCCCTTCGCTTTCCAATGATCCACATCCGTGCGCTGCGTGAGGCAATCCACGCGGCCGATCATTTCGTCGACTTTTCGGAAACCCAGCTGCGCCATGATGAGGCGGAGGTCTTCGGCGACGTAGAACAGGAAATTAATCACGTGCTCGGGCTTGCCCGCGAACTTCTTGCGAAGTTCCGGATCCTGCGTCGCAATGCCCACGGGGCACGTATTCAAATGGCATTTGCGCATCATGATGCAGCCCATCGTGACCAGCGGCGTGGTGGCAAATCCGAATTCCTCGGCGCCCAGCAGAGCGGCGATGGCGACGTCGCGCCCGGTCTGCAGCTTGCCGTCCACCTGCACGCGCACGCGGCTGCGCAGATCGTTCATGACCAAAACTTGCTGCGTCTCCGAAAGCCCGAGCTCCCAGGGAATACCCGCATGACGAATCGAACTGATCGGCGAAGCGCCGGTCCCGCCGTCGTAGCCGCTGATCAGGATCACGTCGGCGTGCGCCTTCGCCACGCCCGCCGCCACGGTGCCCACGCCCACTTCGGCCACGAGCTTCACGGAAATTCGCGCCTGGGGATTGACGTTTTTCAAATCGAAAATAAGCTGCGCCAAATCCTCGATCGAATAAATATCGTGGTGAGGCGGCGGAGAAATCAGGCCCACGCCGGGGATCGAGTGGCGCACGCGGGCGATCACGTCGTCCACTTTGTGGCCGGGCAACTGGCCGCCTTCGCCCGGCTTCGCGCCCTGCGCGATCTTGATCTGCAAGTCGTCCGCGTTAATCAGATAATTCGTCGTGACGCCGAAGCGCGCCGAAGCCACCTGCTTGATCGCGCTGCGGCGCAAATCGCCGTTCGCGTCCGGAGTGAATCGGGCCTCGTCCTCGCCGCCTTCGCCGGTATTCGATTTCCCGCCGATGCGGTTCATCGCAATCGCCAGCGTCTCGTGCGCTTCCTTGCTGATCGACCCGAACGACATCGCGCCGGTCGCAAAGCGCTTCACGATTTCGGCGGCAGGCTCGACTTGTTCAAGGGGAATGGCCGGGCCGTTCGGCTTGAATTCAAACATGCCGCGCAGCATTTGCAGATCGCGATTTTGCTGATTCACGATGTCCGCGAATTCCCGGAAACTCTCGAATTTTTCTTGCCGCACCGCGTGCTGCAGCTTGCTGACCGTCGTCGGGTTCAGCAGGTGGCGCTCGCCGCGCACGCGGTACTGATATTCCCCGCCAACGCGCAGTTCCGTGTCGGACAGGTGCGGCGGCTGCATCGCGAATTCATGCTTCATGATCGCTTCGCGCGCAAGCACCTCCATGCCGATGCCCTCGATGCGCGATGACGTTCCCGTAAAATATTTCTCGACGAGCGATTGATTGAGGCCCACCGTCTCGAAAATTTGCGCGCCCTGATAACTCTGCAGCGTGGAAATCCCCATCTTCGAAAATGTTTTCAGAAGCCCCTTGTCGATGGACTTCATGTAGCTTTTGAAAACTTTGTCCCACGTCGTTTCCGCGGGAAACGCTCCGGCCCTGTGAAGATCCTCGAGCGTTTCAATCGCGAGATATGGATTCACCGCGCTCGCGCCGTAGCCGAGCAGCAAGGCAAAATGCATCACTTCGCGCGGCTCGCCGGACTCGACGATCAGGGCCACCTGGTTGCGCGTTCCCTCGCGAATCAGGTGATTGTGAACGGCCGAAAGCGCCAGCAGGCTCGGAATCGGCGCGTATTCATGGTCCACGCCGCGGTCGGTCAGAATCAGCAGTGTGTAGCCGGACTTGATCGCGAGCGAAGCGCTGCGGCAAAGAGTTTCAATCGCTTCCTCGAGCGGCTTTTCGCCGCCCTTGACGCGGAACAGCATCGGCAGGCTGGTCGCCAGGAAATTGCCCCAGCTCACGCGCCGCAATTTCTCCAGCCGCCAGTTGGAAATGACCGGATGGCGCAGCTTCAGCGTGTGGCAATTTTTCGGCGTCTCTTCCAGGATGTTGCCTTCGCTTCCGATATAGGAATTGAGCGACATCACCAGGCCTTCGCGGATCGAATCGATCGCCGGGTTGGTGACCTGCGCGAAGGTCTGCTTGAAATAACTGAAGAGCATTTGCGGCTTGTCGGACAAGCAGGCCAGCGGCGTGTCGATTCCCATCGAGCCCACGGGTTCCTCGCCGCCGAGAGCGGAGGGCAACAGAATCGTTTTCAGGTCTTCGTCCGTGTAGCCGAACGCGCGCTGCCGCATCAGGATCGTTTCGTGGTTGGTCGGCAGTACGTGCGTCGGACTCGGCAGATGATCGAGCGTGATCTGATTTTCTTTGAGCCATTGCGCGTAAGGCTGCCGCGCCGCCAATTGCTTTTTAACTTCCTCGTCCGTGATCAGCCGCTTCTGCTCCGTGTCCACGAGGAAAATGCGGCCGGGCGCGAGCCTGCCCTTCATCCGCACTTCCTCGGGCTTGATGGGAAGCACTCCGGCTTCCGAGGCCAGAACCACCAGCCCATCGGTTGTGACGAGGAACCGGCCGGGGCGCAATCCGTTGCGATCAAGCTTCGCGCCGATCACTCGCCCGTCGGTGAAAGCCACCGCCGCCGGGCCGTCCCACGGCTCCATCAGCGACGCGTGATATTCGTAGAATGCCTTGATGTCCTCGGGCATGGTGGCGTCGTGATCCCAGGCCTCCGGAATCAGCATGGACATCACGTGCGGAAGCGTGCGGCCGGAAAGAGTGAGCAGCTCCACGGCGTTGTCCAGCATGGCCGAATCGCTGCCGCCCGCGGTGATGATCGGCATCAGCTTCTTCATGTCGTCGCCAAACAGCGGAGACGCCAGCACGGATTGCCGCGCGTACATCCAGTTCATGTTTCCGCGCAGCGTGTTGATTTCGCCGTTGTGGCAGATGTAGCGGTACGGGTGCGCCAGCTTCCAGCTCGGAAACGTGTTGGTGGAAAAGCGCTGGTGCACGAGGCACAGCGCGCTGGTCAGATCGGGGTCCAGCAGCTCTTTGTAAAAATCGGTGATCTGCGGCGCGAGCAGCAATCCCTTGTAGATGATCGTGCGCGAAGAAAGAGACGGAACGTAGAAAAAATCCTTTTCCTTCAGGTCGGTTGCCGCAATGGCGGTTTCCGCGCGCTTGCGCACGACGTACAGCTTGCGCTCGAGCGCATCCTGATCCATGCCCGGCCCGCTCCGCACGAAAATTTGCTCGATGTAAGGTTGCGAAGCGCGCGCCAGCCGCCCGATCGTGTTGCCGTTGATCGGCGTGTCGCGCCAGCCGAGGACCGTCAAGCCCTCCTCGCGCGCAATTTTTTCGATGATCCCTTCGCAAATGAGCCGGTCCTGCGTGTCGACCGGAAGAAAAACCATGCCCACTCCGTACTCGCCCGGCGCGGGCAGAGAGAAACCCAGGCTTGCCGCTTCGCGCTCGAAAAAAGCGTGGGGAATCTGGATCAGAATTCCCGCGCCGTCGCCGGTTTGCGGATCGCACCCGCAAGCGCCGCGATGGGTCAAATTGATCAGAATCTGATGCCCTTGAGAACGATGTCATGCGACTTCCGCCCCTCGATGCTGGCGACAAACCCGATGCCGCAAGCGTCATGCTCATGCTCCGGGCGGTACAATCCCTGAGCAGGCGGAAGACCTCGAAATGGGTACAGTTCACTCACTTGAGCAGAAATTAACGATCCAGGGCGGCAGAACTAGCCTGCAAAAAGCACGCATTCGTTTCGGCTAACGCGATTCAACCATTCCCCCTGAAACGCCACAACCTCCTTGGCCTGACCATTTGATACAAACACGTAAATTTCGATTCCGGGCAGTCCCTTTAAACACAGCCTGATACAGAAAATCGGCGCCTCATACACTTCGACCCCGGTCCCAGTCCGGCTTTCCGGAAAGTCCTTATCTTACCATTCTCCCGGCCCGATTGTCCCCAGGGCATTGGCCATCTAGATTTGCTATCCATCGCATTATTTTTTTGGATTGATTGCGGGCTTCCGCCAGGGTTCTGCTATAATTCCGCACTCAAATATGGATTTCGACCAACTCACTACCTTCATCGAAATTGCAAAACTTGGCAGTTTTTCGCGCGCCGGCCAAAAATTGTTCCGCTCGCAGCCGGCCGTCAGCGCGCAGGTGCGCCAACTCGAACAGGAGTACGGCGAGAAACTGTTTGACCGCGGACGCAAGTCCGTGCGTCTGACCTCCGCCGGAGAAACCCTTTTTGAATACGCCGTCCGCATGGTGAACCTGCGCGCCGAATCCCAGCGCGCCGTGGCCGACAAGGCCACCACGCCGCGGGGAGTGCTGGCCCTCGGCGCCAATGAAGCGACGTGCCTGTACGTTTTGCCGGAAATTTTCGCGGAATATCACCGCCTTTATCCGGCGGTGCAGATCAGCATCTACCGCAACTTCAGCCACAAAGTTTTGCAAAAGGTCGAGGACGGATCGATTGACGTCGGCATCGTGACGCTTCCCGCGAAATCTCCAAGCCTGAAATTCCATCCGATTTTCCGGGACCGGGTCATGCTGATGGTCAATCCGCGCAATCCACTGGCAAAACTCAAGACCGTGCGCATGAAGGATATTGCCGAGCAGCCCTTGATTTTTCCGCGAACCGGATACACGCGGCAGTTGCTCGACAAGCACTTCCGCCCATACAAGCCGCAACTGCAGATCACCATGGAACTGACGAGCGTGGGGATGATCAAATGCTTCGTCGCGGCGGGCTTGGGCGTGTCGCTGATCAGCGCGAGCTTCGCGCGCAACGAAGTCCGCGCCGGCGAAGTGAAACTGATTCCCATCGCGGACGTCGAGCTCTGGCGCGAACTGGGAATCGTCTATCGCCGCGACCGAACGCTGCCTCGTTCTTCCGCCGCGTTTATCGCCCTGGTGCGGCAACGCGCCGCGGAAAATCCCGACTTGGAAATTGTTCAACCCCGCAAGGTCGCGCGCGGCGGCGAGCCGGCGACGCTCGCATAATTCTTTCCTCTAAATTCCTTGCAATTATTGAGTGCATTGGAGAGTGTGTCGGCAGAACAAGTAGCACAGACTTCAGTCTGTGGATTTCGATCGGATCTTGGCTGGCGCGAACGGACTGGCGACTCTAACGGAACCCCACAGACTGAAGTCTGTGCTACTCACCCTCCCTCACCGCACTGCAATCGGATCGATGGTCGATCCAGTGCCACCTTCGATCTTCAATGGAGTCATGATATATGCGGTCTCGTATGCGCGTGCCGCCGCAAGCTGCTCCAACCTCAGATTTTCGACCAGGTAAACTCCATTCACGATCAGAAACATCGCGTGAATCGGCAGATTCATTTTTTGTTCCGGGTACGGCCGCACTTCGACGCAGCACGTATCCGTTCCCACCAGCATCGGATTCTGCCTGATCAGCCACTCTCCCGCCTCGATGCCGATCCCCGGCGAGGATTTCAAATATTTATCCTTGTCCTTGACGGTGTAGAGCTTGCCCCATCCGGTATTGATCATGATGGCGTCGCCTATTTCGATTTTCAGTTTTTCTTTCGCCAGCGCCTGCTGCAAATCGTCCGCCGTGATGACGTAGCCGCCCTGCAGCATGTCCACATTCTTCAAGCCCGCGACATCAATCAGGATGCCGCGCGTCATGATGTCAGGAATTTTCTCGACGCCAAGTTTCGGAAATCCCTGCCGCGCACCGGCGACCAGGTCATTGGCGGCGCCGCCGTCGCCGAAACTCATCTCGTGATTCGTGATGCAGTTGTAGTATTCGCCGCCGTAAATCTGGTGCGCGAAGGCGTCGAGTTGCGTACCGACTTGCCCAAGCTCGGTAATAACAATTTCCTCGTTCTCCCCGCGCGTGCCCGGGTCCGTCGCCGTGCTGCGTTTGGTGTGCAGATCGAAACGCCGCGAGCCGATCAAAGGCAACGCCGCCGAAAGGTGGAAGCCCAGCGTAAACACTTCGCCCGTGTGAATCAGTTTCGCCGCTTTCAGCGCCATCTCCGGCTTCATCAAATTTCCGGAGCCCACTTCATCCTTCGCGCCCCACTTTGAAGGGCACCGCTGCGTATCGCTCGGCATTTCCCACGATTGCGCGTGCAGTGCGGCGCCCGCAGTTCCAAGCGCCAGCGCGCAAATCATCACTCGAACCGGAAACATCGCTCGCATGTTTTCCTCCAGAAGACTGGCTCGGAATTCGCTTCGGTTTATAGACCGAATTGGCAGGCGTAGCAACAGAATCTCATGGCTGTTCTTTCGCAATCCCAGTCAGACTCGTCGTGAGAAGTTGTAGAAAGTTTCTAGTCGGAGAAGGGTTTAAGTAGCACAGCCACTCTTGGCTGTGTGGTTTTCGGCGCGTTCAAGAAAGGCACACAGCCAAGAGTGGCTGTGCTACTCGAAGCCGAATTCGACCGACTACGCCGGTCGGTCGCGCAGCAGTCGAATCATATCCGGATCGGAATTTTTCGGAAGAGATCCGACCGTTTCCGTAGACTCGGGAATTTCTCCCTCGCCAGTTGCCAAAAACAGATTGGCTTCGAGGCCGTGCTGCTTGTCGTAGAGTTCGCGATATCGCCCGGCGAGAGCGTATAGCGACGCATGCGTGCCGCGCTCGACGATTTTCCCGCCCTCGACCACGAGAATCTGATCCGCGCGGCGAATGGTGGACAGGCGATGGGCGATGACAAACGTGGTCCGCCCGCGCATCAATTGCGCCAGACCTTCCTGAATCAGCATTTCGGATTCGGAATCGAGGCTCGAGGTCGCTTCGTCCAGAATGAGTATCCGTGGGTCAGCCAGAATCGCTCGCGCGATCGAAACGCGCTGGCGCTGCCCCCCGGAGAGTTTCACGCCGCGCTCGCCGATGATCGTGTCGTACGTTTCTGGAAAACGCTCGGCAAATTCGTCCACGCGCGCGATCCGGCACGCGGCCAGAATTTCTTCCTCGCTCGCATACGGTCTTGAAAACGCCACGTTCTCGCGAATCGTCCCGTCAAACAGGAACGACTCCTGCAACACGACGCCGAGGCGCGTGCGGTAAGAATCTAGACGCACCGTGGCGAGATCCACGCCATCCACGAGCACTCGCCCCGAAAGCGGCACATGAAACGCCGCGACAAGTCCAATGATCGTAGATTTCCCCGAGCCGGACGAACCCACCAGCGCCGTCACCGTCCCAGGCTGCGAACAGAAGCTCACGTCCTGCAGCACAGGCTTGCCGGGTTCGTACGAGAAGTTGACGTTGTCGAACGCGAGTTCGCCCACGATGTCCGGCAGCGAGACCGTGCGCCGCGGGTCCTCATCCTCGGGCCTCTCGTCGAGCACTTCCCGCGTGCGCTCGAGTCCTGCAACCGCTTCCGTCAGTTGCGTGCCAATGCCGACCACCTGAAACACCGGCGCGATCATGAATGCCAGAAACGCCGTGTAGCTCATGAATTGCCCGACCGTGATTTTTCCGCCGATGACTTCGTGCGCGCCCACCAGCATCACGAGCGCGCCGACCACGCCGCCGAGCGCCGTCGTGGAAAAACTCATCATCGACATGGTCGTGAGCGATTTGATTACATTGTCGAGCAACCGCTGCACGCCCTTGGTGAACACGTCATGCTCGCGCTCCTCCGCGTGGTAGCCCTTCACCACGCGGACTCCGGAGAGCGATTCCGTTAGCCGCCCGCTGACCTCGGCGTTGATCTTCGCGCGCTCGCGAAAGATCGGCCGCAAAACGCTGAACGCCTTCCGCAGTCCCACCATGCTCACGAGCAAGAGTGCGGCCGCAAGCCCCGTCATCACCGGACTGATCCGCAGCAGCATGTAGAGAGCAATGGCCGCCGTCAGCAAGCCGCCCAGAAATTCCACAAGCCCCGTGCCGATCAGGTTCCGCACGCCCTCGACGTCGCTCATGATGCGCGAGACCAGCGCGCCCGTTTTGTTCGCATCGTAATACGCGACCGGCAGGCGCCCGACGTGTTCCTGCACCTTCCTTCGCAGCTCGGTGATCATCCGCTGCGCCGCTTTCGACAATGTTTGCGTCAGGGTGTACGAAGTCACGCCCTGCAGAATCGTCGCGAGAAGTACTCCACCGACGAGCGGCATCAACAGCCGCGTCTGGTGATGGATCATCACGTTGTCGACCAGATATTTCGTCGTGTAAGGAAGCGCCAGGCCGGAAACACGGTTGATGGCCATCAGCGCCAGGCCGATCGCCAGCAGGCCCCGCCGCGGCCGCATCAACGCCCAAATCTCAGGCAATTGATCCAAAACCCGCAACGGTTTTTTCTTGCTCTCGTCGGCGGCGTCCGCCCGCCCTTGCCTCGCGCCATGCCCGCGCTCCGCGCGCGAAGCCATCCCGCGTTGCGATCCCATGCCCCCGAATCCGCCCGCCATTCTCATGTGTCAGCCATCTTAGAGGATTTGCCCCTCGCGCCGCCACTCGCGCTCGAAACATCGTTGCCTTCGTCTGCCAACCAAAGCAACTGGGCAATTTCAAACATTTTCTGTAGATCGGTGACGTGCCGGGATCGGATGCGAGAAACAACCCGCAGGATGCAGAAACTGGTGCTACGAGAGGAACTGGCGCCCTGACGCGTCAAGCCATCCAAGAATGCAATCGAAGCCGGACAGCATTCCACCAATTTCCAGGACACCTCGCGTTTTTTATGGCGTGTAAATGAAGATCGCTTACGATTTGCTCCGAATTTTCCCTTGACACAATCATGACCCCAACCTAGATTGTGTTCGGACCATCATTGGAGCCAGGGACCCCCGCAGCATCGCTGGAATTCCTCTGAGCTTCTCGAACATAGAAGGACGGTCTAATGTTCGTTCGCATAAGAATTGCAAAAAAATCGAACGAGTGAGGCGATACACTGTGAGTCAACGCCGTGGGAACGAATATTGGATCAATCCCTTGCTCCAGCGGCTCAATCTAGTGCGCAAGAGTGAAGCGGATCTGGCCAGGGATACGTGCTGGAGACAAATCGAGGAATGCGAATTGTCGGACCGCATCGGACGAGTCGTCTCGGAAGTCAATCGGGCAGCCGGCTACCACATCTTGGAAATGTTGGATTTTCTTCCTCCTCAGAAAAACGTCTTGCGCGTTACCTTCGACCGGCAACGGGTCAAACACAGCCTGGAAATCGTGATACGGGAAAGTGGAATCATCCTGATGTTCTCCACCAGGAGCCGCCTTTCCATCGGGTGGGGACGCTATATTTCCACTCATTCCATGAGACGTAATTCGACGCTTGTTTGGGATCAGATCATCCACCCTCGAGAAATATTGGACCAGAACATCCAGGCCTGGATTTCCTACCTTCTTTCGGGGCTCGACAAGAAATTCAGATTGGATCAGATCCTGCATGCCCCTTCCACCGCGGACGAAGAACTCAACGCGGCTTTCCGCAAAGCTTCCGCATAACGAAACGCACCACTTGTCTCGCCTGCTTGACAAAATAGATGAGCGTTTGTTCTTATCCCTGATTGCGCCGCGGCGTCCGAAGTGTTGCGTCGCCGCCCGCCGCTCAGACCCGGGCGGCCGATTCAAAGATTCTTAAACGCCTTCTGAAATTCACTTGTAAGATGTCGGGGCTGCGGTTCGGCCCCCAGGCTCGCGCACCATATCACTTCTGCGGGCAGTGCGTTGCGGACGCTGGAAGACGCCGGTTGCGGGACGCTCACGACGGAGAGATTCAAAATGTCCAAGCTTCGCTTATCGATGGCCTGCTGGAATTATGACCGCACGCGCGCGTTGCTTGAGGAGCGCGTCCCCATCGACGGGATCGACCTGACGTACATCAACATCCCCGTGGAGGAAACCTTTTTCCGGATGATCCGCCACCGGGAATTTGATGTCGCCGAAATGTCTCTCTCCTCCTACACGCTTTCCATGTTCCGGGATCCCAAACCGTTTGTCGCTATTCCGGTCTTCCCTTCCCGCTATTTCCGCCACTCCTGCATTTTCATTAATCGCAGCAGCGGGATCCGCGAGCCCAAGGACCTGATCGGAAAACGGGTCGGCAATCCGGAATATCAGCTGACGGCCTGCGTGTGGATTCGTGGCATTCTGAGCGACGAATACAATGTCCCGGTCTCCAGCGTCACTTATCTCCGCGGCGGCGAAGAAACGCCCGGTCGAACCGAAAAACAAACTGTTTCCCTTCCGCCCGAAATACGGCTGGAAAATATTCCGGAAGACAAGACGCTTTCCCGAATGCTTCATGACGGCGAAATCGACGCCATCTACTCGCCGCGAACCCCTTCCAGTTTTGCGCAAGGAACGGGCAACGTCCGCCTCCTGTTCGAGGATTACGAAGCCGTGGAGCGCGAATATTATAAGCGCACAAAAATTTTCCCGATCATGCACACGATCGTCATCCGGCGCGAAGTTTACGAAAAGAATCCCTGGGTCGCGCAATCGCTGTATAAGGCTTTCGTCCTCGCGCAGCGGGAAGTCTACGAGGATCTGTACGAAACCGCGGCGCTGAAGTTCATGCTCCCCTGGCTCATCCGCCATGCCGAAGACACGCGTACCCTGATGGGCAAGGATTTCTGGCCGTACGGCATCGAGCCGAACCTGCACGGGCTGAGCACGTTCCTGCGCTACTCGCACGAGCAGGGCCTAGCCAAGCGCCTGTTGACCCCGCAGGAGTTGTTCGTGCCGGAAGCCCTGGAGTCATTCAAGATTTGAGTAGCACAGCCACTCTTGGCTGTGTGCTTTTGATTGCAGCAAAACCCACACAGCCAAGAGTGACTGTGCTACAGAAATCTGAAATTTCAAATTTGAGATTTGAAATTGCGTCGCTCCACGGAACGGCCTGAGAGGAAGACAACGAAATGCCGAAAACCGGACAGCCCAAAGCGCTTCGTTGGTGGGCGCTCGAGCGCGGAGACATTGACGCCACGGTTGCGCAGGTCGGCTTCAACGTGGCGCAGATGATCATCCCCGCGTTTCTGCTCCTCCCGGTCGGCATCGCCATCGGATTCAGCGTGGGGCACCTCCTACCCGGCTTTGCCCTGGGATTTTTCGTCGGCTCCATGGGTCTCACGGCGCTTGCCGTGGGACTCGCGAAGCGCGAGGGCCGCACCAACGTCACGGCCCACGTGTACATCAACAATGTCCCGGGAATCATCGCCTACACGTTGTCGATCATGCTGCCCGTGTATTTACAAACGCGCGATCAGGAACTTGCCTGGAGAGTTGGAGCCGCCGCCGTCGTGTGGACCGGAATCATCAAGCTCGTGGCGGCGCCGCTGGCGGGCACGATCCGCAAATATATTCCGAGGCCCGCCATGATGACGGTGTTTGGCGCGGCCATGTACACCTATCTCGCCATGGTCCTGCTGCAGCGCATCTTCGATCAAGCTCTCGTGGGAATCGTCGCGCTCACCATCGTCGCCGTCTCCGTCCTGGCCAATGTTCCGATCACGAAGTGGAAGATTCCGCCCTTCCTCGTGGCGTGGCTCATTCCTCTCGCCATTGGATTGTCCATTGGCTACATTCATCCCGCCTGGCGCGGTTTTTCCGCGCAACTTCCCTTCGTGCGGACTCCGGGCCTGCTGCAGGCGATGGGTCTCGCGATTCCCTATCTTTCCGTGATCGCGCCGATGGCGATTTATCAGGTGCTTCAGGACATCGCATCGGTGGAAGGGGCGAACTCAGCGGGAGATAATTACGATGCACGCTTGGTCGTAGCCTGCGACGGGCTTGGAACTTTCCTGTGCGGCGCCGCGGGAAGCATCATCACTCCCGTCGTCGCCGCGTTGCACCCGCCCTACAAAATGATGGGCGCGCGCATCGGATTCTGTTTCTGGACGGCAATAATTTTCATGGCCGTGTTCGTGAGCGGAATCTCGCTGTTTATGGCCCAGCTCTTCCCTTGGGCCATTCTCGCAGCGATGATCGCGTACGTGGCCATCGGAGTGGGACGCGCGACGCTCCACCATGTGGACCACAAATACATAAATGCCGTGCTGCTGGGTTTGGTTTTGCCCGCCGGAGTGGTCGTAAGTTCCGCCGTGAGTTCCGCCCTGCCGGCGTTGAAGCTGTCGGCCGCAAATCCCGAAGTCCAGGCGGCTCTGAATCGCTCCATCTACTGGAATTCGATTCAAGGACTCGGCAACGGATTTCTTTTCCTCGTGCTGGTGGTCTCCGCGCTCATCACCGAAATGATCGATCGAAATTTCGGACGCGCCGCAACGTGGTGCCTGATCGCCTCCGTCTTCTCCTGGTTCGGACTGATGCATTCCCCAATTATGCATTGGGGCGCGCAGCCCATGTACGCAAGCGGTTGGCTGGCCGCGGCGTTCATCGTCTACTCGGCACGCTGGTGGCGCGGCGATCTAGCGTAGCGCTCGCCTTCAGGCGAGCATCTGCCCGCGAGTCGAAAAATGCCCGCCTGAAGGCGGGCGCTACAAAACCGCGGCCGCGAAACAACCAGAGCTTGTAAGCCCTTCTTTACAATGCTACAAAAAGAATATGGACAAAGCGGCCACAGCTCTTTCCACTTCCGAATTTCGGCGGCATCTCTTTTACGAAACTTCCCATTCGCCCTCGCTCGCTGAACTCGTCGGTTACGAAAAGGCCAAGGAAATCATCGACTTCTGCTTTATCGCCAATCCTTACTATCCGACCCCGGCGATGCTGCGCGATCTCCAGGACAATTTTCCCAACCTGATCAAGTCGTATCCGTCGAGCAATCCGGCCAGCAGCCAAAAACATCTCGCGGCCGTGTTGCACGTGAATCCGACCCACCTGATCATCGGAAACGGCGCGACCGAACTGATCGTCCTCATCAACACGACTTTGATTGACCGCATCGCCGTGCCGGTCCCGACCTTCGGCGAATACATCGAAAAACTCAAGGATCAGCGCGACGCCGAACTCTATGCCCTGAATCCCGACGAACGATATACGCTCCATCTCCCGCAATATCTGGATTGGGTGCGCAAACGCGGCCTCAAGTCGCTTCTGATCATCAATCCGGGAAATCCCACAGGGCAGCTTTTCTCTCTCGAAGAAATGATCGATTTCCTGAATCAGGCCAAGGACATGGAACTGGTGATTGTCGACGAATCGTTCATCGACTTTGCGGGAGATCCGGTCCCCAGCCTGCTTCATGTCGCCGGCCGGTTCTCCAACCTGCTGCTAGTTCGCAGCATGAGTAAGCATTGCGGCGTTCCCGGCCTGCGCCTCGGTTACTGCTACAGCGAAAATTTGTACATCCTCAATCACATGCGCCAGTTCATTCCGACCTGGAACGTGAACACGCTGGCGCAATATTTTTTGTCGCTGCTCCCCGCCACCGACGCCGAGTATCACGAAGGGCGCAAGCGCGTGATCGGCGATGTCCGCTGCCTGTACGATTCCCTGAAGGCCATCCGCGGAATCGACGTTTATCCTACCGGCGCAAATTTCGTTCTCTTCAAAATCAATGGCGGCATGACGGCCGCGGAGTTGCAGGGACTCCTGCTGAAGGACCACAAACTCTACGTCCGCGACTGTTCGAACAAAATAGGCATGGACCAGTACCACATCCGTGTCGCTTCGCAAGGCCGAGAAAAAGACGCCAAGCTGGTCAGCGCGCTCCAGACGCTCCTCCGATGAAACGCCCCGCGGTTCTCGTCGTTACGCGCAGAACCATTCGAAAGAATAAATTTATCGATTACGTCGCCGAAGCTCATCTCGCGCTTCTGGTGCGTCTAAAGACGCTGCCGGTCATGGTTCCCGTGGTCGAAGGCGCGGACGCTTGCCTCCCCGGCTACTTGGCGGACATGCGAGGTCTCCTGCTGGTGGAAGGCGAGGACATCGAGCCAAAACATTTCAAGGCTACCCGCGAAAACTACACACACCTCGAAAAAACGCACCCCCTGAAGGACAAAATTGAAATTGAGCTGATCCGCCACGCGTTGCGCAAACACCTTCCAATTCTTGGCATTTGCCGCGGCTCGCAACTCCTCAATGTCGTTTGCGGGGGAACGCTATACGGCGATGTCCAAAAAGAAAAGAAGTCGCCCCTGAAGCACATCGATTTTGCCCACTACGATACTTACAGGCATCCGATTTCGATTGTCACCGGAAGTCCCTTGAGGAGGTGGTACGGAAGGAAAGCGCTGCGCGTGAACAGCTATCACCACCAGGGAATCCGCGACCTCGCTCCGCGCTTCCAGCCGATGGCGTATTCTAAAGATGGATTGATCGAGAGCTACTACGACCCGGAAGAAAATTTTGTCGTCGGTCTCCAATTTCACCCGGAGCGCATGAAGGAAGAGCCCGCCGGAAACTGGCGCATCTGGAAAGCCTTCGGCGCCGCCGTTAGACGCGCTAAGTAGCACAGCCACTCCTGGCTGTGTGGGTTTGTAGGTCACACGTATGGCGCTGGCTGAACGGCGATGGCAAAACCCGCACAGCCAGCAGTGGCTGTGCTACTTTACTCAATCTCCCGCGCGCGGTTTCTCACCCGCAAGATAAAAGTACCCCACCTTATTGTTAGCCGGCGTGCCAAACCACGTACGTCCCTGCGCATCGAGATAGAACTCGCGCATCGTATTCTCCGCCTGCGGGAACGGGTACTCGGTCACGTGGCCGCTCTTCGGATCGAGATTCCCAATCACATCCAGATGCTCGGAGGAATACCACAGCGTGTGGTTCTTGGCGATCGACAGCGCATAGGGAGTCGCTTCCGGACCGGGAAGCGCATATTCCTTGAACGTTTCCGTCTTTGGGTCAAACTGCCCAATCTTGCCCGCTTGAAATTCCGCGAACCAAATCGTGCCGTCGGTGTCGATCTGAATGCGCCGAGGCCGCGCATCCGGCGTGGGCGGCTGCCACTTCGTCACCTTAAGCGTCTTTGCGTCCACCTTCCCGATTTTCCCGTTCGGCACAAATTCCGCAAACCAGCAATTTTGATCCTTGTCCAGCACGAGCCCGTAGGCGGAAGGAATCTCCTTGATTTGCGTGAACGTTTTCGTCTTCGGATCGAAAACGGTGACCGGCCCTCCCGTCGCCCAGACTCTTCCCTGCGCATCTATCCGCAGCGTGTGCTTGGATCCGCCCGCGACCGTTCCTTCTTTGCCCGGAATATACGCGTCCTGAAATTCCGTAATCGTTCGAGTCGAGGGATCCCAGTGTCCCAGCTTGTTCGAGCCCTGCTCGGTCAACCAGACGCTTCCGTCCGGTGCGGGTACCGCGGAGTGAATGGCTGCGGTGCCTTGATTCGGCACAGGATACTCCTGCACTTCCGCAGTTTTCGGATCCAGCCTGCCGATCTTGTTCGCGTTGCCGTAATACGGCATCCAGTAGTTGCCATCCTTGTCCGGGAATGCGCTCCACGGCATGCGGCTCGGGCCCGGCAATTCGTATTCGACGTACACAATCTTCATCGCATCATCGTTGAAAGTCCGGACCAGCTCCTTGTACTTCGGCATCTCGGTAGGTGACTTCGGCAAAACAGATTCCTCGCCGAACAGCGAATTGATGTACGAAGCAACGTCCGACGCATTCTGGTCATTGAACGGACTGCCGACTCCGCCCAGGAAAAAGTGCATCGATTCCTTCATGTAGGCGACGCGGTCCCGCCATCCTTCTTCATCGCGCCGCGCGGAAGCCATGCGCGACTGGAACCCGTGGCACGCGAAACAACGCCCGACGAGCAAATCCTTCCCTTTGGTATCGGGGAACAAAACCTCGCCCTGATATTGCGACAAATCGCTCCATCGCACCATTCCCTGCTGCAGCGCAAAATCGTAGGAGGCGTTTTGTTCCGCCGTCAAACTCACCTCGGTGCGCGGATCGGTGCGATACCCCACGGCCTTCACTTGCACTTGATATTTTCCGGCGGGCAAATTCTCGATCCGGTAGCGGCCGTCCTTGTCCGTCAACACGCTGACCAGGACGCGCGTGCCCGTGTTCTGCGCCTGCACGAATGCGCCGCGAAAGGGTGTTCCGTCAGGACTCTTCACCGAGCCGGTCACTGTCGCCGCATGGGCGAACGTGGCAAGAAAAAGAAATGCAGTCAAAAGACTGGCGAACTTGGAAGCAGATTTCATGGCTCCTCCTATTGCTCGTTGCGAGGAAATATAGCTGGATTCTATCGCAATCCAGTCAGCTTGGGTGGCATAGACTTTGAGTAGCACAGACTTCAGTCTGTGGGGTTCCGTTCGGGTCTCCAGGCCATTCGCGGCAGCCAGAATCAGCGTGCCATCCAAGATCAAATGGAAACCCACAGACTGAAGTCTGTGCTACTCACACCCGTACTCCTCTCCGAAGTTCTGATGAAATGCGCGGATTAGTCCAGCAGGATGGGCATGCAAAGCACAGGTTCCACGTGGAAGTCCAGCCGGTTGATTTCCTGCAGCGCGCAGCCCAGCATGGCGCTGCGGGCAGTCTCGAGAGTGATGATGAAGGGCAGAGCGGAATGCGGATGCCCCGGCCGCTGCAGCACGGCGTCGATGCCGATCCCATATCGCGACAGAATAGTTGCGACCGCCGCGATAATCCCCGGCCGGTCTTTGACCACGAAGCGCAGATAGTAGGGCGCCGTGAATTCTCCACTCACATCCTTCGGCGTCTCGACTTCGGGCAGGCTGCCGGATGGTGCCGAGCCGCTGCGCGCGATCGAATACAAATCGGAAACCACGGCCACGGCGGTGGGATCGCCGCCCGCTCCGAAACCGGAAAACACCATCTGCCCCGCGTACTGCCCCGTGGCCATCACCAGATTCTTGCTACCCTCGACATGCGCCACGAGCGAGGAAGCCGGAACCAACGCGGGCCGCACAAACGCGCGCACGCTCAACCCGTCTTCCGTTTCTTTTTTGGCCAGGGAAATCTGCCGGATGGTGCAGTTCAATTCGCGCGCGTAGGCAAAATCCACGGCCTCGACGGAAGAAATCGGCCAGCACGGAATCTGTTCGCTTAGCAGGCGGACGCGCAGCCCGGCTTGCGCCAAAATCACGAGCTTGGCGCGCGCGTCGTATCCTTCCACGTCGTTCGTCGGATCGGCTTCGGCGTAGCCCAGTTCCTGCGCTTCTTTCAGCGCCGCTTCAAAACCCGCGCCCTTCGCCTCCATTTTCGTCAGTATAAAATTGCAGGTGCCGTTGAGCACGCCCGCAATTTTAAAAAGCCGGTCGCCGGCCAGGCCGTCCTGAATCCCCATGATCGCCGGGATTCCTCCGGCGACCGACGCTCCAAATTCAAGGCGCCTGCCCGCTTCGCGCGCCACCTCGACGAGTTCCGGGCCGCTCTCGGCAATTAACTGCTTGTTCGCAGTGACCACCGATTTCCCCGCGCGCAGCGCCTCACGGATCCAATCGCCGGCGGGCTTCACTCCTCCCGCCAGCTCCACAAAAATATCGATGTCCGATGAAATCACTTCGTTGATGCTCTCCGTCCAGCGCACGCTCGCGGGCACCCAGTCCACTTTTTTCCGCGCCACTCCGCGATTAAAAATGTGCGTCAGCTCAAACGTGTCGCTCGCTTCCTGGCAAAGCAATTTTGCGACGGATTTTCCGACGGTGCCGAAGCCCGCAATCGCAACCTTCAGCTTCGTCCGGCGCACAACCGCCTTCTTCGCGCGAACAGGCTTGCTCCGCGACTTGGATTTTCCACGATTCGCTTTTGCCGCCAATGCCTCACCTCGCCAGAAACGCGAAACTATTAATCAAGGGCCTTTCAGAGAGCAAGGATTATAAGGTATTTTCAGGTAGGACGGGCTTCAGCCTGTCAGGTTTTCGTCCCCGCGAACGGGCCGGTGAAACATGCGACCGTCCGGGGCCGAAAGGAATCAAATCCTCCATGGCGCAGATTGACGAGCGGCTGCCGCAAAACGTGGAGGGCGAATTCTTCGTGGACGCCAGTTGCATCGATTGCGACGCCTGCCGCCAGATCGCGCCCGCCAGCTTTCGCGACCACGGCGGCAAATCCAGTGTCTTCCATCAGCCGCAAAATCCCGGCGAACTGCACCGTGCCTTCATGGCACTAGTCGCGTGTCCGACCGCTTCCATCGGCACCGTGTCCCGCCGCAGCGCCCGCTCCGGCGTAGAAGCTTTTCCTGCCCATGTCGTCGATGACGTCTACTACTGCGGATTCAATTCGGAATCGAGCTTCGGCGCGTGGTCGTACCTGATCGTGCGCCCAAAAGAGCAAGGCGGAAACGTCCTTGTCGATTCGCCGCGTTTCAACAATCCTCTCGTGAAACGCATCGAGGAAATGGGCGGCGTCAATCTCATGCTCCTCTCGCACCGCGACGACATCGCCGACCACGCCAAATTCGCCGCACACTTCCATTGCCCGCGCGTCATGCACGAAGGCGACAGCGCCGCCGCGCGCGGCATCGAGCGCGTCATCACGGCAGCGGCTCCCCTGCAGATCGACGACGATCTCCAGCTCATCCCCACGCCCGGACACACCCGCGGCCATCAGGTTTTTCTCTATCGCAATAAAGTGCTTTTCACAGGCGATCATCTCGCGTGGTCGCCCGAACGCGAGACCTTGACCGCCTTCCGCGATGTCTGCTGGTATTCCTGGACGGAACAAACGCGTTCCATGGAAAAACTGCTCGCCTACAAATTCGAGTGGGTTCTCCCAGGCCACGGCCGCATCGGCCACGGCTCCGCCGAAGAAATGCACGAACATTTGGAAAGATGCGTAGCCAGAATGAAGAAGCAGTGAGTGGCGCAGACTGGAGTAGCACAGACTTCAGTCTGTGGGGTTCCATATGAACTTGGCTAGCGTGCGCGACCTTGGTGCAGTGACGAAAACCCACAGACTGAAGTCTGTGCCACTAAAGTCAGTGCTGCCAAAAGCCTCACACCCGCTCGAGCAAGAGCGCGATCCCCTGCCCCACGCCGATGCACATGGACGCGAGCGCGTACCGCCCCTTGATGCGCTGCAACTGCCGCGCCGCCGTCAAAACCAATCTCGCCCCGCTCATCCCCAGCGGGTGCCCCAGCGCGATCGCGCCGCCATTCGGATTCACTTTTTCGCTGTTGTCGGGCAAACCCAATTCCCGCGTCACAGCAAGCGCCTGGGCAGCGAACGCTTCATTCAGTTCGAACACGTCGACTTCGTCCATCGAAATCTTCCATCGCGCGAGCAGCTTTCGAACCGCGTAAATCGGCCCAATCCCCATGAAATCCGGTTCGACGCCGGCGGTCGCCGCCCCGACGACGCGCGCAATCGGCCGCAAGCCAAAGCTCGCAGCCGCTTTTTCGGAAGCCACGAACATGGCGCTCGAGCCGTCATTGATTCCCGAAGCATTTCCGGCCGTAACGGTCCCGTTCTGGCGGAAAGGAGTGGGCAATTTGGCCAGCGCTTCGATTGTCGGGTCCGGGCGGATGTGCTCGTCCTCGGAAACGGTCTTCGTCGTTCCCTTTGGGCCGGGGATTTGGACTGGAACGATTTCTTCGCCGAGGATTCCGGCCTTCTGCGCCGCCGCGGCTTTTAGCTGCGAGCGAAGCGCGAAGCAGTCCTGCGCCGCGCGATCGACCTTGTATTTTTCCGCGACGTTTTCCGCCGTTTCCGGCATGGACGCGTTCCCGTACAGTTTCACCATACGCGGATTCGGAAAGCGCCAGCCGATGGTCGTATCGTATATTTCCGCGGTTCGTGAGAACGCGGTCCCGGCCTTGGGCATCACAAACGGCGCGCGGCTCATGCTCTCGACGCCGCCCGCGATGGCCAACGAAATCTCGCCCGCGCCGATCGCGCGCGCCGCTGCCGTAACCGCTTCCATCCCGGAACCGCACAACCGATTCACAGTCATCGCGGGAACCGTGTATGGAATACCGCTGAGCAGCAGCGCCATCCGCGCGACGTTGCGATTGTCTTCGCCCGCCTGATTCGCGCAGCCGAAAATCACTTCGTCGAGTGCTTCCCAGTCGCTCTTAGGAAACTGTTCCCTTAAAGCTTTTAATGGAATTGCGGCAAGATCGTCGGTGCGCACCTGCGCGAGCGAGCCGCCGTAGCGCCCAATCGGCGTGCGCACCCCTTCGCAGATAAACGCGGCAGGCATTCGAGGGCAATCTCAATTCTTCGGCGCGCCACCGGCTGGCGGAATTGGCGTGGTCGGCGGAGTATCTTGAATGCTGACCAATTCAATTTCAAAAATAAGCGCAGCGTTTGGTCCAATGACGCCGCCCGCTCCGCGCTCTCCGTAAGCCAACTTCGACGGAACAAAAACCTGCCACTTGGAACCCACGGGCATGAGCTGCAGGACTTCCTTGAAGCCGGGAATCACATTTTTCACTTCAAAGGGTACGGGCTTTCCGGCCTTGGCGGAGCTGTCAAACTCGGTCCCGTCCACGAAAGTTCCCTTGTAGTTGCACAGGACCGTGTCGCTTTCCACGGGCTTCTTCCCCTGGCCTGATGTCAGAACTTTGTACTGCAATCCGTCGGGAAGGACGACCATCCCTTCCTTCTTTGCATTTTCCGCCAGGAACGCGTCGCCCTTCGTCTTATTCTCCGCAGCGGCGGCCTCTTGCATCTGCATCTGCTTCTGACGGATCTCTTGCTGCAGCCCGGTGATCACCTGGCGCAGCTCATTCTCGCTCATCTGGGGCTTTGCGTCCGAAAGCGCATCCTTCAGCCCTTGCATCAGAATGGTGGGATCCACATCGAGCCCCTGGGCCTTCACGCCCTTGCCCATTTCCATGCCGATCGCATAGCTGGTTTTCTCTTTTTGCGTCTTGAACCCCGGCGCGAGTGTGGGCGCTTGTCCCGCGGGCGCTGGCGCGGCCGCGGGCGCTGGCGCGGCCGCGGGCGCTTTCGCGGGCGGCGCCGCCGGAGCCTTCGCCGGCGCTTGTTGCGCCCTCACGCCGCAGGCTAGAAGCCCGAGCGCCAAAACTGCCATCCCCATCCGCTTCATTCGTCCTCCTAAAATGACCGACAAGCCCCCGTTTAGCGCTCATCTCCGACTATAGACGGTAACCGATTGCCCCGGCCCGCTGCAAGTTTTCGCCAGCGAGGTTGTCATTGCGCAGGTAAGGGCGGCCGGACTTTGGCAAAGAACGGCTTCGTTTGCCCATCTCTCCGAGACCTGTAAGATGGCTCAATCTAAATCGAGGGCCTTCTTGAGCGCCTCATTGAGCTCCGTCAACTTAGAGCCTGAAAGCAATCCCACGTAATCGGTGAGCTCCGACTTACGAACACTGACGAGATTGTCGCACATGATCCAACTCGAATGCTTCATGCCCTCGTCGGGGCCGATCGCGACCTGTGTCGATAAACCCTCGCCATTGCTGAAAACGGGTGCACAAATTACGGTTGAGAAACGCGATTCGATGAGTGCTGGACGGCTCACAATTGCAAAGAACCGATATTGTTTTGGATCTCGTTCAGGCTTGAAAACGCGGTAGAGCTCCCCTCGTCTCACGCATATTCTCCGTGAAAGCGGTCAATCTTCCAACGCCTGGTAAGTGAGGACGTCCTCAGCCTCCGAATTCAGGCGGTCGGCAGCGGCGTTGATGCGTTCCAAATCGCGCGCATGCGTTTTCTTGCGAGCCCGTTCCCGGAAATAAATTCGGAGCACACGTTCAATAAAGGCCGAGCGTGAAAGTTTTGAACCGGCCAAATGGTCAACTTTGGCCAGGATATCGGAAGATAATGTGATGGAAGTCTTCTCTTTCATACTACTAATATACTACCATTTCGGCGTAAGTGACGACGATAATTTGGCGTATTAAATCATTCCAGCCGGTGTTCGCCCCTCCCCTCGTGCAAATCCTGAATTTATGGCACAGTAGAGTCCTCTGATGGCCGAATCCGGGAACTCCTCAAACGCGGGGCGCATTGCCTTCACGTATCCTGACTTTTCCCTCTACCAGCTGGCTCGTTTTCTGGTCGTAGCAGGCCTGGAGATGCAGTCGGTCGCGGTCGGCTGGCAAATCTACGAAATCACGAAACGTCCGCTGGACCTGGGACTGGTGGGGCTGGCCCAGTTCTCGCCGGGCATCCTGCTGTTTCTCGTCACAGGCCACGCGGCGGATGCGTTCAACCGGCGAAAATTACTGATGACGTGTTACGCGGGGTTTGGGGTGTGCTCGGCGCTGTTGCTCTTCTACGCACTGAGCGGGTTGCGGACTGTGTTACCGATGTACGGCATCGTGGTTCTGCTCGGTGTGGTGCGTTCGTTCAACAATCCGGCGAGCCGCTCGCTCTTGCCGCAGATCATCCCCGAAGAACATTTGCAGAACGCCATCGCCTGGAACAGTTCCGTGAACCAGGGCGGGACAATTCTAGGTCCCTCGCTCGGCGGCCTGATCTACGCCGTTGCCAAAGGTCCTGCGGCAGTCTACACGACCTCGATGCTGGCCGCGGCGGGGGCAGTATTCCTGATGATGCAAATCAAACTCCACATCAAGGCGCGTCCGAGGGAGCCGCTCAGCATGACATCCGTTTTTGCGGGGCTGCGCTATATCGGAAGAACGAAAATCATCCTGGGTTCCATTTCGCTCGACCTTTTCGCGGTGCTGCTCGGCGGCGCCGTGGCGCTCCTGCCCGTTTTCGCAGCCGAAGTTCTTCGCACCGGCCCCTGGGGCCTGGGCCTCCTGCGCGCGTCTCCCGCGATCGGCGCTGGCAGCATGGCGCTGCTCCTCGCGCACCGGCCCTTCCGTAGCCGCGCCGGCCTGACCATGCTGTGGTGCGTAGGTGGTTTTGGAGCCTTCACGGTCCTCTTCGGCATTTCTCGGAGTCTGGTCCTGTCCATGGTAGCGCTCATCCTGGTCGGGTCCATGGACATGGTCAGCGTCGTGGTCCGCTCCACGCTGGTGCAACTCGCCACGCCGGACGAAATGCGCGGCCGCGTCAGCGCCGTGGAAATGATCTTCATCGGCGCTTCCAACGAAATCGGCCAGTTCGAATCAGGCTTAACGGCGCAATGGTTCGGCGCAGTTCCGGCCGTGATCATGGGTGGAATCGGAACACTCCTCATCACCGCACTGTGGGCGTGGAACTTCCCCGAGTTGCGCCGCGTTGAAAAGCTCAGTTCCCTCAGGACGTAGGATGTCTTATGTAGCACAGGCAATCTTGCCTGTGTGGGTTTGGCGACTTCTGTTAGGTCGAGTAGTTTCCACTTGCGACTTACAAAACCACCCAGGCAAGAGTGGCTGTGCTACTTTTTTTCAAGCGCTTCGTTGAGGGCGGGGACGATTTCGAACAAATCGCCGACGATGCCGTAATCGGCGACTTCGAAAATCGGTGCGTTCTGATCCTTGTTGATCGCGACGATGGTGCGCGAGCCTTTCATTCCCACGACGTGCTGGATGGCTCCGCTGATTCCGAGGGCGAGATACAACTTGGGCGCGACGGTCTGGCCCGAGCTGCCGATTTGGCGGTCCATGGGCAGCCAGCCCTCGTCGCAGATGGGGCGCGAGGCGGCCAGTTCCCCGCCGAGAAGTTTCGCGAGCTTTTCGGCGAGAGGAATATTTTCGGGCGCCTTGATGCCCCTCCCGACTGCAACGAGGATGGGCGCCTGCGTGAGGTCCACGGCCTGCTTGGCTTCGCGGAACAGCTCGAGGGGCTTCGTTCGAATCTGATCCGGCTTGAGATCCACGGAAATCGAACTGACGGGCGCCTTCGACGCGCCCTGCGCGACGAGGTCCGCGCGAAACGCGCCCGCCTGAAATGTGGCGAACCACGGCGCCGCGCCTTCGAACACCACGTCCGCCGCCGTCTTTCCCTGAAACATCTGGCGGACAAAAATCAGTTTCCCGTTTTCATGGCGATAGCCGACGCAGTCGCCGATCATGCCTTTGCCGAGCGAGGCGGCCAGCTTCGGCGCGAAATCGCGCACTTGATAAGTGTGCGGCAGGAGCACCAGATCGGGCTTGGCCTGCGCGATCGTCTGGCGCAGTGCGGCGGTGTAACCGTCAGGGGTGTACGCCGCGAGCAAGTCATGCTCGACGAGCAGCACTTCATCGAGCTTGGTTGCGGCAAGCTCGCCGGCCAGGGCCGCGACACCTTTGCCGATGACCACGGCTGCGAGGCGGCTCTTTGTTTCCGCGGCAATTTGTTGCGCGGCGGCCAGCGTCTCAAAGCTGGTCTTGTTCCACTGCGCGTCGCGCTGCTCGGTGATCAGGAGAATGTTCATCGTGGTCAGGCCTCGACTAAATCACTCGTGCTTCATGTTTCAATTTTTCGACGAGCTTTGCGGCGGCTTCTTTCGGCGTGCCTGTCAGGAATTCCGTCTTCTTGGTTTTCGACGGCACGTAGATGCGCTCGATGCGCTGCGTCGGTTCGTGCGTGACTCCCAGCGATTCGCGCGCGATCGTGGCGATCTCTTTTTTCTTCGCCGCCATGATGCCTTTCAGCGTCGCGTACCGCACTTTGTTGATGCCGGACTGAATCGTCAGCACGGCGGGCATCGGCAGCTCCACCCACTGGAACCATCCGGCCTCGAGTTCGCGCTTCACGCGCAAGCCGCCTCCCTGCGCGTCAATCTGCATGATGATCGTGGCGTGCGGCTGGCCGAGAAATTCAGCCAGGAGCACGCCCGTCTGTCCGAAGCCCTGATCCTCGCTCTGCAATCCCGTCAGCACGAGGTCCGGCTTTTCGCGCTCGATGGCCGCGGCAAGCGATTTGGCCGCGCCGAGCGGATCGAGCGTGTAAGCCTTGTCATCCGCGATGTGCACGCCGCGATCCGCGCCCTTGGCAAGGGCTTCCTTGATCGTCTGCTTCACGCGTTCCGGACCCATCGACACGGCGATCACTTCGCCGGTGTGCTTTTCTTTCAGGCGCAAAGCTTCCTCGAGCGCGTAACTATCCGGCTCGTTCATCTCAAATCCGATATCGGTTTCGCGGATCCAGTTTGCGTCGGTGATGGCCAGGGGCGCGTCCTTGGCAGGGACTTGCTTGATGCAGACGACAATCTTCATCCGTACCTCACAATGGTTTTGTAGCGCCCGCCTTCAGGCGGGCATTTGCTCGGATCCACGATGCCCGCCTGAAGGCGGGCGCTACATAAACCAAATAACTACCGGGAATTCCAGCGCTTGAACAGCAACGCCGCGTTGGTCCCGCCAAAGCCGAACGAATTCGACAGCGCGTGCTCGACGGCCGCCTTGCGCATGTGATTCGGGATGTAGTCGAGATCGCATTCCGGGTCCGGCGTCTCCTGATTGATCGTGGGAGGCAGGACCTGATCGCGAAGCGCCAGGATGCTGATGCCGGCTTCGAGGCCACCCGCGCCGCCGAGGAGATGCCCGGTCATGGACTTGGTCGAGCTGACGGCCATTTTCTTGGCGTGTTCGCCAAAGACGCGCTTCATGGCCTTGGTCTCGATGGCGTCGCCGAGCGGCGTCGATGTGCCGTGCGCGTTGACGTAATCGATCTGGTTCGGCTCGAGCCGCGCGTCGCGAATGGCCGCGCGCATGACGCGGTAGGCGCCATCGCCGTTCCCTTCGGGCGCGGTGATGTGATATGCGTCGCCCGACATTCCATATCCCACAATCTCGCCGACAATTTTCGCGCCGCGCCGCTCCGCGTATTCGAGCGACTCCAGGATCAGAATGCCCGCTCCTTCGCCAATCACAAAGCCGTCGCGGTCGGCGTCAAACGGGCGGCTGGCGCGTTCCGGCTCATTGTTGCGCGTCGAAAGCGCTTTCATCGCGGCGAATCCGCCCACGCCCATCGGCGTGATGGCCGCTTCGGCGCCGCCGCAAATCATGACTTCCGCGTCCCCGTGCTGGATCATGCGGAAAGAATCGCCAACCGCATGCGCGGACGCCGAGCACGCCGTCGCCGTCGCCGAGTTCGGCCCTTTTGCTCCGTAGCGGATGGAAATATGCCCCGAAGCCAGGTTGATAATCGCCGCGGGAATGAAAAACGGGGAGATGCGTCCGGGACCGCCATGCAGCAGCTTCGAGTGCTCGCGTTCGATCACGTCGAATCCGCCGATTCCGCTGGCCACATACACGCCGGTTAACTCCGCGATTTCCGGAGTGATTTTCAGTTCCGACATGCGCATGGCGAAATCCGTGGCCGCCAGCGCAAGCTGGATGAACCTGGCGATTTTCTTGAGTTCTTTTTTCTCGGCCCAGTGGAGGGGATCGAAATCGCGGACTTCCCCGGCGATGGTGCAATCGAAACCCGCGACATCAAAATGGGTGATCGTGCGGACGCCGCTCTTTCCCGCCAGGAGATTCTTCCAGACCTCATCGGTGCCGATTCCCAGACCGCAGACCAGTCCGACACCCGTTACTACAACCCGGCGGCTCACTTGATCAACTCTCTCCTGGTGGTTTTGCAGCGGCCCTTGAACTACTTCTTGCCGTGCTTTGTGATGTAGTCGACTGCGTCCTTGACGGTGGCGATCTTTTCCGCGTCTTCGTCGGGAATCTCGATCCCAAAAGCCTCTTCGAAGGCCATCACCAATTCGACCGTGTCCAGGGAATCCGCACCGAGATCGTCCACAAAGGAAGCCGTGGCGGTCACTTCGCCTTCATCCACTCCAAGCTGTTCCACAATAATCTGTTTTACCCGTTCATCGACACTGGCCATTCTGTTTTGCCTCCGATAAGCGCTATGTCCGGCTTCGTGTGGCTCGTTCCTTCGCAACTCTGGGTGTTGATTTTGAGCACCCGACATTCTATGTACGGTCTCGCCCTAGGTCAACCTAACTCTGTTCCGGCGGGGGCAAATTAGATACTGAATGAGTCGCTCCGCAGCCCCTCCGCCTGGGCAGTCAACTGATTGTGCATAGGATTTTACGGCAAAGCAAACGCGCTGATGCCCGAGGTCATGATCACCACGTACTGCTTTCCATTGCGTCCCATGTAGGTCATTGGGTTCGTGTGGCCTTCCGCGTCGAGCTTGGCTTCCCAGAGCACTTTGCCGGAACGTGATTCAAACGCTCGGATGCGCTTGTCGATAGTCCCCGCGATGAACACGAGCCCGCCGGCGGTGGCGATGGAACCGCCTTGCCCGAAGGCTCCAGTGTTATGAATTCCCTTGGCCTCCAGTTCATCGCTCGTGCCGAGGGGAACGCGCCAGGCAATGTCACCCGTGTTCGCGTTTACGGCCATCAGCTGAGCCCAGGGCGGTTGCTGGCAGGGCAGCTCCGTATCAGGGTCCCAGAAACGCGCGTTGAATGACCCTTTCCCAAGGGGGCTGTAGCGGCGGTATGCGACTTGATCGCCGTCGGGCGTTTTATCCAGACGGCCCATACCTCCGACGTTGCGTGAGTTCACAAACACATATCCCAGCGCGGGGTCAACGGAGACGCCGCCATAATTGGGACCACCCTGTTGTCCCGGGAAAATGACTCTGAATTCCTTGCTGCTATACGGCGTGTAGGAGCCTTCGCTGTGAATGCCGCCAATCTGGGCTACCAGGTCCCGGCAAAATTTTTCGTGCTCGGGCTCGCCCGTAAAGACCTCATCGGGCTTCATCCCCTGGCGCGCCAGCGGCGGTGGTTTCACGGGAAACGGCTGCGTGGGCGAGCTCTGCTCGCCGGGGACATCGCTCTGCGGCACGGGCCGCTCTTCCCACGGATAGACGGATTTGCCTGTCTCACGATTCAGGAAAAACATCAGTCCGGGTTTTGAGAGAGCCACGACCACCGGAATTTTCTTTCCATCACGAATCACGTCCATCAGGGATGGAGCGGCCTCGGCGTCGTAGTCCCACAGGTCATGATGTGTTAACTGGAAATACCAACGCACCTTTCCGGTATTGGCATCTAGCGCCACGATGGAAGAAGAGAATAAATTCTGCCCGTGCCGCGCGCCTCCGTAATATTGAGCAGCCGGTTGACCGATCGGCAAAAATATAAGGCCGCGCTGAGCATCTACAGTGGCTGCTCCCCAATTCGCGGGCGAGCCGGCGGCCATCCAATTATCTTTCGGCCAGGTTTCATACCCGGTCTCGCCGGGATGGGGGATGGTGTGGAAGGTCCAAATCAATTTGCCTGTGCGGAGATCCCAGGCACGCACATCCATGGCGGGCCCGTCGGGATCGTCTTCCTTCCCCTGCGCCCCCGTGACGATCAAGTTGTTGTAGATAACTCCGGGGGAACTCATGTGATAGGGCGCGGTCGGAAATTTCTCTGTAACACCAGCTCGTAAGTCAACAACACCTTCCTTGCCGAAACCCGGAACAAGTTTCCCGGTCTTGGCGTTGAGGGCGATCAAGCGTCCTTCGCTCGTTCCCGCGACAATCGCAGGCGGGTTGTCCTTATCTCCGGGCCAATAGGTAACCCCACGCAGCGTGGCGTTCGCTTTGCTCAGATCATACTTCCAGATTTCCTCGCCACTCTCGGGTTCCAGTGCAACGATGGCGTGATTGACGGTCGGGGTGTACAGCATTCCGTCGACCATGATTGGCACGGCCTCCGTCGCGGGTGGGCCTTGCGTCGCGGAATTGGCGGCATCGGAGGAAATCCCGTACTGCCAGGCTCTCCTAAGTTTCGACACGTTCGCGGTATCAATCTGTTTCAGTGGAGAATAACGCTGGCCGGACTGATCATACCCGTACGCCGGCCAATCTGTTTGACAATAGGCAACCGGAGCAAAGAGGCCCGCGAGGAGAACGGCTGCAAGGAATCTCATCGAAATCTCCAGAATTTGAGAACGTGACCGAAATTTTCGTAGTGACTCAATCTGAAAGGAACCGTGCCCTCTCCGTCCCGAAGAGCACGGGACGGAGAGGCCTCTACAAAACCTTAGCGCAGAGGTCCGGGTGGTTTTGTAGAGGCCGCCCGCATTTAGGGCGGGCAGTTTTTCGGTGCATCCACAATTCAAGCATACGCACTGATCGAGTGGCGACGGTCACTCGGATTTTCTATCCCATCCGCAAGCCGCCGTTGACATCCAGCACGGCGCCGGTGATGTAGCCCGCCTCTTCGCTCGCCAGAAACACGACGGCTGCGGCGACTTCCGCGTCGCATCCCATGCGGCCGAGCGGTATTCGCGCGAGGAGAGCGTCTTTTACGTTTTGCGGCAGCGGATCAGTCATCGGCGAAACGACGAAGCCCGGCGCGACTGCGTTCACCGTGATATTGCGGGAAGCGATTTCCAGTGCCAGGGCGCGCGTCAAACCGATCAGGCCGGCCTTGGCGGCAACGTAATTCACCTGCCCCGGATTCCCCGTCTCGGCCACCACCGAAGTCACGTTGATGATGCGGCCGTAGCGGGCGCGCATCATGACGGACATGGCCTGCTGTGCACACAGGTGCGCGCCGGTCAAATTGGTGCGCAGGACCGCGTCCCAGTCGTCCGGTTTCATGCGCACGGCCAGGCCGTCGCGGGTTATGGCGGCATTATTCACCAGAATGTCCAGCTTGCCGAATTTTTCGATGGCTTGGCGGAATCCGGATTTCACCTGCTCGGCGTCAGCCACATCCATCGCCACGGCCAGGCCTTCGCTCCCGGCTGCGGCAATTTCAGCAACGACGCCCGCCAGTTTTTCGGCGTTGCGCGCCGCTGCGACTACGCGCGCGCCGGCCTGCGCGAGCGCGAGCGCCGTGGCGCGCCCGATTCCTTGCGACGCGCCCGTCACCAGAGCGACTCGATCTCTCAGGCTGAACATGGGATTTGTGTAGCACAGCCACTCCTGGCTGTGTGGTTTTGAGAATTGCGCGTACTCCGCCGATTTAGCCGCGATCGCGAAACCCGCACAGCCAAGAGTGGCTGTGCTACTTACTACGCTTCCGCGGATTCGGACTGCGCCTGCGCGAGCCTCTCCAGCGTCGAGCGCAGGGATTTCTCATCCTCCACGTTGAACACGTGGATCGACCGGTCAATCTGCCGCAGCAGCCCCGTGAGAACGCGGCCGGGTCCCACCTCGACAAATGTGTTGACGCCCTGGTCGATCAGCTCGCGCACCGATTCTTCCCAGCGCACAGGGAGAGTGACCTGGCGGACGAGCGACTCCCGAGCCTCATCTCCACTCGTGGTGAGCTCCGCGTCGGCATTGTTCACCAAGGGCACCCGCAATGTGTGGAACGCCGTCGCGCGCAGATCGGCCTCAAGCCGCTCCGCCGCCGGCTTCATCAGCGAGCTGTGAAAGGGCGCGGAAACCGCAAGCATGACCGCGCGCTTGGCGCCGCCCGCCGATGCCAGTTCCACGGCTCGTTTCACCGCTTCGGCATGGCCGGAAATTACAGTCTGCTCGGGAGAATTCAGATTGGCCGGCGCCACGACCTGACCGTCCGCCGCCTGCCGACATATCCCGGCAACCTGCGCGGGCGCCAGTCCTAAAATCGCCGCCATCGCGCCGACGCCTTCGGGCACCGCCGATTGCATGTATTCCCCGCGACGCCGGACGAGGCGCACCGCGTCGGCAAATTCCAGCCCGCCCGCCGCCACCAGCGCGGAAAATTCACCCAGGCTATGCCCCGCGACATAGGCCGGCTGAACTCCATTCTCTGCGAGCACGCGATAAGTCGCCACGGATGCGGTCAAAATCGAGGGCTGCGTGTTCGCCGTCAGCTTCAGCGCCTCCTCACTGCCGTTGAAGCACAGATCGGAGACCGAAAATCCAAGCGCCTGGTCCGCCTCATCAAACACACTTCGGGCCGCCGGATGGTTCGCGGCCAGTTCCTTGCCCATGCCGGGGTACTGTGAACCTTGCCCCGGAAACAAAAACGCCAATTTTCCCATTGAATGAACCGCCGTTTCGTCGCTTATGCTTCCACAGGGACAGGAATCGTGGCAAGCTCCTGCTCGATTCTTTCGTTGACTCCGCCCCGCACCAATTCCGCCGCCACTCGGATGGCATTCTTGATAGCCAGGGGATTCGAACTCCCATGCCCGATCACGGTCACGCCCTTCACCCCCAGCAAAGGAGCGCCGCCATATTCCGAGTAGTCAATTTTCTTTCGAAAGCTCTTATAGGCCTTGCGCGAGAGCACGTAGCCGACTTGCGAACTGATCGTGCTCTGCAACGCTTCCTTCAACATCGCCGCGATATGCTGCGCGACGCCTTCGCTGATCTTCAAGGCGATGTTTCCGATGAACCCGTCACAAACGATGACGTCCACGGAGCCGTTGAAAATGTCGCGCCCTTCGACATTTCCCGTAAAATTCAACGAAGACAGTTTCAACCGGCTGAACGCTTCGCGCGTCAACTCGTTGCCCTTCGTTTCTTCCTCGCCGATCGAGAGCAGAGCCACTTTCGGCCGGCGCGTCCCGAAAATTGCACGGTAGTAAATCTCGCCCATCACCGCAAATTGGACGAGGTGCGCGGGCTTGGAATCCACGTTCGCGCCTACGTCGAGCAATACCGCCGTCCCGCCGCGGGAAGTCGGAAAAGGCGCGGCCAGCGCCACGCGGTCCACCGAAGACAGCGTGCCGAGCCCAAATCGCGCCACAGCCATCACCGCGCCCGTATTCCCCGCGCTGACCAGCGCATCGGCCTGACCGCCGCGCACGAGCTTTGCCGCGACGTGCGCCGAACTGTCTTTCTTCTTCCGGAAAGCTTGCGTGGGCGAGTCATCCATGGTGATGACTTCGGTTGCCGGAACAATCTCGATGGGCAACCCGCGATGCGAGTGCTTCGCCAGTTCCTTCTTCAACTCAGGCGCGAGGCCAACGAGAAGGATTCGAACGCCCAACTCCCGCGCGGCCTGCACTGCGCCCTCGACTTCAGGACGCGGCGCATGGTCTCCACCCATCGCATCTACGGCTATGGTGATCATTCCAACTCCGGTAGGGGAACCGCGCAAAGGCCGTACACTTCCGGGCGTCAGGTCCCGGTGTCCACGACTTCCCGGCCTTTATAATAGCCACATTGCGGGCAAGCCTGGTGAGGCTGCTTCATTTCATGACAGTTGGGGCACTTGGCGAGGGCCGGTGCTTTCAGATGATCATGAGCGCGCCTGCTATTCTTCCGCGCGTGGGAATGACGCCGTTTTGGATTGGGCATGCAAACTCCTTCTTATGGCCCCAAAAATTGTATGAGGCATTCTATGGTGTTTCGCCTGGGATTCCTATTGCTTTTTGAACCAGTCCTGTTTCAGACGCGCCAGAGGCGCCATACGCGGATCGGCTGCGTGACTTTCACAGCGGCATTCCTCGTTATTCAAATTCACTCCGCATTGCGGACACAGCCCGCGGCAGTCGCTGCGGCAGATCGCCTTCATCGGCAAAGCCAGAAGGACTTGCTCGGCCAGAACATCGGCCAGGAACATTCCTTCGCCCTCGAAAAACGCAATTTCGGTGTCGTCCAGCTTCAGACGCTCCTCTTCTTCCTTGGTCATGGTTGCGAGAGGCTTGTAAAAGAGATCAAATTCGCGGGCAATATCCTCATGGACAGGTTCCAGGCAGCGCGCGCACACCATCTCCAGGCGCGTGTGCAGCTCTCCTGTGACACGGATCTGCCCTTCCACGAGTTCGGCGGTCGCGCGAACCTCGAGAGGCTCCGCCTGCCGGAAGTCGCCGGTGCGGTAGTCAACCGTTCCCGGGGCATAGCTCTTCCGGATGCGGATTTTGCGGACGGCCAGGTCTTTGACGTCTAGGAACATCGGATTTCACCGCTTGCGCAGGGATCCCTGAGACTCCCCACAACGTCCATTATAAGTCCCGCCCGAGTGATGTCAAGGAAGGCACTGCGCGGTTCGTTGCGTGTGATTCGAAACAGGCACGAGTAGCACAGGCACTCTTGCCTGTGCGGTTTTCTCAACCTTCACGCATCGATAGCCTGAGCGACGAGCTACAAAACCACACAGGCAGGAGTGCCGGTGCTACGCGGACCGTGCCGAGCCTGTGCCTAGCAACTCCGCGTGCTGGCGAAGCAGGAAATGATCGGTCATTCCGGCGATGTAGTCGCACACGACTCGGTGCTTGGGGGCTCGTTGCGCTAGCTCGGCGTAGGCTTTGGGCATCGCGGCGGGGTGCTCGACATAGTAGGTGAAGAGTTGGGCGAGGGCTTCCACGGATCGTTCGCGATCGCCGACGATTGCCGGATTGTTATAGAGACGCGTATGCAGGAATTTTTTTAGCGCCGCGTTTTCGGCGGCCATGGGCGCGCTGAAGCCCGCGAGGCGGCGCGGCACGCGGCGGACGTCTTCGACGCTTTGCACGCCAGATGCCGCGACGACGGATCGCGTGTTCTCGATCAAGCCGGTCGCCAAGTAGTCGAGGACGCGCTTGGCGGCTTCGTTGAATTTCAATTTCTCCGCGCCCTGCGGGTGGCCGCGCTCGACTTCATCATAAAATCGCGCGAACAGCGGCACCTCGGCGCAAATCATTTCGATATCCAGCACATGCGCTTCGTAGCCGTCGTCGAGGTCGGCGGTGTTGTATGCGATCTCGTCGACGAAATCGATCAATTGCGCTTCGATCGGCGGACGCTGGTCAAGCAAATATTCCGAGAGCGCGGGATATTGCGCCGCGTCGTAATCGCGCGAATGCTTGACGATGCCTTCACGGACTTCAAATGTCAGGTTGAGGCCGGGAAAATCCAGATAGCGCTGCTCGAATTGCTCGACAATCCGCAGCGCCTGCAAATTGTGATTGAAGCTGTCTCCATGCGGGCGCAGCATTTCATCGAGCTTTCGCTCCCCCGCGTGGCCGAAAGGAGGGTGCCCAATGTCGTGCGCCAGGGCCAGGGCCTCGGCGAGATCGGCGTTGAGTTCGAGCGCTCCGGCGACGGTGCGCGCTATCTGCGCGACCTCCAGCGTGTGCGTGAGGCGGTTGCGGAAATGGTCGGAATAGCGCGTGGTGAAGACTTGCGTTTTTGCTTCAAGGCGGCGGAAGGCCCGCGAATGAATCACGCGATCTCGGTCTCGCGCGTAGGCGTTGCGGTACGGATGAGGCGGTTCGGGATAACGCCTGCCGCGCGATTTCGCAGCGTCCATCGCATAGGAGGCCAGTGGCATGGCACGATTCTATGCCACGGCGCGAGTGATGCCAAATGGTCGCAGGTGTTCGTAGTGTGTCGAGTTGAATTTTGGACGAATCTAAAAGCTGCCCGCCCCAAATTGGGGCGGCCGCTACAAAACCAGCCGCGTGGTTGCGTTTCGGTTTTGTAGAGGCCTCTCTGTCCCGTGCACTTCGGGACAGAGAGGGCAGGTTTCTTTTAGATTTGGGACAATATGCAGGCGTTTGAGCCGGTGTTACTTCTGAATTGGCGATTGAGACTCGGCCGGTTCAGGCTGATCGAGGGTCGCGTCGATGACTCCGGTAAACGCGATAAAGTGATGTTGGAAAGTGGAAATCTGAGTTGCCAGCGCGCCGTCAATGCCCAGGACTTCCCTGGCATAGCCCAAAGACTTCTGCGATCCATTCGTTCCGCTGACGGACACGGGATTCATTAGACTCTCGTCCAGTGCATCAAGATTGCGAGCCAGCTCGTTCAAGTCGATCAAAAGAAATAAATCGAGTTTGAGCGTTTGCTTCTGCGAGAGCTTTTGGATCTCGTCGCGGGTGTCGTCGAGCGACTGCATACACCGGCTGTAGCTTCTCTCCAGTTCCTGCTTCTCCTGAAGATCGAGGCTCAGGGATTTCACGTCCATCTTTTTCATTCGCACTTGCGAGCGAAGCAGGTCCGAATCCAGGCGCGTGAGAAAGGTCGAGAATTCCTGGTCGTTCATGAGGCGCAGCGCGACCGGCTTCTCCGGCGCCGTGGCAATTTGTCCCGTTTCAAATTTCGTGGTGTTTGCAAACACAGGGATGGCGCTCAGGATTGCGACTCCCGTGATGAGTAACTTGCGAATCATTTACCGATCCTCCCGACTCCCCAGCTCATGCGGCCATTTTGCTCGCTATGCCTGGGCCAGTCCCCACAGCCTAAGAGGCAACCTGTGGGCCATCCGAAGAAGTACAGGTAACGCGTCCAGCACAGATTTTGTAAACCAAAGAAATATAAGAACTTAGTGGCTTGATATCAGCGAGAAGGGGTTCCAGCCGCGGAGGAATCGAAGGGGTCCGATCAGTCGGATGCCAATAAGTGTTATGTCGGGACGCCGAAGATTGTCAGGCAGCGATTCGGACCGAAAGTGGGGCTAATTGTTTTGTAGGACAGCCACTCTTGGCTGTCCCTTGCAATCTTGCAAAGACTTTCGAGGACAGCCAAGAGTGGCTGTCCTACGTACCCCTGCGAACCGTCTAATCAAGTGAAATCAATTTGCTCCGTTTGCCGGCATAGGCATCATCACCAGTCCTTTGTATACGAACTTTTGGACTCGCCTGCCGTCCTCCACTTCCGAACTGTACAGGTTGCCTTTGTTGTCGGTGGTCATGTGATGGAGCACGTCGAACTCGCCGGGGGCTATGCCGGGCCGACCGAACGAATCCAGGGGCTGTAGAGTCTTGCGGTCGAACACCCAGATTCGCGCAGGGCTCCTGCTGGCCACGTACAGGAAGCGCTGCGCTGGGTCGGCCGAGAAGGCCACGCTCGCGGCTGTGTTGCCGTTATTGCAACCGGCCCCGACTACCAGGCACCAGCGATCGATCCATACCTGGGTTATGTATTTGCCATCGGTCGTGAAGATCTGCACGCGCTTGCCGCCGCGGTCAGCGACGTACACGAGGCCGTCGTTCGAAACTTTCACGCCGTGTACGGGCGGCACAAATTGCGATGGCCCCGGATCTTTGGGATCAAAACCGGTGGCCAGAGTGCGTGTGGCTTCTTCTTCCTCCGCCGCGGCTTTTGCGGCCTCTCCCGTCAATGCGGGCGGACGCGGGGGATCGTCCATCGGAGTGTTGCCGAACGCGCCCCACATGCGCTTGTAGGCGCCCGTGTCCGCATCGAACACGATGACGCGCTTGTTGCCGTAGCCGTCGGCAACGAAGATTTCGTTGGTCTTGGGATAGACGAAAACGTCGGCGGGCTTCCAAAGGCTGGTGGTATCTGCATTGGTCTTCTTTTGCGCGGCGTGGCCGATCTGCATGAGGAATTTGCCGTCTTTCGTGAACTTCAGGATCTGGTCGTCATTCCCGTTGCCGCTGATCCAGACGTTTCCTTTATAGTCCACGGTGATTCCGTGCTCGGTCGAGGGCCACGTGTAGCCGTCTCCCGACTTGCCGCCCCAGCCCTGAATGTAGTTGCCCGCCGCATCGAATTCCATCACGGGCGGTCCCGTTTTTACGCCGGGCTTCACGGTTCGCGAGCGATGAATGATCCAGATGTTGCCATCGGCATCGGCCGCCGCGCTGGACACCTGGCCGAGCGTCCAACCGTTCGGGATGTGCGGCCAGGACGGATCGACAACGAATTTCGGCACTTCCACCTTGGTGGCCGGCTCGGGAGGAGCGGCGGAAGTTCGGCGCGAGCCAGCAATCGCAAACGCCACAACAGCCGCCAAGATGATGCCTGCGCTTATTGACAATAAATCGTGGCGGGTTTTTCTTTCCGCGCCGGGGCAATCATGCGGCGCTCTCGTCCAATTCTTCTTCACGTCCATGTTGATCCTCCTTATCGGCCATTCCTCGGACCATACTGATTCATGTTGATCGGCGCGCTTATATTGAATATCCGTCTCTGAACTTTGGTTCGTGCATCGTACGATTCTCTTGCCCGCGACACAACGAATTTACCAGCTGGCTACGAAGGGTTGCCGAAGTTGTAGGACAGCCACTCTTGGCTGTCCGCGTTGGCCCCGCTGAAATTGTGGTGGACAGCCAAGAGTGGCTGTCCTACTCGAGCCATTTTGCGCCGTGAATTTTCAGGTGTGGCCGGTGTATAGTAAATATTGAGCACAACATTTAAACGGGAGAATTTCGATCATTGAATCACAAGGTGTGGCCATGAAAAACAGGCTCGGAGTCGCTTTCCTTCTTCTGGTAAGTGCGATTTTTGTTACGACACCGCTCTTCGCTCACCATTCGAGTTCGTCATATGACATGGAGCATCCGGTCAACATGAAGGGCGTGGTAAGCAATGTGGAATGGACCAATCCACACGTGTTTATCTTCCTGGATGTGAAGGACGACAACGGCAGCGTCGAGGAGTGGCGCGTTGAAGGCAACAGTCCCAACATGCTGTTCCGGGTGGGTTGGAAAAAAGAAATGATCAAGGCGGGAGACCAGCTGGTCGTGAACGGCGCACTCGCCAAAAACGGATCAAAAATCATGCGGCTCATCAGCATTACCCTGGCGAACGGCCAAAAGTACGACGGGCAAGGATTCAAGTAGTCCGAATTAGGATGCAAACAGGGGGCGGGTCCAAAGTGCGGAATCAATCCATCAACTATGCGCTCGTTGCAGCGGCTCTTGCTTTGCCCCTCGTTATTTTCGCTCAGACAGCGCCGCACGCGGGAGCTGCGAAAACGCGAGCCGTTTCCGCTGCCCCTGACTTTTCCGGCGTCTGGTTTATCGACGAATATCGCAGAAATATCCTTCCCAAAGAAGATCCCCCGTTTCAACCTTGGGCGGAAGCAAAATTCAAGGAGCGGCAGTCGGAAAAATTGCATCAGGATCCCGATTCCGGGGCCGACCCGACGGAACGATGCATACCGCCGGGGATACCCAGGGAGATGCTGCAGCCGTTTCCATGGGAGATCGTGCAGGCGCGCGACAGGGTGATCATGATTTTTGAGTACCAGTCCTTGATCCGTCAGATTTTTACGGACGGGCGGGGGCATCCGAAGGATCTCGAACCAACATACATGGGCAACGCGATTGGAAAATTTGAAGGAGACACTCTGGTCATTGATACAGTCGGGTTCAATGACAAGACCTGGCTCGACCCGATGGGTTTGCCGCACTCCGACGCCCTCCACGTCGTCGAACGCCTGCGCCGCGTGGATCACGACACTTTGGTGGACGAGTACACCATCGAGGATCCGAAAGCGTACAAAAAACCATGGACGACGCAGAAAACCTTCAAACTGAAACCGGACTGGCAGATTCAAGAGTACGTTTGCACGGAAAACAACACTGTGAAGTAAGACCTTTCCTGTGGCGAGCGTACTTGTTGATATTTAAACATGAATGTAAGTTGTCTCTCGAGATTGCACCGGCGAAACGCTTTGCCGTAGGATCGAAATTGGCATGATAGTCAGACGCATGTTCGCGGGCTCGATCGTGGCGCTATTGCTGTCAGTGTCCCCGTTTGCCGCGGCGTGCGATGCCTACTGCGCGTTCACTGCGACGAGCTCGGATTGCCATTCGCAACAAACCGAATCACAAGATTTGGCGCCCGCCGACATGAAAATGGATGGCGTGGCCATGGCAGGAATGACCATGCCGGTAACGCCCAAGGGCGAAGACCAACAGGCGGTTCCCGCGATTTCGCGGTTGAAAGCGAGCCATCCGTCCATCGGCGAAATGGGGCCGTGCGAAAAGCAGGCATGCGATAACGGCTCCGCCGTTTTCGCAAAGACGACTCGTTCCGGTGATTCACATTTTCATTCCATTTTAGCGATTGCTGAAACGCCCCGCGCCGATGGTGCACTTACATTGCTACGCGGCGCGCGGGATGACATTGCAACTTACCAGGTTCGTGACGGAATCCCCCTCCATTTACATCTGCGAATCTAGAACTCACCGTGTTGCTTCCTCTCAGCATTTCTCTGTGATCTCCGTGTCCTCTGTGTTGAAAGCTTTTTCTGAGGAATAAGGCAAAGCATTTAACACAGAGAGCACGGAGGGCACAGAGAGACCGACCCTATTAATACAAGAGGAATCATCCTCGGGAGATGTTTTCTATGCGGCCCTGGATCGCAATGTTTGTGTTACTTCTGGCAATTCCCGTGCCGGCCGGAGCTCAGCAAAACGGCAAGAAAGACGACGACATGCAAGGCATGCCCCGAATGGGCGACATGCAAATGCAGGGAATGAACATGGGTGGAACCGATCTGATGACCATGCGTCCGGAAACATTCCTGCAGGAAATCGTCCGCCATACCGGATCGGGCACGAGCGCCGAGCCCGATTCCACTCCGGTTCCCATGCTGATGACGAAGAAAGGCAATTGGACATTGATGTTCCACGCAAATGTATTCGTGCTGGACGAGCAGCAATCGAGCCCGCGTGGCGAAGACAAATTTTTCTCGACGAACTGGTTCATGGGCATGGCGCAGCGCGCCGTTGGGCCGGGCGTTTTTACGGCGCGCGCGATGTTGAGCCTGGAACCCGCGACCATCACAGGACGGCAGTATCCGCTGCTGTTTCAGCAAGGCGAAACGGCTTTCGGGAAGCCCATTGCCGACGGGCAGCATCCGCATAATCTCTTCATGGAGATTGCCGCGCTGTACGATCTGAAGCTGGGTAAGAACGGCCTGCTTTCGTTCTATGCCGCGCCCATTGGCGATCCGGCCATCGGGCCGATTGCGTACCCGCACCGCGCGTCCGCGTCGGAAAATCCACTGGCCGCGCTCGGCCACCATCAGGAAGACTCGACGCACGTCGCCGAGGATGTGCTCACCGCGGGCGTGACGTACCGCATTGCGCGGATCGAGGCTTCCGGCTTTCATGGACGCGAACCAAACGAAAATCGCTGGAACATCAGCCAGGGAAAAATCGATTCTTGGTCCACGCGGCTGACGCTGCAGCCAGGGAAAAATTGGAGCGGGCAGTATTCGTACGCCTGCATCGCAAGTCCGGAAGGTCTTTTCCCAAACGAAAATCAGCAGCGCATGACGGCGTCAGCCATGTATAACCGGCCACTCCATAACGGCAATTGGGCGAGTTCGCTGATTTGGGGACGCACGAGGTCGCTCGAGGACAATTCCATTTTCAACAGCTACGCACTCGAATCGACGCTGCGCTTTTTCACCAGCAATCACGTCTGGACGCGCATCGAAAATGCGGAGCGTTCCAATGAACTTCTGCTCGGCGAGAATCCGCTCCCGCCGAATTTCAAGGAAATACCGATCGGGCGGGTACAGGGATATACTGTCGGATACGATCGGGATTTCGATATCGTGCCCCACTTCAGCTCAGCACTTGGTACGCAAGTAACGGTTTACGGCGTGCCGGAGGGACTAAAAGCCGCCTACGGTTCCCATCCGGCAGGCATCGCGGTGTTCGTTCGGATCCGGCCATCTTCCGGAGAAAAGAAATGATATGGCCAGAAGCAGGAGCAAGGGAGAGAGACGAAAATGAAAATCCCGAAAGCAATCCTTTGGATTTTGCTCGCCGTTGTGATCGCGGGGCTCGCGTACGGCGCGGTCTTGCTGCGGCACGGAATCAGCGCTCGCAAGGATCCTTCGCAGACAGAGATTCGTGTTGCGCGCGCCCTGCGGCACATGGCCATTCCCAAGCTCGACCGCGAGGATGAGAACCCGTGGAAGGATGTGGCCACAGCCGATGTGATGAAGGATGCTCGCGAGCACTTCGCCGATCACTGCGCGCAATGCCACGCCAATGATGGGAGCGGCAACACGGAAATGGGCAAGAACCTTTACCCTCGTGCGCCTGATATGCGCCTGCCGGCAACGCAGAATCTCGGCGACGGCGAACTCTATTACATCATTCGGAACGGCGTCCCGTTGACGGGGATGCCGGCTTGGGGCGAGCCTCATACCGACCAGGATGATGAAAGCTGGCAACTTGTCCTGTTCATCCGCCACCTGTCTCATCTCACGCCCGAAGAAATCAAGGACATGGAAAGTTACAATCCAATAGGCAAGATGGAAAAAGAAGAGGAGCCGGAGGAGGCTCCCAGCGCAGCAAAGCAATCAGGGAAACCCGCCGAAGAACATCATCACCACTGACGCAGTTGGTTTCGGTAGCTGCCGGCCCGGAAAGAAGGTCCTATCTTTTGTGGTCAGCTCTTGGAGTTGAGCATCTCGAGGCCCTGGTCGGCTTCCTGGGCTGCGTCGGGGAATTCCTGTTTGACCTGATTGTAGAGTTTCGTGGCCTGCGCGGGATCGGCCTTGCGGTAATAATCCGCGAGGGCCAGCATGGCCATGGGCTTCGGAACAAACAGGCTGGGCTTGTCCGACAATTGTTTGTACATGTCGACTGCCTGAGTGGCTTTATTTTCCTGCAGATAGACCTGGGCCAATTGGAATTTGGCGAGGCCCGCCAGATTTTCGTCGCCGCTTGAAACCACCTGGTCGAGATTTTTCTCCGCCGCCGCGGACTGCTTCAGTTGGACTTCGGACAGCGCCGCATAGTACCGCGCCATTTGCCCGGGCTTGGTGCGCCCGTATTGGCCCGCGACCGCGAGAAATTTTTTGTCCGCGTCGGCGAACTTGTTCTTTTCGTCAAGGTAGGTAACTTCCACCGGGTCGGCCGGTTCTCCGGCGGCGCGAATGCGCGCCTGAAAAATTTTCATGGCATCGTCGAGCGCAGCCGAGGCCTTGGCCGTCTGCCGCCGCGCGTAAGTGTTCCACCCAAACACCGCCAGCGCCACGACCAGCGCCGCCGTAACCACGAGCCACATTGCCTGCTGATGCGAAGCGACCGATTCGAATCCCGAGACTAGTTTCTCCCGGATCTCGTCCTTCTTCAGGTCCTTGCGCAAGATATGCTGCGCCACAGAGTCTTCCCTCCACAGGTTTTCGAATCGCTAATCGTACCACAGGTTTCATTCCAAGGCTGGGACCAGAAAACATACATGCCGCGCTCCAAGAACCGCGAGGGGCGTGTAGCTGGTTTTGTAGTGGCCGGTCCGGTTCCATCGGACCGGGCACGGTTTTGGTTTCGTCGTGGAAGATTGAATCCGTGAAGGAGTACAATCCCAAAACTGCCGGTTCGGCACAATTCGCCGAACCGCCTCTACAAAAGCGAGTCCGACCCATGCATTTTCGCCGAAAGAATATTCGGCTTCATCCAATTCACTATCGAGGGCGCAGATGGTTCTTCATTACTCTCTGTTGCGAGTTACGCAGGCCTGTGTTTTCTGACCGTGAGCAGGCGCAGAACCTAATTGAGTGTTTGAAAATGACATCGGAAAGATACCGATTTGGCGTCCACGCATTCTGCGTGATGCCCGATCATTCTCATGCGCTTGTCGAAGGGATTGAGCCCGAAAGCGACCTTCAACTGTTCGTGAGAAAATTCAAACAGACACGAGCCGCGATCTTTCAAAAGTGAGCGGCGGTCCCCTCTGGCAAAAGAAATTTTACGATCACATCCTAAGGCCGAAAGACTCGCCTGAAGCTGTGTCCTGGTATATCTGGATGAATCCGGTCCGGAAGGGACTGTGTAGCCAGCCAACTCAATACCCATATTCAGGTTCGTTTACAGAAGATTGGAAGAAGAAGGCACAACCCCATGAGCCATGGGCGCCAACGTGGAAAAAGGACCAATTCGCCCGTCCATAATTCGGACGGCCTCTACAAAACCTACGTCTCATTAAAAGCGAAAGGGCCCTGACCGGATGCGCCGGACAAGGCCCTCAGAACACGTGTACCCGATCAGGAAGCTGCGGTGACGTTTTCAGCCTGATAGCCCTTCGGTCCTTGTTTGACCTCGAACTCGACCATCTGGCCTTCGTTCAATGTCTTGTATCCGTCCATTTGGATGGCGGAGAAGTGAACGAACACGTCTTCGCCCGACTGGCGCTGGATGAAACCATACCCTTTTGATGCGTTGAACCACTTGACCACACCTTGTTCTCTGCTCAACTTAGTAGCCTCTCTATCTTGAGCGGTCGCTATTTGCCGGGCGTAACGCCAGTTGGTGATAGATAAATGTCCGCCGTTACCGGTGACCCTCCCCCGTTCGTCCTGGGTACTCAACGAGGGTGGTAAACCGTGGCGGGCCTTCGAGCACCTACGGAATTACAGGACCCACAAAAGCGGGCCATCAATACAACAAAAATTGGCGGCTGTCTAGAGAATTTCCCGTTTCGGGAATCGCTCAAAATTGCGTTTTGAAGGTATTGGCCGCGCGTCCCTGGCTTCTTGAGTTCATTCTAAGAATGAAAACTGGAAACCGCCTGGGCCTCTTGATTGTGGATGTCGAAAACTGTGTACAGTCTTGTGATTTGCAGGAGGTCGGTCACTTTCGTATTCAGATTCAGGAGCTTTATTTCCCCGCCTTCGCTTTTTACCAGACGATATCCGCTGACTAATTCGCCGAGCCCGGTGCTATCGATGTAGTTGATTCCGGCCAGGTTCATCACGATTTTCTTGCGGCCCTTGGCCACGTTTTCGCGAACGAGATCGCGCAGCAGGGCGCTGCCTTCGCCCAGCGTAATTCGTCCGTCCATGTCGATCACCGTGACGTCTCCGATTTCACGGGTGATTGCTTTGAAGCTCATTCCAAACCTTTCCCAGCCCTGAGGTAATCTCTGGAGCGAAACGCGCCGCCCAGCTCTTGCCGATCGGTCGGTAGCTCACCGCTTGTGGCGCTTGGCCATGACCACTTCAGCGCCTCCGGCTGAGCTTGAGAGAACATCGACCTCATCCATGAAAGCCTTCATCAAGAGCACTCCGCGGCCGGAATCGCCGAGGACATTTTCATCATCACGGGGGTCCGGCACGTCTTCCAGGCGAAATCCCGCTCCCTGGTCCAACACTCGGATCACCAGCTTGTCCTCCAGTAACTCGAAGATTACGTGGATTTTTCTCTCGCGGCGCTGCTGGTTGCCGTATTGAAAGGCGTTCATGACGCCTTCATGCACGGCCAGGCCAATCTTGTATTGATCGTCCTCGCCGAATCCGGCTACCGCGGCGACACGCACGCCCACTTCTTCGGCGAGAGCGATGCTCTCGATCAATGACTCCAGAACGACTTCAATCCGCTGAGGTTTTGAGGGCATCCAGATGTCGGAACCCGCCTAGGGACCTGTATGGGTAGCATAGCGCCATCGGTTAAGTCAATCCAAGACATGCGGTTGGGAGAAGAACGCCACGCGGTTGGTGGCGAAACCGGGAGGAAAAAATGTTAAGTTTGAAGGTTCGGGGTACGCATGGGTTCCTATCTCTTGCTCATCATCGCCGCGCTTGCGGCCGGACTGATTAACTCGGTTGCGGGGGGAGGAATGTTTCTTACCTTTCCCGCTCTGGTTTTCACGGGCGTGCCCTCAATTGTTGCCAACGCTTCCAGTACGACTGCGCTCATCCCCGGAATATTTGCCAGTTCGTGGGCCTATCGCGGCGATTTGCGGAAATCGGAGGGCATTCCTCTGTTGCCCTTGTTGATCGTGAGCCTGGCGGGCGGCATTGTGGGCGCACTGCTTTTGCTGTTCACCCCGCAGAGGACCTTTGACTTCGTTATCCCCTGGCTCCTGCTGGTCGCTACACTCCTATTCACCTTTGGCCCGCGGATCGCTCCCAAACTGAGGCGCGCATTTGACATGAGCCCGGCGGCCGTTATCTTCGTCCAATTTTTTATCGGCATCTACGGCGGCTATTTCGGCGGTGGCATCGGAATCCTGATGCTGGCGACCTGGACCATCTACGGGATTACCGACATCCACGTGATGAACGCAAATCGAACCTTGCTGGGCGCGGCGACGAACAGTATTGCGGCCGTATTGTTCATTGTCGCTCGCAAAGTATGGTGGCCGCAAACCTTGGTGATGCTGGCGTCAGCGATCATTGGCGGCTACATCGGAGCGCACATGGCCAAGAAAGTGGATCCGCGCTACGTTCGCGCCGTGGTTACCGTATTGAGTGTGGCCATTACGATCGCGTTCTTCCTGCGAAGGCATTAGGTCTCGTGCCGCACGATTCTGACCGCGCATCATCAGCTTACTGGCGGACTACTTCAATGTGTTAATGAGCGGGTCTGCTTAGAAAACGGCGAGGTCTCAACCATGAAGTGGCGTTATAATATCAAGCAATGAATACCTTGATTTCCGAGTTGGTGGCTTTGGACCTCAAGTGGAGAGAAATCAAATGTCAAAGATAGATCAGCTCAAGGCAGAGATCGAAAGTCTTCCCAGCGAGGAATTCACGGAGATTTTTCGCTGGTTGTCAGAAAAGGACTGGGAGAGGTGGGATAAGGAAATCGAAGCCGACTCTCAGTCTCGAAAGCTCGATTTCCTGGTGCGTGAGGCCCAGGAAGAAAAGACCAAGGGGAACCTCAAGGATTTGTGAATGCATCGCACCAGCAGCCGTTTCTGGAACCACTTTGCAAAACTACCGGAAAGTGTTCAGTCCGTCGCTCGAAAAAACTTCGATCTTTTGAAAGATGACCCTTCCCACCCTTCCCTGCATTTCAAGAAAGTCGGTCAGTTGTGGTCCGTAAGAGCCGGGATCAATCACCGCGCTCTTGCAGTACAAGACGCCACAGACTTTATCTAGGTTTGGATTGGCCCTCATGACGAGTATAGGCGTTTGATCAGATTGCAGGGGTAAGCCTAGGAAGCCTTCTCTTTCGCGTACACCAAAAAATCCTCGTACGGGCCCTTGAAATCCTCGACGTGGCCGCCTTTGCATTGCCAGATGCGCGTGGCGACTTCGTCGATGACGTCGTGATCGTGCGTGACGAACAGCACGGTGCCGGGATATTTCTGCAGCGCGATGTTGAGGGCGTTGATGGCTTCCAGGTCCAGATGGTTCGTGGGCTCGTCGAGGACCAGGACGTTCGGCTTTTGCAGCATCAGCTTGCAGAAAATCAGGCGGGCCGATTCGCCTCCGGAAAGAGCGCGCGTGGATTTCTCGGCGTCCTCGCCGCTGAAGAGCATCTGGCCCAGCACAGCCCGCAATTCCTGTTGCGACGCTTTCGGATCGAACTGGTGCAGCCACTCGACGACGGTCGTGTCCTTGGCGATTGTATCGGTCGTATCCTGGGCGAAGTAGCCCACTGCCACTTCGTGGCCCCACTTGACGTTGCCGGTGTCCGCGAGAAAGTGGCGGTCGGCATCGTCGACATACCCAGGAGCGCTGCGAACGAGCGATTTGAGCAGCGTCGTTTTGCCCGCCCCGTTGCGGCCAATCACCGCGATCTTTTCGCCGCGTTCGACATTCGCGGAAAATTTGTCGATTACCGTGTGGCCGTCGTAGGCCTTCCTGAGTCCCTTGAATTCGAGGGGATGGCGCCCGGAGGGATTCTTCATGTCAAAGCGGATGTACGGCCGGGCGATATTAGACCTGGCCAGTTCGGAGGTTTGGATGCGCTCGACTTCTTTTTTGCGCGACATCACTTGCGAGGAGCGCGTGCCGGCCGAAAAGCGCGCGATGAACTCGTTCAGTTGCGCGATCTTCTTTTCGCGCACGGCATTTTCGGATTCGATGCGGGAGCGAATCTGCGTTTTGGCCAGGACCATTTCGTCGTAGCCGCCCGTGTACATGATCACGGTTTGATAGTCGATGTCGGCGGTGTGCGTGCAGACGCTGTTCAGAAAATGGCGGTCGTGGGAGATGACGATCAGCACGCCCGGGTACTCGTGGAGATAATCCTGCAGCCAGTGCACGGAATCGAGGTCCAAGTGGTTGGTCGGCTCATCGAGCAGCAGCGCGGCCGGATTGCCGAACAGGGCTTGGGCGAGTAGAACGCGGACTTTTTGGCCGCCCTGGAGTTCGCTCATCTTGCGCTCGTGCAGGGTTGATTCGACGCCGAGGCCGTCGAGCAGAATCGCGGCGTCCGCCTCGGCGGTGTACCCGCCTTCGTCGCCGACAATTCCTTCGAGTTCGCCGAGACGCATGCCGTCCTTGTCGGTCAGGTGCTCGTGAGGTTTGGCATAGAGCACATCCCGTTCCTGGAGAGCCTTCCACAATGGGGAGTTGCCCATGATGACCGTGTCGATGACGCGAAATTCGTCAAAGGCAAACTGGTCCTGGCGCAAAATACCCAGCTTCTTTGGCCGCGAGACCGAACCTTTCGTCGGTTCGATATCGCCCTCCAAAATCTTCATCAAAGTAGTCTTGCCGGCGCCGTTTGGGCCGGTGATGGCATAGCGGCGCCCTTCGAGGAACGAGCAGGTGACGTCCTCGAACAGGACCCTGGCGGCGTAGCGCATAGTGACGTTGTTCAACGAAAGCATATCTCTTCATTATAACGTGAAATCGCTGTGCGTGCTTGCTGACTGGGGCTGCGTGAGCGTATTCTGAACCGTAGTGAAACCGTTGTAGCAAAAGCTTCCCTGTGGCGTTTGATAGTTGCATTGACGAACCCCCACAGGCTGAAGCCCGTGCTACTAAGTTCGCCGGCAGTCTTAGATTCGCGATTCGTTCATGAGTCGGAGATGATTTGAATATGAACAACCACATATGGGCGGGCACGCTTGCAATCCTTCTCGCCGCTTCCATTGCGCTGGCGGGTCAATCTGAAAACACTAAGGCGGGGTCGTGGTCCGGCGTCATCATCAACGGTTCGTGCAACGCCGATGAGGCTTTCGCCGAGGCGGCGAAGTGTACTGCCGAAACGGCTGGCGCAGCCCTGGCGCTGTATGACGATACGATCCGGCAAGTCTACGCGCTCGACCCGCAGGATCAGGCGAAAGGACATCTGGGGGACAGCGTTACGGTTCAAGGCACTTTGGAGGGGAGCGCGATTCACGTTGCTTCTCTCCAGATGTTTTCCGAAGTCGGACTTCGCGCGGGACACAAGGCTCCGGAATTTTCCGCGCGCGACCAATTTGGCAAGACGCAAACTCTCGAAACGCTCCGGGGATCAAAAGGCACCGTACTTTTATTTTATCGCTCCGCCGATTGGTGCCCTTACTGCAAAGGCCAGCTGATCCAGTTGCAGGCGGCCAAGGAACGCTTCGAGAAGCAAGGGATCAAGCTGGCGGGGATCAGCTATGACAGCGTGGAGATCCTGAAATATTTCGCCGACCGGCGCAAGATCGACTTCCCTCTTCTTTCCGATCCGGATTCAAAAATCATTCGGATGTATCAAGTTTTGAATTCGGAAGCGGTGGGACCGAACGCGGGCATGGCGCGGCCGGGATATTTTTTCATCGATACGGAGGGCATGATTCGAGAGAAATTTTTCGAGGCGAAGTACCGCGAGCGGCTGACCGGGAATGCGGTGCTCTCCAAGCTGTTCCCGGAATTGGGCGAAGAAGTCACCGATACGGTCGAAGCGCCGCACTTGCAACTCACCGTGGGGCAATCGGACCGCATCGCCGTTCCGGGGAATCTTGTGACGCTGACGGCGGAAGTGCGCCTCCCGCCGGACGTGCATGTCTATGCGCCGGGGACAAAGGGATACAAGACGGTCAAGCTTTCGATCGATCCCCTTCCCGATTTCGAGTTGCGGCAAGCCAGTTATCCCTCGGCCAGGATTCTTTATCTGCCTGCCATCAAGGAACGCGTGCCTGTCTTTGAAGGCGCATTCCGTATCCGACAGGAGCTGAAAGTAAATTCGATGGCCGAATTCAGCAGTGCTCTGGGAGCGGATGGAAAAAAGGTTACGGTCAAGGGAAATCTCGAATACCAGGCCTGCGACAGCAAGATTTGTTTCCTGCCAAACACCGTGCCGGTCGAGTGGGAGCTACAGATCGTGCCGCTCGATCGCCAGCGCGCCCCGGAAGATATCCGTCACAAATAACAATTTCCAATGAGAGAGATTTGGGGCCTTCGGTAAACGGCGAGGGTCATCAGGAGAAAGGAAAGGGAGACGTGGGGACTACCACCTCCCTTCCCTTATGCCCAAAACGAGCCAAGCGTGTCGGAGGTCGCTTGACCTCCTTCTATTATTTATATCGCAGTACGATATGTCAAATGATGTTTTCTTTCCGAACAACAGGGGGCGGGTTGGCCGCCATTGGGTGGACTCCGCGAGTCCGATTCATATTTGGCCCTCTTCTTCTGCGTGGGATGTTCCGAACAGGGAAATCCAAGACCCGCAGGCTGATTAGTCAGAGGGCCGATTCGACTCCGAGCAGGCCAGCGGCTAAAGCCTTATTCGTTCTGCATACTTTACGGCACGGCTGAAGCCGTGCCCTACAAAGATTCGGATGTTGTCGCACAGGCTCTGAAGCCTGCGCCATTTGAATTGGATTGCTACGCCCAGTAGGTGCGGTCGAGCGTGCGGTATTGGATGGCCTCGCCGAGATGACGGGTCTCCAGATTCTCCGAGGCGTCCAGGTCGGCGATCGTGCGCGCGACTTTCAGGATGCGGTCGTGGGCGCGGGCGGAAAGGCCGAGGCGGCCGATCGCGCTTTCCAGCATTTTTTCGCCTTCCTCGCTGATGGCGCAGAATTTCCGGATCAGCTTCGGGGGCATCTGCGCGTTCGAGAAAACTTTTCGCTCGCCGGCATAGCGCTTGGATTGGCGTTCGCGGGCGCGCAACACGCGTTCGCGAACCGCGGCGGAATCCTCGGTTGTTCCGTTCCCGCGCAATTCCTTGTATTTCACGGCGGGGACTTCGATGTGGATGTCGATGCGGTCGATCAGCGGGCCGGAAATTTTCGAGACATAGCGCTGGATTTGCGGCGGCGAGCAGTGACACTGGCGCGTCGGATCGCCGAAAAATCCGCACGGGCAGGGATTCATCGCGGCGGCGAGCATGAACCGCGCGGGAAACGTCACAGAAGTCGCGGCGCGCGAAATCGTGACCGCGCCGTCCTCGAGCGGCTGGCGCATCACTTCGAGGACGTTGCGCTCAAACTCCGGCAATTCGTCGAGAAAGAGCACGCCGTGGTGCCCCAGCGAAACTTCGCCCGGCCGCGGGATCGCGCCACCGCCGATCAGGCCGGCGTCGCTGATGGTATGGTGCGGCGCGCGAAACGGCCGAGTGCCGACGAGACCTCGCGCGTCGTCCAAAAGTCCCGCGACGCTGTGGATGCGCGTGGTTTCGATGGCTTCCTCGAGCGACATGGGCGGAAGGATCGTGGGGATGCGCTTGGCAAGCATCGTTTTTCCCGCGCCGGGCGGGCCGATAAAAATAATGTTGTGCCCTCCGGCGCAGGCGACTTCGAGCGCGCGCTTGGCGGCCTGCTGTCCGCGGACGTCGCGCATGTCGACGGCGTATTGCGCGGCATCGGCCAGCATCGTGCCGGCATCCACGCGCACCGGTGCGAACGATTCCGGCACGTTGACGAGGTCCACGGCTTGCGGCAGATTGCGCACGGCGAACACGTCAATCCCCTCGACGACCGCGGCCTCGCGCGCATTCGCTTCCGGGACGACCACGGCCTTGATCTTGTGCTCGCGCGCCGCCAGCGCCGCCGAGAGAGATCCGCGCACCGAGCGTACTTGACCGTCGAGTGAAAGCTCGCCGAGAAAAATGTATTGGTCGAGGCGCTTGCCGAAGAACGCGCCCTCACAGCCCAGGATGGAAAGTGCCATGGGCAGATCGAAGGCCGAGCCTTCCTTGCGAATGTCGGCGGGCGCGAGATTGACCGTGACGCTCTGAAGCGGAAAATCGTGGCCGCAATTTTTAAGCGCGGCCTTGATGCGTTCGCGGCTCTCTTTGACGGCAATGTCGGGCAGGCCGACGATATTGAAGTCGCCGGGCTTACCCGAACCGACGTCGACCTCCACCTCCATGAGGTAGGCGTCGATGCCAAACACCGCGGCGCTGAAGTTCTTGAAATGCATTTGTCACCGAAAGTGACAGTTTCCGACGGGCGTAAGAGTAACGCAAATGCTGTTTCGTTGCCAGTATAATTGGCGCACAGCAAGGCATTGACATTGCCAAGGGAGTAACCTACGATTTCAAGATCGGACGGTGTGGTCTTTCCCTTGGAGATTTCATGCACGCCCAGCGCATGGCCCAGGTCTTCGCTGCTCTCCTAATAGCTGTCTCGGTTTGCTGCGCGCAGCAATCTTCACCCGAACCAAAGGACTTTTCGTTCACGCAAGTCGACCTGGAACTTCTGGATAAGAGCAATCAACTCGACAAACAGCTCCAGGAAAAAGGCCTGGTCTACAACGACCTGGACACGACGAAATACATAACGAAAGTGGGCCAGGCCGTTCTTTCCGGAGGTCCCGAATATCAGAACGTTCATTGGCAATTTTTCATTCTTCGTGACGCTATCCCTAACGCTTTTGCACTGCCCAATGGCTCCATCTACGTGCACACGGGATTGCTTGCGATACTCGAGAACGAGGCGCAACTCGCGGGCGTGCTGGCGCATGAAGAAACACATGTGATGAACCGGCACGGCTATCTCGAGAATCGGAGCTACCGCAAGAAGGCGACGGCCGGCATCATCCTCGCCGGGGCGGCCTCGGCGGGTGGGTTAGCGGGGGGCATCGGCAATGAGGCGTCTCTGGTGGTTCAACTCGCGGTTCCTTCCATCTTGGTTTCGACCATCAACGGGTACAGCCGGGAGTTGGAGGAAGAAGCAGATTTGCGCGCCGTGCATGCTTTGGTGGACGCCGGTTATTCCGCCGGGGAGATGAAAAACTTCTTCGGCGTGATGCAGCAAGATCACGACGTGGACCTTTCAAAGAAAGGCTTCTACCAAGACCACCCCAAGTTGCAAGATCGCAGCCGGCATGTCGGCGATCTCGCGGCCTCCTTGAAACCCCGCTCAGCCAGCCCCGCCGTCGAGGCGGATCGGTATCTGATTGAGACGGAAAGCGCCGTGCGGCACGACGCGGACCTGGAAATTCGCGCGGGAAGGGCGCGAACCGCCGTGTGGGTGATGGAACATATCGTGAAGAGGGATGACAAATTGGCCGACAATTTCTACGTCCTCGGCGAAGCCTATCGTGGCTTGGGCCCGCGCACTCCTGAACCCAAACCGGGGGAACTTACCAACAAAGGGAAGGATGAAGCGCGGAAGATGATGTCCAAAATGACTGCCCAGGAGTACGAACCGGCGCTCTTGAAAGCTCCGGGTGGCCAGCAGACGTTGGAATCGAATCAACAAATGGCGGAGAAAAATTACAGGAGAGCGCTCGAAATTTCGCCCGATTTAGCAGGGCCGCACCGGGGATTGGGGTTCTTGTATGAAGAAGAGCGCAAGCCCGAGCAATGCCTCCAGGAATTCAGGAAATATCTCGACCTTGCGCCCTCGGCCGTGGATTCCCCGCAGATCAGAAGGCGCCTGGCCGCGATGGAAAAAGGGTCTGCCATTTCATCCCAAGCGCCTGACGGGAAGTGACCGCTTGAAACGTAAAACCGGGACGTCACGGATGGAGAATTCATGAAGCGTAACGCTATTTCTTGGATGGCGGGAATCTTCATTTTGTTTTTGCTGCCGAGTACGCTCGCTGCCCAGTATCAACCTCAGGACTTTCGGACCGGGAAAAGGATGGTCAAGAACGTCCTAATCCTGCCGCCTGAAGCAAGCATAATGAAATCGGGCATGAAGGGCGCCGAGCCTCTTGTGGCGGAAGCGCAGACACTGGGATCGGATCTCACACCAATTGTGGGAAAGGTACTATCGGAAAAAGGGTGCAATATTTTGCAGGACCCATTCAGTTCGGACGCCATGGACCGAAACCCTGACCTCAAATATGCGCTTTCCGATTTGCAGTCCCGGTATAACAAATTGCAGGTTCTCCTTTTAAAAAAGCCAAAAGACGTAAAGACGGGGCGCTTCTCTCTGGGAGACGAAGTGACGAACTTCAGCCCCGGCGCTGCCGCCGATGGTCTTGTGTTTGTGCGCGCCAAGGGTTTCGTCCCAACGACGGGATTGAAAACGTTCGTGATCCTCACCGGAATGGGAGTCACCTATAGCCGCGTATCACTTGACATATCTGTGGTCGATGCTCAAACGGGAACAATTCTTTATTTTGCAAAACCGAGCTTCAGCGGAAACTTCGTTGGCAACCCAGACAGCATGAAAGCGTCGATCGTAAAATCGTTTTACTATTTCAGGCTTCAGGGATCACCCAAGAATTAAACAATACGCCAGGGGAATAATTTATTGCGAGTTCCCGGGACCACCATGCGCGGCCAGGTAAGGCCGGAAATCGTTCCACACGCGGTCGATCGACTTCTGGTCTAAATCCTTTGATTCAGCTTTGCCGGGTTCCTTCTCGGAATAAATTTGCAGCGTGACCTTGCCGCAAGAAGGCGTGATCGCGTCCGGCGGATAGGAATAGATCCCGACGTAGGTTGCGTCCGTTACGTTTACGAATGAGCTGTGGGCGTTGACCACGTTCGCGGCCTTGCCCGGCTGGATGGGCTCGACTACCTTTCCGCCGCAGAGAAGCTTCATCCTGTAGAAATCGGACTTGAATCTCATGCGGGGGCCGCCAGCGTACATCACGATCGCGGGCGTCAGTTCGCGGCCCAAACCGGTCAGGAACGACTCGCGCAATTGGGGCTCCGCCTCCACCAGAAGAACCGGCTTGTGCGCGCCGACGTACTCATTCCAATCCCGCAAATCCTCCAACGGATCGAAAGTATTCTGAACGGCGCCTTTAATTTGCTTCGTTCTTTTCTCCTTCTCCTGAGCGGCGGCAAGCCCGGTCTCTTCCTGGGTTTCGTAATCGAGAACGGGAGTCCTGAGCGCCACATCAAATCCGCCCATCGATAGGAAGTACGGCTTTCTATCGAATTTGGTGGACCGGAGAGCCTCCTTGAAGGAACCCAGCGGGTAAGGATCGGCAGGTTCCACAGGCAACAATCTCGCGCTGGGCAGAGAAGTGTCCCGCATTTTTTTCCGGGCTTGTTCCAGTGTCGGCGTTGTCTGGTCGATCCGGACAATCCCAGTCAGCCCGGACCCGCCTCGGCCCGGCACCGAAAAGGTGGTGATTCCGATGACTTCGCCGAGCGAGTTGAATAGCGGGCCGCCGGAATTGCCGTGATTGATGATGTTCACATCGGAAATAATGGCGCGGTCTTCAACCTTGCTCACGATCGCGGTCGTGATGATTTTCTTCAGTCCCAGGGGGCTGCCAATGGTGAAAATTCTCTCGCCCTCGACGGCAATTTCCCGCCCTGCCTGCGGCGTGGTGATCGGCGCGGACACGGCGCCGGGGAAGGCGCTGAGATCGGCGCAGAGGACGGCCACATCCCGCTCCGCGTCAAATGCCAGAACCTTCGCCGCGACCTTTCTTTTGGCGTCGAATTGAACGGAGATCAACTCCGAAGGGCCGATCACGTGCTGGTTGGTCATGACCAGGCCGGCGGAATCGACAATGAAACCCGTGCCCGAGCCGATTTCGCTCCAGACGGTCACGACAGACTTTTGATACTTCTGAAACACCAGGGTCAAGTCATCCACCTTGTGCGCGGGTTCGACGGAAGGCGGATCGACGACTCGAGCGTTGTCGTTGCTCAAGTCCACGGAAATGGATCTATCGGTCACATTGATTTCCAACTCCCAGGCGTAGTGGCGGCCCTGGAAATCCACGCCTTGCGGAGTGGTCAGCCGGTATTTTCCGGGCGGCGCCTGAAACTCGGCTTGGCCGTCAAAATCGGTTTTTACTTCGTGTGACCGATCAGGATCGATTGGATCCGCAACAAACTGGACAGCGAGGTGTGGAACGGGCTTTTGATTCAGGTCCTTGTCGACAAGGATCACTCGCACTTTTAGATTGGACATCTCCGTTTGCGAACGCAGGGACGCGCCATAGACCAGCAGGGAGACCGCGACGAAGATAATTTTTCTCATTGCCAGCGCCTCGAGACACACGTGAGACCCTGGAGAGAGGGAACCCAGTCTCTGGCGAGTCGGTAGGAATGTCAACGGGAATCAACGAGCTGCCCGCTAACAGAAAAGTTTTAACGTTCTTGTTTATGAAGTCCTCTCTTTGCTTCGATTTGCAGCGGGCTAAGAGCGCATTGTGCACATTGAAGATACGCAAACCTTTACTGTTCCCAGGACCTCTCCTATAGTGAGCTCAGGCGCCGGGTCGGTACGCTTCCTGCGATCAAGAAAGGATGTCCCATGCTGATTGGCCTCATTGTCTTTGTCGTGGCTGTGGTGATGTACCTGATGTACGCCTACAACGGTTTGGTGCGGCTGAAGGTGACGTGCGACAACGCGTGGTCGGACATCGACGTGCAACTCAAGCGGCGCTATGACCTGATCCCCAACATCGTGGAAACCGTGAAGGGCTACGCCGCCCACGAGAAAGACACGCTCGAAGGCGTTGTGGCGGCGAGGAATCAGGCAATGTCGGCGCAGGGGCCGGCGGCGAAGGGAGAAGCCGAAGGCCTGCTGACCGGCGCGCTGCGGCAAGTCTTCGCGCTGGCCGAAGCGTATCCCCAACTGCGCGCGGTCGAGAGCTTCACGCAGTTGCAGGGGACGCTCAATCAGATTGAAGACACGCTGCAGAACGCGCGGCGCTATTACAACGCCGTGGTCCGCGATTTCAACACGATGATCGAACAATTCCCTTCCAACATCGTCGCCGGAATGGGGAATTTCAAGGAGCGCGAATTCTTCCAGATCAGCGCTCCAGCCGAACGCGAAGTGCCCAAAGTCAGCTTCGGCGCGACGGGCGCTTAGCCGCGATGGCTTTTGATGCGTGGCAAATGCGCGGCCCAGTGACGCTTCAGCGGCTAAAGCCGGTACGTTGCAGCGAGTTTGCGCCCGGGCTGAAGCCCGGCCCTCCAAACCCCTGCCAAAGCCTTGTTCGTCTGGCGCTATTGCTCCTTTTCTCTTTTGCGCTCGCCGCGTCCGCTTCCGCCCGGACGCTCAAAATCGAGAAATTTTCCGCGGAAATTATCGTTGAGCCGGATTCCTCGTTGGATGTGACTGAAACTATCGAGGCCAATTTCATCGGAGAGTGGCATGGCCTGTACCGCACGATTCCCGTCGAATACGTAACCCCGCAAGGATTCAACTATACGCTCTTCGTGAAATTGGACAGCGCAACCGATGCGGCGGGGCAATCCCTGAAGGTCGATTCCTCGCGCCAGGGCCATTATCTGAAATGGAAAATCTACGTCGATGATGCGACCGACGCGGAAAGGACCATTCACCTGCACTACGTGGTTCGCAACGGCTTGAAATTTTTCGAGGATCATGACGAATTATATTGGAACGTGACTGGCGACGCGTGGGACGAGCCACTCGGGGACGCCAGCGCGCAAATCCTGCTGCCGCAGGGCGTGACCGGCGTCCGAACAAATGAATTCACCGGATCGTACCGCTCGCGTGGGCAGGACGCCGAGGTCACCGCGTCGGGCAGCACCGTGGAAGTTTCCATGACGCGGCCGCTTTCGTTTCACGAAGGGCTGACGATGGTCGTCGGCTGGGATAAAGGCTTCGTGAAGGAACCTGCGACGAGCGACCTGATAGGCCAATTCCTCGTCAGCAACTGGCCTATCTTCATTCCCATATTTGTGTTCGTGGTCATGTTCTGGCTGTGGTCCTCGCGCGGGCGCGATCCGCGCGTCGGTCCGGTCGCCGTCCAGTACGCGCCGCCGGAGGGAATGAGTCCCGCGGAAGCCGGGACGCTGGTGGACGAGGACGCGGCGATGCGGGACATCACGGCCACGATCGTGGACCTCGCCGTGCGCGGGTTCATCGTCATCGAAGAAAAGGAAAAGTCGGGAATGATGGGGCTGCTCCACAATAAGGAATACGTCTTCCATTTGAAAAAGGGGCTCCAGGAATGGACCGGACTGAAGGCGCACGAATTGGCGCTGCTCGCGGGAATCTTCTCCAACGGCGCTCTGCCTGACGTGGAGCTTTCCACGCTGCAAAATGAGTTCTACAAGAATCTCCCCGGCATCAAGAACAACATATTCGATGAGTTGATGGAGCACGGCTATTTCCAGCACCGGCCCGATTACGTGCGCAGCGGATATGTCACCGGGGGTATCGTTGTCGGCGTTCTACTGATTTTTTTGGGCAACGCACTCTCGCAAAAAATGGGAATTGCGATTGCCCCGTTTTTCGTGGCCGGGATTCTTTCGGGGGGAATCATCGCCGGGTTCGGATGGTTCATGCCGGCGCGCACGGCCGACGGGGCAAAAGCCCTCGCGGGCGTGTTGGGCTTCGAGGATTTTCTCTCTCACGTCGAAGCCGGCCGCCTGGAACGTGTCGGCCAGACTCCGGAGACTTTTGAGAAATTTCTCCCCTTCGCGATGGCGCTGGGCGTGGAAAAGAAATGGGTCGGCGCATTCCAGAATATCTATTCGCAACCGCCCTCCTGGTACCAGGGCGGCTACTACAACGGCGGCTTTTATCCACTCATGTTCGTCAACAGTCTGGACAACATGACCATGCGCGCGAGTTCGGTGATGGCTTCGGCTCCGCGAAGCAGCGGCGGTTCCGGTTTCGGCGGTGGCGGATTTTCGGTCGGCGGTATGGGCGGTGGTGGCGGCGGCGGTTTCTAGACCAGATCGTCCTCTCACAATATCGCGAACTTCAAACGAGGGCATTTCTTTCCTACAACTTTAATTGACCAGGATTCGATTCTTGCACTAGAATCCGCCCTTCCCATGGCGGCAGTCGCTCATACTGCGAAACTCTCTCCAGTTCCAATAACGAAACTGACGTGGTCAGAGCTATATTCCGAGGCGGAGTTGTGCAAATCCGCGGTGAGGCTTTACACCAAACCGCTGTTCTCCTGGCGCAAAGCCCTTCAGAGTTCCACAGACGGGAAGAACTTGTACGATTTTGCCCGTCACGGCCTCCACAACCTCAGCGTTCTTCATCAAGAACTTGCAAACGAGGAGTTCCACTTCCGTCCAGGCAAGGAGTTGCACTACCGCTTCAATGGAAAGCATCGCACAATTTATCTCTATCCCTGGGAAGAACGCCTGGTTGATCTCACGCTCTATCGGATGCTGGGTAGAAGGCTTCAATCCTGGTTTTCCCCGAATAGTTACGCCTATCGGTCCCGTGGATTCGGCGTCGACCACTGCCAGCGCCGCATCGCCCGTGTGTTGAAGAAAACCGGGCGGCCCCTTTACATCGTGAAGAGAGACGTAGCGAATTACTTCCCTTCGGTAGACCACGACATCCTCTTGCGGCAGCTGGAGGAATTCGCAAACAAGGAAGACTACCTGTTTCGTTTGCTCGAGGAGAGAGTCCGCTTTCCGTTCTCAGACGGAGTAGAACAGCGGAACGCAACCCGCGGGATTCCCTTCGGTACCGCGATCGCCTGCTTATTCGCAAACGTCCATCTGACGAGCCTCGACGTCAAACTGGCGGCGATTCGAGAGCTCTACTATTTCCGATATGCGGATGATCTGCTCATTGCCTCTGAATCGCGCGCAGCTGCGCTGGACGGCGCCGCATTGATTGCCAGCCACCTGCAAACCCTTCATCTTGGCAGCAAACCAAGTCATGAGCAGAATTTGGCATTTTCCGAGGCGCCTCTCGACGACGATTCCTTTGTCTTGTCATCCAGGTTCCGGCACCTGGGGCTTGAATTCCGCGCCAACGGCTTGACGGGTCTCTCACGGGACAAACTCCGCAAAATTTGCAACCTCTTCCGGTTTGCGCTGAGAAGAAACCGTGGAAAATTGAGGCGGATTCACGTCCCGGAGAAGCGGGCGAATCTGGCTATTCAGGTGATTCGAAAAACGATTGAAGATGGGATTCGGAACGTCGCAATCCTTGATTACTATCTGAAGCACGTCGAAGACGAGCGGCAACTTATCCAGTTGGACCGCTGGCTCGCGGAAGCGGTTTTGTCCTGTGCGTTCGAGAACGGGCATAAGAAAAGCAATTTTCGGAAGATGTCCTTCGAACAGTTGCGCGCAATGGGTCTTCCGTCGTTGGTCCATCGCCGGCGCTTGATCCGGCATGGCCGCCTCCCGTCGACATTTTTTATTTGGAAGGGATATCAGCAATCCAAGAGTTCCAGGGGAGCGGCTGCCAGGCCGCGCGCAGTGTCCTCGTACACTGGCGACACGGCTTTCTCTCCGCTCCCAGAAGCAGCGGCTGTCAAAACCTCGTGAGAGAGAGGGGCCGCCTGTCGATGGGCGTTATGGAAGTATCGTTGTCTGAAGACAACGATACGTTTCTCAAGCTGTTCCCCTGGGAATAAAAAGCGTCGAGGAGTTTTCCGTGGGAATTCTTGATTTCCTTGGCAAATATTGTACCTGCAAAGCATGCGGCCAGCCCCGCGCATGGAGCGTGTTGGGCAAGATCAAGTGCCAAAATGCGAGTTGCGTTCATTTCGACCGGGATTTTGCCTATAAGGAAAGATCCACGCTTGAAAAGCGCAGAGCGGAATCCGAGCAATCACGCCCACGCGAGGGAAATTTCGATCCCGGCAAAAACAAAATCGACGTCCGATACACCAACTATCTCGGTGTGGAGGGAACCTATACCGGGGACCGGCGCACGATTTGGCGCACAAACGAGCATGTTTCTCTCCAGTTGTGCCCGACCGGAAAGCGGGTTTCCTTCGCGCGCGGCCGAGTTCTAAATCTTAACGAGGTCGAACAGTGGATTCACGCGGCGCCCACCGCCCGCGAGAAGCAGGTTCTGGTTTATCATAAGAGAAAAGGGACATCCTCGGCTCTCTTCGAACAGATCAGGAAGAAGTATCCGGACTACTGAGGTAGAAGGTTGCGTCTCCTCGACTACGGCGTTCAGGGGACCCGGGCAAGAGTTACTGCCAGCTGGAAAGTTCTTCGATACGCAAGGCGACCTTGCGGCCGTTCTGATTCCTGTAACTCACGCGGACCTCATCCCCCAGAAAAACTCCCCGGACGGGCATGCTCAGCGCAAACACTTCGGCCGGGCCGCTGGAATGCGAGTTCTGTGTGAGGAGAAGTTGATCTTCCGTGACAGACTCGACCCAGCCAACGGCGACGCCGATATCGCCCCGATTCTCCGGGATCGATTTGAGGTTTCGCCACCAGCCTCGGTCGCGAACCGATTCCTCATGCAAATGGGCGCGCCACGAACCCATCACATTCGCGCGATTGATATAACCAACCATCTTTTGCGGGTCCGTGCGGTCCACCACCGGAAGTCGGCCGATATTATTTTCCAGCATTTTCGTGACGGCATCGAAAACGCGCTCTTCGGGATACGCGACCACGAGCGAGCGCGAGCCTGCATCGAGCACGCTCATTTTGCCTTCCGGGTCCTCTTGGAGCGCGCGCAATAAATCGCCCTGCGTGACGAGGCCCTGCAGGCGGCCATCGGAATCCACGATGGGCAATGCTTGGTGACGAGAAGTTTTCAAGTCGCCGTTTGCAAACCGGTCGGCTACTTCCCGCACGCTTTGTTCCGGTGGGACTGTAACAACGTCTCGGACCATCACGTCTGCAACGCCAAGCTGCTTGAGCGAATTCGCTTCGTAATCCTGGCCCGCGCCAAAACCCATTCGGGCAAGTTTTTCCGTCATGATTGAGTACGGCATATATCGCACGGCAATCGCGTCGGCGATGACGCAGACCAGGATGACAGGCACCACGGCGTGAAAATCGTGGGTCGTTTCGATCGCGCAGACCATGAATGTAAATGTCGCGCGCGCGCAGGCGCACAGAAGCGCTCCCATGGCCGCTACGGCGTAGGCGCCCACGGAAAGGTGAGCGCTGGGAACCAGGTAATTCACCACCATCGCGAAAGTGCTGCCAATCGCGGCGCTCATCATGAACATCGGGGCCAGCGTGCCGCCCGACGTCCCCGAACCAAGGGAAAGCAACACGACAGCAGCCTTGAAAACGAGCAACAAAACCACCGCTGTCAGCGCGAGGCGCACATTCAGGACATCCCCGATGGTCGCGTATCCGGGACCGAAGACGCGCGGGAAAAAGTAACCGACAATGCCGAGCCCCAATGCTCCGATTGCCGGGTGCAATACCGCGGGGATTTTCTTCATGTGATCGAAGAATTCTTCCAGCCATTTCAGAGCCGAGGCAAAGCCGATCGCCGCAATCCCACAAATGAGGCCGAGGAGGAGATAAAAAGGGATGCCATGGTAAAGGTCGTAGTTGAAAGTGCCGACTTGAAACATGGTCTCATCGCCGAACAATTGGAGGCGAACCGCAACCGCCAGCGCGTTGGCGAGCATCAGTGGGATGAAGGAACGCGCCTGGAACTCGAACAGCAAGAGTTCGATGGCCAGCAGCGCTCCGGTAATCGGAGCGTTGAACATCGCGGCCAGTCCGGCGCCCGCGCCGCAGGCCAGCAAAACTTTGCGCTCCGACGCCGTCGTCGAAACCAACTGCCCGACAAGTGAACCGAACGCCCCTCCGGTTTGAATAATCGGCCCCTCGGCGCCGAATGGCCCGCCGGTGCCGATTCCGATCGCCGCCGAAATCGGCTTGAGGATCGCGACTTTGGCTTCGATGCGACTCTTGGAAGTAAGTACGGCTTCCATCGCCTCGGGGATGCCGTGGCCTCTTATCTTTTGCGAGCCGTACTTCGCCATAATTCCAATACAGAGTCCGCCGATAACCGGAACGATGATCACCCAGAGTCCTAGCCGATTTTCCGTCGCGCTGCGAAAATGAAAGGACCAAACGCCGTAGAAAGCGAGATTGGTGAAAAATCCGATCAGGTTGTATAGGAGATACGCAACGAACCCGGAAATGACTCCCACCATCGAGGCCAACAAGGAAATAAAGCCGATACGGAACCGAACGGGACCTTGGGAGCTGTCGTCAGGCTCGCTCGTTCGAGCGAAAAATGTCACAGAAACAAACCTCCCCATTTCCCGCAGTCATCGAGGCCATGCCAATCCATGAGAGACGCGCGGTAAATTTGCGGCCGGCCGGCAGCATTGTTATCGGCGAGGGCGCTGGCTGCTTTGCGTCGACCGGATCACCGCCGTGAGCGCCCGAACCAGCGCCGGCGCAGCCGTGCGAAGCTCCGAAATCCGCTGCTTGGCGAGCCTCGTCAGTATTTTCTCGCCGCGCGGGGTCAAATGCAAAATCACCTGGCGGCGGTCGGTCCGGGAGCGCTCCCGGCGCAGGATCTGCCTTTTTTCGAGCCGGTCCACGAGTTCCACGACGCTGTGGTGGCGCAACTGCATCCGCTCGGCAATCTCCCGGATGCTGGGCTCGCGGCCGACTGGCAGCCCGCGCAGGGCCAGCATGAGCAAATACTGCTGTGGCTCGAGGTTTGCGTTGCGCGCCGCCTCCTCGCTTCCGTTCAGGAAAATCCGAATTTGGTATCGGAACTCCGCGAGGGCGCGGAATTCCGCAGCCGTCATCACGCCGGTGGACACCTTCATATTGTATCGCCCTCCGATATAAATACAAATCCGATTTTCAAAGCGGGCCCCGATCCATCACTCTGCGCGGTTTGGGAAATTTCTCGCTCAAAAGGTCTTCTCGGAATCCAGCAGAATCGTGACCGGCCCGTCGTTGACCAGTTCGACTTGCATGTGCGCCTGGAACACTCCGGTTTCCACTTTCACGCCGAGCCCGCGCATCGACCGGGCGAACTCCTCGTAGAGACGGCTCGCTTCCTCCGGCGCGGCGGCCTGAATGTAGGAGGGCCTGCGCCCACCTCGCGTGTCGCCATACAGGGTGAACTGCGACACCACCAGGGCGGAACCGCCGACGTCGAGCAACGACAAGTTCATCTTGCCCGCTTCATCGGAAAAAATCCGCAGATTGGCGATTTTCTCGGCGAGATACGGCGCCGATTCGATATTGTCCGTCCGGCTGACACCAAGCAGGACCATGACCCCAGAGCGAATTTCTCCCGCAACCCTGCCATCCACGGTGACACTGGCGCGGGTAACACGCTGAATGACGGCGCGCACTCTTCCCCTCCGACTACAGAGCTAAAACTGAACCACAAATGAAACCACAGATGCACACAGATGAACACGGATAAAAGATAGGAAGAATCTCTAGGAATAAAGACCAGTGTTCTTTGTGGTTCTTTTCCTGCTGTTTTTATCCGTGTTTATCCGTGTGCATCCGTGGTTTCAAGTCCCCTTCGAGCCCCTGCGGATCCGCGGGGCGGGCTGGCAATTTGGACAAAAGTGGCTGCTTCGGCCTGCCACCACAAGCCACTTGATTTTTGCCTTGCAACGAAAGCACGGCTTCCCGTCGCGCTGGTAGACCCGGTGCTTGAATTGGAATTCGCCGCGATTGCCGTTGGAATCGACGTAGTTTGAAATCGAGGAGCCGCGGGAATGGATGGCTTCGGCCAGAACCTTGCGGACTGCGCCGTGGAGCGCCAGGAGTTGCTTTTTCGTCAGGTTTTCCGCGATGCGTGCCGGATGCAGGCGCGCGCGGAACAAGCTTTCGTCCGCATAGATATTGCCGATTCCGCGCAAGACCCTTTGGTCGAGCAGCAACGCCTTTACGCGAGCGCGCCTCGATCCAAGTTTTCGGCAGAATTCCTCCGCGCCGATCTCGAGCGGCTCTTGGCCCAATTGTCCGGTGAACTCCGCCAATTTCGATTCCGGCACGAGAAGCATGCGGCCAAAGCGGCGGATGTCCGTGTAGCGCAGCTCGCGGCCGTCGTCGAGAACAAAAAAAACATGCGTGTGTGGTGCAACGCATTCTCCGGAAGGAATCACAGTCAATCGACCCGTCATTCCAAGATGAATGACGAGATAGACCTGCGAAAGTGAAGTGGCTTGCGCGCCGCAGGCCTGCAGCCCGATACAAATGAATTTGCCCAAGCGCGTGACCTCCAAAATTCGCATCCCAGGGAGGCGTTCCGCAATCGCTGCCGAGTCCTCCACGAAGTCCGTCTTGCCGAAGCGCACTTCGACAACACTGCGCCCCGGCAGGGACAATCGCAATCCGCGCACAACTGTTTCAACTTCAGGAAGTTCAGGCATCGGAAAGACTCATTCAAAATAACACAATTGATAGGTGAGCATCAGAGAGCCAACGGAGGAAGGATTCTGCGGGAACAAACTGGCTATCGCAACTGGAGGGGCAGTTTCACGAATCGCCAGTCACTAGTCATGATTCACCAGTCACGAATTACGGCAGCGGCAGTCCCGGAGTGGCCACAATGCCCGCCATTCTCAGGATCTCCTGGTACTCGTCTTCGGTGACCGGAGAAATGATCAAACGCACATTCTTCAGGAACTTGACCTTTCGAACGGAGGCGTTGTTCCGAAGCTCGTCCAGGGGAATCTGGCGGGGCAGGCGCTCCATGGCACGCAAGTCCGCGACCATCATTTTCGATTCCCGATCGTGCGGGTCAGGATAAGGGTCGCGCGTGACTTCGGCTATGGCGTACAGAGCCCTCTCGGGCGCGGAATGGTAGCAAAGCACACGATCACCCTTGCGCACCTGTTTCAAGGCTCGAATCGCGTCAGGACGCGTCCCAGCGCCCCTCCACATCTCCTTGCCCTTCACAAATAGGGTATCCCAATGATACTGGTGAGGATTGACCGAAAAAATCCAATGGCCTTTCTTTGCCGGTGGGCGAATTGTCGTCAAACCGGGCAGCCTCCGAATGATGATCGTTCTCCGAGAGTGTTGTCGGTCGGACACTATACACGGGACCTCGCCCGTTGTGCAAAAATTCATGCATTTCTGGGCTGTCCCGTAAAGGGACTAAACCGTGATTCCTCAGCCCTATACAATTAGACGCATAGTCCGGAAAATCGGACTCAAGAGATTTTGGCCAGGCAGTGAGTAGCCGGCTTCAAATTATGTCCTTATTATTTAATAACTTAGAGAAGAGTCACTTCATTGAGGGATCTTTGAATTAGCTTGCTTCAATCCAGATATCCTCGCCTCTTACTTCGAGGGTGTACGTTTTGACCCCGATCGCTGGATTCATGACGAGCTTGCCGGTGGTCACATCGTATTGCCAACCATGCCAGGGGCATGTAACCGCGACGCCTTGGAGTTGACCCTGGCCCAAGGGGCCTCCCCGGTGCAGACAGGTGTTGTTGATCGCGTAGAACTTGCTTCCTATGTTAGCGATAGCGACAGTCAGCCCGTCTACTTGAAACTCGCGGATGGAACCCGCCGGGATCTCATCTTTTCGCGCTGCACGCACAAAACCCATTTGCCAACTCCTTCAGCAGATGTTTGAAATTGCCTGGCTTTGTAGCTCGCCTTCTTAGGCTCGGTTTTGTAGCGCCCGCCTTCAGGCGGGCACTTTGGAATCAAGCACATGCCCGCCTGAAGGCGGGCGCTACACGAACCAAAACCGAGCTCTCACGCACACTACAAGGGGTTTAACGAGTTCGCTGGAAATTCCCGCGCCAGCCCTTCGATTAAACTCAGGGCAAAAGACGCGGGCTACGGCCTTGTCAGCGCGGCGACGGCGTCTGCGCGACCATCACATTGCGCTTAAAATCCTCCGCCATGCCAGGGTGCAGCCGGATTTCCGTGGGCCGCTTCGCCAGTGACATCTGGTCGATCTTGTCCTGCAGCTTCAAGAGCGCGTAGATCAAGCCTTCCGGGCGCGGCGGGCACCCAACCACATAAACATCCACGGGAACGATCCGATCGACGCCCTGGAGCACGGAATAGGCGTTGAATGGGCCTCCCACGCTCGAACAGGCCCCCATCGAAATGCACCACTTGGGGTCGGGCATTTGGTCCCACACGCGCTTGAGCACCGGCGCCATCTTCAGGGTCACCGTGCCGGCCACGATCATCAGGTCGGATTGCCGAGGCGAAGGTCGAAAAACTTCGGCGCCGAACCGGGCAATGTCAAAGCGCGACGTGGTCGAGGCGATCATCTCGATCGCGCAACATGCCAAGCCGAAGGTCAGCGGCCAAATAGCGGACTTGCGCGCCCAGTTGAACACGTAGTCCACCGAAGAAATCATGAAGTTTTTTTCAAACCGCTGATCCAGAACGCCCATTTGTCTCCTCGAGTCCCTTAGGAAGGGGGAGTATATCCATCCCCGGCAAGGCGAGTCAAACCGGTACGCCAATTTCCCCTGCAAGCCTAGAATAGCACTTTAACGGGGATTCGCATCGCTTCCGCGCGACATTGCCGGCGCCCTGATTCACATCTCCGACTTTGTCCCATGAACAAGCAGTGCGCCCGCCTGGCGGAAGGCGCGCATCTGGGCAGCATTTTGAAACCATCGGCCCGAGTAGGATTCGGGCGCGGGAGTGGGATCGGGAATCTGGCGATGCGAAATGTTGGTGAAGCCCGCGTCGTGGAACAATGCCTCCCACTCGCCGGCGCTTAGCAACTGCGCGGGCAAGGCAAACTGGCTGGCCCATTGATGAGAATGCGGATTTCAAGATAGAAGTTGATCAGAATCCACGCGGCGCCGCCCTCGCGCAACACGCGATGGATTTCGCGCAGGCCGCGCGCCGGGTCGGGCCAGTAATAGGCTGACTCGACGGAAATCGCATGTGTGAAGAAGTTTGCGTCCCAGGGAATCTCGTCCGCCGCGCCGACCACGAACATGGCGTTTTCCACTGCAACATACTTGCGCCGCGCACGGCGCACCATTTCGTCGGAAATGTCCATGCCGATGACGCGGCCTTCGGGAACACGCTCGGCGATCATGCGCACGAGCCAGCCTGCGCCGCTGCCTACGTCGAGAATATTTTCGTCCCGGGCTAAATTCATCTGGTCGAGAACCGGAAGGACGATGGGGAGATGTTCTTCTTCCATGCCTTCGCCGCGGCCCGCTTCGGCCCAGCGGTTGAATTCTTCGCGGAGAGCTTCATTTTCGGTTGGTTCTGGCATTGGAAATTGAATTGAAGAATGAAGTAGGACAGGCTTCAGCCTGTCGGGTTTGACTTTTTTCTTTCGCGGAGAAAAGCGACAGGCTCAAGCCTGTCCTACTTCTCGATCTTCGCCAATAGCTCCACGAATTTCTGCTGGCGCTCCGATTGGTCCTGCCCTCCCGCAGATTCCGCCAGTTGCGTCACGTTCATCGAGCAGAATTTCGGGCCGCACATCGAGCAGAATTTCGCGTCCTTGTAAAAATCATCCGGCAGCGTTTCGTCGTGCATCGCTTTCGCCGTCGCCGGGTCGAGCGACAACTCGAACTGCTTGTTCCAATCGAACAGGAAGCGCGCGTAGGACAGCGCATCGTCCCGGTCTCGCGCGCCCGGGCGGTGCCGCGCCACGTCCGCCGCGTGCGCCGCGATCTTGTACGCGATCACACCCTGCTTCACGTCTTCCGCATTCGGCAATCCCAGGTGCTCCTTCGGCGTCACGTAGCACAGCATCGACGCCCCGTGCCAGCCGATCATCGCCGCGCCGATCGCGCTCGTGATGTGGTCGTACCCCGGCGCGATGTCGATCACCAGTGGCCCCAGCGTGTAAAACGGCGCTTCGTGGCACAAATCCATTTCCTTTTTCACTTGCAGCTCGATCTGATCCATCGGAATGTGCCCCGGCCCTTCGATCATCACCTGCACGTCGTGCTCCCACGCCTTCTTCGTCAACTCGCCCAGCACTTTTAATTCGGCGAATTGAGCCGCGTCGCTTGCATCCGCAAGACATCCCGGCCTCAAACCGTCACCCAGCGAAAAACTCACGTCGTGCTTCTTGAAAATCTTGCAGATCGCCTCGAAATGCTCGTACAGGAAGTTTTCCTTCTTGTGCGTGTTCATCCAGTGTGCCAGAAGCGCCCCGCCACGGCTCACGATCCCCGTGATGCGGTTGCGCACCAGCGGCACAAATTCCCGCAGCACCCCCGCGTGGATCGTCATGTAATCCACGCCCTGCTCGGCCTGCTCCTCGATCACTTCCAGCATCAGCCCGATCGTCAAATCCTCGGTGCGCTTCACGCGCGACAGCGCTTCGTAGATCGGCACCGTCCCGATCGGCACGGGCGATGCTTCGATGATCGCTTTGCGAATCGTCGGAATGTCGCCGCCGGTCGACAGGTCCATCACTGTGTCCGCGCCGTAGTGCACCGAGTGATGCAGCTTCTTCAGTTCTTCGTCGATGTGCGAGGTCGTCGCCGAGTTCCCGATGTTCGAGTTGATCTTGCACTTGAACGCGATGCCGATGCCCATCGGTTCCAGCGCCTTGTGGTGGATGTTCGCGGGGATGATCGCGCGCCCGCGCGCGATTTCGCTGCGCACCAGCTCCGGCTCAATCTTTTCGCGCCCGGCGACGAATCTCATTTCTTCCGTGATCTCGCCCTGCCGCGCGTAGTGCATCTGCGACACGTTGCGTGTGCCGTTGGCCGCCGCCGTTTCTTTCAATCGCTTCTCAACCCAAGCGTCTCGCACTCCCATCGCTTCCCCCTGAAGAGTCTCCACTCGCGGAGCGTCTCTCTCGATGCCGGATTATCGCACCGCAATGCGTGCGCGGCAACCAAGTCAGTGGCACAGACTTCAGTCTGTGGGGGTCCGACCGGATGCCCGGGCCGCCGGCGCTAGCCGCGATCAGTTACGAACCTAATATGGGCAATCCAGCCAAGATCAAATGGAAATCCACAGACTGAAGTCTGTGCTACTTAGATCGCGCAACGCGCCTGGGTTACTTCGCTGATGGAGGCGGCGTGACTAGCGCCGACATTTTCCGGATCATGCCATCGGACTTGCTCAGGACGTATATTTCGCCGTCGCCGCCCATGGCGATGCGAACATCCGCGCGACCGCCGCCGTAGGCGACGCCCTCAGGATCGGCTTTGGGCTGTTTGTGGTCCGGGTCTCGCCATCCAGTCGTGGCCGCGGCGGCTCCCGGCAATACACGGTCCTGAGCAGGGGTTCCTCCCTTGTGCGCGTACGTTTCGGCCACAACGTCGAACATCCGCCGCTTCACGGCGGTTTGGTTCGCGGTGTCATTGGGGCTCTTGTACATGACTTGCAGCTCATGAATTGGCGCCTGATGATTGCGCGCGCCATGCGTCGCGATCATATCGCCCAGGTCGACGTAAAAAATTCGGCCCGTCGTCATGTCATTGAAAATAAATTTTCCGCGCATCTGCGGCATCAGCTTGCCTCGGTACACAAAGCCGCTGCCAATCGAGTCGCCTTCCCAATGGCTGTAGAGTGCGGCCGGATAGATGGGAACGACCGGCTCTTCGACCCCGTCCACATGCAGGAGATCGCGATCGGGGAATGCGACGGGCGGATTTTCCAGGCTGCCTGTTTTTCCCGCATCGTCCACAAAAAGTTGTTCGTTGCCTTCGCGCTCGGGATAACCGTAGTTGGCGCCCTTGGCAACGATGTCGACTTCTTCCCAGTAATGCAGGCCGATATCGATGACCAGAAATGTCTTGGTCGTCACATCCCAATCGAACCGGTGCGGGTGCCGCAGGCCGTACGCAAAAACTTCAGGGCGCGCCCCCGCCACATTCAAGAATGGATTCGGGTCCGGCCCCGTGGAGGGAATGCGGTAACGGCCATTTGGACTGATCATGTCCTTCGGACGCAAGTTGATGTCCGGAGTGATGCGTAGGATCTTTCCGAGCAAGGTATTGAGCTGCTGCGGAAGAGTGTGGGAGGGGCCGGGAGT
>CAVUDA010000009.1:0-84354 GCA_963740035.1 uncultured Acidobacteriota bacterium
GTCTGAATTCTTTGACGGCGGCGCAGGCAGCTGATGCCTGTGGCCCCCATGCTGCAGCGGACGGTTCGTTGGCCATGCAGGAATCCCGGCCCTTCTACTCGAAGTTTCCGTATTTGGGATACATCTACCAAGTGACGAACAGAGCGTATTCCAGTTATAACAGCTTGCAAGTGGCTGTCACGAAACGGATGTCTCACGGCCTTTCCTTCAATGTGGGTTACACGTACGGTCATGGACTGGACAGCGGCTCACTGAATCGCTTCGGCTTGAACCCCCAGAATAGCGAGAATCTCGCGGGGGAATACGCAAGCAGCGACTTCGATGTTCGAAACCGATTGACTGCTACAGCCACCTACAACATTCCGGGAATGAAGGGCTATGGGCAGCTTCTGGAAGGCTGGCAGATCAATACCATCGTGACATTTGCTACCGCTCAACCTTGGCAAACTTTCGATCCAGCGGACAATTTCAGCGGGACTAGCGAAAACGCCGACCGCTGGAACATCTTTGGCAGTCCCTCCGACTTCTCGTCTGGAAAGAGTAGCTTTCCAGATTGCACTGTCATCCCCAAGACTGGCAACCCCAATTTCGTTCAAGGCAACGTGACTTGCTCGATCGCGAATGCCTACGCACTTCCCCAAACCTTATCTCCGGCTCAGACGACTGCTGCGGTTACCGGGTGTCTTGCCCACGCAGTTTCCCTGGCTACGTTGACAACCGGTGGGTGCTACATCTCCACGAACGGCAATTCGTTCATAACTCCTCCCGCCCTAGGAACCTTCGGTGACATGGGCCGGAATATCTTCCGTGACCAGGGTTTCAAGAACTGGGACTTGTCCATCTTCAAGAACTTCACCATCAAGGAGCGCTATAGCATTCAGGGGCGCTGGGAAATCTTCAACATCCTCAATCATCCCATCGCCGCCAATCCCTCTGGCGCGTCCAGCTTTGTCAATACCGGCAATTCCCCTGGTCCGAACGTTCCGTTCGGAGCATCCTTCTTGACGCCGGACTTCGCGGCCGGCAACCCGCTTATTGGCTCGGGAAGCCAGCGGGTAATGCAGATCGGACTGAAAATCACCTTCTAATCGGTTGGGCCGTGCGAGAGAGATTGCTCCCTCGCACGGCCCACCCAATTCGGGAAACCAAAGGTCATCTCCGTCTTTCGTTGGTGGAGGGTGTTAGAAACAATGGAGTTGTGCAGTCCATCTTGTGGTTCAGGGTGGAAGATTAGATCTTCACAAAAAGTACTAGTAGTACTGCCAGTTATGTTATAGATTCCAGCCCTCTTCATCTTGCAAGAACTAGGCATGGTCAATGCCATGGAACGCGAACACCCTCGCCGGGCGCGGACTTTAGCAGATCTCAATACGCTATTGCCTACGGTGATCTTGGTGTCTCTGGTGGCGGTCGTCTGCTACCAAGCAGATAAATTAGTGTACTTCATCGGAATACCTCCTGACCATATCGCGTCGTTTTGGCCCTCTACGGCGTTTTTAGTAGGGGTCTTGCTATTGGCACCACGGAAGATCTGGACACTCCTAATCGCCGCTGGATTGGGAGGTATGGCCCTTGCCGATCTCAATAACGGAGTGCCGATCCGCTTCGAGATTTGGATCACCCTTGGCAATTTAGCCGAGACGCTCGTTGCGACATTGGGGATAAGTTTCCTTTTTGAGGGTGCGCCCGATCTATGCACTTTGAAGGCTCTGGCGAAGTACATAGTGTTTGCTGTAATCCTCGTGCCGTTCGGTTCGGCCCTTTTGGGCGCAAACGGAAGCGCGCCCGGCGGTTATGTGCTGCAGTGGAGGCTTTGGTTTTTTGCGGACGCACTGGCATTCCTAACCGTGCTCCCTGCAATATTGACTTGGGTCCGCGAGGAGCGGGAGTGGTCGCGAAAGTCTCATAATTACCTGGAATTCGCCGCACAGATGACTTTGTTGGTTTTTTTTGGATATCTCACGTTCATGGGTACTGGGCGGGGGGAGCAACCAGCGCTGCTTTATTCTCTTGTGCCGCTTTTACTGTGGGGCGGGTTGCGTTTGGGATTGCAGGATGTGTCCACTTCTATGGTTGTAGTCGCCCTCCTATCCATTTGGGGAGCCTCTCATGGTCGTGGCCCCTTCGCGGAACAAGGGCCTCTCAACAACGCCTTGTCGCTTCAGCTATTTCTGTTTTTCGCGGCGATCCCTTTTACGATTCTCGCGGTCGTTGTTGAGGAGCAGAAGCGAGCGCAGGAGGTGCTGCGGAAAAGCGAAGAACGGTTTCGCATGGCGGCCCAGGCCGGAAAGATATTCGCCTATGAGTGGGATGTTTCCACCGATAAGATCGTGCGCTCGGAAGGGGTCGCCCAGGTTCTTGGTGTAAATGAAGAGGCATTCACTACAGGGCAGCACATATTGACTATGGTTCCCCTCCAAGACCGGGAAAGGCTAATCGCTGCGGTCGCCAAGCTGAGTCCTGAGGAGCCCTCCCTTCAAATCAGTTATCGCATGGTACGTTCCGACGGCACTGTGATTTGGGTGGAAAGAAACAGCCGCGCTTACTTCGATGAGCAAGGCAGAATGATGCGGATGATAGGCATGGTGGCCGATATTACAGCGCGTAAACTCGCGGAAGAAGAACTTGCCCGAGCCAACGATCGCCTTCGATTGGCAATGGACGCCGCCAAATCAGTAGGGTGGGATCGGGAAGTGAAGAGCGGGCGAGATACCTTGTTTGGCGATCTGGAGAGCGTTTTTGGAATCTCATCGGAGGTTCATGACGGATGTGTTGAAGATTTCCATCGTTACTTACACCCGGGTGACCGAGGGTGGGTCTTGGAAGCGATCAAGAATGCAATGGAAAGCAAGAAGCCGTACACGGCGGAGCTCCGGATTCTTTGCCAGGACGGTACCGTTCGCTGGTTGGCAGCCAGAGGGAAATTTTACTACTCACCAGAAGGTGAACCCGAGCGCATGCTCGGCATGTCAGTAGACATTACGGACCGCAAACTGGCGGAAAGGGATCTGCGTGAAAGCGAAGAGCGTTTGCGCTTGGCTGCTCAGGCGGGAAAAATGTACGCCTTTGATTGGGACGTGGCCACCGATGTGATCATACGATCTGAGGAGAGTATCCGTATCTTCGGTTCAATTGGAGTACCGATTGGCACTACCAAACAGCAATTGTTGGCCAGTGTTCATCCTGAAGACCGTGCAGCATTTATAACATCCAATACCGAGCGCACTCCAGAGAGCCCCGACAACCAGATAACCTACCGCTTGTTGCGTCCCGATGGATCAGTACTCTGGATAGAGAGAACTGGGCATGCCTTCTTTGACCAGCAGGGAAAAATGGTGCGGATGATAGGCATGGTAGCGGACATTTCGGAGCGCAAACGGGCGGAAGAGGAACTTCGCCAGAAAGAGATGGAACTCTCGGAAGCACAGCGTTTGGCGCAGATTGGAAGTTGGGAGTGGGATCCAAACACCGACACTGTCACTTGGTCACGGGAACTTTATCGAATTGCTGGCCGCGATCCCAGACTGCCGGCAGCCAGCTATACGGAACACGCACTTCTTCTGACCGCCGAAAGTTGGGAACGGCTGCAACGCTCCGCCGAAGAAACGCTGCGGAGCGGAACACCATACGAACTCGACCTGGAATATGTCCGCCCTGATGGCTCCACGATATGGGCCAGAGCTCGAGGCGAAGCGCAGCGCGATACTGCGGGCCGAATCGTCCGGTTACGTGGCACAGCACAAGACATAACTCAGAGCAAACTGGCGGAAAGGCGTCTGCGTGAAAGCGAAGAGCGTTTGCGCTTGGCTGCTCAGGTGGGAAAGATGTACGCCTTTGACTGGGATATGGCCACCGACGTGGTCATTCGGTCTGCGGAGAGCACCCAAATCCTTGGTTTGACCGGCGAGCAGACTGCCCTTACTCTGCGGCAAATATTGGCAAGTGTTCATCCTGAAGACCGAGCGACATTTATGAGTTCGGTTGACGAGCTTACCCCGGAAAACCCGAACACTCGGATTAGCTTCCGATTGTGCCGTGCCGATGGTTCACTAGCTTGGTTGGAGAGAAGCGGGCACGCCTTCTTTGACAAGCAAGGCAGGATACAGCGGATGGTAGGCATGGTAGCGGATATTACCGAGCGGAAACTGGCGGAAGAGGCCCTTTCAAAAGTTGGCGGCAGGCTGATAGAAGCGCACGAAGAGGAACGCTCACGGATCGCAAGAGATCTTCACGACGATATTGGTCAACGGCTCGCATTGTTGCTAAACGACATTGATGGACTTAAAAAAGATCTACCGGATTCGGCCGTTCAAGTCCGCAACCGTATCCAGGAACAATTGAAGCGTGTGTATGAGATTGCTGCCGACGTCCAGGCGATATCGCACCGGTTGCACTCATCCAAGTTGCGATACCTGGGAATCGTGGCTGCAGCCAAAAGCTTCTGTCAAGAGCTCTCTGAGCAGCAGAAAGTGGTGATTGACTTTACCCACGTTGACATCCCACCCGGAGTACCAGAGGAGATCTCACTTTGTCTCTTTCGGATTATGCAGGAAGCCTTGCAGAATGCGGTGAAGCATAGCGGGGTGCGGAACTTCGAAGTTGAACTGCGGGGAGTGCCGGATGGGATACATCTCACCGTGCGCGATGCGGGACTTGGATTCGACCCTGAAGTTGTGATGAACAATCGAGGACTGGGGCTCATTAGCATGCAAGAGCGAGTGAATCTGGTGAAAGGCGCGGTTTCAATCGACTCACGACCCGAGCTTGGCACCACGATCCACGTTCGCGTCCCTCTCCATTGGGAAAGCAGGTCCTTGAGCGCTGCCGGGTAAGAAGCTTCGAAATCGATCATGGCTTGTAGGGCGTGTGGGACAGAAAATCAGATTCAATTTGACTGGGAAATTTACATTCGTTTTTCAGCCCGAAATGCCAGGACAAGCACGCCGCGCCGGCATTCCCAGTACTCCCAGTTTATTCAGATTGTGACTCTACGGAAATCACCCTTGAACAGACTGAGTTGCTTCTACCAGGGGTTGGTCCTGCGGCGTGAATTTGTTTTCAAGAGGCAAGTTCATTGGGAACGAACGGCTGAGTGTTCTGCACAGATTTTCTCGTAGATTTCGCTATCTGAATGCCGGTCAAAGGTACCTCGGATATATCCACACAGAATATCCACATTGTAGGTTTTGGCTATTTCGTCCCAGAAGTGCTCAAGCTGGATCGCCGCATCCGCCTTACCCTGCGCATACAAAGTAGGCGCACATTCACCACAAGCCCAAATTCGGGAATGCTTGCCTTTGGCCGCTTTGGCCGCCGCCACCATGAGATCACCCGCAACCTTGAAGAATTGAACTGGGTCTGGCAGATCCTTCACCATGAATGTCGATAGCGCCTCGTCAACATCCAAAGAAACATATCTCCCCTCTTCAATGGCAGTAGTAACATCCACACCCTGTGCCTGCAATCTCTGAAGAAGGCTATCCAAGTGTGATTCGGTTGCGACAACGATAACCGCATTCCCTGCCTTCAGACCAGCTTCGATAAAAGAAGCGAAGCCGGCTAGGAGGGATGCGTCATCAGAATGGAATTGAACCTCGTGATTGCGAGTGATTTCCTTTTCACGCGGTCCTGGCGTTGCAAGACCCTCCTTGTAGTAGGGGCCGTCGGGAGTGTGTGCGTCCGTAGCATTCGCGAAATAGCGACCCGACAAACCGCTGCTGACATATTGTTTTCCCTGAAGGACCGCTTGCACAGCAGCTAGTAGTTCGCTCCCAGCGTTTGCTTTTACAACATAGCCCAGCGCCCCCAAGCTGAGAGCTTCTTGCACTACATCGGCAGAAGATTCTTGAGTCAGAAAGAGTATCTTGGATTCAGGGGCGAGCTTGCGGATTTGTCGAGCGGCTTCGAGCCCATTCAACTTCGGGAGACCGATGTCCAGCAAGATTAAGTCCGGCCTCAATTCTTCGGCCTTCTGAACGGCTTCCGACCCATCCGACGCTTCGCAGATGACTTGCAATTCTAGATGCGCTCGCAGCAGTAGACAGGCTTGGCGGCGCCAGCCTTCGTAATCATCAACTACGAGAATGCGGATGGATGACAGCAGGTGCTCTTCTCTCTTGTGCCTCAGAAGGATATAACGAGCTTTTGCAAATACGCTAGCCCACCTTGAATCCCCCTGTGCAAAAAGATCACGAGCAGATTAGCGTGGAAAGGTTGGAAGTTGCACGGAACTAACGACATCAAATGCGTCAAAGTTAATCTCCATAAATTCCTCTATCTAATCCGTGCACGAGACGCTCGGCGGAAATCTTGAACGCCTCACAGATACGCAGCAAGGTCGAAACGGTTATCGGACGGCCCGCTTCGATTTGCTGCCAATGGCGTGCCGAAAAACCAAAAGAATTCATATCTTCTTGCGAGTAGCCGTGTTTTCTTCGCAGCTCGCGGACTCGATTCCCAAATGCAAGGAAGAATTTCTGCTGATTCACCACAATCGCAGGACCAGCCTGGCCTCACCCAAGAATGGTGGAGTTAAAATTCGCGCTCTTCGTATTAGAAAGTTTTTCCAAATATCATGTTTTGGGATATACCTAGCCATGTAATTCAGGAATAATATGGCGCTTCTATTTTCCGCTACGGATGAATGCAGCCGTTCCATGGTATGGTCATCCTCCCTCATTTTCTTTAGCTCCCTAAGCTCAGATCGGCAATATCCCAATAAGCGTTAAGGTAAGCGCACTTCTGCCGTGCTATTAAGGAGCCGAACTCAATTGCTTTCGCTGCTGCCGTACACGCAAGAGGATCGCACGGGAATGCTGGAAATTCGTTGCTCTAGGGCAACCTTGGGACGAGTTAGATTTCGCGATTTGCCCGCCGCTGATCGATCAGCCTCCGCCAATCTTGACCAAGCGCAATAGCCCGTAATTCTTGACTTTTGGACGCGATTTCTTTAATCACAATTTCATCTAATTGGTAAGGTGTTGTCGGGATGTCTAAAGATGAATTCCAAGCGACGCAGACTGGAGGGTGTGCCGATCGACCTGAACAGCTCCCTGCGGATGCTTCCAATAATTAATTGGGGGGAATCATTTTTCGACTTGTGTTCAGGTGGCGATAGGTCCCGGCAAATCGGATCCCTGGAAGGTAGCGGACAATTTCCGAGCATCGTGAGCATCATCCAAATGAGTGATATTGGGTGAGTCCGCGATCTTCACTACAGTTCTTTGGACAAGCCCTTTGCGATGAGAAGCAATGACGAGGAATTGAAAAATCCATTTAACGAGCTGCACACGAACGCGACTTTCAACTCTACAGGGGACCGACATAGTAACCAGGTCGGGAACGTGCCTTCAACTCAGGGTGATCCACCACTTCCACTCTAATCTTGTGGTATCCGCCCGGGTCGGGCCTTGCCAGGTCATAGCTGAGTGAGTATTGCGCGCTCAGCTCGGCGCCGATCTGATCGATCGCAACCTCGATGGAATTGTCGTCAAAGCTGGACTGGTACGTCCCGCCCGTCATAGTGGCGGCCATCTTCAGCGGGTCCCGTGCGGTACCCGTAGCGTGCTTAAGGCCCCAGACAGCCCAGGATGCGAAAGGCATTACGTTCATGTTGCCACTGTACTGTTGCATGCCCCACGGCGTTTGCGCTGTCCCGGGGAAAGGTGGCAGGCCAAAGGTCCCCGGCGTCGTGGCCAAAGGCGCGGCGGCCTGCTTTTCTGGCCCGTGCCATTCCGCTGCGGTCGAAGAGAGGCCAACCGAATAGACCATAATATTGTCGACCTGGAGCTGACGCAGTACTTGCCCAAGCTTTACTTCGCAGCCTGTGTCAGTGGATTCTACCAAAGTGATAATTACCTTGCGCCGGGACGCCGGTCGGTTTCGCAAGACATCACCGGCTTGCGAAAGAGCGTCGTACAGGCACGCACCCGACGTACTGGCCTGAATGGTGCTAACGGTTTTTTCGATGGCATCATGATCGCTGGTAAAGTCGAGCAGTTTGTCGACATTATCGCTGTATCCAAACACAGCAGCTTCACCGGTTTCCCCCAGAATAGTATTCGTAAAAAGGATTCCGGTGGGCCGTATGAGGGGCAGCAGCCCTAGAATTCGCGAGCTGGTCTCAATGACAATGGCCGCCGAAATTGGCGCTCCGCCCACCTCGAAGCTTTCGAGTTCTTGTTTGACGCCGTTGTCGAAAACGCGAAAGTTTTTCAAACTGAGATCTAGTACGTATTTGCCCTTCGCATCGCGCACCACCACTGGTGTGTTAACCAGTTCAACCCTGACTCGGATGGAAGATTTGTCCGACCCATTCTGAGCGTTCTGGGCCCCAAGAGTAGCAATCGGCCCAAATGGAATTTGAAGGCATAAGTAAGCGGCGGCTAAAAGCACAAGTGCTAGCAAGGTGCGGACGACAATCTTTTTTCCAGCGTGTATGAATACGTGCATCATTAACGGTGATCCTCACAATCGGTACAGCTCGAAGACCAGTTTCCCTCGTGGTGTCCAGCCACCTTGCTGGTGCGTAAAATACCGGCGAACTCTCGCGCAACGAGGAGAAAAACATCTGTCCTTGTTTTCACAACCGGTGTCCTCATGCTTGCTGATGGGGCAATAGGTACCGTATTTAAGCTCAAGAACCTCATGCCCAGGTGCATCAGATATGGCTCTGGCTTCTTTTGCCAGCCGGAGCCCTTCCTGCCGGAGTAGTGCTGCGTCTTATTTGCTCCCAAGTTCAGACTGCTTCACTGAGACCTCGCCGCACGCGACTTTCACAACGGCTACTTTGGATCCTTTGGCGGGCAGTGAGCGTCATACGTCGTCTGCAACTGTTTCAGTTTGAGCACGCCAAAGAGCACGGTCATTGCCATCATTCCAACCAGGAGAGCGGCAAACTTTTTCTCCATGCCATAATCCCCCTCGCGATACTCGACATAGCTGGCGACGATCAAGCAGAGAATGGCTATGTTGATGACCCAGTTGAGTGCTTTCGGTACGGCGAAGTGCATGGTGCCGAAGCCGGCGAGTTGGTAGAGCATGAAAGGCAGGATCGCCACAGCCGGCAGGAGTTCGGAGGCGCCGAGTGTGACATCGACTTCGCCAAGGCCCCTGCTGTGCAGCAGCGCGCTATGGGCCAATTCATGGAAGAGTGCCGGCACCGCAGCCAGGAAGGGAACCACGCCGAGCAACTCGATCACCATGGACCCACTCCATGTGCCGATTCTAGAGGAATGATCGGCGCCTGCACCTGACGATTCCGAACCAATGAACAGACCGCCGACAACCGCCGCAGCGCTGGACAGCATCAGCAGTTCCACCGTGATCCCGAAGCTCGCCGGTTCACCCGTCTTGATTAGCAGCAGACCCATGAAACCAGGGGTGTAGAACATCACGCGCACAAGGCGCGCCCAAACCCTGGCGTCGCGCTCCGGCGGCAGGATTGGGAGTGCAAGTCCATCGGTTCCAATGGTTGGTCTAACCTTCGCCATTCCGGGGTCCTCCAGTTTCGAAAGACTTGCGACCGAAAAAGCCGCTGCGCTTCTCACTTTGAGGTTCTTGCACAGCGGCCACCAAGTTTTCCAGCACACCGACAACCGGTGAGGGCAACTTCTGGACTGCTCTACGCAAACGCGACACGACTCTGGACACCACATCTACATGCGTATTTTGACCGGAACACGAATCGATGTTGCATCTCTTCTCAGTTCACTACCCTTTTGCGCTTTTCGCCTTCGTCCCGAGCGCCAAATCTTCTGACTCCTCCATCTTGTGTTTCTTGAACTCCTCGAGAAGACCTTCATCTGTCAAATCAATGGGGTGCGAGTGTTCCCAGTCGTGCTTTACAATCTTTGATAAGCGTTTGACCACATGTTCGTCGTCCACCTCGATGGCCAGCTCTCTGCGGCTGTCAAAGCTTCCAGGCGCCAGATTGATCGATCCCACGATGGCGCGGGCATGGTCGGCAAGGAGCATCTTGGCGTGCAGTTTAAGGTGTTTCAATTTGTGAATCTTGATGCCCACATCCTCCATGGTGCGCATCCCCCCGACCTCTTCAACCAACTTTCCCTTTTTCAGCTTATGAGGAGGCCGGGCCATGATGTGAACTTTTACTCCACGGCGCACCGCCCGGACCAACCGCTCAATAATGACCGGGTCCTGGTAGCGCTCGTTCTGCAAAAAGATGGAATCCTTCGCATTATCAATAAACTGAGCGATTCGCTCTCGCCCGTTGCCGCAACACCAGATTAGGTGTGACCGCTCGTCCCCTTTGAAGGGCTTTCGGTGCCAGTCGGCTTCAAAGCATTCAATAATTTCGGCAACTTCATGAGCATGAGAAGTGACGATGGCGTAATCGCGTGATTCAGTCAGATTCTTCGTGTCCAAATTCAGGGAATTCACAAAGGCCGTCGTATCATCCACCACCATTGACTTCTCGTGGGTGACGTCATACTCAGGGTTGCTGTCGATGACCTCGATGCCAGCAGCCGCGAGCTTCTTATGGGTTTCCTTGTTTTCCGATTCACCGTCACGGCGGGCAGGATTCAGCATGATCCGGACATCTACGCCCCGATGCTGGGCGTCAATCACGGCCTTAAGAAAAGATGGATCCGAGAAGAGAAACATCTTGATGCGCAGCGACTTTGTCGCGCCGTTGATGGCCTCCAGAATCGGTTTAGCCGAATCGTCCGGCATAACGATGAGGGAACGCGACACTTCCCCTCCTTGAAATGGTCCAAGATCGAGCCACTTGCTCACCGAAATCCTAGTTCCTATTTCGAGGGCGTTCCATTGTCAGAAATACCAGTCGGTCGCTTTATCCGGATCCTGCCGGAACCGCCAGTCAAAAGGATTCAACGTCGTCATTGGCCTTGAACTTTGATTCGTCCCCGAAGTCACGGATTCGATGTTTGCAACTGCAAGAACTGTCAGTACCATGGCACGTGGTGAAGGCTGACAGTAGATGATGAAAAATAAGTTACCGGGAGCTGGGCGCTTCGGAACGCGATGGTTTCAGGGAACACTTTGTGTCTTTTTCGTCTTACCCGTCACCGAAGGACACTTCAGTCAGTCACCCGCGACCGCGTCCACCAGCTCAATAGCGCCTATTCCTTTTCAGAATTCTGATGCCCCCAAGGCTCAAGATATGGAATCTATTATTGAATCCAGGGACAGCATCAACTCCTTAAGACTGTTTTCCCTGTGCGCTCCGCTCTTGCTTTGTTCAATCTTGCATGCACAAAACAAATGCGATGTTGAAGTCAAGCTTCTTCTATCCCCTACAGTGGATCAAGCGGCCGTCACAGCGCTCAACCTCAAAAAAGAGACTGCTGGTTTCGTTTATTTCTTCGATACGAACAATCTTGATCTGCTGTCGCAAGGGGTGATCGTGCGGTTGCGGCAAGGCATTGATAACGATCTAACCGTTAAGTTGCGGCCTTCTAAGGGAGAGAAATTCTCCGATTCGGCGAATGAACCGGATACCTTCAAATGCGAAATTGATTTTATTGAAGATGGAGAAAGTCCGGCCTATTCGATCAGTCGCAGATACACTGGAAACTCGATGCCTCAGACGGGATACGACATCTCACGCCTGTTCAGTCCTGGGCAAAAGAAATTGTTAGAAGAGAGGAAGGCCTCCATTGATTGGAGTCGCGTTGAGCGAATGGTTGAAATAAGTGCAACCGTGTGGCAATCCAAAACTCAGCCGCACTTCAACAAACTCACGTTGGAACTTTGGGAATGGCCCGAGGGGAGAATTCTCGAACTCTCTACTAAGGTCGGCTCTAATGCTGGTCCGATGACCTCTGCAATGCTGCAAGATCTTGTAAGGTCGAAGACATTGTCGATGAGCCACGACCAGCGCTCCAAGACAAGTACGGTTCTCGAAAGCATCACGCACTACCCACCCCGCTAGCCTGCGAAGGAACGCTGGACTGCATTTGAGAAGTTTCAGCTTAAAAACCAGCCAGATAACGAAGAGGAAGGCGACGATGATGAGCAGCGCATCAAGGATTCTGCCTCCCAGGAATGGAATAGCAACAGTCCAAGAACAAGAATAGCGATCAACGCGCACATGCCCAGCACGAACAGAGCGGCAAAAGTTACGAAGTTTCCAAAATTATGATCAAAATCCAACATCGAAATATCCAACCATTTAGGTTCAGTGGTCCCTCACCAACTTGCATAAATGTCGGCCACTTTCGATTTGCAGGTCAGATACCAGCGGACAACCTCCGGCCCCTGTCCAGGAGGTGCCAGACAGTGACTCAGAGTTAATTCTGGAAGCGGAAGATGCTGGAAAATTCATACACTGCTAAAGTCGCCAGAAATGCGGCTTCCAAAGCAAGGCCAAGGATGATCATATTGCGGTTGTGGTGGTTCGATTCCTGAACTTTGCTCGCCGACGAGTAATGGATCTCGTAAGTTGATGGGTCATTCGAGCTTTGAGCAGGGGTTACACCATTCTTGGTTTCCTCATTCGTTCTACCGGCTGCTGTCACCAGCTCCATCAGATCCGCCCAGCCGGACGGAAAACTCGGCAGCCAGCCTCCTGTTCATAGCCTTGCACCCGCTAATAGAAACTCATTCTGGCCGAGAAGACGTTTTATCGAGACCTGGCGAATATGTGCGGGAAGGACTGAGACTGCCGCCTAAATCTGATCGTTTAGTCCTCTGTTCACCAGAACCTTGACGTCTACACGGCGGTTCAGCGCTCGTCCCTGAGGATCCGAGGCAGTTGAAGCCCGGTGCGTCGCCCCGTACCCAGCCGGCGCAAGGATCCGCCGCATCGGTATGTTTCCCGCTTCGCGCAGATAATCCGCTACCGTCTGCGCCCGGGCATCGGTGAGTTTTTGATCCAGCTCTTTGCTGCCGGTCTTGGAAGCATAGCCTGCAACCTCAATCATGTATCCATTGGTTGATTTCGCGATTTGGGCGAGCTTGTTGAGGTCCGCTTTGGCCGCATCGTCCAGGGTAGATTTGTCCGAAGCATAGTAGATTCCAACCTCAGCCAGGACGGTGTAGTCGTCCAAGTCCGACACACGCTTGTTTACTTGCGCGACGGCTGCTGCATCCATGACTCCGAGGGCGCCTGCGTCCGATGCAGCCGTGCCGGCTTGATTGGCCGAAGTCTGGGCTGCATTGGCCGAAGCCTGTGCGGCCTGGGCATCCGATACGCCCCGATTGGCTGTGACTAATGCATTCTTGGTGGCTGCTTGATTGGCCATAATCTGCTGCTCCTCCGCTACTTCGATTGCGAAATCGTTGGGGCTGAACGTAATTTTGCTGGCGTCCACTTGCCCCTTTGCATTTTCGACGCCTTCCGCCTCAATACCCAGCCCCGGCAGCATGGCTGTGACGTCCATGTCGGTGCGGCGGAACTTGAACGCGCCTTGCTTACGCTCGATTTTGGTGTCATCAGTGATGACGACGACAACACGCGTTCCGGTCTTTGCGTCCTTAACGTTGACGAGGTCGCCATTTCTGGATGCGATTGTGCCTTCAACCTTAGTTTTTTGGCCAGCCGCGATTTGTGCCGGATTCGGCGTGGAAGCATAACCGAGCTTTCCAAGAAAAATAAGGCAGATCGCGTAGCACAACAGTTGTGCGCCAATTCGAACATTGAATTTCATTGGGACTACCTCCGTGGAACTTCATTGATACCCTTCGATGAGACTGGAAATAACTGTCAAAAATGCCAGGAGGAGACACTACTTGATGTTCGATTTAGAAAGTGAAAAGGCGCGATGGTTCTCTGATAGACGGGGTCAAGGTCCGATGAGTTTTCCCATGGGAATGAAGGATTGTCCACTGAGTCCGCTTTAAGTGTCACGCAAAACTTCGGCAAAAAGAGCAGGGGAGTGAAATTGCAATTTCCTGTATACAATTTGCGGACAATTGAGGAATGTGGGGAAGTGAGATCATATCCGCACAACCGAGGAACTCACCGCGCGGCTCAAGATCCGCAAGACTGGGGTTTATGAGCACAGGCGTTTTTGCATCCAGAATTCCATCCTGCGCCTCCGCATGGGATGCAATTTTCGATTCGATTGGGTAAAGGTCGTGAAGTAACTTACTGGTGGGATTGATGATTGCCGCATGCGGAAAATTCGGAACTGAAAATCAGACGTACCGAGTTCGGAAGGCACCGAGTTACTTATAATTATGATGACCGTTCACACCGTTTTGGAAGGCTAAAGGCGTGAGAGCCTCACTGTTACCACTGTTACCAGATTGACCTTCCTTTTAGTGTCTGAGATGGTCTAGGATTGACTCGGCGTTACAGCAAGGCATCGGGGGAAGTGGTAGCAAATAGGGGGATTTAGCGGTTTTTCAAGGGGTTCCTGCTAGTCGTGGAGTCCAATCCAGGCCACCCAACCAAACTTTTGAAATCGGCGGCTGAGAGACTTTACTACCGATATCCCCGCCTTATTCCGTGTTTTCGCCAAAGTCGGTATTGAATCTTTGGGAGAAGACAATGGCACGCAGACCTGAAGCTACCCTTAGGAAGTTATTCAAGCAGGGCGATAAGAGCCGATACGTTTGCGTAAGCAAGGTCGGAAGCGGGCGGTACGTCCCGAACTTTGAAGGCCTCTTTGTACCGGGTCCGTATTATCTGCGCTAAACCCAAGATGGAAAACGCAAGTGGGAGCGCTGGCGCTTAACGAGCAGTGCAGCCGCCAGACCGCGCTGGACCGAGGTAAACCGCCTGAGCAGCCTGAGCACCGCAGATTGCTCCCGCGCGGCATTGATTCGTACTTGGCAGAACTCCGCACTCGTCCGCGGCGAGAAAGCCGCAAGGCGCAGCAAGTGGTTGCTGGAGCTTTTCGCTTGCGCTAACGAGAAACATTCCGTCGGCGAGATCACAAGCGATGCACTGTTCTTGTACATAGTTTACATTGCCGATGTGCTTTTTGATGGCACGGCGCGCAAAGGGCGATCAGATTCTCGGCAGCGTCATCGCCCAGTCGGCTCCGCGGCTGAATGTGATGGACTTGAAGATCCTCCATGCGCCCGCACGATTGGCATCGCCAGCCATCTCGCTCCAGGACTTCACGGCAGAGCTGGCGATAAGCTTCAGGGTCAAGCCTCAAGCGGGGCCGCTTGGCTCGGATCCCTTTCAAAACGTGACCTGCACTTCTTCAAGGAGTTGCTTCCTCTGCGGCTTCGGAAGACCAATGACCAGCCGAGTGAGGCAAGGCAATAGAGCATCTCGGTTGCCCGCCTCCAAGCTCACTCCCGCCAGAAAATCCGCACAGATCATCTCCAGGCAGTAGCCTCGCGACTTGTCGCTCCCGAGCATCAGACCCGCTGTTTCAAGCGCCTGCTCGATGACAGGCAGTTGGCTCTTGTACGCCTTGAAATAGAGGATCTCCCACGGCTCCGTTTCCTTCCCGGTCAGGTGCTTCGAGACCTCCCGTTTGAATTCCTCCTTGGGTAGTTCGCGAGCTTTGTGCAACCAGGTTGCACTATCGAACCTCTGACCGTCCCTCCGCGCTACCTTCGCTAGTTCCGTCGCCTTCGCCCAGCCCACCTGCTGCAGTTCTACCTTGTGAATGCGAGGCAGCTGCTCGTGGATCGCCATCAGGTAGTAGGCCTTGCGTCTGGACTCCGGGAACTTCCTCTCCAGGAACTCGTCGAACGAACGGACGTTGTCCACCCTCCAGTACTGTCCTGCCCGAACCTCGCACAGATAGCGACCGAGTTCGACAAACTTCGAATCCCGTTCGCGGTCCGTGGCCTTCTCCCACGACAAGATCTCCTCGATCTTCGAGAGCACAAACACGGCACGCCGGCGATTGAGCTTCGGAGCCACGAGAGGCCTTCCGTTAGTCGTCAAGCACGTCAAGCCAATCAAGGTCGGCGGCTCCTGGTTGACGAATGAGTTTGGTTTCGGCGAGTGCCTCGTTCCCAAGGCACAGTCCGAGGTGTGCACAGCTGACGCACCCGTTCTGCGGGAAACGGATTCCTGGGTGGGAAGGGAACTGGGCAGTTTCGATTTGACGGGCGGTCGCTTCAACCAGCTGGCCAAACTCCTGACGCTGCTCTTCCGTGATCGAAGCCAGTAGGTATTGAATCTCCGGGACGCGTTTCCTCACAAACGCCACAATGGCGACGTCGGAGATGCCCGTGATCCAGGAGTAGCAGACGAGCTGAAGGTCAAGCGAGGTCAGCCCTTCGGGCTGGTCCGGATAACGAGCACTCGTGGTTTTCCATTCGAGCAAACGCCGCGTGCCGTCCAGGTGGCCAATGGCATCGACATAGGCCACAAACTCGTTGCCGTTCGAGAGCGAGCGGACGATTTTCTTCTGCATGTTGCGTTTGGGTTGGCGAATGCGGATGCGGTTGTCTCGGGCAAACTGCTCCAAGAGGCCAATCCCCTGGCGAAGCAGGCGCTCCCAGTCATCTCCGTGGGAGTACTCGAGCGGAACTTCGCGGTACGCTCCCCACTCCTTGAACAACACGGCTCCGGCATCCTCGCGCTCGAAGAGTGCCGCAATAGCCTTCTCAAAACACCGGCCGAAGCACAGCGCCGCCCGAGAGTCCTTCTCCCTCCAGCCGTCCAGATACCGAAAGCGGTAGCTCCTCGGGCAGCGTAGGTATTGCGAAACCTGCGTGTAGCTAAACGTCACGGGCCACCTCCTGGCTGCTCGCCGCAGACACGGAGAGTTCTTCCCATTCACTGGCTGGAGCAAACCCGCCGAGATTGAGGAACGAGCGGCCGTTCAGGGTGGTGCGGGAAATCCGCACGATTCCACGAAGGCCGACGAGCGCCTTTTCGTCCACTTCGTCTCGGCCCATGAGATCAGGGTCGTAGCCAAAGTCCCGCAGGAACCAGCGGAGTTTCCAGAGTGCTTTGGGAGTGCAGTAGAGACGACCGTTGAGGGAACGGCCTTGATGTTCTCTTGGTTCGAGAATGATGAGCCGCAGAACGTAGAACGGCCGCTCGGGATGCCAGCGGTAGAAGACCCGATCGACGCGGACCAGGAAAACGCCCTCCAAGATGCTCGGAGTGTTGGGACTGTCGCCATGCAAACCTGGGATATGGCGTTTCATGGGGCAACCTCCGGCGATTTGGAATAGCTGTTGAGCTGGCAGATCAGCCCGTCGCGATCTTTGGCGGCGCGCTCGGCCAGATCGTTGATGAAGGCTTCGACCTGGTCTCGGCTGGCATCTCGAAGGGTAGGGGTTCCGCAGTAGTCGGCGGCATAGGCCTTGACGAGGCCAGCATCGAGCTGGTGTTGGCGGATCAGCAGGCAGAGGCGGTCGCGGAGGCGAGGCTGGCCGTTCTGGTGGCCGTTATTTCCGTTCGAGGAAGGCTTGAACTCAACGGATGACCCGGAGGAATTAGATCTGGGAGCCCAGCCGAGTTCCTCGACCGAACAGAGCCCGATGCCATACGCCTTGCGGAGGGCGCGGTTGACGGCGCGGGTTTCAGCGACGCGCATCTCGGCGCCATGGACCAGGGAAGAGACGTTGGAGGGATCGGCGTCCCCAAATCCCGACAAATCCCTTTGAGCGCGGAGATGGGTAGACCGTCGCCTTGAAAACCCAACGCCCAATCACGGGATCAGAAAGCTGGCGCACCTGCTGAACTTGGATCCCAGCACAGCGCCGGCGCCGGGATAGACGCAAGAGACCCGCGTGGGTGATATACCACCCGCCGTCCAGAAACTGGATGTCTCCCAGACTCAGGGAGAAGCCGAATGTTTTCGTTAGATCGCGCAATCGGTCTATAGCTACCGCCGCCAGTTGCCAACCGACGGAACGCCTCGCCAGACGAATATTCTGGCGTACCAAAATTCCCAGTTCATTGGTTTCTGTAACCCTATTCCTCATGAAGAGACTCCTTGGCCACCATTGGCCAACAATGGTAGCCATTCCTACCATGCTTGTCAAGCGAAGGATTTGTGAAGGTTGACGGACTGCCGTAGAATGCGGTATCGATCATGACAAAAGACGAAAGAATCGGAATCAGAGTCACTGCAGACCTGAAGAAGGCGCTGCTTCAAATCGCCACGAAGGAAGGCCGAAGTCTTGCCCAGCTCTGCGAAATTTTGCTAAGAGGTGCTGCCGCGTCCTACAAGGAAGAAGGGCATGCATATCTCCAGCGCGTTCTCTCCCGCCAGAAGAAAGAGCCCTCCGAGTAGGTGCGGCTCTACCGGATCTCACCGAATTCCCAGGCTGCGATACCCTGACCGGCGGCGAGTTGGCGGGCGCCGGCCTATTCGATTGCCGCATCATCGGCCAGCTGGATGTGAAGGGGCCAGCGGAGGGTTGTGCGCGAGTGGATACTGGACGCCGCGGCCGAAAGGTTCGCGGCGTTTTTCATTTGGACACAATTCAATCCCTGGTTCGCCGCCACGCTCGTGCGAAATGGAACGGATTGAATAAGGAAAGTAATCGTGAAGGCCACACGGCCAGGGGGCAGCCGCCGCGGACCACGACATAAGAGATTAAACAATTATTTCTTCTTGGCGCGAAGATTCTCCTCGGCGGCGGCTCACAATCGATTCCATTCCACGTGCTCGACGTTGAACGGCAGGAAAGCGTTACAGGTCTGTATATTAATATATAATATATATGAATTATAATATATTGAAGCCTTGTGATCGGCCAATGCCACCACGGTTCAAGACGCGCCATTGATTCCATGAAGTCGCGGAGCTGCTCACGCAGGGCCCTGGCCTTCGCCCTTGACATGACCAAACCGACCGGATTTTCGCATGGACGAGGCTTCGAATCTGTTGCGAGAAGAGGAGGCGGTTTCTCTTATTTTTCAGTCACTTACGACCTCTAGTTGCTCGATGAGTGTTGCGGGTAAAATGTCATGAATCAGAGGGGCAATTCCTCGCCACACATCCGCTTCGATCCCATCCCGGTCAATCGCTCAATTAAATTGTTTCAGCTGCGGTGCTCGCGTCCGTCTTGTTGGCAGAATTTCCCGTGGGGCAGCATGGATAGAGAATCAAGACTGCGTTGCGAGGGCGAGGGGCGCCTGCTGGTGTGAGTCGCCTTCCAACGAAGGCGGAACCAGCGAACTCGCGAGAGGGAACTGTTGCCAAAATCCACAGATTGAAGCGCAAACACGAAGTCCAGTTGCCCGCGTCGCAGGCGTTGAAAACTCAAGCGGACGCTTACAGTTTCTGCAATGACGATCCGTCGCCAATATCAACAGAATCAGATAGTTAGTGTTCGCACTGCTGCCCTCGTGATGGAGCAGAAGCCTAGGCTCCTGTGACCCGACATTGTGCAGAGTCGTGCATGTCGTGTATGTCGTGCATGTTGATTTAAGGGTATTAAGTGGTGCCAAAGAGAGAATGATGCGTGGGTTGGCGGTGCTCCTCGAGGCAGACCTGCGTTCACAGACAAGGACAAGCGAACCCAAAGACCAAGAATGCAATTTTACAAAACGAACTCACCTAAACCACGTGAAATCTGTAGGTTACTATTCCTACCACAAGCGCAATAAGCACGGTCAAGATTAAAGAGGTGCAGAAGTCGTATCGGAGCGCGTGAAAGACCCTCACGTCGCCGGTATCTCGGTTGCCATACAGACAGCTGTCACGCGGGTATGACGAAGTGTTGTTTTTCATCGCTCACTGAACGACGATGGTGTCGCCTGGCAGGAGATTTAAGGTCTGTCCCGTAGGGCCACTATCAGTAGAACTCAAAGAATGGCTCTTAGTAGGGATGCCTTGTTTTACTTTGGTTTTTGGCGAACAGGCGCTAATCCAAGCCTTCCAGCCAAAATTACGAGCAGCACACGGTAGGGAAGCCCGCAGCCAGTTCTGACCGAGGTGATTACACGATTGGTTTTGGCCCACTATCTGACAATATCGATTATTCGCTACTTATTTCGGCGAGGCTTTCAGCGTTGTCCAGGTCTTCGTGCGTCAGCGGGAGCGGAAACTGCTATCCGCTCTTCGCTGGAGTAGATGACGAACCGCTGGCCGCGTAGAAAACCTACGAGCGTCAATCCGAGTTCACGCGAGAGTTGCACGGCGAGACTGGAAGGCGCCGATACCGATGCCAGCAGCGGAATGCCGGCGGCGAGCGCCTTCTGCACGATCTCGAACCCACCGCGACCGCTGACGAGCAATACATGTCCGCTGAGGGGCAAGCGGCCTTTCAGGAACGCCCAACCGATTACCTTGTCCACGGCGTTATGCCTGCCGATGTCCTCGCGCAAGACGATCAACTCACCGCTCGGGTCAAAAAGCGCTGCGGCGTGCAAGCCGCCCGTCCTGCCAAAGACGGCTTGCGCGGCGCGCAGCTTTTGCGGCAGTTGGCACAGAACTTCGGGATCGAACAGCGTTGTCACTTCGGGCCGGCGCAGTCCGCGCCGCCGGAGTTGCGCGATGGAGGCTTTTCCGCATACGCCGCAGGCCGAGCCGGCGGAAAATCTGCGGGCCGCGTTGCCGGCCGCGAGGCGCACTTTGGCATTTACCGTCACGCGCACGAGGTTCCGTTCGGGTTCGTCACTCTTGGGCAGCCGCAACGCCACGAGGTGTTCTCGCCGGGAGATGATGCCTTCCGTGAAAAGAAAACCGGCCACGAGTTCCTCATCGTTTCCCGGCGTGCGAAGAGTGACGCCGAGGGAGGTTCTTCCCGCCCGCATCTCCAGCGGCTCCTCGGCGGCCAGATAGTCTTCGACACGCGTGGCCTCTCCATTCTCCCATTGGGTAACTAGGGTGACTTCGATGTTGTGGCTTTTATGAGTCACAAATAAGCGCTTCTTCCAACAACGCGATCAACCACCTTGTTCTTAAATCTGACGAGTTTGAGTGGCGATTCACATCCGGTGCTGAACGCCACTCAGTCGGTCCCGGCTGCCACGGCGGGCACGCCAGTTGGTTCCTTCGACGGGCGCCGCGCAATGAGCGGGAGGACCAGCGACACCAGCATCACAATCGCGATGACTGTGATGGCCGGACCGTAGCTGCCCGTGTTTTGCCGGACTCGCGCGATCATGATCGGAGAGGGAATCGCGGCCATTCCCCAGGCCAGCAAGATCCAGCCGTAAATCCCGCCCATGTATTTCGCTCCGAAGAAATCAGCCGTGAAGGAAGGCATCGTGCCAAAACCTCCGCCGTAACACAATCCGATCAAAGCGAACGCGGCCGTAAACAATCTCAGATCGCGGATATGGGGCAGCACAAAAAAGATCGCCACTTGGATCAGATAGAGCAGGAAATACACGCGGGCGCGGCCTAGAGAGTCCGAAACCCACGCCCAGAAGACGCGCCCGAGCCCGTTGCAGATCGAAATCACGCCGACCATTCCGGCGGCCTGGAGTACCGACATGCCGACGAGTTGCTGCGCCATCGGTGAGGCCTGACTGATAATCATGATACCAGCCGAAACATTGAGAAACAGAAGTAGGAAGAGAAGATAAAACTGCCACGTGCCCATCGCTTGACTGACCGAGAAATCGTAGGTACTCGCCGCTTTGGCTACCGCGGTGCGCGGCTCCCAACCGGCGGGACGCCAACCCTGCGGAGGGTTCGCGTAGAACTGCGCCGCAAGCACGACGATAACCAGGTACACGACGCCGAGAGTTGAAAACGTCGCCGGAATACCGCGATGGATGATTTCCCATGCCGCGAAGGGACTCATGATCAGCGCGCCAAAGCCGTACCCGCAGACGGCGACGCCGGTCATCAAACCGCGCCGGTCGGGAAACCATTTCACCAGCGTGGCCACCGGGCAAATGTATCCCATGCCCATCCCGACGCCCGTGATGACGCCGTAGCCAAGATAGAGGCCGTAGAGAGAATGGCGCGAGGCGGCAAATCCGGCGACCAGGTATCCGAGGCCGTATAAGATTCCGGCCACAGTGGCTACTTTCCGCGGGCCTACGCGATCCTGCCAGAGGCCGCCGATCACGGTGCCGAACCCGAGGAACACAATCGCCAGCGTGAAGTTCAGGGAGACGTCGGTAAGCTTCCAATGCTCGGCGCCAATCAGCGGTTTGACGAACACGCTCCACCCGTACACGGCCCCCAAGCAGACCTGCATAATCACTGCTGCTACTGCAATGCCCCACCGGTTGGGAAGCTGATCTGGCGCCATGGGCACCTCCTGGAGTCAAAGTAGTCTGCGTACATGAGACCCTGGGACCCGAAAATATAGCTCTCTGTGTTTCAATTCCACCGGCCAGCGGAGTGACCCGGTTGCGAAATTCGGCCGCACCTATGCGGTGGCGATCCTCAAGTTTGCGACAGCTTCGGGCCGGCCCAATGGAATGATCTCCACGATAGCGTTGTAGTCCGGCACACCACTCGGATCGAGCCGGCCGGCCGGAACGACGACGTTTACTTCCGGCCAATGGCCTTGCACGCATCCCGGCTTGATGCGATCGATCTTCACGCGCCCGCGGAATTCGCCGCGATCGTTGCGCAAGAGAATTGGGTCTCCGTTCCGCAGGCCAAGCCGCTCCGCATCTTCCTTCGCCATGATGATGTCCTCCCGCTTGAGGCCGGTGAGGGGATCGGTGACGTTGTAGATCATGCTGTTGAATTGCTTGCCGCGCCGAGTGGAGAGCAGGAATCGGTCCGCGGGAACTTTTTCTTCGGGGAGACCGATCGGCGAGAAGTGGCCTTTCCCATCCGGCGTTAAGAAGCGGTCCACGAGAAGGCGAGGCCCGCCATATTGGAAGCTGTCGCCCTTCTTCCGCAGGTTCTCGATCCCTTTATAGGTTGGGCAGACGCGTTCGATTTCCTCGCGAATGTCCTGAGTATCTTTCCAGGAGAAAATTTTGGCGGCACGCTCGGGATCGGCCCGGCGCGCAACTTGGACGGGGATTTCCCACTCGTCGCGCGTCTCGGGGATTCGAGGGCCGGGAATTTCCGGGGAATAGATGATACGCCGCTCGGTGCTGGTTTCTGTCCCGCCGCCGCGCTGCTCATAACGAGTTCGCGATGGAAGCAGAACGACCGTGTCCGCGGGGTCAACCAACATGTTCGAACTGATCATGATGTCTTGATGGACGCGGAAACCGATGTTTGCCACGGATCGGCGCACCCGGTCAGGCTCGGGAAGCGTGTCAACGAAGTTGCCGCCGCTCTGCCACAGCGCGTCAATCTCTCCGCGTTCAGCAGCCAGGATCATTTGCGTGGCGGGAATCCCTTTCCACGCAGGCGGCTCAAAGCCCCAGAACTCGAGTTGCGCAAACCGTTTGGCATTTTCCTCTGTGGCCGGCACACCCATCACGTACGCGCCGGGCATACCACCCATCTCCGCGCCGCCCTGGACGCCGCTGTGACCACGGACCGGCATCAATCCCGTATGCGGGCGGCCCACGTTTCCGCGCGCGAGTTGAAGGTTCACAATCGAGCGAACATTGTCGCTTCCATAGCTGTGCTGGGTAATCCCCATGCTCCAGACGATGATGGCGTGGCGGGCCTTGCCGAAGGCCTCCGCGAAACGGTACATCTCCGCCTTGCATTGCCCCGCGCTCCGCTCCAGGTCCGACCAGGAGAGGCTGCGCGTCTTTGCTTCGACGTCTTGCCAGCCGACCGTGCGTGCCGCGGTAAATTCGCGGTCTACCCAATCGTTCTCGATGAGGTGTTTCAGCACGCCGTAGAAAAATGCGATGTCTCCGCCGATGTGGACCTGGAAATAGTCATCGGCCATGCGAGTCCCAAACAGCGCGCTCTTTGTGACCGATGGCACCCAATAGCGATCCAGACCAGGCTCGAAGTATGGATTGACCACAAAAACTTTTGTGCCCGCTTGCTTCGCATAATAGAGATATTTGGTGGCGACCGGCTGGTTGTTGGCAATATTGCTGCCGACAAAGATGACCAAGTCGCTGCCAATCCAATCCGAATACGAACAAGTCGTCGCCGCGCATCCGACGGTTGCGGTCAATGCCGCCGTGCTTGGCGCATGGCAGATACGAGCGCTGGTATCGACGTGGTTGGTACCGAAGAAGCGGGCCACTTTCTGGTGAGCATAGTAAGCCTCGTTGGTGAGCCCCCGGGAAGTGAGGTACCAGCCGAGGCGATGCGGATCGACCGCGCGCAGGCGTTTCGCCGTCAAGTCAATCGCTTCATCCCAGGAAATGCGGCGAAATCCATTGTCGCCCTTCCGCCGCACCATCGGCACGGAGAGGCGCCCCAGCTTACGCAGTTTGCGATTGGACATTCGGCGAAGCGAAGGGACATCCTCAAGCAACCGCCAGTCCATCGCCGGCATGGTGTTCAAGCGGAGCAAATCCAGTCGCACCATGCACAGATGAATGCTGTCCATGGTCCAGTCGTGTACGCCGGAGGTGCCGAGGGCGCAGCCGTCGCAGCAGCCGTCGCGCAAAATTCGGTAGGCGTACGCGAAATTGTCGCGGTTTTCCCAGAGGGAAGCGAGCATGGCTCTGTAAGCGCGGGGATGTTGATAGTTCATCCCGAAAGGAACGATGCTGACGAACTCGCGGCGATTGTCCGCCTCCTGCATTTCCATTTTTCCGCGTCATGAAGAATCTCTCATTCCGCAAATCTTGATCACTTGACGTTCCCCTTCTCGCGCTGCGCGCATCAAGCCATCCACTGCGGCCGAAGCATTCCCGTGGCATTCTGTCCGAGCCATTTCGTTTATCTTCCCTTGTTAAGTTCGTAAAAGCTTGCCTGGAGGGGACATTCTCCCTGCCTTTGCTATTGTAAAAGATGGTCAAAGTCAAGTTAAACGCTGTTCACATTGGCGCCTGCCGCCGATTTCCGCCCAACCTGGAAAAGGTGATGTATCCTCGTGCTTCCAAACGATCTCCGATGAGAAGGGGAAGAAAAGGAGGAATGAAATGACGGGTCAACCACAAGTCAGTTTAGCGCCGCCCTTCACGCGGGAGACGGCCATCGAAAAAGTACGCAAGGCCGAAGACGGATGGAATTCGCGGGATCCTCAGCGCGTTGCACTGGCGTATACGGCCGATAGCCGGTGGCGCAACCGGTCCGAATTCATCAATGGCAGGGAGCAGATCGTTCAATTTCTTACGCGCAAATGGAACCGTGAGTTGGACTACCGCCTCATTAAAGAAATGTGGGCGTTCGACGGCGCACGGATTGCCGTGCGTTTTGCTTACGAGTGGCATGACGACTCCGGGCAGTGTTACCGCTCCTACGGGAACGAAAACTGGGGGTTCAATGCCGAGGGCATCATGCATCACCGGTACGCCAGCATCAACGATCTGCCGATCCGCGCTTCCGAGCTGCTCTTTCATTGGCCGCTCGGTAGGCGTCCGGATGAACACCCGGGCCTCAGCGACCTGGGCTTGTAAGGGCCGCCCAAATCTTACGCCATGCAATAGAAACCATAAATGTGATCGGAAAAGTCAACGGAGAAGAATATTTCCGGCGGCGTCAGATGAGGTGTTCCAACATGCCGGTGAGTCTGGAAAGCCGTAGCGGCAGAAGCCCCGTTTCACGAAAATCTTGCGGGCTCCTGCCGCTACGAAGCTAACTATATTCCTGAAACTATTTGGAAGACGTCATGGTGCCAGGCGCCATCGCCATATCGTTCCGAATGACGGCGCCGCCCTTCATCACAAATTTCACGCGCTGCATTTCGGAAATATCCTGCAATGGATCGCCGGAAACCGCGATCATGTCGGCGAACTTGCCCTTCTCAATGGTGCCGAGTTTATCCGACATGCGGATGATTTCCGCGTTCACCGTCGTGGCCATGCGGAGCGTGTACACCGGGCTGGCGCCCCATTTCACGAAGATGGGGAACATTTCTCCCTGTACGCCGTGCGAGCAGTTGCACTCCGTATTGTAGACGCGTCCCGGAGGCGGCGCGGAGCCGCTGCCCCAGCCAAGGATCACTCCGGCGGCAAGCATCTTCTTCCAGGTAACTTCCACCAGGCGCCAGCGGCTGTACGGGGCCCACTCTTTCAGATCGCCGGGCTCATCCTGGCGGTGGTCGAGAATGGTGGTGGTGATGGGCAAGTGCTTCTGCACGATTTCCCGGATGTCCTCATCGCTCGCGGCGGTGGCGTGTTGAATGTTGTCGAGGCCGAGGTCGATCGCTTCCTTCAACCCCTCGCCTCCGTAGGTGTGCGAGGCGACCCACATGCCGCGCCGGTGCGCTTCGTCGATCACGGCGGCGAGCTCTTCCCGAGTGGGAAGCGGCTGGTTAAACATCTTGCCGTCTTTGTCGAAATAGAACGGGCCGGTGGTGTGAATCTTCACGTGCTCGACGCCATATTTGGCGAGTTCACGCACCGCGCCACGCATTTGATCGGCCCCATTTACTTCGATGTCCTGTTCCAACGGGGAGTTCATGAGCGGGAAAGGCGCATTGCCGGGCATCGTTATGTTGATGATCGGACCAGCGGTAATGATACGCGGGCCCTTCACGAGCCCGGACTGGATGGCCTTCTTCAATTCCACGTCGGCGTATCCGCCTCCGTGAGATCCCATGGCCACCAGCGTGGTGTAGCCGGCGTTCAGGCTGGAGGTGGCGCTGAAGAGAGCGACCATCATCTGATGCTGCAATCCCCCCTGCGCATCCGTGAGGTGAACGTGGCCGTCAATCAAGCCGGGGAGCACGGTCGCCTGGCTGAGGTCGATCACTTTTGCGCCGGCCGGAATTTTCACGCGGTCGGCCGGGCCGACGTCCGTAATTTTGTCGCCGGCGATCAGGACGACCTGATTGGCCAGATTCGTTCCGGACTTCGGGTCAAACATCTTGCCGGCGCGAACCGCGGTCACTTGCCCCTGCGCGGATGCCACAACGGCCGCCGCCAGGATCAAACGGCTATACTCAACACACTTTTTATTCGCTTCATGGAGTCTCCTTAATAAATCAAAATTCCAATTTGGTGGCGCAGGCTTCAGCCTGTGAGGGTTGGCCGGAGCACGGTTGCGTTTGTTGCAACTATAAACCGCAGGCTGAAGCCTGCGCCACTGATTCTGCGCACAGTTGCCAGGGCGATCCGTTACTTTCCGTAAATCAACAGACGGAACGTTCCCGGCGTAGCCACCGGTTGCGGATTGGGCTGCTTTTCCGTTGGAGCCGGGGCCGGACCAAAATCCGACGTGGTGAGATATAGGTTATGGGTTTTCGGATCGAATCCCATGGTCTTGGCGCCAAACTCGGTCTTCACCGTCTCCACGACCGAAAGTTTGTCCGGAGAGTCTTCGTGGAAAATGTGGAGCGTGCCTTCGCGGGTCGCGGACGCCACGGTATTCGTGGAGGGATCAAAAATGTTGGCGTCTACACGGTCGCCGATTGGAAACGGGTCGCCGATGACCTTGCCTGTGTCGGCATTCATCACTACGAGCATCTTGGGGTTTCGCCCGCCGACAAACAGCCGCCTCGTCTTGCGATCCATCGTAATGGAAACTGGCTGCCCGGAAGGCGCGACCGGCCATCGCGATTTGATCGTGAGGTCGTTGCTGTCGATGGCGATAACTTCGTTCGTGGATTCAATGTTGTCGTAAATCATTCCCTTGCCGTCGGCGACGGCTTGTTCCGGTTGGCCGCCCAGGGGAATGGTCTTGATCACTTCGCCCTTGGCTGGATCGATGACGGTGGAAGATTTGGCCGACCCGTTAAACGCGAATATGCGCTTCGACGCTGGATCGTAAAGGATCCAATCGGCGTCTTCTTCGCCCTTGATCGTTTTGAGCACTTTGAGGGTCTTCATATCGAACATGATGATATTGCCCGCGTCTCCGTCGGTTATGAAACCGTGGTTTGTTTGAGGGGAAAGAGCGACTCCATGCATGCGCTTCCAGTCTCCGGTTACCACGCCGACTTTTTCGCCGGAATCGGCATCGACCACGATGAGTTCGGTTCGATGGGACAGGTAAACACGGCGCGCGGCAGAGTCGACGACGACGTAATCGAAGTACTCTCCCGTAGCGCCCAATCCCGGCGCGGCGCCGAAGGAGACTTTCTTAATGAGGTGGTAACCCCCGGCCGGCGAGCCGGCGAGAACGCAGGCCGCGGAAAACACGATGGAAAACGCGAGCACCAGCTTGGCGTAACTTGAGACTTTCATGGAGTCCTCCTACAAAGTTTCGGGTTGGCGGCAGCCAGTCTTGCTCGAAGCTTGGGGAACTATACTTCAGGAGCCTGAAGAATTTCTGAAAGAAACAGATGCCCGTCCCGGCGTGGCCGGGACGGGCATCTGGGTTGGATTCGAGAACTTGAAACTACCACTGAACCTTGAGGGCCAACTGGATCTCCCTCGAAGGTTGCTGTGCGTTCGCGTATTGCGTGATAAACCCGAATTTTGCGGGGTTTGCGAGCGAGCCATCCGGGTTGAGAATTCCAGACTTTGAATCGCCGCTGTTTGGCTGCGGCGGGACGAAGTTAGCGTGGTTAGCGATGTCAAAGAACTCCGCCCGGAACTGAATGTTAAACGCTTCCGAAATACGCCGGATCGGGAAGACCTTGTGGACGGAGAAGTCCAGGTTGACAAAGTGCGGACCGGTGATGCTGTTCCGGCCGACATTGAATGGCGCCAGATTCAAGCAACCCGTATTGCCGGTCGGTGTATTCGGACTGGCAGCTGGCGCGCACTCGTAATTCGTACCGACGAGTGAATTCGCGAACGAAGTCGGCATGTACGGCTCCGTAAAGCAGGATGCGTTGATCCAGTTCGGTTTCCCAGGTGCGCTTCCGGCGGTGCTGACTGGATTGCATCCGGGGAGCTGAACCACGGGACCGAATTGGTCCGCGCCGCCGTTCCCAAGGCCCAACGGATCGCCCTGGTTGATCGGAGTCGTTGGCGTGCCGCTGTTGAAGGTGAAAATGCCGCCCAATTCCCAATCCGCCAGACCCTCTTTCATGGCCCCACTCCAGGTCTTTGGCGTTGGGATCGTGTACAGGGAGTTGATGCTGAGCGTATGCGCGACGTTAAAGTCGGATGGGCCATAGAACGCCTGGGGCAGGAACCACCAGGGCGAGTTAATTCCGTTTCCGAAAGTATCGCCGGCTATGGTTTGAGAGGTGTCATCCTGCGACTTCGAGAACGTATAGGCCACCTGGAACTGCAGATTGTGACTGAACCTTTTCTCGAGGTTCACATTTAACCCATTGTAGTGGGCGCTGCCGTTCCAATAGATATAACGGATCACCCCCAAGGTCGGGTTGAGTTGGTTGCTTTTCCCAAGCCCGCCTGTCGGTGTGCCCCCAAACGTCCCTGGCGTGCAGGATTGGCCTGCAGCCCCAGCCGTGGGAAAGCCGCAAGGAAACAGGTATCCATATGGGGTTGTGGTGTACGGAACTGGACTACCTGGCGCACCGGCCATGTTGCCATCATCTCCGCGGGTGAGCAGGTGCAGCCCATGGGAACCCACGTAACCGACGGTCAACGACATATCGGAAGTGAGCTGGCGCTGGATGGTGAGCCCCCACTCGTCAACGTAGGTTCGACGAGGCGAGCCCTCGACTGTTGACTCGGAAAGGTTGCTAGCCGTTGAATTCGCCAGCGCTGCTCCTCCCCCTCCGGCTACGAAATTGGCGCCGGTAATAGCGGGATCCCCGGTGACGCTTTTGAAAACGAGGAACGGCCCTGCCTGGTTTTGCTGCAGGAGGAAGTAGCCCGCGAAGGGGTCCACGTCGTAGAGGCCAAAGCTGCCGCGGACCGAAGTCTTGCCATTTTTGAACGGATCCCATGCAAAGCCGATGCGTGGCTCAAAGTTTTTAGTCGTGGCATTGTTGTAGTAAGGACCGACGTTCCCGCACGACGTACCGGGTTGTGCCGGAAGGTTAAATGGGGGAGCCGATACGGAGAACGGCGAGCCGCACGTCAGAGTTGTAGACGTAATGGTTGGCAGGTTCGTGATCCGGCCCTGAGCATCCTTCAGGACGGTAGTTGGCTCGTACCGGAGACCGATGTTGAACGTCACGTTGGATTTGAACTTCCAATCGTCCTGGACATAAGCGGCGAACGTGGTTTGCCGAAATTCTCTCGGCTCGTCAATGATATTCAGCAAACCTCCCTCAAAGTGGGTAGGTAAGCCATCGAAGAAGTCCTGGTAGCCGCCGGGGCTGACGCCGCCGCCGGTGAGGGGGACGCCGCCGCCAAATATATAGCGGCCGCCGGGGTTCTGGAACGTGTGTTCGTTGTAGTCCATTCGCTCGGCGCCCCCGCCGAACTTGACGGTGTGGTTCCCGTGGGTCCAGATCACATCATCGTAGTATTGATAGGAATTCCAGACGTGGAGATAGTGGGACCCTGACTCGGTGCCGCCGAAGAAGTCAGTAATTCCGCCCTTAACCGAAAAGCGCGGTGCGGTCTGCCCGGGTATGGCGTCCGCCGTAGTCGTATCAGCTGCGAGGGGATTGATCGCGTTGGGGGTGAATAGATTTTTTACATTGTCGCGATTGAAACCGACGCGCGCGACATTCACCAAACTGGAGCCGAACGTATGGTTTTCTTCCAGGGCAAACGTGGTCCTGCTGGTGCTGGATACCGAGCCAACATCGCCGAAACCGTCCGGTTGCGTATAATTTGCCGGGTCCCTGAGGAACGTTCCGAATATGGTATCGCTCTTCCCGATTGTGTAATCCAGCTTGATCGTCCCGAAGTTTTCGGGCGCCGATTGAACGCCAGCAAAAACAAAGGTGCCGGTATCTCCGCTGACCCCGCGATTGGGCGCGCGGCCAAAGTGGAAGGACCGCAACGGCATAGTTGGCATAGCACGTGTTTGCCGCTGGAGAAACGTACTGACCGGGCGCGCCAGGCATACCGTAGCCACCCGCAGTGGTGCATGGAGTACCCGCGGCATTACCCAACGCGGGTCCGTTCCCAACGATGAAGCCATTGTGAACAGCGTCCGAAAACACAGTGCTTGACTGTGGAATCCCCTTCGTCTGGCGCAGACCCTCGTAATCGGCAAACACGAAAAGCCTGTCCTTGATGATGGGCGCGCCCGCCGAAACGCCAAACTGATTTCGCTTGAATGGCGGCTTCGGAGTACCCGCAACTCGGGAAAAGAAATCGTTCGAATCCAGCGCGCTGTTCCGCAGGAACTCATACACGGCCCCATGGAACTGGTTGGTCCCGGACCGGGTGATCGCGTTCACCACGCCGCCGGTTGCGCGCCCGTATTCGGCCGGGAAGCCGCCGGTCAAAACCGAGAATTCCTGAATGGAGTCCACTCCCAGGACGACGCCGATCACGTTTCCGGGAGATGACATGGCGTAATCACTCACCACGATTCCGTCAATTCTGTAGTTATTGAAAGTGGACCTCTGGCCAGAGACCGTAAGCTCTCCTCCGAAGCCGCGGTTCCCACGAGCGGAAGTCGCAAATGCCATCTGCGTCTCGATGGGTTTTACGCCAGGCTGCAGCACCGCTAGCGAAGTCCAGTCGCGCCCGTTCAGGGGCAGCTCGCGCACGGTTTCTGATTCAACTTGTCCCGAAACTGCCGACGAGGTGAGATCGATTTGCGGTGCCGCCTCGGTTACTTGCACAGTGGTCGTCGTATTGCCGACCTTCAGCCCGAAATTCAGCTGTAATTGCTGCCCGACGGCAAGCGTGAGGTCCGATTGCACGCTAGTAGAAAAACCGGCCGCGGACACTTTGATTTCATAAACCCCTGCGACCAAGTTTGCGATCGTGTACAGCCCGGCAGAGTCCGACGTGACGTCCCGGCTGACCGCCGTGGCGGTATTGGTTGCGGAAACTGTCGCATTGGCGACCACGCCGCCCGATGGGTCGGTCACGGTCCCGGAGACCGTTGCTCCGGTAACCTGTGCGTGTGCGACAGCGCCTGTCATTAAAGTGAAAAACAATGTGAACAACACGGCAAAAATTGTAGTGACTTTTGTGGATTTTGACACACCCATGCACTGCCTCCTTGAGGACCCCTCGTGGGTCATCGCATGCAACCCCGAATTAAAAAGCTGTCCCGACTTCTGAATTGGAACACCCTGTGCTTGCAGGCATTTAAGGTCCCACGCGGAGAGAAGTCAAGGGCTTTCTTGTAAAACCGCGATAGCGTTATGAGAATGGAACATCCGCGGGGACGTAATTAAGGAGAAAATCTCGATGGGAATCTTGCAGGCATTTCTTGCTGCCAAGCTGGGAGAATCAAGGCGCAACCGCGCTGAGGTTGCTTGAATTTCCGAAAGATTGGGAAATTGTAACGCTTTTGCCTGCTCTGTAGGCTTACACACTGAGCCATGTTCAGCAACTGTCGGGGCCGACTCCGGGTCATAGGCGAAAAAACAAAGAGCCGGGCCTTGGCAGGCCCGGCTCTTGGTGGCGCACCAAAGCGTTACCAGATCATTTTCAAGCTAAGCTGAATCTCGCGGTTGTCGGTTGCAGTTGAACTCAGCTGGCCCGCACCAGAAACCGATGATCCGTCCTGGTTGAGAATAGCCGAGCAGCAAATTGGTTGCTGAAAGTTGGCGTGGTTCAATACGTTGAACATCTCCGCCCGGAACTGGACATTGAAGGTCTCCGAAATCCGGCGGATGTAGTTGTTCTTAAAGACCGAGAAGTCCAGGTCGAAGAGGCCTGGCCCGACCAGGGAGTTGCGCCCGTTATTTCCAAATAAATTGGCGCAATAGGTCTGGCCGCTCGGCGCGGCGGCTGCGCCCGTGAAAGGAGCGCATGGATAGGGCAACGAAGCCACCGACGCCGTCGGTACGGTTGGAGGAGCGAAGCAGGCCGTGTTCAGGTATTGTAGAGTCGATCTGTAGTTCGGCAAGATGGTGTTGCAACCCGCTATCCGGTCAGGGTAACCCAACGAATCTCCATTATTGATTCCCATTGGATCGCCCATTGTCAGGGTAAACGGTGTCCCCGTGCTGGCGGTCAGGATTCCGCCCAACTCCCATCCACCGGCGAGGTGCGAGACTGCCCATGAATCGGATTTGGGGGTCGGAATGTCATAGATCAAATTGGCAACAAAGTTCCTGGTGACGTTGAAATCACACAGGCCGCTCCGGCCGGCTGGGTTGAAGAAGATCAGAGACGAGAGAGAGTTCTGATATGCGTCGCCGATGTCCCCGCTTGACCCGGTGTCAAAGCACTTCCCCCAAGTAAAGCTGGCTTCCCCTTGCAAGCCGTGTCCAAACGCCTTGGTGAGTTGCGCATCCAGGGCGCTGTAGTGAGCGTCGGAGATCCAGAACGTCGGCCGGAGTTGTCCAACGTGACTGTTGAACACGGTGGTAGGCGCGCCACTGGGTAGGACGCCTACAGAACACGGCGTGGCTCCGGTGGGTCCGCACGGCCATTCCAAGCCGAAAGGAGTCGTCACAACCTGAGGTGGACCGACCGAGTTGCTGGTATCCGTGGTGAACGGCGAATGGAGCGTGTGCGATCCGACGTACCCGACTGTAGCGGTCAAGGTTGAGGTGATTTGGCGCTGGACCGTCAAGTTCCAGTTCATCGCGTAGTTTCTTCTCGGATTTTGATCAGGGGCATAAGCCTGGGCGCTACTCGAACCAAGAGTGACCCCTGTCAGGGTCGGGAATGATCCAGCGGGCAGGGCGCTGCTAATGACGGTTGAGGCGAACGGTAGAGACCCGGACTCCTGAATATTGATAACCCAGGGGCCGGGGAGAACGTCAAAGATTCCAAAGCCGCCGCGGATTGACGTCTTACCATCCTTGAACGGATCATAGGCGAAACCTATGCGAGGCTCGAAATTCCTTTTGGTGGGGTTGGTCAGCCAAGGATGTGGTTGATTGACAGGGGCCGCGGAAATATCCGGGCTTGGCACCACCGTGAAACCATAGTGTGCCTCAGTTGGCAGGGTCTCAATCTCATAACGCAAACCGAGGTTCAGCGTCAGATTGGACCGGAATTTCCAATTGTCCTGGATATAGCCCGCGAAGACGGTGGCCCGAGTTCCCAGTTCTTTCTCAACGCTTGAATTTCCCTGCTGGAAGCTCGAGGGTTGGTTTGTAAGGAAAGCTAACAGACCGCCATTGAAAATGAAAGTTCCATTGGGCCGCTGGACGGACAATTCGTTGTACTGGATGCGCTCAACCGAAAACCCATATTTGAAAGCGTGATTGCCACGAGTGTAGAACGCATCGTCATAGAACTGGTAAGAATTCCCGACATGGTTATTTAGAGTCTGGCTGCCGAGAGTTCCCTGCATGAACGGCAGGCCGCCAATAGCAATGATCGGGGCCGGATGGCCGGCCAGGTACCCATCACTGAGCGATGTGTCCGAAGCGAGTGGATTGAGCGTGGTCCCGGGCTGGCCCACGTGGCCAATGGTGCGGTTATAGCCCACTCGCGCGGTATTTACGAGAGAAGGGCTGAATATATGCGTCCATTCCAAGCCTCCCATAATCCTTTCGCTGAATGTCCCGGTTGTGGAGAGTAAAAAGGCGTCCGGAGCAGCCTGGAAGGACCTGTCAAAAAACCAGACGGCGTCAAGGTCATCGTTGTCCGAAAAATGGTGGTCAACCCTGGCCGTTGCGTAGTTCTCCGTAAATGTAATGGGGGTAGGTGCATTGAAGGTCCCTGTGTCGGCGCCTGGCACTTGGATGGCCGCCTTGGGAAAAAACTTGAGATACGGAATGACTGCTTGGCTGATGTGCGATACCGGGTCCGGATCCGGAGCGGCGCCCGGCCCGGAGGCGGGCAGCGGGCTTCCATTCACAATCGCCACCGTCGTCGGGATGCCGTTCGCATCTGGTTGCCCGAAGGCGGCTGCCGAAGGAACAAGCGAGTTTGCGCTCGTGTTCTTAAGTTGACGGATCGCCTCGAAGTCTCCAAACACAAATGTCTTGCCCTTTTGAATGGGACCACCGGCGGACCCGCCGAACTGATTGCGATGGAAAAACGGATTGGGCTGACCTGCAGCAGCAAAGACGGGTCGGGCATCCAATCCCTCATCTCGAAGGAACCAGTACGCATCCCCGTGGAAATTATTGGTGCCCGCTTTGGTGATCGCGTTGATGACGCCGCCGGAAGTCCGTCCATACTCAGCGGTGTAATTCGCCGTCAAAACGGAAAACTCCTGAATCGCGTCGACGCCCAATTGCGAACCCTGCACGCTGCCGGGCGATCCATTCGAATAGTCGTTCACGGTGATCCCGTTGACGCGGTAATTATTCTCGGTGGGACGGTGCCCAGCCACGGTCAATTGATTGCCGAAGCCGCGATTGCCGCGGCTTACCGTACCCGTAGTCGTGGTCTGAGTCCGGATGCCGATTACGCCTGGCTCGAGAGTGGACAGCGAAGTCCAGTCGCGGCCATTAAGAGGCAATTCACGAACGGTCGTTTCGTTGACTTCGCCAGAAAGCGCGGACGAGGTTAGCTCCACCTGGGGCGCCTCGCCTGTTACTGTTACGTTTTCGGATACATTGCCAACTTTGAGCGAAATATTCAAAGTCTGCTGAGCGCCGACTGTGAGCGTGATACCCGACTGGGTTTGCGTAGAGAATCCCGAAGCCGTGGTCTTGACTTCATAGACCGCGGGCGGCAGGTTCGGCACGCTGTAGAAGCCGGCCCCGTCCGTCGTAATGTCTCGGTTGATCCCTGTTTCGGTATTTCTTATGGAGACAGTCGCGTTAGGAACTGCGGAACCGGACGCGTCAGTTACCGTGCCGGAAAGGGTTGCGCCCGAAACCTGCGCGTAGACGGCAACGCCGCCGAGTAAACTGAAAAACGTCAAAAATACTGCGAGAAACGTAGCAAACTTTCTAGATTCCCACACACCCATGCAACACCTCCCTGATGTTTTAAAGTGGATCAATACGAATACTGCCACCCCAAACCCTATGCCCCGAATTCCGAACAAAACTGGTAGACGAGTGAATATTAAATTCTCCATATAGTTCGAAGTCAAGCCCTTTCTCGATAATTCGCCAAATTTTTCTGGGATGAAATTCGCTCGTTATTGCATGCAAAACAGGAGTTTTCGTTCCGCGGCATCCGCTGCGAACTCAATCATTTGAAACATTGGATGTGCCCGATGACGTTACATTCAGTTTCTAAATAAGGAATATCACTCTCATATTACATGCTTATTTCGCAGGCTTCGAATCTCGTTGTCTTTATAGCCAAACTTGCTCAGCCACGCGTCCGTATGTTCGGAAAGCGCGGGAGCGGGTCCTTGCGGCGATGCCTGGTCATCGGAAAATAGAAAGCCGCCGCGGGTTACTCTCTGTTTTCCTGCCGATCCCTCAAATTCGGAGACGAAGTGGCGCCCCGAGAGATGCGGGTGGTTAAGTATCTCCGGAACGCTCAGAACGCGTCCCGCGGGCACGCCTGCTTCGATCAGCGCTTGTTCCCATTCTGCAGCGCTGCGTTTCATCAGTTCCGGCGCAATTTCCTTATTGATCGCCGGCCGGTTCCGCCTGCGAGTTTCCCGCTCGGCAAAACGGGCGTCGGTTTTCAACTCGGGGCGCCCAATGACGTCGCACAATTTTTCATACTGAGCGTCTTCATTGGCGGCGATATTGAGCAACCCATTCGCGGTGCGAAATGCGCCGGAGGGCGCGGCCGTGAAGTTTTCATTTCCCATGGGGATGGGCTCCAAGCCTGCGTTGAGATAATTCGAGACGACCCAGCCCATCGAGGCCAGCGTGGATTCCAGCATGGAGACGTCGATCCTGCGGCCTTTCCCTGTGGCTTGCGCCCCGACGAGCGCCGCGCAGATGGCCATGGCCGCCGTGATGCCTCCCATGGTGTCGCAAATGGGATAGCCTACGCGCAACGGGGCGCTTTGCGCGTCTCCGGTCACGTTCATGACGCCCGAAATTCCCTGGATCACCTGATCGTAAGCGGGCCGCATCGCCAGCGGGCCATCTTGCCCAAAACCTGAAATCGCGCAATAGACGAGGCGGGGATTCACTTTCGACAGCACTGGATAGTCGAGGCCCAGCCGGGTCATGACGCCCGGCCGGAAATTTTCGATCACGACGTGCGAGATCGCCGCGAGTTTTTTGAAGATCTCTTTGCCTTCGGGCGACTTGAGGTTGATCGTTACGGATTGCTTGCCTGCGTTGACGGCTACGAACGAGATACCCATCAACTCCTCATTCGTTTTCACATCCGCGCCCAGGCGCCGGGCGAGATCCCCGTTTTCCGGGTGTTCGATCTTGATGACCTCGGCGCCAAGCAAAACGAGCTGAAAGCTGCAGAACGGCCCGGCGAGGACGTTGGTTACGTCCAGCACGCGGACACCCTGGAGTGGAAGCGCCATCTGTCTAATCCCCTCGCGCAACGGGTCTGAAATTTATGCCGATACTTGTGGAGTCACGCCGCAGGCGCCTGCACGGCGCGCACGCAGGAGATGTCCTTGATAGGGCCGGGAAGAAAAAGCGGCAGGCAAATTCGGCCGCATCCAGCAATTTCTCCAAATCGATTCCCGTGTCGAAGCCCATGCCTTCCAGAAAATCGACAAGATCTTCCGTCGCAAGGTTCCCGCTGGCGCCGGGGCAATACGGGCAACCACCCAGGCCGGCGGTGGAAGCGTCAAATTCGCGAACTCCGGCTTCGAGTCCCGCGAGTGTGTTCGCCAGGCCTCGGCCATACGTGTCGTGAAAATGAAGCACCAGATCCTTTCGGGTCATTTTCAATTCCCCTAGCAGCCGGCCGACAGTTTCTTTGACTTGATTCGGGAAGGCCATGCCATCGGTATCGCAAATGGCGATCCGCCATGGCGCTATTCCGCGCGCGGCGCGAGCCGCATTCACTACCGCCTGGCTCGAGATCCGTCCTTCAAAGGGACAATGGAAGCACGTGGAAAACCCTACGCGGAGGACCACGCCATCGCGTTCGGCCAGGCGAGTGGCTTGCTCCAAGAGTTGCAGCGATTCGGCCATGCTGCGATTCAGATTTTTCCGGTTAAACGTTTCGCTGGCGGCAATCACGAATTCCATATGGCGGATGCCCGCAGCCAGAGCCCGGTCGTAACCCTTCAAGTTGGGGACCAAAGCGGAAAACGTCACACCCTCAAATTTGCCGAGGCCGGCCGCCACATCTTCCGCGTCCGCCATTTGCGGCACCCATTTGGGATGGACGAAGCTGGTCGCCTGAATATCGGAAATGCCCGCGTCAATCAGCTTTTCGATCAGCGCGAGCTTGTCTTGAGTGGACACGGGCCGCGGTTCATTCTGCAGACCGTCGCGAGCCGTCACATCGACTACTTTTACTTTTTCGCCCATGGATGGGTTCCTTCAGATTCACGATCGTGGTTTAATCTTCAATTGTACGGCCTGCATTCGCGGCGGTCCAGACAAGTTGACCATTTTCCCGCCATCCCTTAACCTATGTTCCTGCCTGCAAATGGACTTACAAAGGCGGATATGCCCTTGGAACAGGTTTGGCCTAACTCGGATTGCTTGCGCCTCAAATAAATTTTCTTCTATTCTAAAAGAAAAAGATTGGACTGAGATACGGATATGCCAGGAATCATCAAGGAAAGACTGTTTACTCCCGGACCGACCCCTCTGTTGCTGGAAGCGCAGCTTCGGGCGCTGACCATGACGCTGCATCACCGCACGGACGCCTTCCGGGCGCTGATGCGGGAAACGCTAGAAAACCTGCGTTATTACTTCCACACGCAGAATGACGTCATCGTGTTCGCCAGTTCGGGCACGGGCGCGATGGAAGGCGCGGTGTCGAACCTGCTCTCTCCCGGCGAGCGCGTGCTGATCGGGACGGCGGGAAAATTTGGCGAGCGCTGGGTGCAGCTCGCGAAAGCCTACGGCATTGAAGCGGTTGTCGTGGAGGCGCCTTACGGGCACCCCGTTCCCATCGGCGAAATGAAGAAGCATCTCGAAACCGGTGGCCCGTTCCGCGCCGTGCTCATCCAGGCGACCGAAAGTTCGACGGGCGTGAGAAACGACGTTGAGACGCTCGGCAAGGCTGTGGCGGCGCTGCCGGAATGCTGCTTTGTGGTGGACGCCATTACCGGCCTCGGGACCACGGACCTGCGCCCGGACGAGTGGGGCTTTGACATCATGATCGGCGGATCGCAGAAGGCCACGATGATTCCGCCGGGTCTCGCCTTCGCCAGCATCAGCGAGAAGGCCGCGCGGGCGATGGAAAAATCGAAACTCCCGCGCTATTACTTTGACTACGCGAAGGAACGCAAGAGCCTGTCAAAGGGGGAATCGAGCTACACTCCCGCAACCTCGCTCGTCGTTTGCCTGCATGGGGCTTTGAATTACATCAAGGAACTTGGGCGCGAAAACCTCATCGCCAACGCCGCGCTACTCGCCGAGGCGACTCGCGAAGCGGCCGTCGCGCTGGGCCTGACGAATTTTGCGGTGAGTTCTCCCGCGAACGCCGTTACTGCCATCAACGCTCCCGCGGGGATCGAGTCCACCAAAGTGGTCAAGGAAATGCGCGCGCGATTTGGCGTCATTCTTACCGATGGGCAGGGCTCGATGAAGGGCCACATGTTCCGCATCGCCCATCTTGGATATTACGATTTTCTCGATCTGGTGGCCGTGCTCGGAGCGCTCGAGATCGTACTGCAGAAAGTCGGCCACAAAGTCGAGCTCGGCAGTGGTGTTCGTGCCGCGCAGAATGTTTATTTGCGACATTCGGCCTAGTAGAGAAGGTTTCAGGTGGCTGGTGGCTGGTGGCTGGTGGCAAGTGTTGGTTTTTTTCCACATTCGTTTTTGATTTGCATTTCTCTGTGTTCTCTGTGCCCTCTGTGTTGAAAGCCTTTGATTGGATGGCGAGCAAAGACTTAGCACGGAGCGCACGGAGAACCGCGAGGGCACGGAGAATCTTGAGAGCACAATGAAAATTCTGATTGCCGACAGCGTTGACGAAAGCGTGGTGGATATTCTGAAGGCGGATCCGTCCTGGACCGTCGTAAATCTCCCCAAAACGAAAGGGAAGGTCGAGGAAGATATTCGCGACGCGGATGCCTTGCTTGTCCGCAGCGCGACGAAGGTGACGGCTGAGCTGATGGATAAAGCCAAAAGCCTGCGCGTCATCGGGCGCGCCGGCGTGGGCGTTGACAACGTCGACCTTGACGCCGCCACGCGCAAGGGCGTGCTCGTCATGAACACTCCCGGCGGAAACGCCATCAGCGTGGCTGAGCACACAATGACCATGCTTCTCGCGATGGCGCATCCCGTGGCGCAGGCCGACGCTTCGATGAAGTCCGGCAAGTGGGACAAGAAAAAATTTACGGGCAGCGAATTGCGCGACAAGACGCTGGGCCTCGTCGGCCTCGGCACGATCGGCACGGAAGTCGCGCGCCTCGCGCAGGCGCACAAGATGAAAGTCATCGCCTTCGATCCCTACGTGTCCACCGTGCTCGCCACCGAGCAGAATATCCGCCTCGTGCCGCTCGAGGAATTATTGAAGACCAGCGATTACATCAGCCTGCATTCCTCGCTGACGCCGGAAACCAGGCATTTGATCAACGCCAAATCGCTCGCGCTGACCAAAAAAGGCGTGCGCATCGCCAATTGCGCGCGCGGCGAACTGGTGGACGAAGTGGCGCTTTTCGCGGCGCTCGAAAGCGGGCATGTGGCGGGAGCGGGTCTCGACGTCTTTGAGGCCGAACCTCCAGCCGATCCGCGACTCGTGCAGCATCCCAAAGTGATCGCCACGCCGCACATCGCGGGCTCGACTGAAGAAGCGCAAAAAGTCGTCGGCACGCGCATTGCGGAACAGTTGCGCGACTACTTGACGACCGGCGCCGTCAAGAACGCCGTGAATATGCCGGCCATTTCTCCCGAAGAGTTCAAGAAGCTTGGGCCCTATCTTCAGCTCGGGGAAAAGCTGGGCACATTCGTCGCGCAATTGACGGAGAAGCCGTTTGCGGAAGTCTCGATCAGCTACGACGGCGGCCTCGCCGACCTGAACACGCACCTCGTGAAAAATGCCGTGCTGAAGGGCGTCCTGGGCCAAATTTTGGCCGATCAAATTAATTTGATTAACGCCGGAAATTTCGCGAAGGCGCGCGGCATCGAGGTCGTCGAAGTGCGCAGCGCGCGCCGCGCCAAATACACCAATTCCCTGGGCGTGGCTTTGCGCATCGACGGCGAAACCGTTTCCGTCCTCGGCATGATCGGCCTGAACAACGCGCTGCGCATCCTCGGCGTGAACAACATCGACATCGACGCGCCGCTCACTGGCTTCCTATTGCTCTTCCGCAACGAAGACGTCCCCGGCGTCATCGGCCGCGTCGGCACGCTGCTTGGAAAACACGCCATCAACATCGCCAACTTCGCTCTCGGCCGCGTGCAGAATTCGGACGAAGCCATCGGCATCGTCAACGTAGACCAAAAAGTTCCGCCCGAAGTTCTCGGCGAACTCCGCGCGATCCAGGCCGTCCGCCAGGCGCGTGTGATTGAGATTCACTGATCCGGGCAGGATGCAGGGAAGCCAGGCTCATCCATCGGGCCTTTGAAAAAGACGCGCCGGAAAGATCCCTCAGCCCCCAATGTTGTGCAATCCCTTAGTAACATCTGTAGCGGTCGATTGTGCTCAGGTACTGAGAGTCAGGGTACGCCCGCTTGAGTGAAGACTCCCATTTAATGCTTGACAATCAAAGTTACTAAGAACAATAGTGTGCGCCGTTGACCTTGCATTCGGAGACTCGCTGTCGGCCCTGAATAATAATCAACCCTGAAGTCGGCGGTTCCCAATTGGCCCTGAACTACCTTTGCCCCTGAAGTCGGTGTTTTTTGCGGCCCTGAATTATTACCTGGAAAAACTAATCTGAGGGAGGAACGATGAAACGTTCTGGATTGAACCTGTTTTTTTTGGAGGAGAAGGGAAATATCGCCGCTTCGTCCTCATCAACATATGCAGCACGTCGACGGTCGTGCGCGACACTAACTGGAGCAGCGTGGCTTGCCGCCTTGCTGGTATGCACCGCGGTATCCGCGGGCGCACAGTGTCAAGGCCCAGGCGCACCGACCACAACACAAACCGAATGCCTGACGGCAATTCCGATACCGGGTAATCCGATTCGGTCGTTTGACATTAGCTGGGTCAATCCGGATCGCGCTGAGTACTACCTTGCCGATCGTTCCAACAATGGAGTCGACATCATCGATACACGGCACAACGTTTTCAAGAAGACGATTGGCGGCTTCGTTGGGATTAAGCTCAACGCCGCGGGAACTGCCGTGGATAACAATCATTCCGGACCGGACGGCGTCGCTTCGCACGGCAGGTGGCTCTATGCCGGGGACGGCGATAGCACGCTTAAGGTGATCGATCTCAAGACGGGCATGATCGTCGCGACAATCAGCACCGGCGGCACCACGCGGTTAGACGAGATGGCCCTGACGACTGACGGCAAGTTGTTACTTGCGGTGAACAATGCGGAGGATCCGCCGTTTGCGACGCTGTTTACGGCGAATGGAGATGACGACGACAATCCCGTCACCGAGATCACCAAAATCTCAGCAGACCCCGCGGTGCTCCCGAGTGGATTTGGACTTTCGATCGAGCAGCCCGCATGGGACGAATCCATTCAACGATTCATCGTGTCGGTGCCGATCATAAAAGACAATCCGACAGGCTGCAATTACGGGCAGAACGCCCCTCCTGTTACCTGTAGCGGTGCGATTCTTGTAATTGATCCTACGAATCTTTTAAGCCCGATAGAAAAAGTTGTCCCGCTTATTCACTGCGGACCAAACGGCGCCACCATCGGGCCGCATGACAACGATATGGAGGGCTGCACCCCGAACAACCAACCGGGCGACCTTGAGACCACTATCATCAACGTGAAAAATTTTAACTATGTCGACGTGGGCAACCTGACCGGTTCCGATGAAGTGTGGTACGACGCAGGTTCGGACCGCTACTACACTGGATCCTCCGCGATGCCCGGTGGCGCGGTGCTCGGTGTGGTCGACGGTGAAACCAACTTCTTGCTGGAAGCTATTCCGCAATCCAGCGCCTCGCATTCGGTGGCCGCGGACCGACGACGTCACAAGGTTTTCGTCCCGCAGGTGGCGCCGAAAAGTGTAGTGGGCCTCGGCGGAGACGTCACGACCATCGGTCAGCAAATCTGCGGCACCACGAACGGCTGCATCGCCGTATTCGCCGTTCCAGGCACCGAAGACAATGAAGACGGGCACCACGGGGACGGCCGCGACGGACGGGATTGAGGCTATTTCGCGGCCCGCTTGGTAACTATCTTCGGAGAAAAAGACATAGGCTGCACTCGTTTAACGGTGCAACGGCAAGTCTTTCCGGGCTTAGCGCTGCCGAAAGCTGCGCTAAGCCCGGTTTCTTTTCAGGCCGTCCACGGTCCCCTCCCCATGCGTCCGGTTTCTACAAAAGAGGGGCATCTGATCGTCGGCCCTGAGTCCGAGAGAATCCTACCAAATCGTTTTGATCTGCTTACAGTTCCGGATCGTCCTGTTCTTTGTGATGAGAGCGATTCCCTCGGACATCGCGGTTGCTCCGATGAGACGGTCAGAGGGGTCGCTGGGATAGGTCGCGGGAAGTTGATTTGCCAGGATTGCAATTCTTGGCGTAATCGGGCGAATGGCAGTTCGTGAAGTCAACTCCTCGACAAAGGTATCAACAGGTTCCTTAAGATTGAGGCGGGAGTGAGTCGCCAGCCAGGCCAATTCCCAAATAGTCATCGCGGAAATGGCGAGCCCACCGCTTTGGACAGAGCCTCGGATTGCGTCCGCCGCTGCCAGTGACAATTTCGAGGGATCCCTCGCCAGCCAGATCAATGCGTGCGTATCGAGAAGAATCATCGGCATCTGCCTGTGAACCGGATATGTCCGACTAGTGCGCCGTAGCATCGATTTGCGTTGTGGAGGTGGATCATTTCTTGATCTTCTTGGTCTTAAAGATCTTCCAATCTTTCAAGGGGACCACTGGAGATTCGATATCGCCGATGATGTCGAATTTGTCGGCCATGAAACCGAAGATGTCGTCCTTCTCGGGCTTTATGGGAACGACCTTTACGACGGGCTTGCCGCGTTTGGTCACGATTACCGGTTCGCCGGTGGCCTGTATGTCGTCCATCACCGCCAGACAACGCGCCTTAAAAGCGCTCGCTCGCATCTGTTTCATGGTGTCTTCTCCAGGACTATAGTCATTTTAACATGACCACATCGAGAATGCCAGCGTCAGGCGCGGTTCCGCAACCAGGTTTTCAGCCCATGAATAATTGCGAGTCTGGATAGCAAAACCCACAGACTGAAGTCTGTGCTACCTTTTCGGAGCGAGGAACTGCGTGATGACAGCCGAAGAACAGCGCCTGGACGAATCCCACCAGCGCACCAAGCACTGGAAGCGCTGGGGGCCTTATCTCGCCGAGAGGCAATGGGGGACGGTCCGCGAGGATTACAGTCCGGGCGGAACCGCATGGGAATATTTTCCGCACGACATGGCGCGGTCGCGCGCCTATCGCTGGGGAGAGGACGGCATTGGCGGGATCAGCGACCGCCATCAGCGGGTCTGCTTCGCGCTGGCGCTTTGGAACGGGCGCGATCACATCCTCAAAGAACGCTTGTTCGGACTGACCGGCAACGAAGGCAATCATGGCGAGGACGTGAAAGAGTATTACTTCTACCTCGATTCGACGCCGACCCACTCCTACATGAAGTATCTGTACAAATATCCCCAGGCGGCGTTTCCGTATGACCAACTCGTAGAGGAAAATCGCAAGAGAGGAAAGCGCGAACCGGAATTCGAGCTCATGGATACGGGCGTTTTCAATGAAAACCGGTATTTCGACGTGTTCATGGAATATGCCAAGGCCGCGCCGGAAGATATTCTGATTAAGATCACGGCCTGGAATCGCGGTCCGGAAGAAGAGCAGCTCGATCTTTTGCCGACGCTTTGGTTTCGAAATATATGGTCCTTTGGGGAGAAGCACGGGCATCCACAACTCTCGCGCGTTCCGGATTTCATGGGCGCCGCGGTGGTTGCGGCCGAGGAGAGCCGTTACGGGAAGCGGTGGCTACTCGTCGAGGGCTCACAGGAGATGCTCTTCACCGAGAACGAGACCAATTTCCAGCGTGTCTTCGGCTATCCGGATAAATCTCCGTACGTGAAAGATGGTTTCCACGAGTATGTGATTGGAGGCGTGAAGGAGGCCGTCAATCCCGCGCAAAAGGGGACGAAATGCGCCGCGCGCTATCGATTCAAGATCGCGCCGGGCGCCTCGGTGACGGTTCGCCTGAGGCTGACGAACGCGGAACCTAAGGATGGCGTTCCCAACCCGTTCGACGCGATATTCGAAAAAACGTTCGAACTGCGCCGCGGCGAAGCGGACCAGTTTTACGCGCGGCGCTTTCCGCAGGAGCGGTCGGAAGACGCGCACAGCATCATGCGCCAGGCGCTGGCGGGCATGCTCTGGTCCAAGCAGTGCTATCACTACGATGTGCGGACTTGGCTGGAGGGAGACCCCGGCCAGCCGCCCCCGCCGCCGGAACGAAAGAAGGGGCGCAACCACGATTGGACGCACCTGTACAACGCGGACGTCATTTCGATGCCGGACAAGTGGGAGTATCCGTGGTTCGCGGCGTGGGACCTGGCGTTTCACACGGTTGCGCTGTCGCTCGTCGATCCGGACTTCGCCAAGGAACAGCTCATCCTCCTGTTGCGGGAATGGTATATGCATCCGAACGGGCAGTTGCCCGCGTACGAATGGGCTTTTGGCGACGTGAATCCGCCGGTTCACGCGTGGGCGGCCTGGCGCGTGTACAAGATCGAAAAGCGCATCCGCGGGCGCGCCGACCGCAGCTTCCTCGAACGCGTGTTTCACAAACTCCTGCTGAATTTCACGTGGTGGGTGAATCGCAAGGATCCGGACGGAATGAACGTGTTTCAAGGCGGCTTCCTGGGCCTCGACAACATCGGCGTGTTCGACCGCTCGCAGCCACTGCCCACCGGAGGACATCTCGAGCAGTCGGACGGAACCAGCTGGATGGGGATGTATTGCTTGAACATGCTGGCAATCTCGCTGGAACTGGCGCGCGAGGACCCGGCTTATGAGGACGTGGCCAGCAAATTTTTTGAGCATTTCGTTCACATCGCCGACGCAATCAACTCGCATGTGGCCGAGGGATTGTCGCTCTGGGATGAAGAAGACGGGTTCTTCTACGACGCGGTTCACCTTCCGAATGGCGATCAGCACTACTTGAAAGTGCGCTCGATGGTGGGGCTGATTCCGCTGTTTGCGGTGGAGACGCTGGAGCCGGAGCTGATTGCGCGCCTGCCGGGTTTTCAGCGCCGCATGCAGTGGTTTCTCGACAACATGCCGAGCTTTGCTTCGCGCGTGGACACCAGCCAGACTTCGCCGAATGGAGTGCGCCGGCTGCTTTCGCTGGTGGACCGAAAACAACTCGTGCGGATCATCGGCTACATGGTCAATAAGGAAGAGTTCTATTCCCCGCACGGCATTCGCGCTCTGTCAAAATATCACGCGGCGCATCCGTATACGCTCTCGGTCAACGGCAACGAATATCGCGTGGATTACGAACCGGGAGAATCGCAGAGCGGGTTATTCGGCGGAAACTCGAACTGGCGCGGCCCCGTCTGGTTCCCCCCGAATTTTCTGATGATCGAGTCGCTTCAGAAATTTCATCATTATTATGGGGATGATTTTCGCGTGGAGTGTCCCTCCGGGTCGGGCAAGCAAATGTCGCTTTGGGATGTAAGCGCGGAACTTTCCCGTTCCCTGACGCATATTTTTCTCCGCGACGAAAATGGACGGCGGCCGGTGTATGGCGGAAACGAAAAATTTCAGACTGATACGTTGTGGCGCGATCTGATTTTGTTTTACGAATATTTTCACGGGGACACCGGAGCGGGGTTGGGCGCGAGCCATCAGACGGGATGGACGGGGCTCGTGTCGAAGCTCCTTGAGCAAGCCGGGGAGTAGATTTCTTGTTGCGCTCGTCCGCCACGGCGGACGAGCAACGTAGTTGCAAGCACATGCCCACCTGAAGGTGGGCGCTACAGGGGCTGTGCGATTGCGGAATATTCGATTGAGGGGATCATGAACTTTCACGACAAGATCGTTCTCGTAACGGGTGGTACTGGAGGGCTCGGCCGCGAAGTCACCATGGCGTTTCTCGAAGCAGGAGCGACGATCCTGGTGACTTATCAAGTCGCGGAAGAATTTGCCGCGGTCGTGGCCGCGGCGCAGAGGATCGGAGCGGCGCCTCCTGCGGGCGTGAGTGTGGACGTCACCGACGCGCCAGCCGTGGAAAAATTCATTGCCGAGACTGTGGCGAAGCACGGGCGCCTCGATATTCTTGTGAATACGGTGGGCGGATATGCGGGCGGGACGAATCTGTGGGAAGTGGATGCTCGAACCTACGACAAGATGCTTCAGCTGAATCTCAAGACGGGATTTGTCCTGGCGCGGGCCGTGGTGCCGCAAATGATCAAGCAAAACCGGGGATGGATCGTGAACATCTCATCGAAGGCGGCCTTCGATCACGCGGCGGGAGGTGCGTTGTATGCCGCATCGAAGGCGGCTGCGCTGGCACTGATGGATTCGCTTGCGGCGGAAGTGAAACCGTTCAACATCAATGTGAATACTATTTTGCCCAGCATCATCGATACGGCTGCGAACCAGAAGGCGATGCCGGGAGCGGATTTTTCAAAATGGCCAAAGCCGGAAGAAATTGCGCGCGTTATTTTGTTTTTGTGCTCGGATGAGGCGCGGGTGATTCATGGGGCCGCGATACCGGTGTATGGGCGGAGCTGAGTAGGACAGGCTTCAGCCTGTCGGGGTTTGATTGCCAGGCGGTAAGAAAGGCAGACAGGCTGAAGCCCGTCCTACTTAAAGGCGCCCTTCGGCTGCTCGACTAGTTCGACCAGCACTTTTTGGTTGTTCCGCGCGGTCACCAGGAAAAAATTCACGCGGGTGCCATTCGCTCCGGGGCGCGTCGCGGGATAGATCGGCTCAATTTTGAATCGCGTGCGCAGGATTTCCGTGGCGCGGTCCACGTCGGTAACGTCAAGCTCCACCTGCTGGATTCCTTCGCCAAATTTTTCGAGGAAACGGGCGATGGCGCCTTTGCCTCCGGGCGCTTTCGTCGTCAGGATGTCCAGGCGGATGGAAGACATGCCGCTGTCTGAAAATTCTAGCTCGAATTCCAAAACATCCTGATCGGCGGGCGCGTCGGCGAGCGGAGGAGAGCCGTGGGCAGCGCGGATCTTATTAAACGTTTCCGGGAGGACGGCGATTCCGACGGTGAGTCGCGCCACAGAGGAGGGCGGATCCGTTACGCTCTCAATTTTTTCCCGGACCAGGAGCGCCTGCAGTTCGTCATCCTCTTCCCATTCCTGCAATGAATCGAGTGCACGAGCAAGGCCCGCGCTGAACAGACGAAACGCTGTCCACGCGCGCTCCGCGGGGTCGCTGTCCGCGAGGTGCGCTATGAATTCAGGCGTCACATCGATGTCAACAATACGGCCGCGTTTGATTATCTTTGGTTGTACAGTTTTCTTTCGCAATTTCGCCTGGACAACGGAAGTGAGAATCGCAAGGACGATGATGCCACCTACAATTGCCAGCGACAGGCCGGTGGAAATATGCACCCACGGATCGGCGAGCATCTTTGCCCCGATGAACATGACGGCTATCGCGAGGCCTTCATCCAGGTATTGAAAGTATTGCAGGATTCCGGCCAGGAGAAAATAGAGGGCGCGGAGGCCAAGAATCGCGCAGACGTTGGAACTGTAGACGATAAACGGATCGCGGGTCACGCCGAAGACGGCGGCGATCGAGTCCACCGCTAAAATGAGATCCGTGGTTTCGAGCACGATCAACACCAGAAAAAGCGGGGTGAACAGCCAGCGCCCGCTTTGCCGCACAAACAATTCCTGCGTGGCCTTCGTTTGCGATATGGGCAGGAACTTTTGCGCCCAGCGCACCGCCGGATTTTTTTCGGGGTGCACGGCATGGTCGGCGCCGAACAGCTTGAATCCCGAATAAATTAGAAAAGCTCCGAAGAGATAGAGGATCCAGTCAAACCTCGCGATCAACGCGGCGCCCGCGCCGATCATCGCCCCGCGCAGCACGAGCGCGCCCACGACGCCCCAGAACAACAGGCGATGCTGGTAGCGGGGATCGACGCGAAAATACTGGAAGATCAGCAGAAAAACGAAAACGTTGTCCAGGCTGAGGGATTTTTCGACGACGTAGCCGGTAAAAAACTCGAGGCCTGGTCCTCTTCCGTGCGAAATGAAAATCCACGCGCCAAAACCGAGTGAAAGAGAAATCCACGCTGCGCTCTCGATTGCCGCATCGCGCATCGAAATAACACGCGCGCGACGATGAAACAATCCCAGATCGAGGACCAGGGAGAGCGCGACGCCGGCGTTGAAGGCGATCCAGAGCGGCCAGGTGCCCATCTAGGCCACGCTCTCGTCTATGGAAGTCACTGCGGAGGGGATCCTCAGTTATCGGAATTTTGAGCGGTGGTGTTGGGTCTCACGGCGTTCAGGTTGGAGAGTTCGACGCTTGCTGTTTCACCCTGCCGTACCCTAACGGGTAAATCCCATTGCAAGCGCACATCGCCGGAAATCGCTTCCGCGCCGAGCATCCCGATCCAATAGCTTCCGGGCGCAAGGCCAGCGAAAGTTCCGTGTCCGTCGAGATTTGTATCCGTGCGGGCGACGAGGTAGCGCTCTCGGGCCAATTGGAACGCGCGCGCTTCCAGGAGTTTGCGCTGCTTGCCCTCGATCGACTCCCACTTTGGATCCGGGTTCAGGTCGATGAGGTCCAGGTCCATCCCCTGTTTCGTGTCCGGGGCGCGCGCGATGAATTTACGAACGGCCGCTTTATATTCTTCTTTCTGCGCCTCGTATTTTTCCGGATTGGAGGTCTTGTCCTTTTCCTTGAATTTCGGCTCGGGGAAGCCAACTCCTCGATATGCCGCGTTATGGTCCATGTAGGCTTTGAAGAACTCGGGAACATCCACGATGTCATCGGGAGTCAGGCTTTTGGTGAAATCATCGCCGGACAGGCGGACGGAATGATGCTTGTTCATCCATGTTTTCAATTCCGGCGAGAAACTAAGTCCGTCGATGAACTTGTCCAGCGCGGGGGCAGGCGCCGTTTGCGCGGCTTCTGCGCGAATGTCCTCGACGCTCTTGCGCAGCAGATAAAACGTCAATTGGCGGACCGGCTCGGGCTGGCCCCCGGTGGGCGAAACGAGCGCCACGAATTCAATGCGCCCCGTGGACTGCGCCGCGAGGTGCGCGGGAATTACCGCTAGTAAGGATCCAACGGACAAAGCAAATGCGCGAATGCAGGATTTCATCTTCATTGTTCTCATGGCGAAGTGTACCTCGACCGAACGCCATTGGAAACGATTCTGCAAGGAGGTGTTTCCGCCATGTACGCGGCCAGCATTTGAAAATCTTTCCACCGACTCTGATTTCTCACCGATGGGTGGCACAGGCTGAAGCCTGTGCCACATTTCATCGGCCGCCCTTCTTCTCTTTTATCACGGGCAGGTGTGTGAATCTTAAATCGTGGGCGCGCTTGAGCTTCGTAATGTAAATGATTTGGCCGGTGTGATATCCGAAATGCTCGGTCACGCCGAATGCCGCATCGAGTCCTGTAACATGAAAACCTTGAATCACATATTTCCGCGACAGCGAATCATCGCGGAGATGGGCTAGCACTCGGCACGCATCCTGGACGGTTCGCCGCAATTGGGCAATGAGCACTTTGCGGGGAATAGGCCCTTGCTCCGCGAATTCGCGGTCACGTTGCCGCATGTCCTCCGCCCCGCCGAGGCCCGAAATGATCCACTGGCGGACGTTTCCGCATAGATGCAAAACGAGATTGCCCGCGCTGTTGGAATCCGAATTCGGCCGCCACCAGATCTCCTCTTCAGAAAGCTGTTGAAGACATTTCACGATGCGGGGAAGACTTTGTTTCCCGAGCAAACGTTGAGAACTCGCGAGAAACAATTTCGCGGCGCGGGTTGTTTTGGGTTTCACGGCGGATACCTCGGATTCAAATCGTAATCAATGAGTGAGGAAACGGCAAATGATGTTGAATCACGGAGAGAAAAAGCGCAGAGCAGAAAAAACTAGCAGCCAACTTATAAATTGCGGGCCATCAAAACACTGTCAGGCGTCAGGGGCTAAAGCCCTTGATTTTCAGGCCCTTGAATGTCGCGGCTGAAGTGGCTGCGGAAAAAATGTCTTGTTTTGTCATTCTGAGCGAAGCGAAGAATCTCTCTTCGATTTAAGTATAAGAAAAGAAACAAGGAGAGATTCTTTGCTTCGCTCAGAATGACAGCGCTTTGAGTTTTTCCGTAACCTGTGAAGCCGCGACCCACAAAGACGATTTACTAGGCAGGTTCTAAAGCAATCGGAAAGTGATTTCGAGAGGAACAACCACGGGGACCGGTTTTCCACCGGGTCCATTGGCGGGCTTGAAGCGCCATTGCTTCACGGCTTCCACCGCTTTTTCTTCCAGACCCAGTCCGGGACCTTTCACCACTTGGATATCCGTCGCGCGGCCGTCCGGTGTGATGACGACTTGGAGGACGACCGTGCCCTGATACTTTGCCTTCCGAGCTTCTTCGGAGTATTTGGGGTCAGGGCAATAGACGCAAGTTGGATAGCCGACGCCGCCCGTTCCCGGATGGTATGCCCCGCCGCCCGTGCCGCCGCCGGAGCCGGGCCCAAGGCCGCCGCCCTCGCCGCTGCCAATTCCGGTGCCGGTGCCGCTTCCGATGCCGCTGCCGCCGCCGGGACCGCCCGAACCGTTCAGCATCTTGGATAGCGGATCGCCGAAATTATCCATATTTGGACTCGGAATTTTCAGGTCCGGCGGTCCGAGCAGAGTCGCCTGAATAGTCGAATCGGGCTTGGTGTGCACCATTGGGGGCGCGATCTGGTTGAAACTGAACTTCGGCGCCTTGCCCTTCGTGGCGGGAAGCGGATTTCTCTCGCCGCCTCCACCGCCGCCTCCGGCCTTGTCCTTGCCGGGGGGCAACTTCGCGGCGTAGTCGGAAATATCAATCGGCGTCACCAAAGTGCTGACAGGGCTTGCGGTCGCCTTTTTGACCACTGTATATAGCAGGGGAGAGAAGACCAAGGCCGTGATGGCGATATGCACCGCGAGGGCAATGGCCTGCGACGGCCCGAAGGCCTTGTCCTTGGACCAGATGTCTTTCACCTTGACGGGCTGGCTCGTTACCTTGAGCGGCGGAAGCTTGGGCGGCGAAATGAGGTCGCAAAGATTCTGCCACATGACTTTGTAACCGGGCTGCCAGTTCACCGTCATGCGCGAGGACACCGCTTTGGGCGTCGGCTTGAACCATTCTTTGAAATTTTCGGCCAGGCCGCCGCCGTATTCGGGTACGGTGAAGACATCGCCCCTTGCATGCTTGGAGATCTTCACCGGACGTTCCATGAGGAAGTCCCTCAGATTGGACATGAATCCACGGGAGAGAGGTTTCTGGGAGCCGCCGAGGCGCGGCGCAGTCTTACCCTCAGGAAGAACCACCTTAGGTGCCGGGGTGCTTGGATCACTCCACTTTGGCGCAATGGTGCTCAAAGATTTTCTTGCCTCACGCTGCCGAAAATTGTCTCTCGCAGTTCGATTCTCTCGCGTCGCGAATGGATGCCCGGCGGGGCAGGCGGCTGACACACTGCCAAATCCATTGTAACATTGGGACGTTACCACGAGGAAGCGCGTTTCCAGACTAGGCAGTACAGTCAAGGCTATATAGGAAAAAACTGTCCTTGCCAAGCGCCGCCGATTTTTCGGCGAGCTGCACGCTTCACTGGCAGCGCTGAGTGTGAAAGGACAGTCCGCACCCGAAGCTAATTTATGCCCAAAATTGTTGATTTGAAAAGCACTTTGAATTTGCCGCGCACGGATTTTCCGATGAAGGCCGGCTTGCCGCAGAATGAGCCGAAGCAGCTTGCGGAGTGGGAAGAGAAAAAACTCTATCACCGCATCCAGCAGGCTCGCGCCGGCGCGCCTTCCTACGTCCTGCATGACGGGCCGCCCTATCCGACCGGCACGATTCATCTCGGCACCGGCCTAAATAAAATCTTGAAAGACATGGTCGTGAAGTCGAAAACGATGGCGGGCTTTCGCGCGCCCTACGTTCCCGGATGGGATTGCCATGGGCTGCCGATTGAAACGCAGGTGGAAAAAGAACTCGGCGGGAAAAAGGGAAGTGTCCCGCCGGGCGAATTCCGGCGCATGTGCCGGGAATTCGCTTCGCGCTACGTGGATCAGCACCGGCGAGATTTCAAGCGCCTCGGCGTGCTGGGGCAGTGGGAAGATCCGTATCTGACGATGAGCCCGCAATATGAGGCCACGATCGCTGATGCGTTCATCACGTTTCTCGAAAAAGGCTATGTGTATCGCGGGCTGAAGCCCGTGTACTGGTGCATCGTGGATTCCACCGCGCTGGCCGAAGCAGAGGTGGAATACGAAGATCACACCAGCCCGTCGATCTGGGTGAAATTTGCCGTCGAGCCGGGCGCTGCGGCGGAAAAACTCGGCTCGGGCGTGAGTGCCGTGATCTGGACGACTACTCCCTGGACGCTGCCGCATAACCGCGCGCTCGCGTTTCATCCTGACTACGATTACGTCGTGACCGAAACTTCAGCAGGAGCGCTATTGCTCGCGGCGGATTTGGTCGGCCCGGCGCTCGATGCTTTGAAGCTTGAAGCACAAAACGTGCGCGGGCCATGGAAAGGGAAAGATCTGGCGGAGCTGAAATTCCGGCATCCGTTTCTGGATTTGATTGTGCCGGCGGTTCTGGCCGATTACGTCACGCTCGATCAGGGCACCGGAATCGTGCACACCGCGCCGGGCCACGGCGTTGAGGACTTTCAGACTGGGCAGAAATATGGCATTGAAGCTTACGCGCCGATCGATGGACACGGGCGCTATTTGGAAGGCCTGCCGGAATACAAAGGGAAGACGGTCTTTGAGGCGAATCCCATTGTTGTGACGTTGCTGCGCGATCGTGGCGCGCTTCTCGGCGAACAAAAGCTCTCGCACAGCTATCCGCACTGCTGGCGGTGCCACAATCCCGTGATTTTCCGCGCCACCGAGCAATGGTTCATCGATTTGGATGGGGCGGGGACTGGTGCGGGCGCGATCCGGCCGCGCGCGCTCGCGGAAATCGCCAAGGTGAAATGGACGCCCGAATGGGGCGCCGAACGGATTTACTCGATGATCGAGGAGAGGCCGGACTGGTGCGTTTCGCGGCAAAGGTATTGGGGCGTGCCGCTGGTGATTCTGTATTGCGACAAGTGCGGCAAACAGTTTGATGACTTTGCGGCGCTGCACGCGCTCGTTCAGAAATGGTTCATGGCCGAAGGCGCTGATGCGTGGTTCACACATCCTGTGGAAGAACTGTTGCCCTCGGGCACGCGCTGCTCCTGCGGAGCGTCCAGTTGGCGCAGGGAAACCGATATTCTGGATGTGTGGTTCGATTCGGGTTCATCGCATCTGGCGGTTCTCGATCGTCTCGATGCCGCCGGGCAAAAACTTCCCTGGCCGGCGGACATGTATCTCGAAGGGCCGGACCAGTATCGCGGATGGTTCCACAGCTCGCTGCTTGTCGGCGTCGCTGTGCGGGATGGCGCTCCCTACCGGCACGTGCTGACGCACGGGTGGACGCTTGACGCCAAGGGCCAGCCGATGTCGAAATCGCTCGGCAACGTCGTACTGCCCACGGATGTGTGCGAGAAGTGGGGCGCGGATTTGCTGCGGCTGTGGGTCGCGTCGCAGGATTACACGGCGGACGTGCGCATGTCGGACAACGTGATGACGCAGCTTTCCGAGGCGTACCGCAAGCTGCGCAACACGTTCCGCTTTGCCCTCGGCAATCTTGCCGATTTCGATCCCGCGCGCGATGCGGTGCCCGACACTGAAATGGAGGAGCTTGACCGCTGGATGCTTTCCCGCACGGCGGAACTCGTCGCGCAGTGCGGCAAATGGTACGAGGGATTTGAATTCCATCGCGTCTTCCATGCGCTGCACGATTTTGCGGTGGTGGACCTCAGCGCTTTTTATTTTGACGTGCTGAAAGACCGTCTCTACACTTTTGCGGCGCGAAACCGCGCGCGCCGCTCGGCGCAAACCGCCGTGTATCGCATCGCGAAAGCGTTGCTGAGCCTCGCGACGCCGATTACGGTTTTCACCGCCGAGGAAATCTGGAGACATTTCCCCCACGTCGCGGGCGATCCCGAGAGCGCGCACCTCGCTCTCTTCCCGAAGCCGGAGGCACTCGGTTCTCCTCTCGAAGCCGCAAAGGCGGCGAACTGGGAAAAATTGCTGGCGGTTCGGACGGAAGTCCTTCGCGCGCTTGAATCCGCGCGCAATGCGAAAACGATTTCAGGCGCACTCGAGGCAAAAGTTGTTTTGAACGCCGCGCAGGACCTGGCTCCTCTGCTGGAACAATACAAGAATTGGCTGCCCAGCCTTTTTATTGTTTCGCAAGTGGATCTCGCCGCTGCGGCGCCCGCCGGCGCGCAGAACTCGGAATTGCTTCCGGGATTGAGCGTGGCGGTGCAACGCGCCGACGGGGCAAAGTGCGAGCGCTGCTGGAATTATTCCACGCACGTCGGCGAAAGCGCCGATTACCCGACCGTTTGCGAGCGCTGCGTGAAGGCGCTCAACGAAATTGAAGAGTCGGGCCGTGCGGGGGGACAAGGGGCCGCGTCCGCGTGAGGGGGGCGCGCTGGTTCTGGTTGTCGCTTGCGGTGCTCGCGGCGGACCGCGCCACGAAATTTGCCATCGAACGCTACACGAGCCCGTTCTACCGCCATTCCATCGTTTCGGACATTGTAGTGTTGGTTCACAGCAGGAATCCCGGCATCGCCTTCAGCGTGTTCTCGAATTCCAATTCGCCGTGGCTCACGCCGCTCCTGGTGCTGAGTTCCGCGGCCGTCATGGTTTTGCTCGTGTGGATGATCGTCACGGGCCGCGCCGGCGGCGCAATGGCGCAATGGGGCCTCGCGCTGATTCTGGGCGGCGCGGCGGGCAACGCGCTTGACAGGTTGATCCACGGCGGCGTGACGGATTTCCTGGAAGTCCGGCTATGGAAGTACATTTGGCCTGCGTTCAACGTCGCCGATTCCGCCATCACGATTGGAGCGATATTGGTCCTTTTCGAGTTATTGTTTGGCGGCGCGCGGCAGCGGCACATTCCAACCGCCGAAAAACGGGGACGGGTTTAGTAGCACACGCTTCAGCCTGTGGATTTTTGCTAATGGTGAGACAAAAATCACGCACGCCGAACTTTCATAACTTTGGACACTTCGAACAAAAATCCACAGGCTGAAGCCTGTGCTACCTCAAACCAAAACCTAACCGCCGTATCGGGTGACGCGGGGCGGCGGCTGGACCTATTTCTCGCCGAGCGCGTTCCCGAGCTTAGCCGCACGCGCATCCAGGAGCTGGTTCGCGAAGGCCACGTTAAGGTGGACGGCAAGATTGCCAAGGTTTCTCACCGAGTTGCGGCGGGTGAAACGATTGAGATCGAAATTCTGCCACGGCCTGCACCTGAGGCGCTGCCGGAAGATCTGCCGCTCGATCTGCTGTATGTGGACGACGACTTCGTGATTGTGAACAAACCCGCTGGGATGATTGTTCATGCAGGCGCGGGTCACTCGCGGGGGACGCTAGTGAATGCGCTCCTGCACCGTCTTGGTAAACTTTCCGCAGCGGGCGGCGCGCTGCGTCCCGGCATCGTGCACCGCCTGGACCGCGAAACGTCGGGCGCAATGGTCGTGGCGCGGAACGACCGAGCGCACGAACATCTCTCCGAACAATTCCGTTCGCGGAATGTTCGAAAGATTTATCTGGCGCTCGTGCACGGCAAGATGCCGCGCGATTCCGGCACGATCACGCTGCCCATTTCCCGAGATCCGCGCCGCCGCACGCGCATGACCGCGCGCGCAGCCAAAGGCCGCCACGCGCGAACCGACTGGCGCGTGGTTGCGCGCCTGGACCGCTGCACGCTGGTCGAGGCCGTGCTCCACACCGGGCGCACGCATCAGATCCGCGCGCACTTTGCGGCTATCGGGCATCCAGTTGTAGGAGACACGCTCTACGGCGCGCCGCGAGGGTTGCGCGCCGGATCGCGCGATTTGCCCCTTCTCGAGAGGAACTTCCTGCATGCGGCCCGGATCGGATTTTCGCATCCGTCCAGCGGCGCCTGGGTGGAAGTTCGCGCTCCGCTGCCAAGGGATTTGCGCGTATACTTCGATCAGGTGGGAGCATCTTTGGGCAGGCGCGCCGCGGAGATTGAGGCCGCGCTTGCTCCATACGTATAACGACCATGAAAAAGCGCGTTCTCTGGATTGCGATCCTTGGTTTTCTTGCGGCCGTGGCCGCTGTGAGCGCGCAGCAGGCCCAGCCTCAGGCGCCGCCACAGTCTCCGGCGCAGTCTCAGACCGAAGCTCCGGCGCAGGCGGACCGGCAAGGCGCGATCGTCCGGAACGTCAACCTGGTGGAAGTGCTGTTCAGCGTGGTGACCAAGCACGACAAACTCGTCACCGATTTGAACAAGGAAAATTTCAAGGCCTTCGACGACGGCGTCCAGCAGGAAATTACTTCGTTCAGTCAGCCGACCGACCTTCCGCTGCGCATCGGCATGGTGCTGGACACGTCGAACAGCATCCGGGAGCGATTGAAATTCGAGCAGGACGCCGCCATCGATTTCATATTCAATGCCTTGCGACGCGGCAAGGACCAGGTGTTCCTGATGACGTTTGATGACGGCCCGCAAATCATCAAGGATTTTACGGGTGACACCGGGGATATTCGCGACACCATCCTGAAGCAGCGGGCGGGCGGCGGCACGTCCCTGTACGACGCGGTTTACGCGGCCAGCAATCATTTATTGAAAAACTCGCCGCTGCCTCCCGGACCGAATCCCGACGTGCGGCGAGTTCTCGTGGTGATCTCCGACGGCGATGACAACAGCAGCAGCCGCTCCCGCGGCGAGTCCGTGGAAATGGCGCAGCGCGCGGGCGTGATCATTTATTCGATCAGCACCAGCACGGATTGGATCACGACCGAAGACGAAAAGGATCCCGCCAGGCGAATCAACCGCAAGTACGAAAAAGGCGAGGGAGATCAAGTCCTCGAACAACTTGCGCTGGAAACCGGCGGCCGGGCGTTCTTTCCCTACAAGGTCGATGATCTGGGGCAGTCGTTTCTCGACATCGGAGACGAATTGCGCCATCAATATGCGCTGGCCTACAGCCCCGCGGGCCGCTCTGCGGACGGTAAGTACCACAAGATTCGGATCCAGACCGATCGCAAGGATGTGCTCGTCCGCGCTCGCAAGGGATACTATTCGGTTCCGATTCCCACGTCCGGCAAGCCTGCCGCGCCTCCTGCCTGAGCCGAGATTCCGCCAAAGATTCAAGATCTAGAAGTTACAAATGAACCCCAGGCATATTGTGCGTTGTTTTTGGAACTTTTCTCCGTTTGAAAACGAGACCGTGTTTTCGCGCCAAGGGCGCGGGGGATGCCAGCCCGGGGCAACGCCCCGGGTATTGCGCCAAATGGTAATTGGCCGCCCTGAAAGGGCGGAGGATTCCCGCGCCATTTCAGGGCGCACCACATATCGACAAATGCCAAAACCCAGGGCGTTGCCCTGGGCTGGCTTCCGACAGCGCTTTCAGCGCTGAAAGATCGTTGTAGTGAACCCTCTCAGTCGGTGGGCGCGTAGTATCCGCGGCGGGTGAGGACGGAATAATCCTTGTTTTTCATCTCTACTCTGATCTTGCGGTAGCTTCCGTCGTGCTTTTTGTTGGTGGGAGTGTAGCCGATGGTGTACTGGCTGCGCAGCTCTTCCGAGATCTGATCGAAGGCCTGCTCCAGGTTCCTTTCGCTGCGCACGATGATCATTCGGCCGCCGGTGTCGTCGGTGAGCCTCCTGGCGACGCTCTGGTCGCCGCCATCGGCGGCCACCAAAAGAATATGGACGACCGTGTCGGTCCGCTGCGCGGCTTCGATGGCGTCCCCCAATTGCAATTTACTTCCCGTATCTTCCGCGTCGGTCAGGACAACGATGGCTTTCCTGCCCGCTTCACTGGAGAGCTTGTCATGGGCGGCCAGGTAGACGGCGTCGTAGAAATTCGTGCCGCCGGAACCACTCGTGGGAAGGGGGCCCTGCACAATCACTCCGCCGACGGGGACATTTATTTTTGCGCGGTTGATGGCGCGGTCCAGCAACCCGCGGTCGTCGGTGAAATCGGCAAGGAGGTCCACGTCCGTGTCAAAGGTCATGATCATGGCCAGGTCGCCCTTGCGCAACACCCGGCCGAGGAAGCGCGAACCCGCCTCCTTCTCTCCGGAAAGCATATAGTACTCGCTGCCGCTCGTATCCATCAGTATGCCCAAGGTAATGGGAAGGTTGGATTCCGCGGAAAAATTGGTTATTTCCTGTAGCTGGCCATCCTCATAGACCTGGAAATCATCTTGTGTTAAGCCGGTGACAATCGCCTTGTGCTTGTCGCGGACGGTGGCGAAAAGGTTTACCAGGTTCACTTGCACGCGGATTTGCGGCGGAGGAGTCGCAAGCGCCAGCCCTCCCGCAAGAGAGGCGACGCACAGATAGGAAAGTATGACTCGAATCCGCATTGTATAATCTCCGTTGGCTGCGATGGCAAGTTGGATGCCGCGCCGGGATATTAAGATGCCATTTAAGACGCAAGACGCGTGGCGCCCGGTCGCAGCCCTCGAGGAAATAGTGACGGGACGCACATGAAATGTCCACGAAAATTGCTGGCTGTGAGCTCGATGGTATGCCTGGCTTTGGCAGCCTTCATGACCTTGCGAGCGCAGAAAATGTACGGCCAGGGCGCCAGTCAGGAACCGGCGGCGCAAGCGCAAGATCCCCGCGCTCGTATCCATACGACGGTGTCCCTGGTGGTCGTGCCCGTGACAGTCAAGGGCAGCGCGGGCGAGCTTGTGACCGATCTCCAGGAAAACGACTTCCGCGTCTTTGAAGATGGCGTCGAGCAGCCGATTGCGCTGTTTTCCGCGGACGCATTTCCATTGTCGGCGGCGATTCTAATCGATGATGACCTGAAGACAGGTACGGCGCAAAAAGTTCAGAAGACGCTCGAGACCCTGGCGGGCGCGTTCAGCGCTTCCGACGAAGTGTCCCTGTGGCGCTTCGATCAAGTTCCCGAGCAAATCTCCGAAAATTTCATCGCCGACAACGACACGCTTCTCACGCAACTGAAGCACATCGACCTCAGCAGTTCGTTTCCCGGAATCGGGTCGTACACGATGACCAACGGCCCGCGCGTCAATACGGCGCAACCGCCGGGGCCGGCGAAGGTCCCCACCGAAGCCAACGGGCATCCCAACACGAAGCATATCAACGACGCGATTTACGCCGCCGCGGAACAGTTGCAGGACCGTCCGCGCGAGCGACGCAAGATTATTTTTCTGATTTCCGACGGGCAGAATGCCAAGAACAACACGCACAAGTACGACGAAACTCTGCAGCTGCTGCTCTCCAACGATATTTCCGTTTACGCCGTCGGCGTCGGCGAAGCGAACATGAATCGCGGCATCACATTTCTCGGGAACAATATTTTGTCGAAGTACGCCCATTCGACCGGAGGCGACATTTTTTACGGCGGCATGAGTCGGGAAAATCTCGAAGAACTTTACGCGCGCGTTTCCGAACAGGCGCGCAATCAGTACACCATCGCCTACTCCGGCGCGCATACCGACCGCTCCAAGCCATATCACACGATTGAAGTGCGCGTGAAGCGGCCGGGCCTTACGTTGCTCACGCGCGACGGCTACTACCTCAACGCGACGCCGTAGTCCTTATTTATTTCTCACCTCAATCCTGACCACTCGACCATCACCCGTTTGTCTGATGCAGACGCGCAAGGTTCTTGTGGCGCTGGCGCCACGATGCAGCGCACGTTTTTACCGCATTAAACGGGCCTCATTCGTTGTGAAGTCCACCCAGAAAATATTTTTCTGGAGTGCATCGCTCTTTCGTTTTGCATTTCTGGAATTTCTTCTTGACTTCCGGCGCGCACACTCGTAAAAGAACGATAGCGAGTCTGTGTTGGATCGGCTCGCTGCTCCGAGGGGAGAACGGTTCACGGAGCGAATGCGCGAATCGGCCACAAAGGGGAAACGCAACACACCGAGTCAGGTCTTAGGAAAACGTTTCCAGAAAGGGCGGTCACATCAGTGGCCGCCCTTTTTTATTTCCCGGCGCTCAACCCGTGCGGTTTGCGCCAGACAAATTACTCTTCGCCCGAAGCGCTGGCCGCCGCGCCTTGCTCTCGCGCGGGGCAAATGGATTCGTAATCGCAGAACTTGCATGCAAAGCCGGGCTTGGCGGGAAAATCACCCGCGCGAATATCGGCGGCGGCTTCCTGAATCTCCGCTCGCACTTTTTTGAGCTGCTTTTCGTCGCGCGTGGCGCTCACCGGATGATTCGTCTGCAGAAAGTGCAGCGTGAGCCTGGCGGGATTCCAGTCGAATACCTCGCGGGCCGCCAGGGCGTAGACGCTCAGTTGCACATCCTTCTTTGCCTTGTCCTCGTTGCGCGGCCTGCCCGTCTTGTAATCGACGATTTCCTCTTCGCCGGGGCCGAGCCGGTTCACCTGGTCCATGCGTCCCGTGAGGACGACGTTGTTGTCCATCGGCAGGTCAAAAGTTTTTTCCTGCGCAATAACAGTGGGCGGCGAGGCGAGCGAGCTGGCATAAAACGCACCCAGCTGGGCCAGGCCGTCTTTCTTGTACTCCTGCTCCTGGTAGTCGTCCTCAAATCCGGCCGAAGTCCACTCAAGCTCGAATTTCCGTTCCACTTCGTCGAAGGGAAGCGTGTGTCCCTTAGCCAGCTCGCCGATGAAATATTTGATCGTGTTGTGCATCACGCTGCCAAAATTCATAGCCGCTGCGGGCCCGCCTCGAAGTTTCCACGCACCGCTGAATAAATATTTTTGAGGACAGGCTTCCAGCGTGCCGATCGCCGAAGGGCTGATCTGCAGCGGTTCCGGCACCGGCGGGCGATAGTTTGCGGCCCACTCGCCGATTCGCGAACCGATCCGCGCGCGCCGTTCCGGCGAATCGAAAAGGATCGGCTCGGTTTCAGTGGGAACAGGAGGCTCATTCGCGTGGGTTGGCGCAAGCTGCTCGACGTCACGGCGCTTGATCTGCGCCTCCATGAGGATGTCGTCGAGGAATGGCGAGGGCTTCGACCGTTTGTTCACGACCGTGTTGAGAGTGAGGCGGTGTCGCGCGCGCGTCACGGCCACGTAAAACAGGCGCCGCTCTTCCTGAATGTGAAAGCTGCCCTGGGGCTGCTCTTCCTTCATCAATTCCGCGGGGAATTCGAGAACGCGGGGTTTTTCTCCCGCCGGAAAACCGCGCTGCACCAGGCGCAGGACGTAGACGTGATCGAACTCGAGCCCCTTTGCCGCGTGCACGGTCATGAGCTGCACCGCGTCGCCGGATTCCTGCTCGAGGTTGATCGAACCGCCGGCCTGATCGAAATAATCCAGGTACTCGACAAATTCCTTGAGGCGCTGAGTTTCGCTCTTGGGCTGCCACTCGCGCACGAATTGCGCGAGGCGGTCGAAGTATTTGCGGTCTTCGGCAGCCACGGCAGAGCTGATTTCGAGGGCCTCGGCGAGCTCGTCGAATAGTTCCATTGCCGTCAACTGCCGGGCTTTCTTTCGGAGATCCGTGACGAGTTCGACTAGAGCGCCGAGATCGCGGCCGCCGCCGGAGAAGGGAGGGTCGCCCTTGGCTGCCAGCATCATGTCCCACAGGGAGACCCCTTTGCCCTTGGCGGCCCGTTCGATGAGACGCACCAGGTCAGCGGGTTCGAGACCCCACGCTGGCATCGCCAACACGCGCGCGCACGCCACGTCGTCAGAGGGCTGATCGATGAGCCGCAGGTACGCGATCAGGTCGCGCACGAGACGGTGCGACAGGATCGAGAGATTTTTAATCACGAACGGAATCTTGCGGGCCTTGAGCGCGTCGACCAGCTTATCGCGATGCGCGTGGCCGCGATACAGCACGGCGAACGTGCGCCATTTGGCTCCGGCGCGATGCAGCCGGTCGAGTTCGCCGGCAACCCACTGCGCCTCGCCTTCGGTCGACTCGTGCGTGACGATCCGCACTTTATCTCCGTCTTCACGGACGGCCGTCAGCGGGTACTCGGGAATGTTGGTCGGCTTTTCGTTGTGGCGGATCACTTGCCCCGCAACGCGCAGGATTCGACCGGCGGAGCGGTAGTTCAGAGTGAGCGGACGCAGCAGATCCTGATTTGTTGAAGCAGGGCCCGCGGAAGCGAAGCGCTTCAGGAAAATCGTGAAGCTGCCGAATGACGCCCCGCGAAAACGGTAAATGGCCTGGCGATGATCGCCCACCACGACCAGGTTGGGCCGCTCGCCGCCGAGCAGCCAGAGCAATTCCAGTTGCGCGATGTTCGTGTCCTGAAACTCGTCGACGAGAATGTACCGGTAGCGCGCGCGAAGCGTCTCGCGCAGGGATTCATTTGCGCGGAGATGAAGGACGGCGTCCATGATCTGCGTGCCGAACGTGAGCAGCTTGCGTTCGCGGAGGAGAAGTTCGCTCGCGCGATAGGCTCGCGCGATTTCCTGAATCTTGGCGATTTCTTCATCGCGAATGCGGCGTTCGTCGTCAAGCATCGCGCCGCGGACGCGCTGAAAATCTTCCGCTTGCTTCGCGGCATAGCGCTGGTACTCATCCGGCGTGACCAGCTCATCCTGGCAGCGCGAGAAAAAATCCACGAAGTCCGCAAGAAATTGACCCGGCTCCGCCAGGCGACGGTAGTGCTCCAACTGAAGCAGGGGCAGGTTGCGGCGAAGCAGTATCCAGTGGTCGATCTTGTCGATGGGCTTAAGGTCCGGATCGAGTTCCTGAAGAAGCGTGTTGCAGAAGGAGTGAAACGTACTGAGCGTGACCGCCTCGGCGCGCTCCGCGTCGGACTCTCCTCGGTCGCGCGCCGCCGCGACCACGCGGTGTTTCATTTCCGCGGCGGCCTTGTCGGTGAACGTCAGGCCCAGGATTTCCTTGCCCGTGAGGTCCGGCTGGGTATCGAGCAGATAGCGGATACGCTCGGTGATGACGCGAGTTTTGCCCGTGCCCGCGCCGGCCACCACCACGAGCGGACCCTCGCCGTGACGCACGGCGGCGCGCTGCTCGGGATTAAGTTGAATGCCCGGCGCCGGCGCGCCGGCATGTTCAAACAGGTCGGCCATCTTGAATCATCCCAATCCACAACAGTAACACACACGCGGGGTTGGGTGATTAACGGCCAGCGAGGTAACAAAAAGGTTAAAGTGCGGTTCCGTACAAAAAATATGTAACTTCACATTACGATTGTGGTAATGTTCAGCCAAAATATCGTCTGACACATTGACGAAGTTTTGGAACGGAACTACAGATCGAGACAAAAGGAGTCCCCCGTATGTCTCATCGAAGCCGTACCCGCGCTCCTGCGGAAACACCGATTGAGCGCATCTTTGAGAAAGTCATGCGCCGGAAAATGACTTCACAGGAAAGGATTTATTTTCATCTCAAGCGGCAAATCAAGCCGCCCCCGCGTGTAAGCGCGAGCAAAAGCAAGCAGACTCGCGCGGCCTGAACCAGACGAAATTGACCCGCCCCTAACACCCTCCTATACTGGGCCATGGCGATGCCACCGCCCCGGTGGCGCACCCCGTTACTTTCATGCCCGGGAGAGCAACCATGGACCAAGCTGTCATCCTCAGCGCTGTCCGCACGCCCATCGGAAAATTTCAAGGGGGACTTGCGCCTCTCTCCGCGACCGCGCTCGGAGCGAAAGCTGTCGCGGAAGCGGTTCGCCGCGCGGGAGTCGAGCCGAAAGCGGTGGATGAAATCATCATGGGCAATGTCGTGCAAGCGGGCCTCGGGCAGAATCCCGCGCGGCAGGCGGGCCTGGGCGCGGGACTCGACGTGCGCGTTGCGGCCATGACCATCAACAAAGTTTGCGGCTCTGGATTGAAGGCCGTGGGCCTGGCGGCGCAGGGCATCCAACTGGGCGAAACCGAAATCGTGGTCGCGGGCGGCATGGAGTCGATGTCGAACTGTCCTTATTTATTGCCGGGCGCGCGCACCGGCTACCGGTACGGGAATGCGGAAGTCGTGGACTCGATGGTGCGCGACGGATTGTGGGATGTGTACAACGATTTTCATATGGGCATCACCGCCGAACTCGTGGCGGAAAAATACGGCATCACGCGGCAGGAGCAGGATCAATTCTCTCTGGAGAGCCACCAGCGCGCCGTGCACGCCCGAAAATCCTGCTTCATCGAATCGCAGATTGTGCCGGTCGAGATTCCGCAGAAGAAGGGCGAGCCCGTGGTGATCAAATACGACGAGTCGCCGCGCGAGGATGCTTCGCTCGAAGCGCTGGGCAAATTGCGCCCGGCGTTTAAGAAAGACGGCACCGTGACAGCGGGCAATGCCCCGGGAACGAATGACGGCGCGGCGGCGCTGGTGGTCACGAGCGAACGCAACGCGGTGCGCCTCGGCAAAACGCCGATGGCGCGGATCGTCGCGCAGGCCGTGAGCGGCGTCGATCCCAAATGGATCATGATGGCGCCCGTGTACGCCGTGGAAAAAATCCTCGAAAAGACGGGCTGGGACCGCGACCGCGACGTGGACCTGTACGAATTGAACGAAGCGTTTGCCGCGGCCGCGCTCGCCGTGACGCGCGAGCTGCACCTCGATCTCGCAAAAGTAAATGTGAACGGCGGGGCTGTGGCCATCGGGCATCCCATCGGCGCTTCCGGCGCGCGGATCCTGACCACGCTGCTGTACGAAATGCAGCGGCGCAACGTGCATCGCGGAATCGCCGCGTTGTGCCTCGGCGGCGGCAACGCCGTCGCGCTCGCGGTTGAGCGGTAGCTAGAGTAGGACAGGCTTCAGCCTGTCGTCTTTCTGAAATGGCAAGAACAACCCGACAGGCTGAAGCCCGTCCTACTGAATATCCATGGCTGACGACTCTCTCGAAATCCTGTGGCGCGGTTCCGATCCCGCCAAATTCACCGCGCTGCAAGCGGCGCTGCGCGATGAAGCCATCCCGTTCTGGCAGACGCAGGTCTACGATCCCGCCGGCGGCTTTCTTTCTTCCCGGCCGTATTACCTGGAAGCAATTCCCGGCTTTGAAATTCGAGTTCATGCTGCCGATTTGGAACGGGCGAATGGCGCACTCGACTGGGTGGAAAGCAAGGAAAGCGGCTCCCCGGATTCCACCGGCTCATCGACGCAGGAGTATGACCGTCTCGATCCGAAACAATCGCTGCCTTACGATTGGGATTCCAAAGAGGCGACCTCCGAAGTCTGGTCCGGCGAAGATGAGTCCATGGCCGAATACCTGGCCAGCGCGCTACGCGAGAACGGCATCCCCAGCCGCATTCCGGATGAACCGGGCCATCGCGCCCGGCTCTGCGTGCGCCCCGAGGACCTTGCGCGGGCAAAAGCCATTGCGCGGGTAATCACGGAAGGATAGATTCGGGCCCGGAGCAGCGGTAGAATGCACCGCCCATGATTTGTCCCAACTGCAAATGCGAATATATTCGCGGCGTGACGCAGTGCGCCGACTGCGGCGTTGCCCTGGTCGATGCGCTCGAGCCGCCAAAGGCAACTCTTTCCGATAATGTTCGAATCGTTGCCCTCTGGCGGGGCAACGATCCCGCCGAATGCGAAAAAATCAAGGAAGCGCTTGAAAGCGCAGACATTCCATTTACGGAACCCGATACCAAAGGCTCCTTCAGTTTTATTGCCACGGAACAAAGGATGGAAATTTGGATTTCAGAAGCGGATCTGGAGAGGGCCAGAAAGATTCTCTTGGATCTGGATGGACGCGTCGATCCCGGCGAATTGACTCCCGAAGAACTCGAAGCGCTGGCCTTGCCGGAATCGGAAGGGCAGGACTCCGCGGATCAAGAGAGCCCGTTGGAGAATTCATCGGAGGATTGGAACGAAGATGACCCTGCCGCCGAAGTGTGGAGCGGCGAGAGCGAGGAATTCGCGGACAATTTGGTCGCATGCCTCCGCGAAATTGGAATCGCCTCGCGCAAGATTTCCGAAGAGGGCCGCTGGCGCCTAGATGTTCGCCCGGAGCAGGAATCAAGAGCCAAAGAAATCGTGCGCGAAGTAGTGGAAGCAAGCCCGCCGGATTGATTTTAGTAGCACAGACTTCAGTCTGTGGGTTTCCATCAGATCTTGGCTGGCGCGCGCGGGCTCGGCAAACTAACGAACCCCCGCAAACTGAAGTCTGTGCTACCAATGCTCCCTCAGCTTCCTGACCGCGAGGATATGAAATGACCATCGATGCAATCCGCACAGTTGCCGTGCTCGGCGCGGGAACCATGGGCAACGGCATCGCGCACGTCTTCGCCCGCTGCGGCTACACAGTGATTCTGCGAGACGTGGAGGAAAGTTTCCTCGCTCGCGCCCGGGACACGATCGCAAAGAATCTCGACCGCGAAGTGAAAAAAGGCAAGGTGGCCGAGGCAGACATTTCAAAAATTCTGGGCCGCATCCAGATCACGACCGATTTATCCCAGCTTGCGCGCGCCGATTTCGCCGTCGAAGCCGTGCCCGAGCGCCTGGACTTGAAACTTTCCGTGTTGCGCGAAGCGGATAAGCTGCTGCGCCCCGAGGTGATCCTCGCCTCAAACACGTCGTCGATTTCGGTGACGACCCTCGCCACGGCGACGGGCCGTCCCGACCGTTTCATCGGCATGCACTTCATGAATCCCGTACCGGTGATGGTCTTGATCGAAGTGATCCGTGCATTGCAAACGAGCGACGAAACATTTCACAACACAATGGCGCTGTGCGAGCGCCTCGAGAAAAAACCCGTCGCCGTCAACGACGCGCCCGGCTTCGTATCCAATCGCGTGCTCCTGCCGATGATCAACGAAGCCGCCTTCGCCGTGATGGAAGGCGTCGCCACAGCCGAAGCAGTGGACGCCATCCTGAAACTGGGAATGAATCATCCGATGGGCCCTCTCGAACTCGCCGATTTCATCGGGCTAGACGTGTGCGTGAACATTCTCGACGTCCTATACGACGGCTTCGGCGATCCGAAATACCGCGCCTGCCCGCAACTCCGAAAAATGGTCGCTGCAGGCTGGCTCGGGCGCAAAAGCGGGCGGGGGTTTTACACTTACGAAGGGAAACACTAGGCCAAAGGTTTCACCAAAATTTTAGTCTTTCGCGAACATGCAACCGGATGACGATGGTGTCCTGTAGCGCTGGCGTCCCGCCGGCATTTTTCCTGACGAGCTACTGACTCAAGAATTGCCGGCGAGACGCCGGCGCTACGAAAACTCGACGATCCTGTTCGCTCAGCAACTTACCAAAGATGGGCGATCAGCGTGGCGCCGGCGATTACTAGCCCAACGCCCGCCACGCGAGCGAGGAGTTCTCCCTTCGGACTGATCTTTTCGGCCATGACGAACAGCGCAATCACCGCGACCCATAGCAGGTTCATGACGCCGGCGACGAACAGCAGGGCCATCAGAAACCAGCAGCATCCTACGCAGTACGCGCCATGCCGCAATCCCATAACGAAAGCGCCCACCGCTCCGTCGCGCCACTCGCTCATCAGAAAGGAAAGGGGTGAGCGGCAGCCCTTCAGGCAAGCGCGCTTCATCGGCGTCCACTGGAATATCCCCGCGGCGATGAGCAGCCCGCCGTTCAGCGCCGTACTGGTCGCCGTCATCGTGGTGGAAAGCATTGCCGCCTGGTTCAATCCCCACTCGGCAAGCGTGGCCACTGCGGAAAATGCCGTCCAGACGGCGAGATATCCAAGAAGGAAAATGGCCACGGGCACAAACGGCCTGTTCGCGGCCTGCCGGCGCTGATTTACGGTGACAAAGGCGAGAATCATGGGCGCCGCGGACGGCACCATCATGGCGACCATCATCACTGTCCACATCACGAAAAGGAGCAGGACAGTGATCGGCCCCCACCTCTCGAAATCCACCATGACCATACCCGGCATATCCATGCCTGCCATGGCCGTCTTTGTGTGGACGAGATACAGCCAGGAAAGGACTACGACCGCGGAAAGGCAGCCGCCAATGATCAAGCGTTCCCGGCGAAGAACCGTTTCCAAGGGAACTATCCGTTCGCCCAGCTAAAATTGTAGAGAATCCAGTTGGACTTCACGGCTCCTATGGACAGGCCGCCCGCCTTGGCCTGAAACGTGCCTTGTCCGCATTGTCCCTTCTTCCAGATAAATCCGTCCGGAAGGTCAACGTTCGCCGCATGATCCTCGCCCGTGACGGGGTTTTTGAACGAGTCGCCGTGCCCCTCGCCGATGCCCTCGGCTTTGAATACGCTCTTCGTCCCTTTTCCCTCGATCGAGATCTTCGTCTTCTCAGCCCAGTGACTTCAAAGGTCGGTCCCAGGAGTTCCCAAGGCATGCCGCCCAACTTCCCGGTGAAGATTTGGGCGAGGGCCTCAATCTGTTTGTCAGTCGTGGCCGGCTCCACGATAAACACACATCGGCCGTGACCCTCGTGTATGGCTTTCGGCCAGTCCAGGATCGCCGCGCACTTCAATCCCGCGAGGCCGACTTTGCCGCAGGAGCCACTCTTAATTTCCATGCCCACGAATGCACGGCAGCTTCCGTCCTTCGAATTCGGGAATCCGCCGAAATTGCAGCCGCAGCCGAAGTCACAGTTGCAAAACTCATAGCCCCGGCCCTTGAGCGCCCAGCGCGTTGCTTTTGCCTTTGTCGCCATGTGTCCTCCTCCGATCAGGCTGAGCCATAGTATCCAAATTGCGGAAAATATCCACTTCCTTGATGATGCTTGATGAGAAGCGGGGGCGGGCGACCAAGAGAAATAGTATTTGCTTTTTCTTCGCCATGTGGTATCTTGCTTTTCGCAATGAATTTGCACCGAGCGGGGCGCTTTGTAGTAGACTCCCAGCGAGCCCGCACAGTCACGAAACGTGACAACTCAGCTTCCGAGGTGAAGTGATGACGGACGATAAGACGAAAATGCTGGAAAATGCGATTTCGCAGATTGAAAAGGATTACGGCAAGGGCGCCATCATGCGCCTGGGCAGCCGCGACGTTCTGGTGCCGGTCAGCGTGATCCCCACGGGGGCGCTTTCGATCGACGCGGCGCTGGGCGTGGGCGGCGTGCCGCGCGGGCGCGTGATTGAAATCTACGGCCCTGAGTCCGGCGGGAAAACGACGCTGACCTTGCACATCATCGCCGAAGCGCAGAAGTTGGGCGGGCAGGCGGCGTTCATCGACGCTGAGCACGCGCTCGATCCGGTCTACGCGCGAAAGCTCGGCGTGGACGTGGACAATCTGCTGGTGTCGCAGCCGGACAACGGCGAGCAGGCGCTGGAGATTGCGCAGAAACTGATTCAGTCTGGCGCCGTGGACGTGATTGTCGTGGATTCGGTCGCCGCGCTCGTGCCGCGCGCCGAACTCGAAGGCGACATGGGCGATCCGCAGATGGGTTTGCAGGCGCGCCTGATGTCGCAAGCGCTGCGGAAACTCACCGCCATCGTGTCGAAGTCGCACACCTGCCTGATCTTCATCAACCAGATTCGCGAGAAGATCGGCGTGATGTTCGGCAATCCCGAAACCACGACGGGCGGGCGTGCGCTGAAGTTCTACTCCTCGATCCGCCTGGATATTCGCCGCATCCAGTCCATCAAGGAAGGCGACCGCGTCATCGGCTCGCGCACGCGCGCCAAAGTGGTGAAGAACAAGGTGGCCGCGCCGTTCCGCGAAGCTGAGTTTGACATCCTCTACGGCGAAGGCGTTTCCCGCGAAGGCGACTTGATCGACCTCGGCGTGGAAAAGGGCGTCCTCGAAAAGTCGGGCACGTGGATTTCATTTGACGGCGAACGGCTTGGCCAGGGCCGCGAAAACGCGCGCGTGTTCCTGAAGGAACACGCCGACGTCCGCGGAAAAATCGAAAACTTGCTTCGGAAGAAGATGAACATTCCCATTCCCGGCGCGGCCAATGGCGCGTCGGCCCCGGCGGCGCAGGCGGAGAAAACCGCGGAAAAGCCCGCCGTTCAAGCTGCCGCCGCTGCGGCCAATGCCGCGGCGAGCAGGCCTCGCCCAGTGAAATAATCGTCAATCTGGCGGAATATTAGCCCAAGCTAATCGCGGCCCGGAAATCCACCGGGCCGCGAGGCTTTGCTAAATGGCCCACATCAAGTTGTCCGCGCCTCTTTTTGAACCACGTGTTTCACCCGGACACTTTCCTCCCTCCTGCGGCGCGCCCCTAATCGTAGTATTTTCAGGCTAGTACGAACGTACCGTCGATTGGCCTCTTGCGTGATAGTACGTAATAGTTCAGATTTGCTATTGCGTTCGAGCGAACTAATTACATAGAATGAGGGTTCAGCTCGATACGCGCTTTAGGGCGCCAAATGTGTCCAGATTGGAATAAAATAATGTCGTATCGGCCTAGCCATCTTCGATTTCTCGCAGCTTTCCTCTGCGTATTGATTGCAGGGAGTTCCCCCGCACTCGCGGCGCCCTCGCCACGCGCGGCTCGCGCTTCGATTAGGAGAAGCGCATCTGCGCGCTACGGCGTCCCGACGTTTACGGACTCCGAGAAGGGTGACGTCACGGCATATGACGACCCGACCGTGCGCAAGGCTGCCATTGACGCCCTGGGCCGCTACAACGGCTCTGTAGTCGCAATCGATCCGCAAAGCGGACGCATCCTCACGATCGTCAATCAGAACCTCGCATTTTCCGCCGGCTTCATTCCTTGCTCGACGATCAAGCCGGTGATCGCGGTCGCGGCGCTGCAGGAAGGCGTGGTCACGCGCGACACGATGATTCGCGTTGCTCCCCGCAAGTATTTGAACCTCACCGAAGCGCTGGCGCATTCCAATAACGCCTTCTTCGAGGAGCTCGGCCGTCGCATGGGTTTTGACACGGTTTCGCACTACGGTCGCCTCTTGGGACTCGGCGAACTGGCCGGGTATCAGATTCCCGAAGAGCATCCGGGCGGATTTCCCACGGAGCCGCCTTCCTTTGGCGGCGTGGCGCGCATGTCCAGCTTTGGCCAGGGAATTCAGATGACGCCGCTGCAACTCGGCGCTCTGGCATCGAGCATTGCCAACGGCGGCACGCTCTATTACCTGCAATATCCGCGCACGGCGGAGGAACGGGCGAATTTCGCCCCGCGTATTAAGCGGCGGCTCAACATCGAATCGCTTCTGCCGGAAGTGCGGGACGGCATGCTCGCGGCGGTGCTCTACGGCACGGCGCGCTCCAGCTACATTTCCGATGATGCGCAAGCGCTCGGGAAAACGGGAACCTGCTCGGATTCGGCGTCGCGCCTCGGCTGGTTTGTTTCGTACGCGGATCAAGCGAACCCCAGGATCGTTCTGGTCGTATTGATGCGCGGCCACAGCAGCATGATTAAGGGAGCCATGGCGGCAGGCGTCGCGGGACGGATCTATCGCCGGTTGAATGACGAGAATTATTTTGCCACGCGCAGCATCGAATCGCACACCTCGGCAATGGCCGCCGGAACGCGGCAGTAGCGGGTCCTCCGGCCGGCAATTCAGTTTTCAATTCTCCTATCGAATGTCGGATGTCTGATCTCAAATTTGAAATTTCAGGTTTGAAATTTGAAATAACAAACCTTCGACCTCACACTTTGACTCTTGAACCTTATTCCTCAATGTTTCCCCGTAACTTCTTAGCTCGACAATTAAATTCGTAGCTCTCAACTATTCGTTGTCGAGTTTCAAATCTGAAATCTCAAATTTCAAATCTGAAATTGTTGTGTTGCCAGCGACCGGCGACCGCCAGGAATTTCACCGGGAAAAACTGAAAGGCGGACCGAATTTCCGGGCCGCCTGCTAATTTGAATTTCGATTTGCGTTAGCCGCTTGAAATTCGATTCGGGCGATGCGGCGGAAAAATTACCGCACTTCCCACGTGTCGCCGGCGCTCAGCAGCTTGGCCAGGTCGCCGGGGCCGCGCTTGGCGATGATGTCCTGAATCTGTTTGGACATCACGTCCTCGTAGCGGTCTCGGTCCCAAGAGCGCAGGACGCCGATGGGAGTGGGGAAGCCGGGCTTCTCTTCCATCTGCGCGAGCAGGAAGGCGTACGAGGGATTCGGATGATGCTCGTCATGGACGAGGATGTCTTTCTCGGTAAGTCCGTTGCCGTTGCCGAGATGAACGACTTCGAGCTCCATGCCGTTGAGGCGGATGCCTTTGTCGCGATTCTTGCCGTAGATCAGCGGCTTGCCGTGATCGAGCTGGACTACGTGTTCGCTGCGGGCTTCCTTTTCGGTGAGTTCGAACCACGCGCCGTCGTTGAAGATGTTGCAGTTCTGAAGGATTTCCACGTAGGCAGAGCCTTTGTGCGCCGCCGCCTTCTTCAGCGTCTCCTTCAGGTGCCCCTGGAAGACGTCCACCGAGCGCGCGACGAACGAAGTGTCCGCGCCGATCACGAGGCCCAAAGGATTGAATGGGCGATCCGCCGTGCCGAACGGCGTCGATTTCGTTTTCTTGCCGAATTCGGAGGTCGGCGAGTACTGGCCCTTCGTGAGCCCGTAAATCTTGTTGTTGAACATCAGCACCTTGATGCCGACGTTGCGCCGCAGCATGTGAATCGTATGATTGCCGCCGATGGCCAGCGAATCGCCGTCGCCGGTTGCCAGCCAGACTTCGAGCTCGGGATGCGTGATCTTGACGCCGGTCGCAACCGCGGGTCCTCGGCCGTGAATCGTGTGAAAGCCGAACGTGTTCATGTAGTACGGGAAGCGGCTCGAGCAGCCGATGCCGGAAATGACGACGAATTTTTCGCGCGGGATCCCCAGCTCGGGAAACACGGACTGCACGGCGGAGAGAATGGCGTAATCTCCGCAACCTGGACACCAGCGGACTTCCTGGTCCGTCTGGAAATCCTTCTTGGTCAATACTGGAATCGATGCCGTGGTCATTGGTCTTTTCTCCGAATTCCTTTCGGCTTGCCCCCGTCAGGGGGGGCTTCAGCCCAGAATTTCTTCGATCTTCGCTTCGATTTCCGATTGCTTAAAGGGCTGTCCCTGGATCTTGTTGTAGCCTTGCACGTCCACGAGGAACTTGGCGCGCAAGAGCATCGATAGTTGGCCGAGATTCATCTCGGGGACCAGCACATGGCGGTAACGCCCCAGCAATTCTCCGAGATTGCGCGCCATCGGGTTGAGATGCCTCAGATGGGCGTGGCCGATGCGGTACCCCTTGGCGCGCATTGTCTTCATGCCCGCCGTGATCGCGCCGTACGTCGAGCCCCAGGCCACAATCAACAGGTCGCCGTCCGGATCACCCGCAGGAACCAGGTCCGGAATATCCTGCGCCACGGCTTCGACCTTGGCTGCACGGAGACGAACCATCTTTTCGTGGTTCAGCGGCTCGTAGTTAATGTTGCCGGTTACATCCTGTTTCTCGATTCCGCCGATGCGGTGTTCGAGTCCCTTCGTGCCGGGAATCGCCCAGGGACGCGCCAATGTGTCGGGGTTGCGAGAGTAAGGATGGAATCCGTTCGGATCGGTTGCATATTTCACTTGAATGCCGGGGATTTCGGCGACCGTGGGGATGCGCCAAGGTTCGGCGCCGTTGGCCAGGTAACCGTCGGACAAAATGATGACCGGAACCATGTACTTCAGAGCGATGCGGCAGCCTTCAACGGCGACCCAGAAACAGTCGCCCGGGGTCGACGGCGCGAGTATCGGAATCGGCGCCTCCGAATTGCGGCCGAACATCGCTTGCAGAAGATCGGCCTGCTCGGTCTTGGTGGGCAAGCCGGTGGATGGGCCACCGCGCTGAATGTCGCAAATCACGAGAGGCAACTCGGTTGCAACCGCCAGGCCCATCGCTTCGGTCTTGAGGGCCATACCCGGGCCGGACGTCGTGGTGAGCGCCAGGGCGCCGGAATACGATGCGCCAATGGCGGAGGTGATTGCCGCGATTTCATCTTCGGCCTGAAACGTCATGACGCCGAAATTCTTGTACATGGAAAGTTCGTGCAGAATGTCCGAAGCGGGCGTAATCGGATAGGAGCCGAGGAAAAGCGGAAGGCCTGCTTTCTGGGATGCTGCCACGAAGCCAATCGCCAGCGCCTGGTTTCCGCTGAGGTTGCGATACGTTCCGGGAGTCAGCTTGGCGGGCGGGATTTCATAGCTGACTTGAAACGCCTCGGTCGCTTCGCAGTAATTGTAGCCCGCGCGCATGGCCAGCTTGTTTGCTTCCACCAGCAACGCCTTGTTCTTGAACTTGTCCTCGATCCACTTGTAGGTCAGGTCCATCGTGCGGTTGTAAAGCCAGTAGCACATGCCCAGAGCGAAGAAGTTTTTGCAGCGGTCCATCGATTTGGCATCGAGGCCCAGATCCTGCAGCGAGGTGCGCGTCAAGCGTTCGAGGCCGACGGGAAAGAGCCGGTAGCCGTCGAGCGAATTGTCTTCCAGCGGATTGGTGGTCAGGTCCGCTTTGCGCAAATCGTTGTCCGTAAACGCATCGCTATTCACAATCAGAATGCCGTTGGTTTTCAGGTCCTTGATATTGGCCCGGAGGGCGGCCGGGTTCATGGCCACCAGCACGTCCACGGAATCCCCCGGCGTGAACACGTCAGCCGAGGAAAATTGAATCTGGAATCCGCTGACGCCGGGAAGGGTGCCCGCAGGAGCGCGAATTTCAGCGGGATAGTCCGGGAAGGTAGCTAAGTCGTTTCCGTAGAGGGCAACCGTGTTCGTGAACTGGCTGCCAGTAATCTGCATGCCGTCGCCGGAGTCTCCGCAAAAGCGGAGAACGGCTTTTTCGATGACCTCGCGCTTATGTGCGCGGACGACTGGGTCCGTAATCGTAGCCATGGCTTAGGAAAGCTCCAATTCTTAAGTATGAATTTTACCCACCCGGTATGCCCCAAGGAGCATCAGTTGCGGATGCCGAAGTTCCATAGAGGGCTTCCAATGAGTAAGCATAGCACAATGCAACTTGCCTTGTAACACCACGAAGGAAAAACCGTGTTGCCTATGCGGCATGAGCCAGAGAGAAACAACGTCCGAAGGCGGCGGTAAGGTTTTTCACGCACGATAAGCGAATCGAGGATTGGAATTTTGCAGGGTAAACAGGCTGCGGAAATACTCAAAGCGCTGTCATTCTGAGCGAAGCGAAGAATCTCTCCTTGTTTCTTTTCTTATACTTAAATCGAAGAGGGATTCTTCGCTTCGCTCAGAATGACAAAACGAGACATTTTTCCGCAGCCTGTAAGACAATTTCCTCGTTTCGGATATTATGGCTTGTTTTTCGCTTTTGATTCGCCTAATATGGGGGCGCACTGGAGGAGCCCCGCCATGACATTGACGAAGCGCCAAAAAGAAGTGCTCGATTTTCTGGTCGTCTTTCACAACAAGCACGGCTATTCGCCGAGTTTTGAGGAAATCGCGCGCTCGCTGAAACTGACTTCGCTCGCCACCGTGCACAAGCACATTACGACGCTCGAGCGCAAGGGATTCATCCGGCGCGGCTATAACCAGAGCCGTTCGATCGAAGTCACGAACCTTCCGAAGCCGGTGCGCGAGCAGGTGCTCGACCGGCATACAGTCGAGCTGCCGCTGATGGGCCGCATCGCCGCCGGCCGCCCGCTCGAAGCGGTGGAAGACCGGGAGACGCTTTCACTGGGCGAATTCGCGCGCTCGGACAAATCTTTCGTCCTGCAGGTGAAAGGCAATTCCATGATTGAAGACCACATCATGAATGGCGACTACGTGGTGATCGAGCCGACGCAGGTGGCCAATCCCGGGGAAACCGTCGTGGCGCTGGTTGGAAATGACGAAGCTACTTTGAAACGCTTTTATCGCGAGTCGGGCGGGAAGATTCGCTTGCAGCCCGCGAATTCGGACATGCCGCCCATCATTGTTCCGGCGGCCGATGTGAAAATTCAGGGCCGCGTTGTGGGCGTGCTTCGAAAGTACTAATTTTTTGCCACTTCCCGTCAAAATCTTCTTTTGTGAGACGCCTACATCAGCTATAGACTCTGGGCTGCGTCGGCGATCCGCCGGTGCTTTGCAATTGACTCATGAAGGTTGCAACACAGATGGGCGAAGACGAAAAACGCGGCACACCGTGGCGAGATGACGAACTGGATGCAATTGTAAGTGATTATTTCCTCATGCTCGCAGAGGAGCTTGCTGGCCGACAGTATACTAAGTCTAGACATAGTGCCGCGTTGATGGCTCGAATTGGTCGGTCCCACCGCTCAGTAGAGTTCAAGCACCAAAACATTTCGGCGGTTTTGGAAGAATTGGGGATGCCGTGGATCCCAGGTTACAGGCCGAAGAAAAACTACCAGGGCGCAATATTTGATGCAATCGACCGTTATTTGACCATCCATCCGGGCGCTGTTGAGCAGACATCGAGCGAGCCGCCGCCACTGTCTTCCGAGGATGTATTTGTTTCGCGGCCAGCACGTACGGGTAAGACGCCAGTTCCTCAGCGTCTTCGGCGGCTTGTTGAGAAGTTTGATCGCGTTGAGCGGGACCATCGTAACCGGTCCCTAGGGAAGGCCGGCGAAGCTTTTGTCGTCGATCTTGAGAAGCGCAAGTTTACTGAGGCCCGCCGTGTGGATTTGGCCCAAAAGGTCCGGTGGATCTCCATAGAGGAAGGCGACGGTGCTGGCTATGATGTTTTGTCCTTCGATTTCTCAGGCCAGATACGCTTGATCGAGGTAAAAACGACAAATGGGTCTGCACGAACACCCTTTTTTATCAGCCGCAACGAGTGCCAATTGGCAGCTGAGCGCCCCGCCGATTGGCGCATTTATCGGGTTCACCTGTTTTCCACGGGCCCCCGAGTCTTCACGATCGAGCCTCCGCTGAAGGACGCGGTCAGGCTTACTACCGAGACGTGGTGAGCGTCCTTTTAATGTGGAAGAACGCTTGAATGCCACGCCGGTTCAGGATTTGCAGCGACGTTTACAATTTTCGGGCAGTGATTTCGTAGCAACTAGGTGCGCGAATGACCCCCATCAGAAGTAAGGAGCTTACATTCCCGGAGCTTCTAAATGCTGCCAACAAACATTACGACGAGAACTACCTATCTGCTTACTTCGACGCTGAGAGTGGCCGTTACAAAAAGGGCTCTGGAGACACTCTTGCCGAGTTTATTGTGCGTGAACTCCGCGAGAGCTTTGATTGGAAAGGCTCTCGGGAGCGACGAGTTAGCGTAGCAGTTCGTGCACTCGAACGGGCCAAACAGGACATTCAGAGAGCAATCGATGGCTTGCGCGAATTGTGACTTCTGATCCGCCACATTAAATTTCTCTAATCGATTTCCATTGCGCTAGAAGTTGCTTTCTTGTAGTGTTTGATCCTCCCAGCCGGGTCCCCAGCCCGTGTTACTTTAAGGAACACCACGCCCGCAATTCACTTGTCCCAATTTTGACCGGGAGGATACATTGTGTTGCACCCCGGTCTCGGACTCGTAGTTTTGTTGGTGTCTCTGACCGAGGAGGCCAGTAGATAATGTGGGGAGATAAGAAACCAGAAACGCCGCAACCGACGACCGCGAAAGCTCCGGACCCACCAGCACCGGTAGCGAAGCCGGCTTCGGCCAAAACGGAGGGAATAGCCATGAGCACCGATGCCATGCGCCCGCTGAGTTCCACGCCGTCCGGTTCAACCGCGCGGCTAGGCGCCAGCTTGCACATTAAAGGCGAAATATCCGGAAATGAAGATCTGCATATTGACGGCAGCGTCGAAGGGCTGGTTCAGCTCGAAGACCGCAAGCTCACCGTGGGCGCCAGCGCCAAGCTGACCGCCGACGTGGTAGCGCGCGAAGTCGTCGTTTATGGCAGCGTGAAGGGCAATTTGCGGGCTCGCGACCGCATCGAAATCAAGAAGGATGGCTCGGTGGTCGGGGATTTGACCACGGCGCGCATCATGATTGAGGACGGCGCGTACTTCAAGGGCTCCATCGAGATCGATCGGACCGGCTCCGCCAGTCACGACAACGATCTCGACAAGCCCGCGTACACTCGATCCACTTCGTCCACCACGGCGCACGCCCCCGTGACGAAGACTTCGCTCTAAGACAGGCTTTCAGCGCCCGCCCGCGGTGCCGCGCCCTGACGCGTCGCACCGCGCGGCGATTGGCGTCCCGCCACGACCACCACGCTCTCAATGCCGCCATGCGATTCATCCACAGGCCTTCATTGACAAAAGTGCGCATACCCGATATTGTCTACGTTTGACTATTCATGGAAAGGTGTGACTGAGCGCATGCGTACGTATGTCCCCCGTGGACGGGATACAGAAACGATCGAGCAGGGCGGCGGGTGGTTTGTAGTGGACGCCGCCGGACAAGTTTTGGGCCGCGTGGCGACGCGCATTGCGCGCATCCTGATCGGCAAGGATAAGGCCAACTATACGCCGTACCTCGATTGCGGGGACCACGTCGTGGTGATCAACGCCGACAAGATTCGCCTCACCGGAAACAAGCTCGAGCAAAAAGTGTATCGCCATCATAGCGGCTATCCTGGCGGGTTGAAGGAAGTTCCGGCCAAGCGCCTGCGGCCGACGCGCGCGGACTGGATGTTGCGCGAAGCCGTGCTGGGCATGCTCCCGAAAAATAAGTTGCGGGCGCTGCGGGCCAAGAAGTTGCGGATTTATTTGGATGACAAGGGTTTGGCGCGCCACGCGGGGCAAAAACCACAAGCGGCTGCTCTTTAATCCTTGATTTAAGCGGCGCGACAAACCTCGTAAAGTGTCATTCCGAGGCGCGTTTTTCGCCGAGGAATCTGCTTTCCGCCTGATGTTCAGATCGAAGAGAGATTCTTCGCTTCGCTCAGAATGACAACCGCTGTTTGGGTGGGCTGTTTGGGTCCGTTGTATTGGGCCTGGTGTCGGGCGTGGCTGTTCGGACGTTGACCTGGACCAGGCGTTGATGGGAATTGATTGGGATTGAACGGAAGGCTAGGAGGAAAGTTGAGTTCCAGCGGACAACCTTTGGAAGAAGGCGCGAAACAGAAATTTTACGGGACCGGCCGGCGCAAAGAATCCGTCGCGCGTGTCTTCCTGACGTTCGGGTCGGGCAAGATCACCATTAACGGACGCACGCCGGATGAATATTTTCGCAATGTGACCTGGCGCAATCGCGCCGTCGAGCCGATGAAGTTTACCGAGACTTCGGCTTCCGTTGACATTGTCGCAACCGTGAACGGCGGCGGCGTGGGTGGACAGTCGGGCGCGGTGCGCATGGGGCTTTCCCGCGCGCTGGCGCTCTTCAATCCGGAATTGCGCGCGGGCTTGCGCAAGAACGGGTTTTTGACGCGCGATTCGCGCATGAAGGAACGCAAGAAGTACGGGCAGAAGGGCGCCCGCAAGCGCTTCCAGTTCAGCAAGCGCTAGTTCAAAGAGTTCTGTCACGTCCCGTCCGCCTCGGCGGACGGGACGCGACAAATTCACGGCCGGCAAGGAGCCGGCAATAGGATGTTCGGTTCCGGACCCATTTTTCTGCGAAACAGTCCGGGACTCGCAAACATCTATCTCCTGAGGAGGGACTTTGGCAGTTGAAATAACGATGAAGGAATTGCTGGAGGCTGGAGTTCATTTCGGCCACCAGACCCGCCGCTGGAATCCGAAGATGAAGGAGTATATCTTCGGCGAACGCAATGGAATCCACATCATTGATCTGCAAAAAACATTGAAGCTGTTTCGCGAGGCCGCGCGTTTTGTGAGCGAGCAGAGCGGCAGCGGCAAGACCATTCTTTTCCTGGGCACCAAGCGCCAGGCGCAGGAAGCGGTGGCCGAGGAAGCGAACCGCTGCGGTATGTTCTACGTCAATCATCGCTGGCTGGGCGGCACGCTGACGAATTGGTCCACGCTGCAAAAGTCCATCAAGCGGCTGAAAACCTTGAAGGCCATGACCGAAGACGGCCGGATGGCGCAACTCTCCAAAAAAGAAGCTGCCCGCCTCGACCGCGAGATGAAGCACCTGAAGCAGAACCTGGCGGGCGTTGAGAATATGTCGGCGCTGCCGGACGCGATGTTCGTCATCGATTCCAACGCGGAAGCGATTGCGGTTCGCGAAGCGCGCCGCATGGGCGTGCCCGTGGTCTCCATCGTGGACACCAATTGCGATCCCGACCAGGTGGACTGGGTGATTCCTGGGAACGACGACGCGCTGCGCGCGATCAAACTGTTTACCTCCAAGATTTCCGACGCCGTGATCGAAGGCCGCCAGGCGTATGAGAGATCGCAAATCGCTCAGGAGAAGGCCGCCACGGATGCCGCCGCGGGCGCGGAAACCGTGGAGTATGTGGATACCAGCAAGTACGAATCTTACGAAAAGCAGGAAGGCGATTTCGTCGAGCCGGGCGCGGAACCCCTCGCCGAAGCTTTGCCCGAACCTGAACCGGAACCCGAGCCAAACAATTCCGTAAAAGCCGCCGAATAGCAATGAATCGCAGGTTTCGTTTGAGAAACCGCGCGGACGGCTGTGTTTTCAATCCATAGAATGTGCAGATAAAGGGATGCCATAGAGCCATGACAAATCCATCCGATCCGGTCAATATCTCCGCGCAGCTGGTGAAGGAACTTCGCGAGCGAACCGGCGCGGGATTTTCCGACTGCCGCTCGGCGCTGGTCGAAGCGAAAGGAAATATCGAGGGCGCGATCGACGTTCTCCGCAAGAAAGGGCAGGCAGCGGCGCAGAAGAAAGCGGCGCGGCAGGCGAGCGAAGGCCTGGTCGGGCACTACATCCACGCGGGCGGAAAAATCGGCGTCCTGGTCGAAATCAATTGCGAATCCGATTTCGTCGCGCGCACCGAGGATTTCCAGCGCCTGTGCCACGACGTGGCCATGCACATCGCCGCGCTCGATACGCGGTTCGTCCGTCGCGAAGACGTCACGCAGGAAATTCTCGACCGCGAGCGCGAAATTTATAAAGCGCAGGCCCGCGCGACGGGCAAGCCTGAAGCGGTGGCCGAAAAAATCGTCAACGGCAAGATGGAAAAATTCTACGAGGAAAACTGCCTCTACGAACAGCACTTCATCAAGGATGAGTCGATGACCGTGGGCGAGATGGTCAGCCAGATGATCCACAAGCTGGGCGAAAACATTTCCATCCGGCGCTACGTGCGTTTCAAAGTGGGCGAGAGCGCCACCGCTCCTGCCGAAGAACCGCCTGCCGCCGTGGCCGCCATCTAGGCGGTTCCTTCGCGGGTACAGACTCTGTTCTGGAACCCACCGAATTCTCAGTGCTCTCGTTTTTCTCAGTGTCCTCTGTGTTAAGTTTTTGGCGCCCGGCCCGGAAAAACTAATCACAGAGGACACTGAGAAAATCATGAGAACGCGGAGATGAATCTTTGTTAGAATGCCCGCCGAGAGCATGAGCAAAAACGACCGAACTCCCAACCGAGACAGCGACTCACCTGCGCCCATCTACCGACGCATCGTTTTGAAACTTTCCGGAGAATCCTTTCAGGGTGCGCAAGGCTTTGGCATCGATGCCGAAACGGTTCACAGCATTGCCCGCGAAGTGAAGGAAGTGAGCGATCTGGGCATCGAAATGGCCATCATCGTCGGTGGCGGGAACATCTTCCGCGGCACGCGCCAAAAGTCCCTTTCCATCGACCGCGCCACAGGCGATTACATGGGCATGCTGGCCACGGTGATCAACGGTCTCGCGCTGCAGGACGCGCTGGAAAAGCAGGGCGTGGTCACGCGACTCCTCAGCGCGATCGACATGGCGCAGGTGGCCGAACCTTTTATCCGCCGCCGGGCCATGCGCCACCTGGAAAAGGGCCGCGTCGTGATTTTCGCCGCAGGCACAGGCAATCCGTATTTTTCGACGGACACCGCCGCCGCTCTGCGCGCCATGGAGATCAAGGCCCACGTCATTTTGAAAGCCACGCGCGTGGACGGGATTTATGACGCCGACCCGGAAAAGGTGCCCGGCGCGAAAATGTTTGAACGCGTCACGTACCTGGACGTGATCCAAAAGGGTCTAGCCGTCATGGATTCGACGGCGATATCACTGTGCATGGACAACCGCATGCCGATCATCATCTTCAATATGAACAGGCCGGGAAATATCCGCCGGGCGGTGATGGGGGAAAAAGTGGGCTCGACGGTGACGGCGGAATAAATGGGAGCTTGAAGCAATGACCACAATTTCCAACAGCAAGGAAGCAATGGTGCAGGCCCGCACGCGGATGGAGAAAGCGGTCGAGGATTTCCGCAAGGACCTTGCCAGCGTGCGCACGGGGCGCGCGAACGTCGCGCTGCTCGACCATATTCGCGTCGACTATCACGGCACGTCGATGCCGGTGAACCAGCTCGGCTCGCTCTCGGTGCCCGAGCCGATGTCGATCGTCATCGCGCCGTGGGATCCGGGGGCCGTGCCGCTGATCGACAAGGCGATACGCACCTCCGACCTCGGACTCAATCCCACCAACGACGGCAAAATCGTGCGCGTGCCGATCCCTCCGCTGACCGAGGATCGCCGCAAGGACATCGTCAAGCACCTGCACAAAGTCCTCGAAAATCACCGCACCGCCGTGCGCAATATCCGCCGGGACATCAAGGAAGCGGTCGACAAGCTGGAAAAAGAGAAGAAGATCAGCCAGGACGAACAAAAACGCACGCTCGACGAGCTCGAAAAGGTCACCCACTCGGAAACAAAAAAAATCGAAGACCTCTGCGCCGTAAAAGAAAAGGAAATTCTCGAAGTGAAGTAGCGGCATTCCATTACGTTGAAGTGTTTAGACTTTCGGGTGCCGCACCCTTGCGGGTTTCAAGGGTGCGGGTTTTCTGCGGAGTCGCGCGGCGTGTCCCATCGGTCGATCCCAATCAGCCCTCTCTCCCCGTTGGCATAATGCGACCAACTACTCCACGGCCAATCTCGAGGATGGACAACAAGACCTCTCGTGACGGGGTTCAAATGCATGTAATTCAATTTCTCTGTAATTTTCTTCCCGCTCCATATATTGAAATCATAGAAGCGTCGCTGCCAGAAATGCGGTTCTGAGGCGAGATCGTTTCCCCGAATTTTGTCAAGAAGCTGGCCGGAAACGCGTTGTTTCAAGACTTGCAGCGCCTTGGAAGGATCCCCCTTGATGGGTTCTGTCATGAGGAGGTGAATGTGTTCCGGCATCACCACATACCCGATCAGGCGGAACACATAGCGATCGCGGACTTCGGCCAGGACGCGCACGAAACAATCGCGCGCTTGCGCGTTTCCTAGTAGCGGGCGTCGCTGGATACTGCTGAACGCGATGAAATGACGATCTCCTTCTCCGTACCGTCGTTCGAGTGGGTTGCGCATCGAAAGTCAAAACCCGCACCCTTGAAACCCGCCAGGGTGCGGCACCCCAGTCTTCTATATTCACGTGATTTTGCCAGGATCCCGCTAGGGGGCAATACCTTCAAATAAATGGTCCTGATCAGTTTTCCACCGCCC
>CAVUDA010000010.1:0-60912 GCA_963740035.1 uncultured Acidobacteriota bacterium
CACCACGATACCATGAAGAAGAATTGGGTCAGCGGCGAGTCTGTGCCGAGGAGGGACCGCGTCTTCTTATTTCCTTCATAGCTGACCGCACAATATAGGCGGAGCGTGTCATGCCTGCTGATTCGGCCAGCCGGTCAATCGTATCAATCTGGCTTTGCCGGGCAGTGATGTTTACTCGGACGGTTTTCTCACCCACAGGTAGATCTACCAAAAACAGCAGTGCACCGGGGCGCCCCGGATGTTTTTCTATATGGTCCAAAGTGGAAGGCTTTGGGATTGCATCGCCGTCTTCCCTCATTCCTTCGATATGTAAGGTCAGCGCGTCAAGTGCATTGCGGTGCGCCTCCTCAAATGTCCTGCCCGCGGTGATACACCCGGGAAAATCAGGGAAGCTTACGCCATAGTCGGATTTACGATCTTTGTGCAAAAACGCGATGTAATTCATCAATCCCTCAACCTGATCTTCGCCTGTCTTTCAATACTCTTCAGTGTGCCAATCGGTATGTCTCGGCTAGGCACGGGAACAGTTACCCTGCCCTTCTTGATTGGATGTTTAAACTGCTTGTGGCTCCCAACATGGTTGACCTCATACCAACCATCGTCTTGCAACCGCCGGATCACGTCGCGGCTGTGCACAAATAACGATACACATTTTATACACACTTGTCAAGCGAGGGCGCGCTCCTGCGCAGGACCTACTTGGCCTCTTCCCTATATGATTTGCTCATTTTTGTGAAAAAAAAGCACCCGCCGGGTGGGTGCCTTTTGTGGCTGAATACTGACGTCCAAACTGACCAGCAAGTCCAGCGTCGTTCAGTTCTGTGGCGGCGGGGGCGGTTGCTTGCCTTCCCCTCGATGTCTGCCGCCTCCGTATCCTCCGCCTTGCACCTGCTTGAAGGATGGGTCCGGGGTGAAGAGCGTCGAGGCGGGCGACTGCCCGATGCCCGACAACTGGTAGGTCGTCGTCCCGAAGCGCGGATCGCTGTGCGTATCTTCCAGGAGAAGATCCAGCGCGGTCGAATACCAGCGCTCGGAGGTGATGACAATCGCGTTTACATTTCCGATCGTTCCCGCTGGAATGGTTCGTGTCACTTTCCGGTCATCCACCGGATACAGCGTGTTCGTGACAGGATCGGTATATGAGCCGCTCGGATTGTCGGTCGCAGTCTCGTTGTTTGCGTTCGAAGCGTTTGGCCGGTCCTTCTTCCTGTCGCGGTCTGCTTTGCGATCGCGGATTGGGAAATCCCGATAAGTCATTTTCGTCACATTGACGACGTATTGGGTCCCTTGCGCCACATTGCGAATGTAAGCAAACTCCTGAGCCTTGCCCGGCGCGGCCCATGGACCAATGGCCGCGAATTTCAAGTCACGATAAATGCTGCCATCCGCGCCGCGCGCGAACGTGCCAGTAGATGTATTGGTAATCGTGTTGCCGGGCAGAGTCTCCATGTGGGTGATCGTAATAGTCGCCAGAATGGGTTTGCCGGTCACCACCTTGCCACCAACGCCACCCATCAGCCCGCCGAAATCAAAAACACCCGCCATTGGTCCGCCCGGCCCGGGATCTCGTTGACCACCGAAACGGCCGCCCGGTGGAGGGCCCTGGGCACCCACTACCAGCGCCACCCCCGCCAACAACATTGCTCCCACCCCCACCCCAAACATTGCGTTTCTCACGGCCTGACCTCCTGAAAAACAACCTGCAAACCCACCCCAGAAAAACATATCTATTGAATCAACTTCACCCCGCGCGGCCAGCCATCCTCCCCTACCAAGACATCCGCAAGAATCAAATCTTCATCCGGAGTTTCGACAACCGGGTAACCGAGTTGCGCCAAGGATGCCCTCGTCAATTGGACGCGCACCACCATGCCCGGATCGTCCGCCGAGATCGCGCCCGTGAACGGCACAGGCACGAAATCGGACGCGACGTACGTTTCACTTCCGGGCGCGTCCGCAACAATCGCAGCCGCCGGCGCGACCACATCCTGCTTCGAAGCATCAGCAGCCTGCGCCTCCAGAGGCATCCTCGATTGAGATGTGACATCCTTCTTGGGCGCCGGAGACGACGATTGCCCTTTCGAACGCCCGCCAACGGTCCAAAGAAAAATCAGCAGCACCGCCGCGGCGGCTCCCACGCTTGCCCACTCGATGCTGCGCCGCCAGGAAACACGGCGATGATGATTCCAAAACGCCGAGAGCAACGATGCCTCCACTCGAGGGGGTGACTGCTCTCCACGCGCGCTCTGGCCCATCATTTCCGAAGCTTCCGCGAGCGCCGCCGCGTCCGCCATCCGCTGCGCGCAAAGCTCACAGTGCGCCGCGTGTTCCAGAGCCGCTTCACGCGCGTTCACGTCCAGTAGTTCCATACGTACAAACCCGTGGACGATTTCATCGAATTCCCGGCAGGTCATTTCCGTCATTTCTTTTCTCCTGGGCGAGTCCAGTTCGCCCTGGCCCCAATGCGCGCTGGACGGAGCTTGTCCAACAAGATCGAACGCGCCCGATTCAACCTCGATCTCACGGTGCCCACAGGACAATCGAGCAAGACAGCCGCTTCCCCGTAGCTCTTCCCTTCGAGATCGCACAGCGTTACAGGCTCGCGATAGTGATCGGGAAGCGTCAAGATGGCCTCGCGCAACAACTCCGAGATTTGCGCGCGCTCCAAACCCTCCACAATCATCTCCGCCTGCCCTGCGCTAGCCGGAGAGTGGCCATTGCCGTTGAAGTGCCCCGGGTCACCACTCCCATCGGTCGAAAGCCCCTTTCCTAACTCATCGGATAACGGCACGTACCGGCCCTCTTTTTCATGCAGCTTTCGCAAGTGGTTCCGCGCGATGCCGAAGAGAAACGCTGCGGGAGTGCCCTTTTCTTCGTCATATTTGTTGGTATGGCGAATCAGCGTTAAAAAAGTGTCCTGAACCACGTCCGCAGCCGATTGTGGACTTCCGCTCATATGCATCGCGTACCTGTAGAGCCCGCCCTGATGGCGGCGGTAGAACTCCAAAAAAGCGTCATCGTCTCCCGCCGCGAGACGCCTCAAAAGTTCGACATCGCGTGTTTCGACTGGCTCTGCCATCTACACCGGTTGGAAATTTCTCCCGCGCTTACACAATGAATTGCGCTTGCTGGCAGGAGGAGTTCCACTTTCTTGGACGAATTGCTATCCCGCATACAGCTTACAATCCAGCGCTTTAGTATATTCTTATGGCTGTTGCAATGCTCTTCCCTGTCTACCCCCGGCACATCGCTGGAAACGGCTGAGCGCTGCTGTTAAGATGCCGAATAGCGGCTAAACGCTTTCAAAAAACGAACCGTCAGACAGGACGAGATTCATTGGGAAGGGGACACACCATGAAACTCAAATTCCTAGGCAAGCTTCCTGCTGCGCTTTGGATGACATCCTTGGCGGCGGGCCTGATTTTCATGACCGGCGCGCAGGCGCAAAACTCAAGTGGCGCACCGCAAATGATGAAGGGCGAAGGCCCGTTAAACGACTGGACGAATGAGCGCCCCGGCAACCGCTACATCATCAAAGCTTCCGATTTGCCGAAGCCGTACGCCACCGATTCCGCGCCCAATCAATCCAAGGTCGTTCCGCGTCCCGCGGACGCATGGCCGAAGGTCCCCGAAGGCTTCAAGATTGACCAGGCCCTCACAGGGGTGCAATCTCCCCGGACGATTATCACCGCTCCCAACGGAGATCTCTTCGTGGCGGAAAGCATTCCTGGCAGGATCCGCGCCTTGCGCGGATTTGGCGCCGACGGCAAGGTCGTGACGAATGAAGTATTTGCAAGCGGCCTGACCATGCCGTACGGAATCGCGTTTTATCCCCCGGGACCGAATCCGAAGTACGTTTACATCGGAAACACGAATTCCATTGTCCGCTACCCTTACAAGAACGGCGACCTGAAGGCCAGCGGGCCTGCTCAGGTAGTAGTCGCGAGCATTCCGGCCGGCGCTCAATACGGCGGCGGGCACTGGACTCGAAGCCTGGTGTTTTCGAATGATGGAAAGAAGCTGTATGTCGGAGTCGGGTCCAAAGCCAATGTTGCCGATGACGATTCGGAAACGAATCGCGCCGATGTGCTGGAGTTCAACCCGGATGGAACCGGGCAGCGAATTTACGCAGCCGGTGTTCGAAACGCTTCCGGCCTGGCGATGCACCCTGAGACGGGACAGCTATGGGTCGCAGTGAATGAGCGCGACGCGCTGGGCGACGATCTCGTGCCCGACTACGTAACGCACATTCAGGAAAGCGGATTTTACGGTTGGCCATGGTATTACACGGGACCCAACCAGGATCCGCGATTTGCGGGAAAACATCCCGAGCTGAAAGAGAAAGTCATTGTTCCGGACGTTTTGCTGCAATCCCACTCCGCGCCATTGACGTTGACCTTCTACGAAGGCAAACAATTCCCCGCCGAATATCGCGGCGATCTCTTCGTGACTTCGCACGGTTCCTGGAACCGCGCTCACCGCACGGGGTACAAGGTGATGCGTCTTTATACGCCGAACGGTAAGGCCACAGGCGAGTATGAAGATTTCGTCACCGGGTTCGTGGTGAACGACGCCGATGTCTGGGGACGCCCCGTGGGCGTGACCGTGGCAAGCGACGGCGCGCTCGTGATCACCGACGACGGGTCGAACAGCGTCTGGCGCGTGACCTACACCGGAAAGCCTTCCGGAAATTAGCGCGGCGCCCCAGTAGGACAGGCTTCAGCCTGTCTGCATTTGAATTTTTCCTTGTGCAGCACAGATTGCAGATCGGTGGAAAAAGTCAAAAGCAGACAGGCTGAAGCCTGTCCTACATTCCGCCTTCAACTTTCGCTCGGCGTTCCCTATAATCGCTGTTTCTCTTCCGAGATGGGAGCCACTTGGTACACGTTCTCGTAGCCCGCGTTCGCGCCGCACTCGCGGCGCATATCCGCCAGCACTACCAGCAGGACGTGACCATCGTCACGGAGAAGCCTCCCCGCATCGAGATGGGCGAGGCCGCCACGCCCGTGTGCTTCGAGCTGGCCAAGCGACTGAAGCGCGCTCCGCGGCAGATCGCGCAGGAGATTGCCGCGCAGCTTCCGCCCATCGACGGAGTCGAGCGCGTGGAAATCGCGGGCGGCGGCTACGTGAATTTTTATTTTTCGCGGGCCGCGTTTCTCGCCGATTCCTTGCAGCGAAGCGGAAACGCCTCGCCGCGGCGCCGCGCCCGATGCGCCAAAATGCATCGTCGAGCACACCAACATCAATCCGAACAAAGCCGCGCATATCGGCCACCTGCGCAACGCCGTGCTGGGCGACACGTTCGTGCGCCTGCTGCGCCGGTCCGGGCAGCGCGTGGAAGTGCAGAATTACATCGACAACACGGGCGTCCAGGTTGCGGATGTGGTCATCGGATTCCTCCACATCGCCAAGAAAACGGCGGCGGAAGTTCGCGCCCTGGCCGCGGAGCCGAAATTCGATTACTACTGCTGGGATTTGTACGCGAGCGTCAGCCGCTTTTTCGAGGAAGACAAAGCGCGCCTTAACTTGCGCGGCGAAATGTTGAAGTCGATCGAAGAGGGCGCGGGCGAAGCCGCGGAAATGGCGAACATTGTCGCGCCGGCCATCGTTCGTTGCCACCTCCGCACCATGGAGCGGCTGGGAATCGAGTACGACCTGCTGCCCCGCGAGAGCGAAATTCTCCATTTGAAATTCTGGGACGCGGCATTCGAGCTGCTGAAGCAGCGCAACGCGATTCACATGGCCGAGACGGGGAAGAATGCCGGTTGCTGGGTGATGCGCCTCGATGATGGTTCCGCCGACAGCAAGGGGGAAGGTGAAGACGACGACGCGAAAATAATCGTGCGCTCGAACGGCACGGTCACCTACGTTGGCAAGGACATCGCCTATCAGCTCTGGAAATTCGGACTGCTCGGGCGCGATTTTCTCTACGAGAAATTTCACACCTATCCCGCCGGGCATCTGCTGTGGTCCAGCGTTTCCACCGGAGGCGACCGCGCGGCGCCCGCATTTGGCCGCGCAACCATCGTGTACAACGTGATCGACGCGCGGCAGGCGTACCTGCAAAATGTCGTGACCGCAGGGATGCGCGCGCTTGGCTACGAAGAACAGGCCAATCGCTCGGTTCATTTTTCTTACGAAATTGTGGCTCTCACCCCGCGCTGCGCCTCCGAACTCGGCTACACGCTGTCCGAGGAGGATGCAAAGAAACCGTACGTCGAAGTCAGCGGTCGGAAAGGCATGGGCGTCAAAGCCGACGACCTGCTCGACCGCCTCGAAGCCGCCGCGCGCGCCGAAGTGGACGAGCGCCACCCGGACACGCCCGACGTGGAGCGCGCCGCCATTGCGCATGCCATCGCCATTGGCGCGCTCCGCTATTTCCTGTTAAAATTTACGCGCACGGCCACCATCGCCTTCGACTTCAAGGACGCCCTAAGCTTCGAGGGCGAAACCGGCCCCTACTGCCAGTACGCCGTGGTGCGCGCGCGAAATATTTTCCGCAAGCTGCGCGACGAACACCCGGATTTTCCCATAGCCTCGCTCGAAACTGTGGATGCAAGCGCGGCGGCAGGAATATTCTCCGGCTCCGATGGAAACGCCTTCTGGGAACTTGCGTTCCTCGCGGCATCGCTTGATACGCAAATCGATGCGGCGGTGGGCGCACAAGAGCCGGCCTTCGTCGCCAAGTACGCATTCCAACTCGCGCAGGCCTTCAATCTTTTCTACCACCATCATCACATCCTTACGGAAAGCGACCCTGCCAAGAAGAAGTTTCTCTTGCAACTGAGCCGCCTTGTCGAAGTTCAACTTGTAGCTGGGCTGGAGCTTCTAGGAATCGAATCGCCCGAAAAAATGTAAGACCCTGCGGATTCTAGCGGCGTCTCAGCGCTTCGAGTTCATCGAGCGTGCGTGGCCAGTCCGACCGCAATAGGCGGGACAAACTGCGATCCGCAAGAAGTTTTCCGCCCGTTTGGCAGCGAGCGCAATAGTTCGTTTCGTTGTCCGCGTACCGAATCCGCTGAATTTTTTCGCCACACCTCGGGCACGGCTTTCCATAGCGTCCATGAACTGCCATGCCCTCGCGAAACGCGGTCACCTTTTCGGGAAAGGCGGTTTCCGCCTCCAGGCGCAGCCGATCTATCCAGACTGTCAGTACCTCGCGCGTGGCAGCGAACAGCCTTTCCCATTCCTGCGGCCCCAATTTGTGCGTGAGCGCGATCGGAGAGAGTTGCGCCGCATGCAGAATCTCGTCCGAATACGCGTTGCCGATGCCGCTGACCAAGCGTGGATCGGTAAGAGCCCTCTTGAGTGTGCGATTTTCGGCCATCAGCGCGTCGCGAAACGAGTTCATGTCGATCGCGAAAATCTCAATTCCTCCCGGGTCGACGGAATCAAAGCCCACCTGGCCGGAGAGCACATGCAACGATGCGCGGCGTTTCGAGCCCGCTTCGGTAAGAACGAGAGAGCCGTTCGGAAAATCGAACGCGGCCAGACTGTTGCGGCCCGACAGCTTTGCGCCAGGCGGCCGCCAGTGCAAACGGCCCGCAATCATCAAGTGCAGCACAAGCCAGAGATCGCCCTCTACACCGATCGCGATTCGCTTCCCGATTCGCCGCAATTCGCGAACGATTCGGCCTTCCACACTCGCAATTGGCGGTTGCACGGTGCGAAGCAGAAAAGCGCTCGCCAGCCGCACTCGCTCAAGCGGCTGCCCGACGATGCGTGGTTCGAGCGCACTGGTGTAGGCGGAGATGTCCGGCAGTTCCGGCATGCTTACCAGATTGCACGCCGCACCCGCGTTTTTGCAACCTCGCTGTCTTGGTGGAAAGCGACCGGTTCAAGAAAAACTGTAGGACCCTGGCGACAATGAGCTAGTTTCCGAGTAGCCGACCATCCGACCAGAACCCAACACGAGAGTCCACGTTTACCAACCCATTTGATCCATCCGGCTGAGGATGATCGCGCTGTATTTATTCATGCGCTCGGGTCGTCGCTTCAGCGGAGCCGGCAGAATTGCAGCGAGCCGTGCGGCCTGTTGCCGGCCGATATTCCGGGCAGCGGTTTCGTCGTAGTAACGACATGCCGATTCCGCACCATAAATACCATGGCCCCATTCGACCACGTTGAGATATATCTCCAGAATGCGCCGTTTGCCGAGGACGAATTCGGCCACCGGTACCAGCGTGGCCTCCGCGCCCTTGCGGAGGAAGGAGCGGCCAGTCCCGAAGAATAGGTTTTTTACGAGTTGCTGCGTAATCGTGGATGCTCCGCGAGTGCGGTCGCCTTCCAAATCTTCTTCGGCAGCGATTTGGATTTGGTGCCAATCGAATCCATGATGCTGGTAGAAGTGCGTGTCCTCTGCGGCGATCACCGCGTGCTGGAGATCGGCCGAGATTTGGCCGAGCGGAATGAATTGGTAGCGTTCGCGATACGGCGTGCGAGAAATCAAGGCCTGGAAGCGGCGTTGGATGTGCACCGCGGTTGTCGGCGGGTCGATCCACCGGGCGGCCACAAGGATCAGCGCGGCAAGCAGCCAAAGAAGCACTACGCCAACGACAAGCCATCGAAGAACGGATCGGAGGAAGCCCGTCCGAGACGCAGTGTTGGTGTCTGAGTTCGGCATTGCGGTCACATTTAAGAAAATTGCCTGTGCTGCGTTGCCGCTTATGGATGATCTTGTCCGCGGGAAGACAGATCGCTGCCATTGGTATCGACTCTTGACGGATGATGGCGTACTCGGAAGCTGGCTCGCCTCGTGTCTGTCAGATTATTTCGCGGATGAGCCGTTCGAGCCGAACTTCATCGCAAGATCGACCAGCGTGCGCACAGCCACGCCTGTCGCGCCCTTCGCGTTCCACGGTTTCGCGTCGTCCTGCCAGGCTGTTCCCGCGATGTCGAGATGAATCCACGGCGTGTCGCCGGTGAACTCTTTGAGGAACATGGCTGCGACGATTGCTCCCCCACCTTTGCCGCTGCCGACGTTTTGGATGTCGGCGATGCCGCTCTTGATCATTTCGCGATAGTCGTCGTCAATCGGGAGGGGCCACATTTTTTCGCCGGCTACTTTTGAACTGGCTAGGAGCTGATCGGTGAATGCCTGGTCGGAACCGAATACTCCGACATTCACGTTCGCTAGCGCGACTACTACTGCGCCCGTCAGCGTTGCGGCGTCGACCAGGTGCGTGCAGCCGAGCTGCTTCGCGTAGGCGATGCCGTCGGCCAGAACCAGGCGGCCCTCGGCGTCGGTGTTGATGACTTCGATTGATTTTCCGGCCATGGAGATTTGAACGTCGCCGGGCTTTTGCGCGCGGCCGCCGGGCATGTTCTCACTCGACGGGACGACGGCGATTACTTTGCACGACGGCTTCAGGGTTGCGATCGCGCGCATGGCGCCGATCATGGCCGCGCCGCCGCACATGTCGTATTTCATTTTTTCCATGTCATTCGCGGGCTTGATCGAAATCCCGCCGGTGTCAAACGTGATGGCTTTTCCCACCAGGCCCAAAACCGGAGCGGACGGATTCAATTTTTCGGGAGTGTACGTGATGATGATCATGCGCGGAGGCTCTGCGCTTCCCTGCGCGACCGAAAGCAGCGCGCCCATTTTCAAATCCGCGATTTTGTTCTCATCGAGGATATCGACGGCGAGGCCGGCCTCTCGCGCCATTGCGGCTGCGCGGTCGGCCAGGATGCGCGGAGTCATTCGGTTCGAGGGCTCGTTGCCCAGTTCGCGCGCAAAATTCTGCGATTCGGCGATGACGCGCCCGCGCGCGAGACCCAGATCGGCGGCGGCGCGCGAGGATTCTTCCCAACCGGCCAACGCGGCCGCGGTGATTTCGTTTCCGGGCTTTTTGTCGGTCTTGTATTTATCGGAATCGAAATTCGCGAGGATCATTCCTTCGACGATGGCTTGCGCCGCCGCGGCGCTGCGATCGTTCTCGCGGGCAAGGAAGGTCACGCGCTTCACCTGGCGCGACTTCAGTGTGCGCACCGCCGCGGCGGCAAGCCTGCGAAGTTCAGCCGTCCCGAATTTGTCTTTCTTCCCTGCGCCCATAATCAGCAGCCGCTGCGCCGCCAGCCCTTGCGGGTAATACAGCAGCGTCGTGTCCAGCATTTTGCCGGTCAACTCGCCGGCCGCCGCCAGCTTCGTCAGCGCGCCTCCGGCAGCCTCATCGAGCTGAGCGAGGACGCCTTCGACGGGCTTTTCCTGCTCGAATGCGTAGGTGACGAGCGCTTCCGATTCAAGCTTTGCAAGCGCGCGCGTATCGACCGTGATTTCCATAAGTTCCCTTCTTTGAACGAGATGGCGCCGCCCGTCCCGGGACTGCGCGGAAAATTCAACTTCCTGCAATCAATCCGTAACTTGGTTCCGGTCCATTGCTTGCTGCCCGCCAGTCAACTCCAGTGACCTACTGGTCAACTGTTCAGTGACCTTCCGGTCAACGATGACGAAACTGACGCATAGCCTCGCCGACTTCCCGTTTAGCCTCTTTGTCACGCTCCGTCTGACGGCGGTCCCACTTCTTCTTGCCCTGGGCGAGCGCCAATTCGCACTTGGCGATGCCCTCGCGGAAGTAGATCCGCAGGGGAATGAGCGTAAGCCCCTTGGCATCCAGTTTTCGTTCCAATTTGCCGATCTGTTCTTTGCGGAGGAGCAATTTCCTGGTTCTGAGGGGTCCGTGGTTGAACGGCCCTCCGGGGAGATATTCGCCGATATGACAATTCACGAGCCAGATTTCGCCCCGGCGGATCACGGCATAGGCGTCCCTGAGGTTGGCTTTGCTCTCGCGGAGAGATTTTACTTCGGTGCCAAGCAACACCATGCCCGCTTCCAGCTTCTCAAGAAGGTGGTAATTGTAGGAAGCGGCCCGGTTTTGCGCCACAACCAACTCAGCCAGTTTTTCTTGTTTTTTTGGCGGTTTAGCCACAGCACGCTATCTTAGCTGCGTGCTGTTGCTAGAATCAAGTTCGCACCTTGTTCGGGTTTTGTGCGAGTGCTAGACTTACGCGGTGATCATGCACCGAGTGGAGCGCGGATGAATCTTCGGAATTTGTGTGGATTAGTCCTGCTGGCAACCGTACTTCTGACGGGATGTCCCAGGGCCAGCCAGGAGACCAGTGCAGGCTCAAAGGCGGAAGCACTGAAGGATTACGATACCGCCCTCGACGATTACAACAAGGCGCTCCAAACCGCTCCAAACAACACGGAATACAAACTGAGGGCGGCGAGGGCGCGTTTTGAAGCCGCCCAGTGGCACGTCGACCAGGGCCGGCGTTTTCGGGATCAAGCCAACCTGGACCTGGCGCTTGCGGAGTTCCGCAAGGCGCAGATGATCGATCCGTCCAGCGCCGTGGCGCAGCAAGAATTGAAAGCCACGATGGATTTGATCAACGCCAGGCAAGGAACCACGCAAAACGCGGCTCCCGTTTCGGAAGAACCGAAGCTCATGTCCGGACCGCCCGTTATCCAGCCCCTTTCGCGCGCCCCGATCAACATGAAGGCCACGAACGACTCGAAGGCGGTTTTTGAGGCCATCGGAAAGCTGGCCGGGCTGACCGTCATTTTCGACCCGGATTTTACTTCCCGGCGAATTTCCGTCGAGCTGGCCAACGTGACGCTCGAGCAGGCGCTGAACATCAGCGCGCTTCAGAGCAAGGCATTCTGGCGTCCGGTGACGTCCAATATTATTTTTGTGGTCCCCGACCAGCCGCAGAAGCGCAAGGACTACGAGGAAGAAGTTGTAAAGACATTTTATCTGCACAATACCGTGCTGCCGCAGGAACTGACTGAAATTGTTACCAGCATACGTCAACTGCTGGATTTGCGGCGCGTGCAGCAAATCAACGCGCAGAACGCCATTGTGATCCGCGACACTCCGGACCGGGTTTTGCTCGCGGGAAAAATTATCGATGACATCGACAAGGCCAAGCCGGAAGTCGTGATTCAAGTGGCCGTCATGGAAGCGCGGCGCGATCGCATGCGCAATATCGGGATCACGCCGCCCACGAGCATCTCGGCGTCGTTCGCGAATCCCGGCACGACAGCCGCGAGTTCCACGTCCGCAACATCGACCACGACGAACCCGGCGGCCACAATCAGTTCGCTGATCCACCAACCTGATATTTTCAGCGGCGGGTACAGCGTGACAATGCCGGGCGCGACGGCGAATTTTCTGATGACGGATACATCGACGCAAATCCTCGACGATCCTGAAATTCGCGTCGTCGACGGGCAAACCGCCAAGCTCCGCATCGGCGACCGCATTCCCGTGGCCACGGGCAGCTTCCAGGCCGGGATCGGCACGACCGGCGCCGGCGCCCTCAATCCTTTGGTGAACACGCAGTTTCAGTATCTCGACGTGGGCGTGAACGTGGACGTGACGCCGCGTATCCACCCGGACCACGAAATCAGCATGAAAGTGAACATCGTGGTTTCGTCGCAGACCGGTTCCACGAATATCGGCGGGATCAACCAGCCGATTATCAGCCAGCGCAGCATCGAGCATGACATTCGCCTCAAGGACGGCGAAGTCAATGTCCTGGGCGGGCTGATCGAGCAAACCGATACGAATACGGTCAACGGCATACCCGGCCTGGCAAGGATTCCCTTTTTCAAGAATTTCTTTTCCAGCGACACAGTCGATCACGAAAAGGATGAAATCCTGATCGTTCTGATTCCTCACATTGTGCGAATTCCTTCGATTTCCGCGGAGAACTTGCGCAGCATCTCGTCTGGCACGGACACCAACGCCGAGGTGCGGTTGGCCGATGCAGTCATGTCGCCTGATCTGCCGAAGGCGCAGGCCGCGCCTGTTCCTCAAGCGGCTCCCGCAGCGGTGATGGCGCCCGCGGCGGCGAGTGCGCCGGCTTCCCAAAATGCGACGTTGCAATTTGAGCCTGTGACGGCCGCCCTGAAACCGGGCGAAACGACCACGATTGGCGTCACCGTTCAAAACGTCCAGGACCTCTACTCCATCCCCATGCTCTTGCAATTTAATCCGGCGGTGATTTCGATCGAGGACGTTCGCCAGGGCGGATTCCTTTCGGGCGGAACGCAGGAAGTCGCCATCGTGGAGCGCGTGGATAAGGAGCGCGGGCAGGCCATTATCTCGGCGACGCGCATGCCGAATACGCCTGGAGTGAGCGGCTCGGGCACACTTGTAGGGATCGTCGTGAAGGGCCTCGCGCCGGGCAACTCGCAGCTTTCGATCGTGCAGGTGAACGCGAAAGATTCCCAGCAGCGGCCAATCCAGGTTGTCACCGGCGAAGCCACCGTCAAAGTGCAATAAACCAGAGGGCCTCGTTCCATGCGCCGACAGACATCATTCCCGCGCGCCAGATGGACCCGAGCTGCGGGAATGACTCTGCTTGAACTCATCCTGACAGTTGGGATTCTATTGGTCCTCTCATCGGCCGCGATTCCCATGTTCCGAATCACGATCCAGCACCGCAAAGAAACGGAATTGCGTTACGATTTGCGGGAAATGCGAAATGCGATCGATCGGTACAAGGATGACGCCGACAAGAATTTGATTCGCACGGAAGTTGGCAGCCAGAACTATCCCCCCGATCTGCAGACCCTCGTCGACGGCGTGACGGTGAGCGCCGGGGGAGGCGGAGCGGGCGGGATCAGCGCGTCGGCGCTGGCTGGAGCGAGCGGCACGGGCCAGTTCGGATCCGCCGGGACGCCGCAATTAGGAGCGGGACAGGCAGGCGGGGCATCACAATTCGGCCAAGGCGCGCCGGGCGGCATTCCGTCCATCGGGTCAACCGGCAGCGCCAGCCAAGCCATGTCCGAAACGCCCAGCAAGGTGCGCTATCTGCGAAAAATTCCAGTGGACCCCATGACCGGCAAAGCCGATTGGGGCCTGCGCTCCGTGCAAGATGACCCGGATTCCACGAGCTGGGGCGGAAGCAATGTATTCGACGTTTATTCTCAATCCCAGGCGACGGCGACGGACGGGACGAAGTACTCCGACTGGTAATGCGCGAATGAAATCTTTCCATATCACGGGCATCGGTTGGCGAAATATACGGCGTTGCACTCCGTCCGCTCGACGGCGCATATCTGCGGCCGGATTCTCTCTTATTGAAATGATAATCGTCGTCGCGATTATGCTGATTCTGGCGGGCATGGCGGCAACAAGATATGAGAGATCGGTCGTGCGCGCAAGAGAAGCCACCCTCAAGCAGGATCTCTTCATCATGCGGAATGCGATTCAGCAATACACCCTCGATAAAGAGGCCGGCCCTTCGTCGCTCGATGATCTGGTGCCGAAATACATGTCGTCCATTCCGATTGACCCCATCACGCGCAACAAGGATTGGCACACGGAATCCGAGCAGGTCCTGCTCGATCCATTGCAGACCTCGCCGGGAGTTACCGACGTTCACTCCAGTTCCGATCAGGTCTCTCCGTTTGAGGCTACGCCGTACAACACCTGGTAATCTTGAAGTTGTATTTGCCCGCGCTAAGCGGATTCTTCGGCCCCCTTCCAATCCGGCAGCGATCTGTTTCCGCACAGGACTTCGGCGGCCCAGCGTCCTAGATATACCGATTGCGCGACTCCGTGGCCGCTGAAAGCACCGAGCACCACCGTGTGCGGACTTCGGGGATGTTGCGCGAAGACCGGGCGCCATTGGTTTGCAATCAGGATCGGCCCGCCCCAGCGGTTCGCGAAGCGCACATTTTGCAATGCCGGGTGCAGAGCGCGGACACGGGATTCGAGCCGGGCGATGAGCTCCGCGGATTTCCCTGAATCGACATCCAAGCTTGCGAGTTCGCGCCAATCATTCATGTGGACGAGGCCGCCTCCGAAAATGACGCCGCCCGTGCGCAGGATTCTTCCCCACAAATAAGGAAAATCAACCGTGTAAAATGGCCTTTCAGAAGCCAGCCCCAGGCTCTCGAGTTGGGACGCGGCGAGAGGTTCGGTTGCGACGGCGAGCGTAAATTTCGTTTGCCCGCGACCGGCAAGATCGCTCAGTTCAAGAGACATTCCATTCGTCGCCACGAGGACTTTGCGCGCGCGAAGCTGCCCGCCGGGAAAATGCAGGCGCACAGGATCTGCACATTCAATTTGCTCGACGGGAACATTCTCGAAAATTTGCGCCCCGCTCTTTTCCGCCGCGCGCGCCAGGCCGCTTACCATTTTTCCCGCATCGATCATTCCGCCGGGTACCTGCTTCACCGCGCGAACCATCCCGGAATCCGACCAGGAAATCGGCGAATCGGGCAGTCCGCCGCTTCGACCTATTTCGTAGACTCCGGGAAGTGCGAGATCGCATTCGACCGCGAGTTCCTTCAGGATGGAGGTGAATCCGTCCAGCACATTTCCCAAGCCGGGAAGATCGCCGGCAGCCGTCTCCGCCAAGACCATGCCGCCTGTGTGGCCGCTCGAACCTGCGCCGATCGCCGCGGATTCGAATAGAACCACGGTCTTGTCGGGCGCGAATCGCCGCAGCCACGCGGCGGCGGAAAGTCCTGAAAAACCGCCTCCAATGATTGCGAAGTCAGCCTCGGCTGGCATAGAGGCGGCTGCGGGCTGGAAATCAATAGACCAGGGAGAATTACCCCAGCGGGAATGGGAAACGGCTCGCGTCATGTGAAGTGTCCTGCCAAAACTAGATTACCGCAGTCTTAGCCGTGCAGGTGGTCTGGAACGAACTTTATGGGGTTGAACCTGGGAACGCCAATCTCCTGATTGGCGGTTGTCGAAGCGCCAATCAGGAGATTGGCGTTCCCGGGGAAAATCATCTTACGATTCTTCGTCCGTTGGAATCCCCGAGTCTTAGGGAAAGCTCACTCGCCTAGGCTGAGGGCCAGACCGGTAAACCGCCGCTGGAACCCGTCAAACTGGCCGAAGATAGGAGAGGCGGTGTTGTTGAAGACGTCATGGGGATTCTGGCGATTCGTGATGTCCAGCGAATAAACTCCAACCCGGATTTTCCGTACCTTGCCTGAGGGACGCTCTTTAAACGGAATGTGGATCGGAAAGTCGCGGTACACTTTTACGTCGAGCGAAAAATAAGTTTCGAAGCGGAGACTATTGGGGACGCCCACGTAGTTCTGCAAGACATCCACATTCGAATAAGGAAAGCCGGAGTGCATGTCGACGACGGGGCTAAATACCAGGCTCCAAAATGGAGCATGAACAAAACCCCACACCAGCAGGCGGTTCGGGATGTCAGAGGGCTGAACGCCATAGACATTCGGGCGGATCACAGGGACTTGGAAAGGGATAAATGTATCCGAGAGAGTATTGAGGTCGCCGCGCGCGCGACTCCAGGAATACGATACGTTGACTTCGCCCTTTTGGCTTGGGCTGTAACGAGCGGTGGCTTGCGCCTGGCGATAATGCGCGGTCCCGGTGTTCTCCAGGGCCAAGAATCCGTTCGTTGCCCCCGTTCCGGCCGGAGGGAGAATCGGATTCACCAGGAAAAGATCGTCTGTGTGAGTCTCATAGTAGCCGACACGAAGGGTGATATTCTTCCGTATCGCAGTTTCGCTCTCGATATTCCAGGTGAAAGTCCGGGGGCTGTTGCCTACATCTTCCGGACTTGTGGAATTCGCGAGAGATCCACCCGGAAGGTAGACATTCTGCAAGGTGATGGTGCTGCCCGCGTAGGGGCTGGGTGCACTGGGGGAAAAGGCGATCGAGCGTGTTTGATTGTCGGCAAAGTCCTGGGCGAGCAATGGAACATGGCTGTAGATCAAACCGGCGCCGGCGCGGAGGACCGTCTTCCAGCTCGGAATGGAATATGCCACGCCCGCGCGAGGGGCGAAAGCAGCGTCGAGACCGATGGTTTGGGTGCTCAAGCGCGCGCCGAGGGTTAGAGACAGGGTCTTCGTCACCGTCCAGTGGTCTTCGCCATATTCCGAGAATTCCGTATCGGAGCCTTGCAGCGCGCCGGATCCTAGAAACGAGATTTGCTGGTCGGGCGTGCACAAGTTGGCGAATAGTTCGTCGGGCGTGCAAGCCTCTGCCAGAATGTTGATCGGCTGGGATACGGTGTTCCCGGTGAATGTCCTGTAAAGGAAGTCAAATCCAAACCGGATATCATGGTGGCCGAGCCACGATTTGGAGGGGAGCTGCAGGACCGGAAGGGCTTCGACCTGGTTTGCATTCCGCGAGGATACATTGAAATAATTTCCGCCCCAACCCTCGGGATTCATCGTCATTTGTTCGGGGCCCTGTCCGTGGGCGTCCGTGTAAAAATTCGTGTAGCGGACGATTGTGGTCAACACCATTCCGGAATTGAACTGGTACGCATCCGAAAATCCAAACGACCCACCCCGGCGATGAAAATTCACCGAAGCAGCCTGCGGGATGAGCGAATTGATATTTGCAAAGAGATTGCTAGATTCAAAGAGGTTCAGATTGAAGTTGACCAAGTGCTTCGGCGACAGAATCCACTGTAAATTCGTGAAGGAGTCGAAGGCATAGACATAGGTTTCATTGAAGGGCCAGGTCAGTCCGCGGATCGGGTCCCGGCGAAATTCGTAGCTAAGGTCCTGGGAGAAATTGAGCTTGTCTTTCACGATCGGGCCTCCCACCTCGAAACGCGGGGTTATATTGGCTATACCGACCAAATGGCCGTTCTTCCCGCGGAAGGATGGAAGGAAATCGAGAAACTTGTAATTCCACAATGGCGAAGGAGGCTTGATGTCGATCCGCGTCAATCCCGCGGAAAACCCGCCGTAGGCAACGCTGTCCGGCGTATTGAACACATGGATGGACTGAATGGCGTCGACCGGCACGGGAATCGCGAAACTTCCCGCGACCGGATCCACATTCTCCGCCCCGTCCACGAGCAACATGCCCTGGCTTTCCGCCTGCCCGTTGAAATTCAACCTTCCTTCTTGCGTCTTGATGACGCTCGGGCTTACGGAAAGCGCCTCGGTGAATTTACCGGTGCGAAGGGGCAGGGTTTCGAGTTGTTGCTCGCTGACCGTCGCCGTCGCGCTGACGCTCTCCGTCGCAATCTCGGTCGCTTCGCCTTTGACTTCGACAGTTTCCTCGACCAAATTCAGTTGCAAACCAGCGTCCTGAACGGTGTCCTGGCCGGCAACAAGCGCCACCGTCGCGGACCACGGTTTGAATCCCTCAACTGTAACTTCCAGCTTGTAACTCCCCGGCTCCAAACGAGCGAATTCGAAACGCCCTTCTGTGTCCGAGACCGCCTCCTGCGAAGTGACAGCAGGCGCCGGGCCGGTAAGTTTCACGGTAATCGCGGAGAGGTTGTTGCTCACGCCCTGGCTCGAGGCGACGCTGACCCTGCCCGAGATGGTTGCCGTTGCGGCCTGGGGACTCGGATCGCCCGCGCGCGCAAATCCGGGAGCAGCGCAAACCAAGGCGGAGAGCAACAAAGTCCCACACACATTCCATCGAGCTAACTTTGTCCTGCTTTGCCGCATCTTCAAAAACACGCTCCCCAAACTCGCACTCGCCATACTCCGTTGATCACGTGTTAGATGGAATTGCCCGGCGGATGGTACATGACGGCCTGCAGTTTTGACTGCCTTTGCGCCATCCCCGGATTGGCCGCATGAACCAGAAAAGAAGAGACTTCGTCTGATGCCTTTCGCGGACAATTTCTATCTTCGCTCGTTTTGAGTCCTGGGCCAAACATTAGGTTGTATCCGCTTTTGCAAAGGGTTACCCGTCAGGAGATTTGCAAAACACCCTGAGTGGACCGAGAGATGTCCCGCGTATCCCGCTCCGATCACAAATTGTGCGCCAGAAAATCGAGTAGCTGAGAAACGATGAAGTCGTTGGGCGTCGCTCCGCTACAGGAGAATTTGGCAGGCGTAATTTCCTCACACGCCGGCTCTCCCTTTTTGCCGGTCACCGGGGTTACCGGGAACCAAAAATGGTCTGTCTTGGGAACCGGCACCGCGGTCACCGTCGCGCCTGCATCGCGAAGGGCCTGAACAAACACGACGGATTGGCCGGCCGGAGGCACGACCGGGTCCACCATTCCCCACGCCAAAAACCAGGGTATTTTGGCACCTGCGTTTGGCGTCGCTACGCTGCCGAGACTCACGGCGGCCTCGCGGATGTAGTTGAGCGCCGATGCTTCAAAGTACGCGCCGGACATCTGGTTCGGCGTTCCACCGATGTATTGTTCGAGGCCCTTGGCGCCGTTCGCACTTCCTGACTCGTATTTCTGCTGAGCCGTCATGTCGTAAACGCCGTAAATTGGCATGGCCGCCTTGACCTTTGTGCTGGCGGAGGCATACGCATCCTTTGGGTAGCGATTGGCGAATTGCGGAAAATCTTGCGCAACCGCAACCAGGGTTGCCAGCGATGCGCCCGCGGAATCGCCGCCGACTCCGATGCGATCCGGGTCGATGCCCAGCGCTGAGGCATTTCCTCGCAAGTATTGCACCGCGGCCTTGCAATCCAGCAGGGCTTGCGGCCAGGTCGTCTGAGTAGGAGTGGAGAGCCGATAGTCGATTGCAAACACAACATATCCTCGCGCGGCCAGGTACGGCCCCCAGGTGTTCCCGTAGCCGGCCTTGGAACCTCGCGCGAACCCTCCTCCGTGGATAAAGATCATCGCTGGATGTGGGCCGCCGCTCGTGGGTAGATAGATATCTCCAAGCAAGGAGACGCCGTCGTGAACGGCGTACTCGACATTCGACTTGGTCTGCACGCCGCCCTGCGCCCACACAGTTCCAACAGCAAATGCGAGGAGAAGAGTCACGATCAAAATGCGTTTCATTCTTTCCTCCGGTACCGAGCTGGTGATTCTGTTCCCGAATCACGCCAGTTCCTTCGTCCAAGCGTCATGCACCAATTGGATTCCCGTACGAATTGAGGCGCCTGGACGACGTAACGCGAACGAACATTTGCGCTGGGGCCGAGTATACCGGAATTCCCGATTTTCAACTCGCCGGTTGCGTTGACACTCCGCGCCGGGCTTGATATGTTTCCACGTCAATCAAACAAGCATCGGATGCGCTGATTGCCTCGACGATTCTTGTTATTGCCTGGCAGTTTCCGTCATTCAAATTCAAGAAAGAAGGCTTTCATGAAAATCGATATCTTCTGCCATATTGTTCCGCAAAATTACTACGACCGCATGATGAAATTGCCGGAAACCGGGACGACCATCAAGAAACGCACTGCCAACATCCCGGCGATGGTCAACCTCGACGCCCGTTTCCGGTTCATGGACCGATTTGATGAATACTGCCAAGTTGTGAGCATGGCCGCGCCTCCCATCGAAGCCATGGGCGACGCAAAACTCTCGCCGGAGCTCGCGCAGATCGCCAACGATGGCATGGCCGAATTGGTTGTGAAGCATCCGGACCGATTCCCCGGATTCGTGGGGGCGCTGCCGATGAACAATCCCGCGGCAGCAGTGGAAGAAATCGATCGTGCCGTCTTGAAATTGGGCGCCGTCGGGTTCCAATTCTATTCGAACGTGAATGGGCGCCCTCTGGATGAACCGGATTTCCTCCCGATCTTCGAAAAGATTGCGGAACGCAATGTGCCGATCTGGCTTCACCCGAGCCGGTCATCCAATTTCGCGGACTACGTGACCGAGAAGAAATCCAAATTCGAACTTTGGTGGGTGTTTGGCTGGCCGTATGAAACTTCCATCGCCATGGGCCGCATTCTGTTCGCCGGATATTTTGATCGCTTCCCCGATCTCAAGATCATCTCGCATCACCTGGGCGCCATGGTTCCCTACTTTTCCGGACGAACGGGTGCCGGGCTCGATCAGCTGGGGGCTCGAACGGAGGAAGAGGATTTGGCCATGGTCGGGCGGAAACTCAAGAAGCGGCCGCAAGAATATTTCAAAATGTTTTATGCCGATACGGCGACGTTTGGTTCGCTTCCGGCATTGCGGTGCGGGCTGGAATTCTTCGGGGCCGATCAAGTCCTGTTCGCGTCGGATTCGCCGTTCGATCCGGAGAAGGGGCCGGGATACATTCGCGAGACGATTCGCTGCGTCGAGGGCGTCGAGATGTCGGCCGCGGATCGCCACAAAATTTACGAGGGGAATGCGCGGAGGCTCATGCGGCTGAAGCTGGCGTGACATAAGGCCCGTCTAGATGAAGTGGCGGGCGATAAGTGGCACAGGCTTCAGCCTGTGGGGGTTGGTTGGAGCACGATCGCGCTTGCTGCGACAAAAACCCACAGGCTGAAGCCTGTGCCACTGAGACAAACCATCAGGTCCGGATTCTCCCAAAGCTGGTGAGAAATCTGAGGCTATTCGGTAATTAGTTTCTCGGGCGGCTCGGGGAGCCAAAAACTTGCGATAAATCCTGCCGCGTAGGCGAGGAAGCCGACGATTCCCGCGGCGTAGCCGAGTTGCCGCGTGGCCGTGCCGCCCGGCATGTACGTCACGATGCTGGTTGTGATCAGGGCTGCGGATGTTCCCAGCATCCGGCCTCCCACATTGGCCGCAAAACTTTCGCCTGTGCCGCGCAAGTGCGTCGGATAAAGCGTCGGCAAATAATTTCCCCAAAAACTGAATTGGGCGACGGAAACAAGGCCAAGAACGAAAATTCCCCAGGCCGGGATTGCTGTATCCCGCATCGCCGGAAGCAGCACAACCAGCGGGATCAACAGCAGCCCAGGAATCTGAAAAATGTGCAGCAGGCGCTTTCGGCCAATAATGAAAATGGCGAGACCCGCCATGAAAATACGCCCAAACAGACTTCCGACTTCCTGAACTCCCTGCAATGCGCTCACAATCTTTTGCTGGTCCGCGTGAGCCAGAATTTTGACCGCGGGGGCGCCCGGAATGATGCGCGCAAAATGCTGCAACATCCCAAAGGAGGCCGCATAAGCGCACGCCATCATGAAACAACTCAAGAGAGCCGTCTTGCGGAATTCCGGATGGAACAATTCCAAAATGCTGGGCCTTTGGAGCGTGCCTTCTTCCCTTTTCTTCTGCCAGATTGGCGATTCGGGCAAGAATGGGCGCACCAGGAGAAGTGGAAGAGCCGGAAGAATTCCCCACAGGATCGTGTAGCGCCACGCATCATGGCCGCCATGAATCGCGGGGAGCAAAGGGCCGATCGACAGGCTCAAGTAACTCGCGCCGCTCATCAGGATCCCGCCCGTGGACGCAAAAATCTGAGTAGCGCCGAGAATAGTTTCTCTTTGATCTCTTTCGGGGAACAATTCGGCCAGCCAGGCGGTCGCGGCGACGAACTCCACCGATACGCCGACAAACGTGATGCAGCGATAGACCAGCAATTGCAGAGCGGAGGATGAATAGCCCGTAGCCAGGGTGGAAGAACAAGAAAGCAGAATACTCCAAATCAGGACGCGCCGGCGGCCGAACCGGTCGATCAAATATCCGCCCAGCAAGCCGAATATTCCGCCGGCGATGGCGGGGATGTAGAACATCCATCCGATCCAGTGATTGAATTCGGCGCTGCCGGGCTTGGCCGTGAGGAATTCGGTCAAGGCCGGCTGGACGGTGAGCGTGAGGGCCAACAATTCGTAGGTGTCAAAAGCGAAACCAAAGCAAGCTACGCCGCAGATGACCCAATCGATGGGGGTGAGACGACGGGATTTGGCCTGTGCCGTGGACAAGATCGCCTGCTTTCTGCAAAGCAAATACTAATTCACTCACACAAGTTTCCGGCGCGAAGAAGGGATGGCCGCGGGAACGTACCAGACATCCGAGTTTACTGTCAATCGACCCTTGTTTCCTATCGCGAACGAGGGATACAGTTTCGGAGGAAAGAGGTAAACTTGATTTGCGCTCGAGGCTCGGGATTTACTTCGCGTTATCCTAAAGGGCGGACGCGCAACGGCCGATTTGGAGAGGCAACCTCTGCGTCCCCGGAAGGCTCCAATTCTGAGGGCAAAGATTTTCAGCACAGAGGGCACAGAGGGCACGGAGAATATCCCTGGGGAGAGCACGTTATGTCTGACATTCCATCCCAACTCACAGCAAGTCAGCGGCGACGAACGGCCATTATTTTATTGACGTGTTTGATTGTGGCCTGTGCGCTCCTCCCGCTTGCAGCGCGGCAACAGGGGGCAACGAGCCCGGCGGCCAGCGCGGCTCCGAAGGATGGAACCCTCGGGCCGCCTACGATGCCGGTCGAGGAAATCATCCAGAAATTCGCGGCGCGAGAAGCGGAGTTCAAGCTCGAGCGCGACAATTTCACGTACACGCAAACTTTTACGATCCAGACGCTCGATACGGGCGGACGGCCTGACGGCGAATACACAATGACAAGCGAAATCGTATTCACGCCTGCGGGCAAACGGTTCGAGAGGGTGACGAACGCCCCCGCGCCCACCCTCGAGCGTATTTCGCTGTCACAGCAGGACCTGGACGACCTCGAGCACGTGCAACCGTTTGTTCTGACCACGACGGAGTTGCCCAAGTACAACATCAAATACGTTGACCACGAGCCGCTCGATGAACTGACGGCTTATGTCTTCGACGTGGCGCCAAAAACGATCGAAAAAAATCAGAGATATTTTCAGGGGCGCATTTGGGTGGAGGATAAGGATCTGGAAATCGTGAAGTCGGACGGCAAGGCGGTCCCTGACATCCGCAAGAAAGGCGGAGAGGAAAACGTCTTTCCGCGATTTGAAACTTTTCGCGAGAACATCGAAGGCCACTACTGGTTCCCCACCTACACGCGCTCGAACGACATTCTGCGCTTCAGCAGCGGCGACGTTCCGATTCGCATGACCGTGAAATATGAGAATTACAAGCGATTCGGCGTGACCATCAAGATCGGAGCGGCCAAGGAGACGCAGACGCCTTCACCGGACCAAAAGAAGTAATCAGGCGACGCGTGCCAATCAGACGTAGCGAAACAGCGCTTTGAACCCATAATCCATGTGCTGCTGAATGTGGCAATGGAACAGCGTCAACCCCGGCTGATCGGCCACCATGTCAACCGTGGCGCGGCCGTACCCGGGAACGATGACGGTATCTTTCATCACGCCCGCCGAAGTTTTTCCGTTGATCTCAACAATTTCAAACGAGTGGCGGTGCATGTGCAGCGGATGATCGTCCTCACTGCGGTTGCGAAAAACTAGGCGGTAACGGCCGCCTTGCTTCAGGACAAATTCCCGATCGTGCGGATATTCCTTCCCGTTCACGGTCCAGCTGTTGAATAGCCCCGCTCCGCTGGGAACTTTCTGGAAAATCATGTCGATGGTGGCGTCCGGCGCGGGCTGCGTTCCCGCGCGCCCGAAGATCGTGTAGTCCCAAAACGATTTCTTGGGCGCAACCCATTGCGGTTGCTTGTGCTGATTCGCGTATTCAATGAGGACGCCCATGCCGCCGTTGCGCACTTCATCCGTGTCCGTTCCGAGAATCCAGACTCCCGGCTGGTTCATTTCGAGAATGGCATCCACGCGCTCACCGGGGCCAATATAAATCACGTCCACGGATTGCGGCGCAGGAACCGGATTGCCATCCATGGCGATAATTTGAAATTTGTGGCCCGCCAGGGCGATGCGGCGGTTCATGCTCGCGCTCGCGTTCAGCAGATGGATCAGGACTTTCTGCCCGGGCTGGACGCGGATCGGTTCGCCCGCTCCCATGGCTTTGTCGTTGATGGAGAACATCTGGTAGCCCACTTCGAGGCCGGACGGGTTCGTGTCGAGAACCTTGGGACGCTCCGGTTGCGGACCGGCGTTCGATTCATCATCGTCATCTTCCTCTTCGGGATTGAAAAAGGGCTCCCATTCGCGGAGGGCGAGGAAGATTTCCTGATCGTAATTTCCCGGGTTGTTCGCGGACTCGATCATGAGAAAGCCGAACTGACCCGTGTAGGCGCCGCGGTGCAGGTCCGCCCCGGCCATCGTGTGGGTGTGATACCAGCGCGCCCCGGCCGGGCGCGGCGTGAATTGATAGCGAATGCGGCCATGCGGCGGAACCATGGGAGTGTTCTCTTCCTCCACGCCATCAACGTCCGCTGGGATGAATAGTCCGTGCCAATGAACGAGTTCGGGAACATCGGTTTCATTGACGACGTCTACCGTGACCGGCTTCCCTTCTTTCATGCGAAGCACCGGGCCGGGAGAAGTTCCGTTGTAGCCGATGGTGCTGATGATGCGGGTCGGCGTGAGTTCCACTGTCACCGGCGCAATTCGGAGGGTGAAATCCGCTTTGGAATTTTCTTGTGCGGCTGCGGCCTGCTGCATGCCAGGCATGCCGGGCTGTGCCTGGGACATCAGCAGCCTCGCTGCGCCCAATTCGATTGCGGCGACGCCACCGAATTTCATGAATTCCCTTCGGTCCACAATCTCCTCCTGCCTGGTTGCCGTGGCTGCAGCGTGCCAACCTGTGCTGCGGTGCCGCAGGGGAAATCCTCTCACGGTGGCATGGCTGGTTCAAGGCCATCTCATAACAAACGAGGAGAACTGGTGGAAATTTCCACGGGGCATGTGGAGATCAGCGGTCCACAAGAAAAGTACCTGTCCCTGAGTACCAGACGATTTTAGGACTATGCACCTATTGGCCCTCATGGATTTTCTTGCAAATATATCTCGTCCGGGTGTCTGTCCACCGAAGCTTGGTTGACTCGCCAGGATACGCCCTATGAGCCGCATCTTCGACGCTATCAAGAACGCACGTGAGTCGAGGTCCAAAAATGGACTCGATAACTCGGATATCCTCGGCGAAATGGAGTTGCCGGAGCGCCGCGTGACTCCCAGGAAGGAACTGGACATCGACTTGACGGTCTATGGCCGCTCCTCGGGCGAAGACGTCTTTTACGAGCAGGCTAGAGCAATCACCGGAAATGTAAACGGAGGAGTCTTCTTACTGGCGATTCCCGTCGTGGAAGGGCAGGATTTGCTGCTCATCAACAATGGCACTTCGCAAGAGCAGATCTGCAACGTGGTGAGCGTCCGCATCCAGGATATTCAGACGAGTGAAGTATCCGTAAGTTTCCCGGTGCCGAATCCGGACTTCTGGAAGCCCTCCGAAACGGCCCAATCCGCGTAAGTAGAATTTTTTACCGCTCCAACCAGAGGCCTCAAGAACTATTTCGTTTTTCCAACCTGCCCCGTTTGGATTGTTCCTTCATGGCATAGAGAGCCCGATCCGCAAATTCCAGCAACTGTTGAACCGTGCTGCCGCATTTCGGAAACGTAGCCACGCCGATGCTGATGGTGAGTTGCGGAACTTCCTCATCCGCTTCGAGGCAATTTCGCACTCGATCGACCACCTGGTGAGCGGCGGCGACATTCGTTTCCGGGAGGATCAACGCGAATTCGTCGCCGCCGTAGCGGGCCGCCGTGTCAATCGACCGGGAATTCAGCCGGAGAATCGTGGCGACGCGGCACAGCGCGCGGCTGCCGATGACGTGTCCGTGACGATCGTTGATCTTCTTGAGACCGTCGAGGTCCATGAGCAGAAGGGAAAAAGGCCGGTTGGTTCGTCCCGAGCGTTCCAGCTCGCTTTGCAGAATATCGATCAGGTGGCGGTAATTGGCGAGGCCCGTCAGGCTGTCGCTGATCGCCAGTGTGCGCACCTGGCGGAAGAGCCGCGCATTATCCAGCAGCGTCGCGCCCAGAAGAACGATATAGCTGATGGCGTTGACCAGTTCCGCGAAGCCGGCGGAAGCGTCCAGCAAACGCGCTGATTGCGATGCGATCAGGTGGCTCATGGCGTTCAGCCCGGCCACCCAAACGAGGGCCGTGTCGAAGGCGAAGTCGTCACTTTCCTTGACGCCATTCAAGGCCACGGCGGCAATCAGAAAAATGACTGCAGGGAGCAATTCCCAAACGCGCGGAGTGGGGCTGTGCGGCTGGATCGGGGGAGTGCTGGGAAGAATCAGGAATGTCCCCGCAACGAGGCAAGTCGCGCTGACCACAATCGAGGAGATCGCGAGCACATTTTTTCCGGGGTCGCGAGGCCAGGGCAGCCATTTGTTGATGACGCAAGCGACAAGGAGCAGCAGGCCGAGCAGCGTCTGCCCAATCATCCAGGAAATGGGAACCCGGACTTGCTCCGAGGGTTTCAGGAAATGATCGTAGAATTCAAAAATAGCGCCCAAATGGATGATGCCGGTGACCCCGAAGGTCAACCCCAGGAGAAGCGAAATGCGATTTCCCGTGCCGTAATATCTCACCAAAACGCTGGCGGCGATCGTAAAACTGAGCATGGCCGAAATAATTTCAGCGCTCGACCAGGCCAGCGGATTCAATACGATATTGAGCTGACGCAAGAAGTGGCCCAGAACGACAGCTCCGCTGCAGGCCACCACCGCCAGCCACCACGGGCGCTCGACGCGCCGCAGGTTTTTAATTCCTTCGAGAACAGGCATGTCTAGTTAGATGCTCCCTAAAGCCATTGTGAGACATCTGGTTGTGGGAACGATCACGGTCATTAGGTCAGAATCGGGACAGGCGTGTTTTACCTGTCCTTTTTGCCGGTTTTCCGTTTGCTCGGGGGAAGTTGCCCGCAGCGGACCAGGGCGAGCGGATCGAAGGCGTCATGCAAAAGCTCCGTATATTTGCGGCGGTCGTATCCGAACCAGCCGTCCCAGAGGGCGTAGGCGCGCACGCGGTCGTTGGGGACGCGATTGTCGCTGTCGGTGATGATGTACTCGACGGTTTGGCCGGGACGCAGGCGCACGCCGCTGCCGAAAAGTTGCTGCGCGACGATGGCGGTTTGATTGGCTTTCCGGTATTCGCGAGGCTCGCGCGTGAGGCGCTTGCTTATGATTAAATCCTCGATCGCGACGCTGCCGTCGGCCACGGATTCCTCCGAGCGGCGCAGGATTTCGCGGGCCTCTTCGAGCTTGGCCAGGTAGCCCGGGAAATCGTGGGCCTCGGCGAGGATCGCCAGCACTTCCTGCTGCATGCGTGCCACGAGCGGCGGCGTGTCATGGCGGCGCAATTCCAGGCCGCGCACTTTGAGCGCGCCGTCTTCGGCAACGGCGAAAAAACGATTGGGCACGGGCACGTCTTCAAATTGGCGCGACGGCAGGAATACAACGTAACGATAGATGGCTTCGATCGCCAGCGGGAGCTCGGTGCGCGCGGCAATTTCCGCGTTGAGCGCTTCGTAGTCGCCGCGCGTCGCGCCGGGTTTTTGCACATACAGCGAATCCACGAGCGCGTGCAGAATTTCGTAGCCGCGGTCTTCAGCGATTTCCTTCGCCACCAGCAGCGTTTCCCGCGCGACGGCGTTGATCGCTTCGTGCGCCTCGATTTTTCCGAAGCGCGCGTTTTTGTAGCCGGTGTAGCCGAAGCAGCAGACCAGCAGCCATTTGAGGGCGTCGCGCTGGAGCTTGTAACGCTGGGCTTGTTGTGCCAGTGCTTCGTCTGGATGTTCGCTGTAGCGTCCGCCTTCAGGCGGACACTTTATGTGCACGCACATGCCCGCCTGAAGGCGGGCGCTACATTTCTTCAATTCGCTGCGCTTGGCGATTAGGCGTTCGACGACGCGGCTGGTGATGCCGCGCCTTCGCTGGCAAACGCGGTAGCCCAGCTCGGGCACGCGCGACGCATCGGGACAGCACGGGCAATTGACCGTCTCGGGCGAAATGTTGAACCGAGCCATGATGCTCGGATACTCGCTGACGAAATCGAGTTCGGCGACGTTGGCGTGAAAGCCGGTTTTCGGCGTGAAGACCAGGCCGCCGCGGTCGGCCACGAGCAATTCGTCGGGCGGCTTGGGATCTTCCGGCTCGGCTTTTTGCTCGGGGATGAGCACGCCGTCGCGCCAAGCGAGTTCCATCTGCATGTAGGAGATGCCCGTGCCGGTCGAAGTGCGCGCGCAATACTGGACGGGGAGTTTGGTGATGCGCGCGAGTTCCCAGAGTCCGGAGAGGTCGCACTTGTCGGCGATGAAGGAATTCTGCGTGTCCACATGCAGGCGGCCAAACAGCGTGGTCGCGCTGTTTTTGAACAGGATGCGGCCGTAGCTCATGTAGCTGCGGGCGCGGCTCTCGTGTATTTCGGCGGAGGGATCGCGATTGAGCGTGAGCGGCAGGCGCAGCTTGGCGGCCTGCTCGCGCAGCTTTGGGAGAATCGTGGCGTCGCCCCAATCGCTGAGGATCAGATCGGGATCGTGCCGCGCGAGCAGATGCTGGAAGGCGACGGCGGCGGGCTCGCCCGCTTCGTCGAGTTCGAACTGGCGCCCGTTGACCTCGATTTCGAGCGCGGCCCTTTGTTCGAACGGTGCGCCATGCCGGGGGTCAATGCTTTTGGGGCCCTTCAGGCCGCCCAGGCGCACGCGCAGGATTTCGAACGGCGGCGGCTCGTAATCGATCGCCCATTCGGTGTCGCGGCATTGCAGCGCGAGGATGCGGCCCTCGCCGTCGGCTTCGACTTCGACGCGCGCCAGCGGAAATACGCCGCGCTGCCAGCAGTACAGCGACGCGAGCATCAGATCGCTGTTGTAAAGCCGCAACGCGGAATCGAACTGGCGCGCCCAGCGCGTCCAGGAAGCAAATTCATTGGGATGCGCGACTTCGATCTCGAGCACGGGGCGGAGGCGCTGCTCCCACAAATCCATGCGCTCGGTCGCGCGGCAGGCGAGCGCGTGCGGCTGGCGCGCGGCTTCCCCGCGCAGGCGGCGCAGGACGGAGTCCGGCCCCGACACGTAAAATGCCGGCTTGAAGCGGTCAATCAGCCGGTGGCGCGTCTGGTTCGGGCCGATCAGCCACAGCGTCATCCCGTGCGGGCTCGGGTAGAGATCGAAGATCCATCCGCTGATTGTTGTGGCGTTGCTGGTTTGTGTCGGGCTGTGTATCGGGTTGTGTGTTGGGCTGCTCATTTTCGTCGGGGCTTCTGGGCACATCGAGTTGCTCTGGACAAGTTTCCGGCGGGCTCCACGCTTCACCGGAAGCGTTCAGCGCAAGAGTAGAGCCCGCACCCGTTTCCGGCGGCAACGCGGCCCCGGCCTGCCGGGGCGCGGCGCGTTCGAGCGCATCCAGGCGCTTTTCCTGATCGAGCGCGATGGAGAGCAGGATGGCTTCCATCGGGTTGTCGCTGGCCTGATACGTGGCCGCCTGCGTGTAGGAGCGCACGCGGCGAAACAGGCGGTCGAAATATTCCTGATCCTCGCGGCGCAGGGCTCGGCGGAATTTCGACCACCGCGCGATAGCGTCGTCGATCAGTTGCCGAAATGTGGGAACCGTGCGGCCCATAGCGTCCGTGATTCGTGACCAGTGACTCGTGATTCGTGCGGCTTTTCTCCGTGTCCTCTGTGTTAAATTCCGAAAAGCTTTCAACACAGAGGGCACAAGCAGCACAGAGAAAACCAAAAAGTCGTACAGAGCTTTGTGGGTCGTGGCTTCAGCCACGACATTCAGTGCCCATCACCGACACAGGGCTTTAGCCCCTGAAGCCCTCGCAGATTGCGGCTCTGCACATTTGTAAGCTGGGTTCCATTGGTTTCTCCGATCAAACGCAGCTTGCCATTTTCTCCATCGAGCGCGAATCGCCACAGCTCGGTCGCCTGCGCGGTGAGCTGCGTGAACATCGCGCGGCGCGGCCCGCCGTGGCTGGTGGCGTCGGAAAACACCGCGACGCCCAGCGGCAACGGGGCGAGCGCCCGCAGCGCGTCCAGCGCGTGGCGAAACGCCACGGCGGCGTCGCGATCGCGCACATCCTCGTCGAAGTACAGATCCGGCAGCGCCGTCACAATCAGCGCGTCGGCGGCAAATTTTTCAAGGAAGCGCGGCACGCGCACCAGCAGCTCGGTCAACTGAAAACAAGTGAACGCCCGCGCCACGCGAATCCGCCGGTTGAACTCCGCCGCCGCAATTCCCCGCTGCCGCGCCAGGCGCGCGATCAGCAGCGGGTCAAACCGGTTCGCCCCGTCCAGGCACAGCACCTGCTTGCCTTCGGCCAGCAAGCGCGGCAAAAAGTAATGGAACAACCGCGGCGTCTCCGGCCGCCCGTAAAACACCGCCAGGCCAGCCGGAGGCAAAGCCCAGGGTTTACCCTGAGCACTAGCGAAGGGCCTTCTCGGCGGGGGTGACAGCGCCACCGGCGCGGCCAGTGCAACGGAAATAGGGTCTGAAGCCATAGCGCGTTCCGGGGGACCGGGGATGAACCACAGTATAGGCGAATAAAAAGCGAATGTATAGCGGAGTCGAAAAGGAAAATTATCTGAAAAAAATAAGTCGCGGAGGACTGCGCTAAGGGGTTACGCCGCTTTGTAGGTAGGTGCGGAAGGGCTCTTGACCAGTTTGCCTGCTACGAGCGCGAATAGACCGATTACCACTCCTGAGATTAGCCCGACCACCGGCCCGGTAAGAGTCATCATCAGCCTCGGAGAACCGGGCATTGGCATGGATTGCATCATCGCCGCCTCCTGGGCGTGGCGGGCGATGTAGCTGTCAAACAGCAAAACGTGCGCAGCGGTGATCCAAACGGAGTTTGCCAATCCGAGCAGTAAACCGTGCAGGAAAAGCATGGCGGGGCGGCGCTTGGCGATTGCGTAGGCGCAGAACAAGAAAATAACGAGCCAAAATGCCGGCTCGATCTTGGAGGGAATCACGAATACAGTGGCGACGCCCATCGCCAGCCCAAACAGCGAAAGCTGAAAGATCAATTTCCAGTTCATATCGGCAATCTCCAATTCCGGCAGGGGGCTGGAGCGGGAGTCTATCTCACAGGATTTGGAATGTCATTGGATTTGAAAATGGGGGCTGTCCTAATATGCGTGACGCCGGCAAGGCGCAATTGCTTAGGAGGTCGGGACTTTAGTCCCGACGAACGCTTCATCGGATCAGGGGTTTTAACCCCTGAAGCTCCAGGGGCTGAAGCCCAAGTAAATGCAGATTGAACGGCCGAGCTGAAGCTCGGCCCTCCAAACGACAAAATCTCACATTAGAACAGTCCCGAAAATGCTTACTAGCGGTGCGGATCCCTCTAAGTCGGAAACAGCAGAGGCTCGGCAGGTGGTTGTGTGGCGATGCGGTCGAGTTCTGGATAGCGCTGGCGGAGCGGTTCGGGGACTTTCACTTTTGCGCGGGTGAGCAGGTGGACGAGTTGCAGCGCATTTACGATGGCTTTTCCTTCGAAATGATTGTTGGTGATGACGAAGGTGGAGTCGCCGGTTTCGGCGACGTGCTGGATGCGGGCGGCCCAGGGCTCGAGCTCCTGCTGGGTGTAGAGGTAGTTGTAGCGCTCCGAGGGCGGCGTGGCGGGGTCGTCGCTGAACCAGGTGTCGTAGCGGCGGCCGTGTAGGCGAACGTAGGCGACTCGGGCTGTCGCGCGTTCGCTCGGCTTCATTGCGCGGCCGATCACGGGCTGGTCGATATTGCAAAAGCCGACGCCGCGCTCGTGCAGCATCGCGTAGAAGGCTTTGTCGTTCCACGTGGCGTGGCGCACTTCCACCACCAGCGGATAATCGGAAAAGCGTTTCAGGAGTTTGCCCAGGTACGCGATGTTTTCGTCGGTCCGATGGAACGAGAACGGGAACTGGAGCAGCACGGCGCCCAGCTTTCCGGCATCGCGCAGCGCATCGAATCCCGCACGAACCGCGCGCTCATCTTCCGCTCCCGCGTCCGCTTCGTGCGTGAATCTCTGCCAAAGCTTCGCGGTGAACACGAACCGGGGATTGGCGGAGACGAGTTCCATCCAATGGCGGCAATGCTCGGGCCGCAGCGGTTGGTAGAACGAAGTATTGATTTCGATCGTGTCGAAAAACTCGGAAAGATAGGCGGCCTCGTGGAAGCCGGACGGCTTTCGTGTGGGGTACACTATGCCCGCCCAATCGGCGTAGGACCAGCCGGCGGGGCCGACACGGATCGTGCCTGTGCCTTCTTTTCGAATTTTGTGAGATCCGGACATCACGAATCGAAAGTTGCGCCCTCTCTATTAGAGTGATGCTACTCTGGAAGCAGCGCAAGTGGGCTGGAGAAAATGGCTTGCCACCGGCCTTTCGGGGTTCGCGTCCGGGTTACCCATTCGAACCGGAACGCGGATTGCTTTCACTAGTGGCGCATGTTCAGAGTATTTTGTTTTTGGCTTGACCAATCCCAGCCGGGCCGTATGACGAACTATGAGCCGAATTTTTGAAACGTTGAAACACGCGCAGTTGGTTCGCGCCACCAAAACACCTGCGAAACCGCCGGCAGAGGATGTGGCGGAGTATCCCGACCGGCGGAGAAGCCGCCGCTTGCGGCTCGACATCTCCGTGTACGTGTACGGCCACGGACCGGAGAAAGAACCATTTCATGAAGAAGCGCACACCCTCAACGTGAATGCGAACGGCGCCCTGTTGCTGCTGAGCGTCCCGGTACAGAAGGGACAAACCTTATTGCTCACAAACCTGCTGACGCAGCAAGAGCAGGACTGCCGCGTCGTTTTCCTGGGCACGCGCCACAGCCGAACCGTGGAGACCGGCGTCGCGTTTCCGCGAACAAATCCCGCGTTCTGGCAATTGCACTCACCGCCTGAGGATGATCGCGCAGCCTGAGAAACCCTGATTTGAGATTTCAGAACTTGAAATTTGGTTTTGAGATTTCCCACGCTGCATTTCTCTCTGCATTCGGATCGCAATCAGGATGGCTATTCCCTCAAGACAGCTTGCCCGTATAGAGCGCCATCCCGACGGCGGCATTCATTTTGATGCGCGCGAGGGCTCGAATTTCTTCGCGGCTGCGAATGCCTCCCGCGGCGGTGATGGGGCGGCGGGTTGCGCGGCGCAGGGTGCGGAACCATTCTAGATTCGTGCCGCGCATCGTGCCTTCGGCGTCCACGTAGGTACACAGAAATTCGGAGGCGTACTTTTCGAGTTCAGGGATTACTTCGTCGGGGCGCAAACGCAATTTGTCCTGCCACCCGCGCACCAGGATTTTTCCGCCCTCGGTGTCCAGCGCGATCATCACGCGACGCCGTCCAATCTTGCGGGCCAAACGATTTAGAAAAATGGCGTTTACGCGTCCGTCCTTGAACGCGGCGCTGCCGACGATGATTTTCTCCGCGCCCCAGGAGGCAATCCGCGCGGCTTGCGCGACGGTGCGAATTCCGCCGCCCACGCGGACGCGCATCTTGCGCTTCTTCGCCGCGGCGCACAGCTCGCGCACGAGCTTGGCGTTCGTTCCCTTTCGCATCGCGGCGTCGAGATCGATGACGTGGATCAGCGGATGGCCGCCGAAGCGGTCAAGCAAGCCAAAAACGTCGTCGACCGCGAGCTTGCGTTCGCGGCCGTGGACCAGCTGCACGGCGCGCCCATCTTGCAGATCGATGCAAGGAATCATCATGTCGGGCCTTTAGAATTCCTGTAGCAGCTCACAGATCAAAATGCCAGCGGCTTAAGCCGCCTCGATTCCGCATCGTTTTCGTCACGGCCGAGGCCGTGCCCTACAAAGATCCGGTCCGTATCTTACAGGCTCGTTAGCCTGTCTGGCGAACCGATATTCCGTTTTCGCCGAGATAGCGTTTGAGCGCGCCGAGCCCCTGGATGCTGTCGTGAAAAATCGACGCGGCCAGCGCGGCGTCCGCGCGGCCTTCACGGAACACTTCGAGAAATGTTTCCGGAGTGTCCGCGCCGCCCGAGGCAATCACCGGGACCGAGACCGCGCGCGAGATCGCGGCTGTGAGCGGGCAGTCGAATCCGGAACGCGTGCCGTCCTTGTCCATGGAAGTGATCAGAATTTCTCCGGCGCCGCAATCCACTCCCTGGCGCGCCCACGCGACCGCATCGATTCCCGTGGGGACGCTGCCGCCGCGAACGAATGCTTCCCAACGATCGCCGACGCGCTTGGCGTCAATCGCAAGAACAACCGCCTGCGAGCCGAATTCCGCGGCGAGCGCCGTCAGCAACGGCGGATTCCTGATCGCCGCGGTGTTCACCGTCAATTTGTCGGCGCCGGCGCGGAGAATGGCGCGGCCCTCGTCGACATTCGCGACGCCGCCGCCAGCGGTGAGCGGGATGGCGAGTTCGGCGGCGACGCGGCGAATCGTTTCGAGAAACGTGGGGCGATGATCGCGCGAAGCGGCAATGTCCAGAACCACGAGTTCATCCGCGCCCTCGATGTTGTACCGTGCCGCGAGCGCGGCCGGGTCTCCCGCATCGCGCAAATTGACGAAGTTCACACCTTTGACGACGCGCTCGCCGTCAGTATCGAGGCATGGAATGATACGGTGCGCGAGGCTCATCCCTTGCCGCCCGCTTGCCGCACGAAATTAGAAAGGATTTGCGCTCCGACGGGGCCCGATTTTTCAGGATGAAATTGCGTTGCGAAAACATTTCCCCGCTCGAGCACAGCGACGAACGAAGCGCAGTGATCGCAGAAGGCGACGGCCGCCTCACCGGCTTCGAGGGCGGCGTAGGAGTGCGCGAAATAGAAATATGCGTCCTGCGGGACGCCTTCCAGCAATTTGCTGGGACGCGTGCGGCGCAATTGGTTCCAGCCCATATGCGGAAGGCGATCGGTTGGCGGCAGCGCGGAAACTTTCTGCGGAAACAGCGCGAGGCCCGCGTCGCCCGGCGCTTCATCGCTCGTGGCGAACATGGCCTGAAGGCCGAGGCAAATTCCGAGTAGCGGCGTTCCGCGTGACACGGCTTCGCGCAGCGGCTTGACAAGCGATCTCTCTCCGAGCGAGCGCATGAGCGCGCCGAAATGTCCGACGCCGGGAAGAATTAAAGCATCGCAATTCGCGAGAGCCTCCGGCGTGGAGGCGCGACGCGATTCGACGCCGAGGCGCGAAAGAGCGCGCTCGACCGAAGGAAGGTTCCCTGCTCCATATTCCACGAGTGCGATATTCATAGCAGACCTTTCGTGCTTGGCAGCACCCGCTTCAATTGCGGATCGCGCGTGGCCGCAAAACGCAGCGCCCTGGCGAACGCCTTGAAGATCGCCTCTACCTGATGATGCGACGACCGGCCGTAGAGGAGACGAAGGTGAACGTTCGCGCCGGCGGCTTGCGCGAAGCCGCCGAAGAAATCCTCGAGCAATTCCGTTTGCAGGCCGCCTACGTGCTTCGCCGAGAATTTCCATTTACAGACGAGGTGCGGACGTCCGCTGAAATCGATCGCCGCCGCAGCGAGAGTTTCGTCCATCGGCATGAGGAAATATCCGGCGCGCAAAATGCCGCGCTTGGAGCCGAGCGCCTTGCGGACCGCTTCGCCAAGAACGATGCCCGTGTCTTCGACCGTGTGGTGCTGATCGACTTTGAGATCGCCTCGCGCCGCGAGTTCCAAATCCATGGCGCCGTGCCGCGCCACAAGCGTCAGCATGTGATCGAGAAACGGAATACCGGTGGAAATTTTCGCGCGGCCCTGGCCGTCGAGGTTCAGGCTCACGCGAATGTCCGTTTCGGTGGTGGTGCGGCGCAGTTTTGCTTTTCTCATGCCCACAATTTCTCCAGATCGCGAACGCTGTGCAGGATATCGATCGCCCCTAATTCGCGCAGACGTTTCGCGCGCGCCTGGTGCGCCTCGCTGCCGTGCGGCAGAACGCCGAGGAACGGCACCCGAGCGCGCTTTGCGGAGAGAGCGTCGTCGATGTTGTCGCCAAGGTAGAGCGCTTCGCGGCGCGGCGTGCCATTGAGCAGCAGGCGCAAACCTTCCGGGTCCGGCTTCCCTTTTTTTACGTCGTCCATGGTAACGGACCGGCGAAAAATATCGTTCGCGTCGGTGCCCTCCAGGGTGTGGCGCAATTCCTGGCGCGTGCGGCCGGTGAATAGCGCAAGTTCGGCGCGGCGCGACCACCGCTCCAAACGTTTGTGCGTGATGAGCCAGCGTTCCCGCGCCACGTTCCCTGGGCTCGACTTTGTTCCCCAATAGAATTTCTGGAAACGGGCCTTCACTTCTGCATATGGAATCGCCGGCCCGAGCGACGCGATCCAGTCTGTGGTCAATCGCCAGTCATCGTTGTAGCCGGAGCGATTCTTCCATTGGTGAATTTCGGCGTAGGTGACACGCTGCTTTGTGAAAAAATGAACCGTGTCGACGATCGACTTGTGAAATGAGCCGTGGACATCCACGAGGACGCCGTCGACATCGAAAATTATGAGTTTTGGCGCCAGTTTCACAGGATTCCTTCCATGGCTCGGAGCACTTTGCGCGTATCGGCCCGCGTGCCGGCGCTGATGCGAATGTATCCCTCGCGCGGAAAATCTCTCCTGCCGCGCACGAGGATTCCTTTCCGTTCGAGGGCGCGTACGAGGTGTTTCGCCTTGGGACCAAAATCTGCAAGCACGAAATTCGCGCTGCTTGGATAAATCCTCGCGCCCAGGCGGACGAGGCCCTTTTCCAACATCGCGCGGCTTTGCAAAACTTCGCGCGTGTACTTGCGTATAAAACCCGGATCGCGAATGGCAGCTGCCACAGCCACGAGCGCCGCCGAATTTACGGGATACGGCGTGCACGCGCGGCGCATCGCCGCAAGGATTTCAGGCTTTCCGAACAAGCAGCCTATGCGCAATGCCGCAAGTCCCGCGGATTTTGAAAACGTCCGCGCCACCAGGAGATTGGGATACCGGCGAATCCACGAAAGAATCGTGAGCCCCGAAAAATCAAAATAGGCTTCGTCGACCAACACCAGTGTCCGCGAGGCAGCGCGCAATATCCGGCGCAACTCTTCACGCTTCACCAAAGTGCCGGTGGGATTGTTGGGATTCGCGATATACAGGACGCGGGGACAGTGCTTTGGCGTCTGTCGCAGAGCGCGAACCACGGCATCTACAGGAAATCGCATCTCTACGTCATAACGCAAGGTAACGACGCGCGCCCCCGCTAGTTCAGCGAAAAAGCGGTACATGTCAAAGGTGGGCTCGACGACCAGAACCGAATCGCCATCCTCAATAAACGTATCCGCGATCAGATGAAGTGCGTCGTCAATGCCGTTGGTCAGGTGCATTTCCGCCGGGCGGACGCCGAAATAGCGAGCCAAGCGCTTGGTCGTCTCTTGATATTCGGGATAAATTGCCATTTCTTCCGGAGTCATCCGCGAGAGCGCGCGCAGGACCGCGGGTGAACAGCCCACCGTATTTTCATTGAAGTCGAGGCGGAGTTTCCTGGCGCGCCCTTCCTCCGGAGCGTTGTACGGCGCGAGGCCCAGAACCGCCTTGCGGATCGGGATGACCGGCAGCTTTGCGCGTTTCACCGGCGCACCTCGACGGCGCGGGCGTGCGCCTCCAGACCCTCAGCGCGGGCCATGGCCGTGACGACCGGAGCGAGCCGCTTCAAGCCAAGACGCGAAATTTCTTGCATGCTCGAACATTTCACGAAGTCCGCGACGCTCAAGCCGCCGCGCGCGTGCGCCCAGCCGGAAGTTGGCAGAACATGATTTGTGCCGCTGGCGTAGTCTCCGATTGGTTGCGCGCTCCACGGTCCAAGAAACACGCTCCCCGCTTCGGACAATTTCTCGACCAATTTCTTTTTCGCATCCGGGATGCTCAAGTGTTCGGGAGCCACGCGGTTGGCGAATTGAATCGCAGCGGCAAGGGAAGACGCTACCAGAATCGCGCTTGCGAGGCGCAGCGATTTCCAAGCAGGATTCGTTTTCGGCAGATCGCTTAGTTGCCTCTCGACTTCGGCGGCAACTGCATTCGCCAGTCGTGGCGATGGTGTGACGAGCAACGCCACGGCGTCGGGATCGTGCTCGGCCTGGGCGAGGATATCCGCAGCGATGTAGCGCTGCGATCCGCCCGTGGCCAGGATGAGCACTTCCGTCGGGCCGGCAGGCATGTCGATCGCGCAATCATTGGAAACGATGCGCTTCGCGGCGGTGACATAGCGATTGCCTGGCCCGCAAATCTTGTCCACGCGCGGGATCGTATGGGTGCCGTACGCAAGAGCGCCGATCGCCTGCGCGCCGCCCATGCGTGCTATTTCCGTCACGCCAAGGATTTCAGCAGCCGCGAGAAACGCGGGACTCGGCTTCGGACATGCCACGACGATGCGCTTCACGCCGGCCACTTGCGCTGGAATTGCCGTCATCAACAGCGTGGAAAAGAGCGAGAATCGTCCGCCGGGAATGTAGCACCCGATGGTTCCGAGCGGCGTGACCCGCTGGCCGACGCGAACTCCGGGCTCGACAGTGATGGTCCACGAGCGAGGACGCTGCTCCTCGGCGACTCGGCGGATGTTTCGCGCGGCGTGCTCGATCGCGCGCACGAGTTCGCGCGGCACGTTGCGGCTTGCGACGCGGATTTCCCTTCGAGTGATCCACAGCGACTTTCGATTGAGCCGGAGCCCGTCGAGACGAAGCGCCCAGCGAAATAGCGCAACGTCGCCGTTCTTTCGGACGTCGGCGAGAATGCGAGCGGCAATTCGCTCCGCAGCCGCGTCATGCGAGCTGCGCCGCGCGAGAAATTTCGCGGCCACCGCGTCCGTTAGTTTGAGTATGCGCATCCGATTCCAATCTCTCTTCAGAGCACAATCTTGTTCAGCGGATATTCGACGATTCCTTGCGCGCCCGCCGCTTTCAACCGCGGAATGATGGAGCGGACGACGTCTTCGTCGATGATCGTATTCACCGCGATCCATGCCGGATCGCTCAGCGTGGAGACGGTTGGATTTTTGAGCGCGGGCAGTACGGCGAGCACCGCGGCGAGCTGTTCCTTGCGCACATTCAGCATGATGCCGACTTTCGTGTACGCCGCGATCGCGCCGGAAAGCAGAAGAAAAATATTGGACACTTTTTCGGATTTCCAGGGATCGGCGGAAGCAGCATGATTCACGATGAACACGGTGCGCGATTCCAGGATGGTATCGACAATTCGTAAATGATTTGCGCGCAATGACGATCCCGTTTCCGTGACTTCGACGATGGCGTCGGCAAGCTGTGGCACCTTCACTTCGGTCGCGCCCCAGGAAAACTCCACACGCGCATCCACCTGGTTGCGCGCAAGATATTGCTTCGTGAGGTTCACAACTTCGGTGGCAATCACTTTTCCCGCGAGGTCTTTCACGGATTGCACCGGCCCGTCCTCGGGCACCGCGAGAACCCAGCGCACAGGCGCGAGACTTTGCTTCGAGTACATCAGTTCGCCGATCTCCTCGACCTTCGAGCCCGTCTCGAACACCCAATCGCGGCCTGTAATTCCCGCGTCGAGCGCGCCCGTTTCGACGTAGCGAGCCATTTCCTGGGCGCGAACGAGCATGCAATTGATTTCCGGATCGTCGATTCCCGGAAAATAGCTGCGCGGGTTGATCGAGATTCGCCATCCAGCTTTTCCGAAGAGCTGGATGGTGGCGTCCTGCAAGCTGCCCTTGGGAATTCCAAGGCGAAGTACGCTCATTAGCGCGCCTCCTTTCCGTAAACCGCGTTGGGATCAAACGTGCGCTCGGCCACCAACTTGGCCTCACCGGCCGGAGAAAGCTGCCGGAAGAAACACGAACGGTAACCTTCGTGGCAAACGCCGGGACCGAGCGCATCCACGCGAATCAGCAGCGCATCAACATCGCAATCGACGCGAATTTCGCGCACTCGCAGCACGTGGCCGCTTTGCTCGCCCTTGCGCCAAAGTTTGTTGCGCGAGCGGCTGAAAAACGTAACTTCCCCGCTCGCTTGCGTTGCGGCATACGCTTCGGCGTTCATGAAGCCCAGCATGAGGACTTCGCCCGAACCCGCGTCCTGAATCACCGCGGGAACCAAACCGTCGAGTTTCTTGAAATCCAGGTCCATCGTCTCCCCCAACTCGTCCCAGCGATTGCTGCAAAATAAAAAACCCGCTGGCGCTTACCGCGCCAGCGGGCCGATGAGTGCGAATTTCGATGCGCTACTCAAGCCTCCGCGGGCACGGTCGTACGCCGTGATGGTGATGATGGCCGTGGTGTCTCGCGGAGAACTTCATGACAAAGACAATATACAAGAGCATGGGATTCGCGTCAAGAGAAGGGATCGAAAAATGAGATCGAAAGATGGTGGCTCTAATTGAAAGGAACCGTGCCCTCTCCGTCCCGAAGTGCACGGGACGGAGAGACCTCTACAAAACCTGAACGAGTCGCCATCCTACCTTTGACTTGCTTCAGGAGATTTCAAGGACATGGTACGCTGCGCGGGGCATCCGCAAGGCCGCTGAGCGCTGCCGCTTCTGCGCGCAACTCGAGTGCCCATTGTTCATTCAGGAGAATTCGATGCACTCTAAACTCTGGACCGATATGTTCGTTCTCGCGCTCCCTGTGGCCGAGAAAATTCTGCGCCCGATCGTCGTCTACTTTTTTCTTGTGATCGGATTGCGCCTGGCGGGAAAGCGCGAACTGGCGCAACTCAACCCGTTTGACCTGGTCGTCCTGCTCACACTATCCAACACGGTGCAGAACGCCATCATCGGGGACGACAATACCGTGACTGGCGGGATCGTCGGGGCTGCAACTCTGCTGCTGGTCAACTATCTCGTCGTGCGGTTTCTTTTCCGCCACGAGAAGTTGGACCGGCTCGTCGAGGGCGAACCCACAGTGCTGATCGAACACGGAAGGATTCTCAAAAACAGGCTGACGAAGGAAGTACTCTCGCTTCAGGAACTCGAAGCCGCCGCGCACAAGCAGGGGTTCGGCGACCTCGGAGAGGTGGACCACGCCACACTCGATCCCAGCGGCACGATTTGCTTTATCGCCAAGAAGCCGGCTCCGGAAGAGGCCCGCCACCGAGAACTGCTTGAGCGACTCGATCTCCTGGCGCGCGAAGTCGCCACGTTGCGGCTGCGCGCGGCTCCCCCGGCGTCTTGAGTCTCTACTGGTCGCAACTTAGTGCATGAGATAGCCGGTCACGGCGACCACCAGGCCCGCGACACCGGAAATCATTCCCAGATACCAGAAAATTTCCTTTCGCGAGAGCAGCGCCAGCGAGGAAATTACGAGCGCAATTTCGAGAAACACTTCCCCCATGTCGAAGCGGTCCGCTTTGCGTTGCGCACGAGCCGATTCGCCTTCGAGATCCTTGGCCTTTTCCTCGATTTCGGTTTGCTCCTTGGCATAGCGGTCGACTTGCGCTTTATATTTTTCCTGGACTTTTCCGGCCTGCTCTTTGTCCTTGAATTCAATCAGGGGAAGCATGTCCAATCCCATATCGTAATTGTGAAGACGAATATTCTTCGCCTGGTAGTACGCCCACTGATCGGTCGCGCGATTCTGCATCAGAAGTTCCTCGGTGTGCGACCGGTGTCCCAGCAAGGAAACGACGGCCACGCACACGGCGAGGATGGCCATCGTGACGGAAATGGGGGCTAGTGACGGATTCTCGCGACCGTGTTCGGCATTCTCGTGCAGCTCGCTCAGTTCGTCAGGCATGGATTTATTCTCCTCTGGAGAGACATTGTCCTAAATATTTCGTGATTTCCGGTCTTCGTTTGTAGCGCCGGCGTCTCGCCGGCTGATTTGCGATCTACCATAAGAGTAGCAAATGCCGGCGAGACGCCGGCGCTACCCAAATCGCTTTCATTTACTCGGCCGCAGCGGCGAGAGTTTCGCGGCACGCCGCGAGTGTACGATCGATGTCCTGCTCCGAGTGGGCACACGATACGAAAAGGGCTTCAAACTGGGAAGGCGCGAGAAAAATGCCGCGATCGAGCATGCCGCGAAAGAATTCGGCGAAGCGGCGAGTGTCGCATTTTTTCGCGGCGGAATAATCTGAAATCGGCTCGGGCGAGAAGAATAGAGTGAGGAGCGAGCCCGCGCGGACCGCCGTGGCGGGAGCGCCCGTTTCTCCGAGCGCTGCTACGATGCCATCTCCCAGTCGCTTGGCTCGCGCGTCGAGCGATTCGTAAAATCCGGGAGCGGCCAGCAAATCGAGCGAAGCGATTCCCGCGCTCATCGCCAGGGGGTTGCCGGACAGCGTTCCCGCCTGATAAACCGGCCCGAGGGGCGCGACGCGGTCCATCAAATCGCGGCGGCCTCCGTACGCGGCCACCGGCAATCCTCCACCAACGATTTTGCCGAGCGTCGTCAGGTCCGGAGTAATTCCAAATAAAGTTTGCGCGCCGCCGTAACAGACGCGAAAACCCGTGATCACTTCATCGAAGATCAGTAACGCGCCGTGCCGCGAGGAGAGATCGCGCAGGGCCTGAAGAAATCCGGGCTTCGGCGGAACGACGCCCATATTGGCGGCGATCGGCTCGACGATCACGGCAGCAATTTTGCCGCGATGCAAATCAAACAACTTTTCAACCGCCGCTGCGTCGTTGTACGGAGCGTTGAGCGTTAATTCGGCGAGCGCCAGCGGCACGCCGGGACATGCGGCAATTCCGAGCGTCGCGAGGCCAGAGCCCGCCTCGGAAAGAAAACTGTCTGAGTGGCCGTGATAGCACCCCTCGAATTTGACGATCAGGTCGCGGCCGGTGGCGGCGCGCGCCAGGCGGACGGCGCTCATGGTCGCCTCGGTGCCGGAGCTTACAAAGCGCACTTTTTCGCAGGAAGGAAGCGCTTTCCGGACGCGCGAGGCGAGTTCGACTTCGAGTTCGGTGGGCATGCCGTAACTCGTGCCGAGACGCGCCTGATCGGCAATGGCCTGAACGACCTTCGGATGCGCGTGGCCCAGAATCAGCGCTCCCCACGAGCAGACGTAATCGATGTATTCGTTTCCGTCGGCGTCCCACAGGTGCGCGCCGGCGGCGCGATCGACGACGATGGGTTCGCCCCCTACGGCGCGAAACGCACGCACGGGACTGTTCACTCCGCCGACGAGCACGTCGGTCGCGCGGCGGAAGATTTCCTGAGATCGAGGCCGCTGCATTTTAACCAGTTTGGGTGAGCTCATCTTTGCCTGCGGGTGAAACGATTCACGTCAGCAGTTTTTCAGCCATCGCGCCGCGTCCTTTGCATGATAGGTGAGCACGATGCTCGCGCCCGCGCGATGAATGCCGGTTAAAATTTCCAGCGCGATCCGCTTTTCTTCGATCCAGCCGTTCGCCGCAGCCGCCTTCACCATCGAATATTCGCCGCTCACGTTGTATGCGCCGACTGGAATGCTGAAAGTTTCGCGGACCCGTTGAATGATGTCGAGGTAGGCCAGCGCCGGCTTCACCATGACCATGTCGGCGCCCTCGGCGAGGTCCAACTCGACTTCGCGAAGCGCCTCGCGCGCATTGGCCGGGTCCATCTGGTAGCCGCGACGGTCTCCAAATTGAGGCGCCGACTCCGCCGCCTCGCGAAACGGGCCGTAAAATCCGGAGCAATATTTCGCGGCGTAGCTCATGATCGCGACGTCCTGAAATCCGCCGCTGTCCAGCGCTTTGCGAATCGCGCCCACGCGCCCATCCATCATGTCCGAGGGCGCGATGATATCGGCGCCGGCGCGCGCGTGCGAGAGCGATTCCGCCGCGAGCAATTCCAGCGTCGCGTCGTTCTTCACCTCCCCGTTTTCGACGATGCCGCAATGGCCGTGGTCGGTGTATTCGCAGAGGCACACGTCCGTCATCACCAGCAAATTCAAATTGGCGCGGCGAACGGCCTCAATCGCGCGTTGTACGACGCCGTCCGCCGCATATGCTTCGGTGCCGAGGGCATCTTTTTTTTCGGGGATGCCGAATAAAATAATTCCCGGGATGCCGAACTGCTCCACTTCGCGGCATTCTTCCAGAAACGTGTCGACCGATTGCTGCGCGACGCCGGGCATCGAGGCAATCGGGTTCCGCACATTTTTCCCCGGGCACACGAACATCGGATAGATGAACCCGTGCGCCGACAGCCGCGTTTCGCGCGCCAGGGAGCGGATCGCTTCGCTGCGCCTCAGCCGGCGCGGTCTGGTCACCGGAAAACTCATATGGCCCTCGCTTTTGAGTCCGTGCTCTGTAAAAAATAATTGGCAATCGCCGTCGCCATCGATTCCGCTGTCGCGAGCGGGGCTTCGATAGCGACGGGTAACCCGGCGCTCCGCAATGCCGCGGCCGTCACAGGTCCAACTGCGGCCAGCGCCGCTCTCGCTCCCAGACGCGAGAGCACTTCCTCGCCAAGGTCAGAGCGCATATTTTCAATCGCCGACGGGCTGAAAAAAGAGATAACGTCCACCTGGGCTTCACGCATTGCACGCATCACTGCGGGATCGATCACGCCTACTCCTCCCGTATGATACGCTACGACCTCCGTGACTCCCGCGCCGACGGCGTTCAGCGCACACGGCAGATCGGGCCGCGCACGTTCGCTGCGCGGCAACAGTATTTTCTTCCCGGCAAGCGATCCCGACAATTCCTGCGCGAGCGCCGCCCCAAGAAATTCTTGCGCCACGTGATCGACTGAAAATCCTTCCGCGGCCACGGCGCTGGCGGTTGCCGGGCCGACCGCGGCGCAAAGATAATTCCCTTCCTGGCTCGGCTCCACCCCCAGCTTGCGGCAACGGCCGGCAAAAAATCGAACTGCATTTGCGCTGGTGAACAAAATCCAATCGAAGTCAACGAGAGAACGTATCGCACGATCTAACCCGGACGTATCGGAAGGTTCTGAAAAACTGACCGCAGGAAATAGCAATACAATCGCGCCCATTTTTTCAAGGCGCGCCATGAGGTCACGCGCCTGCTCAACAGAGCGCGTCACGACGACGCGCTTACCCTCGAGCGGCCTGGCCGTGCTCATGCGCGCGTCCCGCGGCTTTCCCGCTCCAGCAGGGCCGCTGAACCGCCGTCGCGCAATTTCTTCGCGACTCGCTTGCCTGTCGCTTCGGCCTCTTCGAGCGATCCAGAATCTTTTTCCCACATGCGCTGCATGCCGTCCGGGGAGAGCACGGCGACATCCAGGAAGAGTTTCCCATTTTCGACGCGGCCCCACGCGCCAATCGGCAACTGGCAGCCGCCGCCAAGACCGGCGAGCGCAGAGCGTTCGGCGGTCACCGCGCTGCGAGTTTCCGCATCTTCCAGCGCAGTCAGAACCCGCAATGTCTCGGCGTCTCCCGCGCGGGCTTCAATCCCGATCGCGCCCTGTCCCGCCGCGGGCAGACTCACATCGTGTGACAGTATCTGGCTGATGTTTCCACTCAAACCCAGGCGATCGAGGCCCGCCTTGGCGAGGACAATCGCGTCGTAATCCCCACGCCTCAACTTTTCAATCCGCGTGTCCACGTTTCCTCGAAGCTCGAGCATGCGCAAATCGCGCCGCGCGTAGAGCAATTGCGACTGACGGCGCAGACTACTCGTGCCCACTCGCGCGCCCTTCGGCAGCGACGACAGCGTTGCCCCGTTCGAAGATAGCAGCGCGTCCCGCACGTCTTCCCGCTTCCCAATCGCAGCAATCGACAGGCCTTCGGGCATTTCCGTTGGCACGTCCTTCATGCTGTGGACAGCCAGATCGATGCGTCCTTCCAACAACGCGTCTTCGAGTTCCTTGATGAAGACTCCCTTGGTCCCGATCTGACTGAAACTCGCTTGCTGAAATTTGTCTCCAGACGTTTTGATGATCACGATCTCCGGCTCGACGCCCGTACTTTCTCGCAAGGCCCGCGCGATGCTCCGCGCCTGCCACAGCGCGAGCGCGCTGCCCCGAGTGCCGATTCGCAGCGCTTTCAAGGCTTCTCCCGGTCTAGGCGGAACAAATCCCGTATCGCTTCAAAGTTTTGGAGTTTTCTGCGCAACTCCGGAATGCCGCGCATGCGTTCAGCGGGAGTGATCACCACGCGATCGAGAAATTCGCGCAGCATCGCGGCGACCTGTGCGCGATCCTCCTCGGAGAGGTTCGGCATCGAGGCGAGGCGCTCCTGCACGAAAGCTTCATGCTCGGCCGCCAGCTTGTTGCGCAGGTCTCCGAGGACAGCGCCCGCGGCCACGCCCGCCTGCCAATGCAGGAATTTATCGACTTGCTCGTCGATGATCGTTTCGGCGCGCGGAATTTCGGCCACGCGAGCCTTTTTGTTTTGCTCGACGATTTCGGTTAGGTCGTCGATGTTGTACAGATAGGTGTTGTAAACATCCCCGACATCCGGCGCGACGTTGCGGGGAACTCCAAGGTCGATCAAGAGCAGCGCTCGATTGCCGCGCGCCGCCATGGCATGTTCGATGATGCTTCGCGTCAGGATGGGCTCGCTCGCCGAAACAGAAGTGACAATCAAGTCCGGCCAATCCAGCGCGGCGGCCAGGTTCTCCCAGGGGACGATTTCGCCGCCAAATCGTGCGGCGAGGTCCACGGCGTGCTCGGGGGTGCGATTCAGAACGCGCAACTGTTTGACACCGCGGTCGCAGAGGTGACGGACAACCTGCTCGCTCGTCGCGCCCGCGCCGACAATCAGCGCGCGGTGGTTATTCAGCTTGCCGAATATTCGCTCGGCAAGTTTTACTCCCGAAAACGCCACCGATACGGGCCGTGCGCCAAGCTCCGTTTCGTTGCGAACGCGTTTTCCCACTTCCAGAGCGGCCTGAAACATGCGGTTGAGTACAGGGCCCGTTTCGCCGCGGTCGAGCGCGATCTGATAGGCATCGCGCACCTGACCCAAAATTTCCGCTTCGCCGAGCAGCATGGAATCAAGCCCCGCCGCGACGCGGAACAGATGCCGCACGGCGTGGCTATCCCGATGCCGGTAGAGCGAGCGATTTAGTTCGCTGAGGGAAAGTTGGTGGAAGGACGCCACAAACAATTCCACCGCTCCGGCGCTATCCGCCGCGTCTTCGCGCGGCACGCCGTACAGCTCGCTGCGGTTGCAGGTCGACAGGACCAGCGATTCCTCGAGAATGCCGCGCGAACGGAGTTGTTCAGCGGCCTCGCGCGCCTGCTCGGGAGTGAAGGCGACGCGCTCCCGCAGATCGACCGAGGCCGTGCGGTGATTCAGTCCGATGAGAACGATTTCCATTTACAAGACGCTCAACCAACTCCCTGATTCACTACGCGCACAACCGACTAAAAAAATCGGTGAAAATGAGATAAGTACCGATTCACGATACTGTAGCTGAAAATGACGAAGATGAAATTGAATATGCACAGCGCCGAAGCGCGCGCCCCGCGCCACGCCGCCGTCTGGGACAAAACCGTATAGCCCACATAGATCAAGAAAATCAGAACTGTGATGATCACCTTTGGATCGCCGTTCCAGTAACTTCCCTCGAGTCGATGCGCCGTGATCAAACCGGCGGTGACGCCGGCGGCGAGCGAAACGCAGCCAATCAGGACGCTGCTGCGCGTCATGCGCTCGAGCACATCGAGCGCCGGAAACCGCCACCCGACTTCACCCAGCTTGCGATTGCGCAACCGCCAATTCTGTACAAGAAAAATAATGCTTAATACAAACGAAATCGCAAATGCCGAATACGCGAGAATGTTCAGCGTAACGTGAAAAGCAAAGAGAGGCCCTTGCGCTGGCGGCGCTTTGACCGGCCGCGCTTCGGGCAGGTGCGCCAGCAGAAATACTCCCAGCACGATCGGCAACACGAATGGACCGACCGCGCGGCGCCGGTGAATCGCCTCGAGGCAAAGATAGGTAGCGGCGAGCAGCCAGGCAAAAAGCGAAAGAGAACCGAAAAGATCATCGTACGGCACGGCATGGATCAGCCGCGACCTTGCCAGCAGCGCCAGATAGTGAAGCACCAGCCCCACGACCAGGCACGAGGTCGCACCAATCCCTGCCGCTCGCGATGGCTCGCGCAAATTCCAGATGTACAGCGCAAGGCTCGCCGCGTAAAAAAGAAGCGTCGCAATCACGTACGGACTTGTCATCAGTAAGCAAGCATCCGCGGAGGGGTGTTCTTTGCAACCCGCCGCAAATGTCCATTGCCTCAACATTATAGCCAATTCCCAAGCGCGAAAGCACGAATACGCGGCGGGGCGTGCTGGGCTAGTCTCGGAGAACACCCCCTATAGGTCCGTGGGAAATGCTAGCTGGGCAAACAACTCTATCCGTGGTTTACAATCCCTTCAAACGCCTTTCTTGGATCGATCAGTCCGTGCTCCTGGTCCATCGCAGGGGTAACTGGGGCAGTGGAAACTGAAAACATGATAATTGCAATGTATCTGTTGGGATTGCAGGGACTCATCGGGGCCTTCGACACGCTCTTTTACCACGAATGGAAGGCTCGGCTCCCAGCACGCGGTCGACGAGCCGCACCAGAGCTGTTCCTACACGCCGCCCGAGATTTCCTCTACGGGGTCCTGTTTTGCACACTCCCGTGGGCAGCTTGGAAGGGCGCCTGGGCAAGCGTCTTGCTCGGAGTAATCGTCGCTGAAATTATTTTGACGCTCTGGGATTTTGTCGTCGAGATCGCGGTTCGAAAGGATCTCGGAGACGTGTATGCAGGAGAGCGCGTGACGCACGCCGTTATGGGAATCATGTATGGAGCGATGTTGGCCAGTCTCGCTCCCACACTACACTCCTGGTGGACAAGCCCAACCGGCCTCGCTTTTGAGCCTGCCTCGATCCCGGAATGGATGCGTATCGTTGTGAGCGCAATGGGGGTAGGCGTGGTTCTGTCGGGATTGAGAGATCTCTACGCAGCCTTGGGCTGTCCAGGCGGTGGATGGCCATGGGGAGCGAATGGGATGTAGGAGTGGCAGCGACAAATTTATTGTATCGAGAACAGGGGAAGCGTACGATGCCGCAGAAAGTGAAGGTCAAGACTCGTTCGTTGAGAGACGGCCCAGGTTAGATAGATCCGAGGAGAGCACAATGCTAAACATGCGAACCCTACTGCGCGGTGCAGCCGCAGCAGCCTTTACGATCACGATTGCCTTTGCTGCGTCGTCATTTGCTACTGACATTCTCGACGATTGGGCCACAGCGAAGGCGCCGCCACCGCCCGAGCTCAAACCTGTCACGGTCGAAGGTTCGACCACTGCCCTGCTCATTCTGGACATGATGAAGGCGAACTGCGGCGCGCGTCCGCGCTGCGTGGCCACGGTTCCTGCCGTCAAGAAGCTGCACGAACAAGCGCGCAAAGCGGGGATGATGGTGTGGTACAGCTTTGTCGGCAGCAACGGCAATGCCTCGACCGCGGACCAGATCGATCCGGCATTTACGGCCAAAGACGGCGAATGGGCGCGCCAGAACGGGCCGGACAAATTCATCGGCTCCAATCTGGACGAAAAGCTGAAAGCGCGCGGCATCAAGACGGTCATCGTCTGCGGCACTTCGTTTCAGGGCGTGGGCATTGGCACCGGCGGTGGCGCGGCGCAGCGCGGCTACAAGGTAATCATCCCGATCGATTGCCTGTCTTCGGAAGACGCCTACATGGAGCAATATGCGGCGTTCCACCTCTTCAAGGGTGGGCCGGCCGGTGTGACCAGCCAAGTCACGATGACGCGCAGTACGATGATGAAGTTCTGACGCTTGGCTGAATTCAGTAACTCATACATTGGAAAATGAAGTCAGATTCAGGGGAACTCCCCTGCCTTCAAGTGACCTCACGTTCATGCGGGTAACGCTGACTTTTGCTATGATGATTGTGCAGCCTGATCCCGATGACACAATCTTCCGAGCCCGTGAACCGGAAAGCCCTCTTCCTGCGCGCCTGCAGGTGCGAGCCTGTCGAGCGAGTCCCGGTATGGATTATGCGCCAGGCCGGCCGTTACCTGCCGGAATACCGCGCTGTTAAGGCAAAGCACAATTTCCTCGAAGTCTGCAAGACGCCGGAACTGGCCATCGAGGTTTCCCTTCAGCCCTATCGCATTCTGGGCGTGGACGCAGTCATTGTTTTCTCCGATATCTTGATTCCTGCTGGTGCGATGGGGCTGCCATTCGAACTATCGGATAAGGGGCCCGTGATCGAGTCTCCCCTTCGAACGGCAGCGCAAATCCGTGAACTTTCATCCTTTGATCCCGAGCAGGAAACGGGCTTCCTGATGGACGCGATTCGCGGACTCGCGCGCGAGTTGGGACCCAACGTGCCTGTCCTGGGGTTTGCGGCCGCGCCGTGGACGCTGGCTTGCTACATGATCGAGGGCCACGGCAAAGATGGTTTCCCCGCCGCAAAAACGATGCTTTACTCCGATCCGGAACTTTTTCGAAATTTATTGGAGCGCATTGCGCGCGCCACGGGTCGGTATCTGCGGGCGCAAATTGCGGCGGGGGCGGCTGCGGTGCAGCTTTTTGACACGTGGGTGGGCGAACTGACGCTTGACCAATACCGCGAATTCGCGCTGCCTGCCACGCAGCTTCTGATTGAAGAGATCGGCGCGGGCGATACGCCGGTGATTCTTTATACGAAAGCGTCCAGCCACCTGCTGGCCGCGGCGGCGGAATCGGGAGCGAACGTGTTGAGCGTGGATTGGCGCGTGGATCTCTCGGCTGTACGAAAATTGGTCGGGCCGCGCATCGCGCTACAAGGCAACGTTGATCCCTGCCTGCTGCTTGGCCCCGAAGAGGGCGTGCGCCGAGCGGCTCGCGAGGCTGTCGAGAGCACGGGGGGCATCGGCCATATACTGAATCTTGGCCACGGTATTTTGCAGCAGACGCCGGTGGAAAATGCGCGCGCATTCGTTCAGGCGGGCCAGGCCGCACCGGTCGCGGATAAAGTGCGCGTGGAGGGGGCCCGGTAGAAACCTGCCATGAGCGATTCGAGTCTCCATCTGCAGCTAAATCGGGAACGCTTCGAAATTTCCGAAGAGTTTCTCGAGAAATACAATCGGCCGGGGCCGCGCTACACGAGCTATCCAACGGCGCCGGTCTGGCAGGATAATTTTGGCCCGGACGACCTCGAGCAGTTTTACGCAACGGCCAATGCCGCGCGCACCCCGGTTTCGCTCTACATGCATCTTCCCTTCTGCGAGAGCCTGTGCCTGTTCTGCGCCTGCAACGTGGTCATCACCAAGGATCACGGCGTCGCGCCGCCGTACATCGAAATTCTCGAGAAAGAAATCGAGCGCGTAAGCCATTTCGTTTCCCGCGAGCGGCCCGTCGTGCAATTTCACTGGGGCGGCGGCACGCCTACGTATCTGACGCCGGAACAAATGGAAGGCCTGTTCCGCTTCACTGCCGAGCGGTTTACGTTCGCGCCGGACGCAGAGATCGGCATCGAGATCGATCCGCGCGTGACGACGCACGCGCATCTGGAAACGCTGCGGCGGCTCGGCTTCAACCGCCTGAGCATGGGCATTCAGGATTTTCATCCCGAGGTGCAGGAAGCGATTCACCGCATCCAGCCGCTCGAAATGACGCGCGACTTGATCGGAGCGGCGCGACGGCTCGGCTTTGACAGCATCAACGTCGACTTGATCTACGGCCTGCCGCTGCAAACGGCCGAACGCTTTGCACATTCGGTGGAACAGGTCATCGCGCTCTCTCCGGACCGCGTCGCGATGTTCAGCTATGCGCATGTGCCTTGGTTGCGTAAGCAGCAAGGCGCGCTCGCCACTCGGCTCCCGGAGGGCATGGAAAAATTCCGCATTTTTCGCGCGGGACTTGAAAGTTTCCTCGCCGCCGGATACCAATACATCGGCATGGACCACTTCGCGCGGCCTAACGACGAACTTGCCGTGGCGCAACGCCATCGCACGCTGCACCGAAATTTTCAAGGCTACACGACGAAAGCCGGCGCCGATCTCTACGGCATGGGCGTGAGCGCGATCAGCAGCGTCGGCGCATGCTACGCGCAGAACGACCGCGACGTCGCGCCGTACCGCGAGCGGATCGAACGCCGCGGCCTCGCCACCATGCGCGGCTACCGCCTCACCGCGGATGATTTGCTTCGCCGCGCCGTCATCAGCCGCATCCTGTGCCACGGCGTGCTGCACAAGAGCGAAATCGAAAAGGAATTTGGCATCGACTTTGACAAGACATTCGCACCGGAGATCGAGCGCCTCGCCCCGTTCGTGTCCGACGGATTGCTGGAAATCGAAGACGGCGTCCTGCGCACGACGCTCCTGGGCCGCATCTTTATTCGCAATATCGCTATGGTCTTTGATCCGTATCTCGAAAAGCAGAAGCTCGAAAGCCGCCAGCTTTTCTCAAAAACGCTCTGATCGACCCATCGAGGCTTCGTGTCCATTCCGGCGCAGGCTGCGTACCCCGTACTAGTGATTGGCGGAGGAATTTCCGGCCTGGCTTGCGCGTATCACTTGCAGCAGGCCGGGATTCCAGTGCGCGCGCTGGAGGCCGCGAGCCGTCCCGGCGGCGTCATTGCAACAAAGCAGAAGGACGGATTCTGCTTCGAGCTTGGCCCGCAAAGCTTTCTCTCCACTGAGCCGCTCGTCGGCCTCATCAACGCGCTCGGACTGAAAGACCAGGTTTTGTACGCCAATCCGCGCGCTCCGCGTTACATTCTCGTGGGCGGGCGGCTGGTGCCTGCGCCGCTCGCCCCGCCCTCGCTTCTGACTACTCCTCTTTTTTCGGCCGGCACGAAATGGCGGGTGGCCACGGAGATTCTGCGCCGCACGCAGGCGCCGACGGAAGATGAATCCATCGCCGCGTTTGTCCGCCGCAAATTCGGAGGCGAGTTGCTCAACCGGCTTGTCGCTCCCTTCGTTTCCGGCGTGTATGCCGGCGATGCGGAACGGCTGAGCTTGCGCGCTTCGTTTCCGAAGATTTACGAATTCGAGGCGCAGTTTGGAAGCGTACTCAGAGGGGCCATGAAATCGCGGCCCGCGAAGGGCACGCCCCGTGCCGGATTGTGCTCGTTTCGCGATGGCATGGAAACATTTCCACGAGCGATCGCGGCGCGCCTCGGCAGTTCGCTCCTGCTCGAAACCAGCGTTGCAGCCTTGCGACACGGCAAGGCCAACGGAAAGCCATGGTTTGAGGTCAACATCACGCGCCACAATCATAGCGAGACGCTGCCGGCAAGCGCCGTCGTCATCGCCACCCCTACGAATATTGCGTCGCAAATCCTACTGGGACTTTCCGATAAATTTGCTCCCTTGTTTTCGCGGATCGAATATGCGCCCGTCGCGGTTGTGTCCGCGTGCTATGAACGCGAGCAGATGCAGCGGCCTCCGACCGGATTCGGTTTCCTGGTGCCGCGCAGCGAAGGCTTGCGCGTTCTTGGCACAGTGTTTAACTCCACGCTCTTCGCCGGACGCGCTCCGGATGGGATGGTTTGCTTCACCAGCTTTGCAGCCGGCGCCACTGACCCCAAGCTTTGCGAACTGAGCGACGAGGAAATCACGGAAACAATTTGCGCCGAAGTCGCGCGAGTCCTCGGCATCAAGGGAAAGCCTGTAGCGACAAACCTGCATCGCCATACGCGCGCCATACCGCAATACAACTTGGGCCACTCCCAAATCGTGAAATCGCTCGGAGCGCTCACCGCGGCGATGCCGGGATTGTTTCTTGCTGGAAATTACTTATCCGGCCCATCCATCGGGGCTTGCGTCGAGCAGGCTTTTCGGACAGCCGAAGCGGTTCGCGTCTATCTCGCATCAATCGGTGTTGCGGGGGTGGGTGCCGTCGCGCACGCTTGAGCGTCAACCTAGCTAGTAAACTGATAAGATGCCGATATGAATGTTGCTATTCTTTTCTCTATCGTGCTCTTTGGCATGCTTTCTTATCACCTAATTTCTGGAAAAATACGGTGGCGCGGAAGTCCTGCGATTTGGACCAACCGCCGAGAAGAGCCCATCTTGTATTGGACCCTAATTGGCATTGAGGCAATCTTGGCATTGGGGACACTCTATTTGATACTTCATCCTTACAGTCTGAATAAGCCTCAATAATCGCAAGCCGTAGTAGTATTTCATCTCGAACCCTAAGTGGTCGACTCATGTATCATCCAATCGCGTCGTTTCTCCGTATTTAGAGAGGAACGGAAGGGGTACGGAATTTTGCTGCTTGCAGTCGTCCAACCGTGGCCCGAGGGCAAACAGCCGACCGACGCTGTCCTGATGGAACGCATTCTGCAACGCGACTCCGGCGCACTCGAGGCTCTCTACGACCGCTACGGCAGGCCGGTATATTCCCTCGTTCTGCGCATCGCTCAGCATCCCTCGTCGGCCGAAGAAATCGTCCAGGACGTTTTTCTGCAACTGTGGCGCAGCGCGGACCGGTTTCAAATCTCGCGCGGGCCTCTCGAGCCGTGGCTGTTTACGATGGCCCGGAACCGCGCGCTCGATTTTCTGCGTCTGAAGCGCGAAAAGCAGCGCCGCCGCGAAGATTCGGATTCCGATATTCTTCCCTCGGCCGTCGTGCGTCCCGATCCGGAAGGCGACATCGACCAGTCCAGGCGCGCGGAAAAAATTCGCGCCCTCATGACTTCCCTTCCCGAAGCGCAGCGCCGGGCGATTGAGCTGGCTTTCTTCGAAGGCATGTCGCACAGCGAGATTGCCGCGGCCACGGGCGAAGCGCTCGGCACAGTGAAAAGCTGGATTCGCGGTGGACTGCTGCGGCTTCGGGAATCGCTTGGGGAGGCAAGTTCGTGATGAAGTGCGAACAACTCGCGGCGCTCTACGAAGAGTACGCCCTCGGCGTCCTAGAGGGAGAAGAGCGCGCGGAACTGAAGGCGCATCTGGCGCGGCCGGGCGATCAGTGCATCTCCGGGGTGGCCCAGGCGAGATGGGTAGTCGCGCAACTGGCGCATGCCGCGCCCGATGTGCAGCCCCCGGCAACATTGCGAGGCAAAATCGTAGACGCGGTCAAGCCGTCCGCGGACACTGCCCGCACAGTCGTTCCAATCGAGAAGCCAAAAACCTCCGAGCCGCGAGCGATGTTCCCGGCGTGGGCCTGGGTTGCAGCGGCGGCGCTCGCGCTCATCACGGGGTACACGATTCGCCAGATGAACAATCAAAACGATCAGCTGGCCCAACTGCGCAAACAAATGAAGCTCGCCACGATGCAGAATCAGGCGCTTCAGAATCAACTGGACATGAACCGCATGGTCGCCATGGTCATGACGTCACCCGATTCCAAGCCGCTCAAACTCATGCCGAAGGACAAGAACATGCCGATGGTCCACGCCTACCTGCATCCGCATATGGGCGTCGCGATCACGGCGGATCAGATGCCATCGATGCCTTCCGCTCGAACGCTGCAACTGTGGTTCGTGCCGAAAACAGGAAAGCCGGTCAGCATCGCGATTTTCCATCCCGACGCAGCCGGCCAGATTGCACTGGTGGCTCCCGTGAATATGCCGATGACCGAAATTGCCGCGCTCGCCGTCACGGACGAGCCCGCCGGCGGGAGTCCGCAACCCACGACTCCGATTGCCTGGATGGCGCAAGTCAATTAACTGTGTGCGGTTGATCTCGGTATTGAAAGCCTCGGTTTTGTTTTCTCTGTGCCCTCTGCGTTCTCTGCGATAAACGCATTTGAATTCTTGCGCGACTCGGAAACCGTAAAGTCTTTCAACGCAGAGAACACAGAGGACGCAGAGAAATGCTGGAGAAAAGAAAACATGGGAATGGCCACCCGCTCAACTCTTCTTGCGGGCCTTGAGACGCAAATCTCGACGCTGGCCTGCTTCTCGATTGCGACGACGCTCCTCGCTCGTTTTCACAATTAACGGCGGCACGGGGACCGGCTTGCCGATTTCATCGAGAGCCACAAATGTGAGAAACGCCGTGGTGGTGTGATTCCGCACGCCTGCCTTGGAATCTTCCGAGAAGACTTCGACGCCCACTTCCACGGATGTGTGGAACGCGCGATTGACATGAGCTTCCAGGACGATCAGATCTCCCACCCGCACGGGATTCAAGAAATCAAGATGATCCACCGATGCCGTTACCACCTGACGACGGCAGTGCCGATATGCGGCGATTGCGCCGGCGATGTCGATCAGGTGCATCACGCGCCCGCCCAAAATATTTCCGAGGACGTTCGAGTCCTGAGGCAGCACAAGCTCCGTCATTTCGGTGCGCGAAGCGCGGACGGGGCGGCCCGGCAGCAATTTATCTGCTTGGATTTTCGCTTTCGTCGGATTTGAAGAGTGTTTCATTGGTGGATACGCGCTCCCTTGATAGTGAGTCAAATTGCGGACGAACGGATTTTCATAGGACAGCCACTCTTGACTGTCCGCTTAAGAGCCTTGCTGAGATTGCGCAGGGACAGCCAAGAGTGGCTGTCCTACAGGCATTTGGCGTTCTGTACCTGCGCGAATATACTATGCGCATGACCTTGACCCAACCACAGAAGAAAACGCGCCGCCAGATTCTCGAAGACTTCGTCGCCGCCAGGCCCACCGATGCGTTCGCCCGCTACGGCCTGGCCATGGAGTGCGCCAATTCCGGCGATGCCGCCGCTGCCGACGAGCATTTCAAGGCGCTCCTGGCCTCCCATCCCGAATATGTCGCAGGATACTTTCAATTTGGCCAATTCCTCGCCAAGTCTGGACGCGCCGAAGAGGCCCGATCCGTGTTAAACGCCGGCATCGCTACGGCCCGGCGCACGGGCGACGAACACGCGCGCTCTGAAATGGAAGTGGCGCTCGCCGAACTGGGCTGAAGGCGCCTTTTGCTTCCACACATAACGCCCGCATTTCCTTCTACTTGAATCGCCCGTTACTAGGCGGCATCACTTCGTTCCGGCGTGCTTGCTCGTCCCTTGCCCCGGTGCTACGGTCGATGGAGCGTTACTCTTCACGGAGACAGATAAAGCCATGGCCCTGAGCATCGACGATCTTCTGCGCCGCGCCGTTGAAACCAAGGCGTCCGATCTCCACCTGAAAGTCGGAAACCATCCCTGTCTGCGCATCGACGGCTCGCTCACGCCGCTCACCGATGTTCCGCGCGTCACTCCGGAAGAAATGCTCTCCATGGCGTTCAGCATGATGACCAACCGCCAGAAGCAAAAATTCAAGGAGACAGCGGAGCTGGATATGGCTTACGGAGTCGCGGGCCTGGGCCGCTTCCGCGTCAACGTGTTCCAGCAGCGCGGCAACGTCGGCATGGTGCTCCGCGTCATTCCGACCAAGATTCGCACGATCGAGGAACTCAACCTCCCGCACGTAATCGAGAGTATCTGCGAAGAACAACGCGGACTGGTCCTCGTGACCGGAACCACCGGTTCCGGCAAATCCACGACGCTCGCGGCGATGATCGACCGCATCAATATGTCGCGGGCCGATCACGTCATCACCATTGAAGACCCCATCGAATTCCTGCATCGCGATAAGAAGAGTTTTATTAATCAACGCGAAGTCGAAGTGGACACCGCGAACTTTTCCACCGCCCTGCGCGCCGGGCTTCGCCAGGACCCCGACGTCATCCTGGTCGGCGAAATGCGCGACCTCGAAACCATCGCCACGGCTTTGCTGGCCGCCGAAACGGGCCACCTGGTGTTCTCGACGCTGCACACGCTCGACGCGACCGAAACGATTCAGCGTATCATCGCGGTCTTCCCTCCTCCCGAGCAAAAACAGATTCGCCTGCAAATGGCCGCGACGCTGAAGGCTGTCGTCAGCCAGCGCCTGGTGCAGTGCGCCAATGGCGGCGGTCGCGTTCCAGCTGTCGAAGTGATGATCGCGACCGCGTACATCCGCGATTGCATCATCAATCCGGACAAGACGCGCCTGATCCACGACGCCATCGCCGCCGGCACCAGCCAGTACGGCATGCAGACGTTCGATCAATCGCTCTTCGATTTGTATTCGCGCAACCTCATCACCTACGAAGAAGCGCTCTTGCGCGCGTCCAACCCAGACGACTTCAAGCTGCGCATTCAGGGCATCCGCTCCGCATCCGACTCGGCTCGCGAGGAAATGGAACAAAGCATGAACGAGTTCGAGCGCACCGGAAAACGCTGAGCCCTCGCAAACAAGAAGGTCCCCGATTTCACAATCCCGCGCCTCCTTGCCTCTCTGCCTCTTTGCCTCTATGCTCCTCCCATGCGCTCCTCTCCGCGAAAACTTTCCACCGAGACCGATCTCTACACGGCCGCAATCAACAGCCTGGCGCGCCGAGCTTATTCGGTTTACGAGATGCGTACTTATTTGGAGCGCCGCGCCGAAGACAAGGACGTAGTCAAAGGCGTTCTGGAACGCCTGAAGCAGTTGGATTATCTGGACGATGCCCGTTACGCGCGCCAGTTTGTCCGCTTACACACCGAATTGCGAAAGCAGGGGCCGTTCCGCATCGCGCGGGACCTTCGCGCACGCGGCGTGCCCGACCGCCACATCGAAGCAGCCCTTGCCGAGCGTTCCGCCGAATCGAGCGAAAGCGGCCTTGTGCTGGAGCGGCTGGAACGCCGCATCAAGTTGTTGCGCGGCCCGCTTGACGAGCGGCGCGTCGCTTCGCTTTACCGCAGCTTGCTCCGCGCCGGATTTTCCGCGGACACGATTCGCCGCGAATTGAGCGCGTTGACAAAGCGGCCTATGGAGGAACTTCCGGAAAGTCCGGGCGAGGAAGTCTAGGGAGGGATCCAGGCAATTTTTGAGGTGAGTCAAGCGGGGCCGGCTTCAGAGGCTTCTCAATTGGGCGCCGGCTTCTGCGTTCCGATATTTCTGCTCGCGTAAGAACTAAGCGGCATGCGCGCTTTGCGTACGCCATCCTTTGAGACAAACGCGCGTGGATCCTTTCTCCACGGTAAACATGATTTTATCTTCGCGCGCCAGCCAGCCGATCGCCCAGTCAAAAAGCGGCGATCCGGCTTTCAATTCTTTCTTTAGCTTGGCAAGCGTCATTTCACCGTTTACTTCAAGAGTCTGCCAGATTGCACCCGCCATCGTGCCGATCTCTTCACTCATTGGAATTACCCCCTCCTTTCCAAATTCCGGTTTTCAAGTACCTCCATCGCACTCACTGTTGGCGAAGCCAAATCGCCCTTTTGCTTCCTCTGCCGAGCCCTGGAACGTGCGAGTCGCCGCGGCAACGACGGCTTGGGCGCAATTTCCACCTGCAGGACGTAGTAGCAAGGCTGCTCGCTGGCCAACTTTTCCAGCCGCTCCATGAGCAAAACTCCCACCCCTTTTTGGTATTCGATGGTGTAGCTCTCGCAGCACCGCGTGCAGAGCCAGTAGTGCTTGACGGCGTGCCAATGGGAGGGTTGCTTCTCTTGCTCGGGAGTTTGTTGAAAGCGAAATAGACGCCCTTGCCCGTAATCAAAGTCAGACGAGCAATCCGGGTGGGCGCATTTCAGATACATATGCTTTGGTGTGGCCGCCTTATTCACAATCTCCCGCAATACAGACGAGAAAGCAAGATACTGGCCAGTGCAAAATCGGTCAAACTCAATAAACGAATTCAACGTATCTGCGCCTCTGTGCCAATCGGCAGGTCATTTTCAGTGTCAGACGCTACCATGCCCGTCGCAAACGCGGTGATTCCTGGGAACGCCAATCTCCCGATTGGCGAATTGCAAAGCGCCAATCGGGAGATTGGCGTTCCCAGGGGAAAAGACATTGCCCGCTTTGCGGGTGCGCCACCCGTCTGCCATAATGTTTCGCCGGAGTGAATTTTTTTCTGAGAAGACTGAGTCCGGAGTGGCGATGTGCCGGGGTTTGGATGTTTTCCCCGGGGCATCAATCACGAATCACGGGCCACAGTTCACGAATCACAGGGGTCCTCTTTGCCGAGCGGCAACGATATTCGCAGCACGTTCCTGAAATTCTTCGCCGACCGCGGCCACCGCATCGTTCGCAGCTCTTCGCTCGTCCCGACGAACGATCCAACGCTGCTGTTCACCAACGCCGGGATGAACCAGTTCAAGGACGTTTTCCTGGGCCTCGAACAGCGCGAATACACGCGCGCTACGTCGTCCCAAAAATGCGTACGCGCCGGCGGCAAGCACAACGACCTCGAAAACGTCGGCTTCACGAACCGCCACCACACGTTTTTTGAAATGCTCGGAAACTTTTCCTTCGGCGATTATTTCAAGAAAGACGCCATCGCCTACGCCTGGGAACTCATAACCTCACCAAGCTGGTTTGCAATTCCAAAGGACAAGCTATACTTCACGATTTTTGAAGGGACGACAAACCCCGCCGATATCGATCGCGATGTTGATGCCTATGATTGCTGGCGCGCTCAGGGAGTGCCTGGTGACCGGATCTTTGCGCTCGGCATGAAAGAGAACTTCTGGCGAATGGGCGACGCGGGCCCTTGCGGACCGTGCAGCGAAATCCATTACGACATGGGACCGGCAGCATCAGACCAAGGACACACCGACTGCACATTCGGGTGCGAGTGCGGCCGCTATGTCGAAATCTGGAATCTCGTTTTCATGCAATACGACTGGCATACGGCGACATATGACGGCGGACAGTCATCAAGGATTACTGT
>CAVUDA010000011.1:0-196410 GCA_963740035.1 uncultured Acidobacteriota bacterium
GAATCAGTGTCTCCCGCGTGACGAGGCGGAGCATTGTCGCCATCGGTTATTTTTTCAAATACTTGCTCAGTTGGATGTCATGAAGGGCTGGCAGCGTTGACTGTCCTGTGAAGGGCGTGAAACAGCGGTAGCAGCAAACCGCATCTCTCTTGTGGATGAGGCACAGTTCTCGGCAGACGCGGCAGTAGGTGACCACGACAAAGCCGAGTGGCTTTGAGAGTCTTTTCGACTCGCTTTCAGCAAACGCCGACAGGTATTGCGCGAGTTCCAAGAATGCGCCCTTAGCTTCTGCTCTAACAGGCCTCAGCAAACTAAACCTTGCTTCCCTTTGCTGAAACGGATTTGGCAGCGAGAAAATCCCGAAGTCCTCACCTTGATCAGTCTTTCCGTGGGCGAAGGGGAGAACGTCGTATCCGAATAACTGCTTTTGGAGTCCCTTCGCTCGCTTTTCGATGACGTGGAACACTTCCTTTGCGGGGAAAAACTTCAAGGCTTTTCCCTCGTGCAAATACAAGTCCAACAAGGAAACAGCCGGGGAACCAAATTCTCGGTGAATCTTGAGTTGCTTGAGAATACCTTCCGTCTTATTCGATTTAAGTGAGTGGGGTTTGCCCGATTTATCCACAAGCATCAGCTTCACTTCCCAAGTCTTGTAGAAAATCCCCGGGGGCTCCTTTGGAGTGGAAAGCGTGCACACCATCAAGTCTATGTCGCCGTAAAAACGCGAGGTTGGCAGAAGATTCAGCGGAATATTAATTGCCCACCAACGGAACACTCTGCCATCAGCCAACCCGAAATGAAGGGGCAGCTTTCGGACCAAACGCCAAATTGCGGCGGTTTCGCGGTGTGCAGCGTCAAATTCAAACAGTGGGTTAGCGAACGCGAGTCCTCTTTCGTATTGAATTATACGCCATCAGCCGGGTGCATTTGAAGTGGCGCTAGTAGCCTGTCACAGGTGTTCCAAGAAACGGGGCATTGAGGTCGCTGCTAGTGCCGTCGCCAATCCCAAGTCCTGTGAAACAGGATTATCGGATTGTGGCCGACAGGATAAAATTGGAACCCGCGAGCGACGACCCACGTCCATGTCTGCAAGGACCACTCGAAAGGGTAGGAAGCTACGACCAAGCAGCAACCGACCGTTAGCTTCCTATCCATTAATTTGCAGGTCGTCCGTTTTTTAACCAGATATTTGCGCTGGGACAAGCGAAGATAGTCCAGTAGATTAAACAACGCTGCACCCAATCGGAATAATCAGGTCATTGAGATAAAGCTCCCTTTCGGATAGGTCCCGTGAAACGGGATTATCGGAATGTGGCCCGGAGGCACCAGGCGACCCTTCTCTTCCAAATCCGGATGGGCAAATGTTTTGCAAAGGACGCTTAAACTCGCGCATCTGCTAGTCGACCGGGTTGTATCCCAGAACGCATCACACGACGCCCGCAAACGCGCATAAAACCACCCAATTCAATGTGAATGAAGCCCTACTAATTCATTGAAACAAAACGAGGCGGGAGCTGGCAGCGCATTCCACAGACCGATCCTTTCAGAGTCTGAGCTGAGCTATTTCTGGCGAAAGAGATTCTTTCGGATATCAGGCCAGAATTCCTGGAAGATGTGATTCAGGACTGCGGATTCCATCTGCGTTCCCCAGTTCAGGGCCGTTTGACTTAGGCCGCGCTCCTGAGGCGGATAGTAGGCGTTGGACAGGGCCGCTTCCAGTCCGTTCCCCGCTACCTCAGACCAGTTAAAGCTTGTGCCTCCAGAATCTGTCTTAGTGACGAAGGCACGGGATATCGCGTAGCCCGTTCGGCGAAAAAAACCTCCCTTACCCATGGTGTAATAGCGTGGGTCCTCGTGCGTGATCGAGGGGACAATGGCCTCGGTAAAAAATGTTCCTGAGATGCCATCAACGAAGTTACGCCAATAATAGCGCCCATATCCCTTGATCCCGCGACCCAATTCCGGATCGGAATTTAGGAGCATCGCTTGTCCGGCCAGGATTCCGGCCCAAGTGTAAGAGGAGTAGTCCGTAACGCTGTCTTGCGCAGCGAGTTTGAATTTCTCGCGGGTGGATAGCGGCGGAAGCTGCTTATTGGCGTCCACCGCCCCAAAATTGGGAACGAGCCAGAACATACGCTTGGTCTGCTTACCTTCGGAATCGTCTTTCTTGTTCTGGTCATCCGGAGCCTGGTCTGGCGTCGTAGCCGTGGGCTTGTCAGGCGGTAGTGTAAGTGCCGGATTCCTTGGCGGCGGGGAGGATTCCTGCCCATAGTCAAGAAGGTCAGAGTTGTCAATAGGTTGTGTCTGCGACCAGCCGATGGCGGGTGTCAGAAGAATGAAGAGAACTAAAATAGCTCTTCTGATTTCGAGCAAGGCTTTTCTCCCAACGTTAGAATGCCGGACAATCTACTTATCACCATACGACAAACTCCTGAGAATTCGTTATTTTATAGTGAACGTGAAATTTCTACGCAGTGCTTTGACTAATCCGAGATAGCTCCTGTGAAACGGGATTATCGGAATGTGGCAAAAACGGACATCTTCGGTAATCTTCGTCGGGTCACTTGGGAAAAGTACGCATAAAAACGAAAATGGCGGCTACCGCGAATGAGCCAGCGACTAATAAGCACACAAGTCTCGCCCAGTTTGGAATAGGCCAAACTGCGTCAGCAGATCGGCCACGCCGTTTCCGCAGAGAGCCTGTTATCGCACCTTGAAGGAAGTAGATGCCTAGAAATACCAGCCAGACTGAATACAACACACCCTTCATTTCGTCACTCATGCCACGCCTTATGCACTCTCATTGATTCTGCACAGGCGCAGCCTATCACTACATTCTTCCCAAGTCCTGTGAAACGGGATTATCGGAATGTGGGTCAATCGCATCCCGAGGCCAAAGAGGGCCAGTTTTCGACAAACCGATACAGTCAATGATGATTAAGTGGTTTCCCGCCCGTTCACATCGAACTGCCATTGTCTCCATAGACAAAGCGGTCCATCTCGTCGGGACCGTCGGGAGTAAGTCCGCTCTTCTCCATCGCCGCATGCCAATTCACCAGGGCTAGCCTCATCTGCGGAAGGCTCTTCTTCCACACCGGCCCCATGTGCTTGACCCAAAGCTCAACTTCCATCTCCGTGTGCGTATCTTTTCTGCCAAGGAGCGCGGCTATTTTGACGAGCATTCTTGCAAGTGACTCGTCGATCGCGGCGTCGGGAATCGACCAATGCGCCTGTCCGAGGCAATCAGTATAAAAACCAAGTTGTTTAATTTGATCGAGGAGGTAAGGGTGATCGGAGTCCTCGTCAAACGCCGGTTTAAAATCGTCGAGTTTTCGAGCGCCCTCAGCGAATAGTTGAGGCATGATCCAAGCCACATTCTTTCTGATATGTGATCGGTAGTCCTTCCAGGCGTCCAATAATTCACTGTTCGTTCTGACTAGAGATAAAGAGCGTAGGATTGAAATTTTTCCAGCTTCTTCAATCGCAAGAATTGCGAGTGACGCTGCTGTGGGGAAGCGGCGTCGTTCGAGCAGAGCCGAAGCGTCGCTTAACAGTCGCTGAGCATTTGTTGCTGCCGCGTTCATCCCCTGAGCAATTTGGGCCGGTGTCAGTTTGCCTTGATAGGAGTTGAGTCTCTTCTTCATGCTGAACCTCTTCTAAAGCACTTACCTAGGTCTCAATACTGATTGTACATACATTTGGGCCAAGTCCTGAGAAACGGGACGATCTCGATGGTCATCGCAACACCCCTCTTAAGTAAATTCAGGAATTCATATCGCACGCACATTTGAGGCCTGTAGGATTTGCCCGTTTCTGGCTGTACCGCTGGGCATTTCGTAAAGGCAGCTCTTCGATCCAGGGCGTTTTCAGAACTGTAGAAATGGGGCAGATCCTTAGGCGTCATAAACAGTACAGCCTCCGTCTGGGTGACCGTTTTATCTGGCAAGAATGAGAACTCCCCGCCACGCTTACCACGTCCACCAACTAACACAATTTTCTAGAAAAATCTCTTTCGTACCAATGAGTACCCTATCGGCCCCGCGTCACCCCAAAGCCAGTCTCCGAATGATTGACGACCCACTTCTAGACCGGACGGCGTCATCGGCCCGCCGCGACTGACCGAGAGTGAAGACCCAGTTGGAAGGGAAAAGGACCGTCATTTCCCCGAATTGTGCTATAAAAATGCCTTCATCGTCTCGGCCGTCTTCATGATGGTTGACTATACGACTCCGCGGCTATAGACACATAATGATATGAAAATTGAGTCCACCGACCAAGACCTCCGAACGATGCTTTCGTCTGCCTATTACAAGATTCCACGATTTCAGAGACCGTATTCATGGGACCGAGAAAACGTGCAAGAGTTCTGGGAAGACGTCATCCAGGACAATCCACAGGACTACTTTATCGGATCAATGGTTGTGTATAAGGATGGCAAGCAGCGGTATGGTGTGGTTGATGGGCAACAGCGCCTTACGACGATCACTATTCTCCTCAGTGTACTCCGAAATAAACTTGCAGAAGTTGGCCTCCAAGATCTCGCCGAAGGAATCCATGGTCTCATTGAAAGACGAAACATTGACAATAAACCAGAGTTCATAGTCTCAACGGAATCGTCGTACCCGTTCTTTCAAGATCGGATACAGAAGTGGGGGATGCCGTCGATAACAATCGACCTTCTGACCGAAGAGTCAAACCTGCAATCGGCACACAGCCAACTTCAGCAGCTAGTGTCCGGCGCAATTGGCAGTCTGAACGCGGATACATCACTATCAGACAAGAGACGCAAGGAACTGACGGAACAAAAACTCATCTCCATCCGAGATTCCCTACTGAACCTTAAGATCATTCTCGTCAAGCTTGAAGATGAGGACGACGCTTACGTAATCTTCGAGACGCTAAACACTCGGGGCAAGGATCTTGCCCTGGCAGATCTCGTGAAGAACCATTTGACCAAACACATAAAAGGGAAGAACCCATCTTCGGACGAAGTGAAGATCAAGTGGAAGCAGTTGCTAGAGATTATCGAGGGCTCTTCGGCTGATCTTGAAACCGACGCTTTTATCCATCATTACTGGCTATCGAAATACGATTACCTGCCTGCCAAGAATCTCTTCAAAGTTCTTAAGAAACAGATTTCAGCCGACAAGTCACCAGCGTTCCTTGACACGCTGTTAGAAGATGCCCTCTTGTACCGCTCGATGAACGAACCCGGTTACGGTAGGTGGGCCAAGGAAGAAAAGGAAATTGAACGAGCACTTATCGCACTCACGACTTTCCGTGTCGTGCAACAAACTCCGTGTGTGCTCTCATTGCTACGAGAGTATCGAATAACGAAAAAGCTCAAGAAGAAGCACATCGAGGATGCCATTATCGCAATCGAGAAGTTTCATTTTCTCTTTACGGCGGTGACATCCCAGCGCTCTTCCGGAGGCATATCTGCAATGTATGCTGCACTTGGGCGCAGGCTATTTGAAGCGGTTAGTACTCAAGACGCAGTTAAGATCATCCAGGAACTTAGGCAGAAACTTCGTGACAGGATCCCGTCGATTGAGGAATTTAAGGCCCTGTTTCCACTCATCATATTTACGGATAATGTCACCAAGCAAAAGAAACTCGTCAAGTATGTGCTTGTTGGCATCGAGCGTCAGGAAACCAGTGCCGCTGTCTTGGATTACGAGCAGATGACGATCGAGCATTTAGCACCGCAAAGCCTCATCGGTCAGGCGGGCTATGATGATGTAGTGATTGGCCAAATCGGGAATTTGCTTCTCGTATCAGAAGAAGTAAATGGCATGTTGGAAGACAAATCTTTCACGGAGAAGAAGCGAATCTTGGCGGAGAATGGCTACAAGTTGCCTAAATCGATTGATCAGGCGACGACGTGGAGCCTAGCCGAAATCAAACAACGCACCGAAGAAATCGCAGACGAAGCCTATAACACGGTCTGGAAGCCATGACTTTTGGCCGGGCATTCGGGGCAGCAACCCGATTGAGGTGGCAGGGATTATCGGTAACTGGCATAAGAGCAGTTCGACAGCGCACAAGCGCCTACAATTATCAGCGATGTTCAGAACGTCAGGTCTCATGAACATCTGAGGTATGTCAAGTGTGCCTGTTTCTTGCTGTTCTGCTGAGCATTTCATCAAGGCAGTTCTTCGACACAGGACGTCCCCAAGATCGAGGAAATTGTCAGATTTTTCAGCCTGAAGGAGCCGTGTAACCTCCCTCGGGGTGAAGCCGTTTTTCATAGGCCCAAGCAGGGAACCCCCTGAATCTTGGGAGGCGTGTTAACTTGCAAACTTTTCTTGAAAAATCCTTTCGGTACTGTAAATGCGATCTTCGTACTCAGAATTTTAGGGTTGGAATCGGATTTCCGCATGGAAAATGCCTGACGACGGGCTCCCGACCTAATAACAATAGCTCAATAGTATGTAACGTACTCTAGGGATGTACTGTAAGAACTACAGAGAATGAAGAGGATTGTTCAGTATTTCTGCTCAGAAAGCATTGAATCTCCTCTAAACCAGGCAGGTCAAGAAGATTTAATTGTTTGCGCTCTAATACTCGTTTCTAGGCAAATCTTGTATCAACTGCTGGTTCTTCATCGTCCTCTCTCCTGATCTACTTTGCATTCACCCCTCTCGTGCTCATTCTTCGAGAGATTCTCAACTGGCCGATTTGAAATAGCGCTAAATACGTTCTCAGACCGAACGCCACGCTAATAGGCTGCAAAGGCCGACTGCGAGCGTTCTGCGAGGCAAAATAACTCGGTTAGGTTCCGCGTTTCCTGAACGCATTCTTTTACTTTCATTTCAGATCCAGCATCACCGGAATTAGTTGTCGATCTCTTTTTCTGCTTTTCCTAGCGCGGATAATTGGGATCGACAGAGATTTCACTTTTTGGCAGAATTTCATCAGGGACATGGAATTTTACGAATCGAAATCATTGACCAAGTCTTAGCAGCTCAAAGTGGAACACGATTAGCAGTTCGAAACCTCGTGCCGTTTGATGGCTGGCAATCTTCTATGCTCGGCATTATCCTGAGTTTCTGAAGTATCGCCCACGAATCTTCCTAGGATGAAGATCTATGCGAACGGTTGGTATTGAGGCAGGACCGAATAGCCATTCAATCGTGGGGCACGAACGTTGGGCTGCGACAAAGCGTGCTTACCTGGCGCTTGGCAATTGGGTCTCAACTGAGTTTGAACCGGATCCGTCAAAACCCCCCGACATTTTTGCGAAATGCGAGGCCCGGGAACACCAAATTGGTAAATTTAGCACTAAAGAAGTCTTACAGGCCGGAGACAGATTGTATCTTTTTACGTTCCCGCTTTTCAGCGACAAACCCGGCGATTGGAGTAATGATGCATATCCGCTCCAATTTACGATCCCACAACCCAAAGGCGCGAAAGGCTCAAATGATGGGTGGCGCTACACGGAGCTTCTAAGGCACCTCAAAAAGATTGACGAGACCGAAATGCGCTGGCTCCTTATTGCGCGATGGCTATACGACGCGGGTGTTTGCGAGCCAGAGGAGTTTCTGCCAGAGGGCGTGCTCCAGCGCATCCTAAAAAGACTATCCAAGAGAAGAATGCAAATCTCGCCAAGCGACCTTTCGCGTTGGCAATTGGTAACGATTTGGCGGCCGTATTTTGAGAATCTCCTCCTCGCCCGTAAGAAGTTGCCGCGAACCAATCGAGGGCCTCGAAACTCGCTCCTAGAACTTGGGTATTCTGAAGATGCCATCGACTTAGCGTCTGGTAAACGCAGCGCAGTTCAAATCACCACAAGTTGGCTTGAGTTGCGAAAAGGAATGAATGTTAGAAAGCGAATGACAGCTCGCACTCTTGAGAACGCATACTCGCGCGTCGAGATGGCATTCAAGAACAGTGAATCCGCCTTTCAGAAGTTCCAGACCCAGCAATCCGATTTGAAGGTCCGCTGAGTCTCACAATTCTTCTGTTTAGTTTCTGTGCAACAATCCTTCACAAAAACATTGTTTTGACCTTGGGAAGCTCCTGAAACTACTCTCCGTTAAATTTAGGTTTCGCACGATGACGATGCGGTCAATGTGTTAGCGAGGAGGAAACAACAAGTGGACAATCTGATGAGTTACGAGATCCCGGAAAAAGGTGGTCGCCCGATCTTTTTTACTCTCGGTAAGCTTGGGCGAAAGTACTGTTTGGAAGCACGATGGGGGAACGGTCTTTCGGTGAAATTCCTCTTCGGCAAGATGCCCGCACCCGATGAATTGGACATGATTGCGATGGCATGTTTTCACTCAGAGATACAAGACGTGATTCTCAAATATCGCACAGGGCAATTCAGGAAAGACATGCGCATGGTTGTGCCCACGGATCCTGTCTCATTGAAACGAATCACACATTCGGAAATAACTGGCATTCAGGCATCATTTAAAGATTTTCTGTTTGTTAAGTGCAAGCCTGAGGGGCATCAGGGGGATGTTCTTTCATTTTTGGGAAAGCAACTTACTGATCGCTGCATAACGCAGGAATACTTTTCTTGGCTCCATGAAATCCTAACAAGCGATTTCGGTGACACGTTCCTATTGATGAAGGCGGAGTCTCCGCTCAGTCCGATTGCTCCACTAACAAAAGCAAAGGCTGGAGAGAATGCTTATATTTGCTCAAGAATTCCTGAAGGTCATGCATTCACCATTTTAGGTAAAGATCGGAAAAGATCACTCTCGATTGTTAGCCCTAATCTTTCTGTAATGTTGAACTTTCTGGACATATGTGTTGGGGACACGATCGAGTCATTCGAGTCCGCAATTGCTTCCAATGCACAAGAGATTAAGAAAGCGGAGGAAATTATGAAGCAATCAGAGAGTCTAATGGTCGTGGTTGAAACGTTGATTGATGCCTTAGGGGCACTCGCACAGCATGGACTCAATTTGATGCCTAACAGCACGGGTGACTATGGGAAGCTGCTGTGATTGACAAGCTGATATTTCTTTCTCCATTAATTAGCACCAGGTTTGCTGCTATCGCCCGGGAAGAGGGCGAACCAAGCAGGGGGGTACGCCAGCTGTGTCGATCTCCGCAGGACAAAATATGAATTGCCAGCTAGACTTTCCTACCGAGGCCGCCACAACGGTATACATAAACTCGACATCATAAACGTCGCCAGTCAAGGGCTTCCGCGCACCCAAGAAATCGTCGAGTCCATATTCCCGGAGCTACAGCGGGTAAAAATCTATCGCGTCGATCTAGCGGTCGACCTGCTTGGCCTATCGCCCTGGTTTTTTGTGACCAACGCTCGAATCGTACGGCGTCAGAATTACGCTCTCTATCGTTCAAGAGGGGCGGTGTCGTATTACCTTCAGTTCTCGAAACAGCGAAAGATCGTTTTCTATGACCGTCTCAGGCTATTACGCAAACAGAAAGATCCACTCGCCAACATTTTCAAAACTGATGATCAACTGACGAGGATCGAAGTTCAGTTGATGGGGGCTGCCGTCCCGTTCAGGCGGTTCACTGAACTTCATCGTTACGCACACATCAAGCCATTAGTTGATTTGCATTTTAAGAAGCTGTGCATCGCTGGTGACGAGCGCACTCCAACAAAACGACTTGCTGCCTTTGGCCTCCGTTGGCTGATTTCGAAATACGGACAACAAGCCACATCCCGAATGTTTTCACCCCCAGAGTGGGCCGCACTGAGAAGGATCCATCTGGAGCCGATGGAGCAGGCCGAAATACCCGAAATTGCAAGGTTGATGCGCAATAGCATTCGGCGGTGGCTCAAGGGGCAGCTCTACTTTCCTCGCGCGAAAAACTGATTTTCAAGCACAGGAACGAGTGCCTTAGAGAGAGTTTTAAAACTTAGAGTTTTGTTAGAAGCGCGAGCTCGAACCAAGCGCCTAGCAAATGAGGAGCATGTATGAAGAAACAAAAAGACAGACAAGAAATAAGCAGTGGAGATCCGTGCAAGCCGCACTTGGGGGAAACGGTCGAACTCTTAATTGAGGAGGTACAAGAAAATCTCATGACATTGACCGATCTAAGCATTGCCATGGAAAGGGAGCGCGTGCGGTTAGGTTATTTTGACTCAGAGGACGAGCACACGATCGAAGTTACACAGGTTCGCGTGATGACTGCGTTCCTAGCTGTGTACTGCCGTGAACTCAGCGCGCTGCAGACTAGCGTAAGTGAGGTGGAGGATATGTTCCTTGGGGTGTTGTCAGAACACGGTGTGAACCCCATAGTCCCTGAGACGTGGGCCACGTCGAATACTCGCTGATTAGTCAGGGAAAGAAGAACATGATTAGCAGAGCTCCAATTCAAATGGATTACTTCTATGGACGGTTGCAACTTGCCCCCGTAAATCGGCGAAACGGGGGCAGGTTACTCCGGGAAACGACACGTAGCAGAAAGGTCTTTCGCATATATGTATTATTTAGTAACCTAGAGTCCCGCTTGTTGAATGGCCCCAAAAATCAATGGCCAGCAAGTCTCAGGGAGCGAAATGCATCCGCGGCGAATTCTCTGTGCCGGTCTGTGCCCCCGCGAGGGGGGTGCCGCCATGTCTGACAAGGAGCGGCCCGGTAGGGAGGAGGTCAGGCTGTTGAACATCAAGGAAGCCGCCCGCTTTTTGGGAACCACCGATAAGACGCTGTATACGAAGATTTGGCGACGAGAGATTCCGTTTGTCAAAATCGGCCGCAGTGTGCGATTTGATTTACGGGATCTCGAACAAATGATCGAGGATGGGAAAGTGAAACCACAAGAATTTCCGATCGACCCGAATCAGGTCGCGAGAGAGCCATAACGATGGGGATTTTCAAGAGGAACGGTGAATGGACTATCGACTATTACGTCGGGGGCAGAAGGTTTAGAGAAAAAGTGGGCTCGAAAGGAGAGGCTAAAAAGGCGCTCGCCGTCAGAAAGGCGCAGATCGTGCAGGGCAGGTTCGAATTACGGCCGCAAATGAGTATTCCCATTTTTGAGCAGTTCGCTAAGCGATACGCGGAGTTTGCAAAGGCCAACAAGCGCGGCTTCCACAACGAGCAATACCGGATCGAGCAGTTGGTCAGAATCTTTGGAAAGCGCAAGCTTTCGGACCTGACAAACTGGGACGGCGAAAAATTCAAAGTTCAGATGAGTAGGTCTCGAAAACCAGCGACCGTCAATCGATTGCTCGGAAACTTGAAGCACATGCTGGGAATGGCGGTGAAGTGGGGCATCCTGACGAAGAATCCATTCGCTGGAGTGAAGTTGCTGCACGTGCCAACGTTTCCTGAGCGGATTTTGGCCAAAGAAGAAGAGGAGCGGCTTCTGGCCGCATGCGAACGCGTCCGCGCCCCGTACTTGCCATCCTTGGTGACGCTAGCACTCAATAGTGGAATGCGGAAGGGCGAAATCCTTTCGCTCCAATGGGCACATGTTGACTTGACTAATCGCCTCATTCACGTATGCAATGGCAAGACAGTGCAAAGCGACCGCCGAATTCCCATGAATGACACTACCTTCGAGGTGCTATTAAATCTATCGCAACGGCGGAAAGATGATTTCGTCTTTCCGAGCCATCGCAAGCCGGGTGACCGCTTCCGCGATCCGAAGGTTGGGTTTATGAAAGCCATTCGCCATGCGGGCATCCAGCAGCGATTGCGCTTCCACGATCTGCGGCACACTTTTGCGACTCGGCTGGTGCGAGCGGGCGTGGACCTCATTACGGTTCAACACCTCTTAGGGCACGCTAAAATAACTATGACTGCGCGCTATGCGCATTCGCTTGCTGATGATAAAATAGCCGCCGTTAGGCGTCTGGATTTCGCTGGTTCTTGTTCCTCACCGGACCCTAATCGGACTCCGACACCGATTTCGAGCGAGGCCGGTGACGGGGGTAAAGTTTTACCTGCCAATACGATGGGCCTGTAGCTCAGGTGGCTAGAGCGCGCCCCTGATAAGGGCGAGGTCGGTAGTTCAAGTCTACCCAGGCCCACCAAATCCCCAATGTCTTCGATGTTTTTGCGTGGAGGTGCCGTCGAGCCCTTGGAAATTCTTATCAAATTGTCATCGACTTTCCTAAAGGTGGGATTTCGACGAATGTCTACCGCCGCTGAACGATGCTTCGCGAACCGTCGCTTGTCGGCCGGATCGACTTTGTTTCCCGCGTCCGGGGCTTACTGCCAGATTTGCTTCTTCACTGCTTCACTCAGGATTTCAACCAGAATTGACTTGAGACCCTCGGCGGCGGCACCTCCCGCCTTTGCAGCCAATTTCTTGAAACGCACAACGGCAACCGGAGTGTTGGGTGTCTCGCGCACTAGGTCGTCGAGGCTCCTGGCGAGAATGCCTTTTTCGTTGTCATCCAACCTTTCCGATTCTCGCGCAAGTTCACGCGCCGCTTCCAATCGAGCCGCTGTCCAAGGATAGGCCTCGCCGCATTCATGGCAGAATACGGGCGGAGAATAGATCGAAATTGATACGACCCCCGGTACGTAATAGTGTCCCCGAATTTTTGAATTGCACTTGGCGCAAGTTGTGATCGTTGCTGCCCCGCATTTGGCGCAGAACTTAGAGTTGTGCTGCGGTTGAGTTTCTGCGCATTCATTGATGGCGTGGCCGTTCGTGCAGACTTGGGCAGTGTCGTAGCCGCTTGGCACCGTGCCTCCCATTTCATCGTTGTACTGATCGTCGAATCTTTCGAGCACGTTGGAGGAATTATCGGTGATACATCGAGATGGGTCAAGGAACTGCTTTTCCTTCCATAGATCGCGGACATCTTTTTTTAAGTACGCTGGAAATCTCTTGAACATAGGTATAAAACGGTTGTGCTGCGAGACGGCCAGCCGGGGCCGTAGCAAATTGAGCCGTGTGGAGTGCAGACTGTGGACAGCCGCAAATTGGAGTTGGCCCGAATACCAATTACACTTTACAAGGATGACCCTGACAGCCAAGGCGTTGCCGAATGGCACGAGGTGTGGCTGGCGACAAATGCCAATCAGGAATGGGTGCTTTGCGAAAACCACGGCTGGTGGGATGAAGCTAACAAGCGAGCCCATTTTAACGTGCCGATCCTGACGGAGCCCTTTGAGACCGAGGGACAAGCGAACGCGGCATTCGATGCCCGAATCAGGACCCTAGAGGGTGAAGGCTGGATTCACAAGTTGACCTCGGTCATTGATTACCGCAACGGTCGAATTATTCATACCAGAATTCCGTGAACAGCGGCGCGCGGCCAACTTATTGGGTTGGCAAATTTGGGACAACGGAAATCATGTCGCGCAACAGTTTTGCGGTGCGATACGAAGTGTCGAGCGGCGATTTACGATTACGCAGTAATGTTATCAGGGTGCGGGATGGGGGAGTGTTCCAATCCCCGGTTCTAGAGCGTTCGAGCATGTGCTTATAGCTCATGTAAGAAAACAGATCGGCAAGCTGCAATTCAGGTGTTTCCTTCGCCAAAGGGAAAGCGATAGTCCCAAATTTGTTTGGGGACGATTTCGGATCAAAGGGGATGTTCGCTCGCTTCATTGCTTCACCTCTCTGTCTCAAATATCGGAATAACGACGCAGCGTATCCTGACACCGGGCGATCACTCCCAAACGAGAAGTCGGCCCGCCGAGCCGCCGGGGTGTACGATGTAACGACTCGCAGGCATTCATTGAATGCGACAAAATACGGTCGTTCGGGACATCCATTGCCCAATTTTCTCTTCCCCGGCTCCCACGTTCCACCAGTCATGAACCGTCGTTCGGATAGCGAGAATGAAAAGAAATCCTTGGTGAAAAGCCCGTAGCAGACTGGATAAACGGAGCACTCACTTACGATCTTCGCGAGAGAATGCAAGAGAGTATCGGTCCTGTCACCCCAACCAGAGAAAAAACCCTTCCGCCTCACCACATCTGTAGCATGGAATTCCGCAAGTGGGACTTTGAACTCTTTCAGCGTAGCAGACCATCCGCTCGCCAATTTGCGCCAAGGTCCCTTCTTGCCAAAGTACCCGGCGACTATGCAGGCTTCGGAACCCTGATGAATTCCGCTTTCGTCGAAGTAACTGAGCATGGAGAAATCTCACCCCTCGGGATGAGTCCCATTATGGTGCAATTGTCATCGAAATTGTCATTGACGACGGCTAAAATGCCCTATCGCCGCCTAAAGTCGAAAACCCTAAACGGTTCCTTTTTCAACGGGACCTAACGCATCATAAAGTCGGGAAGCCCTTGATAAGGGCGAGGTCGGTAGTTCAAGTCTACCCAGGCCCACCAAATCTTGAGGTTGGAAGGCAGAGGTTAGAGGTCAGAAAGCGATTCGCCCACCAGGTTTTCACGCCCAGAAACGCCTCATTTGTTTGCGCTAGCGAAGTCTTTGCCTTGCGCGCCTAGGGAGTTTCCCGCAGTGCTCGACGCCGCGGGAGGGATGCCTCGCGAAGATAGGTAGGCGGCGATGGCCAACATATCGTCTGTGCTTAAATTAGCGACGACGGGTTTCATCAGGCTTGTCCAGATACCGGAGCGGGAGCCATGTTGGATGTCATAGAGTTGGCGGACGAGATAGCTGGGGGAGCGGCCCGCGAGTCCCGGGACCGGGCCGAGGCCCTGCAAATCCGCGGCGTGGCAGATGGTGCACTGCGTTGTTTTGCCTGCGCCGCCCTTCATGACTAGCGCCTCGCCTTTCTTGATGCTGCCCACCGGCACGTAGGCGATGAATCCGGACCGCGGGTCGCGAAGCATTTCGGTCGTTTCCGCGTTCACGGGAGTTTCTATAATCCGCCGGCCGATCGGTTCCGTTGCGTCGCCTTCCAACCGGAGGAACATGCCGTTTTGGATTCGTGTCTTCGGCACGGTTTCGGTTTCGACGACCTTGATCCATGGCGTCCATTGCATCGAGGCGAAGTATCGAGCGGCGGCTTTCCCCTCGTCATCCGTCATCGACTTGGCGAAATCAACCATGAAATGCGTGTTGGGTTTTCTCGGGTCCGCGCTGGCTCTTTCGCCGTTCCTGAATTCCGCGAGCTCCTGCAGAATATAGTCATAGGGGAGGCCTGCGATTCCCGCATTCTCGGGACGGCCTTTGCCGTTTGGATAGTGGCAGAGAGAGCAGGCGCGCACTTCCGGTTTCTTGCCGTGCGCCACGATTTCCGGCATTTGAGGGTGATCGCCGGGGTACCAGTCCGCGGGGCCGAAGCCATCCCGAATCTGCGTGAGCGTGAAAGAAAATGGGCTGTCAGGGAGGCGTCTCAGCGTGCCGTCATCCGGCACTGGGGTAGCTGCAGCGGCTAGTCCGGCACTCGGTGACGGGTCGGCGGCGGACTGGAAGCCGTAAGCCCACGGAGGAGGAGTCTCCTTTTCCTGTCGCGGAGGTTTCGCCATGATTGCAGGCGCAATCAAAAAGGCCAGCGCCAGCGCGCAGATACAATTTCGCATAAAATCCTCCTGCCGAATTTCGATCCGGTTCATGGTTCTCAAATGAATGTGAGTGATTGAAACACGGCGTCGCGCATCGAATCAAGACTATTGATTGAAAGGGGTTGGGAGTTGCGCTTTTACACCGCACATGTTAATAATCCCCTCAAGGGTGCCAACTTGAAACGAATTTTCAGACTTTCTGCGATCCTGGCTGCGGGCATCGTGACATTGTGCTTCCCTCTGTTCGCACACCACGGAACTGGCGTGGCTTATGAAACCGACAAGCTGATAACTCTGAAGGGAACCGTGACGGAATGGATCTGGTCCAACCCCCATTGCGGCATTCTGTTCGATGTGACCGACGACCAGGGCAACGTCGTTCATTGGGGCGCAGAACTGGGCAATCCGCACCAGTTGTCCGCCGCGGGCTTCAGCAAGGACGTTTTGAAGCCGGGGGACAAAGTAACCATCACCGGACACCCTTCCCGATCCGGCGCGCCGCGCGTTGAGTTTAGAAATCTGGTGCTCCCCGATGGCCGCGCGCTCACGACGGGTGGCGTCAAGGGAAATGGGGAACGCGCGGACACGGATTACGATACGCCTGGAAAATAGGTCCGCGGTTTTTCATCCGGCATTTCAGCCTTCGCGTAGCCGACCCATATCATGAAGCCTAAATCGAGAGCGGGATCCGAATGAATTGCCGAAGGAGATGCAACATGTGGAATCGACTCGTCAAATCGGTCGAGGTCCTGGCGGCGCTGTTGGCGTTCTCGTGCGTCACGTTCGCGCAGACATATGGCACGCCGGGATATTCGCCGGGCGCGTGGAAGCCGGACGAATTGCCGAAGGAGCTTTCCAAGCCGAAGCCATTCAATGCCCACGATCTGTCCGGCGTGTGGTCCACGCCCACCACAGCAGGCTATTTCGAGAGGCACTCCCTGAACGACAAATGGAGGGAAGTCAAGGATAAGAAAATCCCGCCGCAGATGAGATCCGATGTTTCGCCACCGCCGATGACGGATTGGGGCAAAGCGAAATTTGACGCCAATAAAGTGAGTTACGGCCCTCGAGCGGTTGAGCCTGAATTAAACAACGATCCGGTTTCCCAGTGCGAGCCCCTGGGTTATCCGCGCGACTTGTGGGAAGCGAATCTGAGGCCGTTTGAATTCATTCAGACTGCGGACAGGGTGCTGCAACATATGCAGTACCACGACACCTGGCGCACGATCTGGACCGACGGGCGAGCGCTTCCGAAAGATCCCGATCCGGCCTGGTACGGATATGCGATCGGCAAGTGGGACGGAGATACATTCGTCGTGGAATCCATCGGCTATGACGACAGAACGTGGATCGATCATTTCGGCAATCCGCACAGCGACCAGATGCACCTCGTCGAGCGCTGGCGGCGCGTCGACAAGGACACGCTGAAACTCGATATGACACTCACCGATCCGAAAACGTATACGAAGCCGTGGGTGGCGGAAACCATTACATTCGTCAATCCGAAAGCGGCCATTTTTGAGGAGATCTGTTCGCCGTCGGAGGAACACCGGTTTAACAACGAAATCCGGGATGAATCCAAGGCAAAACTAAAACCCTAGTTTGAATCTTTCACAAGTCAGTTGCGCCAATTCTGTTCAAAGAAGTGGGAATGTGTCGCGGCAGCGCCAGTAGCACAGGCTTCAGCCTGTGGGGGTTCGTCCTGGCAAGCACCAAACCCCACAGGCTGAAGCCTGTGCTACCAGGGACCGATCTACTTCCACGTGCGCGCGATCATCTCGTCCACTTCGTGCACGCCCGCTTCTAGGTTGTCGGCCTGCAGATACGCGGCCACGTAACGATCGGGGCGAATCAACGCCAAGCCTTGAGGCAGGTTCTTCATGGAGCGGGAGAAGTTGCCGTCGACATCGAAAACGATGGTGACTCCATTCGGAGCCGGAACGGATTCACCGGGCGCACGAATCGCGACTCGCTGAAGTTTCAGTGGCTGCCACAAATCCGCGGGCAATTTATCAAACAGACTCGACGGAGTCTGCGGAAGGGAAACCAGCGCGAAATTATTCCCCAGGAATTCATCCAGCAACGCAGTGCGATCCGCGGCCCGAACTTCCGGCTGCGGAAAGAGTCTTCCGATCAATGGACCGGCGCTGTGCTTGCGTCCGCCAGCGAGAAAGCCCGCATCAAAGCGGGGCTTGGGTTTGTACTTCATTTCCGCGAAATAGTTGCGTGCGGGCGGGACGACGCTGAGCAGACGAAAGGCGGCCTGCAAACCGAAAGCGCTCCAGAAACTGCGAGGCATCATCACTTTGCCCATCCGCAGCGCCAGCAGAATCATTTCCCAGGCATGCTTGCGTCTCTCCTGCTCGTAGGTCTCGAGCAGGAGCGGGCCCAGCCGCTGCTGAATCACTGCCGCGAGCTTCCACGCCAGGTTATGCGCGTCGCGCATCCCGCTGTTCATTCCCTGCCCGGCGAAGGGCGGCGCGAGATGCGCGGCATCGCCCACCAGGAAAATGCGGCCGTCGCGCCAGCGGTCCGCCATGCGCGCATGAAATGTGTAGACGCGGCTGCGGCGGAGCGGGGTGTACTCTTCGCCGTGCCGGCTCAGTAGTTTTCTGGTGAATTCGGGAGAGGTGACCTCCGGCTCGATTTCGCCTTCATGCAGCATGAATTCAAAACGCCGGGTCCCGTCCGGCCCAGGAAGCGAGAGGCACGGGCGCGCCGGATCGCAAAAAACTTTTGTATCGCGCGTGTGGTCCCGCGTTTCCTCGAGATCGAGTATGAGCCAGCGTTCACGAAATGTGGAGCCGCTGAGTTTGATCCCGAGCTTTTCGCGGACGAAGCTGCGCCCTCCATCGCACGCGATCAGATATTGTGTGGACACCTCGGTCAAGCTTCCGTCGGCGCGCCGCAAGGCAAGATCCACCGCCTCCAGGCCCTGCCGGAAGTCGATCAATTCCGTGCTGAACCATGCCTCCGAGCGGCCCTCCCTGACGGCGTGCGTGCAGAAATAATCCCGCAACTGCTGCTCGAGAACCGGCTGGCGAAACGCATTCCTCCGAGGATAGCCATATTCCGTTGCGGTGGGACGAACCCGCAGAAAGCACGATCCTCCCGCGCTGAAATAATCGGATCCGTAACCCAGCACAACGCGCGAAACAATGGCGTCGACTGCGCCGATCGCCTGCATCGTCCGCAGCGATTCGTCATCAATCGAAACCGCGCGTGGCTCCTGGACTGTCGTCTCGTTGCGCTCGACAAGCAGAACATCAATTCCGTACCGAGCGAGGAGATTTGCGATCGTGAGGCCGTTCGGCCCCGCTCCCACAACCACGACGGGCCATAGCTTTTCTGATTTCATGAGGCTTCGCGGATTGGGTTATTTGACGGCGATGGGATTCACGGGAGATCCTACCGCCCGCGTAATCGGCAGCGGCGGCGCGCAGAAAAAGAATTCGTACACGTGATCCTGCGCGCAATCTGCCGCCAGATCCTTCAAATAAAAAATCTCGCCCATGCTGATGCCGATCATGGGGATGACCACCCAGTGCCAGGGCTGGGTCGCGGCGGTCGTTTCGTTTGGCCGGACTTCGCAGCCCCAGGTATCCGCGCAGATCGCGGCGATGTCCGTCTTCCGAATCCACTCGGCGGTTTCAAAGCGCAGACCGGGCGCGTTGCCGCCCGCGTAACCTTCCCAATTGCCCGCGCTCAGGCAGCGTTCCATGTGCCCCGTACGCACGATCACAAAATCGCCCTTGCGAATTTCCACGCCCTGCGCGGCGGCGCATTTTTCGAGCTCGGCCGTGCCGATGCCGTAGCCGTCCTCGAGCGATTCCACGCCCTTGTGCCGGGCCACATCGAGAAGCACTCCGCGCCCGACCATTTTGTCCTTCACGTTTTCAATGCCGTTCTTGTGCGCTCCGTCGGAATCGACGAGGCGCGCATCGTAGCCGTTCCACATCTTTTCGCCGTAAAAAACGTGGCCCAGCGCGTCCCATTGCGTGCCGCATTGCAGCGGCATGGAAACCATGTCGTCGGCATATCGTATTCCGATGGATTCCTGGCGGCCGGCGACCGCGTCGGTTCCGGTGGCCAGCATGGTGTGGATGGGATTGAATCGATTGCCCCACAGCCCGCTCTGCGGGCCCTTGCTGTCAAAATTGAGCGCCAGCGAGAACACTTTTCCTTTGCGGATGAGGCTCGCCGCGTGGATGATGTCTTGCGGCGAGATATTGTTCAGCGTGCCGGCTTCGTCGTCGGCGCCCCAGCGTCCCCAGTTTTTCAGACGTTCCGCGGCGGACTGGATATCCTGGAGCGTCACTTTGTCCTTCGGATTCGTCATGAGCCTCAATCCTCTATAGGGTAGTTACGATCGTTCGCACAAACTTATAGAATATCATGGGCCGAAATTCCATACCTTCGCGCTTATTCTCCTGAATCGGGCCAAGAAGGCAGTGCCGGGTCAGATTGAAAGGAAGCGTGCCCTCTCTGTCCCGAAGAGCGCGGGACAGAGAGGCCTCTACAAAAACCGGAACGCATCGGTGCGGTTGATTGTGTAGAGGCCGCCCTCTTTTTGGGTGGGCAGTGTTTCACGGCTTCCAGAATTCAATCTGACCCACTAACAAAAAGGCTCATGGCTTGCCTGTCGAATCTGACTGCGCTACCCTCGCAGTTTCAAAATCCCCACTTGTTCCAGTGCAGGAAAGGATCGTTGAATCGTGACTCCTTCTAAAATACTTTCAGACCGCCGCGCTTTTTTGAGTTTCCTGGCAGCAAGCCCCGTCATGGCGTATGCGGGACTAAATGCGGCTTGGATTGAGGAAGTGCTGGCGGCGCCGCTCCCGCAACAGAATGAAGTCGTCATCAAGTCGGTAAAGGAAGCGCTCAATGTTTTCGATTTCGACGCTGCGGCGCGCGTAAAACTCACGCCCGCCCACTACGAATTCATCACGGACGGCTCCTTCAACAACGAAACGCTGCGAGCCAATCGCGACGGATTTTTGAAATACGAAGTCCGCCTGCGCCGCCTCACCGGCATCACCAAGGTCGATCAATCCGTAAAGATTTTCGGCAAGTCTTGGGAATCGCCAATCTTCTTCGCTCCCGTGGGCAGGATGAACGCATACTATCCCGACGGCGCCGTGGTCGTCGCGCAGGCGGCGAAAGCGACGCGCACGCTGCAAGTGCTGGCGGGATCCGCAGCGGTCATCATCGATCCCCGCGGGGTTGAAAGAGTGGTCGAGGCGCGCGGCGAGCCGATGTGGATTGCGGGGCTCGGGAGCAGCATGGACGAAAAAATGCTCCGCCGCTTCGAGGCGACCGGGTGCCCCGTGCTGGTCTGGACCATCGACGACGGCGGAGCCAACACGATCGGCGCAAAATCGGTGCAACGCGTTGGCGTCCGCGACCTCGACCGTGAAGCCGACGATCGCTGCGTCGGCTGCCACTCCAACCTTCCCCAAATCACCCGGATCACGAAGGACACGCCCATGGATGTACTCGGAGCGATTGGGGCTCTCCAGGGTGAGACCAGCGTGAAGCTAAACTGGGACGACGTGAAGCGCGTCCGCAATATGACCAAGATGAAGATCGTGCTCAAGGGCGTCGTCGCCGGAGAAGATGCGGCATTGGCCGTGAAGAACGGAGTCGACGGCCTCATCGTTTCCAATCACGGCGGCCACGAAGACGCAAGCGCCCGCGGAACGATTGAATGCCTGCCGGAGGTTCTGTCGGGCGCCGCGGGAAAAATTCCCGTGCTCATCGACAGCGGGTTCCGTGGCGGCGCGGATGTCTTCAAAGCGCTTGCGCTTGGCGCGACCGCCGTCGGGATCGGGCGCCCACACATTTGGGCGCTGTCATCGTTTGGGCAGGAGGGCGTCGAAACGGTGGTCGCGATTTTGCGCCGCGAATTGCAAGCCATCATGGCGCAGACGGGCGCGGCCTCGATCGCGCAGATTCGGCGCGACTCGCTTGTTCCGCGCGCTTGAGTAGCACAGCCACTCTTGGCTGTGTGCCTTTGTTAGGTGTTGGAAAAACCACACAGCCAAGAGTGGCTGTGCTACTCGATCCGCGACAAATTTGCGAATTGGTTTTGCAGAGGAGAGCAATAGCATGACCAAAAATGATCACAAGAATGCGACTCTGCCGCGCAGAGGATTTATTCAAAAAGCAGCCGCGGGCCTCGGCGCAGCCGCCATCGGCAGCATTGGCGCGAAAGAGACGGGCGCCGCGAAACTCGAAAGGCATTGGGACCTCGCCGCCGACGTCGTCGTAGTCGGCTCCGGCGCCGCCGGACTTCCCGCGTCGATTACAGCCGCAGAACAAGGCGCGTCCGTGATCGTGGTCGAGCAGAACTACGACATCGGCGGACACGGGATCGAGAGCGGCGGCAACATCGCTCTCGGCGGCGGCACGAGCCTGCAGAAAAAATACGGCATTGAAGATTCGCCCGACCGCATGTTCGAGGACCTGGTCAACTGGCACGATTACCGCTTCAGCGACAGGGAAATTGTGCGCGCGTTCTGCGACGAAAGCGTGGCGACTTTTGATTTTTTGCTGGCGCACGGCGTTCAATTCCCCGATAGATCACCCGGCGGAGCCGACGGCGGCCCGCAAGATGTGAAGCGCGCGCAAACCGTGACCTGGACGGGAGAGGTGAGTGCGTACTCCCCGACGGGAGGGAACGGCACGGCGCTCATGCGTCCGCTCGAAGCCAGCGCAAAAAAGCTCGGCGTGCAAATTCTTTTGCGCCACAGCATGACCGGCCTCGTGCGGGAGGAGCAATTCTCCGGAAGAGTCCTGGGAATCACCGCAACGCACGAAGGCAAGACATTGAACATTCAGGCGAAGAGGGGCGTCGTCCTCAGCACCGGCGGGCACACCAGCAACGTGAACTTCCGCAGAATGTTCGATCCGCGCCTCACCGAGGAATATCAAGTAGTCGGAGAGCCCTATTCGCGGCAATCGGGCGATGGGGAAATTGCCGCCATGCAGGTTGGCGCGTCCCTCTGGGGAGCGGCGTGCCAAACGGTCGAAACGCAGGCGCGCTCGCACATTTTCGAGAAGCCCTACGTGATCGGCAATCAATACGGTTACCCGCAAGGCGGCGGAAAGCGGAATGAGAACATAAGAAACAGTCCCGTCAAAGGCATCGCACGCGCCATCGGCTTGCAGGTGGCGGACTATCAGAACCTCATCCAAGTCAATCAAGTGGGCCGCCGGTTCGTGAATGAGTTTGCGACGGGATTTGACTGGTGGAATCCGTGCCTGGAAATGAATGGCGCGAAAGGCGAAGGAGGCGGGCCGATTTGGGCCATTTTTGATGCTGACGGAGCGAAGCGCGAGGGCTGGACTCTTGCGCCGCCTTTTGTTGATCCCGACGGCTGGTTTTTTTTCGCAAACACGCTGCGTGAACTCGCCGCCAAAATTGTCAGCAAATATCAGAAGGAGCCGATGCCTGCCGCTGCACTTGAGGCCACCGTCGCCCGGTACAATATTTTCGTCGACAAGGGAAAAGACGAAGACTTCGGAAAGCCCGTGCCGATGCACAAAATTCAAACTCCGCCGTTTTATGCCGCGTGGTCCACGCCCTGCATTCACGATTGCCTTTCCGGCTTGCGCATCAACGCGAAGGCCCAGGTCATCGATTTGTGGGGGAAGGCCGTTCCAGGTCTCTACTGCGCGGGAGAAACGTCGGGCGGATTTAACCAGCATGGCCTGGCGAAATCCCTTACATTTGGACGCATCGCGGGCCGCGAAGCGGCGAAGTCCGTAACGCATTCGTAGGACAGGCTTCAGCCTGTCGGGTTTGGTTCAGAATTCTTCTAAGCTCTCTCAGCGTGCTTCAGGCTTGCCGGTTTTTACGAACCCCGACAGGCTGAAGCCTGTCCTACTTTGTTACTACCAACCCTTGACCGGCAATTCCGGAATCGCCGCGCCGTCTTTCCGCGGGTCGGACGCTCCGTAATTCACGCCGGTTGCGTAATCGCGCATCACAGCCTGCCCGCCGCCGAACGCATCCGAAAAACCGTTGTGCATCGAGAGTTTGTGCCCTTTGGCTTCCAGCTCGGCTTTTACATTGCCGGGCACGCGGTTCTCGAGCAGCACGTCGCAGCCGGTGAAGGTGGGCTTCGTGAATCGCGCCGTTTCGAGTGCCGCCTGAATGTTCTGGTTGAAATCCACGACGTGCGAAACAAATTGCGCGTGCGCCTGCGCCTGGTTCCATCCGGCCATGATGCCGAACGCGATCCGGATCTGGTCCTTCTCCATGAACGCCGGAATAATCGTGTGCAGCGGCCGCTTGTGACCCGCAATGGCGTTTGGCGACGCGGGATCCAGGCTGAAGAGCGCCCCGCGGTCGTGCAATACAAATCCGGTGCCGTCGGCGACGAGTCCCGAGCCGAATTCCGCGTAGTTGGATTCGATGAACGAAACCATGTTGCCTTCGCGATCCACAACGCTCAGATAAATCGTATCGCCCCCGCTGGGGACTGGCGTGCCCGGTCCCGCCTCGCAATTCGCGTGGTCCATGTCGATCAACTTGGCGCGCTCGGCAGCGTATGGTTTGGAAATCATTCCACTCACCGGAGGCTTCGACGCTTTGGGGTCGCCGATGTAGCGGAGCAAATCGGCGTAGGCCAGCTTCTTCGCCTCAATCTGAACGTGCAACGCGCGCGTCGAATTGAGCCCGTAAGAATGCAGGTCAAACTGCTCCATGAGATTGAGCATTTCAAGCGCGGCGACGCCCTGCGAGTTGGGCGGCATCTCGTACACGGTCCAGCCGCGGTACGTGGTCGAGATCGGCTCGACCCACTCGCTCGAATAATCTGAAAAGTCTTTCGCGGCGAGAGTTCCGCCGTGCCGCGCCGATAGCGCCAGAATGCGCTTGGTAATTTCTCCGCGATAGAAAGCGTCGCGTCCGCCCTGCGCAATCTGTTGCAGCGACCAGGCGAGATCGGGATTGCGAAAGACCTCGCCCATGCGCGGCGCGCGGTCCGAAATCAGATACGTGTGCGCCGCCGCTTCGCTATCGCGCAGCAGATCGACATTCGAGGCAAAATGCAGCGCGATCCACTCCGTAACAGGAAAACCGTCCTGAGCGACTTGAATCGCCGGGGCCAGCACTTCATTCAATTTCTTCTTGCCGAACCGGTCGAGCAGCTTCTGCCATCCATCGACGGCGCCGGGAACGGTGACGGGCTCGATCCCGCGCCCCGGCATGTCGCGCAGGCCCTTCTCGCGCAGCCGCTCGACCGACTGCGCGGCGGGCGCCCAGCCGCTGGCGTTCAAGCCGTAATATTTTCCGCTCTTCGCGTCATACACGATCGCGAACAAATCGCCGCCTATGCCGTTCCACATCGGCGCCACCACGGTCATGACCGCGTGCGCCGCAATCGCCGCATCCACCGCGTTGCCGCCGCGTTCCAGAATCGCGGCGCCCGCTTGCGACGCCAGCGGAGATTCCGAGGCCACAATCCCGGTCTGCGAGATCACCATCGAGCGTCCCTGACCGCGGTCTTGCGCCATGGCGTTCTCCCGATTCAACCCCACTGCGAGAATTCCCGCAATCAGGACCAGCATGAACTGTATTTGGTGTTTTCGCATCGGCAAGTATTTGTAGCGCCCGCCTTCAGGCGGGCACCTTGTAATCAAGCGCATGCCCGCCTGAAGGCGGGCGCTACAGGATCTGCCCCTGAGTTGTCAGACCTGGCCTGAAGGCTTCAAAATATTTTCCGCAAAACTAAGAAGCCGGCACAACCATCGCCAGCAGCCTCTTGGGCCCCTCGCCGACTTTCACGGTCGCGGCCACTTGCTGCGTTTTCGTGTCGATGATGGACGTGCTGTTGCTCCCGCTATTGCTCACCGTCGCATACTTGCCGTCGGGAGAAAACGCGATCCAGTTCGGGCACATGCCCGTGGAAATTTCCTTGGAAAACTTTTTCGTAGCGATGTCATAGACGTACACGCCGCCGTCGGAGAGGCTCGTAACCCACAGTTCTTTTCCATTGGGAGTGAGCGCCAGCCCGTGCGTTTCCGTGTGGGGCTCGAGCTCGCAATCCGCGGGCGGCGCGGGCGGCAGGTCCACGCGCGCGATCTCCTTCTTGTCGGGAATGTTCACGATCTCGAAGCCGTGAAAATCGGAGAGCGCGACGTACAATGTTTTTTCATCTTTCGATACGGCGTAAGGCCGCGGAATTCCGCCGACCGGAATCTTGTCCGTGTATTCCATCGTCTTGAGGTCGATGCGGTTGATCTCGTTCTCGCCCATGGAAGAAATGTACAGGACGTCGTTGCGTCCCGTGTTGTAGGCGTTGTGCGGCTTCTTCACCGGCAGCTCTTTCACGACTTTCCCCATCGGAATATCGACAATAACGACGGTGTCCCCGCTGCGATTCGGCACGGCCACATAGTGGCCGTCGGGCGTCGAGGCGCACTGGTTCGGCACGCCGGGCATGGGAATCGTCGCGGTCACTTCGTTGGTCGCCGTGTCGATCACCTTGAGGACTCTCTCCGACTCGATCGTGGTGAAGAGTTTCTGCCCGTCCGCCGGGGCGCACACGCCGTGCACGTGCTTGCCAACCTTGATTGACCCGATCGGCTTGAGGGTGCCGAGGTCGATCACGGTAATGTTGTCGCCCAGGCTATTCGTGACGTAAGCCTTCATGATCCCCGTTTTTGCCGGAACCACTCTGCTCAGTCCGAATGCCGACAACGCCAGAACCGCCATCACCAGCCATCGTGTGCGTGCTTGCATCGCGCGTCTTCCCTTCTTCCAGTTTCAAGGTTGCGGATAAGTTGATTATACTTCCAGATTGCGCGCCGTTCCTATCCCGTATTTCTCGCAACGAGTTTATGGTAGCTTTTGTTGCTGTTTCCCGGAATTCGGCCCACTAAGCGATCCCGTTGGACAGGCTTCATTTTCCGCGTGGCAACTAGATTTCGGACCGGCCAGCGGCTAAAGCCGCATTGCTTTTAGCCAGCTTACGTCACGGCTGAACAGGCTGCGGAAAAAGTGTCTTGTTTTGTCATTCTGAGCGAAGCGAAGAATCTCTCTTCGATTTGAGTATAAGAAAAGAAACAAGGAGAGATTCTTCGCTTCGCTCAGAATGACAGCGCTTTGAGTTTTTCCGCAGCCTGTTCAGCCGTGACCTACAAAGAATCACGTGTTCTTACACAGCATATTCAGCCTGTCGAGCGCCGCGTGAATGTTTGTGGGTCACGGCTTCAAGCCGTGACATTAAGACTGCCCAACCAATCCGGCTTTAGCCGCTGACGTGCTCGACTTGTTGTAGGCTCTTCAGTGTCGGGACGAACCACAACCACGAAACGGTGCAACCGATGGACCTTCACCATTGGAACAAACGCTACCGCCTGCGCGAACGCCCCGCGGAAGATCTGGACGCCGCGCCCACGCCTCTCCTAGTGGAAGCCGCGTCAGCGCTAGCGCCCGGCAAGGCGCCCCGCAAAGCTCTGGACCTCGCCTGCGGAGCGGGCCGAAACGCACTCTGGCTCGCGGAACACGGCTGGGAAGTCACGGCTGTAGACGGCGCCCCAGCGGCCATCGAAATCCTGCGCACGCGCGCTAAGGAGCGCGGCCTGAAGATCGACGCAGTCGTCGCCGATCTCGAAAAAGGCGAATTCGAGATCGAACCTTCCCGCTGGGACCTCGTCGCGATGTGCTACTACCTGCAGCGAAATCTTTTCGAGCCGGCCAAGCGCGGCGTCGCCCCCGGCGGCCTCCTGATTTCCATCGTGCACATCAACGAGCCCGGCGAAAAATACGGCCCGCACCGTTTGCGCCCCGGCCAGTTGGAGCAATATTTCGGAGGCTGGGAAATCCTTCACCGCCACGAAGGAAAAGCAACTGATCCGGCCCACCACCGTGCCGTTGCCGAAATTGTAGTTCGCCGCGTGCTTAGTTGGCAGTAGCGCGGGAGTACACTGACTATGCTTCGAGCGGCTAAGGAGTCTTCTTCTTTCGCTTAAACTTGGAAATCATTTTGAACAGGTCCTGAAGGGCAGCAGGCTGATCCTCGTTCATCGAACGGCATGCATGGATAAAAATCTTGTCGAGGAACACAACCGTGTTAAGCAACGCGTCCTCTCCGCGCTCTTTGTCTTCCCAGATTCGGGCGCGCACCTTGAAGATTTCTCCCGGTGGGCATGCGTGACCTCGTATGCCCTCAATCGTGGCGTGGACGTAGTGGCTAGTCCAAAAATAGAGTGCCTCATAGTCAAACTCAGTCTTGAACGGCTGTCCAAGTTCATCCACCTCAACTGTGTCTTCTTCAAGGGCCATCAGCCTTGCTTGTCCGCCCTCTCCCGTCCAATGACCCTTGCTCCTGAACTCCTTAGCTGCTTCGAGAACTGATGTATCGAGAGTTCGAAGGTGAGGCAGCCTCTTCGGATAATATTTTTCAATGATATTCTTCCACTCTACTCGGACTCTTGCGTAGTATTTCACGTATTTTCTAGCTCGCTTTTCCGTATCTTTGTTTGTGATGTATCGCATGCAAAAGAAAATCTCGATAAGCGTTCGCGACGTCGCGAACGCTTCAGCGGGAAACCCGGCGTCAATCAGCGCACAGACGGCCCTGCCCACCGTAAGAGCCTTTGAGAGCAAAGGCAGAATGACTGCGGTTCGGTAGCAGCGAGTGGCTGGGATCATCTTCAGTCCGTTTAAATGCCGCTCAAGCCTTTTGATTTCCTTGAGAACGCGCTTCGTGGTGGGCCTATTGGGCATAGTCAATTATACAATCAATGACATAGCCGCCTTACAAGCAGAAGTTGGAGCGCGACGCACTAGGGGTTTCACATCGGACTTTCGTGTTGTTAGGGCTTTTCCAAGCGTTACTTGTCCAGCGTGTGGGCAATCGCTTTCCCCACAATTTCCGTAGTGGCTTTGCCGCCAACATCGGGCGTGCGATATTCGGGGCGCGCAAGGACGTCCTCGATTCCGCGCTCGATGGCGCCGACAGCTTCGGTTCCGCCGAAATGCTCCGGCATCATGGCGGCGGACCAGATTTGGCCGATGGGATTGGCGATGCTTTTTCCGGCGATGTCTGGAGCGGAGCCGTGCACGGGCTCGAACATGGAGGGATATTTTTTCGGCGGATTCAAATTCGCGGAGGGAGCCTCAGAGCGACCAGCCGATCAACTCTTCGAGAATTTCGTTCGTTCCGGCGTAGATGCGCTGCACGCGGCTGTCCATCCACATCTGCGCGATCGGATACTCCGTCATGTACCCGTACCCGCCGTGCAATTGAACGCACTCGTCCACGACGCGGCACTGGCTCTCCGTCAGCCAGTATTTCGCCATCGCCGCCGTCACCGCGTCCAATTGACCCGCGATAAACCGCACGACGCAATTGTCGATGAACACCCGCCCGATCTGCGCTTCCGTCTTGCACTGCGCCAGCTTGAACCGCGCATTCTGAAATTCAATCAGCGTCTGCCCGAACGCCTTCCGCTCCTTCGCGTATTGGATCGTGATCGCCAGGGCCCGCTCCGTCGTGGCCACCGCGCCCACCCCGATCATCAGTCGCTCGTACCGCAATTGCTCCATCATCTGCGAAAAGCCCGACCCTTCGGCCGTTCCCAGCAGGTTCGCCGCCGGGACGCGCACATCGTCGAAGAAAAGTTCGCACGTGTCGATCTCGTGCATGCCCACTTTTTCAAGCGACTTGCCCACCCGGTATCCCTTCAGATCTTTCGTCTCCACCACGATCATCGAGATGCCGCGAAAGCCCGCCACTTTAGGGTCCGTCTTCGCCGCCACGCACACGAGGCCGGCGTGCCAGCCGTTGGTGATGAACGTCTTGGAACCACTGAGGATGTATTCATTTCCGGCGCGGCGCGCGGTCGTCTTGATCGCTTGCAAGTCGGAGCCCGCCGAAGGTTCGGTCATGGCGATCGCTCCGACCAGTTCTCCTTGCGCCATCGCCGGCAGCCACTTCTTCTTTTGCGCATCGGTCCCGTAATTCAGAATGTAGTGCGAGACGATGCTTTGCACGCCGCATCCGAAATGCACTCCCGCCTGCGCCAGCTCTTCCGTCACCACCGCCTGGTGCGCGAACGTGCCTCCTCCTCCGCCGTACTCCTCGGGCACATCCGGAAGCAGCAGGCCGGTCTGGCCCGCCTTCTTCCACGCTTCCGCGTCGGGCCGGTGCTGCTCGCGCCACTTGGCCTGGCAGGGGAGGAATTCCTGTTGCAAAAATTCACGGACAGTCTTGCGATACAACTTCAGTTCGTCGTTCATCCAGGGTGATTCGTAGGCAGCCATGGGCAGCCAGAATGTTAGCCCAGTAAATAGCAGATCGCCAGCGCACCACCCCGGAATCGAACACCCATGTTTCGTTACGGGCATGGGTCCGACAAGATGCGATACCAGCCCTGTTTCTGTTCGCCTTCAGGCGGGCGCATAAGATTTGAAACGGGCTGCCCACGCGCACTCAAAGGGGAGGAATCTTCACAAACGGGAAACGCCACCACTCCATTTCCAGCTGAGCCCCCAGAAAATAGGCACTTTCATTTCCACTTGTTGGCCACCAATTTCCATTCTGGAACCTTCTTTTCAAACTAAGTCACTGTAACTACGGTAGTTAGGTGGCATCTGGCGTTGGTAGCCGAATTGCGAATCCACCACTGCCATAGGCCTCTAAGGCCTCGGTGTATTCAGTAGTGGCTCCTAGGGCACAAAGTCCTGCTGCATGAAGGACAAATTGTTGATGTTCCGCAAGCCGGTCCGAGTTTTCAAAGTTGTTTACCGGCTGCCAGTGACAAATTGCTGAGTGAGGACAGCTCTCGCGGCGGCGATGACTGCATGACAAAGAATCCGATCGCTTGCATGTGGATTGACACTCGGGTGGAGCGCATCCACACCGGCGCGAATGAAATCATGATGGAGATGACAGGATCATCGCGATGAATATACAGGAAGAAGTTCTGCACGAGCAGATTTCGTATTGGAGGGAGGAACTGGCAGGGGCTCCCACCAAGCTGGAATTGCCCACCGACAAGCCGCGCCCTGCCGTGCAGAGTTTCCGCGTCGCGACGGAAAACTACGAGCTGCCCAAGGAACTGCTGAAACAATTGAAGGAGATCGGCCATCAGGAGCGCGCCACCCTTTTCATGACTCTGGCGGCCGGTTTCATGGCCTTGCTGCACCGCTATACAGGCCAGGACGATATCCTGGTGGGAACCCCGGTTCTCGGACCGACGCTCGCCGAAACCGAGCGCCCGCGCAATCGCTTCCACAACACCGTCGTTCTGCGCTCACGGTTCGCTGAGGATTTAAATTTTCGTTCCCTGCTGCAACAAGTGAGAGAACGGACCTTGGGCGCATACGCCCATTCGGATCTTCCCTTCGATCAACTCGTAGCCGAATTGGCGCCGGAGCGGGATCTGAGCCATGCTCCGGTGTTTCAGGTGATGTTCGTCCTTCACGACGCCAGTGAAGTCTCGCGGGTATCGAAAAGCAATGGCAACGGGTCGATGAAGTCCGGAACCTCGGGATACGATCTGACCCTCGTCATCTCCGAAACCGAGAATGGCCTCCAGGGGACGGTTGAATACAGCACCGATATCTTCGAAGCCGATACAATTCAGCGCCTGTGCGGACATTACGAAACACTTCTGAAGGCAATCGCCCGCGATCCAGAAGAAAGCATTGCCAAGTTGCCGATGCTTACCGAGCGCGAACGAACCCAGCTCTTGTACGAGTGGAATGACACTCGCGCAGAATACCCTCAGATTTGCGTGCACGAACTGTTCGAACAGCAGGCCTCGCTCCACCCAGACTCCATTGCTCTTGTTTTTGAAGATCGTCAACTGACCTACCGGGAACTGAACGAGCGCGCCAACCAGGTGGCGCATTATCTTCAGAAGCGCGGGGTTGGACCTGAAGTGCTGGTGGGCGTGTGTTTGGAACGCTGTCCGGAGATGCTGATTGCGCTGCTGGGCATCTGGAAGGCAGGCGGCGCGTACGTGCCCCTAGATCCCGCCTACCCGATGGACCGGCTGTCGTTCATGGTCAAGGACGCGGCGGTGAAAGTTCTGCTGACGGACAACAAGCACCGGCAATTGTTTCCTTCCGCCAACGATCAGACAATTTGCCTGGACAGCGATTGGCCTGCGATCGCCGAGGAAAGCACCGGCAATCTCAAACCGGCGGCGACGCTCTCGAATCTGGCCTATATCATCTATACCTCGGGATCGACTGGGACGCCCAAGGGAGTGATGGTCCTCCACGGCGGTCTGGTGAATTATCTTTCCTGGGCCGTCAAAACGTATTCCGTTCAGGCCGGGGGCTCGGTCCCGGTCCACACTTCAATTTCCTTTGATCTGACAGTTACCGGCATGTACACCCCATTGCTGGCCGGAGGACGCGTCGAAATCTTATCCGAGGATGTGGCCGGGCAAAGCCTGCTGAAAGCGTTGCGGAAAGGGAAAGACCGCAGCCTGGTGAAAATCACTCCGGCTCACCTGGAGCTGCTGAGCCAGCAAATCAGCCCCGAAGAGGCGGCAGGCACGACCAAAGTGTTCGTCATCGGCGGCGAGAACCTCGTGGCGGAGAGCCTTCAACTGTGGAGAAAGTCCGCTCCCGCAATGCGTTTGATCAACGAGTACGGGCCCACAGAAACGGTGGTGGGCTGCTGCACCTATGAGGTTAAAGCGGACGATCCGGCAAGCGGCTCCGTACCGATCGGCCGGCCAATTGCCAATACGCAGCTGTACATTCTGGACCGCTATCTGAACCCTGTGCCGATCGGTGTAATCGGCGAGTTGTACATCGGCGGGGCCGGCGTGGCTCGGGGATATCTGAACAGGCCGGAACTGAACAAGGAACGGTTTCTCGCTGATCCATTTTCCGGCCAAATCGGAGCGCGTCTGTACAAGACCGGAGATGTGGCGCGCTACCGGAATGACGGGATCCTGGAATATCTGGGCCGTGTAGACAACCAGGTGAAAGTGCGCGGGTACCGTATCGAATTGGGAGAGATCGAAGCCACACTGGCCAGCGATCCAAGAGTTAAGTCCTGTGCGGTCCTGGTGCGGGAAGACGAGCCTGGAAATAAGCAATTGGTCGGTTATGTAGTCCCGCGCGAAGGCAGATCGCCGACGGCCGAAGACCTGCGCCAATTCGTGAAGCAAAAGCTGCCCGAATATATGGCCCCGGCTCACTTTGTTTTTCTCGATTCCATCCCTCTCACCACGAATGGCAAGGTGGACCGAAAGGCTCTGCCCGCTCCGTCTTACGAAGGTGCTTCGGCGGCCAGGGAATACGTCGCTCCACGAACGGAAACCGAAAAAGCGCTCGCGGATATTTGGGCCAAATTGTTGAAGGTGGAGCGAATCGGGATCCACGACGATTTCTTCGACTTGGGCGGGCACTCGCTGATGGCCATGAGGGCGGTGTCGCAGATCGGGGAGATGTACGAAGTGAATCTGCCGCTCGCGGTGTTGCTGGAAGCCCCGACGATTGCGGAGCTGGCCAGGAAACTTCACAAGGAGGACACGAACCAGAATAAGGAGATGGGGAAGGATGAGGAGAAGGAGAAGCATGAGCACAAGGCTCCTTCCTGGTCCTCGCTGGTTCCGATACGGGCGAGCGGCTCAAAAAAGCCCCTGTTTTTGGTACACGGCGCCGAAGGAAACATACTGCTCTATCGAGAAGTGACGCAGCATCTTGGACCGGATCAGCCGGTTTATGGCCTGCAATCGCAAGGTCTGAATGGCGACGGACGGTTTCTCACAACCGTTAAAGAGATGGCCTCCCACTACCTCAAGGAGATTTTGGAAGCACAGCCGCACGGACCTTATTTTCTGGGCGGCTACTGTCTCGGAGGAACCATCGCCTACGAAATGGCGCAGCAACTGACCGCAATGGGAGAGAAAGTCGAAGTTGTGTTCATGCTTGATACTTGCAACTTCGCGTCGGTTTCCGAATCAAAAATTTCCTGGCTGGAACCTCTGCACTTTTTGCAGAACTTGTGGTTTCACGCCGCCAATATTTTTTCTCTCGGAGCCAAGGACCGCAAGAAGTTTCTGAGACAAAAAATGGATGTTGAATCATCGAGAATCGGGATCAGGCTCCATGCTGCATATCATGCTTTGACGAATCTGGGTAGCACTGGAAAGCGTACCAGCTATCCCCATTTGATCGTAGGGAAGGTCAATCACGACGCGATGCATCGGTATGATCCCCGCCCTTACAACGGTCGCGTAGCCGTCATTCGTCCAAAAGGGAATTTCCTGGGGCTCACGAGCCGAAGCCTGGGATGGAGCGAAGTGGTGGCTGCAGGCGGTCTCGAAATTCATGAACTCCCGGTTTACCCCAAAGGCATTTTGGTTGAGCCTTTCTGCCGTTTGTTGGCCGAAGCTTTGAAGCTGTGCTTACAGTAAAATGCGTTCTGGCCTCGACCGATGCCCTTAACTGGAAACTCGCTCGACTTACATGAAATTCCGGCAAGTCTCAGTCCATTGAAGCCTTCGATCCGTACCGGTTGCTCACGTGAAGATGCCCGTTCCGTCCCGAAATTCACGGGACGGAACGGCCGCTACAAAACCGTCCTGCATGGAGGCTGTTGGGTTTTGTAGAGGCCGCCCGTTTTTAGGGCGAGCACTGTTTGCAACTTGCGCTTGCGCGATAGATTTCAATTCGTATCTCTTCTCCCGGCGGAAGTGAGCCAAATATTTCAACGCAGGCGCAGTCAACTCCCCTTAGAAACCTTCTCCAGACCTGGTTGTGAGCGTACCGGGACCCGGGTACGTCGCAAAATGGGTCTTTCCACCCATTGAACAAACTTGCGTTCGTTGCGAACATGCAACGTAGCACGGTGCATGGCGATCATTCGGGAAGACCAAGTAACCCGATATTGAATTCGTTTTCAACCAAAGAGAAATGGCGCTCGTCAGGGCAAATGCAGAAGTGCACGCAAAATCTCGCCCACTGAGCACGCCATTGGTTAGAAAAAACTGCCGGTAGAGAAGCGACTGAATCGAAATCGTTTTGACCGAATGCGGCAACTGTTTTCCCTTTCGGTTAGCAAGCAACGACGCAAATCGCTTTCCTGTCAACAGAATCAGATTTGGCATCGGTATTGCCAAATGAGTTCCGGCTGACGTGTAGCTGAACGAATCTGGTCCCTCAATAGGAGACTAATCGCGAGTATGAAACGAATCCAATTTCAAGTGACCAGAGCGTTGATTGGATTGCTTTGCGCGTTGTCCGTGCTATCCCTTCCGACTTTCGCTCAAACGCAACACTACAATTTTACTTATCCCGACCGCACCAGCTTCCTGGCCGCGGGTTGGGATTTCCTCGCGATATCCTCCGCGGGCGTTACCCGCAACACCGAACAGACCACTGGCGCTGTCGTGTCTTACAACGTGGCCCCCAGCGTCCTCCAGATTCCCGTCGATTCCGGCGATCTGTGGGGTACGCAAAATGACAGCCGAAATACCGTTTTCCGCAGCGTGCCTTCGGATTGGACAAGCATGAGGCTGAGCCTGTCGTTCGCTCCGACGACCAGTTATCAGCAGGTGGGATTGGTCGCCTATCAGGACGACGACAATTATGTGAACCTCACACGCATCTTCAATGGCACGAATCTGGTGGCCTTCGCGGCGGAACAGGGTGCAAACCCATCTGTCGTGAATTCGGCCAGTGTGACCGCGACCAGCTTCTTTCTGCGGCTGGATCGAGACCTGACGACGAATACGATCACGGGTTCCTACTCGCTGGACGGGGTGACCTGGGTCCAGGTGAGTTCGACCGTGATGGCGCTGAACAATCCGCAGCTGGCGATTTTTGCCGGAGGATCGCCGAGCGGCCTTCCGGCCGCCAAAATCACTTGGGCGGAATATGATGCGGGACCTCTCGCGCTGGCTGTTTCTTCCCTTTCCATGACACCGTCGAGCGTGACGGGCGGCGGAAGCTCGCAGGGCACAGTCACGTTGAATGGTGCATCGCCAACTGGAGGAGCAACAGTCCTTCTTGGCAGCAGCAACACAGCAGTAGCGACCGTGCCCGCCAGCGTCACAGTAGCGGCAGGACAGACAGCAGCCACGTTCTCCGCCACCACCACGGCGGTAACGACTACAACGTCGGCAACTATCACGGCGAGTTACAGCGGCACGAGCGCGAACTCTACCTTGACCGTGAATCCCGCCAGTAGTTCTCTGACCGAGTACGATTTCACTTATCCCAACCGCGCCAGCTTCCTGGCCGCCGGATGGGATTTCCTCGCGGTTTCCTCCGCGGGCGTTACCCGCAACACCGAGCAGACTACCGGCGCCGTCGTCTCTTACAACGTGGCTCCGGGTGTTCTCCAGATTCCCGTCGATTCCGGCGATCTGTGGGGCACGCAAAATGACAGCCGCAACACAGTGTTTCGCAGCGTGCCCACGAACTGGACAAGCATGAGGTTGAACCTGTCATTCGCGCCCACCACCAACTATCAGCAGGTGGGACTGGTCGCCTATCAGGACGACGACAATTATGTGAACCTCACGCGCATCTTCAATGGCACGAATCTGGTGGCCTTTGCGGTGGAAAAAGGGGCAAACCCATCTGTCGTGAATTCGGCCGGCGTGACCGCGACGAACTTTTATCTGCGATTGGATCGAGATCCGTCGACGAATACCATCACGGGCTACTACTCGCTGGACAACGTGACCTGGGTCCAGGTGAGTTCGACAGTGTTAGCGCTGAACAATCCGCAGTTGGCGATATTCGCAGGCGGATCGCCGAGCGGCTTGCCGAACGTTAAAATCACCTGGGCGCAAGTGGCGGCAGGTTCATCGGCTTTGGGCGTGACGCTTGGATTGAATCCGACGAGCGTTGCAGGCGGGGTCAGTTCGCAGGGCACGGTGACGCTCAGTAGCGCGGCGCCAGCAGGAGGTGCAGTCGTAACACTGGGCAGCAGCAACGCAACGGTAGCGGCGGTGCCTGCAACGGTTACGATAGCTGCGGGGCAGACGACCGCAACGTTCTCCATCACCACCACGGCCGTATCGACGGCGACGCCTGCAACCATCACGGCGAGTTACAGCGGCAGCAACGGCAGCGCCACCTTGACGGTGAATCCGGCGGCGATTTCTACTGTTTCGTTGAGTCCGACGACTGTGACGGGCGGAACCGGCTCGACTGGAACGGTCACGTTGACCGGAGTGGCACCGAATGGCGGATTAGTAGTGACGCTCGGCGGCAACAACACAGCGGTAGCGGCGGTGCCCGCAAGCGTTACGGTACCAGCAGGACAGGCGACCGCCACATTCTCCATCACCACCACGGCGGTCACCACAGTCACATCGGTGACTATCACGGCAACCTCCGGCACAAGCAGCGGCAACGCCATCTTGACGGTCAGCCCGGTTGCGATTCCGGTGGCGATTTCTTCAGTCTCTTTGAATCCGACGAGCGTGACGGGTGGAACCAGCTCGCTCGGGACAGTCACATTGACAGCAGCTGCACCGACGGGCGGGGCAGTTGTTACGCTGGGCAGCAACAGCACGGCAGCGACGGTGGCCGCCAGTGTCACGGTACCGGCAGGGCAGACGACAGCCACATTCTCCGTCACCACCGCGGCGGTAGCCACGGTGACGACGGCAACCATCACGGGGAGTTACAACAGCAGCAACGGGAACGCCTCCCTGACAGTGAATCCGCCGGTGATTTCTTCCGTATCGTTGAGTCCGACGAGCGTGACGGGCGGAGCTGGCTCGACCGGGACGGTCAAGTTGAGCGCGGTTGCACCGACGGGCGGAGCTGTTGTAACGCTGGGCAGTAACAGCACTTCAGCCACGGTGCCCGCCAGCATCACGGTAGCGGCAGGACAGACGACAGCCACGTTCTCCCTCACCACCACGGCGGTAGCCACGGTGACGACGGCAACGATCACGGGAAGTTACAACAGCAGCAGCGGCAACGCCGCCTTGACGATCAACCCGGTTGTGAATACGGTTACGGTTTCTTCCGTGTCTTTGAATCCAACAAGCGTAACGGGCGGGACAGGCTCGACCGGGACGGTCAAGTTGAGCGCGGTTGCACCGGCGGGCGGAGCAGTCGTAACGCTGGGCAGTAACAGCACTTCAGCCACGGTGCCCGCCAGCATCACGGTAGCGGCAGGACAGACGACAGCCACGTTCTCCCTCACCACCACGGCGGTAACTGTGGTGACGACGGCAACGATCACGGGAAGTTACAACAGCAGCAGCGGCAACGCCGCCTTGACGATCAACCCGGTTGTGAATACGGTGACAGTTTCTTCGGTGTCTTTGAATCCGACAAGTGTAACGGGCGGGACAGGCTCGACTGGAACGGTCACGTTGAGCGCGGTTGCACCGACAGGCGGCGCAGTCGTAACGCTGGGCAGTAACAGCACATCAGCCACGGTGCCCGCCAGCGTCACGGTAACGGCAGGGCAGACGACCGCCACGTTCTCCGTCACCACCACGGCGGTAACTGTGGTGACGACGGCAACGATCACGGGGAGTTACAACAGCAGCAGCGCGAACGCCGCCTTGACTGTGAATCCCGCCAGTAGTTCTTTTACCGAGTACGATTTCACCTATCCCAACCGCGCCAGCTTCCTGGCCGCCGGATGGGATTTCCTGGCTGTGACGGCCGCGAAGGCTTCGCGCAACACCGAGCAGACCACTGGCGCTGTCGTGTCTTACAACGTGGCCCCCGGCGTCCTCCAGATTCCCGTCGATTCCGGCGATCTGTGGGGTACGCAAAATGACAGCCGCAATACAATTCTCCGCAGCTTACCGGCGAACTGGACGAGCATGCGGTTGAGCTTGACGTTCGCGCCCACCACCAGCTATCAGCAGATAGGGCTGGTTGCGTATCAGGACGACGACAATTATGTGAACATCACGCGAATCAACAACGGCGCGAATCAGGTGAGCTTCGCGGTGGAACAGGCCGCAAATCCGTCCGTGGTGAATTCGGCGGACGTGACAGCGACGAGCTTTTATCTGCGGTTGGATCGCGATCCGACGACGAACACGATCACCGGATTCTACTCGCTGGACAACTTGACCTGGGTCCAGGTCAGTTCGACTGTGATGGCGCTGACCAATCCGCAGTTGGCCATCTTTGCGGGAGGATCGCCGAGCGGCTTGCCGATCGCGAAAATCACCTGGGCGCAAGTGATGACAGGTTTATCGGCATCAAGTGTGACCCTGGGGTTGAATCCGACAAGCGTGACGGGCGGAGCCGGCTCGACCGGGACGGTCACGCTGAGCGCAGCTGCACCCGCAGGAGGGGCAGTCGTAACGCTGGGCAGCAGCAACGCAGCGGTAGCAGCGGGGCCTGCTAGTGTGACGGTAGCCGCAGGACAGACGACCGCCACGTTCTCCATCACCACGACGGCGGTTGCGACGTCGACGCCGGTAACCATCACGGCGAGTTACAGCGGCAGCGGCTCTAACGCCACTTTGACCGTAAACCCGGCTGTGAATACGGTGACCATTTCCACGGTGACGTTGAATCCGGCCGCCGTGACAGGCGGAACCGGGTCGACCGGGACCGTCACGTTGAGCGCAGTTGCACCAACGGGCGGCGCGGTTGTGACGCTCGGCAGCAACAGCGCGGCAGCGGCAGTGCCCAGCAGTGTCACGGTAGCGGCGGGGCAAACGACCGCCACGTTCTCGGTGACGACGACTTCGGTTACCACAACGACGACGGTAACCATCACAGGGAATTACAACAGCAGCAGCGCCCACGCCACTTTGACCGTGAATCCTGGGGCGGTAGACTCGACACTTGCCTTCCGGCGCCCCATCACAGTAACCAACACAGGATCGGCGCTCACCAACTATCAGGTCAAAATCTCCCTGACTTCTGCCAACATGACGTTCTCCCACGCCAAGTCGGACGGCTCGGATGTGAGACTGAGAGCGAGTGACGGATCAACCGACCTCCCGTACTGGATTGAGAACTGGAACAGCTCCAGCCAGACAGCGACTCTATGGGTCAATGCGTCATCGCTCCCGGCCGGAACTTCAACTCTGTATCTGGTCTATGGAAACTCGTCCGCAACTACAACCGCCAGCGGAACGAATACGTTCCTGTTCTTCGACGACTTCTCAACCGCCGACCCCACAACTGACCTGGGCTACATGCAGGAGAGCGCCGTGGGGATAGTGAACATGGGTGCGTCTCAGGCCTGGGAAGCAGGTGACGTGCCGCACTTTTTCAGCGTCGTGCCTGTGAACGGCGCAATCGACGGCAAAACGTACACCTACTGGGCCTATTACGGAACGCATGATAACCCGGGAGTAGGCATCGGCCTTGCCGGGTCGAACGACATGGTCAACTGGACAAAATATTCCGGCAACCCGGTGATTTCCGGGGATGGGCGCGCCCCATCGGTTGTAAAGGTCGGGTCTACCTATTCCATGGCATACGAGATGGACCTACAAATCGGGTACGCCACAAGTACGGACGGTATCCATTGGACCCAGCAGGGTAAATTTGTGAGCGATGAGAACAAGGACAGTACTCCTCACTTGTGGCAGAATCCAAATGACAGCAAGTTCTACCTGTACTGGACCAGCAATCCCGGGGACACAACGCAGAGCGGCTCGATTATGGTGCGTTCGGCCACTACCGTTGCCGGATTGCTTACTGCCAGCGCAACTTCGGTCTGGAACAACTGGCTGGGGAACCAACCCAACGGGACCGTCTACGAAATCTACGCCCCCCACATCTACTACGATGGAGTCAGTTCGTCCTACCTGCTGATGTTTGAAAGCCAGCCTCGGTTACCCGGCCAGGATGACACCAACTGGGATGTGATCGTTCTACGGAGCTCCAGCCCAACGTCTGGATTCTCGTTGGCTCCGGGAAATCCTTATCATTCAGGAGGCCATGCCTGCCCCGAGAATTACATAGCGGGCGCGACGCTGTACACGTACTACTGCTATAACACGGGATCGGCATGGGTGATTCACTATACAACCGCATCGATCGCGGCGGGCCGGCAGGCTTACAGTAAACCGAAGGGCGCGCTGTGGACGGACGTTGAGCCATCAGCCAACACGCAGCGGCCGAATTGGTATCTCACCCCCTGCACGGACTGGAAGGGCGCTTCGGGCCAATGCCTGAAGGGCTTTGGCCGGTTCGCCGGGGTCACCAGCAGCCAAGACGCCCCGTCCTATCTCGCTTCCGCTTACTCTGGCTCGAACTACATCATGGAGGCCAGGCTATATCCGATCGACAGCCCCGACGCCTTGGTCGCGGCTCGGATTGCCGGAACGAGCTCGCCCGGACAAGCGTTTAACGTGTTTCTCAACAGTTCTTCAAACTCATTGAGTCAAGTCGCCACTCCGGGATCCAATCAGATTTCGAGCGTCAACATTGGATCCGTTCCGTTGAACGCGTGGTATCACATCGTCACGACGGTTCAAGGGACGACGATGTCAACCAGCTTCAACGACGGGGCATCCACAACCACCGGCACGTCGAGCGCCGATACCTCCGGCTCTGCTGGTCCCGGCCTTGACACGCAGTCCACGAGCATGTTCGATAACATTTTCGTCCATCAGTACGCAGCCACCGTGCCGACCAATTCGGTTGGTTCAGAACAAGCTGGGAGCTTCTAATCTGTTGATACATATGCTTTTGCAATCTCTTTGTTCATAATCGAACACGAGCGGGCGGCCCCCGCTCGTGTGCGGGTACGAGCAGCACCACGCTAGCCCGGGCCGCCGTCGTGAATCGGTAGACAGCCAGGCGAATGTCCTCGGGTATTCGGGCCCTCGCCCGGCCCATGTGCATCTCCGACAAATCCAGTCCATTCAAGGATTGAACAGGACTGAAGGTTGTGATTAGACTGGGAATTATGAGAACAGCCATCATTTGCTATGCCTTCTATGACGGCAACTTCCGTATCCAACGGTACGGCGAAGCGCTTGCCGCCCGGGGGGATACCGTAGACGTCATCGCCTTGAACCCCGGCGATCTCCCCGCTTTTGAGACGGTTAAGGGAATTAATATTTATCGTGTCCAGGGCCGCGAGATGATCAAGGAGAGCCGCGTCGGCTACTTGATGCGCGTGATGTCCTTCATGTTGCGAGCCTTCTTTCTCATTACCAGAAAACACTTCCAGAAGCGCTATGATTTGATTCACGTTCACTCCGTCCCGGATTTCCTCGTCTTCACTTGCATAATCCCGAAATTGTCGGGAACGAAGATCATTCTTGATATCCACGACATCCTCCCAGAATTTTATTCCACCAGATACGGCAAGACCCGGGGGTCCTTCTTTGTCAAGATCCTGATCTTCCTGGAAAGAGTGTCCAACAAATTTTCCGACTACGTCATCATTGCCAATCCCATTTGGCACGAGCGGCTCATCAGCCGCGGCTTGAATCCGGACAAGCTGGTCACAATTCCCAACTATCCGAACCCCGAAATTTTCTTTCCGCGATCGAAGAAAAGCTCAAATGGAAAATTTGTCGCGACTTATCCCGGCACTCTGAATTGGCATCAGGGATTGGATATCGCTGTCCAGGCGTACGCGAGAGTCGTCCAGGAATACCCGGAAGCCGAATTTCACATTTACGGGGCTGGGCCCGAGAAAGACAAATTAGTTCAACTGGTGGGCGAGCTCAAGGTCGAAAAAAACGTGCTCTTCCGCGACTTCTTGCCGATTGATGAGATCGTGACGGTCATGGCGAATTCGGATCTGGCGATCGTTCCCAAGAGGTCCAAATCCACGTTCGGCACCGAGGCGGCCAGCACCAAGATTCTGGAATTTATGTCCGTTGGCGTGCCCATCGTTGTTTCCAGAACTAAGATCGACTCGCATTACCACACGGATGCCACCGTCAAATTCTACGATTCCGACGATCCCAACCAATTGGCGGATGCGATCATGGAGATGATGAGAGACCCCTCGCTCCGGAACCGCTTGTCGGCCAACGCCCTGGCCTATGCCCAGGAGCAATCCTGGGACCGCAAGAAAATCGAATATTTGGCGATTGTTGACAGCCTCGTTTCACATAAATAAAAGACTTACCCCACCGGATTTGACGGTTTTAGTAGCACAGGCTGAAGCCTGTGCCACTCAACCCAAATTATCAGCGATGGCTTTTCCAACGACTTGCGTGGTGGCCTTGCCGCCGACGTCGGGCGTCAGGTATTCGGGCTTGGTGAGGACATCTTCGATCGCCCGCTCGATCGCGCTCGCGGCTTCGGTTTCGCCGAAGTGGGCCAGCATCATGGCGCCGGTCCAGATTTGGCCGATCGGATTGGCGATGCCTTTTCCAGCGATGTCCGGAGCGGAGCCGTGCACGGGCTCGAACATGGAGGGATATTTTTTCGGAGGATTCAAATTCGCGCCCGCAGCGATGCCGATCGAGCCCACGACCGCGGGCCCCAGGTCGGAAAGAATGTCGCCAAACAGGTTCGATCCCACGACGACGTCAAACATTTGCGGGCGGCGCACAAAATGCGCGGTGAGAATGTCGATGTGAAATTGGTCGGTGCGGACGTCGGGATATTCCTTGGAGATTGCCGCGAAGCGCTCGTCCCAGTACGGCATGGTATGGATGATGCCGTTTGATTTTGTGGCGCTCGTGACGTGCGATTTGCGTTTCCGCGCGAGTTCGAACGCGTAACGCAGGATGCGGTCCACGCCGCGGCGCGTGAAGATGTTCGTCTGCATGGCCATTTCTTCGTCCGTGCCTTCAAAAATCCGCCCGCCGATGTTGGAGTATTCGCCTTCGTTATTTTCCCGCACGACGTAGAAATCGATCTCGCCCGGCTTAGCGTTCTTCAACGGCGACTCGACACCCTTCAGCATCCGCACCGGGCGCAGGTTGACGTACTGCTCGAAGGTGCGCCGGATCGGGATGAGCAGGCCCCACAGCGAAATATGGTCCGGCACGCCCGGATAGCCCACCGCGCCGAGAAAAATCGCGTCGAAGGGCCGAAGCTGCGCAAGGCCGTCGTCGGGCATCATCTTCCCCGTCTTGATGTAGGTTTCACAGCTCCAGTCAAAATGCGTGAACGAATAATTGATGCCGAAGCGCCGGCCCGCGGCTTCCAGCACGCGCAATCCTTCGGGCACGACTTCTTTTCCAATGCCATCGCCGGGAATCACCGCAATCTTGTAGGTTTTCATCAGTCCGATGCCCACTCTCCGTGTTTAGTTATCGAATTTTGATTCGCACAGTCATTCATTTTGTCATCCCGAGCGAAGTGAGGGATCTGCTTTCTTCGAGACCGGAGAAAAGCAGATCCTTCGGGCGAACCCCGCCCTCATGATGACAAGTTAGAAAAACATTCGGCCTCGAAACCCGTTAGCAATTCTGAAACAAGAGTCCTGCTATTCGATCTTTCCGACCTGCGCCTTCCACAATTCCCACGGCCGTCCTGACGTCCCCTCGGTGACGGCCTGCGCTTTTTCCGCTTCCCCGGGCGTCAGAAATTTTACGGTTCCCAGCTTCATGGCTTCAGCCTGCACGCGCGCGTTCACCTGTGTGTAAATCGCGCGGTACACCACCACTTGAGCCGAGCCTGCCACGGCCACGAAGCCATGCCCGCGAATAAGCGCCACGGCGCTTTTCCCCAGCACCTTCGCCAGGGCGTCCCCTATCTTGTTGTCGCGGATCAGCATGTCCGTGTCTCCGAAATCCTTCTGGCTGTCAAAAATCGGCGCGCCGAGCCGGAGAAATGCGGGGTTGTGGAAAACGGGCCGCAACGTCACGCCCGTCACGCTGTACGGAATGACATCCGGCGAGTGGCTGTGCACGACGGCCTTCACGTCGGGACGCACGCGGTAGATCGCCGCGTGGATGTAGCGTTCGGTGTAGCCGTTGCGTCCGCGCGCATCCACTGGCTCGCCGTCCTTGTCAAACTCCATGATATCGTTGGCCGTGACCAGTCCCGGCGCCATGCTGTGCGACATCAGAAAATGGTCTGGATTCTTGTCGCTGCGGACACTGACATGGCCGAAGCCATCCAACACGGCCTGGTTATATAAGACACGGTTCGCGTAAACGAGGTCTTCGATCAGCTTGGGATCGTTCGACAGCGGCGCCGGCGCTTGCGGCACCGGACGCGCCGCGGGAAGAACGATGGCAAGAGAAAATGCCGCGCAGACTGCAACGAGGACGCCGATTCTCATTCCCGACATATTGCTCCCTCCACAAGGCAAGGCGATTCCGTATTTCTCGTCGATTTTTCGACGGGCCCAAGATGTTATACGGTTTCGCGCATTCTACCAAGTGCGCGGCGATTATTTGAAAGCATTCCGATGTGGCACAGGCTTTAGCCTGTGGGGGTTAGTCCTTGCAGGGACCAAACCCCACAGGCTGAAGCCTGTGCCACTAAACCCCATGCACCAAGTACCATTCAACAAATCGATGAATCCTTCCGAGAAATACAAACGAATGGCAATCCACCCATACACCGCCCGAAACTTCGAGTTATAATCTCGCTGGAAATCACCCGGAGGATTGCCCATGTTCACGCGGCGCGAAGTTATTCTCGGTGCGGTTGCGGCAGGGACGGCTGCCGTTGCATGGAAGCCCAGCGAGGGTCTAGCCAGCGCCTCGCAGCCCACAACTCCCGTGAATTTCGCGGTGCCCGAGGGCGCTTGCGACTGCCACGTGCACACGTTTGATCCGCAACATTTTCCTTATTCGCCCTCGCGCCCTTACACGCCGGAGCCGGTTTCCGTCGACGAACTGCGCTCCCTGCACAAGGCGCTGCACATCAGCCGCGTGATCGTCGTGCAAACAACCGTATATGCCGCGGACAACTCCGGCGTGCTGGACGCCATGAAAAAACTGGGCGCGCGGTCCCGCGGTGTCGCGGTGATTGACGAGAAGACTCCGGATTCCGCGCTCGACGAAATGGATCGCGCCGGAATCCGCGGCATGAGGCTGAACCTCGAGACCGCGGGCCAGACCGATCCCGAAATCGGCCGCCGTCGTTTTCAAGCGGCCGTGGAGAGAATCAAAAACAGGAAATGGCATATTCAGATTTACGCGCGATTATCGGTAATCGAGGGAATCAAGGATCAGGTCGCTGCGGCGCCGATGCCGGTGGTCTTCGATCACTTCGGAGGCATGCAGGCGGCGCTCGGTGCCGACCAGCCGGGCCTCTCGTCTTTGATGACCCTGCTCCGAACGGGCAAGGCCTACGTGAAAATTTCCGCGCCGTATCGCAGCTCCACCCTCGCGCCCGATTATCCCGATGTTGCGCCGATCGCCAAGGCGCTCGTTGCCGCCAATCCTCAGCGAATTTTGTGGGGCAGCGACTGGCCGCACCCGGGACTTCCCGTGCCCGGCCGCAGCAACGCCGAAATCACGCCGTTCTTTCAAATCGACGATGGCCGCGTGTTGAACTTGCTCCCCAAGTGGGTTCCAGACGCGGCCACGCGCAAAACGATCCTGGTGGATAATCCCGCCAAGCTCTACGGATTTTGAAGGCTTTGAGTAGCACAGACTTCAGTCTGTGGGGTTTGGTCCTTGCAAGAACTAACCCCCGCAGGCTGAATCCCGCGCCACTAGTTCTGTGGCGGAGGAGCGTTCCCTCCCGAATTATCTCCCCCCGGTCCACCTCCGCGGCGATTTTGCGGCCTATCCTGGCGTTCCTGCTGCTCCTTGTCGAACTTTTCCTTTTGCTTGTCGTCGAGCAGCGCGCGAATTTGATCATTCGTGTCCTGGCGGATTTGCATCATCTTCTGGCGGATGGTTTGCCGGTCGCCGCTGGAATCGTTTCGCACATCTTCCATTTTTTTCTGCGCGTCCACCAGAATCGGCTTGATTTTCGCCTGCTGGTCGGCCGTCAAGTCGAAATCCTTGGTCATTTGCTTCAGCTGGTCATCCGGAGACATCGGCCCCCGGCGGCCGCCTCCTCCCTGGCCTCCTCCGTATCCGCCTCCCTGATATGGCGCGGCCGGAGCGCCAGTGGCAACCATTGGCACAACCAGCAGCAATGTCAAAATCCAGAGATATTTGCGTTTTGAGTTCATCTAAAGAATCCTCCCTTACAAATAGCGTCATCCCACCTATCAAAGCCGCGATGCTCTTCCACCCCTTTGTATTCCCGTCCCGTGGTGGGGAGGTTCCACAATCCGGGCGAAACATGGCATTAGAGGGACGCGCGTTGATGGAATGTGGTTGTCTCAAGCCACTTGCGCCGGGAAGGAAACCACCGAGTGAAGTTGGTATGATGGGCAAGTCCAATGATTTCCATACGAACCGCAAAAGAGAGCGATGCCGGCGCAATCGCTCGCCTGGTCAACACGGCGTTCCTCGTCGAACAATTCTTCATCGAGCGGGACCGCACCAATCCCGCAACGGTCCGAAGCCTCCTGAAGAAAGGAAAATTCCTGCTCGCGGAAGACGACCAGAATCTCGTCGGTTGTATTTATTTGGAGGTGAGCGGTGAGCGCGGATATTTCGGAATGTTGTCGATCGATCCGCCACGCCAAGGAATGGGCGTGGGCCATCAGCTTGTCAACGCCGTGGAAAAATATTTTCGCGACGCGGGTTGCAAATTCAGCGACATGAAAATCGTCAACGTTCGCACGGAACTGCACACTCTCTATCACCGGTGGGGATACGCCGATACGGGCACGGGTATTTACGATGATCCGACGCCCACGAAAATTCCCGTGCACTTCATCACCATGTCAAAGCCGCTTTCATAATTTCCCGCGGGACGTTCCGCCGGCCTCGCCGAGCGTCGATCGCTCTTGGTAGGACAGGCTTCAGCCTGTCGCTTTTCCGCCCGAAAGCGATCATGCCGAGAAGTGCAACCCCCGACCGCAATAATCCCGAGGAAACATCGCCCAGAAAAACGGTCGGGCTGCCCGATCCTGTTGAGGTAGACTCGGAATTCCATGCGACTGATCCAATCGCCCCGCGCAATGCTCCACACTGTTTCTGCGCGAAAATTCGAGTGAGAGAGGATACATGGCGATCCTTGTCACAGGCGGCACAGGCTACATCGGCAGCGTAACCGTTGAACGCCTGCTCACAAAAGGAGAGCAGGTTGTCGTGCTGGCCGACCCGGCGCGAGGCCACCGTGCCGCCCTGCCCGCGGACATTCCGTTTTATCCGGGAAAGATTGGCGATCGCGAACTCGTCGCCAGAATCGCCCGCGAGCATGCTCTGGAATCCTGCATTCATTTCGCGGCGCTGATTGAAGTCGGCGAATCGGTCATCGATCCAGCCAAGTATTTCGAGAACAACGTCGGGCACGGAATCGCGTTGATCAGCGAGCTCGCTCACGCGGGCGTGCGGCGTATCGTATTTTCCTCCACCGCCGCCGTTTACGGCGATCCGGAGCAAATCCCAATCCCGGAACAGAGCCGCAAATGGCCGAAGAATCCCTACGGTTGGTCCAAACTATTTATGGAACAGCTTTTGGATGCCTATGACACCGCCTATGGAATGAAATTCGTGGCTCTTCGCTACTTCAACGCCGCGGGCGCCACTGAAAAATGCGGGGAAGACCACAAGCCGGAGTCGCATTTGATTCCCAATGTTATTGCCGCAGCCCTGGGACAGCAGCAAGCCATACGTGTATTCGGCAACAACTATCCGACTCCGGATGGCACGCCCATCAGGGACTACATTCATGTCGTTGATCTCGCGAACGCGCACATTCGTGCTCTTGAATATCTTCGCTCGGGGGGCAAGTCTGATTTCCTGAATTTGGGAACGGGTAGCGGCTACTCAGTTCTGCAAGTCATCGAATGCGTCCGCGAGGTCACGGGACGCGACATCCCCGTGCGGATCGAACCCCCGCGCGCCGGGGATCCCGCCAGATTGATCGCTGACCCTTCCCGGGCGAAAGCCTTGCTGGGTTGGGAGCCTGCCGAGTCGGATTTGCGCTCGATCGTTCGCTCCGCATGGGAATGGCGTCTTCGCCATCCGAACGGCTACGCGGGAAAGTAATCCCCTCGTCTAATCCATCCGCCCTGATAGCCAGTTCCATCTTCAGCAATGTCCAGAACCTAACAGATGTGTCGCCGTGCGGAAAGCTAATGGCAAAACACAGCATTAGTTTTCACTATTTGAGCCTGATTCTGGAAACAGACCGTATGAAATTTTGTTAATGTGATCCTGTGCACACAATAACCCACTTATTATCATTAGCTTGTAAAAGGTTCAAGATTGGCCTGCCTTCGGAAGGGTGCCCGCACTCTGGCAGACTGATTGCGAAAGCAAGGGTGAATCTTGAGTTTCAGTAGGCTATTGGAGTGCCCGCAGCATTCCTCGCCAGCAAGAAGAGAATTTTACTGATTAGATCGTTGGTAAGTGACTGTAAATAAAAGACGTACCATTGTTGCGACGGTCTAATTGCTCACCAATTGAGTATTGCGCAACGGTTTTGGGACAAAGCTCGATGTGCCTGAGGGCCGAGGGCGTAATCCCCCGGTAATGCGGGTCTTGCAGGAGAAAAAATGGGCAATACCTATTCGAGGATTTCGCTTTCAGGCCAGCGAGACCCTCAACTAAAAGTTTCCGAACCGAATTATTCTCGCCTTTCTGACGGCACCGAGCCGGATGAACTTCTTCCGGAGAACGTCTTCCATTCCATGCTGACGCTGGAGCGGCGGCGAGCGGAACGTTCTCGAAAACCGTTCGTCCTGATGCTCATTGATGCCAATTTGGAAAATGGCATCGCGGAAGTAATTCTGAGACAAGCAGTCGACATCGTTGTCTCGTCCAAGCGTGAGACCGATCTGGTCGGTTGGTATAAGCAGGGCGCCATTCTGGGTATCATCTTCACGGAGGTGAACCTGGAAGGAGAGCTCACGGAGACGCTCCGCGCAAAGGTGGAAACGGCATTCATAAAGCATTTGGGCCGGGACCGCTCGGCCAAGATCGCTATTTCCGTGCATGTCTTTCCGGAAAGCTGGGATAAAGACAGCTCAGGCTGGGTGGCGGACTCGAAACTCTATCCCGATCTCAAGAGAAAAGGCACGCGAAAGCGGCTGCCTCTCGTCATCAAGCGCGCGATTGACATCGCTGGAAGCGGGGCGCTGCTGCTGGTGTTGTCGCCCTTCCTGGCCGCGATTGTGGCCCTGATCAAGCTGACCTCCAAAGGCCCGGTGATCTATAAACAGGAACGACTGGGCCAATTCGGTGGACGCTTCCATTGTATGAAGTTCCGAACGATGTACACAAACAACGATCCGAAAATCCATCAGGATTACGTGCAGAAATTTATTGCCGGCAAGGATGGATTGGACAATTCCGGAGGTTCGGACAAACCCGTTTACAAGCTGGTCAAGGATCCCCGAGTGACTTTCATTGGCGGGCTTCTGCGGAAGACCAGCATGGACGAACTTCCGCAGTTCTGGAATGTCCTGCGCGGGGATATGTCGCTCGTCGGCCCTCGCCCGCCGGTTCCCTACGAATTCGAAGTTTACGATATCTGGCACCGCCGCAGAGTTCTGGAAGTGAAGCCCGGCGTCACCGGCCTGTGGCAAGTCAGCGGGCGCAACCGGACGCGGTTCGACGAAATGGTCCGGCTGGACCTGCGCTACTCCCAGACCTGGTCGATCTGGCTTGACCTGAAGATTCTTTTTGCCACGCCCTGGGCCGTTTTCAATGGGGGCGGAGCTTGCTAGATAGGCACGTTTTTCATGGATTTCCTCCTCGTAAGGTCAAGTGTAAATTCGTCTTAACACTATTGATTTCAGCCAGATAACCGAAGGCCAATCAATTTCCAATTAGTGGAACTTTGGACTACCACAACCTCACTCCATGGAAGCAAGACTAAAGGAAGGAAACCTCTATCTAGCTGAACAATAAAGCATTTAAGCCATTTTTGGGTCTCGGCCATCGAATTGCACTAATGTCCAATGAAGATAATTGTCCTCGGTCCATTAACCGCAAGGGCCAGGTAATTCAGGCTTTACAACGCAGCTGCGCAGCACCCACAGGAGAAAGATAGATGGTTCATCAGGAAATCGGCGCGAAGGATATCGTCGCTATAATCCGGCGGCGATTCATGCTTATCTTTCTGCTCGCCGTGATTGGCGGCGGGTTGGGGTTCGGTGCGGCGCGAGTTTTGCCCAAGCGGTATACCTCGAAGACGCTGGTCCTTGTCCAACAACCCGAGGCTCAGCCTATTACGCCGGTTGCCACGGACAACGTCAACCAGCGATTGGCGACGATGCAGCAGCAAATCCTGAGCACGGCGCGCCTGGAACCCGTGATTCGAGACCTGAATCTGTATCAGCGCGATATCGGCCGTTTGCCCATGGAGCAGATCGTCGACAACTTGCGGAAGGCAATCACGATCACTCCGGTGGCGCCCATGGCGGAGACCAGGGCCCAGAACCTGCCCGGATTTACGATCAGCGTCGTGTTCGATTCTCCTCAAGTCGCGCAAAAGATTTGCGCCATGATTACGACCATGTTTGTCGAGGAAAACATGGACGTCACCGCCAAGAACGACTCCGGCACCACAAAATTCCTGAATAATCAGCTCGATCAGGCCAAGGCAAAACTGGATGAGCAGGATGCGAAGCTCGCCGCCTTTCAGCGCCGCAACGCCGGAATGCTCCCCGAAGACGCCACAACGAACCTGAATCTTTTGAATGGGCAGACTTCGCAGCTGGATGCCGCCACGCAGGCGGTCAACCGCGCGCAGCAGGATAAGAGTTTTGCCGAATCCATCCTGTCGCAGCAGCTATCGGCCTGGCAGGCAACGCAGTCCGGGCAGAATCCGGAAACCTTCGATCAACAGCTCGAGGCATTGCAGGCGCAGCTCACCGCGCTGCAATCCAAGTACACCGCCGACCATCCGGACGTCATCAAGGTGAAAAGCGACATTGCCGTCCTGAAGCAAAAAATCGCGGAAAGCGATCTGCGAAAGAGCGCGGCCGCGCCGGACAAGAACGCGCACCCCTTGTCCGAGCCAACGCAAATCCTGCAACTGCGCGCGCAGATTCATCAGTTCGATCAGGTGATCAAGGAACGAACCGCGCAGCAGGAAGCAATCAAGAAACAAATGGCGATCTACCAGGAACGGGTCGCGGCCAGTCCCGGCGTCGAGCAGGAATACAAACTGATCACCCGCGATCACCAAACCGTGCTGGATTCCTACAACGTGCTGCTGAAAAAGCGGGATGACTCCGCGATGGTGCAGCAATTCGATCAGACCAAGCAAACGGACCGGTTCCACGTGCTGGATCCCGCGAATTATCCGAGCGAGCCTTCCTTCCCGAAGCTGCCGATTTTTGCCGGCGGAGGATTGGGCGCAGGGCTGGCGCTCGGGCTTGGCCTCTCGCTACTTCTGGAAATGCACGACACGTCGATGCGGTCCGAGCACGATGTTGAAGTCGTTCTCCGATTGCCCGTTCTCGCGATGATTCCAATCATCGCGCCGAATACGGGCAAAGTTCGACCGAAGCCGGCTCCTGCGGCAGCGCGCAAGGCGAGGGTGCCCGCAAAGGCTTAGACGGACGGGAACCGGGCCGGACCATTTAGAATTGAAAGGGAATCATGAGCAGGATTCACGAAGCATTAAAAAGAGCGGAGCAGGAGCGGTCGGCCAGCCAGTCTGCTGCAAATAACGACCGGCAGGCGGAGCACGCAGGCGCAGGCAGCGCGGTCACAACGGCGCCTCCACCCTCCAGTCTTTCGCCAAAGGCCGTTCTGTCTCAACACCACGCCGCGACGGCCGAGGCGGAGCCCATCCTGGAGCCCTTGCAATTCGAGAAATTGTGGGCGAACTCTTCTCTCACCGCATGGAATCCCGATCCGAATGTGATCGTCTTTGAAAATTCAGACCCCTTCTTTCCGGGAGCCGAGCAATTCCGGACGCTGCGTTCGCGCCTCTACCGGATGCGCGAGAGCCAGCCCCTGCAAACCATTCTGATTTCCAGCGCGATTCCGGCGGAAGGCAAGACGCTGGTCTCCACGAATTTAGCCTATGCCCTAGTCCGGCAGCGCGGCTGCCGCGTGTTGCTGATCGATGCCGACCTGCGGGCCCCTCGAGTTCACACCCTGCTGGGAGCTCCCGCGACTCCAGGACTGGCCGACTATTTGCAAGGGACGGCCACGGAATTCCAAGTGATGCAGCGCAACAGCGAGGAAGGGCTGTGCGTCATTGCCGCGGGCAATCACGTCACGCACCCATCCGAATTGATTTCCAGCGATAAACTGAAACAGTTTCTGGATCGCGCCAGGGGAGCGTTTGATTGGATCATCATTGATTCGCCGCCGGCCGTTCCTGTTGCCGATGCCAGCGTGCTGGGCGGGCTGGCGGATGGAGTGCTTCTCGTCGTTCGCGCGAATTCGACCCCATCCGAAGCGTCTCAAAAAGCCTGCAAGGAGTTGCGGGACGCCCATATTCTCGGCGTGGTCCTCAACACCGCGGAAGAATCCGCGGGATACAATTCCTACTATTCGGGCAACGCGTACGGGACTCCCGCGAACGCAGCGAAAAAGTAAAAGCTCCCGCGGGCTGCAGCCGATTTTCGATTCGACTATTTTAATTTCCGTTCGCCAACCCTGTATTTCATCTGCTATCCCCCGCAGTGATCCCTATCGTTGGAACGCATTTCTTGAGATTCACCACGAGGCCGCGTCAAGCGTGGAGGTGCCCGTTCCGTCCCGAAATGCATGGCACGGAACGGCCGCTACAAAAGCGTCCCGCATTGTCGTGGGTGGGTTCTGTAGAGGCCGCCCGCCATTGGGGCGGGCACACGTCTGCCCCGTCTGGAACCACACTGAGTCACTACTGCATTGTTAGGGTGTTTTAACAGGCGAGGTCGTGAAAACAGAATGAAGCTGTTTTCGCCACTCCGGCAATTGCAGGGAAAAGGTGCGGTTCAGGCGGGCATTTGAGAGGACCGAATAGGCGGGGCGGCGAGCGGGCGTGGGATACTCTGCGGTGGTGATGGGAATGACGCGGCGAGCGAGGAACGGCAGGCCGCTCGTAGCCGCTGCGAACCATGGAGCGGCCGCCGGGGTCTTCGCGGCTTCTTCAAGAATGGCATTCGTAAAATCGTACCAGGACGTCTCCCCGCCGGCGGTCATATGATAAATCCCGCCCGCATCCGGCAAGGAGCGCAGGCCGCCCTCGGTGCCGGAGATCCGCGCGAGAATGTTCGTGGTGGCGCGGGCGATTTCGCTGTTCAGCGTGGGCGCGCCGATCTGGTCGCGAACAATTCTGATCTCTTCGCGCTGTGTGGCAAGGCGCAGGATCGTGAGGAGAAAGTTCCGGCCCTCGGTCGCATACACCCACGCCGTGCGAAAAATCAAGTGCTTGGCGCCGGTCGCCTGGATCGCGCGCTCCCCTTCGAGCTTCGTTCTTCCATACACATTCTTTGGGTTTGGCGGATCGTCTTCGACGTATGGCGTGGTTTTCGAGCCGTCGAACACGTAATCCGTCGAATAGTGGATGAGAGCAGCGCCGATTTTCTTCGCTTCCTCCGCCATTACGCCGGGGGCTTCGGCGTTGATGGCCCGAGCGACGGTTTCTTCCGATTCGGCTTTGTCCACGGCAGTGTACGCCGCCGCATTGACAATGAATGCAGGGTGGAAGGTGCGGATCGCGCGGCGAATTTCTTCCGGCTGCGTGAGATCGAGGCGTTGCCGGTCCAGGGCCGTTACCTCGCCGATGAGAGGCAACGTGTTGTTCAATTCCCGCCCGACTTGCCCGTTCGTCCCGATCAGCAGGATGGCAGGTTTCATTTCGTCGAGTAGTGCGGCAGGAATTCCCGGGGCATCGCCGCCAGGGTGGAATACTTCGCGTCTTTTTCGGAGACGAGAGGACTCGCCACGCCCCAGGAGATGGCCAGGTCAGGATCATTCCAAATGATTCCGTATTCGCTGGACGGATCGTAGAAGTCGCTGCACTTATAAAGGAATTGAGCGGAGTCGGACAAAACCACGAAGCCGTGGGCGAATCCCTGGGGAATGAAGATGAGGTTGTGGCGCTCGGCGGAGAGCAGTACGCTGGTCCATTTTCCGAAGGTCGGCGAGCCGATTCGGATGTCTACCGCAACGTCCAGCACTTCCCCCTCAACTACCCGGCAGAGTTTGGCTTGCGCATGCCGCAGTTGGTAATGGAGGCCGCGCAGCGTTCCTTTTGCGGAGCGGGATTGGTTGTCCTGGACGAAACTATCGTGGATGCCGAGATCAGAAAACTTCTGTTGGTGGTACGTCTCCAGAAAAAAGCCTCGGGCGTCCCGGAATACTTTCGGCAGAAGCTCCAAGACTCCCGGAAGTGAGGTGTTCAATTTTTCCAAATGAGTCCATCCCTATCCGGTTGCTTTGCCGGACGGCCGCGATCCGGAACTACCGTCGAGGCTTCGGCCCGGTGGATGAAAGAGCGTGCAGCGAGGAATCGCGATTCTCGTAATACTTTTCGTAGTAGGAAAGATAGTCCCCGTCGCGAACGCCCGCCATCCATTTCACATTGGTCTTGTACCAATCGATGGTCTGCCTCAGACCTTCCTCAAGGGGAACCGCCGGTTTCCAGCCCAGGTCCTTTTCCATCCTGTCGCAGTGCAGGGCGTACCGCCGGTCGTGTCCGGGGCGATCCTTGACATAGGAGAGCAGCGTTTCCGGTTTGCCGATCAGGCGAAGCAGCGTGCGCGCGATGGTCAGATTCTCTTCGATGTCCAGCCCGCCAATGTTGTAAACCGCTCCGATGCGGCCGCGCTCCAGGACCGCCAAAACTCCGCGGCAGTTATCTTCCACATGCAGCCAGTCGCGCTGCTGCTTGCCGTCGCCGTAGATGGGCAGCGGCTTGTCATTCTGTGCGTTGGTGATCATCAGGGGCAGAAATTTTTCGGGAAATTGATATGGCCCGTAGTTGTTGGACGATCGCGTAATCAGGCCCGGGAATCCGTAGGTGCGCACATAGGAAAGAACCAGGAGGTCAGAGCCGGCCTTGGAGGCCGAATAGGGGCTGCTCGGTTGCAGCGGCGAATTCTCATCCGCGAAAGCGCCGGGTGCCATGTCCCCATACACTTCGTCGGTCGAGATATGAACGAACCGCTCGATGGTCAGCTTCCGCGACACCTGAAGCATGATGAACGTTCCCGTCAGGTTCGTGTCAATGACGGGCGCGGGTTCGTAAATGCTCCGGTCCACGTGCGACTCGGCGGCGAAATGCACGACGGCGTCCGAGCCGCGCATCGCCTCCTCGACGGCGTTCGCGTCGCAGATGCTTCCTCGAACGAACGAGTAATCCGGATGATCCGCGACCGATTCCAGATTCGCCAGGTTTCCGGCGTACGTCAATTTATCGTAGTTGACGATCTTGTGTCCCTTGTTGAGGGAGAGGACATGCCGGATGAAATTGGAGCCGATAAATCCGGCGCCGCCAGTCACAAAGATTTTCATCGGCGGCTTTCCTTTGGCGCCACTAATTGCGCCTCACGATCGTGCGACAAATTGTTTGCCCCCGTTTCGGCCACCAGATTGTTGGCGCGGAGCAGGGATTCGAACGTGCCGGCATCTGTCCACCAGCCGTCCAGCACCTCGTAGGTGAGCGTGCCTTCGTTGATGTAGAAATTGTTCACGTCGGTGATTTCGAGCTCACCGCGCCCGGAAGGCTTCAGGCGGTGAATTTTTTCAAAAACGGTGGCATCGTAGAAATAAATTCCGATCACCGCCAGGTCCGATTTCGGGATTTTGGGCTTTTCTTCAATGCCGGCAATGCGGTCGCCCTTGATCTCCGCGACGCCGAAGCGAACCGCATCCGTGACCTGTTTGAGAATGATCTTCGCGCCTTTGCGCTGCCTGCGGAAGTCATCCGCGGCGCGGCAGATGTTGGTTTCGATGATGTTGTCCCCAAGGATGACGCAGATGGGTTCTCCGTCCGCGAAAAATTCGGCCAGCCCCAGAGCCTCCGCGATCCCGCCCTCGCCTTCCTGGTAAGTGTAATTCACGTGTTGGAGGCCGAAATCCTTGCCGTTACCCAATAGCCGCAGAAATTCGCCGGCGTTTTTCCCGCCCGTCACGACCAGAATGTCCTGGATGCCCGCATTCACAAGCGTCTGAATGGGGTAATAGATCATGGGCTTGTCATAAATGGGGAGCAGATGCTTGTTCGTCACCTTGGTGAGCGGATTCAAGCGACTGCCCAAGCCCCCTGCGAGAACGATGCCCTTCATAAGTGTCTCCTGCGGTCTCGGGTTATTCCTGATGGTAGCAAACGCGCGGGGATTGTTCGCGAACTTAATTGCCCGCGTGTGCTCACTCCGGAACCAACTTCAGCAAGATTTTGTCCGTGGTCGCGCAAAATAGGAAAAATCAGTGCAACTCTATCAAATTGATAATAAACAACTTATATGGATTGCAGGGCGAGGTTTTCGGTCAGAAAAGATTGCATCCACTGGTGCGGGAATTTTCAAGGTATGAAAGTTGCCGTCCGATGGCCGTTTTTGGATCCCCAACTTAGGTACGGGTTATAAAACCGGGGCGGGATCAAAGGCGCTCTGTCTCGAAGGAGCTTCCTGTTTTCCCAAGAACTCCCGGTGCCAGAGCTCCAGGACGGCAAGTGAAAAAAGTTCCTTGGAATAAGACCCGCCGAGGGCAGTGTTCTGCGAAATCAGCCGCTCGATGCAATTCCGATTGAAATAGCCGCGCTGCAGGGTCTCGCGATCCAGCAGAAGATCGCGGATCCAATCTTTCAGGTCGGTCCTCAGCCAGGCATTGTAGGGCACCGGGAATCCGACCTTTTTGCGATTGAGAATTTCTTGTGGAACGCGGTTGCTGAGAACCCTCTTGAGAATATATTTCGTTGTGAATCCGTGGACTTTATATTTTCCCGGGAGGGAAGCAGCGAACTCAAGGATCTTGTGGTCCAGAAAAGGAACTCTGAGTTCGAGAGAGTTCGCCATGGTCATCTTGTCGGCTTTTAACAGAAGGTCGTCCACCAGCCACGTTTTGGTGTCCACGTAGAGCATCCGATTGACAAGATCCCTGTCTGCGCTCTTCTGAAGGTATTTCTTGACGATGTTGACGGACCGTTCCCTGTCCACATGGGGCGCAAATTCGTCTGAATAGAGCGTGCCCAGATTTTGTTTGAAAAAATTCGCTGCGTTGGATGTCCCGCTGTGATAGTAGGATTCAAACGGCATGTTCAAGAGCGGCGCAAATCTCTCGATTTGACTCGATTTGAGGTAGGGATTCAGCCGCAAAAGGCCTTTGGAGACGATCCCATTCATGGGTTTTAAAACACTCTTGAGACGCTCCAACCATAAAAGATTTCTATAAATTTGGTAGCCACCAAATCCCTCGTCGCCGCCTTCTCCGGAAATCAGCACTTTCACGAATTTCCTGGCCAGTTGAGACACGTAATACATGGCGACCGCCGGCGGCTCACAAACCGGTTCCTCCATGTGCCAGATATATTGCGGCAAGAAGTTTTCAAAATCCTTGGACGAGATTGTCATCTCGTGATGTTCGGCGCCGTAGGTTTTGGCCGCCAGCCTGGCGTAGGGCCTCTCATCCGTGATTCCGGGCTCGGAAAATCCGACCGTAAAACTGAGCAACGAACCGGCCGTCTTTCCCCTTGCCATGCAAAGCATGGCGCTCGAATCCACGCCTCCGCTGAGCAGAAATCCGACCGGCACATCGCTGATCATGTGCAGGCGAACGGATTCATCCAGCATGGCCGATAATTGTTCTTCCGCCGCGGCGAGACTTAGCGACGATTGCGGGACCTGAAGATCCCAATACTGCCTGATCTTGACGTCGCCATCCTGGATCAGAACGCAGGATCCCGGAGCCAGCTTATGGATATTTTTCAGAAGGGTTTCTTCGCCGGGCAAATAATTAAAAGTCAGGATGCGATCGATCATTTCCGGGTTGACTTCCGGCGTCACCTCCGGATCGGCGAGAATCACTTTGATTTCCGAACCGAAGATGAAAGAGCTGTTCGAGTGGTAGTAATAAAGTGGCTTGATACCCACGCGGTCCCTGGCGATGAACAGCGACTTGCGCCGGTTGTCCCAGATCGCGAAAGCGAACATTCCGCGCAGGCGTTCCAGGCAGGCCTCGCCCAGTTCTTCATAGAGGTGGACAATGACTTCCGTGTCCGACTGCGTCCGAAACTGGTGACCTTTGGAAAGCAGGAATTGACGCAATTCCTGGTAATTGTAGATTTCACCGTTGAAGACGATCCAGACGCTCTCGTCCTCGTTGCAAAGAGGCTGATGGCCGCCACCCAGATCGATAATGGAAAGCCGGCGGAAGCCGAGCCCGACCTGCCCGGAGAAATAAAAACCCTCATCGTCCGGTCCGCGATGCACGATGGAATCCGCCATCCCTTTCAGGACGGTCCGGGAAACCTGGGATTGTCTATCGAAAACTAGTTTGCCGCAAATTCCGCACACAGGGCCCTCATTTCCAGCTGGGGAAATCTAAAGAACAGGTTTTATTTCGTGAACCATCGCTTCATCGCCCAAGATGAGCTAAAAGAGAATGAACCGTTTACACTCGCTTACCGCCAAATCGTCTCCAGCCCAAAAAGTCGCCCGAGTTGCTGGCGCCGGAGATAGCTGATCGTCTTGATGTCATCGACTTGAGGAATCCGTTTCCAATACCCGCTGAGAAATCCGTAAAACAGACCAATCGCACCAATGAGGTATGGTTTTTTTACGAGTCTGCCGATGCACTTGGAAACCATGAAGAGCGGGTGATAACCGCAGATGTAATTGGCCCTGCCGTTCTTGACCCATCCAGCCCACTGGCCGTCGGCAGTGCCTGTCCTTCTATGATGGACGATATGCAGGTCCAGAAAGCTCTGCGTCGTCCAGCCGAGCATGTTTGCCTTTACCTCGTCCATCGTGTCCCAGCCGGGAGCGGGCCAAAAACCGCCAATGGCATCCCAGCAAGCCCGCTTGTATATTTTCGTGGCGCCTCGCACATGAAACGCGGGACTGGGCTCGAATTCCTTCACCCCATTTTCGAGGTAGCAGATGACGCCGCCGCCGACTCCCAGGCGCGGCTCCTTTTCAAAGTTCTGAAAGCATTTTTCGAAGTAGTCAGGCTCAAAGGATAAATCTCCATCCAGCTTAACCAGGAAATCCCAATCGCGGAACTCGAGAGCGTTGTATCCCGCGTTAAATGCCTCGACTACTCCGCCGCCGGCTTTTCGGAATCCCCGGTTCGCGCGGTGAACAACCCGAATCCAAGGATAGCGTTGCGCATATTCATCGAGGATTTCGCCGGTTTTATCCGATGAGCCGTCATTGATGAGCACCCATTCCTTCGGAACAATCGTCTGCTGCGCCATGCAGTCGACCGTAAATCGGATATAGGCCTCTTCGTCGCGGACAGGGCTGATGACCACGTAATTTGTGCCGGATACGCTCATAGTTTTATTTTATAGAAGATCGCTGAATTTAAGAGAAATGGAGCTGTTGCGGTTGCTTAAGAATCAAACATCGCTGCGACTACGGACTGACCGAAGCGCGGATTCCCTTTTGAATGGCTTTTCAACATCCGCGTTCATCTCAATTGGGGATGGAGGGTGTCACCAAAACGTTCAGGATGGTGCGCCATTTTTGAAGTGCTGTACGCAGCTTAACCTGTGGCCCCAATCGGTCTCCGAACGCGCACGCAATCTTGATGACGGCGAGACGGCCCATCGCGGCGGAAGCCAGAGCGGCTCGAAACGCGATTCCATAGAAACGCCCGTGATGCTTCTCACAAAAGCGCGGGATCGCCCTCCACTTCATTCTCGTCGCCGAATCCGACTCGCTGCTTTTTCCTCCGTAATGGAGCACCCTGCCTTCGCCTGTGTAATAGTTCTTATAGCCCGCCTGAACCGACTTGTAGCAGAGATCCACATCTTCCGCGTACATGAAGTATTCTTCGCTGAACATCGAAACTTTTTCAAACGCGGCGCGCTTCATCATCAGGCACGCGCCGGAGACCACTTCCACCTCAGCAGGCTCCGTACTTTCGGAATAGAGAGGGCCGATTCCCCACAACCGGTTGTGAGGCCAGCGATCGCGGAGCACATTGGCGTCCAGAATCTGGTTCAGAATCGTCGGAAACGTCTGGATGCAGCTCGTTTGCACGGAGAGGTCCGCGTTAAATAATTTGCACCCCATGATTCCGCCATCCGGCAAATTCCGAAGGTGACGAACCATCACATTGATCGCCGAATTCATGAGCTTCGTGTCCGGGTTCAGAAAAAGAACGATTTCGCCGGAGGAGTTCTGGAATCCAAGGTTATTGGCCCCCGCGAATCCCAGATTCTCTTCGCTCTTGATCAGGGTGATTTGGGGAAAGTGTTCCTTGAGCATGTCCACGTTCCCGCTGGGGGAAGCGTTGTCCACTACAATAATTTCAAATTGGAGTCCGCGCGTATGCTCATAGACGCTGTCAATGGACTCCTTGATGTAGGCTTCCGACTTCCAATTGACGTAAATGATCGAAATATCCATAAGAGATTTCGCTGGCGCGCTGACCTCCTTATCTTGTTATCGATAGTGTCCAGACATCCGTCCGGACGAGTAAAGCAAGGTACTCGCTTTCATCGCATCCGCTCCCGCAAACGTCAGTTGGTTCTGCGAGCGCGGGCCAGCCCCGGCACCGCGGGCGTCGCGCGACGAGGCCGTGGTTTGGGAAGATCGAACGCAGGCAGTTCTTCCGTCACAGTCTTTGTCCCCAGGATGGGAACCGTGATGGCGATGATGATCGCGAACAGCGAATACCACATGAACTTGGTCTGATCGAAATAGCTGATCCCAAAAAAGCCGACGATGTGGGAGAAGAGCGCTACTCCCAGAAACCACAGAGACCATTCTTTTTTGCGGTCTCCTTCGGCCTCGACCAGCTTTCTGGCCTTCCCGAGCATCCCGAAGCTCCACGAGATCAGCAGAATGAAACAGATGAATGTCGCCAGCCCTCCACTTTCGCCCTCGTTCACGAACTGGTTGGAGGTATCCCACATATCCCATCCCCAATTTTTGGCGTCATTGGTTCCCACCAGCCACCAATCCCAGAAGTGCCGGATGAAGACGTCGATGAGCATGGCGCGGTGATAGGAGGAGTTTCCAGGCACCAGGTCCACGTGGTTGATCACGAACCAAACAGGCGCCTTCATGACGATCTGCAACAGAATGAGCACCATCACGATGCCCCAGCGAAACGATCGCATATGCTTGCGGAAAACCCAGAAACAGCATCCCAGGATGACCCCCATATATGTCATGAGGGATGTGCTCGATGCAGACGTGAGGACCATGACCGTGGAGCCGATCATGCCGACGAAAGCAACCATCCGGGATTTCTTGCTATGCCACAGCCACAGGAATAATGGCAGCAAGGTTGCGCCGAAAACCCCGGCCAGGATTTCGTGCTCAAACGGCCCGCGGGCGCGGATGGAACCTTCCCGGATATCCGGGTAGAGAGAAGTGCTTCCCAGATATCCGAAAACGTTCAGGTCATGAAATTTCTCGTTCGACATGGTCACGGCCACCACGGCGACGAAAAATGCGAACGTTTTGATGACGGTAACGACGCTCTCCTCATCCTGAATCAGGTATCGAAGCAGAAAGAATCCGCCGAGGGCGGTCCAGAGAAATCCGATTTGATAGACGATCGCTCCTGGATCCAGCCGGTTGAGGAGAATGGAGGCTACCGCCCGAAAAATCGCCCAACATAAAAAGACTTTATCAATGGAGGTGAAACCGCCTGCAAAAAATTCGCCCTTGGACGAAAGCTTCGCCTGCGCCATTCGGACGAAGCCGGCCAAAACAAGGATGGAAGGAACATAGAGGTGAACGCCGCCGAGAAGCAGTTGCTGTCCAGGGGGACTTAATAGCACGACAAGCAGAAACGCCGCCGCCGCGTATTTGCGCGGCAAAACAAGTATTAGAATGAACCCAATGACCATTGCTGCCGCCACCACAGGATGCAAGGTGGTGTGGCCGGCCCCTCCGCCGAACGCTACAACTCCCGGATCATAGATGGATTGCTGCATTTTTCTGTGCCTGCGAGCTCCGAACCGCTTCCGGCCCCGATGGAAATGAGCGGGACCTTTTCACTTCTGAGTAGGCCGTCCGGCCCTGGTTCTTATGCCAATTCCTTGGACACGGGCAAATTCCCGAACATCCTCTGATGAAACTTCGAGATGACTGAGCGCAATTGTTTGTCAAAGAAAACCAGAAGCGTCAATCCGACAATTCCACCCAGTACGATCTCCATGGCCAGTACGATCGAAGGTTTGGCATTTGCCGGCCATCCGTAAAACTGGAAGAGCATGATGGCGATGACCATCCCCACCGATGCCGCCGCCGACGGAGCCACGCAAGCCGCCAGGTCACGGAATGAAATTCCAGCAAGGCGCATGAGCAGGTATAAGAAAATCGGCATGATCACAAAGACGCCCGGAACGAAACGCGCGAGCGCCAAGCCGATGATCTGTTCTTTCAGCCCGCCGCCGCGAACGATGTAGCCGGCCACGGCCAGAAAGGCGATTCCGACGCCCGAGCGAGCCCACTCCAGAATCGCGAGATGGTGTGGCTTGTTGAGGGCCTGGAGCAGTGGGCCCGTGAAATAGGCGAACACGGCGGACATTCCCAGAACGGACAAGACCTTGAGCACATCCGATGCCGGGAGCCACTTGGACCCGAGCGTGGCCATCAGCGGGCCACTCACCGCTGCGAGTCCCGCCAGGGCCGGTATCGTCATGGCCGAGCTCAACCGCACGCAGGAGAGAGCGCTTTTTCGCAATTCGGCGGGACTATCCTGATGGCGCGAGAATTCCGGCAAGGAGACGCTCTGGATCGACGCCGTGGCCATGGTCACGACGGAGCCGACCAGGCGCTCCGCGATCCGGTAGAGGCCGACAGCCACGGGACCGAAGAATATTCCCAGTAGGATTGAGCCGGTTTGCCCATCGGCAAAGATTGCGAATTGCCCGATGAAGTTCGAAATCGAAAAATGCATCAGGTCCTTGAGGTGCTTCCAGGAGAACCGGAACCGGGGACGCCACGGGCTTAGTTTCCATAGCAGGATGAGGGCTGTGAAATCCCTCAGAATTTGCTGCGTCACAAGGGCCCAAACGCCAAATCCCGTGAACGCCATCGCGATCCCAACAACTCCGCTGATGAGCACGGATACGTTGGAACGAATGGACATGGCCTTGAAGTCCATGTCCTTCGACAAGAGAGACTTTTGGACGATGGCGAACGCTTCGATCGGGATGCACAACGACAAGACCGAAATAATGGGCGCGAGTTCCGGGGCGTGATTCGCCCGGCCCCACCATCGGCTCAGGGAAATGCTCAGGCCCACCAAAACGAAACTCAACGCCATATCCATCCAAAACACGGCGTCGGAATGCTCGGGATCCAGATTTTTCTTTTGAATCAAGGCCGCCACAAGGCCCTGATCCAGGAACATCTGCAAGAAGCCGATATAAATCAACGCAATGGAAACGATGCCGAAGTCCCGCGGCCCCAGCACCGCGGCGAGAATGAACGTAAAAAGGGCGGAGAAAGACCGCTCGCCCCAATTGGCGACGTAGGCCCACTTGACCGCATGCAGAAATGATCGCTGCTGTGTCGCCATCAATACCGCTCTTTCCTACGCAGGTTGCGCGCGAATCCAGGATTCAGCCGGCGCGCTTTACGGCTCGCGTCATTTCCGCTGAGGTTGCCAAGTGGGGTTGGGTACGCCTTCTTCTCGCCACCACGAGAAGGTCTTCCGCCAGCCAGGAGTCCACCAGGCCGAATGTCATTTGGTGGATCGCTCCGGCGCGAACCGGGAGGAAATTCAAAACCGTTTCGATCCTGAAGCCGGCGCGCTGGAACCATTTGTGCAGAACGCGAGGCGACGTGTAGTGGACGCCAGTCTGCTGATAACCTCGCAGCAAACCCCAGATTCCACGGTCATCCCGAATTCTTTTTCTAAGTCCCGGAAGTTGCGAAAGATTTGGGACCAGGGCAATCACGGTGGCATCTTCCGAGAGAAGGCCGGCAAAGGAAGAAATGACTGCAACCGGGTCCGCAACGAGATGAAGGCCGTTCGATATCAAAAGGCAATCGAATCGCTGGCCCTCCAATTTCTGTCGCACGGTTTTGAAATCACCGTTCACGGTCTCGAGTCCCCTGGCTTCCGCGCAGGCGGAAATAACCGAATCCAGAGGCACAGCCACAACGCGCAATCCCTTCCTGGCAAGCCACTCTTCCGTTGCGCCCCATCCGCATCCCAGGGAAAGCACGCTTCGGGCCTTGGAGGGAACCAGGGAAACGACGTCCGACCGTAACCGCTCGTAATAGTCCTTGGAATAGCGGGCGCGCTTCAGCTTTGTTTCCGTCGGAAACAGGGAAGAGGTGGCGGCGCGTTTATTTCCTATTTTCGTCAGGGCATCAATCAGGATCTGGAATTCCGGCCTTTCAATGCCCACTTTCTTGACATATTTGTTGGACATGTGATGGACGAGGAATTCGTCCACGTGAGAGATGCAAATTAGTTTTTTGTAGCCGCACTGCGTGTACGGATCGGTGGCCGCGGATTCGCAGATCCCGTACTTGCCGAGGTGCGGAGCGACTACGTAGCCGCCAGAGTGGATGGCGCGCCGGAGCTGCTCGCGAGTCAGCAGGTAGCAGGCGGCTTGTTCGTTCGTAAAATAAGCAAGCGTGTATTCGCCCCTGGTCACAACCGACCGGCCATCCCAATGAAAGCTTGCGTGCACGTCGGGAAAGTTCGTTTCCCCGTCTGGGCCGGTCTCGAACCGCATGAAGCCGGTAATTTCGTCGTCATGCAGGACGGCCGACACTTTGAGAAAGGCCCGAATGTGGTTCTCGGTGATGAGAATATCGTTCTCGGTGTGAATGAAGAGGTCGTAATCTTCCGCACGCTTGGCGAAAAGCGATTTGTGCGCGTACACGAGAGACCAGGGATCTTTTTCGTCCGGCAGGCCGACGATCACTTCCACGCCCGGCGCCACTTCCTTGGGTATGTTGGAGAGCACTACAATATCCAAGTCGAACGGCATCGAGCGGTATTCTTCAATCATCTGCAGGAGATACTGATCCTGCGATGTCCCAAAGCTTGAAATGGCAACCAGTATTCTCATCTTCGCTGTGTCTCTCCCGCCGTTGTGCGGATACAACCAACCGAAATTATTGCAGCGCCGTCTCGCGATCGGGGACCAGGCCAAGCACCATCCGGTCAATGAACTCTTGCGCGACGCCGTCCGGATGGAACTTCCTGGCGAAGAGCGCGCCGGAGGCCAGGATCTTCGGCACATCGGAGATGTCGAGCCACTTCGGATGCGGGTCTACAATCGACCAATCCGCATAGCGCTTGGTGTCTTTGCAGATTTGCAGGTCCGCATTATTGCAGAGCACGGTATGAAAGAGCGCTTCGTCGGGCGCTTCTCTTTCTTGAAAGTACGGGATCAGCTTCTCCACGGAAGGATCCAGGAGGCGGTCAATCGCCCTATGATTGGCGAGAAACGCGAAATCTCCGCCGAAGATTCGCGAAGGGCGATTGGCCTGAAACCACCGGGTGATCCGAGGATTCCGAAACAAGACGACGCGCCTTCTGTCAAACGGGATCCTGAGGGCCAACAGCTTCTTTTTTGAAAAGACCGGCCAATAGTAGAAAAGACATGCGCAGTACCGGTCATAGGCAAGCGGGACCCAGCTGGGCCTGTCGAATCCGCCGTCCTGATCCTTTTCAGCGGGAGGGGCCGCGCTGTATAGAATTTCACGGTAGTCCAAATACGCGTCAAACTTGGTGTTGGAGAATTCGGCCATAATTTCGTCCGCCGGCCGCACCGGGTAGTCGCATCCGCTCAGTGGAACGTACCAGTCGGGTTGGTCGTGCTCTCTCAAAAGACGGAATGCTTTCAACAAAGCCAAGGGCACGCTGATCAGGCCCCGTTCGGTGACGATGTGGGGATGTACAAATCGCACATTCGACGGGAAGAGTGTTTCGTCGAGGGAGCACTTGCTGAAGTCGTGATGGCAAACGATCGGAGGGTCTCCGAACATTGCGTTCAGGGTCTTCACGAGACGGAGAAGTTGTTCCGGCTCGTTATAGGAAAGGATGGCAAATCCAATTTTGACGGACATATGTCGGTTGTCTTCGCTTTTCGATCGTGGCACTTGGCGCAGAGTTATTTCAGAATTTCAGGGATGCATTGATGAGGTCTTTCGCTCTTGCAGAGCGCCCTTGCGCGCGTCCCAAATGCGATAAGCCGCGGTGTTCCGTTCGGATGATCTTCGAGACTTCCCTCGTCACTCGACGAGTGCTCTCCCGCGGTTCACGGGCCGCGGAATTACTGTGCAACCGCCTTTACATTGGTGGGCGGCGCAGGTTGAGATAGCACCGCGAACTGGTAGGCTCCCGCGTCCCACGGCGAACTGCCGCTGGGGCGCGGGGATCCCGCCTTGTCCGTATCGAGACTCGTAATGCCGAGAGCCGTCAGGTTCGCTCCGACGCCGATGACGGCGGAGCCCGCATTGGGCATTCCCGTCGTTGCGTTGATGTTGATCTTGGACAGGGTTCCGAAGAAGCTGTTCGCGTCACAGCCGCAACTGCTTTTCCACTGGGTGAACGAGGAAAACTGAGAGTTGCCCCAGGCGAATGTGTTCCCGCTGCCGCCCAGATTATGGTCGGTATCAATATCCTCGTAAACGTTGTTATTCACGCCGCCGGCGGCAAGCGTCGTGTCGGAAGATACGCCTGTCATGTTTTGGCAGCCGATCAAAACGTTGTTCTTCATCGTGAAATTCGTGTTGGCCTGCGCCATCATGCAAGTGCCGCTGCCGCCCACATAGGCCCCGAGAACCGTGTTGTTGTAGAAGGAATTGTTGCTTCCCGTAAAGCCGTTCCCGTTGTAGTCGAAGACTCCGTTGCCGGACTGGCGGCCGGGCGCCATGTAGCCGACGTTGTTGTAAAACTTGATATTCTGAATTTGGCCCTCTCCAAAAAACCAGGCGGTTTCGTTGAAGCCGATGTCACCGTCGAAGAGGTTGTTGTAAATGTTGGCTCCATTGATGACCGCGCCCGTTACGCCAAACAGATGAATGCCGTCGTGGTGAAAGGAATTGTCGGTGGTGTCCCAGGTGGTGAAGTCGTGGAAATGGTTCCCGTAGATATTGATGTTCGTGTTCGAGTTTCCTATGCCGACGCCGTGATCGACGTTGTAAATCTCGTTGTTGTACATGTTGAGATTGGTGGAAGGCCCGCCGCCGCCATTGAGGCACCACCCGGCATCGTGCATCGTATTGTTGTGGATGCTGACATTATTCGCGCCATTGAACTGCACGCAAAGAGGGCCTGGAGGGCTCTGGGTGTGGTCGCTTGTCGAAGTGTGCCTGTAGAGCGGGCCAATCTCCAGGTTGCGAATTTCGATGTTATTGGCAGAGTCGGCCTCCACTCCGATCGAAGCCACTTGATTCGCCAGACCGGTCCCATTCGCCGTGCTCTGGATTTTCCCGTTGTTGCAGGTCACGTTGGACCCGTTCACGTACCCGCACGGAACTGTCGAACCCCCGTCCACGATGATGAAGTTCTGATTCGACAGCACGATTGCGCCGCCGTTAGAGATGGCCGGAGCCGTGAAATTAGCCCCCGGCTCAAACAAGATGGTGATGGGGGAGCCGCTCGTTCCGTTGCCCTGGGCGGTCAGCGTGGTTGTGATTGTCCCGCAAAGATGAATGGTATTCCCCGCGGCCCAATCGCCGGATCCAAGGGAATTGATCGACCGCGCGGCGGCGCAACTCGCGCCATTGCCGGCGCCCGTTGAATTTTGCGCGACGTAGATGTTGTTGGCGCTCGCCGCGGAGGCGCTCAACAAGACTCCTAGCGCAATCAGAAATGAGAGCCCGAATCGCGTCCCGATCGTCCGCAGTTTTCGAGTCATGTACGCCTGAATTCCCTCACCCACTTCGTTCATTAAACCTCTCCACGCCCAATCTCAGGAGCGCCATCTTCTACGCACTCGCAAGACTAGCGGTGGGTCCTTCGCCACCACTACTGGCCCTTCGACTAGCTGGCGGACAGGTCGTTGGTACAGTACCCGCCGCGGGTCCGGCCGATTCGATCACCCTGCCTTCATTTCCTATGGATGATCCCTTTTCCCTATGTTCGAATTTAAGAACCTCGGTGGCGTTTCTGCCTATATCCCCGTCCGTAGGCTTCTCTGGTCTAAGTGTCCTGGAGGGCAGGACCTGAACTCATTCTTATCTTGCACGCCCCGCAGAAGCGGAACTGTGATTGGCCCTTTCCGATTCAATGCCTTTCGAGGATTGCATCAGGCATGCATTCTGATGCAGGAATTTGCGGCACAACTGGGGCCAATGCAGCCAGTCATAACCGCCTTCCAGTTTCGCCCGGAGCAGGGAGGGATCGTCCCAGGAGTTCACAGGCAGGCGCGGCAGGCAGAAACAATTACTACCGAGTCTGGCCCGGCCGATGATCGTTGAGACGCCGTTCTCGAAACCATGATTCTTCAGGGCGTCAATGAGATAACGCGTGAAGTCGCGATCTTCTTCCGGAAATGCGTACGGATAGGAGAAGGATTTAATGGGGACACCGAGTTTCTGTTCAATGGTTTCTTTTGAATAACCCAGCTCGTAATCGATTTGCTCGGGCCCAAGCGAGCGCAGGTCCGGATGAGTCACCGTGTGCGAGCCGAAGCGAATCCCCTCGGCATACAGCTCGCGAACCTCGCGCCAGGTCAAATAATCCGCGCCTTCGACCCGCACGGGGGTGTCCTGGATGCGGTCGGTCGCCAGGAAGATCGTGGCCGTGAAACCGCACTGCTTCATCACCGCCAATCCGTCGGTATAAAAATCCTGATATCCGTCGTCAAAGGTAATTACTACCGTCTTGGAAAGATCCTGGCCGGCTTCCATCGCCGCCCACATTTCCGGCAAGTCCATGGTCCTGTAACCGTTGTGGCGCAGCCATCTCATTTGCTGCGAAAAGACATCCGGCGAAGTATTGATTTGATAATATGGATGAGGCTTTGCAAAAAGGTTATCTGAAATGCTGTGATACATCAGGATCGGCACGCGCGCTCCGGAATTCAGGCCCAGAAGACGCGCAACCGGATGGCACAGATAGAGCGTGGCCACCCGATCGATGCGAGGCATTTGGAATTTATTGTTCGTCATGGAGGTTATGGAATTTCTCGAACCGTGCGCTCGGATGAAAAGGGATCGCGATGTGGAGGCCGGCGACGTTCCGTCGCAACAGGTTCGGTTACGGGGAAGTCGCTCAAATTGCGCCGGAGGTATTTCCGCGCCTTTTGCGGGAGCAAGAGGATCGGATAGGCTACCGCCACAAAACTCCCCATCCTTGACCTGCCCGGGTATAAAACTTGCAATTCCTCTGCCAGGACGGAGGACTACTCGCAATCCTTAACAGTGGAAGCCTATTCTAGTAAGTCCTGTAGTTTCTGTTAATTGCCTGTTTAATGCGAGAGCTGAAGACTGCCTATTTGGTTCGATTTTTGGTTAAATCCGCAAATAAGAGAAAAGAATTGTCCTATTGTTGTAAAAAGCCTCCGGCAGGAACGGTAAGGATATTTCCGTTGCCAAGGCAATCTTCCACACGCACCGAAGCAAGCCGTGCGATTGCGCGCCCGTTTCAGCGAACTACTTGTGTGAATTTACGGGAACCGGCAGATCGTACGTCAGCCGTCCATTCTCGATCTGGGCGAAGGCCACGCGCGCCCGTTCTGAACCCGGGCCCGCCACTCTCCATGAGCCGGCGGTGCCTTCGATGCGCATCCGGCTTCGATCACGCCACCAGCGCGCCGCATCCCGCGGCAAGGGCTGCCAGAGTTTTTTACGGCCGCAAAATTCCGAGAGATACTGCAGCAGATCTTCATACAGGTCGCGCTCGCGGCGCTCGATCACGTAGTCCGGATGGGCAATGAACGTGGCCAGCCCGTTGCTCGAAGCGATGAAGTCCAATTCTTCTTTCCAGAGGTCGATCGAATACTGGCCGAGAATATGAAACAGAGAATAGTCCTGCGTAATCGTGAGAGGAAGCTCGACCAGGTCTCCCGCAAAATACGGCATGATCGTGCAGCATCCGCCCCTGATCGGCTCGAGATGCGCCGCACACGGGAAAGACATGTCGTAGCCGAACTGCAACGCGTCGGTCCATTCGGCATTCCGGTACATTCCACCCGCGCGAAAACCTTCCGCGCCCCATTTCCTTGCGTACTCGTTGATTTTATCCGCCCTTTTCAGGAACAGTTCGCGGCTATCGAACAGATGCCCGTCGTGGTTCAGGTCATGAACATTCACTTCAAAACCGCGCGCGCGTATGCTCTCCAGAAAAATTTCCGAAACGGTGTAGCGCTCCTCGGGAACCACCTGGAACGAACTCCGGATCCCGTGGCGATCGTCCAAATCCATCAGGTCGCCGCAAAACGCCCGGCCTGGTTCATGTTCGATGTCGTGGGTCATGAGGACGCAGCCCTGGTACTCTTCGGGCCAGAACCAGACGAAGGGAATGCGCTGGTTGCCGTTCGCTTTGACCGATAAAGTCATCAGCTCCGCGAACAAATTATCCACGGTCTTATCGATGGGCCAGCGGGGAAACTCAATCTTTTTCCAGTCCCGCAAATGGAGCCGTTGAAAATGCTTGCGGACGCTCACGGAAAGAAGCGGCCGCAAGAAATAATAGGATTCTCGGATCAGATTTTTCGCGAAAGAGGGCGCTGCTTCAGGAGCGATATATCGCTCCTTCCGAAGATTCTCCACGATTTCGTCCGCGTCAAATGGAAGCAGAATTTCTCCCCCGCGGGATTGCACGAGAGGAAGAACATCGGAAAGGCCGCCGTTCGGCGTTGGCGCCACCGTTCCGGCACTGCGCCCGAAGCAGGTATTTTGCTCCCCCAAACGGAAAAAGCCCGGCATCTGCCCGAGCCCCTGGGCAACGCCGAACTTGTCAAATTCTTCCGGACACTTGAAATAATCCAGGAATGATGAGGTCATGGAATTAGGACTCGCAAATTCTCCCGATTATGGTTGGTTAATTTTGCCGACGATCGGAATCCGGAATGAGAACCGCAAGGATGCAATAAGAAACCGCGTCCGGTGCGTCTCCGCTCCTAACCGATATGCTTGTACAGGACTCTGCCGACTGCGGACAGGACGCCGTCCGGAAACATACAAAGCATTCGGCGCATCAAGCGGGAATTCTCATGGAGATACACCTGTTTTTCCTTTTTCCCCGGATAGCGAAAATAGGTCAGCGTCCGCTTGGCCGTGCCAAACTTGTCCTTGAAGGCGACCAGGCCTTCGTTGTCCATTTCGGAGCGGCCGAAATCAAGGCGCTCCGCTCCCGAAGCTTTGCTCTCCTCAATGACCTTCCAGAAGAGAAACGGCATGCCTCCGAGTTGGTGAAAAGCTCCGTCCGAGCAGCCATATTTGTAAATGACGGTGGAGCGGTGCCGCAACGTCAAGATCGCCGCAATGGCAGCCCCGTTTTTTCGGGCCACCCGGATGTGGATGGCTTCGCCCATGTACTTCGCCACGTTTTGGAACCAGCTTTTCGGTTGCGGCGGCAAGTGATGCCGCCTCCTCGTGATCAGCTGGAGGTCGTAGAACGCTTGAATGAGTTCGTCGCTGCGGCCGGCTTCGTAAGAAAGCTTTTCCTTTTCCGCGCGCCGGATCTTTCGTTGGATGGAATCCTTGTGCAAAGCCTTGAAGAGTTGCCCGAGGCTAGGCCTGAGATCGAGCTCGTGAAAGTAAAAGGATTCAAAGGGCTGGAATTTATTTTGCAGACTCTCCCACGCCCGTGATGGCCGAAATTCCAGGTATTTATACTTTTGTCCGTTGCATTCTTCGACCAGGCGATCGGGTGACAGCAACTCCTCGCCGGCCTCGCCGAACAACGGGTCACAATGGTCCGCAAATGGTAAGGAAACCAGTCGCGTTCCGGTCAGCCAACTGGAGACCCGGCAGGCCACGATTCCGTCCGTCAAGGGTTCCTCAGCGGACGCCGAGGTCAGCACCAGCGGCTCATAGCCGTAGGTGTGTTTCAAAGCTTCGAGCCAGCCTCGCCGATGGAACGCCGAAGCCCTCGGATGGCTAGCGACCAGATCGTCCCAGCGTGTGTCGGTGAGCGGATCGATAATGTTCAATTGTTTTGCAAGTCCTGCCGCGGAAAATGAACCTCCAGGATTTTCAGATTGGGACGCGTCATCGGGCCGGGGTTCAACCTGCTGGAGTGGAGGGTGGATCATCTGTGCTTGCCTGTGGCGGATTTTCCCATCGCAGCGGGCGACTCGGCGAGCGCTTGTTCGACCGCGTCACAAAGCGCGTGCCCTACCAGAATGTGGCATTCCTGAATGCGCGGCGTTTCGTTCGATGGCGCGGCGATCAGCACATCGACGAGTCCGCGCATGCGCCCACCGGCAGCGCCGGTAAGCCCGATGGTATAGACACCCATCTCGTGCGCGATCGTGACGGCTTCCAAAACGCTCTGCGAATTTCCTGAAGTGCTGATGCCGACGGCTACATCCCCGGCGACTGCGAGAGCCTGGAGTTGCCGCGAGAACACGTGTTCATAGCCGTAATCGTTGGCGATGGCCGTCACGGCGGAAGTATTGGCATGGAGCGCCAAAGCCGGCAGCGGGCGGCGTTCGCGCAAATAGCGTCCGACGAATTCGGCGGCGAGATGCTGCGCGTCCGCGGCGCTGCCGCCATTTCCGAAGAAGAGGGCCTTGTGTCCGTTGCGATAGGCTGCGATAAGCGCGCCGGCCGCGACGGTCATGGCGGGCAAGCACGCCTCCAGCAGACGGCTGTGAACCTCGATGCTGCTCTCGATGTTCTTTCGAAGAATGTCGTCCGTCATCCCCGCCTCCCGTTTCGACAGGACACGCTGCGTTGAGTATAGCTCCGCCGCGGGTGGAAGTAGGAGATCGACGTCAATCGTTGGACCGTATGCCGCATTCAAGAAAAGGGGGCCGTCAGCAACGGCTGATCGGCCCCTTATACCGTTCGGTGGTGCGCTTTGAGGGGCCCGCCTGCTCTCTACCGCACCGCTTCCACGCGCAGGCAGCGCAGAATTTCACGGACCACGCGGGCCTGCTGTTCCGGTCGCAGATTCGGGTACATCGGCAGCGATACGATTTCCGCCGCCACTTTTTCCGAGACCGGGAAGTCGCCTTGCCGGTAGTTCAGATAGTCGTAGGCTTTTTGCATGTGCAGCGGAATCGGGTAGTGGATCCCCGTGGCGATGCCCGCATCCTTCAAGTGCTTGATCATTCCGTCGCGGTCCTGCGTGCGGACGACATACAAATGGTACACCGCTCGCGACCAGGACGGCTCGAACGGGCGAATGACGCTGCCTTCCGCACCTTCGAGCAATTGATTGTATTCCGCGGCCCGCTCGCGCCGCGCGGCATTCCAATTCGCCAGGTGAGCCAGCTTCACGTGCAGGAAACCGGCCTGCATGGCGTCGAGCCTGCCGTTGTAGCCTTCCATGTCATGGTAGTACTTCTTGGCCTGGCCGTGATCCCGCAGGACCTTCACTTTGTCGGCCAGTTTGGAGTCGTTGGTCGTGACCGCGCCGGCTTCGCCGCACGCTCCCAGATTTTTTCCGGGATAGAAGCTGAACGCGGCGGCGCGTCCCATCGAGCCCGCCTTCATCCAGCGATTGTTCTGCTTTGAAAAATATTCTGCGCCGTGGGCCTGGCAGGCGTCCTCAATCACGACCAGGCCATACTGTTCGGCAAGGGCCAGGATCGCGTCCATGTCCGCCATTTGCCCGTACAGATGCACCGGGATGATGCCGCCCACGCGGCGCCCGCTGCGGCGGCTGATCAGCTTTCCGGTGGTGTCCTTGCTGCACTGCTTTTCCAGATATTCGCGAAGCCGCTCGGCGCTCATGTTGTAGGTGCGCTCGTCCACGTCGACGAATTCCGGATGCGCGCCCGCCTGTGAAATCGCTTCAGTCGTGGCGATAAAGGTATGCGGCACGGTGACGATCACGTCGCCCGGCTGTATGCCCGCGCCCATAATGGCGAATCGCAAGGCGTCGGTGCCGCTGCTGACGGCCACGGAGTGGCTCGTGCTGCAGAATTCGGCGAACGCCTTTTCAAAATTCTCCACCATCGGCCCGCCGATGAACCCTGCGGTGTGCAATATCTTCTGGAACACTTTGGTCAGTTCCTGTTCCAGCTCGACATGGGGAGTTACCAGATCCAGGAACGGAATATCATTCGCATTGCCATTTCCATTTGCTGTGCTCACTTTAAGGCCTCCACGGCGGATTCGATCTTGCGCAACACTTTTGCTGGATTTCCCGCGACGATGCAATTCGCGGGCACATTTTTCGTGACGACGCTTCCCGCGCCGACGATCGCATTCTCTCCGATGGTGACATTAGCCAGGATCGTGGCGCCCGAGCCGATGGACGCTCCATTCTTAATGACCGTCTGCTCAACCTTCCAGTCGGCTTCGGTTTGCAATTGTCCGTTGGCGGTGGCGCGGGGATAGATGTCATTGATGAACATCACGCCGTGTCCGATGAAGACGTTGTCCTCGATGGTCACGCCCTCGCAGACGAACGTGTGGCTGGAAATCTTGCATTGGCGGCCCACCGAGGCGTTCTTCTGAATTTCCACGAACGCGCCGATTTTCGTGTCGTCGCCGATTTCGCAGCCGTACAGGTTGATGAATTTGGAAAGCTTCACATCCTTGCCGAGCTTTACGTCCGGGGCAATGCTGCAGTGTTCGTTCACAGGCGCACCAATTCTCCTCTCTGCTTGATGGATTGCTCGGCCGCTTCTAGCATGCGCACCACGCGCAGGCCGGCCTGGCCGTCGTTGAAAGGCGTTTTGTTCTGAAGAATGCAGTCGGCGAAATAATCTAGCTCCACGCGCAGCGCCTCCAGCTGTTCGAGCTGGGGCGCCCACATGTCGCCGGACCGGTAATTCACCAGCATCTCGCGCACTTTTTCGCCGGAAGTGATGTTGACGCCCTTGTCGTACACGCGGATCTTTTCGTCGGCGTCCAGATCGTTCCACACCAGCATTTTCTTCTGCCCGCCGATCATGGTCATGCGGATCTTGACGGGAGAGAGCCAGTTCACGTTGATGTGGGCGATGACGTTGTTCGGGAAATAGATGGTCATGAAGGCCACGTCTTCGACGCCGTTCAGGTGGCATTCGCCGCTGGCCACGATGGCTTCGGGGTCGCCCTTGATCAGGTGGTCCATGATCGAGAGGTCGTGCGGCGCCAGGTCCCAGATCACGTTGACGTCATGCTGGAACAGGCCCAGGTTCACGCGGAGCGAATCGTAGTAGTACAAGTCTCCGAGCGCGCCGCTCTCGGTCAGCTCGCGGATCTTGCGGACCGCGCCGGTGAACAAGAAGGTATGGTCCACCATGATTTTCAAATTCTTGCGCTCCGCCAGCTCGATCAGTTCCTCGGCCTGCTCGGAGGTGGAAGTGAATGGTTTTTCGACGAACACATGCTTGCCGTTTTCGAGGGCGGCTTTGGCGAGCTTGTAGTGGGTCCACACTGGAGTAACGATCGCGACCGCGTCAATCTTGGGCGATTTGAGGATTTCCTCGGGGTTGGTCGTCACTTCGAGGCTGGGATAGTTTTTCTTGGCTCGCGCCAGCGCGCTCGGATTCATGTCGCAAAGCATTTCGACGGATGTATGGTCCACCCCGAAAAAGTTCCGGACCACGTTCGGACCCCAGTATCCGTAACCGATCACGCCGACTCGGATCATCTGCGACTTCGCACCATTGGAATTCCCGTTGGAATGACCATTGGAATGACCGTTGGAATTGCCGTTTTGGCTCATATGTTCTCCCGACCGTTTCCGGAGAGCCGGTTTCCGGCTCCGCCGTGGATGGAATACGTGCTGCGATCCATTCCCGCTCTGCGGTCGGGGGGATCCAGAGATTGCTTAACGAGTTCCTGTGGCTTGCTATTGCCTGTCTTTGATTCGATAAAGCGTGGAAGCTGTCAATGATTCCCAACGCGTGTTGGAGTATTGCCGCTTCAACCCTCAGTTCTTTTCCTGACCGTACGATCACCCAACTGAAAATCGAACTTAGAACCCTGGACTGGTTTCAGACACCGACAATCTCAAGCTCGGTTAATCTTCCGGCCACTTCGGCCGGCGCAGTTCGGGGAGCTCCCAGCGGAGAGATCCGCGAACGGTCGATTTCCAGCGCCACCGAACGACGGAGCAATGTCACGGAAATGACGACGCGGTCGCTTCCCTTAAAATTCGTCAAGATTCCTTCCATCCCGTCCAGCACATCGTCCTTCACGCGAACTCGTTCGCCGATTTCCAAGTAGGGCCACGGCTCCAAGTGGATGCCGGAACCAATAGCCGCCTGGATCGAGAGAATCTCTTTCTCATCTACCGCGATGGGAGTCTTGCCCCTTCCCACAACCGAAATGACTCCGGGCGTAATCAACACCGGAAGACGATTGTGGACATCAAAGCGGCAGAAAACGTATCCGGGAAACAGGGGCGCTTCGACTACCTTAAAGCGATCGGACCATTTGCGCTTGGTCGTGTAGGTAGGAAGGAGAGTTTCCAGCCCCTTGCCTCGCAGCAGCGCCGCCGTGGTCCCTTCCCACCGGGATCGGATCTGAAGCGCAAACCAGCAAAAATTGTTCATGGATTTGGCGTTCATGAATGTGTCGGTTCGTTTTGGTCCCGTTCAATTCCAGCCGCAAGGAGCACGCAGGCTACCGCCATAAAGTCCCCATCGCAGCCCTCAAAGACTCACTGGAGGATTTGCAATCAGGCTTCCAAAGTGGAGTGAGACCCGCTGCAAGGTTCTTGAACCGCGACCCGATTAACCTGCTAAAACTAAATGACATATGTCTGGGAAAATGATTTCCGGCGCATTTGCTCCCGGTTCTCAACCCCGAGAAAGGAAGCATCCAAGAAAAGCCTTTCCACAATGTACCCAAAGGATTCCAGAGAAGCCAAAATTCAGCCCATCTCAGGCATATTTTTCCCAAATAGGACAGTTTTTGAACAACGCGCATACAATGAGCGACTTGCAGTGACCTTGGGGAGGTGGCATGCCATTTTGAGAATTTTGATCAAAACCCAAAAATCAAGTGGACGGAGGCACTCATTTCTCAAATTCGTGAACGCTTTGCCCGGACCGTTCCACAAAGTGCTGCGATCAATCCGACTTCGCAATCTCGGCCAGGACCATGCCTGCCCGTCCCTGGCCCGAAAAACTAGGGGGTTGGGATGGTAGCCGAGGTCTGGGTGGAATCCGCGCTTTGCACGCCAGCTGAATCTACTGAAGTGACAACATAGTAGTAGGTCAGCCCCGCCTGGACGCTGGAATCGGTATAGGAATCCGCCGTAACGATGCTGGAATCCAATTTTGTGTACGGTCCGCCGGAAACTTCGGAGCGGTATACCTCGTACCCGGCCACGGCCGAGGGGCTGGGATTCCAGGTCAGCGACACGGAGTGGGAAATCGCCTGGGAAGAGGTGGCAGCGCCGTCCCCTGAGAGGGAGATAGTCGCCGGCGAATTTGTGGCGTTGCTAGTCACGGTGACCGTTCCGGGCAAACTACCGGAAGCCAGGGGCGAGAACGTCGCATCCAGCGTCGCCGACTGTCCAGGTGACAGAATCAAGCCGGCTGAAACACCGCTCACGGAATAACGCGCGTTGGAGACGCTGACCTTCGATACCGTAACATTGGAATTTCCGGCATTCGTCAGGATGACGCTTAAAGCGCTGCTTTTTCCGACGGCTACGTTTCCGAAATTCAAACTGGGGGCGCTCATCGTGAGGAGCGCCGTGGCCGCCATGCCCGTTCCGCTCAAGGAGACCGTGCTCGGCGAACTGGAGAGGTCGCTTGTAACGGAAATATTACCCGACAAGGCTCCAGCCGTTTTCGGCGAAAAAACAACGTCAAATGTGGACTGTTTCCCCGCGCCAATCACGAGAGGCAGCGAAATGCCCTTCACCGTGACTCCAGCCGCTGTCGCATTCGCCTTCGTAACAGTCAGGTCCGAATTGCCGTTATTTGATATGGTCACCGATTGAGAAGCCGTGTCCCCTATGGGCACGGAGCCAAACTTGATGGACGCGGGAGCCAGCGAAATCGCCGCGGCTCCGGGCGTACTTTGCTGGCTTGACGCTGGCTTGGCCGCACCAGTAAGACCAATACATCCCGAGGAGGAAAGGATAGCGGAGAACAGGAGGGCGAGTGCGGCAACAGGTATCGCCCTCTTGCCCGTGGAATTCTCTTGCGTCGCGCGTTTCCCCGCGCAGCGGAAGCCGTCGTTCATGTTGGAAGTTTTCATCGCAGCGATTGTGGTTGCCGCCAAGCGAAGGGACCTACTGTCCCAATGGACATTTGAAGGACAGGGGAGTGAACCTGCACCTTGCAGACAAGTGCGGAGGGAAGCGGCGGGCCGCGCGATGACTGCACTTCACGGCCCGCCGAATTGGAATTGCCTGAATCCCGCCCAATCTATGGGACGGTTACCGATACCTCAGTCGAGTTGGCGCTTTCCACGTTGCTGGAATCCACCGAAGTGACAACGTAGAAATATGTGGTGCTCGCCTGGACCGTTGAGTCCGTATACGTGGTTGCCGCGATCAAACTGGAATTCAACTTCGTGTACGGGCCGCCGCTTGTCGTGGAACGGTACACATTGTAGCCGGACACCGCGGACGCGCTCGCCGTCCACGTCAGCGTGACCGAGTGCGATACCGGTTGGACGCCGGTCCCGGACAATGTAATGGACGCCGGAGAATTGGTGGCATTGCTGGTTACCTTCACGCTGCCAGGGAGAGATCCCGTCGCGGAGGGTGTGAAAGTAACATTTAGCGTTGCAGTTTGTCCGGACTTCACAATCTGGCCTGACGAAACACCGTTGGCTGTGTATCCGGCGCCAGTTACGGTGACATTCGAGATCGTGACGTCGGAATTGCCGCCATTGGTAAAGACCACGGGAAGGATGCTGTTGCTGCCGATATTGAGGCTCGAAAAGTTCAGAGCCGTCTGGCTGGCATTGAGAATCAATGTTGCCGCGGCGGTCACTGTCAGCGTAGCGGGGTTGCTGGTCGCGCTGCCTGCGCCGTTGGTGACCGTGACGGTAAATTGCGCACCGCTGTCGCCTGTGGTTGTCGCAGGAGTCGTGTACGAGGACGAATTCGCACCGCCGATTGCCGTCCCGCCCTTCTTCCATTGATAGGTCAGAGTGCCTGTGCCGGCTGCAGTCACGTTAAACGTGGCCGTCTGCCCGGCTGCTACCGTCTTGCTGGCCGGCTGCCCGGTGATGGTCGGCGGACCATTGACGGTCAGCGTAGCCGCGTTGCTGGTCACGCTGCCGGAAGTGGCAGTAACGGTGACGGTGAAGGACGCGCCGTTGTCGGATGCGGCTGTGGCTGGAGTCGTGTAAGAAGCCGCAGTCGCGCCGCCGATTGCGGCGCCGTTCTTCTTCCACTGATACGTTAGAGTCCCTGTTCCGGTCGCAACCACGCTAAAGTTTGCAGTCTGCCCGGCATTAACTGTGCGGTTTGCGGGTTGCGTGGTGATGGACGGAGGAACATCCACGGTCAACGTGGCGGCGTTGCTGGTGTCGCTGGAAACGCTGTTGGTGACGGTCACGGTGAATTTCGCATTGTTATCCGAAGCGGCGGTGGCCGAGGTCGTGTAGGAAGCCGATGTGGCCCCGCCGATCGCCGTACCGTTCTTCTTCCATTGATAGGTAAGAGGCGCTGTTCCTGTCGCCGTCACGCTAAACGTCGCCGTTTGTCCGGCCGTGACGGTTTTATTTGCCGGCTGCGCCGAAATCGACGGCGCAACGGCGGAAGCCGTCACCGTGAGAGTTGCTGGATTGCTGGTCACACTCCCCGTGCTGTCGGTCACAACGACTGTAAATTGCGTGCCGCTCTCACCACTCGTCGTCGCCGGCGTCGTATAGGACGCTGCCGTCGCGCCGCCGATGGCCGTTCCACCCTTCTTCCATTGATAGGTAAGGCTGCCTGATCCCGACGCCACGACTGAAAAGGTTGCAGTCTGGCCGGAGGCAACGCTCTGGTTCGCCGGCTGGGTCGTGATGGCGAGCGCCGCCATCCCCGTTCCACTCAGGGAAACAGCAAGCGGGGAATTCGTCGCATCGCTGACGATGGAGACACTGCCGGAAGCGGGCCCGGCGGTCTTCGGAGCAAACTGGAACTGGAAAGATTGATTCTGCCCGGCCGCGATGGAGACCGAGGACATCCCACTCATGGCGCTGAAACCCGTGCCGGTGACGGTCCCCTGAGAAATCGTGACCGCCGCCGTGCCGGTGTTGGTCAGCGTCAACGTCTGGGGACTGCTCGATCCCGGCGCAACATTTCCAAAATTCAAAGTCGTCGCGTTGGCCGCCAGCGTCCCGGAAGAGGAACTGTTGGAATTCGAGCTGGACTTTGCTGCAGGTGTTCCGGCGCCCGTCAAACCCACGCAGCCGGAAAGCGACAGGACCGCGAGGGATGAAAGAATCAGAGCGAATAGGCCGAGCGGCGCCCGGCGATTGGAATTTACGTGTGAGTGGGAGCGAAAATTTGTGTGTGCGTTCATGGCGTGTCCAGATTAGGAGTCGCGCCAGAAAGCTCACTACTGGTCCTCCGAGCAAACATGGGACAGGCCGCGTCGCTGTACTTGAGTACAACGAGGCGATGTTCTCTTCACGTTGGTACAGTTGCACCTGGAACGAGATGAAGTTCGTCGGAACACGCTCGAAAATGTTTCGCGCGTTATCAAGAGATGAGGAAAAGTGCGAATCCAGGCTTCGGAGGAGTGTTGCGGCGCTGTGCTAGACTCAATTATGTCGGGTTAGGGGATTTGACGTTGAACTCATGAACATTCAGGATCTTCCTCGCCGCCAAGCCAGCGCTGAGTGGTCGAATCGAATCCTCATTCTTTCGCTTCTGGGGATTGCCTACCTCACTCTATTTCCATTCAAGTTCGATTTTACTGCTACATACGTATTTCACAGATTTCCATTTTTATTGCAGTCGTCCCTTAAACGAATCATGTATCTGGATTTTTTTCTGAATGTTCTCCTGTTTGTTCCGTTTGGATTTGGTGTTTCCGCACAGGTGCGCAAGCGGGGCGGAAGCCGATGGGTCTCACTTTTCCTGGCGCTGCTGGCGGGCGCGGGCGTCTCCTACACGGTGGAGGTGCTGCAGTTCTACATTCCCGCGCGCGATTCGGGTTGGGAGGACGTGATTTCCAATACGATGGGCTCAGTAGCCGGATTTTTTCTGTTCGAGCTTTGCGCCGGCGCTATCTTGGGAACGTTGTCCAAATGCGAAGATTCATTTGAAAGGTGGCTCTCGCCGCGCCGGGCCGCGTTGCTGCTGGCGGCCTATTTCGTGGCCTGCTTTGGAATTTCCGCACTCTTGCAAAACAGAACGCGTCTAAGCAACTGGGACCCTCAATGCATTCTTTTCGTGGGGAATGATGCCTCCGGGCAGCATCCTTGGGGGGGACAAGTCAAACTTTTGCAAATCTGGAACCGGGCGCTTCCGGATAAAGCGATTCGCCAGTTCACCGGGCGGCAATCGGTGGAGGATGAGAGCACGGGCTTGCTCGGATCCTACGACTTCACGAGCTCGCCGCCGTATCGCGACCGGACAAATGTTTTGCCGGAACTCGCCTGGACCCAAGAACAGTCGCAATCCACGAACCCCAGCGGCCCCGAACCGGGCGCCAGGTCATGGCTGAGCACAAAATTTCCGGTTGAAAATCTCACGCAAGCGATCAGGAAATCCAGCCAGTTCACGGTCCATATTGTTTGCGCGCCGGCGGCAATACAAGGCGTGAACGGCCGCATTGTTTCCCTCTCGCAATCCGCCGATAACGTGAATTTTCATCTGCGGCAGGAAGGGCCGGCGCTCGTGTTCTATTTTCGCAACCCGTTGTCGGCGAGACGCTCCATGCTTGCGTGGTACGTCCGCGGCGTTTTCCAGGCCGGGCAGGCGCGGGACATCGTCGCGACCTATGACGGGTCCGATGCGTTTCTCTACCTGGACGGAAATCGTGTGCCGCAAACATATCGCCTGGGTCCCGGAGCGAGCCTCATGCACACTTTCTATTTCATCAGGCCCTTGGATCTGGATGGATGCGCACTCGTGTATGAGACGCTCCTCTTTTTGCCCGCGGGATTATTGATCGGAGCGGCAGTTGGGAAGTGGTCCAGTCAAAAAATCTTTGTCGGATGGATGCTTGCCCTCGGGTGGGTCCTTCCGGCGGTACTCCTTGAAGTTTTCCTGGTCTGGGTGAGTGGGCGAAAGATCTGGCTTGGGAATATAGCGCTTTCGCTTGTTTTCGGACTGGCGGGAATACTGCTGATCAACGCCGACCGGCGTTCTAAAAATTCTCCCGGCGCCGCTTGATATCCCGGGAACGCCAATCTCCTGATTGGCGCTAACGCAAAACGCCAATCAGGAGATTGGCGTTCCCAGGGTTCAGCTGGAAGCTGTCGCGGCCATTCCCCATTTGTGGCGGATGGAAGCGTCCAGCTTGCGGAATACGATGCCGTCAACGATGTACCCGAGCAAGGCGATCAGGACCATGACCGCCACGACCAGATTGATGTCGTTCAAATCGCGGCCCGTCATCAGAAGCTGCCCGAGGCCCAGCGAAATGTAAATCATTTCACCGGTAATCAGCGAGCGCCACGCGAAAGCCCATCCCTGCCTCAATCCGTCGAGCAGGTACGGCAGGCTCGCCGGCAGCAGCACGTGCCAGAACATCTGTGGCCCTTTCGCGCCCAGATTGCGGCCGGCCATGGACAAGATGCGCGGCACATTGTCGAAACCCGCCTTGGTGGATTGCGTTACGGCCAGCAGGGAGCCGGTGATGGTCACAAAAATAATCGCAGTTTCGCTCAAGCCGAACCAGAGCAGGGCGATGGGCACCCAGCAGGCGCTCGGGAGGCTTTGCAGGCTGAGGATCACGCGCCCGAGGGTGTCCTCCAGAAATTTATTGGAGGCCAGAACCATTCCGAGAAGAATTCCGAGAACCACGGAAATGGCGTAGCCGATCACGACTCGCCGCAAGCTTACGCCGATGCCGATCCAGAGACTGTGATCCTTGAATCCCTCGTACAACGACTGCGCGACTCCCTGCGGCGTAGGAAAGAGATAAGGCGGCCAAATTTTTGCAAGCGCCAGCGCTTCCCAAACCGCGAGCACCCCGGCGGCAAAAATCAATTGGTTAACGCTTTTCTTCACGCGAATACTCCGCATTGAAAGATCGGTCGATCTCTTCCCGCAGCTGCCCGAGAATCTCCTTGGACAAATACGCCACGTCGGAATCCTCGACGTGCCTCGGGCGCTGGAGATTGATCTGAAACTGAGTCTTGATTCGCCCGGGCCGGAAACTCATCAGGAGCACGCGGTCGCCGAGGCGCACGGCTTCGCGAACATTGTGCGTGACGAAGACGATGGTCGGCGAGGTTTCCTTCCAGATGCGTTCCAGCTCATCGTGCAGCATGTCGCGCGTCTGCGCGTCGAGTGCGGCGAAGGGCTCATCCATCAGGAGAATTTTCGGGCGCAGCGTGAGCGAGCGCGCCAGGGCCACGCGCTGCTTCATGCCTCCGGAAAGTTGATGAATGTAGTGATCCTCAAAATGGGGCAGGTGAACCATGCGCAGAAAAACTCGCGCCTGATCTCGCCTTTCCTTTTTCGATACGCCGGCCATCTTCAGACCGAACTCCACGTTTTGCCGGACCGTCAGCCACGGAAACAACCCCAACTCCTGGAAGAGCAAAATTCGATCCGTGCCGGGACCTTTTACAGGACTCCCGTCCACAGTGATTTCTCCCGTCGTGGGACGGTCCAGTCCAGCGAGCAAATGAAGCAGCGTGGATTTTCCGCAACCCGACGGCCCGACGATGCAGACGAATTCGCCTTGCTCGATTTCCAGATCGATATTTTGCAGGGCCCGGGTGGAGGAACCTCGCGAATCGGCATAACTTCGAAAAACGCCGCTCAGTGAAATGCTTTCTTTTCGCGTGGGCTGGGCCGGTTGCCGGAGGCCGGCATCCGCGGAGAGCTTCTTGCCGTTTTTCAGCGGCTCCGCCAGGTCAACGCTTTCAATGGGCACTCGGCCCCCGCCGATCGAACGGCTGAATAAGTCGATCACGTAGTTTGTCATTGCACTGGTCTCGCCTTCTTTTCGCGTAGGACTTCATTCAACAACATCAGGTCATAGAGTCTGGAAAGGTCCGGCTGCGTTCTTCCGAGAAAACCTTCGTCAAAAGCCCGCTGGGTGGACGTGAGCATCGACGCGCGAAGCGGATCGCACGTCACCGCCATCCGTGAAAACGCGTCGTCGAGCACTTCGGACGCAAGGGGCTTTCCAGTTTCTTTTTGCAACTGCTGGTTCATGATTTGTTTCGCCTGCGCCGGATTCTTGTTGATCCATTCCGTAAGCTCCACGTGAGCACGGAGAAAATCCTTCACCACGCCGGGATGCTCCTGGAGAAATTTGGGACGGATGATGAGGTTTGTGATGGCGAACTCGTGATTCGGCCAAAGGTCGCGCTCATCGAGAAAAATCCGGCCGCCCGCCTCATGAACCAGCCGCGCCGCCCACGGCTCAGGAGCCCAGGCCGCGTCGAGCTGCCCCTTCAAGAACAATGTGAACTGGTCCGCGTTCGTGATCGGAAGGACCTGAACGTCGCCGCCCTTTTCCCGTGGCTTGAGTCCGTTGGCGCGCAGCCAGGAGCGCAGCGCCACGTCCTGCGAGTTGCCCTGCTGCGGCGTCGCGACTTTCTTGCCGTGAAAATCCGATGCCTTCTGAATCCCGGCGCCCTGCCGCACGACCAGCGAAGCGCCGCCGCTCGCGGCCCCGGCAATCACGCGCACCGCGTCGCCCTGCGAACGGACGTAACCCGTTACCGTGGGATTCGGCCCGACGTACGTCAAATCGATCGCGTTGGCAAAGAGAGCTTCAATCGCGGACGGCCCGGCATTGAATGCTTTCCATTCGATCTGGACTCCCGGTCCGACCGCCTTCTCAAACTGGCCGCCCGCGCGTCCCACCAAAGCCTGGGCGTGCGTGATATTCGGGAAATACCCCACGCGTAGGATGATAGGTTTCTGCTGGGCACGGATTCCGGAAGCGGCAAAAAGCAACAGTGCCGCGAGGAGTCCCAGGCTCGCCTTCATCTTTCTTCTTTGTATGAGACCAAACTTCACGTTTGCCACCTAGAATGTGTACGTCATGTCGAATTGCAACCGCTCCAGGAGAGGCTGCACCGGCGGCGGGCTCCCCGCAGCTGCCAGGGGCCGGCCGAACAATCCATTCAGTTGCAGCGTCACCCGGTCGAAAAGCTGATAAAGAATTTCGCTGCGGTGGATTTCGACGTTGCTGGTCGGAAAAATTTCGCTGTAATTGAACGCCCCGATCACCGCTTCGCGCTCGATCATGATTCGCGTATAGCTGAACTGCCAGTCTCCCTTTTTCTGAGTTCGTCCAAGACTGGCTTCCAGCCAATAGCCGTGGCGGGCGCGCGGATCGCACGGCGCCGAGTAGACCGCCGCGGCCGGGATATTCCTCACGTTCTCGCAGGCGCGCGTATTTTCCGCGACATCACCGATGAAAGTGAGCGGCCAACGCTCCGAGGGCGTCACGATATCGACTTGTGCGAGAGAATCGAGAACGCCGAACTTCGATGCAAATTGCGCCGACGTAATGGTCTTCGCGCCGGTGGTTGGATTCGTCGCCGTCACGGTGGCAATCGAGTTCTGCTCGCCGGTGTTGCTCAGCGCCAACAAGGCGTCTTCCGGACTCGCGCTGTTCGCCGTGAGCAGCGACAGCGCGATGGAATCGGCGTATTGCCAGTCGTAATAGCTTCCGTAAGCGCTCAGCTTGACGCGGTCTCCCAGTTGCCAGAACGTCTGCAATTGCTCGCCGTACACCATTGTGTTGTACAAGCTCTTATCGTTCGGCGCCGTCCTCTTGTTTTCCGCGAACGGCAATTGGAAGCCGACGACGGCGAACTTCTTGAGGACAGGCGTCCTGACATTGAAGTCAAGGGTTTCGCCCGCGCCCTCGGGATTCAAATCCTTGTCCCAAACGAGTTCCGTGTTGAACCACGGATAGGCGAACTTTCCGCCCGTAAGCGTGAGGGGTCGGAACCAGCTGGGAGTGTAGGTGGCGTACACGCGGTCTATCGCGATGGGCTTGCGCGTGTCATATTGATTCAATGTTTGGTTCGTGGAGATTGGTGTGTTGAGGTCGCCGGACGCAAGCGAGAAACCGCCCTTCAGTTGATCATTCAATTCCGCCTCGGCGTTGAAGCGCAGGCGGATTCGCTCGCGGAACCGGTCCTGCGACCGATCCGCTGGCCCTCCGAATGTCGGCTCAGCCCGTAACCGGAAGTCACCGCTAAAAGCAAACGGGCCCAATTTTTTTAGCCGATCCTCCAAATTTCTTTGAGAGCTGCCCATGTCAGCTTCGAGTTGAGCGGCTTTCTGAGCAGGATCCGACTGCGCCGCGCCAACCGCCGGCGCCGGAGAAGATGGCGCTGCGGGCTCTGGGACAACCATTACGGGTCCGGCCGCGTTCAGTTTTGCTTCGAGGCGCGCGGTCAGTTCCTGTTGATCGCGCAACGCGGCCCGCAAGGATGCGATTTCCTGTCCTTGCGCTTGCAGGATTTCGGCCACTTGTTCAAGAGAGGGAGTCGCCGCCACCGTTTCATCGCTTGCAGAAACCCGCGCCGCCGGCCTTTCGCGAAGTTCACCGTCTGCTCCCCGGGCCGGAACACTCAGGGTCAGGAGTACCAGGGCCGCAAGCACGGCGCCAATCCCCGTGTCGCGAAACATCCATAACTTTGAATTTCGGATCATCACGTTTGCTCGGGCCTTGGCTTACTGTCGGCGGGTGGGGCGGCCATCTCCTCTCTGCCCGTTTCTTGAACGGGCTTCGTTCCGGGTTGATCGTGCCCCCAAAACAAAAATCCCACCGCCAGGTTTATCCGGCGGTGGGATTCTAGAATTGCTCGCTATGATTCTAGAGTATTTAGGTCCCGGCGCCAGAAGACGGACACGTACAGCAGGTACAACAGAGGCAAGCCTGCTTCGTCTTCTGGACCTTGGAAATCACGGGATAAGAGTACTGAAACCGGGTTCCGAAGTCAATGCGGCAATTACTTGGAAGTAAAAAATCGCGTCACCGCGTCTCCCAAATCGGGTTCTGGCGCTTGTCGAGTGGATCAGCCATCGGGTGAGGCATTGCGCGCTGAGCGGGTAAGTTATAAGTTAACGCTCGGCCGGGACGACAGAGCGGAAATGCCGGTACTGGGTCAGTTTGAAAGGAAACGTGCCCTCTCTGTCCCGAAGAGCGCGGGACAGAGAGGCCTCTACAAAAGCCGGAACGCATCGGTGCCGTTGATTTTGTAGAGGCCGCCCGCATTTGGGGCGGGCAGTTATTCACGACTTCCAGAACTCAATCTGACCCGCTACCGAAATTCCGGCTGGAATCCGATGATGGGTTGTTCCGGGTCAGAGCCAGCGGGAGGGGATGGATGCGGTATTTGGTGACCGGAGGGGCGGGGTTCATCGGCTCGAATACGGTGGATGAACTCGTGCGCCGCGGCCACGACGTGGTGGTCCTGGACGATTTGTCCGCCGGCAAGGCTGAAAACCTGGCCCAGGTGAAATCAAAAATCAAACTGCTGCAGGAAAGCATCACGGATTTGGACGCGCTGCGAGAGGCGTGCCGCGGCGTGGACTGCGTGATTCACCTGGCGGCGCAGACTTCCGTGCCGCGTTCGGTGAAAGACCCGATCGAAACGAACCTGATCAACGTCAACGGCACGCTGAATGTCCTGGTGGCGGCGCGCGACGCGAAAGTAAAACGCGTGGTGTTTGCATCCTCCTGCGCGGTCTACGGAAAAACGTCCGTGCTTCCAATTCGAGAGAGCGCCAGCCTGGCGCCGATTTCCCCGTACGGCGTCTCCAAGCAGGTAGGCGAGGCTTATGGCCGCGTGTTTCAAGAAATGTACGGGCTTGAGTTTGTCTCGCTGCGTTACTTCAATGTGTTCGGACCCAGGCAAGATCCCGGTTCTCCCTATTCCGGAGTGCTGTCGGTGTTCAGCGCGGATCTACTCGCGGGAATGCAGCCCACGGTATACGGCGACGGCGAGCAGTCGCGCGACTTTGTCTACGTGGAAAACGTGGTGGCGGCGAATTTGCTTGCCGCCGAAGCAGCAGGCGCGCCCGGCCTCGCCATCAACGTCGGCACGGGAAACCGATGCACATTGAATCAAACGCTCGCCTTGCTCGAAAAAATCACGGGGCGCTCCGCGCAAGCAAAATACGCCGCGGCGCGCGAAGGAGATATCCGCGATTCCCAGGCGGACATCGGCCTGGCCCGGGAAGCACTCGGTTATCATCCACGTTTCAGTTTTGAAGAAGGATTGAAGCGCACCTGGGAGTGGTTTAGCGCCGCTCAGGACGCAGCTACCCGCCACTGATTCTTTTTTCAATCTGCATTTTCGGGAGATAGGTTTGGAGGCGCGGGGCGGGATCGAACCGCCGATAAAGGTTTTGCAGACCTTTGCCTTACCACTTGGCGACCGCGCCTCTGAGCTAAAGGCATTCTATCACTTCCCGTGGGACAGCCACTCCTGGCTGTCCAGAGCAACTTCAGCAGGGCAAAAGCGGACAGCCAAGAGTGGCTGTCCTACAAAAAAATCGAGGGGGGTGATTTTCCACCCCCCTCGACGTTGATCGCTTGATTTAACCGGCCTGACTTAGAACGTGATCTTCAGACCGAGTTGGATGTCCCGATTGGCTCCCGAGCCGACGACGTTGTTTCCGGCAACGACGTCAGGCGTGCCGCCCGCGCCGCCGAAAGTCCCGATCGCGGAAGGATCGTTGTTTGAATTGAAATTGCTCGATGCGCCGTACGGATTGGCGGCGATGGGGTGGTTGAGGACGTTGAAGAACTCCGCGCGGAACTGAACACCGTATCGTTCCTTGAATGTAAAGTTCTTGAACACGGAGAAATCCATGGTCTTGAACCCAGAGTCGCGGAAGATATTCCGGGCATTGTTGCCATACTGGCCCAAGCCGTTAGGAGTCATGATCGCATCGCCGCTGGCTGACGCATAGCAGCCGGCAGACAATAGCGTCGCTTGCTTGGCGAAAGTCGGAGCCTGCCCCACGCAATCGCCCCACAGAGCTGCCGAATTGGACAAGACGGGGTTGTTTAGCGTGGTAATGGTGCTAGTCACAGTACAATTGGCCCCAGTACCGGCGAGGTCTTTTGCTATGCAATAAGGGATCGTGTCAAAGCCGGCCTTGAAGGAAGAGGGATTCCCGGTGAAATCCCATAGGTCCGCGTTGTCGTTGGCGCCGTTAAAGTTGTTGCCACCATCGTTTACGCGCCATGGTTGAGCGCTTTGGATGTTCACAATTGTGTTGATCTGCCAGCCTTCCAACACCTGGCCGTAGCCCTTGATTCCAGGAATGTTGTATGTTGCCGACAAAGTGAAGCGATGCCGGACGTCAAAGTCGCTGTTGGCGTACTGATCCGCCGAACCCTGCTGGGGGATCATCCCAAAACGGTTGAGAGAACCATTGTCGAGTCCGTGCGCGTACGTGTATCCGGCTATGAACGAAAGTCCGTGCGACAACCGCTTGGTCAGGGTCGCCTGCAAGCTGTTGTAGTTCGAACGGGTATTGTTCGACATTTGGTTGATAAACCCAATGTATGGGAACCTGGTAAAGTACGGCCGGGCCTCCTGCGCGGCTTGCGCATTGATACCTGCGCCTACTAAGGTGTTGTAGCCGGCGAGGGTAGTCGGCGGTACAAGGTTCGTACTGCAGGCATCCGCTTTCTGCGTAGGTGTCAGCGCGTTGAGGCACCACCCTGCCCCTGCGGCAGGCTGGTTGATGTCGGCAAACCCCGTCAACCGGGCGCCGTGATTGCCGACGTAGCCGACTTCCAATGACAGGTTGTTGCCGAATTGATGCTGGATGCCCAGGTTAAAGTTCTCGATGTAAGGCGTCTTGAGGTTCGGGTCAACGGCCAAGAGGTTGCACGGCGATGCGTCTCCGGGGAGGCCATCTCCGCAAAGTATCTGTCCTCCACCTGGAAATGCATTTGCCTGGCCTGCGGGGCAAGAGGCTAATGTAGGATCCCAACACATCTTGGACGCACTGAAAGTGGAGGAGCCTAGCTGAATGTTCCCGCCAGCGGTGGTTGGACACGTGGGCTCTCCGGGAAACCCAGCGGTGCATTGAATCAAAGCCCCCGTTGGATTGGCACCGATGGAGACTGCGGTGCTGTTCTGGAACGTGTTTTGATTCATGAACATGACCGCGGTGAACGTCGAGTACATGATGCTGAAGCCGCCCCGAACGACCGTCGTTCCCTTCCCCGAAACATCCCACGCAAAACCAATGCGCGGGGAGAGGTCGGTGGTATCCGGGCGCCACAACGTGGCATTTCCGGTGGAACCCTGCTGAACGAGTCCAGAGGTCGAAGACGGGTCGAAGTTAGCCCAGTTATTATTGATCTCTTTAATAGGAGCCTCATAGGAGTATCGCAGGCCAAAATTGAGCGTCACTTTGGGTGTGATCCGCCAATCGTCCTGTGCGTATCCCGCGGTTTCCGACCAGTGCATCGTACGGTTGGCGTTGCCGACGAGGGCGACGCCATTCGTCAGATCTCCAGCGATCAGGTCTTCCAGTGGGGTGGATGACCCAAAGCAGGGAGGAGCCTGACCAACAGGACATGTCACGACAAAACCGGAAGCGGGGCCTTGCGCCTGCAAAATACCGCTCGCTTTTCCGCCGTTAAAGGTAAATTTGCCCCGGCCCGTATCTGGAATGTTCGAATCCCCTTCGATACGCCCGTATTCGATGCCGAACTTGAAGCTGTGCTTTCCCTTCAGGTACGACAGATTTTCCTGATAATCGGAGTACGGGTTGGGTCCTGAAATCTGCGGCCGGTTGTGCTGCGTTCCGAAGCTGTTAAAGCCCTTGACCGAGATATTCGGCCAGCCGGGGGTCGTTAAGCCCGTACTTATGGGAAACGCCACACCGGCATCAAGACTGTCCTGGGCGATGGTCATGCGGTCATAGCCAAACCGCACCTCGTTCACGACCGTGGAGTTGGGTGTATAGATCCAGTTCTCGGTCGTGGTCCAGACCGTGATCGGGAATGTGTTGAGCATCAGCGCGTTGATGTAAGGGTGATCTTCTCCAAGCCCAGCGTATCTGCTGGTTGCCAACATGCCATTGATCGTATTCTTTTCATTCAGGTGGTAGTCGATCTTGCCGATCCCGTTGTCGCTTCGATTGACGTTCGGGAAGGTGCTGAGATAGGCATTCGACGCGCCGTTATCCGGCCAGAAGCCTCCGCCGTTGCACGTCGTGGCGGCCGGTGTTGCTCCCACAGTGCATCCCGTCAACTTCAGACTCGCGGCGCTTACTGGAACGGCCGCGGTGGGAACGGCACCGCTACCGCAAGCAGCGGCGGTAGCAAAATTCAAGCAGTTGACCGCATCCACGAAACTCAACTTTGGATTTCCCACCGTTGCCGTTGCCGGAACGCCGGCGCCGGACGTGGCCAGAGCCTGGCCAATGAACGAACGCAGCCCTTCATAGCCGCCGAAAAAGAAGAGCTTGTCCTTAATGATCGGACCGCCAGCGACGCCGCCGAACTGCTTCAACGACACATCCAGTTTATCGCAAGAAGGTGTCGGGCAGCCGCCTGAGAGCGGAGCGATGTTGTAGGCGTTGCGAGCGCCCCAAGAGCCGTCGCGGCCGAAAGCATAGGCCGAGCCGTGAAGCTGGTTGGTGCCGGACTTGATTCCCACATTGACGACGGCGCCGGGTTTCCACCCGGATTCCGCCTTGGGGTTTTCCATCGTGTTGAATTCCTGAATGGCGTCGATCGGCAGAATCGTCGCGCCGTCCGTGATCGGGCTGGGCATGCCGAGGATTGGGCGGGCATCAAAGAAATTGGCATTAATGACGCCGTCCACCATCCAGGCCGATTCATCGGGGCGGACGCCGTTGGTGCTCTGGGTCCAGGGACCGCCGCCGGGCTGAACCATCACGCCGGGGCGCAGGCCCAAAAGGTTCTGGTAGTTGCGGCCATTCAAAGGCATATCGACGATGTCCGCGTTGTCGAGCGTGCCGCCAAGCGTGGCATTCGTTGTCTCAACCAGGGGCACGGATTCGGTGACCGTGACGGTCTGTTCCTGCTCGCCCGGTTGGAGAGTTACGTCGACGCGGACTTCCTTGCCGACTCCCACGTCAACACTCTGACGCTCGAGTTTCTTGAAACCTTTGGCCTCGGCGCGAACTGTGAAGGTGCCGGGAGTCAGGTTGGGAGCGTTGTACTCCCCGGCGTCGTCCGTAGTCAGCGTTCGCGTGACGCCTCTTGCCGTGTCCAGCACGGTTACCGTGGCGCCAGCTACGACGCCGCCGCTCTGGTCCGTGACCGTTCCCATAATGCGGCCCAAATTGCCTTGTGAAAACGCGGGCACGCTGAGCAACAGGACCAACAAGGCCCCGCCCAGCAATTGAATCGTTTTCGCACACCAATTCCACATCGAGTTTGAAGCTCGCATATCTGAACCCTCACTTATCAAGGATTGAATTCTGAACCTGGTCCCCATCCCCACCCCTAAATAACCCGACTTCTGAAAATAACCCAACTTCTGAAACACGGAAAAGCCTGCGGAAAAGCTCAATTTCCCTGAGGAGAGCGAAAAACAATCCTACCTGGCCCTCACCCCAATTCAGGTTCCCCGCGCGTCTCTTTCACCAAACAACGCTGCGTCTAGCGAGCGGCGCCTGGTACCGCGCATGCTAAATTCGATGAATTCTTCGACCGATCCTTAATGATTGCTATAAAAGTATAGACAGCACCCGACCACATGAATGGGGGGAGAGTAGTTCCGATGGTTCCTTAAGTCAAGGGCTATTTTTAAGCTTTGACCCAGGTGGAACAGGCTTGCGGGAAAGGAGACTTCACGCCAGGCTCTTCGTTTCAACTGCCCGGATTCGTTATGGGGAAGCGAATCTGAAACATCGATCCTTGCCCCGGCGAGCTATGCACTTCAATCGTCCCAGCGTGGACCTCGGTAATCCACCGGCCGATGGAGAGCCCCAGCCCGACTCCACCCGATTCGCGTGTGCGCGCCTTATCCGCGCGATAGAAACGCTCAAACACATTCGGCAGATCCGCCTCGGCAATGCCAATCCCCGTGTCGCGCACTTGCGCCACGGCGTAGCCATCGTTCCTTTGCAAGGAGACTTCGACCTGTCCATTCGCTGGGGTATATTTCACCGCATTATCGATCAGGATCAAAAATAGGCGGCGCAGCGAACCGGCGTCTCCCTGAATCCACATGGAATCGCCGGAAATGCGCTCCTGGAAACCGATTTGTTTGGCCTCCGCCAGAGCGCTCCCCTGGTGGCAGGCCTCGCGCAGAACTTCCGAGACATTCGTCGGCGTGAAGTGCAGCGTTTCAGCGCCGGAATCGGCCCGGGCCAGGAACATCAACTGCTCGATCAACCCGGAAGTTTTTTCAAGCTCGGTGAGAACTTCGGCGATCACGTCCCGGTATTCCTCCGCGGAGCGCGCCTTCCGCAAGGATAGTTCCGCGCGGGTTCGCATCACCGCGACCGGCGTGCGCAATTCATGCGAAGCGTCCGCTGTGAATTGCGTGATTTTCTTGAAGGCGGCTTCCAGGCGCTCGAGCATGCCGTTGAGCGTCTCCGAAAGCCGCTGCAACTCGTCGCCCGTTTTCGGGACGATTAGCCGGCTCGACAAGTTCTGCGCGCTGATGGTCCTCGCCGTCTGCGCAATCTGGTCCACCGGGGCCAGCGCCCGCGTGCTGATCCAGTAGCCTCCGGCCGCCGCGCAAAGCAGCAGAGTAGGAATGGAAATGAAGAGCAGCAACGCGAAATGGTGCAGCGCTTCGTAAAAATCGTCCATTTCAAATGCGGACTGGATAAGGTACGACTGGCCGCCGACGCTGACTTTTTGGGTCCAAATGCGCAGCGGCACATCCCTGCCCATAAATTCAGTGGCTCTTCTCGGGACCGTCGCGGGCCTGGGTACTCCGTAATCGCTCATGACCGTGGAGCGGTAGAGCCAGTTGCCCTGCTCGTCGGAAACCTGCAAAAGGGCGCCTCCCTGCCGCAGTTCCGTATGCTCGCGGAGGCCTTCCGGCAGATCGTCCTTGTGGCCTCGCTGGATATCCCGCTCGATCAGCTGGTGCACGCCCTCGCACCGAATTTGCAATTCCTCGTCCACGGTTTGGCGAATGCTGTGGCGCATCGCGAAATAAGCGCTGATGCCGAACGCGGACAACACCACCGCGAGAATCGCGAAATACCAGGCGGTCAGTCGGAGGCGAATGGGAAGAGTCATCATGATTTTGCAGTGTCCCGGATGGTGTAGCCCGTTCCGCGAACGGTCTGGATCAGCTTCACCTTGTGATCCCGATCCACTTTGTTCCGCAGCAGGCTGATAAAAACGTCGAGCGTATTTTCCTCCACTTCCTCATTGGAATCCCACACCGATTGGATGATCGCGTTTCTGGGGACCGCCCGGCCGGCGCGCCGCATCAGGAATTCCAGCAAGCGGAACTCCGTCCGGCTCAGGGTAATCTCCTCGCCAGCGCGCGTTACCACGTGGCTGGCAGGGTTCAATGACAAATCTGCCACCTGGAGAAGATTGGGGCGCGGGGCCGACCCTCGCCGCGAGACCGAACGGAGCCTCGCGAGGAATTCTTCAAAAGAAAACGGCTTGGTCATGTAATCGTCGGCGCCGATGTCGAGCCCTTTGACGACATCCGGCACGGTGTCGCGGGCGGTAAGGACCAGGATCGGCGTTGCGTTGCCGTTCTTGCGCAGGCGTCGCGCGACCTCGAAACCGTCGATTCCCGGCAGCATCAGGTCCAGCACGATGGCGTCGTATTCAAGAGCCTGAGCCATTTCGAGCGCGTCGCGGCCATCGAAGGCCAGGCTGACGGAATGGTTCTCCTCCTCGAGCCCTCTCTTGAGCAGCTCGGCCATTTTCTTTTCGTCTTCCACGATGAGGACATGCATCGACGACATACTCCTATGAAAACACTACAACCTGAAAATGGACTGAATTGGCCTGACTATAATTCTAGGCTGTTCCCGCCACACATGGAAAGGAAAGGTAATGAGGACAGTCCCGCGAATCAGGGATTTTCACCTTTCGTTCAGACTGATTTGGTAACCTGTTCCGCACACGGGTCAGCAAATTACCAGCCGGAGAATAAATGAATCGGTCGAAGGTATTTTTTCTCGTCCTGGTTGTGATAGCTGCTCTTGCGGCCGCTTACGCCACGGTTGTGATCCGGCGAGGTTTCAGCGCCGCGGATCAGCCCTCCGCTGTCGAGAGGGTAATGGCGCGAACCGCGCGAAACCTGGGCATTCCGCGAAGCGCGAGGAATGAAAAAAATCCGTGGACCGCGACTCCTGACCTCTTGCTGGAGGCGCGCGAGAATTTTACCGGCCACTGCTCGAGCTGCCACGGGAAGGATGGCGATGGACGGTCGGGGATCGGCCCGAATCTTTATCCCAAGGCGCCGGATTTGCAGCAGCCCGAAACGCAGAATCTCACCGACGGCGAAATTCATTACATCATTCAGAATGGCGTGCGCTTGACGGGGATGCCGGCGTTCGGAAGTCCGCACAGCGGCCAGGATGACAACAGCGCGTGGAAGCTGGTTCTTTTCGTTCGTTCCATTGGACTGGCAACGCCCCGCGAAAAAGCAGAGCAGGGCGCAGCGGCCGCCTCGGCGCATTACGTAGGTTCCGCCGCGTGCCAGAAATGCCACGGGAAAATCTACGAGCACTGGAAGAATACCCCCATGGCTAATGTCGTGCGCGACCCGCGCAAATATCCGGGCGCGATCCTTCCCAATCTGGCTACAAATAATGTGAGCCCGAAGTTCACAAGGGACCAGGTCGCGTTTGTCTATGGCAGCATCTGGAAACAGCGCTACTTCACCAAGATCGGCGACGACTATTTCCCCGAGCCCGCGCAGTGGGACATCAGCAACAAGAAGTGGCTCAAGTACTTTGTGCCAAACGGAGGTGACTGGTGGGCGCCGTTTTATCCACCCGACAACATGAAGCGCCCCACGGGCCCAACCTGCGACGGCTGCCACTCGGTGGACTACAACATTCAGACCAAGCAGGTCGCGGAATGGAATGTCGGTTGCGAGCGCTGCCACGGTCCCGGAAGCGCCCACGTGGAGCACGCCGCGCGCGCCAACATTTTGAATCCGGCGCGTATGGATTACGTCAGCGCCAGTGACACCTGCATCCAATGCCACTCGCAGGGACGTCCGCTCGCCAATCCCATCGAAGGCAGATATTATGACTGGCCGGTCGGCTATCACGTGGGACTGAATTTGCGGGATTACTGGCAGCTCGAAGACCACAAGCTGGGCGAACTAAGCTTTACGCATTTCCCCGACGGGACGGCGCACAAAAACCGGATGCAAGGGAACGACTTCGTGCAAAGCGTGATGTACCGTCGCGGGGTGACCTGCTTCGATTGCCACGATGTGCACGGCACGAAGAATTACGCGCAACTCCGTAAGCCCGTCAACGAAATTTGCCTGGATTGCCACGGACCCGGCTCCCGGAACGGCCCGCGCGAGGCAACGCTCGCGGAGCACACGCATCACAAGGACGGCTCAGCGGGCAGCCAATGTGTGGCCTGCCATATGCCAAAGATCGAGGCTGAGATTCCCGACGTTTTCGTGCGCGCTCATACGTTCGCTTTTCTCGCTCCGGCCATGACGGACAGGTACAAGATTCCAAATCCATGCATCTCTTGTCACATGGACAAGAACACAGCATGGGCCGCCGACGCCATGCGCCATTGGCCGGATCAGTCTCCCTGGCGGAATGAGTGAATTCTTAGCTTGCCCTTCAGGAGCCATTCAGGTTAAACGAATAGGATAACGGGCGGGTGGTCTGCTATTGATGGTTGCAGTTTCCGACATGGTCTTGCGGGAAATACGCCTATAATTTAAACCGCGTCAAAGCTGTAAGGGGGCCCGATGAAATTTGTTGTTGCGACGCTGGTTCTGCTTTTCTTTTCCTGCCCGCCGGGGAACGCGCAAGTCGCTGGGGGCGCGATTACCGGCACGGTGTCGGTTGAGTCCGGCTCGGTGATTCCGGGAGTTAACATCTCGGTGAAGGAAGTGACAACCGGACAATCCCGAAGTGTTACAACGAATACGGCGGGACTCTACAACGTGGCCGACCTGTCCCCCGGAACTTTTGAGATGACGGTTTCGGCGACCGGGTTCCAGACTCAGGTTTGGACAAGCATCACCGTGACCGGAGGCGTCGAGCGCATCCTGAACGTCCTGCTGAAGGCGGGCAATGCCGAGCCCGTTGCGCGGGTCGTCGCGCCGCCCGCTCTGGTCAGCGAGCCTTGCCCGGCAACCTGCGGCAGCGCCAACGCCAATACGGTTCGTGACACGCCGCTCAACGGCCGCGACTGGGCGGCGCTGGCGACGCTACAGGCCGGCGTCTCCTCGGTGCAGAACGGCAGCGCGTCCGGTGGCGGCAACATGGATCGCGGTTTCGGAGCCGCCGTCAGTATTTCCGGATCGCGGCCCGATGAAAACGCTTACATCCTCGATGGCGTCAGCATTAACGACTATGCGAACGGGGCGCCGGGCAGCGTTCTCGGCGACAATTTGGGAATCGATGCGGTGCAACAGGTGGCGGTGCTTGGCAGCAATTATCCGGCGGAGTACGGGCGGACCTCGGGCGGCGTCATCAGCGTTGAAACCACCAAAGGGGCGGACGCGTTTCACGGTTCCGTCTACGAATTCCTCCGCAATAGCGCCCTCGACGCCCGCAATTTTTTTGACGGCCCGGTGATCCCACCCTTTAAGCGCAATCAGTTTGGGGGTTCCGCTGGGCTGCCGATCCGCAAGGGCCGCACTTTTATTTTTGGAGACTATGAAGGACTGCGGCAATCGCTCGGCGTGACAACGGTGGATACTGTCCCATCGCAGGCCGCGCGTACCGGACTACTCTCGTTTTCGGATCCCTCGCAGTTTCCATCCAACTGCGCCCCCACCGCCGTAACCAATCAATGTCAGGTGGCTGTGGATCCGCAGATCGCAAAGTTCCTTGCCGCGCTGTTTATTCCGCTGCCTACCGACACCGTGCAGGCGGGCAGCAACATTGGAATCTTCCGGTTCTCCGCGCAGGAAATCACGGCCGAAAACTATTTCACGACTCGTTTCGACCACAAATTCACGGATCACGACAGCATCTACGCAACCTACATTCGGGACAATTCCACGACGGTGGCGCCCGGAACTTTTGGCGAATTGTATTCCGACCTCGTTTCCAACCGCCAAGCCGCGACGATTCACGAGCAGCACATCTTTAGCCCTAATTTGCTGAACGTCGCCCAAATCGGCGCCACTCGCGCCGTAGGAATCCAGGGCAAGGTCGATCACATCGCCGGCCCATATCAGTCCGTGATGACCGATCACCAATACGCATTCGAGCCGGGAGGTTATGCCGGGGACATTCAGAGCATTCCTGGGGTCACCAGCTTTTTGGGCGCTCCAACGGCGGAGGGGTACATTCCCTCGAGCCGCGCGCTTTATTGGACAACGTATCAGGGCGGCGACTACGTGGCCCTCATTCACGGCATTCATTCGATCAGATTCGGAGGCCAGTTTGAGCGAATGCAGGACAACGAAGTTTCCGCCAGCAACATCAACGGCCTTTTCCGCTTTGATTCCCTGGCGCAATTCCTGACCAACCAGCCGTCCCTCTTTTCCGGAACGGGAACTCCCCTGCCGCTCGATATCGGAATTCGCCAGACGCTGTTTGGGGCTTTCGTCGAAGACGACATCAAGCTGCGGAAGACGCTGACGGTGAATGCCGGGCTTCGCTACGAAATGGTGACCGTGCCGACTGAATCGCAGGGCCTTACCACTGTCCTGCCCAGTTTGGGATTTCCGAATCCGCCGGCGCCCGCCGCGCAGCCGATTTGCGGAATAAGCGCGCCGGGCTGCGCAGGCACCGGGCCACTTTTCAAAAACCCCACTCTCCGGAACTTTGAGCCGCGCCTCGGATTTGCCTGGAACCCGCGTTCGGGCAAGACACTGTTTCGAGGCGGCTTTGGGATTTTTGATGTACTCCCGCTGCCTTATGAATTCACACTCACCTTTCAACGAGCCGCGCCGTTCACGCGAACCATTGTCGGCGTAAATCCGCCGCCAGGTTCGTTCACCATGGACCCAACGCTGGGATCCTTGGCTTATCAGCAATTTGTCGGGCAAACGGACACGAATCTTGCGTACTATGCGGAGCCGCGGCCGAAGCGCGATTACGTGATGCAATGGAACCTGAGCGTGGCGCGCGAGCTGAGTTCCACGCTGGCGCTGACGGTCGGATATGTGGGATCCCGGGGAGTCCATCTGCCCTACCGCGTGGACAACATCGACATGGCGATTCCCACGCTCACGTCCGCGGGTTATCTGTGGCCGTGCGGACCAGACGGCAACGGCAACCCCTGCGCCTCCGGCTTCCTACCGAGCGGGACGGAAGCCTCGCCTGTGCCGAACAGCAAGCTGAATCCGAATTTCGGCCGCATCAACGCCACGCTTTGGCAGGCCAATTCGTTCTATCACGCCATGCAAGTGGATCTTGCCAAGCGCGTGAGCCACGGCGTCCAGTTTCACGCCGCATATACTTTCGGCAAGAGCATCGATACCCTGTCCGCGTCCGAGGCGAATGACTCGTTTCCGAACGGCCTGTTCAATCAACTGTTCTTTGACCAGCGCACGACGCGTGGCCTTTCCGACTTCAACGTTGCGCAAACCCTGGTCCTGAGCGCCACGTGGGAAATTCCGTCGCCGGCCAAGGGCTCCCGGCTCCCGGAGTGGGCTTTCGGCGGGTGGCAGCTTGTGGGCTTGTACAAGGCCAGCACGGGCCAGCCGTTTACGCCGATTATGGGCGGAGATCCAGTCGGGGCGCTATTGGATGAAACGGGAGAAGTACCGAGCATCGTTCCCGGCTGCGCCACGGTTAACAAGAATTTTAAAAAGGATAGCACGCCCATCTACGTCAACATTAATTGTTTCGCACTGCCGAGTGTGCCGACTGCGTCCTTGGCATCACTTCCCTTTTCGTGCGCTCCCTTTGCGGGCGCCGCAGCGCCTCCGCCGAGCGGGCAAACGTATTGCGCCAATCTCCGCGGCAACCTCGGCCGCAATGCCGTCATCGGGCCAGGGCTTTCCAAACTGGATTTCTCCGTGTTCAAGAACAACTATATCCGGCGCATCTCGGAAAGCTTCAACGCGCAATTCCGTGCGGAGATTTTCAATATCTTTAATCGCGCGAACTTCGGGTCGCCCACCGACAACCTGGCTGCGTTCGACCAAAACGGCGTCCCGCAAACCCAGACTGCCGGACTCCTGGACTCCACACAGACCACGTCCCGCCAGATTCAGTTTGCGCTGAAACTAATCTGGTAAGTGGCACAGCCACTCTTGGCTGTGCGCCTTTTCTAAGTGCTGGAAGAACCGCACAGCCAGGAGTGGCTGTGCTACTTAATTCAACCCGAAACAGTTTTCGCTCACGAAACTTGGCGGCCTGAAATTCGCATGCTTCCTTTTTCCCGGTTATAATTAAATTTACCTTCCTAACTGTCGGAGAGTCGGAACTCCGATTCCGGGGACACGTGCATGCAAGAGTGGCTGCCAAGATCGATTTCCTGTTTGAAGGACTATAGCTGGCACAAATTCGCCGCCGACACGCTCGCGGGTGTCACGGTGGGGCTCGTCGCGCTGCCGCTGGCGATGGCGTTCGCGATCGCTTCGGGCGTTGCGCCGCAGGCGGGGTTGTATTGCGCCATCGTCGCGGGGTTCCTGATCTCCGCGCTGGGCGGCTCGACGACGCAAATCGGCGGCCCCACGGGCGCGTTCGTCGTGGTGGTCTTCGGCATTGTGACGCGGTATGGCCTGGACGGCCTGTTCATGTGCACTCTGATGGCGGGCGTGATGCTCGTCATTCTGGGCCTTACCGGCCTCGGCACCGCCGTGAAATATATCCCGCGCCCGGTTGTCGTAGGATTCACGAACGGCATCGCGGTCATCATCGCCAGCACGCAGATCAAGGATTTTTTCGGCCTCAAAGTCGAGAAAGTTCCCGGAGAATTTCTGGCTCGCATGGAAATTCTCGCGCGGAACCTTCACACGTTTTCTCCTTTGGAAACCGGCCTCGGCGTGTTTGCCCTGGTTGTGATTCTGATCTTCATGCGTTTTGTGAAGCGCGTGCCGGGATATATCGTCGCGCTGTTTGCGGGCACGGCGCTTGTGGTTTTGCTGAAGTTGCCGGTGGAAACAATCGGAACGCGCTTCGGCGGCATTCCATCCGGCTTCCCGGGAATTAAAATTCCGCAGTTTCGCTTCGATTTGCTGCGTCCGTTGATTTCTCCGGCGATCACGGTGGCCATGCTCGGCGCGATTGAATCGCTCATGTCCGCCGTCGTTTCCGACCGCATGAGCGGCACCAAGCACAATCCGAACGTGGAGCTCGTCGGCCAGGGCATCGCCAACATCATGTCGCCGCTCTTCGGCGGCCTGCCCGCCACGGGAGCGATTGCGCGCACCGCGACGAACATCCGCTCGGGAGCAAAGACGCCGGTCGCGGGAATGGTGCATGCGTTGACGCTCCTGGCCATTGTGCTGTTCGCCGCGCCGCTGGCGCGATTTATTCCGCTGTCGGTGTTGGCCGCGATTTTGCTCGTCGTCTCCTACAACATGGGCGAATGGCGCGAAATTCCCGAGCTGCTGAAACTTTCTCCGCTCGACATCGGCACATGGCTCGTCACGTTCGCGCTCACCGTGTTCGCGGATTTGACGGTGGCCGTTGAAGCCGGAATGATCCTCGCGGCCCTCGTGTATATCCGCAAGGTCACGGCCACGACGACGGTCTCCCAAGTCACGGAGGAGTATCTGCGCGAAGGCCACGTGCACATCCTGCAGCACAAGGAAATTCCGCCTTACGTGACCATCTTCCGCATCCACGGACCTTTTCTTTTTGGCGCCACCGATAAAATCGACGAAGTGATCGAGCAGATTCCGGACCTCCCGCCTATTATTGTGATTCGTCTGCGCAACATGACTGCCATCGACGCCACCGGTTTGCAGGCTCTTGAAAATCTGGCCGATGCCGTGCATAAATCCGGCCGCGGCCTCATCCTCTGCGGCGCGCGCGAACAGCCCGCCCGCCTGATGCATCAAGCCGAATTTGAAGAGCACGTCGGCGCAGGCAACATCAGCCCGAGCATTTCAGTGGCCTTGGAACGGGCCAAAGTCCTCTATCAGGAGATTGAGCAGCGGAATCTTCAGGCTGTGGGCGACCGTGCAATGAGTACGAGCCCTCTCCCTTAGGGCTCGGTAGTTCGGGGCAAGTAGCTGGGGCCTTTGGATGATTCAGGACGATGGGTGCCTGGTCCTTTCTTGTTTAGGCGGCTGAAATTGAGAATTCCGATTCGGATTATTGGAGAAGAAAAATATTCTTGAAGTTTATCCGCGCTTGAGCGATGGTGAGGCTTACCGGGGGAACTCCATATGAAGGCAAAAGAAATTGCTTTTTCAATTTTCGCGTTGGTGTGTCTTCTGGCCGCCTTACCCGCATTCGGCCATCACGGAAGCGCGGAGTACGAAACGGAGCAAGTGGTCACCGTCGAGGGCGTAGTCAAACAGTATGAGTGGACCAATCCCCACACCTGGCTTTACGTAACTGTTGCCAACGACAAAGGCGAAATCGCGGAGTGGGCGGGCGAGGCTGGCGCTCCGGGCATGCTGGCGCGGCGCGGTTGGTCCAGCCATGCTTTCAAACCCGGCGATAAGGTCAAGATGAGCGGCCGTCCCGCCAAGAACGGATCAAAGCAGATGCTCATTACAAAAGTACAAACGGATGCGGGAGTACTCCAATAAGCGGTGTCAGTCCATCCGGCAGCGCGTGTGGAGCGCAGGAAAGGTAGCTTCCCAATGAGGATTCGTTGCGCCTGCTGCACCTGTTGTCTTATGGTTATGCTCGCCTTGGCGACACCGATACTGGCACAGAGTTCCCGGCCATCGAAGGCATCTGAATCCCTCTCGGGCGGAGCGGACTCGGACATCGTGGGAATCTGGATGCCGACGCCCCCAAGGCGGGTAGGGGGAGTCAACGACAGCCTATTGGATCCAGTGGATAAGAGAAAGCCGGACAGCGCGAAAGTCGTGCCGTTCCTGCCGGAGGCGGAAGCCAGATACAAAGCCGCCAACCCGCTAGATAACACTTCAATGCAGTGTCTGCCTCCCGGTATTTCGTTCCTGATGCTTGTGGCCTATCCAATTGCGATCGTCCGGGCGCCCGGCCGGGTGGTCTTGATCCATGAATACATGAACATGGTCAGGTGGATCTACACGGATGGGGAAGGTCATCCGAAAGATCTCGAGCATACCTGGCTTGGAGACTCGGTCGGGAAATGGGATGGCGATACCCTGGTTGTGGACACGATTGGCTTCAACGACAAGAGCTGGTTGGATTTACATGGGATGACTCACAGTAACGAGTTGCATACGGTGGAGCGGTTTCACCGCCGCGGAGCGGTTCTGGAATACAGTCTAACAATCGAGGATCCCAAGACCTTCAGTCAGCCTTGGACTGTTCACATGGACTATGCGGCAAAGCCGGATTGGAAGATCGCGGAGTTTGTTTGCGAAGAGAATAATAAATACAAATGATGAGCAATATTCACGGCCGTCACGGCGCCGACCGTGCCGCGGAGACCTAGGCGGGCGGCCTGGCCTTTGCGCGTTTTTGTAGATGCTTAAAAATTAAATCCGACGCCAAGCGAAAGTACGGGAAAAAATCGATACGGATTGACGTCGTTCTGGATTTTTACTTGTTGGGCTTGAATGTTCGCCAGCACGGTCGCGTCGCTGGAAATGGCTCGGCAAGTCGTCCCCGTCGTATCGCAGACATTTCCAGCCAGGTTCAGCGCCACCCGCGCCGATCCCTGATACGCTCCGCCTACCTCAAAGAGAAAGCTGTAGTGCCTTCCGTTTCGGGGGATCAGGTTGCCGATGCCGACCATGATCGAAGGCGACACCTTCACGAAATCCAGTTTCCCGGTGCCTGTAACCGGAGTGGTGGGGTCGCTTTCATACGATGTGCCGCCCACTAAGAAAGTCTGCCCGCCCGGGACCGCCGCGTTCGCCGTCACTTGGTTGCCGTTGTAGAACAGGATGCCGGGGCTGATATGCAAGCCGCCGAGAAGGAACCAGTCTAGGTGGGCCTCCGCCGATTGGAATTGCAAGTGGCCATCGTATTGAATTCCGTTATTGGTGATGGGCCGGCTGTACCGGAACATATTGAATCCGCCGCGCACGTTGAATTTTCTGGCCAGCGGCGTGGCCACTTCGATTCCCGCGCCCAGAGTGGACATCTTCACTCCGATCCCGATTCTCGAAAAAGGCGCGACTCCCGACTCTCTCGTCGTCGGTTTCGCCGGTTCGGCGGCGGCGTCTTCAACAGCGAGCGTCGCGGTATCGTCCGTCTGGACGTCCGTCTGATCCATGGACTTCGGCAACACGGCCGCCGCGACCAAGTCATTATGGGTCACATGAGCGACCGCCGCTCCCCCGCCGTCCGGCGTACTTGCAGGAACCGACTGGGCGAAGCAGACTCCGCCATAAGCAGCCACGAGAGTTAATGCCAAAGGCGCTATCCAAAGCACCATTTTAGTTTTCATAATTTCCCTCCACCAACTGCCGGAAACCGCGATTTAGGCTGTAAACTGCAACAAACGCTCGATATAGACCATCATATGGAGGCCATCTTGGCGTCACAACCTAATATGATCGGTATTGCTCTTGTTTGACATTAGTAACTAGGAAACTCGGTTGATTGAGCTCGCCTCTTTGGTGAATGAATGGGGATCCGCACCGGGCGGCCTTCAGGGAAGGGAAAAGAAGTTCGCTTGAAAGTGAGTCAGAGCGGAGCAGGGGGCACAGGAGTCTGCGCGAGATCAAAGATCAACGAGTCTTGTAGCGCCCGCCTTCAGGCGGGCATCTGTTTGGCTGAAAGATGCCCACCTGAAGGTGGGCGCTACACGAATCTAACCCGTGTGCCGTTATGGCTCAGCCGTCAACTTCAATTTCTCGTCCAGTTGGGCGAGGGGCGGCTGCCCAGGCTCCGGCGGCTGATTCACGTAGACCGTCTTTCCACCCGTCTCCGCAAAAACCCAGATCGAATTGCCAGGAAGGCGTTCGCGCACGTCGCGTAGGTGTTCCGCCGAGACGACCAGGAAGACTCGCTTCGATCCTTCCCAGAGCCGGGAAAAATCCAGGTCGTCAAAGAACCGCTTCGGCGCATCCGGATAGTGCGAACCGAACTCCAAATTGCTTCCGGTGGCGTTATAGAGCAGCACACCCCGATGGGAATAAAACGCGATGCCGGGAGCGACGCGAATATCTCCATAGAGCGCAATCTGATCGTCCGGCTTCAGGGACTTGTCGATCTCGAGCGCCAGCGACCGGGATGAAAGCGTCGGATTCAAAACATCGTGAGCGATGTGCGCCGCCACGATGAACCCGACCATCCCCAGCGCAAGCGCGATTGTCGGGAGCCACTGAATGCCGCGTTCCCTCAAGGCCCACGCCACTACAAACGCGATCAGCACGGAAAGTGAAGAGAGAATGATGGGGAGACGCAGGTCGGCTACCGACTCCGGCGTCAGGTCGAGCAGATGAACCATGCCAGTCAGATAATTTTCCGGGCTGCGCAGTTCCAGATGGTTCGCCACATCGCTCGCCGCGGCAATGTGCATCGTCCCCCACAGAAAATACCCGGCAACCAGGGCTAGCAACACCGCGAGCGCCGCCAAAGCGCGCTGCACGGGCTTCAGCCATTTTTTGTCGGCCTCCTCGGCGTCCGCGATCCCGAGACCCAGCAGCAGGGCCATCGCCGGCCACGCGCCGAAACTGTAATATTCCAGACGCGATCCGCTTTCCACGGTGAAAAACAGCAGGATCACTCCCGCCCAGGCAAAGAGCAGCAGCCGGGCTTGCGCGCTTGGATCGGTGGCCTTGCCCCAATCGCGCGGAGGCCAGGGGAGTTCGCGAATAGCGAGCGGGAAGAAGAAGCTCCACGGAAACAGCCAGACCAGATGCGCGCTCCACCAGGCCCACAACGGCACAGCGCCGTAATCGTGCGGCAGGCGCGTTCCCAGGGCCCGATTGATGTGTTCGTTGATGAAATAGGCCCAGAAGAAACCCGGCGTGCGAATCGCCGCCAGGATGTGCCACGGCGCGGCGAGCGCCAGAAAAACCGCCGAGCTGGAAAACAACCGAAGCTCGCGCCAGCGATGCCAGCCGTGCGTCATCGTAATGAATGCCGCGATGCCCAGAAGAGGAAACAACAGGCCAATCAGCGAGCGGGTCATGACTGCAAAAGCGATCAAGGCCGCAGCGCCCCAATAGCCGATCCGCGTATCCAGGCTGCCAGTCCAGGCGCGCAAAAATAAATAAAACGTCCCTTCGAATGCAAAGGTGTAGAGCGCCTCAGGGATCATGTTCCGCGTATACAGGAACATCCCCACGCTCGTAGCCACGGCAAGCGCCCCGTAGAGCCCTGCGCGCTGGCCGAAAAACCTGCGCCCGAATTCGAAGGTCAGCAGGACGATCCCGACCATCGCGAGCCCAATGGGAAGCCGGGTTGCGAATTCAGTTTCCCCGAGCAATTTGTAACTCGCCGCCACCAGCCAGAAGTGCATGGGCGGGCGAATCAGGTAGCGGACGCCATCCATGTACATGACCACATAGTCATTCCGTGCCAGCATTTCCTGAGAGACCATGGCGTGGGCGGCGTCAACGTCCTCGTCATCCAACGCGGGGCGTCCGGCCGTGCCTATATACAGTCCTGTAGACAGCACGAGCAGGCACAAGAACATCCACCACGCGCTGATCCTTCCACTTGGCATCATTTGTTCCTAAAACGTGCGTGAAAAACAGTCATTCTAGCATAGCCGTCCAGAGCCTTTGAAAACACGCTGAAATCAGGTAGTGACTCAATGGCTGCAAACGGATGCCCGCCCTAAAAGCGGGCGGCCGCTACAAAACCCACCAGCCTCGAGGCGGGACGGTTTTGTAGCGGCCGTTCCGTCCCGTGAATTTCGGGACGGAACGGGCACCTTCACGGTCAAACTGAGCCAGGACCCGAAATCAGAAGACCTTACTGCCCCAGGCTCACTGTCCTTCTTCTGTCCGTCCGAGCAGTTGTCCGATTGGCTTCCCAATCTTAATCTTCTTCCTAAGGTTTGACGAAGTAAGGTTTGACGGATGCCCCGCGCGGCGCGGTATGGCGCCCACTGGGCTCGTTGGACAAGCCCAGTGGAGGAAATCAACATGATCCAGGTCGAGGCATTCCAGGAATTTCGCACCGGCCTCACGTTTCTGCGCGGAGGCGATGCCAACAAGGCGTTTCCCCACCTCAAGTGCGCTCTCGAAGAGGAACCCTCCAATCCCTTCTATATATCCTACATGGGAGTGGCCGTCGCCGCGACGGAGCAGAAATGGGCCGAAGCGGAGGAACTTTGCCGTTCCGCCATCCGCATGAGCCGTCGTCAGGCGCAACTTTATTTGAATCTCGCCGAGGTCTACGTGGCCGCTGACCGCAAACAGGACGCGGCCGATACCCTGGTCCGCGGCCTGCGCTACGCACCGCACGACCAGCGTTTGAAAATTGCCCTCGATCGCCTGGCGATCCGCCGCCCTCCCGTGCTGCGGTTTTTGCCGCGGGCGCATACCATGAATCGCAATCTCGGCAAGCTGCGGCATCAAGCGCTGCAGGTCCTTGCCTCATTTTGAACCATGAAGTTACAGCTTCGATAATATAGATGAGCGAGCCGATTGCACCCGGTTACGCGCGGCGCTATCATGCGTTTCCCATGAAACGCAAGCTTGGCCTGTTTGTATACACCGAGGAAAGAAGTTGTCCTCTGTGCGGCAGCGACCACGTGCACCGCACCAAGCGCGGACGCCTCCTGGAATTCTGGGTCCTCCTCTTTCTGCCCTATCGCCCCTACCGCTGCGGCAAGTGCCGCCAACGTTTCTATGGCCCCAAGAAGTTGCCCAAGAGGGACGACCTGGACGAATTCGACGCGGAGTAAAATTCTGAATTGCTCCAGTAGCACACGCTTCAGCCTGTGGGGGTCCGTTCGGTTGCCCAGGCGTCGCGCGCTTGCCAAGATCAAATAGAAACCCACAGGCTGAAGCCTGTGCTACTTCCTTCTGTATAATGCCCGGCAATGGAATTCGATTTCAAAACGATGCCGCGACGTCTGTTCGGGCCTGATTTCGCGCCTCCCGGTTATCTGGCCGTGCGCTGGTTATTTCTCCGGGCGCTCGGATTGATATTTTTCTCCGCTTTTTATTCCCTCGCATACCAGATCCGCGGGCTCATCGGCCCGGATGGAATTCTTCCCGCGCGGGACTACCTCATCCAGGTGGCGCGCGTTTTGGGAAGCGCGCGCTTCCGGTACGCGCCCACCGTTTTTTGGTGGTCGTCGAGCGACCGTTTTTTGATGGCCGTCGTCGTCGCCGGGATCGTGGCGTCGATTCTGCTGGTGCTGAACTTTTGTCCTCGCGGGATGCTGGTGATCTGCCTGGTTGCATTTCTTTCGTTCATCGCGGCGGCGCAGGATTTTGCGAGCTATCAATCCGATGGAATGCTGCTCGAAGCCGGCTTCATCAGCCTGTTTTTTGCGCCGTCGGGTTGGTGGCCGCGATGGGGAGTTTCCGAGCCGCCTTCGCGCGCCAGCCGGTACCTGCTCATCTGGCTGATGTTTCGTATTTATTTTGAATCGGGCATCGCGAAAATTCTGGGGCGCGATCCGGAATGGCGCGATTTCACGGCCATGGATCAGTACTACCAGAATGGCCCGCTGCCCACGTGGATCGCTTGGTATGCGCACCAGTTGCCCCATGCGTTTCATGCGGCGACGGCCGTCCTCACGCTCGCGCTGGAGTTGGTGCTGATCTTCGCCATCTTCCTGCCGCGGCGCTCGCGCATCATTTTGTTCTTCGTGATCACTCCCTGGCAGATCGGCATCATCCTGACCAGCAATTATGCCTTCCTGAATTACATTGTTTTGGTCCTCGGATTCCTGTTGCTCGATGATAAATTTTTGGTCAGGTTTTTGCCGCGGAGTCTGCGGCCCGCTGCTTCTTCGCCAAGCGCGGAGGTGGCCGTGCAAACGGAAGCGAAAGACTGGCAGAGCCATCTCCGTTTGTGGGTGCAGGCAATTTTCCTGACCTGGATTTTCTATGCGACCTCGGCTCTCCTCATCTTTATGATGTTCCCGCAGGCGCCGCTCCCGGCGGGCCCGGTTCGCGTCCTGGAACCCTTCCGCTTCGCCAACGAATTCGGACTTTTTGCCGTCATGACGCGCGACCGATACGAAATTGAATTCCAGGGTTCACGCGACGGCCAGACCTGGACGCCCTACCCCTTCCGCAATAAGCCGCAAGACGTGCACGCGCCCCCGCGGATTTATGCCCCCTACCAGCCGCGCTTTGACTGGAACCTGTGGTTCGCCTCGCTCGGGAATTGGCGGCAGTATCCCTGGGTCATACAGGTGGAGGAGCGCCTCTTGTCCGGCGAACCGGACGTCCTTGCCCTGTTCGCAGAGGACCCATTCCCGGGGCGTCCGCCCGAGCAGATTCGCGTGGTGCTATGGCAATACTGGTTCACGGACAGGACGGAAAAGCGGGAACAGGGTGTCTGGTGGAGGCGCGAGCAAATTGGATTATACGGCCCCACCCTGGAGCGCACGCCAGACGGGAAAATTGCCGTGCTGGAAATGCCGAACACGCCCCAAAATCAACAGTAACTCTATATTAGTCAGCAACTTATAGGCACTCAAGTTTACCGGCCCGGAACCTCTTTCTGAAGCCTTGCCTGAGGCAAAACACCTTAGCTCAACAGTCCTAGGACTATCGTTCCAACCCTTCAAAAACCGACGTTCTAAGGCTTCGGGACTGCCGTGCTATAGGCGCAGGCGGGCCCGCCTCCTAACCTAGACTCACGTTGCAGCAAGCCACCAGCCAGGCACCTGCAGCGTACTGAGGATAGCTAAAATGTTTCTCGCAATTGCCGTACTCCTGATCCATCCGCAGCTTGCCACCACACTTCCAATGTCGACCGACAAGGCCGCGATGAACGCGTCCCCGGCCATCGCTGTTTCAGCCAGTGCAATGAACTTTGAAGATTCCGAGCCGACCGCGACCGCTTCTTTCGCTGCCGCCGCTGAGCCCGAAGCCGGGATGAACGAGACGCTTCCGGATGCTCCCGTGCCGATGCCGTTGACCCCTCCGGCGCCGATGGCCTTCCTGAAGCCGGGAAAACCCATGACGGTGACGGTCGATCAATTGCGCGCCGAGAATCGCCGCAAGGAACTCATGTGGAAAGGCCTGGTCATTGCTTCGAGCAGCGCCGCAACCTTTGACGCCTGGTCCACGCGCCACGCCATCACGACCACCGGCGCGCAGGAATTGAATCCCTTACTGAAGCCGTTCGCCGGCAACGCTTCGTTGTATGCCGCCATTCAGATCGGGCCTGTGCTGATGGATTTCGCGGGCAGGAAAATGATGTACAGCAGGCACCCTTGGGTGCGCCACATGTGGTGGGTCCCGCAGAGCGCCAGCTTCGTCAGTTCCATGTTCTGCGGCTCGCACAATTTGGCTTATCACTAGGATTCGGCGGGCGGCCCGCCGCGGCGGACCCGCACCCGACGCGACCCGTAAGCGGGAATCGCGAAAGTTTCTTCCCTCTGGCAAAAAGCGTGGCCGGGATACCCCCTCCCGGCCATGTTTTTTTGTGTGCATGCTCGCCGTTGCGGCGTTGCGGCATTCCCTGCGCTGCTGTACTATCCCCGCCATTGGAGGGCCTCGCCATCGCCACGGCGGAAACGATTGTTGCGCCTGCATCGAACTCCATAGCTGCTGTTAACCGCGCGTCCCGCACGCATGGTTTCGCTGGATGTGTTTCGCGGCGCGACCATTGCCGCGATGATTCTGGTGAACGACCCCGGTTCCTGGAGCCACATCTATCCCCCGCTCGAACACGCGGAATGGAACGGCTGGACGCCGACGGATCTGATCTTTCCTTTTTTCCTTTTCATTGTCGGAGTTTCCCTGACGCTGTCGTTCGCTTCGCGGATCGCGCGCGGCCTCACGCGCCGTGCGCTCGTGATTCACGTGATGCGGCGCAGCGCGCTGATTTTTGCCATCGGATTATTTTTGAACGGCTTTCCGAATTTCGATCTCAGCTCCATCCGAATCATGGGCGTGTTGCAGCGCATCGCGCTGTGCTATCTCGTCGCGGGCTTGCTCTATTTGGCCACATTTCAAAGGGAGCCTGCCGCCGATGGCCCCGCTCGCGTGCGCGCGAATCTTCGCGTGACGGCGGCCGTTGCGATCGCGTTGCTCGTCGGATATTGGGCGCTGATGACGTTTCGTTCCGGTGCCAGGCTACGGCGCGGGGCATCTCGGCAAGGACGACAATCTCGGCGCGTACGTGGATCGCACCCTCATGGGCGGGCACTTGTGGTCCGAATCGGTGACATGGGATCCCGAAGGATTTCTCTCCACGTTTCCCGCGATCGCGTCCCTGCTGATCGGAATTCTTGCCGGCGAATGGCTGCGCTCGGATCGCCTTGCGGGGCGCAAAGCGCTGGGCCTCGCGGCGGCGGGGCTCGCGCTCCTCGTCGCGGGGCGATTGCTCCATCCGTATTTTCCGATCAACAAAAATTTGTGGACGAGTTCGTTCGTGCTGTTCACCGGCGGCTTTGCGATGTTCGCCCTGGCCGCGTGCTATTGGATTGTCGACGTGCGCGCCTGGCGCGCCTGGACGGCGCCGTTCCTCGTCTTCGGAATGAATGCGATCCTGGCGTACGCCCTCGCGGCGCTCGTTTCAGAGGTCAGCACCGATTTTGAGTTTCTCCATTTCCATGGCCACGAAACCACGTTGCACGGCTGGATTTACGACAAATTTTTCGTGCCGCATGCCAGCCCGGTGAACGCCTCTCTCGCCTTCGCCGTCTTTTTCGTCCTCGTGATTTTCGTGCTTCTGTGGCCGTTCTATCGCGGAAAAATATTTCTGCGAATCTGAATCCGGGAACGCCAATCTCCCGATTGGCGGATCGCGAAACGCCAATCGGGAGATTGGCGTTCCCGGCAAGATCACCCGTTGATTCTTCGCCATTTTGATCGGATAAGCTGCGAATGACAGCGTCCTGTCCTATCGCTTTGCGTCCGTCATCGAATCCGGTGAGAACGGAGTGTTAATAAAGACTCCTTCTTTTAACCTTCCCGTAACATAGCCATCCCACAGTTCTATGTAATATAGTGCGTTTGGTGCCGGGCGGGGTGTGCGAAGACCTGGGATGGTGCAATGAAGCGAGTTCTGCTGATTGAAGATGACCGGGACATTGTCGAGCTCGTTCGGTACAACCTCGAGCGCGAAGGTTTTCAAGTTGCCGCCGCGACCGACGGCGCCAGCGGCCTCGCGCAAATCCGCAAAACGCCGCCGGACATTCTGCTGCTCGACTTGATGCTGCCGAAGCTTTCCGGCCTGGACATCTGCAAGGAAATTCGCCGCGACACGTCGTTGAACCGGCTGCCGATCCTGATGCTGACGGCGCGGGGCGAGGAAGCGGACCGCGTGGTGGGCCTCGAAATGGGCGCGGACGATTACGTGACCAAGCCCTTCAGCCCGCGCGAGCTTGGTGCGCGCGTGAAGGCCCTGTTGCGGCGCACCGAGCCCACCAACGAGCCGCGCCGCGTGATCGAAGCGCGCGGCTTGACGATCGATCCTTCCTCGTATCGCGTCGCGCGCGACGGCAAGCCGGTGACGCTCTCGACGCTCGAGTTTCGCCTGCTCTATTACCTGGCGACGCGCCCGAACCGCGTCTTCACGCGCGATCAGTTGCTGGACGCCGTGTGGGGCACCGAGCGGTTTGTGACGCCGCGCAGCGTGGACGTTTACATCCGCCGCCTGCGCGAAAAAGTCGAGGTCGACGCCGACCATCCCGCGTTCCTGAAAACCGTTCGCGGCGCGGGATACATGTTCGAGAGCGAAGGCCAATCGGAAAAACAGGAGTAAGTCTCCCTTGCGCGTAAGCCTATTCTGGCGGCCGGTTTTGATTTGCCTGGCGCTGGTGGCGGCGATTCTGCTCGCCGTGCAATGGACCTCCCCGGAAACCTTGCCGAAGATCTGGCCTGCCCTGGTAATTTTCCTGATCGCCGCCGGACTCACCTTCTTCCTTTCTTCCCGCTCGATCACGTCGCGCATCCGCCGCCTGAAAGAATTCACGGAGCGCGCGGGAACCGGAGATTTCACGCCGCTCGAGCGCGACCACGGGCATGACGAACTCGCGGAACTGGCCGACGCGCTGGGCCGCACCGCCGCCGGGCTCGGTCAGACCATTCGTACGCTCACCGATGAACGCAATCGATCGTCGGCGATTCTGGGCAGCATGGTCGAGGGCGTCGCCGTGGTGACAGGAGACGAACGCATTCTCTACTGCAACTGGGCGTTCGAGCAGATCCTGGAATTGCCGGAGGGAAGCTCGCAGGGCAGGACGCTCGTCGAGGCGCTGCGGCAGGCCGACCTGATCGATCTGGTGCGGAAAGCCCTTTCGGGAGAGGAAGAACTAACCGGCGAAGTCGAGGTAGGCACGGTGCGGCGCCGGAATTTCAGCGTCACGGCCGCGCCCGTGCGCGCCGCCGGGGCGAATGGCGCTGTCCTGGTGCTTCACGACATCACGGAGCTGCGGCGGCTCGAGCGCGTGCGGCGCGATTTCGTGGCCAATGTTTCCCACGAATTTAAAACGCCGCTGACTGCGATTCAGGGATTTGCCGAAACGCTTTTGAGCGGCGCGCTGGACGACAAGGCGAACCGGAACCGCTTCGTCGAAATTATCCGCGACCACGCGCGGAGATTGGCGCGCCTCACCGATGATTTGTTAAAACTCTCGCGAATTGAAGCGGGCCGCCTGGAGCTCGAAATCCGCCCCATCCGCGTGGAGGCGCTCGTGAACGGCTGCGTCGAGACGGCGCGCCTTAATGCAAAAGCAAGAGGGCTCGAGATTCATGTCGACTTGCAGCAGAACGCGCCTGCGGTTCGCGGCGATGGCGCGCAGCTTGGCGAAGTTCTGCAGAACTTGCTCGACAACGCGCTGCAATACACGCCCTCCGGCGGGCGCATTGAAGTCACGGCGCGTTCGAACGGGACGGGAGTCATTTTCACGGTTGCCGACACGGGCATCGGAATTCCGGAATCCGACCTGGAACGCATTTTCGAACGATTTTACCGCGTCGATGCCGCGCGATCGCGCGAGGCGGGCGGCACCGGCCTCGGGCTCGCGATCGCCCGTCATATCGTGGAGGCCCACGGCGGCCGAATCTGGGTGGAAAGCGCCGTCGGCCAGGGTTCCCGCTTCCATTTCAGTATTCCCAGCGTTTCCTAGCGGCGCAGGTTGCAGTTTTTTCCTACTAACTGAGACGACGCGCCACCCGCCTCCCGGACCAAGTGCGCCAGGACCTGTCTATTAGCAATATGGATATTTAAATGATCAGTTACAGAACTGGCCAAGTTTCGGTTGGTAACCACTCTGCAGAGCGTCACGCTGGGCCATGACGGCGCCGGGCTGCACCAGCATGTAGTATGGGCTGTCGGTGCAGTAATAGTATCCGCTGCTTTTGGAGGTCCACACCTGCACACCGACATGATTCTTGTCGATCGGGATTTCGATGTAGCTGTCTACTTCAGGTATCACAGGTTTGTATCCCAGAAAAGTCTCTGCAAATCGGTCCAGCAGGGAAGGTGGATCAACTTGTGATTGAGCAGTCGCGCTCGGACCCGGAGGCGCGGTGAATGGACTGGTCTGAGCAGAATCGGCACTGACGCTCGAAGCCGCCGGACGTGCTATGGATTGCTGCAGAAATCCGCCCTCCGCGGACTGGCGCGAGGAGCTTTCGAAGTGGCCCGCGGCCAAGCTAAACACGAGGGCGAAAATCAACAAGCAAGCTGTTGGTACGGCGGCAAGCACGATCTTTTGCTGTTGGTTTCCTTGCCTCCATGCAACGAGGAGGGCCGGAGGAATCCATCTATCTGCCGCGGTAACTGCGGGCAAACTATCCGGCGAGCTAGAAACCCGATCTTGAGAGATGGGCTTCATTTCTTCCGTTTTGCGAAGTGCGGTCTTGCCTGAAGTTTCCGTGGGTGCCCGTGGCGCGGCCGTGATCGCAGTGGGCATTTGCTCTTTGGCTGAACCAATCGGGGTGGCGTTGCTCGTGGGAGCTTGGCGTGGACGCTCGCTCTGAGGCGGCTCAGAGCGCGGGCGGTTATACGAAGGCTGACCGGCCGGGTATGGGTCCGGCGTGGCGGCGGTTTTTCCGCTGGGAGCACCCGCCAGGGTGGGTAAGCGCGAATCGATCGCGGCCGCGGGTGCACTCAAGAGAGGATCCGCGGGCTTCGGTTTGGGCGCAGCCAAAGGACTGGAGAGCGGAAGGGGGACGAACTTATGACCCGCCGCGAAGACGCCTGGCATCCCAGGAACCGACTTCGGTGGCGGGAAGTTCTCAAACAGAGGAGCCTTGCTAGCCTGCTCTTGTTGCGCGATCCATTTTGCGATGTCTTGCTGCTGGCTGGTGGTGGGATCCTTAAAGCGAATGCCAATCTCTTTTTGTGTGGCGCCTTGCCAGACAATTTCACCGGCTAGATTCACGTCCAGCCCGGACCCACGAAGGCGCACATTCAAGATCGTGTTTTCCCTGGCATGCAGTTTTCTCGCGGTTTGACACGCTAATCCGTTAATGCCGAGGTTGATGACGATGCCGCCGTTTTCGGGGCCGAAGTGAACGTAAACGATCGCGGACGCGGGATGCCGCGGGCTTCGGCGGCGTTCATCCGGGCGAGGTGCAATCTGAGAAGTAACGACTGGATACACAAACGTCCCCGGCGCGTCAATCGGGGACGAAGATAAATCATGGACGCGTTCTAGCTCCTGATTCTAACCCTACAGCACCGCTTTCACAAGGGGCCGGCAAAATAGACAGCACTCGGCATCCGGTTGAAGGAGTTCGCGTTGCCATCGCTGAACGGCAGTCTGGAAGCCCCAATCGTTTCGCCGGATATTCACCCCGACTTCATCCTTTTGTCACAAAATCTGATTATGCTGGCCTTGGCACGAACCTAGGCTGAAGGTGATGCAATGGCGACCCCGGTTTCCAAGATGCAAACGATTTATCAGGACGTGCTGGCCAATTACCTGATTTCCATGGCGCGCACGGTGGAAAGCAGCGTGGGAAGCGCCCTCGACGCGCTCTTGCGCCCCAATCTGGAGGCGGCGACGGAGCTTTCGAGCCGGGTGTTTCTGGTGGAACCGCGCGTCAACGAAATGGAAATTTTGATCGACGACCACGCCGTCCGGATGCTGCGAACCGGGCTGCTCGATGACGAGGAAATCCGCCGCGTGGTCGCTTCCCAGAAGATTGCCAACGACCTCGAACGCATCGGCGATCTGGCCGTGAACATTTCCGAGCGCGTGATTTCGCTCGCGGGAATGAACGTCACCGAGACGCCGCGCGATCTCGAACCGATGGCAGGCGCCGTCCGCGGGATGCTGGGCCGCAGCCTCGGCGCGCTGATTTTTCGCAATGTGGTTCTGGCCGGAGAGGTGCTCGAGGCGGACGATGTGGTGGACCGCTATCGCGACCAGATTTTCGAGCACTTGCTCCACCGGATGACCGAGGACGGCCGGCAGGCCGCGCCACAACTGCAGTTCGTGCTGGCCACACGGTATCTCGAGCGCATCGCGGACCACGCCACGAACATTGCCGAGGACATTATCTTCTGGGTTCGGGGCCTCGACGTGCGCCACGGGCGCTCACGGATCGTTGTCGAGGAGGCCAACTATCCGGAAAAGAGAGCCTAAATTGCGCTGCACAATTTTGGTGCAGAATAGCGACCTTCGTGTTGCAACCCCACCCCGGGCCGACGCTCCCCTGGCGTCGGCCCATCTCCCCTTTCTTTGCAGGCACCACAAAATACGGCAGTTATAAGGATTCGACGATTTTATGCCGGGCTCATTCGCTTGTAACACGGCTGTAACAATTCAGGGTCACAATTCAATACGACTTCCAGGAGAAAAAATGCGAATCGTAAAAGTGCTGACCGTGCTTGCAGTTTTGCTGGCTGTTGCCACATTCGCCGCTGCCTCAGGCCAAGTTTTGTTGAACGCCGCGGGTGCGACATTCCCTTACCCGATGTATTCCAAGTGGTTTGACGTCTATCATCAAAGTCATCCGGACGTGCAGATTAACTATCAGTCGATTGGTTCGGGAGGCGGCATTCGCCAACTTCTGGATAAAACCGTGGATTTCGGCGCCTCCGACGGCCCGATGAACGACGACCAGCTCAAGCAATCGACTGTTCCGATCCTGCATTTTCCCACAGTCCTCGGAGCCGACGTACCCAGTTACAATTTAGCTGGCGTGTCTGCGGAGCTGAATTTCACTTCTGAAGCCCTCGCAGGAATTTTCCTGGGCAAGATTACCAAGTGGAACGATCCTGCGATCACATCGGCTAACCCCGGCGTGAAGCTGCCTTCCGATGACATCGTTGTCGTTCACCGGTCTGATGGAAGCGGCACAACCTACATCTGGACCGACTATCTCTCCAAAATCAGCCCTGAGTGGCAACAGAAAGCGGGCAAGGGAACTTCGGTAAACTGGCCGGTGGGCTTGGGCGGCAAAGGCAACGAAGGCGTGGCGGGATTGGTCCAGCAGACGCCGGGTTCACTCGGCTACATCGAGTTGATTTACGCGATTCAGAACAAGATTGCCTACGGACGCGTGAAGAATTCTTCCGGCGCGTTTGTGAAAGCGGATCTGGCGAGCGTTTCTGCCGCGGCCGCGGCCGTGGCGAAATTCATGCCGGACGATTTCCGCGTTTCGATCACCAACCCCGAAGGGAAGGCGGCCTACCCCATCGCCAGCTTTACCTGGCTGCTGATTCCGTCAAAGTTTGGCGATTCGGCAAAGCGCGATGTTGTGAAGGACTTCCTGAAGTGGATGATGACGGACGGACAACAATACTGCGAAGGGTTAGCATATGCAAAGCTGCCGAAGGAAGTTGTCGCCAAGGAAATGAAAGCGATCGCGCAGATTCAGTAAATGTTTGAACTCGGAAAGTCAATAAAACGAAATGGCCACCACACCGAACGCGGCAGCGCCCACGGAGTTTACAGCGACTCCGCGGTCGTTGCTGCGCCGGTGGACTGGTGCGGATGAAATCGCGCACCTCATCACGCTGATTGCGGCAGCGACTCTTCTTCTGATTGCTGTTCTTCTGGTCTATCAACTCTGGATTCTTTCGGCGGAAGCCCGAACCAAATTTGCGTGGAGTTTCTTCGTTACGAAGACCTGGGATCCGGTCGCCGGTGATTTCGGCGCCCTGCCGTTTATCTATGGCACGCTGGTGACATCGGCGGTGGCGTTGTTTATTGCGGTTCCGCTCGGCGTCGGCGCGGCTATTTTTCTGGCCGAGCTCGCGACCCCGAAGCTTTCGTCTTCCCTCACGTTTGTCAGCGATCTGCTCGCGGCGGTTCCCAGCGTGATTTACGGTTTGCTGGGCGTTTTCCTGCTGGTGCCGATTATGCGCACCACCATTCAGCCGGCGCTGAAAGCGACGCTGGGATTTTTGCCTCTGTTCAAGGGACCATCGTACGGGATCGGCTTTCTGACGGCGGGAATCGTTCTGGCCATCATGATCGTGCCGTTCGTGCTGTCGGTGTCGCGCGAAGTCCTGTTGGCGGTGCCGCGCGATCAGCGCGAGGCGGCGCTGGCGCTCGGCGCAACTAAATGGGAATCGACCTGGAAAGTGGTTGTCCCGGCCGCACGGATCGGAATTTTCGGGTCCGTGTTCCTCGCGCTGGCCCGCGCGCTGGGCGAAACCATGGCCGTCACGATGGTCATCGGCAACAATCCCAAGGTTGCCGCGTCACTTTTTTCGCCCGGCTATTCCATCGCGTCGGTTCTGGCCAACGAATTTTCCGAGGCCACGGGGAATTTGTATTTGAGCGCCCTGATTGAACTCGGGCTGGTGCTGTTCCTTCTTACGTTTGTGCTGAACGGTCTCGCGCGCCTGTTGATCCTAGTCACCACGGCGCGCGGCAGCGGGGTGCTTCCCACATGAGCGTCCGGCTGGTATGGAGAAAATCGCTCAACGTGTTCATGCTCTCGCTCACGGGGCTGTGCGCGTTGCTCACCGTTTCGGCCCTGTTCTTTATTCTTGGCTATCTCGTCTGGAACGGCGGAAAAGATTTGTCATGGAGCTTTTTCACGCACCTGCCCGCTCCGGTCGGCGAAGAGGGCGGAGGCATGGCCAATGCCATCGTGGGCAGCCTGAAACTTTTGTTGCTCGCGGCGCTGTTCGGCGTCCCCATCGGGCTTCTGGGCGGCGTGTACCTGGCGGAATTCGGCGGGCGGACGGTGCCGTTCCTGGTGCGCTACACGGCGGACCTGATGAACGGCGTACCTTCGATCGTCATGGGCATCTTCGCTTACGCCCTGGTGGTGATGCCAATGCATCACTTCTCGACGCTGGCCGGCGGAATCGCCTTGGGGATCATGGTGATTCCCACGGTGCTGCGCAACACGGAGAGTTTCTTGCGGGATGTGCCGCGCTCGCTGCGCGAGGGCTCGTTTGCGCTGGGCGCGAACAAATGGCGGATGATCGCAACGGTTGTGCTACCCGCCGCCTCGCGCGGCATACTGACCGGTGTGCTGCTGGCGCTGGCGCGCGTCGCCGGAGAAACGGCGCCGCTGCTCTTCACCGCGTTCGGCAATCGCTACTGGAGCCCCGGCTGGATGCAGCCAACGTCGTCGCTTCCGGTTGTGATATATACCTATGCGACCGGTCCGTACGAAGACTGGCACCGGCAGGCATGGGCGGCGGGACTCGTGCTGCTTGGATTGGTACTCATAACGAACATTTTGGTTCGCGCGTTTTTGACGCGCGGGACCGCATATGAGAGGACTTGACGATGAGTTCCGCCTTCCCACTCATGGCCAATTCGGGGGCTGCCACGGTGTCCTCCACTGATAAAACTTCTGCGCACACTCCTGCTATGACCACATCAGGCGCCAATACGCTGCGAATGAAAGTCACGAAGCTCAATTTCTACTATGGCAAGAACCATGCCCTGCACAACGTATCGATGGACGTAGCCACCAACAAAGTGACGGCCATGATCGGCCCCTCGGGCTGCGGGAAATCCACCTTGTTGCGGACGCTGAACCGGATGCACGAAACGCTCCGCCATACCCGCCTGGAAGGGGAGATTGCCCTGGATGGCGTGAATATCCTTTCGCTGGATGTCACGAAGTTGCGCCGCATGGTGGGCATGGTGTTTCAGAAGCCCAATCCATTTCCCAAGTCCATCTATGAAAACGTGGCCTACGGCTTGCGCATCAACGGGCATCAGGGACGCCTGGACGACGCGGTGGAGAAGAGCTTGCGCCGCGCCGCTCTGTGGGACGAAGTGAAGGACAAGCTGCACAAATCCGCCTACGCGCTCTCAGGGGGCCAGCAGCAGCGTTTGTGCATCGCCAGGGCGCTGGCGGTCGATCCCGAGGTGCTTCTGCTGGATGAGCCGTGTTCCGCGCTCGATCCGGTGAATACCGCGAAAATCGAGGAACTTTTGTTCGAATTGAAACCGACCTGCACCCTGGTGATAGTCACCCACAACATGCAGCAGGCCGCGCGCGTCAGCGATTCGACCGCGTTCATGCTGAATGGCGATCTGATCGAGTTTTCGCCGACGGGGCACATGTTTACCACGCCTTCAGATCCCCGCACCGAAGCGTATATCACCGGCCGCTTCGGATGATGCTCAATGAGATTTCCCGTACCGTGTAGGTTGTGCTAGAGAGAGGACGTAAGAGAATGGAACGCCATTTCGAACGCGATCTGGAAGAGCTGAAAGAACGGCTGCTGTGGATGGGCAGCCTGGCCGAGCGAGCCGTGCACCAGGCGGTTCATTCGGTGCTCGATGCGGACGAAAAGCTCGCGGGGACCGTGCTCAGGGAAGAGAACGCCATCAATGAGTTGCAGATTGAGATCGATGACCGCGTCGTGCAATTGCTCGCTTTGCAACAGCTCATGGCCGCCGATCTTCGCTTTGTTCTGGCCATTGCTCGTATTAACAACGACCTCGAAAGAATCGGCGACCAGGCGGTGAACATCGCGCATTCCGCGACGCGCATCGTGCGCCACCCGCGCGTGAAACCTTATGTGGATCTGCCGCGCATGGGCGAGCTGGCCGAAAAAATGATGCGCGACAGTCTCGATTCGCTGGTGCGCCGTGACATTGAACTGGCACGCTCGGTGCTCGCTCGCGACGACCAGGTGGACCAGCTCCGCGACCAGATTTTCCGCGAGTTGCTCAGCTACATGATGGGCGACTCCTCCGTCGTATTTCCCGCGTTTGAGCTGATCCTGGTGGCCAAGAATCTCGAGCGCATCGCCGACCACGCCACGAACGTCGCCGAGGATGTGATCTACATGGTCGCGGGAAGCGATGTGCGCCATCCCGCGGTCGACCGCAATCCCGCTTGAACAGGTTTTAGTAGCACAGGCTTCAGCCTGTGGGGGTTCGTCCCGGTGCGATGGCGGAAACCCACAGGCTGAAGCCTGTGCTACTAAAAACCCAACTCCCCAGCATTACTGCTGAGAAATACCACCTGAATCGTTCATAATGCGGCCGTGTCGCAAACCAACAACAGTCCAATAGCGGCGGAGCTTCCCGGCGGCGAAAACAACGCGCCGATTCTCGAAGGGCGCGAGCTCGAGAAATTTTACGCCCAGCCGGACGGCGGGCGCATCGAAGTCATTTCCCCGACGAACATCAAAATCATGCCGGGAAAAATTCTGGCGCTGCTGGGGCCATCGGGATGCGGCAAATCTACGCTGCTGCGGATGCTGACGGGGCTGGCGCGCCCGTCGGCGGGAGACGTGCTCTGGCACGGGCGCAAGCTCACGGACGAGCCGCCCAACGTCGGGATCGTGTTCCAAAGTTTCGCGCTGTTTCCCTGGCTGACAGTTTTACAAAATGTCGAGGCGCCGCTCGAAGCGCGCAGTGTGCCGCCCGCCGAGCGCCACGAGCGCGCCGTCCGCATCCTGGACGCCGTGGGCCTCGATGGGTTCGAGAACGCTTATCCCAAGGAACTTTCCGGAGGAATGAAGCAGCGCGTAGGATTCGCGCGCGCGCTGGTGATCGAGCCGGAAGTGCTGTTCATGGACGAGCCGTTTTCTGCGCTGGACGTGCTGACGGCGGAGACGCTGCGCGGAGAATTGCTGGAGCTGTGGCACGATCGAAAAATTCCCACACGGGCGATTTTCATTGTCACGCACAATATCGAAGAGGCCGTCGTGCTGGCGGACCGCGTGATCGTGCTGGCCAGCAACCCGGCGCGAATCCGCGAGGATTTTGAAATTACGCTGCCGCAGCCGCGCAGCCGCAAGTCCGAGCCCTTCGAGGCATTGGTCGATCACATTTATCGCGTTCTGACGCAGCCCGACGTCCAACATGAAATGCCGCCGGAGATGAAGCCAACGCCTCCGCCTCCCGGCACCACCACGCCTACGCCGCGCTACCTCATGTTGCCGCACGTGCGCCCGGGGGGTATCGCCGGCTTGCTGGAAATCCTCGCGGACCAGGGAGGGCATGAGGATCTGCACCGGATGTCGCACCAACTGATGCTCGAGTCAGACGATTTGCTCCCGATTGTGGACACCTGCGTTCTCCTGGGATTCGCGACCGTGGAACACGGCGACGCGGAAATCACCGAGCTAGGACGAGAAATCGCCACCGGCGACATTCAGAAGCGCAAGGAATTGTTTCGCGAAGCCGTGCTCGCGCATGTGCCCGTGCTGCAGCAGATCGTTTCGGCCTTGCAGGCCAAGGCCGACGGCACGATGCCGTTGGAATTCTTTCACGATTTACTCGACGAACATTTCAGCGACGACGAAGTGCGCCGCCAGCTTGACACCGCCATTCAGTGGGGCCGCTACGCGGAATTGTTCGACTACGATTCCGTGAAGGGGCGGCTGAGCCGGACCAGGCCGTGACCCTCCGCAATTCGCTCCGCCCATGAAAATGGAACCTATCCTCAGCTACCAGTCCATTCTGCGCGGCATTTCCGAACGGACGCGATGGAAGAGCTCGTTCCTGGCGGACGCGTCCGTTTTCGCGGGGCTCTTGGCGATTCTGTACGCGTTGTTTGCTTCCGGGCGGATTTGGTTCGCGCCTTTTACGCCGGTGGCGAACATTTCCGCGAGTCCCCGCGCGTTGCCGGTCTATGCGGCGTATTCTCTCGTGCGCATTTCGATTGCGTACGTTTTTTCGCTGCTGTTCGGGCTGGGCTATGGTCTCGCGGCGGCCAAGTCCGAGCGCGCCGCGAAAATCCTGCTTCCGTTGCTCGATATCTTGCAATCGATTCCCGTGCTGAGTTTTCTTCCGGCAGTAATGCTGGCGATGGTCGCGCTTTTTCCCGGCAGGCAGCTGGGCCTCGAGCTGGGTTCGATCCTGCTGATTTTCACCGGGCAGGCGTGGAACATCGCGTTCAGTTTCTACGCTTCGCTGAAAGGCATCCCGCGCGAGCTGGACGAGGCTGCGCGCTTGTATCGCTTCAGCGAGTGGCAGCGATTCACCGAGCTGGAGTTGCCTTTTGCGGCGATCGGGCTGGTGTGGAATTCGATGATGTCGGTGGCCGGCGGCTGGTTTTTTCTGATGGCGTGCGAAATGTTTGTCCTCGGCTCGCGCGATTTCCGGTTGCCGGGGCTGGGTTCTTACTTGCAGGTCGCCGCCGGGGCCGGAGATACGCGCGCGATCGTGTGCGGAATGGCGGCGATGATCGCGGTCATCGTCCTGCTGGATCAGGTGGTGTGGCGGCCGGCGATCGCCTGGTCGGACAAATTCAAGTTCGAGACGGTGGAAGGCGCGGCGCCGCAGTCGTTTGTGCTGACCGTGCTGCGCCGGTCCGGCGTCCTCGCCGCTTTTTATCGTAATGCGATATATCCGGTGGAAGAGCGCGTGACACATGCGTTTGCGGCGAAGAGGACAGCCGCGCGCGCGGAGGCGCCGCCTTCAGAGAACCGTTACAAAAAATGGGCTGTGCGCACCGTCGGAGCGGCTATTTTGGCCGCGATGGCCTGGCTTGCGTATCGCGCGCTGGCCACCATTGCGCATCTTGGCGGGCGGGAGTTGATCCTTCTCACGGGCGACGCGGCTATCACGTTTCTTCGCGTGAACGCGGCATTGATTCTCGGGGCGCTGTGGGCCGTTCCGGTGGGCGTGTGGATCGGAACGACACCGCCGGTGGCCAAGCTCGCGCAGCCGCTCGTTCAGATCGCCGCGTCGGTTCCCGCAACGGCTCTGTTTCCCGTGCTTTTGTTGCTGCTGATTCGCGCCGGCGGCGGCATGGGCATCGCCGCGATGGCCCTGATGCTGCTCGGCACGCAGTGGTACATCCTGTTCAACGTGATCGCGGGAGCGATGGCGATCCCTACGGATTTGAAGGAAGCCTCCAGCGTTTTTCGTTTCACGCGTTGGGAGCGATGGCGCCGATTGATCCTACCGGCCATTTTTCCGTACCTGGTGACGGGAATGCTGACCGCTTCGGGCGGCGCGTGGAACGCCAGCATCGTCGCGGAATATTTTCATTTTCAGGGGAAAATACTTTTCGTGCGCGGGCTGGGAGCGGCCATCAGCCAAGCCACCGATTCCGGGAATTTGCCGGTCCTGCTGGCGGCAACGATGGTGATGTCGGTCATCGTCGTCACCGTGAACCGCACGCTCTGGCAGAGGCTCTACCGCCTGGCCGCCACGCGCTTCAAACTGGAGACCTAGCTCAGGCGCCTCAGTGTTTTCGGTTTTCTCTGTGTCCTCTGTGTTTGAGGTTTCTTCCGAAAGGCTTTCAACACAGAGGGCACGGAGATGCCAAGCTCTGTTGCTGCCGGTATTTAATCGCCGTCTTACGGCAGATCGAGAAGCAGGAAATCCGCCGGCGTTGCGCTTTGACCCGGCGCTGCGGAGAGTTGCAACTCACGTTCGCTAGAAACGCGTGCCTGGTCTCCCGAGGCGAATGTCTCGCCGTTGAGCTGCAAGTTCCCCTTGATCACGAAAATGTAAGCCCGGCGGCCCTGCCCGAGCTTGTGCGTAACCGATTGGCCCGGGGCAAGGAGGGAGGTGTAGATCGTCGCGTCCTGGTGAATCTGCACGGTCGTCGAACTGGCGTTTCCGTTCTTGCCTGCGGGCACGGCGATCGGGAGCAGCCTCCCGCTCCGATCGGACAGGGAAAAACTCTTTTGCTCCCATGACGGCCGCAGATGCTGCGTCGCGGGCATGATCCAGAGCTGGATCAGGTGGACGGGGTCCTTTTCCGAAGGGTTGTACTCGGAATGGCGAATGCCGGTGCCCGCGCTCATGCGCTGGATTTCGCCGGGACGGATGACGCCGGTGTTTCCCATGTTGTCTTTGTGTTCGAGCGCGCCGTCGATGATGTAGGTGACGATTTCCATTTCGCGGTGGCTGTGCACGGGGAAGCCGCCGGCGGGGGCGACCGTATCATCGTTAAAGACGCGCAGGGGGCCGAAATTCATGTTGTCCGGGTCATGATAATGGTCGAACGAGAAATGCCAGTTGGTGCTAAGCCAATCTGTTTCTGCGTGATAGCGGTCCTTCGAGCGAATGGTTTGGATCATGGTGGTTCCTCCCGGATGTTCCAGACAGGTTTCACAACCCAGGTATTCATTTTGACAATGCTTTAGATGCAATGGCCGCGAATTCGACGCAACCGCGCCACCCGCCGGGGCATCTTTTCAAATGGGGGGATTCGGTGCGATAGCACTCGCGCAAAATGCAAACCGGGTGCGGGCTCTACTTGGAGCCCGCCAGAAATTAGTGTAGATTCCTGTGTGCCGCTTTTTGTAAGGGCGGAAGCCGTCATGAATCCAACCAAACCTGGGACGCAGGTTGCAGACGAAGGGACCACCCGCATGAGCCGGGACACTCTATCCATTACCGATAACCGCACCGGGAAATCGTATGAAGTTCCGATCAAGAACGACACGATCCATGCCACCGATCTGCGCCAGATCAAGGTGAAAGGCGACGAGTTCGGGATGATGAGCTACGACCCGGCCTTCAACAATACGGCCCTGTGTCAGAGCAAGATCACGTACATCGACGGCGACAAAGGCATCCTGCGATACCGCGGCTATTCGATCGAGGAACTGGCCGAGAAAAGCACGTATCTCGAAACGGCCTATCTGATTTTGCACGGCGAGCTGCCCACGCGCTCGCAGCTGGAAGATTGGACCTACAACATCACGCACCACACCTTCATCCACGAATCGGTGAAGAAATTTCTGGACGGGTTTCACTACGACGCCCATCCGATGGGCATGATGATTTCGGCCATCGCCGCGCTTTCCACGTTTTATCCCGAGGCCAAGGACATCTTCAACAAGGAGTCGCGCAAGAAGCAGACCTATCGCCTGATCGGGAAAATGCCGACGCTCGCGGCGTTTTCCTACCGGCACAGCCTGGGCATGCCGTTCGCCTATCCGGACAACGAGCTGAGCTACGCCGGCAATTTCCTGAACATGCTGTTCAAGACGTCCGAGCTGAAGTACCGCCCGAATCCGACGCTCGAGCACGCGCTGGACATCCTGTTTATTCTGCACGCCGACCACGAGCAGAATTGTTCGGCGAACGCGATGCGCTGCGTCGGCAGCTCGCACGTGGACCCGTTTTCGGCGACTGCCGCGGCCACTGCTGCGCTATACGGCCCGCTGCACGGCGGCGCAAACGAGGAAGTTCTGCGCATGCTGCTGGAGATCGGCTCGCTCGCCAACGTGCCCGCGTTCATCAAGCGCGTGAAGGCCGGCGAAACGAAACTTATGGGCTTCGGCCACCGCGTCTACAAGAATTACGATCCGCGCGCGCGCATCATCAAGCACGTGGCCGACGGCGTCTTCGAAATCATGGGCCGCAATCCGCTGCTGAACATCGCGCTGGAATGCGAGCGCATCGCCCTGGAGGACGATTACTTCGTCTCGCGCAAGCTGTATCCCAACGTGGATTTTTATACCGGCCTGATCTATCAGTCCATGGGCTTCCCGGTGACCATGTTCCCCGTGCTGTTCGCGATTCCGCGTACCAGCGGGTGGATCGCGCAGTGGGAAGAGATGCTGCTCGATCCCGAGCAGAAAATCGCACGGCCGCGGCAGGTGTACTTGGGCTACGACTTGCGGCCGTACGCGCCACTCGATAAGAGAGGGTAGGACCTAGTAGCACAGGCTTCAGCCTGTGGGGGTTCGACGTTGCAAGGACTAAACCCCACAGGCTGAAGCCTGTGCTACTTAAACCACTCCCTCTGACTACTTCTTCTTCGGCGGATATTTGTCGATGGATTTTTTGACCATGTCGTCGAGTTTTCCCTGAATCTTGGTAGCGTCGCTTTTTTCCTCAGCGGCGATGGCGCGCCAGACGAGCGAGCGTGTGGTGGGATCGCGCAGATCGATGACCAGCGTTCCCTCGGCATACGGAACCCGGACGTAACGCGTGCCGAGTCCATACCATCCGGCGGGGTAGGCCTCGATCTCGGTTTTGCGTGCGGCGCCAAACGTGTAGCGCACGTTGAGGTCGGACGGGCCGCTCGGCACCAGCGTGAGACCCTTCGCGGTGAGATCGTTTTGGATGTCCGCCTCGATCTGTTTCTTGACGAGCGGGCTGTTCAAGGCGGGATTTCCGCTGCTCAACTGGCCCTCGCGGATCGCGAACGTTTTGTATTTGCTGAAGTCGATGGTCTGATCGAATTCCATCGTGATCTTCTGCGCCCGCGCGCCTTGCGCAGTCAGCAGCCCCAGGACGAGCACGGCGAGCCCTTGCAAAGTGCCTTGCGCCAAACTTCGGACTCGCTTCCTTGCGCTCTTCAAAATGAAGAACTGAGACACTGCTCACCTCCACGTAAAGTCCGGGGTAGTGTATCAGGGCCGCGTGAGATTCCAGCAACGCAGGCGTCAGCCTGTGGGGTTTCAGTTATCAGTTCCGCCACAAGTTCCGCGGCCGCATGAAGATGTCCTCCCTCTGAATTTGCGTGGGAGTTTATAATAGGCTATGCGCAACACGGAACTTCTCCTCGATCCATCGGCCGCGGAACGCCGCATGATGATCGAGACGCAAATCCGCAAGCGCGGTGTTTTCTCACCACGAGTGCTCGAAGCGATGGCCGCGGTTCCGCGGCACGAATTTGTCCCCGTCAAATTCCGGAACGATGCGTATGCCGACAAGCCGCTGCCGATCGGCGAGGGACAAACGATCTCGCAGCCGTACATGGTCGCGGCCATGACGGAAGCGCTGGAATTGACCGGCACCGAGCGCGTGCTGGAAATCGGCACCGGCTCGGGCTACCAGGCGGCGGTGCTTTCACTGCTGGTGGAACAAGTCATCAGTGTGGAAAATCACACATCGCTGGCGCTCGCCGCGCAGGAACGGCTGACGAATCTGGGCTATGCGAACGTCCACGTCCACAACGGGGACGGCTCGGCGGGATTTTTCGACGCCGCGCCTTACGACGCGATTCTCGTCACCGCCGGCGCTCCGGAAATTCCGCAGGTTTTCGCAAGCCAGCTTCGAGAGGGAGGACGCGTCGTCATTCCCGTGGGCGACCGCGACAATCAAGAGCTGGTTCGGGCGGCGATGGAAAACGGCGAGTTGAAATCCCGCATGCTGTTCCACTGCAAGTTTGTTCTTCTGATGGGCCGCTTCGGCTGGAGCCGGCCGGATCGCAAGCTTTCCTGAGGGCATGTAAGGAGCGTTGGCCGCGGGATCGCTGCCTTGCTTATTTCGCGTCTTGTTGTGACCGAAGCTTCGCCAGGTACTCTCTTGCGGCATCCTTGTCCTGCCGGCTATGACTGAATTTCAGGACTTGTTGGAGCTGGAGGGTTGCATCAGCCATGTTTCCCTGCTCGCCGTAGATTTGAGCGAGCAAGAAGTTGAGGCCGGGCTGATGGTGTTCGCTGTCGATGGCGATGGCTTTCAAGATACTTTTCTGTGCTTCCTCTAATTTGTCGAGGTGGAAAAGGGCTAAACCGCGGTAATAGTTGGCATACATATCGCCGGCCAGATTCATGCCGAGGAACCGGTCAGACCAGGTCACAAGGTCATCCCAATTATTCTCGCGATTCAAAAGGTCCGCCAGGCAAAGATACGGAGGCAAGTAAGTCGGATCAACCGTTAAGGGTTGCGAACAAGCATCGTGAGCTTCATCCAACTTTTGCTCGCCCTGGAGAACCTGTCCCAACATGACCCACGCCGCCGGATATTTTGGATAGTCTTGAATTGCGTCGCGAACGTGCTGTTCGGCCTCCGTCAGTTTTTTCTTCTTGAAGGCATCGCAAGCCTTTTCGTATTGGCTCCTCGCCTTCCCGGGAACCCCCAACCTGGTTGCGCTCACGGTAGCGCCACGCATGGCGGGAAGGTCCCAAGGAAGACAGGATTCATCTTCGACCACGCCTGGCTTTGGGTTTGGCTCCGTCGTCGGGACTATGATTGTGGGTGGTCCCATGCCGGGTTGCGTCCCGGGCGGCATTGAAGAATAGACGGGACGGTTGCTCGTCCCTCCGCTAGACGATCCCCGAGATCCACTCCCTGATGAGCCGCCTTTTTGCGCCCGGATGGGGACGGCAGACAACGCTATCGCGTAAGCCAAAAACAGGAGAAGTTTTAAGCAAGCGATCCCCGGTTGGGAACGGATACCGACCATTAACAAGATGCTACACCTTTTTTTCGCAGATTCCAGATCATCCTTACCCGAGGGGGCGGGCTCATCGTAATTCCGATGGTCGACTGGGACAATCAAGTGCTGGTGCGAAGACGGATGGAAAAAGGCGACTTGTCATCTGACAGCAGGAATTCAGATCGATCTAGGATAACCCATGGCGAGAGGGCCAGTTCATTGATGACGCTTACGTGGACTCAGGCATGAGACTTGAACAAACACACATGGCTAAGCTTCACGAGAACGTGCGATTCTTTTGCGTAAGCCTGCACTGGGCTGCGCTCTGATTTGGTTTATGAAGCTACGGGCGACGCTCAGACCGTGATTGTCGTTCCGTCGAACTTCGTGAATGAAAATCCGGAGAATGGTTCGCTGAACGTCTGTTTCATATCGTAGAGCATGCTGATGGTCGCAGCCTCGCCAAGCAGATTCGACTCGGTAGCGTTGCTGCGCCAGTGCACGCCGGCAATGTTCCGCCCCTGCGAGATATTCGAGACGACCTTGTTTAACTCGCCGCCAACGGTCATCGGCGGTTCTCCCGGTGGCGCGACATACGGGATCAAGGTCTGCCCGCCATCCCACGGATTCGGCACGACCGGATTCTTGATCGGCTGCGAATCGTCGAACAGCGCCTTCAGCATCGTCACGCACGCGCCCGCGACCGTCGCGCGGCCCGAGCCGTACGAAGTGTGATTCGGCGATCCCTCGGGGAACGCCATCGGCAGCAGAGCCGTTCCGTGTTTGCTGAGCACAACATTGAGCACGCTCGACACGTTGAGCAAATCGGAATGGATCGGATAGTTGCAGATTCCTCGCCGCTTCACTTCGACGCGCCCGCCAAATTCCTCGGGCCGCAAGCGCCGGTGCACCAGCCACTTCTGATACCAAACGTCCTTCAACGCCCGCGTCGCCGGTTCGCAGGCCAGCGTCAAGACAGCAGGCCCTCCGAACGTTCCGAAGCCGACCTGCGCCAGGGATCCGTTTGGATCGAGGATCGAATTGCGCGGGCGGCCTGCGCCGCCGTCGTAAATGCGCCCGTAGGGATTTCCGGGGTTCGCCAGATATCCGTTGCTGAGCAAATTGATACAGGCGACAAAATACGCTTCGAAGAGCTGGTCGATGTTGACGTAGTGCGTGAGGTCCCGGCCGCTCCTGCAATAGGCCATCCCTGTTGTGGGAATCGGCGGCGTATTCATTCCGTTCTGCACGGCGAGCCAGCTTGCGAAGTCCGTCATGTAATCGACGCAATTCGCAACCGTCGCCATGCGTGAGTCGATTCGCATGGCTCCGAAATTGCACGGCTGGAGGAGGAATTGCGAAATGTACGGACCGACGGTGCAGCCGGGATACGTGTCCCGGAACAGAGTTTTTGTGGTGACCACGCCGCCAACTTTCGGCCCGCGAAAATCCGACAGTTTCGACAGGTCCGAGGCCGCCCACTCTGCCAGCCAATTCGTATTGTAATCCGCGAAGTTGGTATCCCGGAGCAGCGCCATCCAGTACAACTCCGCCATCTCGCCCGCTTCCTGAGCGCTGGCGAATGCCGGGGCCGGACACAGTTGCAGCTGATGCGAGTCTGTCCCTTCAAGATCGAATGCGTACCCGGAACCTGGATTAACGAGCCGGCGCTGCGTGCTTGCGTCGGTGCATCCGAAGTGGCCATTCAGCGCCAGCGCTTCGAAGTCGGCGAACCGCCCGGTGGCAATCGCCCCGATCATGGCCTGATATGCCGCCGGGTCGACCTCGCCGGTCGTCGGATTGTGCTTCAAGTTCTTCGAGTAATTTCCAATTTTGGACGGATACAACGCTTCGTCGCCGTTGTCATTATGAAACGGGAGGGGCACGTTACTTTCCCGCTCGGCGACGCCCTGGCGAATCACCTCCGACGACTCCGCGCGCGCCACGCCGCCCTGCGGCCCGATATCGTTCGCGTAAGCATTGGCAGCACCCGACAAAATTGAGATGGCGGGCAGGGACGCCGCTACTCCCGCTGAAACGCCCAGGGTGTTGAGAAACGCGCGCCTGTCGACATTCGTCGCCTGTTTCTTTCCCTTCATTGAATCCTCCTTAAAATCACTTTTTCGGCAAGGGCGAGGTTAGACGGACAAGAAATTTACGATTTTGTGACAACTTGTATCTCGTCGATGGATACACTTTTGAATTAGAGTTGGGGTACTTTGAACAGATCCGACTTTTTAAGTTCTCAGGACTGGAATGTGCCCAGTTACAATTTCGAGTACGGCATATTTCCGAATCATCCAGGCAACGAACTTCTTCGCTTACTCCGACTCGATACAGGGCGTTGACTCTGGCGGGATTGGTGTCCGGCGTCAAGACCCATTCTTATTGGTACGACTAGGAGTCCTATTACTAACCCGATTTGTTCCTCACATTCCGTTCTGTGGTCGGGGCGTTGCTCCGGGCCGGCATTTTGCGCGCCACTGGCGCGAAAATCGTGGTCATCCCTCCAAGCGGACGCAATTGCCAATGGGGACTAACGAGATGGGTTTATCACAACTGCCTGCCAATCCTGATTTGTTCGGTATAGATTTCTTCCTGGACACTAACGCTACTTCTCTTTCCTGCCGCGCTAGGTCGACCGTCCCGGAGTTGAATCGCGTTCCCGCGCCCGAGCGAACGCTTTTTTCAGGACCCGCGTGACCGCCACGGTCAAATCGAATTTCGGCAATTCCTCTTCGCGCGCCCAGGCGAATTCCAAGGCGTCGCTTCCCGCGGAAAGCGTTCCACCGCAGATTTCGCAGAGATAATCGAGAATGACGAAGTGATACTGCGGGCGGGCCGCATCCCCCGGCGTGCCGTCCGCTTTCGGAGGGGCGGGAAAAATTCGCTCAAAGACTTCGATGAGTTCGACGACACGCACTTCCAGGCCGGTTTCTTCGGCGAGTTCGCGCGCGACGCCCTGCTCCAGCGTTTCTCCCACTTCGAGCAGGCCGCCGGGAATGGACCATTCTCCCTTGAGAGGGTGGCCCCCGCGCCGGATGAGCAGGGTGCGGCCATTATCAATCACTACGCCGCCGACGCCGACCATGGGTTGATCCGGGTATTCTCTTCCGGGTGTCATGGTGGTTTTGGCTGCTTCCCTCCCGGGCCGCTTCGCGTTATATAATACTTCAGTAGCACGTGCGTCCTAGCCCCCAAGGAGGTTTTCGCCGTGGTCCGGTGTCCTGAATGCGCCACAGAAATTGACGTTGACGAAGACGAAGTCGAGGAAGGCGAAATCCTGGCCTGTCCCGAGTGCGAAACCGAAATGGAAGTCGTGCAGATCCATCCCGTCAAGGTCAACGCCATTTCCGATGACGATGACGAAGAAGAAGAGGAAGAGGAAGAGTCTGACGATGAGGACGATTTAGTGGACGATGACGAAGAAGAAGACGAAGAAGAAGAGGTTTGACCCGCTCTTCCATGTTCTTCCGGCATCCCCTCCCTCCCTTTGGCCATCTTACTCTTGTGCGCTTGACGATCGCTCTCGCGAGCCTGGTCTGGCTCGCGAGCGCCATGTTTGCCTTCGAGACGGCCGGCGGTGCCCAAAATTCGAGTGGTTCGCATGCCCACGATTACGTCATTTTCGCCACCGTGTTTACGGACCGCGGATTCGCCCTTACAGGCGCGCGAGCGAGACTCCGCCGTTCGGAGGAAAAGAAATTTCGCTGGGAGGCCATGTCCGACCGCCAGGGTGAGCTGGCCTTTCGCGTTCCGCAAGGCGCGGAATATGAAATGACGATCGAAGCGCGCGGCTTCAAAACGCAAACGCGCAAGATTGACGCGCGGGAAGACAATCAAGCGGACCTGACGATCCGGATGGAGCCCCAGACGGAGAGAGGAAGCGGAGGAAAACCATGAACCTGCGCTGGACGCTTGGACTCGTTGCGATCGTCGCCGTGGCCGCGACGATATTGTTCGCGCAGGAAAAACCCAAGGGGAAGGAATCCGAGCTGCGGACCGTTCGAGGGACGGTGGTGGACAAGGAAGAAACCCCTGTGGAAACCGCGGTGGTTTACCTGAAAAACGCTCACACCCAGGACATCATTACGCACCTTTCCGACACGGACGGCACGTTCCGCTTCAGCGGGCTGGACCTCAACGTCGACTACGAAATTCACGCCGAGAAGGAAGGCATGACCTCTTCGACTCGATCGATATCGAACTTCGACACGCGCAAGGAATTCGTCCTCACCCTGAGGTTGGATCATAAGAAAAGTGGAAAATAAACGCGCGTTGCTGGTCCGGGTTTAGTAGCACAGCCACTCCTGGCTGTGTGGTTTTCGCGATTTTCTCGCATCCGTGAAGCGTCAACGATCGCAAAACCCACACAGCCAGGAGTGGCTGCGCTACTCGGCCTGATGGAACGGGAGTCGCTCCACGGGTTGACCAGTTCTTCACAATCTCTCTCCTCACGTCCGAAATTGCAGTACCATACCTGCGAGCGAATATGCACTCGTGGTTCAATCAGCAATCCTTCTGCGGAGGACTCGCATGGCAATTCAATTGATCGTTAACGGCAAGGCGCAATCGGTGGATGTAGCCGGGAATATGCCGCTGCTTTGGGTCTTGCGGGACACGCTGGGCATGACGGGGACGAAGTTTGGCTGCGGCATGGCCCTGTGCGGCGCCTGCACGGTGCATCTCGACGGAGAAGCTATCCGCTCCTGCATCACTCCCGTCTCGTCCGTCGCCGGGAAGAAAATCACCACCATCGAAGGGCTTTCTCCGGACCGCAGCCATCCGGTGCAGCGCGCCTGGATCGAAGTGGACGTGCCGCAGTGCGGCTATTGCCAGTCCGGGCAAATCATGTCCGCCGCGTCGCTCCTGGCGAAGACCCCGAAACCGAGCGACTCGGAAATTGACGATGCGATGAAGGGAAATATTTGCCGCTGCGGCACCTATCAGCGGATTCGCGAGGCGGTACATCGCGCCGCGGAATTGCACAAGGCTTCGGCGGCGCCCCCACGGTTCAACGGCGAGGACGCGAGGGAAGTCGCGTTCAATGACGAGGCCGTGGAAGTGGGAGGTGCAGCATGAGCGCGGGAACGACGACGGGAATCAATCGCCGCGGTTTTCTGAAGACGGGCGTGGCCGGCGCTACCGGTCTGGTCATCGGCTTCTACTTGCCGGGACGCTTTGAAGCGCTCGCGGCGCCTGCCGCAACCGTGCCGCCGGCATCTTTGAACGCCTGGATGCTCATTTCCACCAACGACGTCGTGACCATCGTGATCGACAAGTCGGAAATGGGACAAGGAATCCTGACGGCGCTGTGCATGATCGCGGCCGAAGAGCTGGACTGCAATTGGAAAACGATCCGCACGGAATTCGCTCCGGCAGCCAAGGAATATTTTAATCCGGCGTTTGGAATGCAGGGCACGGGCGGCAGTTCGAGCGTGCGCTCCTCGTGGGACCCGATGCGCAAGGCCGGGGCGGCGGCGCGCGACATGCTGCTGCAAGCCGCGGCGACGCAATGGAACGTGGACAAGTCCGGCTGCCGGACGGAAAACGGCGTCATCTACCACGACGCGTCGAAGAGAAAAGTAACGTACGGCGGAGTCGCGAGCGCGGCTTCAAAACTTCCGGTTCCGCAGGATGTGCCGCTCAAGGATCCGAAACAGTACCGCATCATCGGGAAACCGACCAAGCGGCTGGACACCCCTGACAAGGTCAATGGCCGCGCGGAATTCGGGATCGATGTGCGTCAGCCCGCGATGCTCTATGCCGTCGTGGCGCGATGTCCGGTGTTTGGAGGAAAAGTCGCAAGCTTTGATGCGACCAAAGCCAAGGCTGTTCCCGGCGTCAAGACCGTCGTGGAGATCTCTCGCGGGCTTGCCGTGGTGGCCGACAACACCTGGGCGGCGATGCAGGGGCGGCGCGCGCTCGACGTGAAGTGGGAGGAAGGACCGAACGCAAACGCCAGCAGCGAGAGTATCAGCACGCTCTTCGCCGATCAGATGACGAAAACCGGCGCGGAGGCCCGCAAAGAGGGCGACGCGGCGTCCGCGCTGATCGGTGCCAGGCAGAATATCGTGGCGGTTTACGAAGCTCCTTACCTGGCGCACGCCACTATGGAACCCATAAACTGCACCGCCGATGTTCGGCCGGACCGGGTGGACGTTTGGGCGCCCACTCAATTTCAGACCATGGCGCAAGGCACGGCTGCAAAGATTTGCGGATTGAAGCCGGAAAATGCCTTCATCCACACGACGTACCTCGGCGGCGGCTTCGGGCGCAAGGCCGGCACCGACTTTGTAATTGAGGCGGTGGAAACGTCCAAAGCGATCGGCAAGCCCGTGAAAGTGACGTGGTCGCGCGAGGATGACATGCAGCACGATTATTACCGGCCCGCGTCTTACGCGAAGATGGCCGGCGGACTCGACCCCGATGGCTGGCCCGTAGCCTGGACCACGCGCATTGCGTGTTCTTCCATCATGGAAGCGTGGTTTCCGGGCAGCACAAAAAATAATCTCGATCCGACCAGCGTCGAAGGCGTCTCCGATCTGCCCTACTCGATTCCCAATATTCAGGTGGATTACGTGCGGACCGAGCCGGGCATCCCGGTGGGCTTCTGGCGATCGGTGGGAGCTTCGCAGAACGGATTTTTCAGCGAATGTTTTATGGACGAACTGGCGGCCGCGGGCAAGAAAGATCCGTACGAGCTCCGCCGCCGTTTGCTCGATAAGGCCCCGCGCCACCGCGGAGTCCTCGAACTGGCCGCGCAAAAAGCGGGTTGGGATAAGCCGCTGCCCGCGGGCCGCTATCGCGGGATCGCAGTTCTCGAAGCGTTTCAAAGTTACGCCGCGCAGGTGGTGGAAATCTCGGTGGACCGCAAGGCGCGATCGCTGAAAGTGCACCGCGTGGTTTGCGCGGTGGATCTTGGCCGCGTGGTGAACCCGGCGAACGTCGTCATGCAAAGCGAAAGCGCGATCGTGTATGGACTTTCGTCGGCGCTTTACGGCGCGATCACAATTTCGCACGGCCGCGTCGAGCAGACCAACTTCAACAATTATCCGGTCCTGCGCATCGACGCCATGCCATTGATTGAAACTTATATCGTGCCGAGCGAAGAAAAGCCCACCGGAGCGGGCGAACTTGCCGTGCCGCCCCTGGTCCCCGCGCTGTGCAACGCGATCTTCGCGGCGACCGGGAAGCGGATCCGGCGATTGCCGATCCGAGCGGAGGATTTGGCGTAGCGCCGTAAGTAGGACAGGCTTCAGCCTGTCGGGTTGCGCTGCGTCCAATCGAAAAACCAGACAGGCTGAAGCCTGTCCTACTTCTTCGTTAGAATCTCTTCAGCAGGGCGGGCAGATCGCGAATCGTTTCGATCATGGCGTCGGGTGAGGCGTCGCGGAGGCGCTCCGGAACGGGAGAGCCCCCGAGAACGCCAATGGCGCGCATGCCCGCGCGATGCGCCATTTCGATGTCCTCCGGGGCGTCGCCGATATACACGCTGGCTCGGGGCAGGGCGCGAAGTTTTTCGAGAGCCATTCGCAGCGGCGCGGGATGCGGTTTGCGCCGCGGAGCGTCCTCGCTGCAAACTTTAGTGAGAAACATCGTTGACACGCTGTGTTCCCTGAGCTGCCTTCGCACGCGCAAACGGCTCCCGCTCGACACCAGCGCCAACTTGAAACGGCGGTCAAGCGTTCTCAGGACACGCAGCGCGCCGGGCTGCAGCTTCGGTTGCTGCTTCCGGTAGGAAAATCTCCACAGGCGGTCGGCCTCTTCCCATTTTGCGCGAGGGAGCCGCGCCGCCCGATACACGCGATGCCAGTTGGGCGAATAGTGGCGCTTCAACTCCGCGATGCTCCAGCTCATCCCCAGAGCCTCGAACATATACTTGTATGCATTGGCGTCGGCCTCGAACGAATCGAGGAGTGTTCCGTCCCAGTCGAACAGCACATATTCAATCGAGGTTTGATTTAGTATTTTCATCGCACCGGATTGGGAGTCGTTAAACAAAACGAAAGACCGAGATCCATCCCACAGAAAGCAAAGTAGCACGGAATTGGCGGGATACTAAATTACTGTCGGGCGAGATTTTGGTAGGACAGCCACTCTTGGCTGTCCTGCGGAGGGTCACCAGGGTGAAAGAGGACAGCCAAGAGTGGCTGCCCTACGAGAAAAACCTTTTAGCTATGCAGAAGTTAGGGCTGCAACGGAACTAGTGGCGCTGGAAGCGCGACGGCAGGGGCTCTTCGCGCTGAAATGTAATGTCGTCGAAGGTGGCTGCCAGAGCATGCCATCCGGGGCGTGAGGCGGGTTCCGCGCGAACGATATGCGCCTCGGTCCTCATTCTCACGGTGCCCCGGCCAAATGGCCGGTCCACGAGGCAGACTTCGATCTCGACCGGCGTCCCCGGCTCGATCCGCTGGGGGCAGAGAAAAAGGACTCCGCTCGAGCTGATATTCGTCGTTCGCAGCGTTTCCTCCATCTGCTCGCGCTGGCCCGCGATGCGCTTCACGCGCAACGGCAGGCTCAGCTTCGCGCGCGCGTAGGAGCGCCGTTCTTCCGGCGGGCGCACGGAATGGGTGGGAACTCGGGCGATGCCCTTCGGCTTGGCCCGCGTGGTCCACGACGGCGGATCGACCACCGAGGTCGCCGAACGGGCCGACAATTCTGTTACAGCGGCAGTGCCGCGGCTGGGATTGGATTGATCCATGAGTTTGTGAGTTCGAACAGTGCGCATAGGTCTCCCTTAGCTGCTTACGCCTCTGGCACTGCTCGCGGACACTATCCTCCGCGCGGCATACCACCGTCAATTTAGGTTCGTTGCGGCGTTGTCCTAAGGCATACTCCCCAGCCCAGGGATTCCTCGGCATCCATTTCGGGAATCGGTGGCCGCTGGGAAAAAATAGTTTGACCGCAAGATTCGGATAGCGCCGCGGGAATGATTTTGGATATTGTGGTTGGGAAGGAACCGGACGGCCAATGTCGACGCTCTCCAATCCGTTGTTGCCCGCAATCCCCGCACTTGTGCGGAGGAGATGCCTCACGGCAGTCGCTCAGCATGACGCGCGAATGGATGGCGCGTTCGTCTATGCGGTCCGCTCAACGGGGATTTACTGCCGGCCGTCTTGCCCTTCGCGTCGGCCGCACACAAAGCAGATTCTTCTCTTCGTCCAGCCGGAAGCCGCGGAGCAAGCCGGGTTTCGAGCTTGCCGGCGCTGCCAACCTCGTCAGGCGCGCAGCAACCCGCAAGCGGATCTCATTCGGCGCGTGTGCAGCGAAATCGAGGGCAACCCAGACGGCTCACTTTCTCTGCGAAGCCTTGCGGAGCGCACGAGGCTGAGCGGCGCTCACTTGCAGCGCACGTTCCGGCAGGCGATGGGAATCACGCCGCGGCAATATACAGATGCGCTTCGCGTGGCGCGGCTTAAATCCGAATTGCGAAAGGGGAAAGACGTGACCACATCACTGCATGAAGTTTCTTACGGCTCCGCGAGCCGCCTCTATGAGAAGTCTGACGCGCAACTGGGCATGACGCCTGCAACCTACCGTCGGGGGGGACGCGGGATGAACATCTCCTACGCGATTGCACCGTGTTCGCTGGGGCGCGTACTCGTCGCCGCGACGGAACGCGGCATCTCAGCCGTATATTTGGGAGAGCGCGACTCCGATCTCGCAGCGGCTTTGCGCAAGGAATATCCCCACGCCGAAATACAATGTGCCTCACGAGACCACTCAAAGTGGGTGCGGGCGATTGTGCGGCATCTGGCAGGGTCGAATCCGCAATTGGACCTGCCCACGGACGTGGTGGCCACCGCGTTCCAGCGGCGCGTCTGGGAAGCATTGCGGGCCATCCCGCTGGGCGAGACGCGCACGTACTCCGAAGTTGCGCGCGCCATCGGACAGCCCAGCGCGATACGCGCCGTCGCCCGCGCCTGCGCGACAAATCCCGCGGCGATTGTGGTTCCGTGCCACCGTGTGGTGCGCACCGACGGAACGCTGGGCGGTTACCGCTGGGGACTCGACCGCAAACAATCTTTGATCGAGCAGGAACGCAGAAGCGCAAAACGCGGACGGTAGAACGGTTCCAGTGGCGCAGGCTTCCAGCCTGCGGGGTTTGGTCCTTGCAAGGACTAACCCCCACAGGCTGGAAGCCTGCGCCACTATACCCTCAAAAAATCACGCCTGCGGCTGAACTCGCGTGGTGCCGTGCGGCCAGTGCGGCTTGAACTCGTTATCCGGAATGCGAACGTTTCGATTGATGTTCCGGTAACGGATGATGAAGTAATCGCCCGAACCCGTCTCAAAGAATTGCTGCTGCACCGGCAGCCATGTGGACTCGTCCAGCCACAACTGAATTTTGGAAAGCTGCTTGCGCACCTCGTCCGTTTTTGGGAGCAGCTCCAGCAAAAGAACTTTGCGGTTGTCGAGCGTTTCTTCGCCCTGCAGCGTGACCGTGTAACTCTCTTTCAATGAACTTCCGGAAGTCCCAAATCCGAGCAGCAGGAATTGATCGACGACGGATTTCTTCTTTCCGAGGTTGTATTCCTCGACGCGGTGAATTTTCGGGTTGTAGATGTAAAAATTATCGCCGTCGCGAAGGATCGTGCGCGCATCGGGTTGCGTCAGCTCGATTCGCATTTTGTCGTCCATGCGCACAAAAATCTGGCCGGATTCGGTTGACTTGTCGTTGACCACGACGGTCACTTTGGTCCGCTCCAAATCCGCCGTAAGACTATGGAAATTCGCCGCCTGCGCATCCATCTGCTTGAGGACATTGTCGAGCGTCCAATTGGTTTGCTGGGATGCAGAAGCTAGGGTTGCTGAAAAAAAAGTGGCCGTGGCAGCCATTGTGCACAGCAATACGGAGATTCTGTAAACCGCCCCAGACACCCTCATGAGACCCACTTCCCCCTGGATCGCCTTAATCCGAAAATTGCTTTCCGCTCATGCAAAATGAACGGTTCCGTGTCGTGAAGCAATCGTACCACACAGGTTAAGATGCCGAGCCGTGTTCCGGCGTTGCGCTTTCCGGGACGAGTGGCACAGGCTTCAGCCTGTGGGTTTTGGTCCCTGCAAGCACCAACCCCCACAGGCTGAAGCCCGCGCCACTCACACCAGCGTTGAATCTTTTGTATGATGGTTCCCCGATGTTTCGCCGCAAACGATTCCGTCTGCACCTGCGTTCGCGCACGCTGATTCTTGGCGAGCGCACCCTGGTCATGGGCGTTTTGAACATCACCCCGGACAGCTTTTCCGACGGCGGGGCATATCTCGATTCGGAAGCAGCCATCGCGCGAGCCTTGCAACTCGAGCGGGACGGCGCGGACATCGTAGACATCGGCGGCGAATCGACGCGCCCCGGCGCCACGTCAATCAACTCCGAGGAGGAGCTCCGCCGCATCCTTCCCGTGATCCAGGTGTTGCGCGACAAGCTGCGCATTCCCATGTCGGTGGACACGCGGAGGGCTGAAGTTGCGGAAGCGACCCTGGCCGCCGGCGCGGAAATTCTCAACGACGTTTCCGGGTTGCGGTTGGACCCTCGCCTCGGCGAAGTCGCGCGCCGCTCGCGGGCCCCGCTGATCCTCATGCACATGCGGGGAACGCCGCAGACAATGCAGCGAGGACCTTTCGCGCGCGATGGCGTTCGTGACGTCCTGTCCGGTCTGCGCGGAGCGGTCGCTCGAGCAAAACGCGCGGGCCTTGCTAAAACGCAACTCTTGCTCGATCCGGGAATCGGATTCGGAAAAAAGCACGAACAGAATTTTGAGATTCTCGCGCGGCTTCCCGAGTTCGCGCGCCTCGGCTGCCCCATCGTGATCGGCACATCGCGGAAAGCGTTTCTTGGCAAAGCGCTGGCAGCATCAGGCGGCCCGAGCATGCCCCCGGGCGAGCGCCTGCTCGGCACCGCTGCGACAGTGACGGCATCGATCCTCGGCGGCGCGCACATCGTGCGTGTCCACGATGTGGCCGAAATGGTTCGAGTCGTACGCGTCGCGGATGCGATCCTAAATTCCGCGAAGCGGCCATAAGCCGGTTATTGCAATTGGGCTATAATTCTTCTGACTTCTTCCATCCAGCCCTTGTTTGGGGACGAATGGTTATGGCACGCACTAAATTCTCATTTGGACTATACGCAGGATTCCTTCTAGCGGGCGCTCTTCCCGCCCTGGCGCAGTTATCGTCTCCAGAGCCCGATCCTCTGGCGCGCATCCGCGATGCGGCGAAGACGAATGTGCAGGCGTGCTCCGCTACGGCAGAAACGCTGTGCGAGCAAGTGGCGCCGAAAATCATTGCCAATGCACAGGGTGACTCGCCTCTCGCGGAAAATCTTCGCCGCCTAGTGGAAGCCCTGAAACGGCAAACGAAAGAGGCCGACGGGGAAGCGCCGGGCATCGCCTGGGCCATGGCGGCTTTTCGAGACGCAGGCGTCGAAGTTCACGCCGAAAAGTATCCTGTCGCACCGAAGCGGACGAAGGATGCAGTCGGGGAAATTGTGGTCGCGGAAATTCGGGGCCGGGAGAAACCGGATGAGTGGGTGTTGCTGGGCGCGGACCTCCGTCCGTCAGATTCCGGATCCAGCGGGATCAAAGAAGCCTGCAATGCCGCGTTGGTGGTTGAGGCTGCCCGCGACATCCAGCTCACCGGCGTTCGCCCGCGCCGGTCGATCCGCTTCGTTCTATTTGGCGGAGAAAGCCAGGGCATGACCGGACCGTGGGCCTACTTGAAAGGGCACGGCAACGAATTGGATCGCGTGCCCGCGGCTATTCTCTTCGAGGCGGCTGCGAATCCTCCGAATGGATTCCTGCTCAACGGGCGGCACGATATCGAGCCGGGCGTCCGGGAAGCCTTGAAGCCCATCAAATCGATGAGCGTTACCAATTTCCACTTCGATGCGCCCTTTGATGCGGAAAGCCTCGATTTCCTGTTGCAGGGTGTCCCGATTGTAGTCGCCACGGAAGCGAGAGCCCCTACTTCCGAAGTCGCTCGCAACGGGTCGAACTCACTCGGCGAGATCAATATCGAGGAGCTCAAGCGCAACACGGCGATCGCAGCTGTTACGGCCTTTGGCGTTGCCGAACGAAGCGAGCCAATCGGCCCGCGTCAATCCCGCGCTGAGATCGAATCGCTGCTAAAAACCACGGGCCTTGACGAACAAATGAAAAACGCAGGCCTGTGGCCGCTTTGGGAGTCTGGGGAGCGCGGACGTTTGCGGTGAGATTCTAGTAGCACAGCCACTCTTGGCTGTGCGGGGTTTCGTTACTTTGATCCCACTGCAGACGATGGACGATTCACAAAACCGCACAGCCAAGAGTGGCTGTGCTACTAAAACCCGCTCCGAATCGACTTTTTCCCAAATCTGTAAAGCCGTAACACACTGATTACCACTTTTCACTGGGGCAACAACATTACCCTGGCCTCAGAAAACTCTTCCTTTCGAGTTATAATAGGGGCGTGGCGATTCCCCTCCGTGCTCTGTCCTTGGCGGCCAAACCTCATGCTAAAGGTGTGATTCTCGCGATCGATTACGGAAAGAAGAGACTGGGGCTGGCGCTTTCGGACGAATTTGGCGTGACTTCCCGGCCCTACGCCACCTGGACGCGGATCAACCGCCGGCGCGATCTGGCCCGGCTGCGCGAATTGGTCCGCCAAGAGGGAGTTCGCCTCATTGTGGTTGGGCTTCCTTTGCACCTGAACGGCGCGCCGAGCGAAATGTCGGAAGAAGCGAAGAGCTTTGCGGCGCGCGTTGAGAAAGCCCTTGGCCTTCCCGTGGAAATGATGGATGAGCGGCTGAGCTCGTGGGAAGCGCACGCGACGCTGGCCAGAATGAGTTCCAGTAAGGGCTCGCGTCGAGAATCCTCCGGACGCGCCGATACAAAAAAGAAGACGCCGCTCGACGACATCGCCGCCGCCATTATCCTGCGAGATTATTTGGACCGCGCGAGGGCGCGAACGGGATCGCGAGCTTGATATGCGACGGGCCTTCCTCTTTCTCTTTATTCTGCTGATCCTCGCGGGAGGATATCTCTACCTGTCGATCTACCGTCCATACCAGGGGTTCGCGAGCGACGGAGTCTACGTGGACATCCCGCGCGGAGCGTCGCAACGCACGATCTCGCGCCTGCTGGCTGAAAACGGCGTCGTGCGCAGCCGCATCGCATTTGAAATTTTGTGCCGCCAGAAAGGGCGCCGCACCATGCAGGCTGGCGAGTACTTTTTCGACCGTCCCGTGACTTCCTTCGCCGTGTACGACGCGATCGCCAACGGCCGCGTGTTCGTAAAAGAATTCGTGATTCCCGAGGGATTTACGATGTTCGATATCGCGGACCTTGCCGCTCAGGAGGGATTCCTCTCTCGCGACGAATTCCTCGTTGCCGCGCGCGACCCTTCGCCGATTCGCGACATTGCTCCCAACGCCCCGAGCCTCGAAGGATTTCTTTTCCCCGCGACCTATGAGTTCCCGCGCCACATGGCGGGGAAAGACATGACTGCCGCGATGGTGAAGAAATTCCGGCAGGAGTGGCTGACCTTGCCTGTTACCGGCGCGCCGCCGCACCAAAGCATTCAGGATACCGTGACGCTGGCTTCGCTTGTGGAACGCGAGACTCCGCGCCCGGAAGAACGCCCGCACGTCGCCGGCGTGTTTGAAAACCGTCTGCGCATCGGGCAGCCGCTGCAATGCGATCCCACAGTCGCTTACGCGCTGGCCTTGGTGGGTGCGTACACGGGTAAACTCAAAGGCGAAGATTTACACTTCTCTTCTCCGTACAACACCTATCGCAACCGGGGTCTGCCACCCGGGCCGATCGCCAATCCGGGCGAAGCCGCTCTGCGCGCTGCTCTCGATCCCCCGCAGACCGACGATCTCTATTTTGTCGCGAACACCGAAGGAGGACACTTCTTTAGCAGGACCCTTCAGGAGCATAATCATAACGTCGTGCGTTACCGGCAATTGCTCGAAGAAGAGTCGCGGAATTCATCAACCGGCGGCCCACCCACAGCCCCAGCCCCGGCATTGACCAAATCCAGGCCTGTGAGGTCGTCGCCATGACGCATGCGGATCACCCAACCAAGAAGGAACTGATCCTGGAGATCGCGCGCGAACTTTCCGTGCCGCGATTCACTCCAGCCGAGGTCGAGCAAATTCGGCGGCAACTCGTGGCGCGCCTCGGCGCGGGAGGAAAAACTTCCGCCGATTACATCGCGGGCGTGCTGGAAACCGCGGGCATGCGCATCGTGTGGTCCACAAAAGCGGACACCGAAGGCCAGTACGAGGAGGAATTCCAGGATCTGCTGCACTTTGCGAATCTCGAGGACGCGGAGATGTGCATCATGCGCCTGGACGAGCTCTACCGGAAATTTCAGGAGGAGCAAGAGCACGCCGCCGTGGAGCGCGTGCTGGAAGTGGCGCGCATGGGCCGCCGCCGCGCGGAAATGATCGCGCGGAATCACAAAGTGGAACCGGAAAAGCGCGCCGAGAAGGAAGAAATCATGATGTGGTTCAAGGTGTGGCTCGAAACACCCGACGCCTTTTTTGACTGGCTCGAAGCGCGCAAGTCATCGCCGGATTTCCAGAGGCGATTTGCCAAGAGCGCTTCAGCGGACGCGTGAGCGCGAGATGGCGGACCTGCAATACGTTTTGGAAGTCGAGCCGCTCGATCTCGGGGCGGACGTCAAGGCGGTCGGCCTCGATCTCGTGGAGATCGAGAGCCGCGAGCCGGCGCGCGGCGCGGATGCGGCGCGGCTGTGGGCTGCCACACTAGGCGCGCTGCCGGGAACGGAACCGTGGGCGCTCGATTTTTTCTCGCATCTTGATCGCGTGCGCGATTATTGCCGCAAGCGCGGCGTAGCGTTTGAAGAAAAAGCCTCGGGTCGTTCGCTGGTCATCCCAGCGCCATCGGGTGACGCGCTCGTCGGCCTCGTCGAACGATTTGCGGGAGAAACTTTTGGCGCTCGCGCTGGAGCGTTGCTGGCCGCGGGCGATCCCGCCGTCGAAGGAGAATTGGCCGAGCGCGGGGTGGACGCCTACCACAACGCTTTTCGGAATTATCTATTCTGCGCGGTCTGCGATTTTGAGAACGGCTTCCTCACCCTGCTCACCGAAAAATTGTGGACCAGCGAAGTCCTGCGGCGAATCAAGCCCGCAACTGCAACGTTGCCAGTAGAAGTCGCCCGCCCGCAGTAACATCGAAGGAACTGACAAGCCAGCGCCGTGAATCAGAGAGGCGCAGGCTTCCGGGCTTGCGGATTACGTCGATCCGTCCACAGGGCTGCCGCGGGAGGCGCGGAGCGCAGGGTAGCAACGGCGCTCCCGCAGTCGCATGCTGACGATGCCACCACCCTCAATCCGGTGTGACACGTTGCGCAGTGATTTTTCCTACGATGTGAGCAAGCGTGTTCCCATTCGTATCGAACTGATCGATCGTAAACGTCCCCGAAAACGTGTTTCCCGAGTCGTCCAGCGTCACTTCTTCGCGGATATTGGCTGGGCCCACAAAAACAGCCCCGGTCGGATCCCAGCCCAACGCAAAATGATTCAGCTTGTACGTGGACTTCCCGGTCCTCTTCCATACGCCCAAGCAGAAGCTGCTGGTGATCGGAGGCTTCCCGGAGTTCATGATTTCCGTCCCATCGCTATGCCATTGGGCATAGGCCGAGTCAATCACGGTGTCGTCCGGTATTCCAGTGGTCCCTTCAGACACAAATTGCACCTTCCACATGCCCACAATCGCGGCATCGCGGTCGCGATCCCGGTCATGGTCGTCATCGCCGGCGCCGGCCGCCAGCGCTGCCAGTCTGAACGCGACCGGCTTCAGCAGCGGGCGTTGCGTCGGAGCAGACATCGGCTTCTGGCCCGTGCTGGTGTAAGAACCGCAATCGGCGCTGGCCGTTTGCACGAAAACGGTCGCGCACACCACGAGCCCCAGTGTGGCAGCCGCCGCATTCAGGATTGTTCTTGCCAAGCCTTTCCTTGTCGCATTTCGAATCTTCATCTCAGTTCTCCTTTGGTTGATCTGTGAAAGATCGAAAAATGAAAGTCCCCATCCCGATTTACTCGTTGCATCTCTTCCTGAGCTTTCGGAATGCGCGGCACCTTCGCACCGGAGTCGCCCACGAGTCAATGCACGGCGCCTCTCGCCCATCTCAAGTCTGTCTCTCCGAGTAACTTATTTTCGTTACGGGACTTACGAGGACGCTTCTCGGGTCATCCGAAATATTGCGATGTCATTACCTTCAGGGTATACTCCGCCCACGTCCCTCGACCGAGGTGGTCAGATGCAAGATCCCAGTCCAAACCTCTCGGGCTATCGGTTTGGTGTCTTCGAGGTGGACCTTCGCGCGGGCGAGATCCGTAAGAACGGCCTGAAAATCAAGCTGCAGGAGCAGCCGTTTCAGGTTCTGACCTTCCTTCTGCAGAATTCCCCAAACATGATCTCGCGGGAGGACCTCCGAAAGCGGCTGTGGGATGCAGATACGTTCGTCGAGTTTGACCACGGCTTGAGCAACGCTATCGGTCGGATCCGCGAGGCGCTGGGCGATTCCGCCGACAACGCCCGCTTCATCGAGACCCTTCCGAAGCGCGGGTATCGGTTTATCGTTCCTGTCGAGGAGATCGTCGCCTCTCAGGTTTCTCCGGCGCGGGTCAACGGGTCAAAAGGCAATGGAGCGCAATCCGAGGGGCCGCCGCCCGAGGCAGATCACCCACAAGCGAACGGCGATAACGTCAAGGCTACCGGACTCTCGCGTCGCTTTTGGCCTTGGATCGGCAACGAGGAGATTCTCAGGGGAACAGGGGAAGCAGGAGCGGTTCCTGCACGGAAGAATTGGGCGCGTCCGTTGCGGTTGGCCCTTGTCGGATTTCTTGCGACTGCTGCGATCGCACTTTTGATTGGGTTTTTGCGGTCCGCGACGCGACCACCAACGCAGACAATCAAACGGTTGGCGGTGACGCTTCCACCCACCGATCAACTTGACTGGGGTGTAGCCCTCTCGCCAGATGGCTCGCGCTTGGTGTATGTCGCAAGCCGTGGCGGCAGCGACGATCAACTTTACTTGCGTTCGATAAGTAGCTTCGAGGCCACGCCCATCCCCGATACCGAGGGGGCCTACAACCCTTTCTTCTCTCCTGACGGGCAGTCAGTGGGATTTGCCGCCAAAGGCAAACTGAAGAAGGTTTCCCTCAGCGGAGGGGCGCCTTTGACCCTTTGTAGCGCGTCGGCCCTTCGTGGCGCGACCTGGGCGCCCGACGACACCATCATCTTTGCACCTTCGACTGGTTCAGGCCTGTATAAGGTCTCGGCGGGTGGGGGTAGCCCAATGCCTTTGACCGTCCCGGACCAGAGGAAGGGAGAAGTTTCCCATCGTTGGCCTGAGATTCTGCCTGGCGGTAAAGCGCTACTCTTCACCATCTGGGCCGGTGCTGACAGGCGGATCGCCTTACTATCACTGAGGACGGGCGAGCAAGGGGTCCTGGTCGAAGGGGGCACTTTCCCCAAGTACGTTTCGTCAGGTCACATCGTCTACGCAAAGGAAGGCGGGCTACTGGCGGTCCCCTTTGATCTCAGGCGGCTTGTGGTGACAGGTCCCCCCGTATCCGTTCTTGAGGGCATGGTCATGAGCCCCTCGAATGGCGATGTTAGTTTGAGTTCCTCTGCGAACGGTTCGATCGCCTATGTCCCCGGAGTGTCGAGGGATCGCAAGCGCATCCTTCTCTGGGTAGATCGCAAGGGAGCGACCCAAATGATTCCGGCGCCCCCGCGAGGGTACATGGCCATTCGCCTTTCGCCCGATGGCCAGCGCCTGGCTGTTGGAATCCTCGACCCGAACCCTGGAGTGTGGATTTACGAGTTCGCACGCGGCACGCTGGCGCGTTTGACCACCTCCGTGCTCAATCCCTATGCAACTTGGACGCCGGATGGAAAGCGAGTGACTCTTAGATCTGCAATCAACAACCCATTCAGCCTCTCCTGGATTCCCATCAATGGCAGCGGTGCCGAAGAGCGTCTCACCACCGGCAAAGGCTTGCCGATTCCCGGGTCTTGGTCTCCCGACGGGCAAGTATTCGCGTACTCGGAACAAGATCCCACGACCGGATGGGACATCTGGCTGTTGAAACTTGAGGGCGACCGCAAGCCAAGACCATTCCTCCAAACGCCCTTTAATGAAGGCGGGGCAATATTCTCGCCTGATGGTCGCTGGATCGCGTATCAATCCGACGAATCAGGTCGTAATGAGATATACGTAGCCTCTTTTCCCGATGCTGGCAAGAAATGGCAGATTTCAACCGGGGGTGGCACGGAGCCCCTCTGGGGCAGGAACGGGCGGGAGTTGTTTTATCGGAATGGTGACAAAATGATGGCCGCCGATGTCACGACGAAGCCACCATTCGCTGCGGGCAAACCTAAGCCGCTTTTCAAAGGGAATTTCGTGGCAAACCCCTTTAATTTTTGGCCAAATTACGACGTGTCCCCCGATAGCCAGAGATTCCTGATGTTGCAGGCGACTGAACAAGAACATGCCGCCTCGCAAATCAACGTTGTGCTGAACTGGTCGGAAGAGTTGAAGGAGAAATTTCCCACAGGGAAGAAGTGAATCCATCGTAGTTGGCAATTGCATCTCCCTCGTAGGTCAAATCCTGAAGAAACGCGATTCCGAGAAAAACGTGCCGGTATTCTGCACGGCATGGAGGGATCAAGGCAAGTAGAAGCGGGGAACGCGTTTTCCCAGCGCGCAGAGCAGGTCCGCGCTGGCGGTATTGGCAATCTTTGCGACGTCGGGGACGGATTGCGTGGTGCCGCCGTCGGTGCCGTAGATTGTGGCGATGTCGCCCACGCGCGCCGATGCGATTCCCGTGACGTCGGCGGTCGTGAGGTCCATCGAAACCGTGCCGATGATGGGAGCGATCTCGCCGCGAACGATCACGCGGCCCTTGTTGGAAAGCACGCGCACGAGGCCGTCCGCGTATCCCGCGGCGAGCACGGCCACGCGAGAAGGCGCTGACGCCGTCCACCTCGCGTTGTATCCGACTCGCGATCCGGGCGGCAAATCCTTGATCGAAACAATCCGCGCGCGGAACGAGAGCACCGGGCGAATGGGAAGTTTTGCTTCCATCTCCCGATTCAGTTCGGATGGCTCGAAGAACTGATGATAGCCGTAGAGGACCGCGCCGGGACGCACCATGTCGCGCCAGGTGGAGGGACGGCTGACGATCGCGGCGCTGTTGGCCATGTGCACGATGCCGGGATCGAGTCCCAGCGAACGCATGCAGGCCAGCGCCGCGTCAAAAGTTTTTTCCTGCTCGATGGTTTGTTCGGTCGTAAAAACTTCCGACGAAGCGATGTGCGTGAACGTGCCCGCCAGGCGCACGTGACGGCAATCCGCCAGCGCGCGCGCGAACGCAGGAACTTCCGACGGCGGAATTCCCAGGCGGTTCATGCCGGTGTCGATCTTGAGATGAAAATCGAAGGGGCGCTTGCGCGGCTTGCGCTGTTGCGCGGCCGCCTTTTCCAGCAGCCGCAACTGGTCGGCGCTCATGATCGCCGGCGTCAGGTGATTGTCGAGGATTCGCTTTTCCTCGCCCGCCCAAAAACCGGTGAGGATCAGGACCGGTTCGCGAATGCCGCTCTCACGAAGCTCGGCGCCTTCCGCGGAGCAAGTTACGCCGAACCAATCGGCGCGGACCTTCGAGAGGGCGCGCGCGACGGGAACGATTCCGTGGCCGTAGGCATTGCTCTTGATGACGGCGAGAATTTTCCGGCGCGGGCCGCGAGCGCCCGCGGGACGGGCAGGATTGACGTGGGCGCGGATCGCACGCAGATTGTGCGTCAGCGCTCCCAGACTTACTTCGGCCCAGATGGGGCGTCCATCAAATTTTACGGTTCGCGGCATTGGAATCTTCAAGAGTAACCGATCCGGGCGCGGATGAAAAATTACTCCCGAGCATCTGCGCGCCGCTTAGTAACTAGGCCTTTGGTAGCACAGGCTTCAGCCTGTGGGTTTTCTGCTGGTGCCGATGGAGCCGAAAATCCACAGGCTGAAGCCTGTGCTACTTGTTCCCAATCCAGAAGTAGCAAGCGCATGGCCGCGGGGTGGGATGTCGAGCCGGATTGGCGGGGAGAAGCTATGTAACAGAACAGAATAGACTTACTTAGCTCAAATCGAAATTCGTGACCTTCGAGCCAGCGAGCACCTATGCCGGAGCGACACACCTGTGGGCGTATGAGGACAGCTACTCGGGTTCCGTCCAGGCGTCTGGCGCTCGTTGCTCAAAGCGGGTGAAGGAGCCTTGAAACACGAATCGGATCGTGTCGGTCGGGCCGTTTCTTTGCTTGGCGATGATCAAGTCGGTTTCGCCGCGTTCTTCCATGGTGACTTCGCTGGATTTTTTGAAGAAGTTTGGCCGATGGATGAACATCACGACGTCGGCGTCCTGCTCGATCGCGCCCGATTCGCGCAGGTCCGCAAGGCGCGGTTCGCGGTCTTCCCGTTCCGGCGCGCGCGTGAGCTGGGAGAGAACAACCATGGGAACTTTGAGTTCCTTGGCCATGGCTTTGAGGCCGCGCGTGATGCTGGAGATTTCTTCGTTACGGTTGCCGAACCGCCCGCGCGCGGAAACGAGTTGCAAGTAATCCACGATCACCAGCGAGAGACCTTTGTCGCGTTTCAGACGCCGGAGCTTCGCGCCCATTTCCACGACCGTGGCGGAACCTGCGTCGTCGATCCACAGCGGGGCTTCGGACAAGTGGCTGAGCGATCGGGGAATTCTGCCTTTGTCTTCCTGATTCAAGTGGCCAGTCCGGAATTTGTGCGAGTCGATTTTGGCGTCGGCGGAAAGCAGGCGGAGGAGCAGAGATTCCTTGGACATTTCCAGGCTGAAAATCGCGACGGGCTTGTTTCCGCGAACACCTATGTTTTCGGCGAGGTTCAGTGCGAATGCCGTTTTGCCCATTGATGGCCGCGCCGCCAGAATAATCAGCTCGGAAGGCTGGAGGCCCGAGGTCAGATTGTCGAGCATGTCGTAACCGGTCGAGAGGCCCGTGATGCGATGGCCTCCCTCGTAGATCCGTGAGATGCGGTCGTGGCTTTCGGTGACCACGTCGTGCAATCCGACGAGACCCAGGCGTACGCGATCCTCGGCGAGTTGAAAGATCGAGGACTCGGCGCGATCAAGAATCGTATCGGCGTCGTCTTCGGCTTCGAGGGCTTGTTGTTGAATCGCGCTCGTCGCATAAATCAGGCCGCGCAACAGCGCCTTCTCTTTCACGATGCGCGCGTAGTGCTCGACGTTGGTGATGTGCGGCACCCCGTCCATCAACTGCGAGACGTATGCAGCGCCGCCGACCGATTCCAGTTCGCCGCTGCGCTGCAACTGTTCGGTCAGCGTCACGAGATCGATCGCCTGCTGCGATTCGCCCAGCGCGATCATCTGCTGAAATATGCGCCGGTGATGATCGTGGAAGAAATCTTCGGGCTTGAGCTTCTCGATGGCGGCGTTGATGGCGTTGTTGTCGAGAAGGATCGCGCCGAGGATGCTGCGCTCCGCCTCCACGTTGTGGGGCAGCGGACGTTCCAGCGATGTGCTTGCAGTGGCCATTTGTGATTCGCCTTAGTTTCGCCCGCTTGGAGTGTTCCTGTCAACCGCGGCGCAAAGCATATTTTCTCGAGCAATTCTATTTTAGATCGCAGATGAATCATGGCCGTTTCCAGCGACGGTCACAATGAAGAAGCCGCGTGGAGACCTGTGGATAAAATAAAACTTGTGGATATGCTGGAAAACCATTCGAAGACTGGAGAAAAATTTGACAACAAGCAGTTGGGCAAAAAACTTATCGCGCGGGGAGAACGATCTTGTTCTGCGTCTCTATAACCTAGTCCGGCTAAGAGGCGACCTGGTCGACCGCTCCCACGTGGGAATGATCCAGATTTCGGTGAAGAGTTTGTGCTTGCGGTCGTGGCCGTGGTCTTCCGCAAGCATTTCGCGCAGCTTCTTGGGGAGCTCGTCCGTCTGAGTGGAGGCATCCGCGTGGTGCTGGCATGCCTGGTGGTAGCCAATGCCGAAACGGGCGCCGCAGCAATCGCAGAGCTCGAACGTTTCGATCGTGTAGGTCGGATACTTTGCAATTTCTTTGTCGAGAATAGCTACCGGACTGTTCAAATCGTTTGTCATGTCATCCTCCGCTGGGGTTGAGGATTCCCTGGCTCAACTAAAGGTCGCTAGGCGCAGCACGTCTTGGGGCGGAGCCGGGACCGGAGTCGGCGACAGGGTTGATTTTATCGCGGAAGGGGAAAACCAGCCCTGTGGAATTCGTGCGGAACCTGTGAATATCTTTTCGAAAATTCTTGACAATTTCTAATGTGGGAATGGGGTGATGAACTAGTAGGACAGGCTTCAGCCTGTCGGGTTTTGGTTAGAGAATCCGCAGCAAAAGGCGACAGGCTGAAGCCTGTCCTACGCTTCTTTTTCGACCACCACTTTGAATTCGGCAGTGACTCCGTGGACGAGCTTCACGGTGACGGGCCTTTCGCCGACGATCTTGATCGGCTCGTCGAGCTGGATGCGGCGCTTGTCGATCTCGAAGCCCTGCGCCTTCAGGGCATCCGCCAGATCGGCGGACGTCACGGAGCCGAACAACTGGTCGTTCTCGCCGGCCTTGCGCGCGAATTTTACGGTCACCTGGTTGAGCAGGGCGGCTTGCTGCTGGGCCGCGTCTTTTTCGGTGGCCGTGCGCTTGGAGAGCGTGATGCGGATTTTTTCCAGGCGCTTGATGTTGGCGGGAGAAGCTTCGAGCGCGAGCTTTTGCGGCAGCAGATAGTTGCGCGCGTAGCCGGCGGCGACTTCCACCACTTCACCGCGGGTTCCCAGTTTTTCAACGTCTTCCTGCAGAATAATTTGCATGGCGTTCCTTTTCTTGTCGTTTGCGTCCGGGAGCAGGGCGCGAAATCTACAATTTCAAACTTTACAGTTCCGTCGCGAAGGGAAGCAGCGCGATGTTGCGGGCGCGCTTGATCGCTTCGCCGAGCCAGCGCTGGTGGCGCGAGCAGGTGCCGGTCATGCGGCGGGGCAGGATTTTGCCGCGCTCCTGCACGAATGGCTGGAGCATTTCGACTTTCTTGTAGTCGATGAAGTCCACGTGCTCGACGCAAAAACGGCAGACTTTCTTCTTGCGAAAATACTGGCGCTTTCCGCCCCGGCGCGGGCCGCCGGGACCGCCGCCCGGTCCTCCGGGGCCGCCTGGGCCGCCGCCTTCGCGGCGCTGTCCTCCTCCGCCTCCTCCATGGCCTTCGGAGCGGCGAGGTGGCCCGCCCGTGTGTCCACCTTCCGCGCGAGGGGCGGGGCTGGGACTAGGGTTCGGTGTTTCTGGTGGCGCTGGTGGTGCCGGTTGATCGGACATCGTGTTTCCTTTCCCTGTAGAAATCGATTCGCAGGCCGCTCGTTATTCGGCGGCGGCTGCGGGAACTTGTTGCTGCTGTTGCGGCGGCGCCGCGGGCGCCTGCTTGCGCGGGCGGCGGCTGGCGCGGCGCTCGCGATGCTTCCCGAGTTTCTGCTGGCGCTTCAGTTCTTCGTCGAGGCGGATGGTCTGGTACTTGATGACGGCGTCGGAAACTTTCAGCCGCCGCTCGAGTTCCTTGATCAGGTCGCCCTGCGTGCTTTTCACGACCATGTACACGAAAAAGCCTTCGCGGTGTTTCGCAACGCGGTAGGCGAGACGCCGCGTGCCCCACTTCTCGGTTTTCTCGATCTTGCCGCCGTGCTCTCCGGTGGAATGCTCGAGTGTGGCCACAATTTTGTTGACTTCTTCCTCCGGGGTGGCTGGCCGGCAGATGAAGATCAGGTCGTATACGCGTTCGTCCATGTTTTTGACTCCGTTTCTCAAACTTTCTTCCGACTTCTAATGCGAACCGCTATTGCGATCTTTGTCTGAACCCCGTCCTGCGGGGCTCGTGTAGCGCCAACCTTTAGGTTGGCATCTTCGTTTCGAGCAGGTGCCCGCCTGAAGGCGGGCGCTACATACGCCAAATCCGACTCACTCTTCCGGTTCTTCTTCGTCCTGCGGGGAAACGCGGCGATTGAAGCGGTTCATCGCGCTCTGCGTTCCTTCCGCCAAAATTACTTTCACGGCTTCGGCGGCCTGCTCGATTTCTTCGGCGACCACATCCTCTTCGTCCCGGCGGATCTGGCGAAGCACGTACTCTTTCAGATCGCCGCGCATTTCCTCGGGCTTCACGCCCAGGCGCACACGAACAAATTCCGTCGTTCCGATGGCGCCAATTACGGATTTGAGTCCGTTATGGCCGCCGGCCGTGCCGCGTTCCCGGACGCGCAGCATTCCCCAGGGGAGCGCAACGTCATCGCAAACGACGATCATTTCGGACGGTTCGCACTCGGCGCGGCTTACGAGTTCCCGCACCGCGAGGCCGCTCAGATTCATCGCCGTCTGCGGCTTGGCGAGAACCACTTCCCGCCCCGCGATCTGGCCCAGGCCTACGAACGATTTCGCTTCCGGCCGGGTGACGCGAATGCCGGCATCTTCGGCCAGCGCGTCTACGACCAGAAAGCCCAGGTTGTGCGGCGTCCAGGCGTATTCAATGCCGGGATTGCCCAAGCCCACGATCAGTCGCATCCGCCCCACCGCAACCTGCGCTCCGAACCGCCAGTGGCTAAAGCCTTGCTCATTTCAGGCGCGTGACGGCACGGTTGAAACCGTGCCCTGCAAAGATTCTTGCTTCGCCGCAAAAAGGCGGACAGCCAAGAGTGGCTGTCCTACTTTGCACGCTACTTCTTCTTTTCCTTCTCGGCTGGCGCGGCCTCTTCGCCTTCCTCGCCTTCTTCGGTTTCCTTCTTGCCCTTCTTGATGAGCTCGGGCTCGGCCGGCGCTGCGGCGGCTTCGGCGGCAACGGCTTCGGCGGGCTTCTCTTCCTCGACGCGCAGGGCGACGACGTGCGCGAGCACGCGCTGCGGATCGGTCATCAATTTCATTTTTTGCGGATCGAGCGGAATGTCCGAGGCGCGAAGCTGCATGCCCATCATCAGAGGCGAGACATCCATCCGGAATTCGGTCGGAATATCGGCCGGCAAGCACTCGATTTCGACTTCGCGCGTCACCATTTCAAAGATGCCGCCCTGGAGCTTGACGCCCTGCGGCTCGCCAAACGCGTGCACGGGAACTTTCACGCGCATGAGCACGTCCATGGCAACGCGCAAGAGGTCCACGTGAAGGAGCGTGCCCTTGACCGGGTCGACTTGATATTCCTTCACGATGGCGGAATGCTCGCCGTCCTGGGTCTTTACCGTGAGAATGGTGTTGTGTCCCGTGGCCGAGCGCAGGATCGCCGACACGTGCTTCGTATTTACCTGGAGCGCCTGCGGTCCTCCCTTGCCGCCATAGAGGACAGCGGGAACGGTGCCGGCTACGCGGAGACGCCGCGCCGCGTTTTTGCCCCTGGTTTCCCGGGGCGCTGCTTCCACAATGATCTGTTCCATAAATCCTTCCCCATTTCTAAATCGAATTTCGTTTTCAACCGCCGAAACGAATTCCTTGCGCGCTGGCCGTTTGAAAGCTCAGGAGCGCTCGATTTTAGTAGCACAGACTTCAGTCTGTGGGGTTTCGTTGGTGAATCCAAGCCGAGCGCGCCTGCCAAGATCTGATGGAACCCCACAGACTGAAGTCTGTGCTACTAAAACCTCAAAAAAACAATTCGCTGATCGAGGTCTCCTCGTGAATCGAATGAATGCCGCGAGCTAGCAGCTCGGCCACGCTCAGGACCTTGATCTTGGAAACTTTTTTCGCGCTCTCGGTCAGCGGCACGGAATCGGTGACGATGACTTCCTCGATTTTTGACGCGCAAATGCGCTCGACGGCCGGTCCGGAAAGCACCGGGTGCGTGCAGCCCGCGTACACTTTCGTCGCGCCTTCCTTCAGCAGGGCTTCGGCGGTTTTCACGAGCGTGCCCGCCGTATCGATGATGTCGTCGATGATCAGCGTGGCGCGCCCGCGCACGTCTCCGATCAGGTGCATCACTTCGCTGACGTCAATATCCACGCGGCGCTTATCCACGATGGCCAGCGGCGAATCGAGTTTCTTGGCGAAGGCGCGCGCCCGCTCCACGCCTCCCGCATCGGGCGATACCACGGTGAGGTTCCCGATTTTTTTCTTCTCGAAATACTCGACCAGCACGGGCATGGCGTACAAGTGGTCCACCGGCACGTTGAAGTAGCCCTGAATTTGCGGCGCGTGCAAATCGAGAGTCAAGCGCGCGGTTCGCTCCGGCGGTCTCCATCAAGTCGGCGACGAGCTTCGCGGAAATCGGAACGCGGGGCTTGTCCTTGCGGTCCTGGCGCGCGTAACAGTAGTACGGCACGACCGCGGTGATGCGCCAGGCCGACGCGCGCTTGAACGCGTCCATCATCATCAGCAATTCCATCAGATGAAAATCGGCGGGGTTCGTGCAGGGCTGCACGACGAAGACGTCCGCGCCCCGCACATTTTCCAAAACCTGAAAATACACTTCGCCGTCGCTGAATTTGCCGAGCTTGGCCTCGCCCAGCTTTACGCCCAGGTTGCGGCAAATATCTTCCGCCAAGCGCGGGTTCGCGCTGCCGCTGAAAATTTTGAATTTGTCGTCGGTCAAGTTTGATGATCCTTACGAGTGCTCGAACCGTTCAGACAAGATCGCGCCCGCCCATTTTTCGGCGGTACTCCGCCCTCGAAAGAGTCGTGCAGAGAAAAACCTGATCTTTCGGAAACGCTCGGGCAGCCCGGCGCGCCTTCGCTGGGTGTTGATAGACTCCAAACACCGCCGAACCGCTACCCGCCAGCGAGGCCTCTGCGGCTCCTTGCTGAAGCAATTCCCGCTTGATCGCAGCCAATCGGGGATACCGGGGAAAAACAGCAGCCTCAAAATCGTTTGAGAGGGCGCCCCCCTGAGGGCTCCAGCACAGAGCACAGAACCGCATTAGTTTAGTGGGGCCGTCCCCGTTTGTCAATTCCTCGGAGAGCCACTGGTAGGCGTCCTTCGTGGGCACGGCAATGTCGTGAGGCGAAATCACCAGCACATGGCGGCGCGCCACATCGGGCAAAGGATAAATTTCGTCTCCGCGGCCAATTCCGAGCGCGCGGCCTCCATGCAGGAAAAACGGAACGTCCGCGCCAAGGCCGGACGCGATTTCCAGCAGGCGTGCGGCGGCGATGCGTTTTCCGGCCAGCCGAAGAAGACCCACGAGCGCCGCGGCGGCATCGCTCGATCCGCCGCCCAGGCCGCGGCCCACGGGTATGCGCTTGGTCAGGACGGCGCGCACGCCGCGCTGAAATCCAATTTCGCGGGCAAGCTGATCAAGCGCGCGATAGACGAGGTTGTCATGGCCGGGCTCGCCGGCGAGTTGAGAATTTCCGGTGATGCGCAGATCGATGCCGGGTTCTCGCTTGGTTTCCAGCACCAGAGTGTCATGCAGGGAAATGGCCTGAAAAACGGTCCGCAATTCGTGATAGCCATCCGCGCGAAGCCCGAGGACGTCAAGGCGCAGGTTCACCTTCGCATAGGCGGGAACGCGGACCGATTTCATAGGGGGGATATGCTACTACGGCTTTGGGTCGCCGGGTGTTTTCTGCTGCGCGAGCCGGCGTTTCAGCGCGGAAATCTTTTGTTCGACCTCCGCCATCTTGGCCGCCTCAAAATCCGCAGGCAGGGCGCGGTGCCATTCGTCGAGCGATTTCTGCCACTGCGCTTCGGCTAGGCTGTCTTTTCCCATCTTGGCGTAGATGTCGCCCAAATGGCTCAGGATGGTCGGATCGTGGCCCTCGCGAATCACCGCCTGCCGCAACAGCTCTTCCGCCTTGTCGAGCATGTTTTGTTTGTAGTAGGCCCAGCCGAGGCTGTCCTGGTATGCGGCGTTGTTCGGGTCATCCGTGAGGGCGCGCTTGATCAGATCGGTAGCTTCGTCAAGACGGATTCCGCGGTCCGCCAGCATGTAGCCGTAATAGTTGAGCGTCGAAGCGTTGCGCGGGTTGGCGTCCAGCACTTTGCGGAATTGCTCTTCGGCCTGGTCAAATTTTTTCTGGCGCTCGAAAATCGCGCCAAGCAGGAAACCGGTCATTTCCTTGCCGGAGGAGTCCGGCTGGATTTTTTCCGCGGCGTGGATGGCCTGCTCCGCGTCCGCCCAGCGCTTGCTTTCTTCGTAGACCTGGGCGATATCGAGCTGGATTTCGAAATCGGCGGCCGAACCGTCCAGCAGGGCGTGAAGCTTTGAAACGGCTTGATCGGCCTGCGCGTTTTCGCCGAACAGAAGCGCCTGGGCGATAAGGATGGAACGCTCCTTGGGGTAGGCGTCGACCGCCTTGCGCGCGGCGTCGAGCGCTTTGGGCATGTCGCGCGCTTCGCGATAGGTATCGATGATCATCACGCGCGCCCGGCGGTCTTCCTCGGTTCCAAGGCGCAGCATTTCTTCAAACGTGTTGACCGCCGCCGTGTAGTTGCTCGTTTCGCGATACAACTGCCCGAGTTGCTGGTACAGGATGGCGAGCGTGCGCCGGCGCGACGGCGTGAATTCGGACTCCGTCTTCACGGCCGTCACCGCGTCGGAAAGCACGCGAATGGAATCGTCGAGGCGGCCCTGATCCTCGTAGATCGAGGCCTGGTAATAGGTCACTTCCAGGCTGTTAGGCGCGCGCTGCTTGGCGAGCAGGATGTTTTGCTCGGCTTTATCGAGCTGTTTCAACTGGCGGTAAATTTCGGCGAGACGGATATAATTGTCCGGATTGTCCGCATCCATCTGCGTCAGGCGCTGAAATTGTTCGAGCGCTTCCGGATATTTTTCCTCGGTGAGGAGCGTTTGCGCGAGTTCTTTGTGGTGGTTGATGTCGTCGGGCTGGGCATCGGCGGCATGGCGATAGGCCTGCTCGGCCTTCGGGAGATCGTGGATCTGGTTGTAGGCGTCGCCCAGCAATTCCCACAGACGCGGAGTGGGCGCGCGCTGTAGGATGACTTGCAGCGAGGAAACCGCTTCCTGCGATTTCCCTTCATCCAGTAAGAGCTGCGTCAGTTGCTCGACGCCATTCTCGTTTGCCGGTTCGCGCGCGAGCAGGTCCCGCAGAACGGCCTCGGCTTTGTCCTGCTCGTTTTGCAGGCGGTACAGGCGCGCGAGCCAGAGAGCGGCATCGGTGTCGGTGGGATCGAGGCGAAGGATTTCGCGGTATTGCTCGGTGGCGTGCGCGAGGGTGTCGCGCTGCCCGGCGGTGTTGCTCAAATCGCCGAGCGTGCGCACGTAGATTCGCGCCAGCAGGCGCCGCGCGGGAAGGTTGTCCGGATCCTTGGCGAGAATCGAATTCGCCTCGGTCACTGCGTCGCGAATCCTCTGCGACTGGTAATAAATTTCGGCGAGTTCGTCGCCGATTTGCTGGCTGTTCGGATCGAGCGTGAAGGCCTTCTTTAAGAAATCGATGGCCTTGTTGACGTCTTCCGCGTGGCTGCTGATTTGATATTCCTGCGCGTAATAATGGCCCATCACGAAATCGAAATAGGCTTCGCTGTGCTTGGCGATTTCGTCCTGCGACGCGGACGCCCCGGGAGCGGGCTGCGTGTTCGGATTGTTCTTGGCTTGCCGCGCGCCGGCGGAAGTTCCGCCCAGCAGCAAGAAAAGAGAAAGTACGGCGAGATTCCGGCCAGTTTTCATCCATTCACCGCAAAAGGGATTATCCGCCACGCCGAGCCGTCCGTCAAAACGCATCCTGAATTTGTTTCCTCTCCGGAACTGCGTTTGTGGCCTCGTGTGGTTTGGGGGACGAGACACAATTACACCGTAGAAACCTGTCCACTTGTTGGATGCGCGACATGCTGCCTGGGTTCCCGCCTAATGTCTTGAGGTAAGCATCTGTGCATTTCGGAGGGCCGAGCTTTAGCTCGGCCATTCGCATCGCTTTTGATTTTCGGCTTCAGCCGCTGAAGCTTCCGGGGTTAAAACCCCCAATTGAGTGATTCTTTTCGTCGGGAATGAAGTCCCGACCTCCTAGTGCCGAAAATGCCGCACGCCGCAGAACACCATGGCGATGCCCAGCCGGTCCGCCGCCGCGATGACGTCCGCATCGCGAACCGAGCCGCCCGGCTGAATCACTGCGGTGGCGCCGGCCTTTCCCGCTTCCTCCACGCCATCGGGGAAAGGAAAAAAAGCGTCCGAAGCCACAACGCTTCCCGCCAGCGGCAATTGCGCCTTCATGACGGCGATTTTCACCGAGTCGACGCGGCTCATCTGCCCCGCGCCGATGCCCACTGTCTGTCCCGCGCGCGCGAAGACAATGGCGTTGGATTTCACATGCTTGCAGACTTTCCAGCCAAAGAGCATGGCCTCGATTTCCTCGCGCGTGGGCGCGCGGCGCGTGACTACTTTCAGATCGGTCTCGGCGAGTTCGTGGCGATCCTGCTCTTGCACGAGGACGCCGCCGGAAACTCGTTTCAACTCGAGATCGGATTCGCGCGCGACGCTATCCCACGCGGGGAGATGCAGCAGGCGCAAATTTTTCTTGGTCGCAAATTTTTCGAGTGCCGCCGGATCGTATCCAGGCGCGACGATGCATTCGACGAAAAGTTTTGCGACTTCCTCGGCGGTCGTCGCGTCGAGCGGGCGATTGAACGCCATCACGCCGCCATACGCGGAAACCGGATCGCACTCCAACGCTTTCACGTACGCTTCCGCCAGCGTCTCCTGCTCCGCCGTGCCGCATGGATTGTTGTGCTTCACGATGACGGCCGCGGGCCGCCGGAATTCCATGGCGAGGTCGAGCGCCGCTTCGAGGTCGACAAGATTGTTGTAGGAAAGTTCCTTGCCCTGGAGCTGGCGCGCCGCGGCGAGACCTTTGGCGGCGGAACCCGCCGGGACGTAAAGCGCCGCGCGCTGATGCGGATTTTCCCCGTAGCGCAGCTCCTGCCGGCGCGCATAGGCGAAGTGCAGCCGCTCGGGCAGCAGCGGGCGCTGGTCCAGCTCGATCGCTCCGCTGCTCGCGGACAGTCGCTCGAGTTCAGTCGCGATTTTCCCGTCGTAGCGCGCGGTGAGCGCGAACGCTTTGCGCGCGAGCTCCAGCCGCGTTGCGAGGCTCACTTCTCCGTGCGCCGTGATTTCGGCCGCAACGCCAGCGTAGTCGGCGGGATCGGTAACCACGGCAACGCTCTCGAAATTTTTTGCGGCCGAGCGAACCATGGTCGGCCCGCCAATGTCGATGTTCTCGATCAATTCCTCCGGAGTCAGGTCCGCTTTCGCCGCGGTCGCCTCAAAGGGATAAAGATTCACGACGACAAGATCGATGGGCGCAATCTTGTGTTCCGCAGTCTGCGCGCGGTCGCCCGCCTCTCCGCGCCGGAATAAAATGCCGCCATGAATTTTCGGGTGCAGAGTCTTCACTCGCCCGCCCAGCATCTCCGGCCACCCAGTCAGGTCGGATACGTCGCGTACCGTGATTCCCGCTTCGCGCAGCAGCTTGGCCGTGCCGCCAGTGGAAACGATCTCGATCCCGCGCGCCGCCAGTTGCCGCACAAATTCAGTCAACTCACTCTTGTCGTAAACACTCACCAGCGCGCGTTCCACAGGCACAGATTCCTCCAAAGGATGAAACGAAAACGACTATTGTATGCGCGGGCGCGGGAATCGAAAAGCGCGAACTAGCGGCCGTGAAAGTCCTAAGCCAGGAAGCTTCTATTTGCATCCCAACATAATACCTACTAATGCTATATTGATAGCTAATTCGAATGACACTCCAAAGCAGGACCGTCGGGCCCGTGATCCTGTGTCTTATTGTCTTGTCTCTTCCCGCGTGCGTTCGCGGCCAGCAGAAGTGCCCGCTCCCTCCCGTTCTTTCCGCGCCTTCCGGGGCGAACATGTTCAGTCCCGAACGCGAGACCGACCTCGGCGATCTGATGGCTGAGCAGACGGAAGGCCGCTACCGAGTGGTCCGCGACAAGGAACTGACCGCGTACATGGAGCGCGTCGCCGGCCGGCTGCTGGACCAGTTGCCACCCACAGGACTGCACATTCAGGTCATCCTGTTCGACGCGCCGGTTCTGGACGCCTTCAGCACGGCAGGAGGGCGGATCTATGTGTCGCGCAAGCTGTTGTCCTTCCTGCGAAACGAGGATGAATTGGCAGGCGTGCTGGGCCACGAGCTGGGACACATTGTGACGCACCAGCCAGCCATCGATATGACCTTCCTGCTTCGCCAGGTCTTGAGGGTCAGCGAGATCACCTCACGCGATGATCTGCTCGCCAAGTACAATCAACTGCTCGACAACGCTTCACGGGGCACACAGGCCTACCGGCAACTCGACCGTCAAGAGGAGCCGGATCAATACGTGGCCGATCAGGTGGCCCTTTATGCCGAAGCGAATGCCGGATATTCGCCGCATACGTTCCTCGATTTCTTTGACCGGTTCACGCAGACGCACGGAAAGACCGGCGGCTATTTCTCGAATTGGTTCGGTCTCACAACTCCGAATGAGAAGCGTCTGGGCCAAATGCAAAGGGCGTTCAACGCCATGCCGGCCGGCTGCGGCGCGCAAGCCGCGGCCGCCGCGGCCGCCGAATTCCGGGACTGGCAAGCGGCGGTGATCGGATACTCACGCGTCAGTCCGGGCGAGACCCTCCCGGGGCTGGCAACCAAACAAAGTCTCAATCCGCCGCTGCGCGGGGATATCACCCGCGTGCGGTTCAGTCCTGACGGCCAGTACGCGCTCGCGCAGGACCCAGCCAGCATTTTCGTTCTTACGCGAGTTCCGTTTGCCTTTCGTTTCCAAATCGACGCCCCGGATGCTCGGCCGGCTTCGTTCACTGCGGATTCCAAGGACATCATTTTCAGCACTCCGGGCCTGCGCGTGGAGGATTGGAACATTGCCAGCCAGAAACGAACCGCGGTGCATGAGATGACCATCCAGGATAGTTGCCTACACATCCAACTGTCTCCTGACGGCAAAACCCTGGCGTGTTTGGTGGAACAACGACCAACAGGAAACTTTCCGCACTTCGATGTGGAGATTTTCGATGTGGCGACTGGCGATAAAATCTTTGTAAAGAAACGCTTTGTGGAAATTAACCTGGCGAGCGCTCTCTTTCTGTTTTTTTATGAAGCGCGAGAGGGGGCACCGTTTGATCCTGCCGCTATCGCCTTCTCGCCCGATAGTCACTACATGTTGGTAACGGCTCTAGATTCTGTGCTGGCCGTGGACCTGACGACAAAATCGCAAGTTCCGCTGCACGGCCGGCTGAAAGACATGCTGAAAAGAAACTTCGCATTTCTCTCCGCAGACCGCATCATCGTCGAAAACACGGACAACCCATTGAAGTCGGCCGTCTGCAAATTCCCCTCGGGGGAAATCCTTGTCACCCTGCCTGCCGGGGAACAGGAATTGGAAGGGAGCGCTGACGGCACATACGTATTTCTCCGGCCCGTCAAGAACGCCATGGTCGGAGTTCTCGATGTCAAAACCGGCAACGGGGTGTTAGCCCTGAAGGAGATCAGTGCAATCGACATCTACAATGGGATGTACATCACCCAGAGTACGACGGGCGAAATCGGGCTTTCTGCCCTGGATGCAAAAACTTTTGCAGTCAAGACGGATCTGCCCATGGGCCCGCTGGGATCGTTACGGACGCGAGCCGTGTCGCCGGACCTGCGTTGGCTGGCTGTTTCCGGGAGCACCCGGGGCGCCGTCTGGGATCTCAACGAGATGAAGCGTCTCTATTTCATCCGCGGATTCCGCGGCGCGTATTTTGACGGTGCTAGCAGCCTCTACGTCGATATCCCCAAGAGGGACCCAACTCCCCGAACCATTGTTCGGGCGGATCTGACCATGCAGGATTTGAAGGGGGGTCAAACCATTGCCGACGACGCGACGGACCGGCAATATGGCCGCTTCCTTATCTCCCGCAAGCCGAACGGCAAGGACAAATCTCTATTCTCGAACGTCAAGCTGCAAGTCGCCGACGTGCGCGACGGCAAGAATCTGTGGGAGATCAATCTTCCGAAATCCGTGCCGGAAATCACAGTCTCGCCCCGCGACGATCGCATGGTCCTCGATTGGACCTTCGCGACATCCGAGGACAAGGACTCCGTAAAGGAAGAAGCCAAAAGAAATCCGGCTCTCGAAAAACAAATCGCCGGAATCAAGGGTGGAGAAGGGACGCATGTATTCGAGGTCTTTGAAGCGGGCACGGGAGCTTTCCGCGGTGGCGTCGTAGTGGACACGGCAAAAAATTCCTATCAAATCGACGGTGTCGCCGCGTCGGGAAATTTGCTTCTGCTGACCGACGATGATAATCGCACCCGGGTCTACTCCGTTTCGGACGGGGAACTATTGGGTACCTTTTTTGGGAGTGGCCCGGTCGTCTCTCCGACCGGCGATCTTCTAGCAGTCCAAAACGAACGCGGTCAGCTGCAGTTTTACGAGTTGCCTTCGCTAAAAAGAGCGGCGCAATTGAGCTTCTCCGGCTCCATCGCGATGAATGCCTTCAGCGCGGATGGAGCTCGATTCTTGGTCTTTACAGACGATCAGAATATCTACCGCTTCGATTCCACGGCGCTGACCAAGACGGAGCCTTCCGCAAGCCCCACGAATTGATCCCAATCGTCGCGGGTTCCGGTGCCATCGGCATTCCCACTCCCACCTGCTTTCTTGCCTGCTTTCTAACTTGATTCCAATTTGTTCTGTCACTCGCTACACTCATCGTCCATCCTTTGGAGGGTATATGTCTTTTGTAGACATACTTCTTGGAAAGCCGCTGGCGACTTCCGATGAGCGCGCCGAGCAGATCGGTCCTGTCGCCGGGATACCGATCTTTGGTCTGGATGCGCTGAGTTCGGCGGCGTACGGGCCCGAGGCGGCGCTGACGCTGCTCATTCCCCTGGGCGCGGCGGGAGTCGCTTACATTGTGCCGGTGAGCGCCAGCATTATTGTTTTGCTCGCGATCGTGTATTTTTCCTATCGGCAGACCATCGCGGCCTATCCTGGAGGGGGCGGCTCTTACACCGTGGCCTCGGAAAATTTGGGCACGTATCCCGGCCTCCTGGCCGCGGCGGCGCTGATGCTTGATTACGTGCTGACCGCGGCCGTGGGAATTTCCGCCGGGGTGGGCGCGCTGGTTTCCGCTGTGCCGCAACTTCAGCCGCACACGCTTGCACTTTGCCTGGGAATTCTCTTGATTGTCACGATCGTGAATTTGCGCGGCGTTCGGGAGGCGGGCGTGTTTTTCATGATCCCAACGTACGCGTTCCTCGGCTCGCTGTTAGTCGCCATTCTCATCGGCTTCACGAAAACGGTATTCGCGGCGGGACATCCGGTTCCCGTTGCGGCGCCGCCGGCGAGCGTTGCGGGGCCCGCGACTGTCGCGGTGAGCATGTGGCTGCTCCTGCAAGTGTTCTCAAACGGGTGCACGGCCATGACGGGAGTTGAGGCCGTCAGCAACGGCGTGCGCGCGTTCCGCGAGCCGACGGTGCGCAACGCGCAGAGGACGCTGACCGTGATCATTGGCCTGCTGGCGATTCTTCTCGCGGGCATCGCGTACCTGGTTCGCGCGTACGGAATTCGGGCGACCGATCCCGGCCTGCCCGGTTATCAAAGCGTGATTTCGTTGCTCGTCGCGGCCATCGCGGGACGCGGAGTGTTCTATTACTTTACGATCGGTTCCGTGCTGCTAATTCTCTCGCTTTCCGCCAACACGGCGTTTGCCGATTTCCCTCGCCTCTGCAAGGCGGTTGCGCACGACGGATTTCTGCCGCATTCCTTCGGCTTTCGCGGGCGGCGTCTCGTGTATTCGGAGGGAATTTATGTGCTGGCCATTTTGTCCGGGATCTTGCTGATTATATTTCAAGGCGTCACCGACCGGCTGATTCCGCTGTTCGCGATTGGCGCATTTCTGGCGTTCACTTTATCGCAAGCGGGGATGGTGGGCCACTGGCGTCGCAATCCGGGCCGCGGCGCGGGGCGCAGCATGCTCATTAACGGGCTGGGGGGTGTGGCTACGGGCATAACGCTGGTCGTGGTCCTCGTCGCAAAATTCACTTCCGGAGCCTGGGTCAGCGTGCTGCTGATCGCGGGGATGATGTCCGCGATGATGTGGGTGCACCGGCATTACGATCAGGTCGCCGAGGAGGTTCACTGCCCGAGCCCGCTGCAAATCGAACACCTCGGGCCGCCCATCGTGATCGTGCCGATTCAGTCGTGGACGTTAATTTCGCAGCGGGCGATGGAGTTCGCGCTGACGCTTTCGCCGGAAATTCACGCGGTGCACGTCGGCACGGAAGAGGAAACCAACGCGCTGCAGGACGATTGGAAACGGTTGGTCGCCGACCCGGTCGCGCAAGCCGGCGGGACGCCGCCGACTCTGGTGAATCTGGCGTCGCCGTTCCGGCTGATCATCAAGCCGATCCTGGATTACGTGTTGGAGATGGAGCTCAATAATCCGGGCCGGCAAATCGCGGTGATCGTGCCGGAACTGGTCGAGCGGCACTGGTATCACTACCCGCTGCACAACCAGCGCGCGGAATTGCTGAAGGCTCTGCTCTTGGTGAAAGGCAGCCGCAACATCGTGCTGATCAATGTGCCGTGGTACATCCAGGCCTGATTCGTTTACCAAGAAGAATTTTCCTTTATCAACACGGTGAATTTGAGGGTTTAGTGGCGCAGGCTTCGAGCCTGCGGGGGTTGGTGCTTGCAAGGACTAACCCCCACAGGCTGGAAGCCTGCGCCACTGGCTCGAGACACAAAACAATGCTCGCAGTTTTGGATGATCTTCATTGGGATTCACGGACAGGAAAAACTAATCTTCAGGATTTCACGCGCGCCTTGAGCCGCGCGTGCTTGCCTTCGACGGAGACGACGTACTCGACTTCATGCGCGTCCTGTTGCTTCTTGAGCTGGTCTGTTTTTTGCCGGACAAAATTCTGGAAGGCGTCCATGGTCAAGGGCTCGGTATCTTCTCCGGCCTCCGCTTTCGCATCGCGAAACGCCGCGAAGAGTTCCTCGACTTTTTTCTTCTCGTGGTCGGGGTCCTTCCAGGAGACTGCAAACGGAAATCGCGAGGCATTTGTCTTTTCCGCTTCGGCGCGTTTGCGAGCCCGCTCGGCCTCAATCTCGCGCGCGGCGGCGCCAAAGTGTCGCTGCACCGTGCCCTCTTCTTTTTGTTTCAACCGTTTGCGGAAGATTTCGCGAAACTTCGAGTACATCTGACTCAGGTTGCCGTAGCGGAAGCGCTGGCTGTAGTTCATCTGCGCGCCGCGGTCGCTGTAGCGCTTGAGTGTCGTATCGATGCGCCACTCGATTTCCGCGGGCGGACGGGCTTTTCCGCCGCCGAAGTATTGTTCGTACTCGATCTTCAGCTGGCGGATGTCCCTCTCAAGCTGGGCGAGATCTTCTTCGATTGTTCTAGCCATGGAGTGTGGGCCGCACCATCATCATGCTAAGTGGTATAAGACAGTAGCGTCAACGAGCAGACCGCGCCGTGGTGCGGAACTGATAATGCACTTTCGGGATTGGCGGGGAACTAATGCCTGCGATGCCGCTTTTTAGCGGAAGACCACAGGCAATCCTTTGTAATCCATAAAGTTAGCAATTTTGGTTTTGCATGAAGCAGGGTTGGGCGGGCGGAAAAAAGAACAACGAACGAATATGGATTTGGCCGGGAAACGCCACAGGCCAAAAAAAAAAGGGGCTCGTCTCCGAGCCCCTTCCAGCTAAACCCCATTTCACCCCGTCCCGGTACCAGCCGGGACGCATTAACCACCCCGGGAAAGATCAAAACCACTTGACCACAGTAAGTGCAAACCAAGTGCCACACGTTGGATATCTCCCGACAATTTCATAACATTCAGATAAATAAGGAGATATGTTCATTTTGCCGCGAGAGGCTTTCTATCAATGCCCAAATACCTACAGTTTTTCACATATTTTAGGTTCCGCGATTACTGACTTTGGGAGAATTCAAGCTACGGCTTCGCTTTGAGCCCTTGATTTTTGCCAGTGCCGCCAAGCCCAGCGCGCAGGCCAGAAGAGGATCAAGCCCCAAAGGAACAGGCTCGGGCCGATCGAAAGGAGAAAAACGCAAACGCTCAGCAATCCGTCCACGGCAGCGTGATACCCATCGACGAGGGCGTTGCGAATCTGGCGCGCAGCCGTTGATGTGCTGCCACCAAGCTGCGCCTGGTATTCCTCCGCCAAGGTCAGATCAACGGACGCAAAAGCAATGCGTTCACGGAGCTGTTTCTGTGCCGCCTCCATGCCCTCGATTTCCCCGCGCACACGCGCCATTTCCTTTTGCACCTCGAGGACGTCGCCGATCTTGCCGGTGCGCGAGCGCAGGATGTCCGTCAATTGCGTTTCCGTTTCGCGCGCATTCTTCAGGCGAGCGTCGAGGTCCACCACTTGCGAGGTCACTTCTTCGCCGCCCTGCTGCTCCTGCTCGACGCGGCCGAGGGCTTTGAGATCGGCGAGAGCGGCATCGAGTTGCGCGGCAGGGATCATCAGCCTGCCGGTCAGTGACTGCGGAGAGCTTTTCTCGGTCGAGATATTCAGCGACGACACGTAGCCTTGACGCCCGCGTAAAATGCGATCCATCGACACGCGAGCCGCATTGAAATCCTTGACGGAAATGTTCAGGGACGCGGTTCGCGCGATCATCGGCCCTGGGGAAGACTGCGCATTTTCAGGCGGTGACGCGGGCGGCGGCGCCGGAGCTCTCTCCAGCTGAGCGTACGCTCGAAGGTTTTCAAGCGCCGTGGTCTGCGACTCATTCATTGCCATCTGCGCCCTTGGTGAGCCAACACTGGCACGCTTTTGAAGGGAAAAAGGTACAACCATGGCTACACACAAAACGACGGCGACAACTCCGGCGGTTGCCCAGGCCCATCGTTTGCGCAACACATTTTTCCATGGGAAAGTCCACGGGACTTTCTGACGCGCCCCCGTGCGCGCTTCGCGCATTCCACTCTTGTTCAGTTCCTCGAAGACCGCGTCGCTCAAGTGTTTCGGCGCGGGATCGACACTCCAAGCCAGCATTTGTGAAGAGGCGCCGCGCAGATCCGCCGCAAGTTCTCGACATTCAGCGCACTGGTCCAGATGATTTGCGATGCGCGCAGCCTGCTCCGGTGCGAGCTCGCCGTCCAAGTAGGCCATCACCAGTTCTTTGTCGATGCGGTGTGTTTCGGCTGTCATGGCTTTGACCCTTCACGTTCCTTGCGCTCCGGTGAAAGAAGCGCCCGCAATTCCATTCGCGCGCGAAACAGGCGCGACCGGACGGTATTCACAGGGATGCGCAACAAGGCGGCAATTTCGTCGTAGCTCAACTGCTCGAACTCGCGCAGGAGCAGCACTTCCCGGTGCGCGGCGTCCAACTGTTCGACGGCGCGGCGCAGCCAAAGAGCCTCGCCCGGATCATCTTCCGTTGCGGGTTCGTTTTCGGCCGGCGGAGGCTCGCGTTTGGTGCGCCGCCACTCTCCGGAAACCTGCTTGAACGCAATCGCGTACAGATAGGTGCGGAAAGAGGCGCGAGGTTCGTATCGCGCGATGCCTCGCAGCACGGCCAGAAAAGTTTCCTGCGCCAATTCCTCGGCGCGCGCGGAGTCTTTTAGCCGCCGCCGGAAAAACCCATAGACTGGCTCGCGATACCGCTCGAATAGCTCCGTAAAAGCTTCCCGGGAGCCCTGCTGGAACTCATGCATGAGATGTTCGTCGCTGGTCATGGTGGAAAGCGATGTGGAAGCGCCGGCTGACGTTGCCATCTGGCTTGTGGCGACCTCCTATACTTGTAATGCCGGAAAAGAGGAAAAAGTTCCCGGGAGGAATGAAAAACTAGGCGCCAATCGCGGCGCGGATGGCGGAGGCGAGGGTTTCGGCCCACAGGGTCACATCTTCGGCGTGCTCGGCTTCGACCATGACGCGCGCTTTCGGTTCGGTGCCCGAGTAACGCACCACGACGCGGCCGGCGGCGCCCAGGGTTTTCGTCGCCTTATCAATCGCGGCGGAAACGATGGGGAGGGATTCGAGGGGAGGCTTGGACTTCACTTGCACGTTCACGATGGTCTGGGGAAACACTTTCAGGCCGCGCACCAGTTCGTCGAGCGGGCCGCGCAGGGCGACGAGGCAAGCAATCTTGAGCGCTGTGAGCAGGCCGTCGCCGGTGGTCGCGTCGTCCAGAAAAATGATGTGGCCGGACTGCTCGCCGCCCAGATTCGCGCCGCTGCGCAGCATTTCTTCCAGAACGTAGCGATCGCCCACGGGGACCCTCGCCAAGCTCAATCCCTCGGCGGCGAGAACGCGCTCGAGGCCCAGATTGGCCATCGTCGTACCAATGACGCGGCCGCCGCGCAACTGCCCAACGAACTTTAAATATCGCGCCGCGGCCAGCAAAACTCCGTCGCCGTCCACGTGACGCCCGCTGGCGCTCACGAACATGGCGCGGTCGGCATCGCCGTCAAACGCCACGCCGAGGGACGAGCCGGTTTCGAGGACTTTCTCGCGCAGCTTTTCCGGATGCAGCGAACCGCAGCCGTCGTTGATGTTGCGCCCGTTCGGCTGGTTGTGAATGGCGACCACTTCCGCGCCAAGGGAACGGAACAGCGCCGGTCCGAGGAGACTCGCGGCGCCGTTGGCGCAATCGAGGACCAATTTCAATCCCTTGAGATTCGCTCCTGGGATGGCGCATCCGCGCAGATACTTCAAGTATTCCTCATCGAGCGAGAGGTCGGCCGGGACAGCAACGCCGTGCGGCGCAGTCTCACGGCCTTTGTGCTGGTGAATTTCGGTCTCGAGATGTTCCTCGACGTCATCCGGAAATTTCATTCCTGTGCCAGCAAACAGCTTGACGCCGTTGTCGTGAAATGGATTGTGGGAAGCGGAAATGACCATTCCCGCGGAATATTTGTTTTGCCGAACGAGGCAGGCGACGCCGGGAGTGGTGATGACGCCAGCGGAAAGGAACGCCACGCCGTCATCGGCGAGGCCGGCGGCAAGCTGCGAAGCGATGTGAGGGCCGGATTCGCGCGTATCCATGCCGATCAGGACACGAGGCTTCGCCTCGGTTTCAAGCAGATACTTGCCCAGTGCCCGCGCGACCCCGTAAAGCGTGGCGTCGTCCAGCGGATAAGTGCCGGGAATGCCGCGAATGCCGTCCGTGCCGAACAGTTCTTTGGTCATTGGGGGATCAGGGTACGGGCCCCACCTAGAGCCCGTCAGAATCGTGCTGGCCTGGGCAATCCATTCGCCCTCGGTTTTTCGAGTCTAGCACGCCGCCGGTCATCCGGCGGGAGGAGCGGGGCCGTGGCGTGGCACAAGAGTAACGTGAATTTCGGGCGGTTCCACTTGCACGACGGTCGCGCCATACGGGGCGCCCACCATTTCGGGCGTCATTCGCAGGGTCATGGTTCCTTGCTTTCCGCCGTTCATATCCAGGCGCAGGTTCAAATCCGCGGGAATCATGCGGCGGAGCAAGGCCGAACGGCCGCGCACGCGGATATGGACCGAGGTGGGGACGTCTCCCGATATTTCCAGTTCGGGCGGCATGGTGGTGAATTCCAGCGGCACGACGAAGCCGACCTCGGCGTACGGTTCGGCGGTGTATGTCGCCCAGATGAGAAATGAAATGGCGAGGGCCAGAATCTTCAAGCCCGCGTTGGCGAAAACGTACCTGCGCAGGAACCCCAAAGCCTATCTCCGCACCGGAGTTCGCGCCTGCGAAACCGCGGCCGGCAGGACCATGGTGGCCCGGCGGCGCGACACCATTTCGCGCAGGCGATCGCTTAAATCTTCCGGGGAAAGATTGGTTTCGATCGTTCCGGCGGAAGCGACCGAGATCGTTCCCGTCTCTTCGGAAACCAGTACCACCAGGCAGTCGCTGTCTTCGGTGATTCCAATCGCCGCGCGATGCCGCGTGCCCAGTTGCTTCGAAATCATCGGATTCAGCGAGAGCGGAAGGAAACAGCCGGCCGCCGCGACGCGCGATCCTTCAATGATCACGGCGCCGTCATGCAAGGGAGAACCGGGCCGGAAAATGGAAACCAGCAAGTCGTAGGAAAGCTGGGCGTCCAGCGGTATGCCGCTTTCGATGTACGTGCGCAGGCCGGCTTGCCGCTCGACGACAATGAGCGCCCCGATGCGATTTTGAGAAAAATATTCGGCGGCCATGACGATGTCGTCGTACGAGCCCTTCGTATTGCGTGACGCAAAACTCATCATGGACAGGTTTCGCCCAACGCGCGAAAGCGCCCTGCGGATTTCCGGCTGAAACAGGATGATGAGGGCGATGGCCACGTACGGCAGCATCGTCGTGAGCAGCCATTCGACCATTTCCAGACGCGCCCATTGCGCGCCGCGATAAAAAACGAAGAGCAGCGCAAGGGCCACCAGCATTTGCACCGCGCGGGTCCCGCGCAGCAGTTTCAGCAAATAATAGATCAACCCCGCGATGATCAGAATGTCCAGAGCAGCCCGGAAATCCAAGCGCGAAAGCGGGGTCACGGGGAGAGCGGCGGCGAGCATGGTGATGCTATCTACGGTATCCCAGCCTTGCTATCTGGGGCAAGCCGCAGTTTGCCGTGGTTTGTCTGGATTGGGGGGTGTGCTATGTTGAAATAGGCGGGAATATGCAGCTCGAAGACGTCAAACTCACATCGCGATCCAACCCGTCTCAACGCATCATCGCGGCGGCGATCGTCTTCGCCTTCTTGTATTTTGCCTCTGATGTCGTAGTCACTCTGCTGCTCGCCGTCCTGATCGCCTATTTTCTCGATCCGGTCGTAGGCATCTTGGAGCGAATTCATATTCCGCGCGCGCTGGGCGCGCTGGTGGTGCTGTTCGCCGTCTCCGCGATTTTTGCAGGTCTGGGATATCTCGTCGTGCTTCGTGCGGATCAATTTATCGCCGACTGGCCGCGCTACAGCGAAGTCCTGCGCCACGTGACCACGGCGTTCGACCGCCAAATGACCACTCTGGAAAAAGGGGTCGAGGCGATCGCCCCGGCTGCAGGAAAAAGGGCGCACGCCGCTGCGCACGGTTGAGCCGCCCCCGGTGCGCGAGTGGCTGCTGCGCGGAGCGGGATCGCTGTACTCCATACTGGTCGTGGCCACGTTCGTGCCCTTTCTGGTTTTCTTCATGCTCGCTGCAAAACCCCGAATCTGGAAAGCCACGATTGATTTATTCCCGGACGAACATCAGGAGCGCGTCCGGGGCGCGCTCGACGAAGTCAGTTTGATGCTCCGAAGTTTTGTCGCGGGCAATGCTCTGGTGGCCATCATCCTGATGCTTTCGAGCTGGGGATTTTTTCTCGTCATCCATTTGAATTATCCTTTCCTGCTGGGCAGCGTCTCAGGGCTGCTGAATCTGGTGCCGTACCTCGGCGCGCTGCTGGCATGTGTTCCGCCATTTTTGATCGGCCTGGCGCAATGGAACACCATTGGCCCATACTTCGGGGTTGCGGCTATCCTGACGTTTCTTCACATTGTCGGCATGAATGTCCTGATGCCCGCGATTGTGGGGCGGCGCGTCCACTTGAATGCTCTCGCGGTCACCGCGGCGCTATTATTCTGGGGATGGCTCTGGGGCGCGATCGGACTGATCCTGGCAATCCCCATCACGGCGACTGTCAAGGTGATTTGCGATCATTCCGAAGGGTGGGAGCCGCTGGGCCGCTGGCTCGGCGCATAGCCTGCGGTGAATCGCGACTGACCCTTCAGGCCCTTCAGGGATTTGAGAGCGCGGGGGAAATCGGAACGCAAAATGCAATCTAACCAGCGCGCAGTTCTTATTGTTTTGATTGCGCTCCTCGTGATCACAGGAGCCGGCCTTTTCGTGACCACCGAATGGGGCGCCCGCACGGTTTCGTCCGCTGGACCCGCATCGAAACTCCCTCAATCGCCCGTGGACCTGGGGCAATTCCGCGCCGCGCAAACGCTCTCCCAACTTGCCGCAACGCCGGAAGAGCAAGACCTGGCGCGGGACGTGCTCCGGAAGGCCGACCATGAAGTTGATTTTGCTTTCGCTGCGGCGCTCTATGCGGCCTCCTCTCAACATGTTCCTTCCACGCCCGAAATTAAGTCGATTCTCGAACGGATTTCGAAAGGCGAACAGGAAAATGCGGAATTGAATGTGAATGTCGAGCACCTGACTCAACTCCTGGCGCACGCAAAGGAAAACGAGAAGGAAGAGCTCACGCAGGAACTCGACCTCGCGAAATCTCGCCAGGAATTAAGCGAGGATGAACTCGCCGACGCGCACGAGGATCTGGAGCGGGCCGGCGGCGATCCACAAAGCAAAGTCCAGCGCATGGTCGATGAATACAACGCCTCGGAGCAAAGCAGCGGCGGTCAACTCGATCTCAGCATCGTCGGAAGACAGGCCAGTTCGACGCTGCCGGCATCCGGTTCATTTCTTTCCCGTGCGCGGGCCTGGTACGAGCTGAATTCGGTTGTCGGACGCCTGGGCCGGGAGGAACGCGATGCGGCTGCGTCAGCCACCTCATTTTCCGGCAGCCACGACAAACTCGAAGCCCAGCTCGAACAGGCGCAATCGCAGCAGTCGAAACAATTGGAAGGCGGGTTTCCGGCGGCAGCCTCGACCGGGAATCCCGCGAACACTCCCTCTTCTCCGTCCGGGCAAACAGAGCTCCGCCATCACCTCGTACAAATCCCTGACCTCGTTGCAGAAAAGATTGTCCGGCCTGGACAGCCGCATACGCAATCAGCAGGACCTCGCTGGCGTCTATGGAGAGTGGAGTACGCTGGTCGCCTCGCGCCGCCGCGATCTGCTGCATGGCCTGCTCATTTCCGTTGCCTTGATGCTGGCCATCGGCATGGCCGTGCTGCTTACAGATTACTTTCTGGAGCGGATGTTCGCGCGCGTGGAGCCCGATCAGCAAAAACTGCTGACCCTGCGGTCGGTCGCGCACATCGTCACGCGCGCGGCGGGCGCCATTCCGATTTTGCTGATCATTTTCGGGATGCCTAGCCAGTTGGCTACGGTTCTGGCCCTCGCCGGCGCAGGACTGACGGTGGCGATGAAGGATTTTATCGTCGGATTTTTCGGCTGGTTCGTGCTCATGGGGAAAAACGGAATTCGTCACGGCGACTGGGTGGAAATCAACGGCGTGAGCGGCGAGGTCGTCGAGATCGGACTGTTCCATACGGTGGTGCTCGAAACCGGGAACTGGAACGATGCCGGACATCCCACGGGACGCCGCGTGACGTTCGTCAACAGCTACGCCATCGAAGGGCACTACTTCAATTTTTCCACTTCCGGCCAATGGCTCTGGGACGAATTGCTGCTGGCCCTCCCGGTGGATCAGGACCCGTATCCCATCGCCACAGAGATTCAGAAAATCGTGACCAAGGAAACCGAAGCGAATGCGCGTCTTGCGGAACAGGAATGGGGACAGCTCGGAAGCGAACGCGGATTTCGCCCGTTTTCCGCCGGCCCCGCGATCAGCGTACGCCCTTCCGGTCTCGGATTTGAAATTGCCGTGCGCTACGTGACTCGCGCCAACGAGCGCCACCAGCAAAGAGCGAAACTCTATTTCGACATCGTGGAGTTGCTCCGCCGGAAGAATATTCCCCAGCCCGCGGCGTCGATTGCGGCGCCGGGCGCGCCTTCCGCTGCCGCGGCAACTTAGTAGGACGGGCTTCAGCCTATCGGGTTTTGGTCCGGTAAGTCAAATGCGACAGGCTGAAGCGTGTCCTACTTGTGCGCGTTCCACTCGCGCGCTTATTGCTGGCCGTGCTGGCCAATGCTACGATGGCTCCTTCCATGGCCCAGCAAGTTCTTTCCCGCCCGCGCATCGGCGTACCGTGGCGCACCGCCGCGGAAGAAGCCGCCAACCGTCGCGCCAAAATCGATAAATATCTGCAGGCCGTGGAAAGAGCGGGCGGCGAAGCTGTGCTCGTTTCTCTCACCTCAAGGGCTGATGTCTTGAAACGCGAAGCGGAAAAGCTGGACGCGTTCCTGCTCACCGGGAGCCCGGCGGATGTCGATCCGGCGCACTTCGGCGCGAAGCGCCATCCGGCCGCGGCCGATGCCGACGCCGCCCGCGAACGCACCGATTTCGCTCTGCTCGAACACGCGTTGGCCGCCGGCAAACCTGTCATGGCCGTTTGCTACGGCATTCAGTCGCTGAACGTATTTCTGGGTGGCAGCCTCGTTCAGGACATTCCCACAGAGCTTGTTACGAAAGTTTGCCACAGCCCGGAAGAAGATGAGCTTCCCGATGGAAGCGAAGCGCCGGATGCCATGCACGGGGCACGTCTCGATCCCGGGCGGGTGTTGACACTCGGCGGCGCGGTTCAAGCCGAGGTCAACTCCTGGCATCACCAATCCATACTCGAGCCGGGACGCGGCCTGCGCGTCACTGCGCGAGCGCCAGATGGAGTCGTCGAAGCGGTGGAGTGGACGGACGATTCGAACTGGGTCGTGGGCGTGCAATGGCACCCGGAGAGAATGCCGGCGGATACTCTGGCGCAGGCGCTATTTCGCGAATTGGTAACGGCCGCCCGCCTGGCGCGGACTGAGAAGTAAGAAGTGGAACAGGCTTCAGCCTGTGGGGGTTAGTCCTTGCAATGACCAAAACCCACAGGCTGAAGCCTGTGCTACTAAGAACTTGGCAACCTTTATGGCCGGTTTGCTCTTCCATGTATGTGGAGGTTTGATCCTTTGCGGCTGATATTCCGGGCGATGGTTTGCTTAGTCTTGGTGCTGGGGTTTGCGTGGAGCTGCATAAGGCCCGCGACGGCCGGCCAGACACAGGAAATGCTGCCCGACGAGAGCGCGGCGAAGGGGCGGCAGGTGGTACAGCAAGTCGTCGCCGCACTGGGCGGGCAAGCTTATCTGAATGTGCGCGATACGCAGTGCGACGGGCGGGAGGCGCAGTTCGGGACGGCCGAAACTTTGACTGGTTTTACGCTGTTCCGCGATACCTGGCTGCTGCCGGACAAGAACCGCGTGGAATATTTTTCCAAGGGCGAGCACACGATTCTCGGTTTCCTGATGGGCGCCGACGAGCTGTTGATCACGCACGGCGGCGCAATGATCACCATTTTCAACGGTGAAAATGGCTGGACACTCGACAAGAGCGGCGTTTCCGAGCAGCCCGAAGACCTCATTAAGAATTTCAACGAGCAATTGAAATCCGGAATGAACAATATGCTGCGCAAGCGCATGAACGAGCCCGGCGTGGACGTGCGGTACGCGGGCACCGACTTGATCGACTTGAAGGAAGCGGAATGGATCGAGTTTACCGACAGCGATCACCGCGTGATGCGTCTGGGGATCGAAAGATTTTCGCACTTGCCGCTGCGCTGGATCGTGGTGACGCGCGATCCTGAAACCCGCGTGAACACCGAAGTCATAACCAGTTACACGCAGTACAAGGCGCTCGACGGCGTCAAGACTCCGCTGAGCATTGAACTCTCCCGCAACGACCGCAAGCTGACCCAGACCTTCTTGACCGACTGCAAATATAATTCCGACCTCGCCCCGCAACTCTTCACGCGCGCCGATCTGGAGCAGCATGCCGCGGAAGTCACCAAGAAGGGTTACAAGAATTCCAAAAGCACGAAGTAAAACCTGCTGCTGGATCTCCACCCGGCTGTTCTAGAGAATGTTCCCTTACGAATCGCACTCGGTTGAATTAGAGGAATGGCGTCCCTTCTTCCGAAGCAAATCACAGCTTGACATCCACTCGCCGTGCGGCATATCAGTGTGGCGACAATAAAACAGGGTAGGCCCTGCCGAGCGGGGCGGAATTTGCAATTTTGAGCGGAGGAAGTGATGCGCCTTACTTTGTCCCGGCATTCGATACTGGCATCTGCGGCGATCTGGATCCTGGCGGTTACCGGATGCGCCCGAAAGCAAGCGGTTGTCGATGACGCGGCGCTTCGCGCGGCCGATGGGGATTCCGCGAATTGGATCACCTATGGGCGCACGTATTCGGAGCAGCGCTTCAGCCCATTGAAGGAGATCGACGAGCAGAGCGTCGGCAAGCTTGGCCTCGCGTGGTCTTACGACCTCGAAACGTTGCGCGGGGTGGAGGCGACGCCGCTTGTCAAGGACGGCGTGATTTATGCAACGAGCGCTTGGAGCATCGTCTACGCGTTCGACGCGAAAACGGGAAAGCTGTTGTGGCAATACGATCCGAAAGTCCCGAAAGATCATGACAAGTACGTGTGCTGCGACGTGGTCAATCGAGGCGTCGCGCTCTATAAAGGCCGCGTCTACGTAGCGACGCTGGACGGGCGGCTCGTCGCGCTGGACGAAAAGACCGGCGCGCCTGTCTGGGATGTCCAGACCACGCCGAAGGACGGAAGCTACGCCATCACCGCCGCGCCGCGGATCGCCAAAGGGCGCGTGGTCATCGGCAACGCGGGCGCCGAGTACCCCGTGCGCGGCTATGTCTCCGCGTATGACGCGGAGACCGGCAACCTCGCCTGGCGGACGTACACCGTGCCGGGCGATCCCTCAAAGCCGTTCGAATCCGACGCGATGAAGCGCGCGGCGGCCACCTGGTCCGGCGAGTGGTGGAAGGCGGGAGGCGGCGGGACCGCGTGGGAGTCGATGGTCTACGATCCGGAACTTGACCTGGTGTACTTCGGCACGGGAAACGCCACACCCTGGTACGACAAACTGCGCGGCAAGGGCGACAGCCTCTACACCGCTTCCATCGTCGCCGTGCGCGCCGATAACGGAGAGCAGGTGTGGGATTACCAGACGACACCAGGCGACAACTTTGACTATGACGCGACGCAGCCGCTCCTGATGGCCACGCTCGCCATCGATGGGGCTCAGCGCCGCGTGATCATGCAAGCGAACAAGAACGGTTTCTTCTATGTGATCGACCGCGAAAACGGAAAATTCATTTCGGCGAAGCCCTATGCCCCCGTCAATTGGGCTACCGGCATCGATCCGAGCGGGCGTCCCATCGAGAATCCCGCCGCGCGCCAACTGAAAGACGCGGCGCTTGTAAAGCCGTCGGCCGAGGGTGCACACAACTGGAATCCCATGTCGTTCAGCCCTACGACCGGTCTGGTATATCTCCCGGTCCTCGAAGACACTTCCCTGCACGCGATCATTCCCAACTGGAAGATCAACCTGCACGACCAGGCCACCGGGTCCGACAGGGCCTACCGCGGACCGGCGCGTGATGCGTATCTCAAAATGAAGAGCGCCGGACACCTCCTCGCCTGGGATCCGGTCGCGCAAAAAGAAGCGTGGCACGTGGACCTGCCCGATCCGAAAAGCGGAGGAACTCTGGCCACCGCCGGGAATCTCGTGTTCCAAGGAAGAGCCGACGGCAAATTTTCCGCCTATCGCGCCACCGATGGTAAGTCACTCTGGGAGTTCGACGCTGGAGTTGGAATCGCGGCGCCGCCGATGACTTTTTCCGTGGATGGCGTGCAATACATTGCGGTCGAGAGCGGCTGGGGCGGCCCGCAGGTGCTCAGCAACCGGCCGCCCGGCAAAGGACACGTGGGGCCCGGGAAACTTTTGGTATTCAAGCTGGGAGGCACGGCGACAATTCCTCCTTACGAGCATGTGAACCGGCCGGTTCCGATGCCGACGTTCAAGCTCGCTGCCACCAAGGCCGAAATTGAAGAAGGCCGCAAGCTTTTTGCGAATACTTGCGCGCGATGCCACGGCGGAGAAGCGATCAGCGGCGGATCCGTGCCGGACTTGCGCTATGCAACGGATCCAACGCACGAGATGTTCGAGGAAATTGTCCTGGGCGGCGCGCGCCGGGAATCCGGCATGCCGTCGTTCACCGGAGACGTTACCTCGGCGCAGGTGCGTTTGATCCACGCTTACGTTTTGGATCGTGCGCGCGAATCGGCGCAGGCGGATGCCACGCCAAAGTAGAACAGACTTCAGTCTGTTGCTTTTTGAATGGGCTAGAAGATGTAAACCCGACAGGCTGAAGCCCGTCCTACTGGAAGAATAGACACGCGAAACGAATTATGTGACGATACCGGCACCGAAAGCAGGAAACGAATCACACGGGAGGTTTTCCATGGAACGACGAAAATTTTTGGCTTCTTCGCTTGCGGCGTCCGCGCTTGCAGTCACAGCGCCTAGCGGCATGATGGAGGCTGCCCAGGGAAACATGACGGCGAAAGGCCGGGAGTTCTACCAGCTCCGCCGATATCACATTAACGCCGGCCCGCAGAGAAAGCTGTGCGACGATTTTTTCCGCGACGCGCTGATTCCCGCGCTCGGCCGGCTCGGCATCGGTCCCGTGGGCGTGTTCGATCTTACGATCGGGCCGGATACGCCGTCGATCTACGTCTTGATGCCGGGATCCTCCGCGGAGACGCTTGCCACGGTTGAGAATCGCCTCGCGAAGGACGACGACTACACGAAAACCGGAGCAGCGTTCCTCACTGCGCCCGCCAAGGAACCTGCGTTCGACCGCATGGACAGCACGTTCCTGCAAGCATTCGAGAAATGGCCGAACCTGATTCTTCCAAAAGCGACCTCCTCGAAGGGCACGCGCGTTTTTGAGCTGCGCATTTACGAAGGCGCGACGGACCAAGATCACCGCCGCAAAGTGGAAATGATGCAGTCGGGCGAATCGGAAATTTTTACCAAGGCCGGCGTCGAGCAAATCTTCTACAGCGAGACGCTCATCGGCCCGCGCCTGCCGAACCTGACCTACATGCTGTGCTTTGACAGCCTGGCCACACGCGACAAGCAATGGGCCGCCTTCCGCGCCTCTGACGATTGGAAATCGTACTCGACACAGCCGAAATACGCGTTCGAGCCGATCGTTTCCAACATCACCAATCTGATCCTGACGCCGACGGCGTATTCGCAGATTTAGGCCGACTTCTTAGCAAGCGACAAACGTCGCCGCGCCTGTGGGGGCATGATCTGCCGCCATGGATGCTCCTACAACTGCGCCCCACCACTCTAGGCTGGTATTGAATGAGTTCGCGCGAAAACGTTGGGTTGAAACCTGGGAACGCCAATCTCCTGATTGGCGTCTTTTGAATCCGCCAATCAGGAGATTGGCGTTCCCGGGAAAACCGCCTGCAGCCAACCAAACGCATCGAATCAAACATCGATTCACGCAGGCAAGCCGGAAAACCGCACCTCTCACTTGTTATTTACTTAGAAGCGCGATGACGAGGACCTCATGAGTGGCGATGCCGCACCCCTAGCCCTGCCGCTCTCGCGCTTATCGACCGGCGCGAGTGAGGCTACGACCCTGTATCGCGAACTGCGCAAACCTTTGCTTCGATACCTGGTGTGCCTCGGGCTTTCGAGCGACGAAGCGCAGGATGTGGTTCAGGATGCTTTTCTAATCTTGCATCGGCACCTGGCCTCGGGCGGTTCGCAGGAAAACATTCGAGGCTGGCTGTTTCGCGTGGCGCACAATCAGGCCAGAAACCGTCAGAATCGTTACGACCGGAATTTCAGCGCGCCTACCGATTCTGAAATAGGCGCGGCGTCACACGAAGCGACGCCGGAACGCGCCGTGCTGGAGAAAGAAAAATTCCAGCAATTGGGGAAGGCGATCCGGCTGCTGTCCGCCTCCGAACGGGAGTGTTTGCTGTTGCGCGCCGCGGGATTGCGTTATCGGGAAATTGGAGAAGTCTTGGGAATCGCGACGTCCACGGTAAGTGACACGGTGGATCGCGCCATCAAAAAATTAGCGGAGAAATGCAATGTGTAAATATTCTGGAAAACTGATCGCCTTTTTGGATCACGAGTTGCCGGCGCAGGAGGCCGTCGAGATGGAGCTACATCTCGAAGGCTGCTCCGAATGCCGGGGCCAGGTCGGCGCGTTCAACCGCGTGAGTCGCGAAATTGACGCCTACTGCGAAGAGGCAGTTGCATCGAACGCGCAATGCGTTGTCGTGCCTCGCTGGGTACCAGCTGTGGCTGTCGTCGGTGCTGTGGCCGCTCTTGTGGCGTTGTTCCTGGCGTTGCCCCGAACACGCGTTGAGCCACCCGCGTTCTATTCTCCGAAAGCAGCGGTTACGGCGTCCCCTGCGTTTGTTGCGAAAGGAATGCCCGCGGCCATTCGTCCCATACAGAGAGTTCGCCGCCGGCATGCCGTCGCGCCCGCGCAAGTACAACAATTACAAAATGACAACGCTACGTCCGCACAAAACCAAAATTCTTATATTCTGCCGGATGAACCCGTGATCCACATCGCCATTTCCGCCGATGAAATGTTTCCCCCGGGCGCTGTTCCGGAAGGCATGCATTTTGTCGCGGACCTTACGATTGCGGCGGATGGATCGGCTGAGCGCCTCCGTCTGCGCCCTCGGCTAGCGGGATTTGAAAGGAGCACGACACAGCCATGAAACGCGCACTCATTTTAGCAATGATTCTGACGGCTTCCTCTTGCGTGTTCGCCCAGGAGGGCGGAAACGCGGTTTTTTTTCAAAGACAAGACGTTGGTCCCGTTACAACCGTCGGCGTGGGCGTGCTCGGAAAGCCTCCCGGCGCTCCAGTCCAGGGCGCGCCGTATTCCGCCACGATTACCAACGAAAATATTCAGACTCTCGAAGACGGGACTCACATCACTCAATCCACCACCGGAAACATTGCGCGCGATTCGCAGGGTCGCACGCGCCAGGACGCATCCTTGCCGTCCATCGGCAATCTGTCCGCCGCCGATGCGCCGCACCTCGTCTTCATCCAGGATCCCGTGGCGCAAACGGTCTACACACTGAATTTGACGGATAAAACCGCGCAGAAAATGCCTTCGCTTCCCCAGAATTTTAGTACTTCGGGTCCGATGCCTCCGATGGGCGCTGAAAGTAAATTCGCGATCCGCGTGGAGGGTTCCGTACCCCCAGGAGGCCCGCCGCCGCTTCCGGCGCCGGGAATTATGCTGCAACGAACATTTATTGCCGGCGACCAGGGCAAGGTCAGCACCGAGGACCTGGGCTCTCAAACGATGGAGGGCGTCCAGGTGACGGGAGTGCGAACGACGCGCACGATTCCCGTGGGGGAAATTGGAAACGACAGGCCCATCAGTGTTGTCACGGAGGTGTGGACATCGCCCGATCTGAAGACGATCGTCTACAGCAAGCGCAGCGACCCGCGCATGGGCGAGCAAACTTTCCAGCTGACGAACATCGTGCGTTCAGAGCCGGATGCGTCGCTGTTCACGGTCCCGCCCGATTTCAAACTCGTGGACGGCCCTCGCGACGTCATCTACCGGTCAAACCAATAGCGCCTTTAGTGGCGCGGGCTTCCAGCCTGCGGGGGCTAGTTGCAGCGTGATCGTTATCGCCGCAACGAAAACCCGGAGGCTGGAAGCCTGCGCCACCAAAAATCGTCGGCGAGACGCCGGCGCTACGAAAGGCCTGCGTTGGGGTAAAACACGTGGAAGCGCGCGCCGCGCGGGGTATTCTTCTCCAGGCGGATCGTGCCGCGATGGTCGTCCACGATTTTTGCGACGATCGAAAGGCCGAGACCTACCCCGTCTTTCTTCGATGTGAAAAACGGATTGAAAATCTGCTCGTGCAATTCGGGCGGCACGCCGGGACCTGTATCTTCGACGAACACGGCTACGCCCGGCTCGCCGTTCGAGACTTCCTCCTCAATCACGATGTGCAGCGTTTTCTCCTGTGATCCTTCCTGCGCCTGCATGGCTTGAAATGCGTTGGTGATCAGATTGACGAACACCTGCTCGCAGAGCTGGGCGTCGGCCGGAACTTCAGGCAAGTTCGCGGCGTACTGACGCTCGATTTTCACGCCTGCATTCGGGAAGGACGCGACGGCGGCATCGAGCGCGCGATCGACGATTTCGGGAATCCGCTCCGGGCGCAATTCGAGTTTCGAGGGGCGCGCGAAATCAAGGAACCGCACGACGAGGGCGTTCAGCCGGTTCACCTCGGAGGAGATGTACCCAGCCAGCTCCGCGACGAGCGGTTCGGACGCCGCGACTTTCCGGCTCAGCATGTCCGCCGAGCCCTTGATGACTCCCAGCGGATTGCGGATTTCGTGCGCGAGACCGGCGGAAAGTTGCCCGAGCGCGGCCAGGCGCTCGGCGCGGCGCGCGTCGGCTTCGGCGCGGCGCAACTGGCGATTGGTCTCTTCCAGTTTCTCCGAAAGATCCTCGAGCCGCTGCACCTGCCGCCGGTTTTCCACCGCAAAGCGGTTGACTAGGATCGCCGCGACATAAAAGAAAAGTACGCGGATGGCGAGGATGCCTTTTCCCTCGGGAGTCACATCCACTTCCTCGAGCGCCGGGAACAGCAGCGACAAGTAGGCCAGCGAGGCAATCGTGGTCCAGGCCAGCGCGCCGAGCGTCCCGAAGTAGATCGCGGCGCTCACCACCGGCAAAAAGTAAATGGGATAGTAGGTGCTGTTAATTCCAAAGTCGCCGGTGTGATCGAGCAGCAGCGTGCCCAGCAAGATCTTGATGAGGACGCTGTAGGCGGGACCGCGCTTCGGCAAACGCGCGATCAGCCAGCCTTCCAATAGCTGGACGACGAAGATGGCCAACAGGATGAGTTGTTTGTGGTATTCGTCGACCGGGGGTAGAAACGCCAGGCCGCCCAAAAAGACCAGCCAGATCAAATCAATCCAACTCAGATGAAGGTCACGAATTGCCGATCGTTGGCGGTCCAGCATTCTGCGGGGCTCCGGCAAAGTCTAACATGGGCGCTAGTGGCACAGGCTTCAGCCTGTGGGTTTTAGTACTCGCACGAACAAACCCCACAGGGTGAAGCCTGTGCCACTTCAAATATCCATGGATCTGGAATTTTACTGCACGCGCTGAGGGCGCGATTCGGTGTCGACGAGCGCCTCGAAAATGGCGAGAACGTGGCGGCGGTAATCGACCATGCGGGTGAAGACGTCGCGCAGCGTGGGGTCGCGCTCGGATTCGCGATGCCATTTCAGCAGCACCGCGGGTGGGACCTCGATATCGCGGCGAAGCTCTTCGGCGGAATGCCCGCGCAGGAACAGGCCGTAAAAGAAGGCCGCCTCCCGCTGCGGGAAGTCGAAGTCGTGCTGGGTTTCGTCCGCCGCGTTGGCGGCCGCCAGCAGGGTCGTGTTGGATACAGTCTGCATCAGCGTCCAGAGACAGAAAGGGAAGTTTACCGGAAGTTTTCCCGGCGTCAAGTGGTGCGGCTAAAAAGGTAGCCTTGTCTGGTAACTCGGGAGCCGCGGGACTCGTCGCAAGGCAATTCGATGCGGGATGGGTTGGGAAGGGTTCTTCAAGCTGGCGGTAGGTAGCACAGGCTTCAGCCTGTGGGTTTTGGTCCCTGCAAGGACTAAACCCCACAGGCTGAAGCCCGTGCCACTGAAAGCAAAGACTTTGCGGGAAAATTAGCCGGACTATCCGGGTTTCCCGGGCTGACGCGTGGAGCGCACAAACTCGCGCAGCGCAGAAACATTGGGCCCGTAGGCGCCGATGCGGGCCGCGTCGACCGGCAAGCCAAGCCGCTCTGCGGCTTCCATGTTGATCCCGGCATCGTCGAGTTCGGAGAGGCTAAAGCCAATGGCGGGAAGCACGCGCTTCGTGCCGCTCGGATAAACCGGGCGTGGAGGACGGCGCCGCTGCCCAAGGCTGGCTTGCGATTGCGAAGAACTGGTGCCAATCGTTCTTGTCCCACATCGCTCGCTCCCGCGTCTCGTGGACCCAGGACGCTCAGACACTCAATCAGTCAGATGCGCCAACTACCCTTGCGGTCGCTTCCCGTGGCCCGCCCCCTTTTTGTCGGGGTTTTGCATTGGCCTGTACTCGGGTATACGACACAACCGAGGCGGCGTCCAGAATAGACTGGGGAATGTTTCAGCGGCGTTACGAAAGAGAAATTATCACGTTGGGGGGAAGGTCGGGTACCGAATGGACACGAAGGTTTCTTCGAATAGAAAAGGTCGCCTGTCGCTGCAATTCGTTTCACGTGGAACAAACGGCCAACCGACTGTGGTCAATGCTCTTGCACGGGTTCGGCGGAGACCAGCACCTTCTGATGTCCACAACAGGAAGCAATCACTCGGTGCGGCTGGTATAATGAGCGCATCTGAGCGCCCTCCGGGGAACCTGTGGAAAAGTCGAAACTGGTCATCGTCGTTCACTACCACGAGCTGTGGCTCAAGGGCGGAAATCGCCGCTTTTTCCTGAGCAAGCTGCACATGGCGCTGAAGCGCGCGCTCGAGGGCTTGCCGGTGGAGCGAATTCTGCGGCCCGGCGACCGCCTGCTCGTGGAATTTGGCGAAGGCGCTTCGGCGGAGGAAGCGATCGCGCGCATCGAGCGCGTGTTCGGCGTGGCATTTTATGCCGTGGCGCGAGTGGTTCCGCGCGGAAGCGAGGACGATCTCGCGGCGCTTGGGCGCGCGGCATGGGAAGAAGTTCGCGGCGAGAAATTTGAAACGTTTGCGGTGCGCGCCAAACGCAGCGACAAATCTTTCCCGCAACGCACCATCGATATCGACGTTTCCGTTGGGCAGTATCTGGTGGATCAGTTGCGCGCCGCGGGCCGCGACGCTCGCGTGAAACTCAACGATCCCGAACTGACTTGCCGCATCGAAGTTCCGCCCGGCCCATCGCTGCTCGTGTATGCGCGAAAAATTCCCGGCGCGGGAGGACTTCCGCCCAACACAGCCGGGCGCATGACGTGCCTGCTTTCCGGGGGATTCGATTCCGCCGTCGCCGCGCACAAAATGATGAAGCGCGGCGCGCATCTGAACTTCGTGCACTTCTGGGGCGGCGGCGCGCGGCCGGGCGAGTCTTCGGTGCACGTGGCGCGGGAACTGGTGAGGCGCCTCGTGCCGTGGCAATTTTCAGCGAAGCTTTACCTCGTGCCGTTTGAGCCGATTCAGCGGGAAATCGTGGCGCGCGCGCCGGAGGAATTCCGCATCCTGCTCTATCGCCGGATGATGCTGCGCATCGCCGAGCGCATCGCGCGCTCGAATCGCGCCCTCGGGCCTCATCACCGGAGACAGCCTGGCGCAGGTCGCTTCGCAAACGCTGCACAACATGGCCGCCGTCGGCGCTGCCGTGCGCATGCCGCTCTACCGCCCGCTCGCCGGCGACGACAAAATCGAAATCATGGATGCCGCGCGAAAAATCGGCACGCACGACATTTCCGCCGAACCGTTCCACGATTGCTGCCCCATCTTCCTGCCGCGCAACCCCGCGCTGCACGCCTCCGTCGCGGAACTCGACCAGGCGGAAAGCGCGCTGGACATCGAAGCGCTCATCCGCCAGGGAATCGATGCCACGGCCATCGAGCGCTACCGCTACGCGGCCGGCCGAGTCGAAAAAGTGGAATCGTTCAAGTCCGCCACGGCGTGAAATAGTGGGACCCAATTTGAGGAAACACTTGCATCCTCGATAACCGAGTCACCTTTCGCGGTCCTCGCGAATCATCTCCTCTGCGCTCTGAAAGGGCCCGCTCGATTTTGGCTGTTTCGCACGCAACCGAAGAATCTTTCCCACAAATTCATGCCGGGCTTTGATTTCCTGCGCAGTGGGGACATTTTCTTCGAGTATCGCCAGCACCTCGGCAGCGATTGAGCGCTGATTGGACTTGGCGCGCTTTCGGAGGGCTTCATATAGGTCTCTCGGGATGTTCTCCACATATAGCGTTGCCATAAGCGCCTAGAAGAAGACATCGGCAATCTCGGTCTTGCTATGAGCGGGTGTTTCGCAAAATAAAACCGGGGAGTCCGCAACGGCGGACTCCCCGATTTCGTTACAGCGAATTTCTACGTATTGTGGTTCCGGCGCCGCTCGCTAGAGCGGCGGTCCGCTTAGAACTGGAACGAGTAGCCGAGCGTCAGTGACTGCAGGCCGACTCGACCGTGCTGTTGTTGTATTCGCTGGAGAGCAGGTTGCTCTGCTGCACCTGCTGCTGCGAAGTGGGATCGTAGGTGTAGGCGATGTCGAAGCGCGAGCGCCCGCGGTGATAGGCGAAACCGGTGGAAAGCTGGTTCGTCATGATCGCAGCGGTCATCGGCGTCAGTGTACCGCTCGGGACCGGATTGTTTCCGTGCGCGTAGCCGAACCGGAGCGAAGTGCTTTCCGTCAGCATCCGCTCCACGCCGCCGTGGAAGGAGTATTGATCTTTCCAGTTCAGGGGGACGCCGTCGATCAGCGTCGAGGAGCCAGACGCCACGCTATTGATTACGGATTCGTGCCGTTGGTCAGCGTGACCGGCAAATTAACGAAGGCGCTGCCCCAGTTCACCCAATCGGTCTGGAACGCCAGCATCCAGCGCGGATTGACGTGCCAGGCAACGTTGCCGTTCACCGACTGCGGCAGGATGTTTTTCACGGATGCGTTATACGAAAACGTGGACGCGGCATGTCGCGCCCAGCGCGGCGAACAGCGCGCTGGCATTGCCCGGTAGCAAGGCCGTTGGTGACGATCACGGTGTGCGATTTCCAGGCCACTCCAAAGTCCAGGTTCTTGGTGGGCTCGAACATCGCGCCGACGCTCATGTTCCAGCCCGTGCCGTAGGTGTGGAGATCGAGCAGCGTTTTCGCGCCCGCCAGTGTCGGCTGGCTCTGGAAGATGTAGGGGGCGTGCAGCGTGTTCGAATTGTAGTCGGCGCCCGCCGTCAATCCGACGGAGAGCTTGTGGCTGAAGGCATAGCTTAAGCCGGCCATTGCGCGGCCCGCGAGGATCGCAGACTTATTTTCCTGCATGCCGTAGGTGACTCCGACATGCCCTGGCGCATCCACGTACTTCCAGTCCGAAACCGAAACCATGTCAGGGGCAAATCCCAGGCCGAAGCTGAAGCGCGATTTTCCGATCGGCATGCCGAACGCGCCGTATGGGATCACGCCGGGAGCCGTGGTCATGGGGGCGTTGGTGTTTACCGAGTTGCTGAAAGAGCCGCGGGCGAATACCGTGGACATGCTCAGATCGAGCGTCGGGCTGCTGAGATATGTCAATCCTGCGGGGTTGGTGGCTGAGAGCGCCGATGGCATCCGAGGTGGACGGGACATAAACGCCGCCAAGGGCCAAGGATCGCGTGCTCGCCGAATTCCAATAAAAATCCTGCGCGGAGGCTGAAACGGAAAGAAATGCGATTAAGACGAATAACAGGAAAAAGCTTCTGCGGAAGTTCATTTCGGTGCTGCTCCTTTTTATATGAGTTATGTTGCGACTGCAGTTTCCGGCTGGGTGAAAGCCATTGGTTCGGAATTCGTCTTGGAAGCGATCAGCGCTTCGACGCACGGCAGATCGAGCGCGTGCGGCGCATCGCCGCGCAACATTTGAAAAACTTTTTCCAGGGGAATGCCCGTCCCGGTAGGGCCGCTTGGCATGGAGCGCGTCGAAAATGTCCGCCACCGCCAAAATGCGCGCAAAGCGGGAAAGCTGCTCCGAACCCCAGCCGCGCCAGTAGCCGGACCCATCCAGTTTTTCGTGATGGGCGGCGGCATCCTGGCTGAGCCGGTCGAATCCGGGAATTTTTTTGAGGATTTCGAGCGTGTAATACGGATGGGCCTTGACGGAGGTCCATTCCTCATTCGTCAGCTTGCCGGGTTTCTCCAGGATCGAGTTGGGAACGCTCAATTTGCCGATGTCGTGCAACAGCGCGGCCCGGCGGAGCTGCTTCAGGCTCTTGGCGCTCATGCCAAACCACTGCCCGATTTCCACGGCTGCGTCCGCGACGCCGCTGGAATGGCGATAGGTAAATGGCGATTTGGCGTCGATGACTTCTGCAAACGCCGTGCAGATCTTGTCGATCGTGTCTTCAGTGGCCGTTATCCGGCGGTTTTCCGGTTCAAGCGATGCAATCTTCCGAATCAGGTCTTCTGTCGTCCAGGCCATCCCATAGCGCTCCGGAATTTGCCAGGGAAGCGGCCGCCTTCACCAGCTCGGGATCAAACCAGCGGCCGCTGCGCTTCTGCGCGGCCTCCAGCGCGACGTTGGGTCCCTTCGCTGTGAAAAAAACATCCAGCGTCTGCGAGAGATTCGCGATTCTTGAGAACATGGGGAATTTCGTGCTTGCGGAGCCCGTCGGGATAGCCGCGTCCATTCCAGTGCTCGTCCAGACTGTGAATGCCGGTCGGCGACGGAGTCGGAAAATCCCAGCTGCTTGGCGATGTAGGCGCCGCGCTCGCAGCGAATCTTGACCAGGTCGCAGGAATCCTGTTGCTGAGTCGCGGCAACCTGGAAGAGCCTTTGCATGCGCTGCAGGAAGGGCATGCCAGTGGCAACATGGGTGAGGGCGTAGTGCAGGCTCTCCCAACCCACGCGCGTCCAGTCGGTCGTTTTCACGTCGCCCTTGGCCCGAATTTCGTCCGCATTCAAGATGTGGAACAGGCGCGAGGCGTTGCTGCTGCATCCCGCATCTTTGAGCAGCAGGGCATAATAAAGGTCGGCTTGTTCGTCCGCGCTGATCCCAATCTGTTGCGCCAAGCCTCATCCCGATGATGCAGGCTCGAACGGAATGCCCCATGGGCTGGCCTTCGGTCAGGTCCAGGGCGTAGGAAAGTGCGGAGATGATTTCGGACAGGCGAATCGAGGAGGGTGCCTCTTGGCGTCCAACGTCGGAAATGTCCCGGGGAATTCGCTCGTTAGCTTTGGAGGGGGCCATGGGACTCCTGTAATCCGTACCAATCCGGGGTGGCCATTTCGGTATCTTGAAACCATGGTCGATCCCGCATAGGAACTGTACGTAATAGGACTTTTTTTCCATATGGAACAACTGGTTCATTTTGGGAGGGACAAAAGTACTGGGGTCAACAAAATGAAAACACACCACTTACACTACTGCAGCAAAGTTATACCTGCCGTTTGTTACCATGCGTGCAATACGCGCCGGGGGCAAAGGTTTTGCAGAGGACTGGAGGCGGGAGATCTCGGGCAAAGAAAAACTGGGGAGCCCGCCATAGCAAGCTCCCCGGTTTAAGACTTGGATTCCTGAATGTTCGGCGCGACTACCAGCGGCGGTCCCCGCCGCCACCACCGCCGCGATCGCCGCGGTCACGATCTCTGCCTCCGCCACCACCGCCACGGCCACCACCGCCGCCCCCTCGCCCACCGCCACCGCCAAAGCCGCCACGGCCACCCCCGCCACCCGGGCGTCCCCCGCCACCGCCGCCACCCTCACGAGGCGGACGGGCTTCGTTGACGACAATATTGCGGCCCATGAAATCGTGGCCGTTCAATCCCTGGATGGCGCGCTCGGCTTCCTCGTCGCTATTGACCTCGACAAATCCGAACCCGCGTGGTTGCCCTGAGAAACGGTCGCGCACCAGGGTGACATTCGCCGCGGTGACTCCCGTCTGCGTAAATAAAGCGCTGAGCTGCTCTTCGGTAGCCTGAAATGGCAGATTGCCGACGTAAAGTTTCTTCAATGCGAGACTCCTTCTGGCCGTGGCAATACGGACCCACGGAACCGGGGACTGAAGAGAGTAGGTTCGAGATCGGGGAACTTGGGCTGGGGCCCAGAACAATCCGACAAGAGACGCACTTCAGCACCGGGGCGCATCTTGCTCCAAATTTGAACGTCCGTCAACAAAAAGATTAAAGTATAACTACATGTTAAATAGGTGGACCGTCAAATGACGGCGAACGGCACGCACCGCGCGAAATCCGTGAAATTTGATGGTAGGATGCGGCATCCTTTCCGGGAGAAAGTTCGGAGAAATGGGGCCTATGCGCGGCTTGATGATGGATTTTCCGCTTACCGTGCCGGCGCTACTGGAACGCGCGGGCAATATTTTCGGCAACGTCGAAATCGTCACGCGACGCCCGGACCGCAGGCTGGCGCGGTCAACCTGGCGGGACCTTTACCGACGCTCACGGCGACTGGCGAACGCGCTCACCGGACTCGGCCTGGGGCGCGGCGACCGAGTGGCCACGCTGCTGTGGAATCAGACGGAACACATGGAAGCTTATTTCGGCGTGCCGGTGGCGGGCGGCGTTCTGCACACGCTGAATTTGCGCCTGCATCCCGACGAAATTGCCTTTATTGCGAATCATGCGGGCGACCGCTTTCTGATTGTCGATGACGTGCTGCTGCCCGTTTACGAGAAATTCCGCGACCGGGTGAAATTCGAGCGCGTGATCGTCGTGCCGTTCGGAGGCGGCGATACCCCGGCCGGCTGCGACGGCTACGAGGACTTGCTTGCCGGCGCGAGCGAGGATTTCACCTACCCGCAACTGGACGAGAATGAGGCCGCGGCGATGTGCTACACCTCCGGCACGACGGGGCGCTCGAAGGGCGTCGTGTACTCGCACCGCGCCCTGGTACTTCATTCGCTCGATTGTTGCGGCGTCAATTCGTTCGCCATTTCCGTGCGGGACACCGTGCTGCAGGTCGCCTCGCTGTTTCATGCGAATGGGTGGGGCATCCCATTTACTTCGGCCTTAGCCGGAGCGAAGGTCGTCCTGCCTGGCCCGTTTGCCGACGCCGAAAGCCTCCTCGATCTGATAGAGCAGGAGCGCGTGACGGTGACGCTCGGCGTGCCGACGATTTTTTTCGGCGTCCTCGATGCGCTCGACAAATATCCCGGACGCTGGAAGTTTTCCTGGCCAATCCGCCTGCTGGTGGGCGGCGCGGCTTCGTCCGAAGCGCTGATGCGCGGCTTTGACCGCCATGGCATTACGCTGATGAGCTTGTTTGGAATGACGGAGACGACGCCGCACGCCACGTGTTCTCAACTGCGCCCCCACATGGATTTGTGGAGCGAAGACAGGAGATACGCGCAACGCCTGAAGCAGGGCATCCCCGCGTCGATCGTGGAAGCCCGCATCATTCGGCCTGACGGCACGGCCGCGCCGCACGACGGCGCGACCGTCGGCGAGATCGAATTGCGCGGACCGTGGATCGCCTCGGCCTACTACAATCTTCCCGAAGAATCGTGGAAGTGGTCGCCCGACGGCTGGCTGCGCACCGGCGACATGGGCCACATCGATGAAGACGGCTACCTCAAGCTGGTCGACCGCAGCAAAGACCTGATCAAGTCCGGCGGCGAGTGGATCAGTTCGCTTGACCTCGAAAACGCCCTGATGGGGCATCCCGCCGTGAAAGAGGCGGCCGTCATCGGCGTGCCGCATCCGAAATGGCAGGAGCGGCCGCTCGCGGTGGTGGTGCTGAATGAAGGCTCGAACGCGCATGCCGCGGAATTGCGCGAATTTCTGGCGGCGAAATTCGCGAAATGGCAATTGCCTGACGCCTTTGTTTTCACTAAGGAAATTCCGCGCACGTCGGTGGGGAAATTCCGAAAAACGGCTCTGCGCGAACAATTCGTCGATTGGAAGTGGGAAGGGTGAATGGATTTGCGATTTAAGTAGCACAGGCTTCAGCCTGTGGGTTTCTGCCAATGCGCCCAGGCCGCTCGCGCCAGCCAAGATCAAATGGAACCCCACAGACTGAAGTCTGTGCTACTCAAAAACCTACGTCCTATAGCTGGCGTTGATGTGGACGTATTCCTGGGTGAAATCGCAGGTCCACATGCGCGCGCCGCCGCCGCCGGCGTGCAAATCGACGACGATCGGAATATTTTTCTTGAGCAGGCGGCGATGCGCGGCGCGCTCGTCCAGCGGCAGCGCGATCGCGTAGGACGCGCCCTTCGGCGGGCCGTACATTTTCATTCCTCCCAGCCAAATTTCCGCATGGTCCGGATTGAAAGGCACGCCCGAGCGGCCGGCCGCGGCGAGGATGCGGCCCCAGTTCGGATCGGCGCCCGCGATGGCCGTCTTCACGAGCGAAGAGAGGGCGATGGTCTGGGCGACTTGCTTCGCGGCAGCGTCGCTGGGCGCGCCGCGCACTTCGATTTCGACCAGATGCGTCGCGCCTTCGCCGTCCTCGACGATTCCAATCGCAAGAGTTTTGCAAACCTGTTCGAGCGCGGCGACGAAGTTCGCGTAATCCGCGCCGGCCGCTTCGGCAATTTTCTTCGCGCCGCTCGCGCCATTTGCGAGCACAAGCAGCGTGTCATTGGTCGAGCTGTCTCCGTCCACCGTGATGCAATTGAATGTGCGGCCCACAACTTCACGCAGGGCGACGTCGAGGACGCCGGGCTCGATCGCGGCGTCGGTGACGACGAAGGAAAGCATCGTCGCCATGTTCGGATGAATCATTCCGGCGCCTTTGGCGCATCCTGCGACGCGCACGCTTTTGCCGCCGATGCGGCAGGTTGCGGCGGCGCGCTTCGGGCGAGTGTCGGTGGTCATGATCGCGCGCGTCAGGCCGTCGAAGGCGCGCGGCGAAAATGCGAGCGTCTTGGCGAGACCCGGCGCGGCTTTCAAGATGCGCTCGACGGGCAGCGGCACGCCGATCACTCCGGTCGAGCAGACGACCACTTGCTGTGCGCCGCACCCGAGGAGTTCGCCGACCCGCTCGGCAGTTGCGCGAGAGGCGACCATGCCGCCCGGCCCGACCGAGCAGTTGGCGTTGCCGGAATTGACGATGACGGCGCGCATCGCGCCCGCCGACGCGCGCACGTGCTCGCGCGAGAGGACGACCGGCGGCGCCTGCACGAGATTTTGCGTGAAGACTGCGGCGGCCGACGCGGGAGGATCGGAAACGATCAACGCGACGTCCAGCGTCCCCGTGTGGCCGCGTTTCTTGAGGCCGCAGGACGCCGAGGCAAAACGAAACCCGCGCGGCAGGGCGCGGGCCGATGGAAGAGTGCTCATCTTCTAGATCACCATGAAAAAGTTCAGATTCTCAAGTGGCGCAGGCTTCCAGCCTGTGGGGGTTAATTGGAGCGTGATCGTCATTGCCGCAACCAAAACCCGCAGGCTGGAAGCCTGCGCCACTCAAGCCGCAAACCACATTTCTCCTAAACGAGTTATGGATCAGATCCGAAGATGTTGATGGGTTCCATGATTAAAATCTTCGCGCCTGTAGCCGAGCATCGTCCCCGCACTACGCCACTGAGAGCGCTTTTCCCGCTCCGCTCAGGACGGGGAGCAATTCGCGCTCGGGGCAGACAACCGCGACCGTGGCGATCAGATTGCACTTGCGCTCTTTGGGACACGTGAGGCAATCGCGCTCGATTTTTTCTGGGACAATTTGCCGCGGACCCGGCGTGAAGCCGTAACGCGAAAAAAACTCGGGCCGGTGCGTGACGGCAAACAGGCGCGCGATTTTGCGGCGCCGCGCGGTGTCCATGGCAGCCTTCATCAAGCGGTCGCCCACGTTGCGGCCCTGCCCGCGCGCATCGGGTGCGACCGCGAGCGAGCGAATTTCGGCGAGGTCCGGACCGTACGGTTCGAGCGC
>CAVUDA010000012.1:0-129151 GCA_963740035.1 uncultured Acidobacteriota bacterium
CGTTTTTGGGCAGTGTGATAGTCAGAAAGACCGCCGGCGGGACGCCGGCGCCACCTCAAGCTTCTCGGATAACAACAAGGAGAACCAGACATGTCACTCGTGGATTTCGTCCCCGGGGCAAAGTTCGAGGAATACAAAGAGCGATTCAAGCAGCATTACAAACTGGAACGCCGCGCGGACGGCGTCATCCTCGTACAAGCGCACACCGCCGGGGGACCCATTCAGCTGAGCGTTGAGAATCATCGTTCGGTCGGCCAGCTTTTCAAAACGGTGGGCGCGGACCCGGAAAACGAAGTCATGATCTTTACCGGGTCGGGCAAGGAATTCATGATGGACGCGGATCCCGAGGGCTTCAAACTGGAGCAAGAGGACTTGCAGCATTGGGCCTACGAGTATGCGTACAAAGACGGCCGAATCAATGTCAGCTCACTGGTAAACGATCTGGAAATTCCGACCATCGGCGTGCTGAACGGGCCGGGCTTTCATACCGAGATTTGCCTGATGTGCGACATCACGATTTGCAGCGAAGACGCCGTCATCTTTGATCTCCACTACGACATCGGCTCCGTTCCCGGAGACGGCATTCACAGCTGCTTCATGGAGTTGCTGGGCGTGAAGCGCGGCGCCTATGCCTTGCTCACGGGCCAGGCAATTGACGCGAAAAAGGCGCTCGAGTACGGACTCGTGAATGAAGTCGTGCCGCGGGAAAAGCTCCTGGATCGCGCCTGGAAACTGGCCGACCACATCATGACTCAGCCCCGCATTACCCGCCGTCTCACCACGCAGATCGTACGCCGCCCCTGGAAGAAAAGGATTACGGACGATTTGGACGGCGGCTTCGGTATCCAGATGTTCGCGCATCTGGCCAAGAAGAAGTCCATCCACAGCAGAAATCATATCGCGTCATCGATCGCCTACGTGAAGGAAGGCAAGGAAAACAACATTAAATAGAATCGTAAAATTGACGCCTCGGCATTCGTGGCGCAGGCTTCAGCCTGTGGGGTTTGGTCCTTGCAAGGACGAACCCCCACAGGCTGATGCCTGCGCCACTTGCATCAATCCTTCGGATTAGTGGCAAAAATGGAAAGCTCGGGAGTGAAACCGCGGTCGTCCATTTCCAGTATGGCCTTCACCATGTGGGCGATGTCCTCCGAGCGGAGCTTGGTGGCATTTTCTTTCTGGGGCAAACCTGCGGTTTGGTAAAAATTCGTCAAGACCTCGCTGGGTTCGACCAGAAATACTCGCACGTTGTGCTGCCGCAACTCCGCCCGCCAACACTCCGTCATGCCCCGAAGTGCGAACTTACTGCCATAGTAAGCCGTGCCTTTGGGCGCTCCGCGCAGAGCGGCAGTGGAAGCAATGTTCACGATGTTTCCGCTCTTGCGCTTGGCGAAATGCTTTGCGGCCTCGCGCGCCATCAGCATCGCTCCCGTAACGTTCGTCGCAAACACCGCCTCGAATTCCTTTCGGTCGAAATCAACGAGATTCTTGAAGACACCGGTGCCTGCATTGTTTACCAGAATGTCCAGATCGCCGAACTGCTGCAACACTTCGCGATACGTCCGCTCGACATCGGCCTCCGCCGACACGTCGGCATGAATGGCATGCACGCTCAACTCGCGCGCCGACTCCGCCAACCGGACCTTGTCGCGCCCCGTGATCGCCACGCGCGCTCCGCTTGCGGCAAGCGATTGAGCCACGGCTCGGCCGATCCCGCTGCTGCCGCCAGTAATCAATGCAACTGCGTTTTTGAGGTTCATCTTCTTCCCTCCCCTGAGTTGCAAACCTTGGGATATTGCCACAGCAAGGGCGGCGGCGTCACTGCGTCTGGCAGGACAGCCACTCTTGGCTGTCCGCGGCTCGCTCGGACAGCCAAGAGTGACTGTCCTACTAAACCCCAATCGCCAACAAGAATTTTTGGCGGAGTAAATACCTGAAAGGGTTATACTCTGCCGATCCTGAAATGGCTGGAGCCCATGTCGATCCTCCCCGGCAGACGTCTAGGGCCCTATGAAATTCTCTCCGCGATCGGTGCGGGCGGAATGGGCGAGGTGTACAAAGCCCGCGATACACGCCTCGACCGAACGGTCGCGATCAAAGTTCTGCCCACGCATCTCGCCAGCCGCGCGGAATTGCGGGAGCGGTTCGAGCGCGAAGCTAAAACCATCGCCAGCCTGAATCATCCCCACATCTGCACGCTCTACGACACCGGCCATCAAGACGATGTTGATTTCCTGGTGATGGAATATCTCGAGGGCGAGACGCTCGCGCAACGATTGCAAAAAGGTGCGCTGCCGATCCAACAGGTCTTGCAATACGCGATCGAAATTGCCGACGCGCTGGACAAGGCCCACCGCAAAGGCATCACCCACCGCGATCTGAAACCCGGCAACATCATGCTCACCAAGTCGGGAACGAAGCTGCTGGATTTTGGTTTGGCGAAGCTGACCCAGGACGCCGCTTCGTCCACTCCCCTTTCGCAGCTTCCCACTGCAAACGACGCCATCACGGCGCAAGGGACAATTCTGGGAACACTTCAATACATGGCTCCCGAGCAGCTGGAAGGCAAAGAGGCGGATGCCCGGACGGATATCTTCGCCTTCGGCGCGGTTGTCTACGAGATGGCCACGGGCAAGAAGGCGTTCGCGGGCAAGAGCCAGGCCAGTGTGATCGGAGCCATTATGTCCTCCGAACCTCCGCCGATTTCTTCTCTTCAGCCGATGACGCCGCCTGCGCTGGATCGCGTTGTGAAAAAGTGCCTGGCGAAAGAGCGAGAGGACCGCTGGCAATCGGCAAAAGACTTGACGGATGAACTTCAGTGGATCGCGGCATCCTCTGAAGCTGCGAAAAGTGCAACACTGGAACCGAAGTTGCCCGGAAAGATTTGGCAGCGTCCCATGTTGCTGGCCATAGCTGGCGTGGCAATCGCTGCCTTGGTTGGGGCCGCAATCTGGAAATTCAAGCCAGCTCCTCCTCAACCGGTTACCCGCACCGTGATCAGCCTTCCCCCGGATCAACGCCTCGCGGCGCTGGATGAGCCTGTTGTGGCACTTTCTCCCGACGGGAGCAACCTCGGCTACGTTGCCATCCGAGGCGGAATACAACAGATTTTCCTTCGAGCTTTGGAAAGCCTCGAGGCTAGACCGATGCCGGGTACGGAAGGTGGGTATGGCCTCTTCTTTTCGCCAGATGGCCAATGGCTTGGTTTTTTCCAAGGCGGAGCACTCAAGAAAGTTTCCGTAAGTGGGGGAGCTGCAGTTACTCTGAGCACGGCAGGCGGCAGCGCCCGCGGAGCCACTTGGGACAGCAAAGGGACGATTATCTTCGCCCCTGCAACAGCAACCTCCCTTTCGCAGGTCTCGAAGGAGGGAGGAGTTTCAAAACCCCTGACTTCACTTAACCAAGGGGAGGCAACGCAACGATGGCCGGAGGTCTTGCCGGGCGGCAAGGCAGTGCTTTATGCCAGCGGAGCAATCGGTGCGGCTGGTCTGAAAATTATTGCTCAACCAATCGAGGGGGGTAAGGGGCAAGACCTAGCGCAAGGGGGAACGTCCCCTCAGTACGCACGTTCCGGGCACTTGCTCTTTGTGCAAGGGGCCACCTTGATGGCTGTGCCCTTCGATCCCGCGCGATTGGAGATCAGAGGCTCGGCAGTCCCTGTCGTTGAAGGCGTTGCTCATGCAACTGACGGAGCGGCTCAATACAGCGTTTCTGACGCTGGCTCGCTCGTCTACGTTTCTGGCGGGGTTACCTCGGTCCAACGAAAGCTCGTGTGGGTCACCCGAAATGGGACAGAACAGGTGTTGGGCGCTCCTGCGCAAACCTACGGCTATCCCCGCCTTTCTCCAGATGGGCGCCGGGTGGCTGTGGAAACCGAGGATCAAATCTGGCTTTACGATCTCACCAGGGATACGTTGACCCGGTTTACATTCGAGGGTACGGCTAATCAGAGCCCTGTTTGGACACCGGACGGCAAGCGGATCGCGTTTTATTCGAACAAAGAAGGGCCCGCGAACATTTGGTGGCAGCTTGCCGATGGCAGTGGGGGGCTGGAGCGGTTGACCACAACCCAATATCCCCAAGTTCCGAGGTCCTGGTCCCCGGACGGGCAACTGCTCACTTTTCACGAGAACAATCCCACCACGAAAAAAGATATCTGGGTGCTGCGGCTGAGCGATCGCAAGGCTGAGCCGTTTCTCCGGACACCGTTTAATGAAGGGGGACCAGTATTTTCCCCTGATGGACATTGGATCGCCTATATTTCCGATGAATCAGGACGCCCGGAAATTTATGTGCAGCCTTACCCCGGCCCGGGCGGAAAATGGCAAATTTCAACCGAGGGCGGCAATGAGCCGGCATGGAATCATAACGGTCGGGAACTTTTCTATCGTAGCGGAAACAAGATGATGGCTGTGGATGTAACAACCCAGCCCACGTTCTCTGCAGGCAAACCTAAAGTGCTATTCGAGGGCCAGTACGTCGCGGTCTCGCCCGGTTTGACGGGCACTGCCTTTGACGTATCTTCCGATGGCCAGCGTTTTCTGATGGTAAAGGAAACCGAAGCAAGCATGTCCGCCACGCAAATCAACGTCGTGCTGAACTGGTTCGAGGAACTGAAGCGTCGCGCGCCTGTGGGAACAAAATAGTGAGCGTGAAAACTGGATCTCGGCTCGGTCCCTACGAAATTCTCTCCGCGATCGGTGCGGGCGGAATGGGCGAAGTCTATAAAGCCCGCGACACGCGCCTCGATCGAACCGTCGCGATTAAAATTCTGCCAACTCATCTCGCAGGCCGCGCGGAGTTGCGCGAGCGGTTCGAGCGCGAAGCTAAAACCATCGCCAGCCTGAACCATCCGCACATTTGCACGCTCTACGACACAGGCCACCAAGACGAAGTCGATTTTCTGGTGATGGAATATATCGAGGGCGAGACGCTCGCGCAGCGATTGCAGAAAGGAGCGCTACCGATCCAACAGGTCTTGCAATACGCGATCGAGATTGCCGATGCGCTCGACAAGGCGCATCGCAAAGGCATCACTCACCGCGATTTGAAACCCGGCAACATCATGCTCACCAAGTCGGGAACGAAGCTGCTCGATTTCGGCTTGGCGAAATTGACACAGGAAGTTTCCCCTGCCACTCCGGATTCGCAGCTTCCAACGATGCAGAATGCAATCACGGGCGAAGGTACGATCCTGGGCACGTTGCAATACATGGCGCCGGAACAAGTCGAAGCCAAAGAAGTGGATGCGCGCACCGATATTTTCGCGTTTGGCGCAGTGGTCTACGAAATGGCCACAGGCAAGCGAGCGTTTGAGGGCAAGACTTCCGCAAGCGTGATGGCCAAAATTCTGGAAGTAGATCCGCCTACAATTTCTTCGCTGCAACCGATGACGCCGCCGCAACTAGACCGCGTCGTGAAAACGTGCATGGCCAAGGATCCCGATGAGCGCTGGCAGACGGCCAGCGACTTGTGCCGGGAACTGAAGTGGATTTCCGGCGGCGGCACCCAAGCGGGCATCACAGTCGCGGCACCGTCGGAACCAAGATGGAAAAAATTTCTTCCCTGGGTGGCAGCATTCGCTGTTGCTATTGCGGCCGCTGTGGGGGCGGCGCTCTACGTGCGCCACTGGACGCCTCCCACTGCGCATGTTGTTCGTTTCACGATTGCCGCGCCGGAGAAAGCACCGTTTGTACTAAACCCAGCCTTTCTCAGCATCTCTCCTGACGGGAGCAAACTGGCATTTGTCGCCGGAACTGGTGGAACTGGACCCGCCACGATCGGCGGATCTGGCGTGCAACTCTGGATTCGCTCCATGGATTCCCCGACGGCCCGGGCGCTTCCGGGTACGGAAGGCGCAAGCCAGCCCTTTTGGTCACCCGATAGCCAGTATGTGGGCTTTTTTGCCGATGCGAAGCTGAAAAAAATTGCCGTGTCTGGAGGACCTGCGCAAACTCTGGCGGACGCTCCATCGTCCAATACCGCCGGCGCTTCAAGCACTGGCGGTACCTGGAGCCGGCAAGGAGTCATTCTATTTACAGCCAATATTAAGTCCGAGACGGTCAATCGAGTCTCCGAATCCGGCGGCGCTTCCTCTCCAGTCACAAGCATTGACCTCTCGCGGGCCGAAGTGGCTCATTTGTGGCCCCAGTTTCTCCCCGACGGGAATCACTTCCTATTTTTGGCGTTTAACACTGCGCCAGGGACAGGCGGGGTTTACGTCACATCCCTGGATTCCAAGGAACGAAAACTGATCCTGAACAACACCACAAGTGCCGCCTACGTTCCTCCCGGCTACTTGCTATTCTCCCGTCAAGGGACGCTGATGGCGCAGCCATTTGACGCAGCTCGTCTGCAACTTGGGGGCGAAGCAGTTCCCATTGCGGAAGGGTTACAGTCTGTGCAGATCACCGGCAGGGCGGCCTTTACAGTTTCCGAAAACGGTGTGCTGGCCTACCGCGGTGGAGGAGGTGCGGCTCCCCTGACGCTTGCTTGGGTGAGTCGCAACGGGACGGAGACCCGCCTTGCAGCTCCAGCCCACAATTACGTGTTACCCCGGCTTTCCACCGATGGGAAACGCGTGGCCGTCGGGATTGAAGAAGCGGAGAGCCAAATCTGGGTTTACGATCTTTCCCGTGATGCCTTGACCCGCTTAACGTTTGAGGGAGCGGGCAATGTCGATCCCGTCTGGACACCCGACGGCAAGCGGATCGCTTTTAAGGGAAATAAAAACCGCCTGTTCTGGCAGCCAGCGGATGGGAGTGGCGCCGCGGAAGAGCTGACCAGCGGCGAGTTGAGCGCGAATAATGTTCCCAGTTCGTGGTCTCCGGATGGACAGGAGTTGGCTCTAACGGAAGACCGTGCCGTACGGAAGATCTGGATTTTGCTTCTAAAAGACCGGACGCCGCACCTTTTCATTGATAGTCCCTCGTATGAGACCGCCCCTCGCTTTTCGCCCGACGGCCATTGGATAACTTATGCTTCCAACGAATCCGGGCGATATGAGATTTACGTTCGTCCTTACCCCGGGCCGGGCGGAAAATGGCAAATTTCCACTGAAGGCGGCACCGAGCCGGTGTGGAATCCGATGGGCCATGAGTTGTTTTACCGCGACGGCCAAAAGATGATGGCGGTGGATTACACCGCGCAGCCCACGTTTTCCGCAGGCAAGCCGAAGATGTTGTTCGAGGGCCCCTACGTACCGACTCCGAGGTCAATTCCCGACTACGATGTATCCCCGGACGGCCAGCGTTTCTTGATGGTCAAGAACCCAGAGCAGGCGCAAGCGCCCACGCCGATCAACATCGTGCTGAATTGGCATGAAGAATTGAAGCAGAAAGCTGCGTCGGGAAAGAATTGATTTCGCCATAGCGGGAATCTGCATATCGGTCCTGGACCACTTCCCTCAAGAAGCGCCTTTATTGGGAGCGGGAAACCTGCCGAAGTACGGAGTTGTTACAGCGCGCGCCTGCCGCAAGCCGTTCTAATGCTCAAAACTCTCGAACGCGAGATTGTCCTCGCAAATGTGTTCCAGGATGTCCCAATCGGGGTGCAGCAGGAAACGGATCTGCGCCGTCCACGGCTTCGTGTAACTTTTGGCGTCGTCAAATTTCAAGTCGACCTGCAAAGTCTTTTCGTCCACGCGGCGGATGCGCTCGAGGATGTGCATCTGGGCGCTTTCCGGATGGCCCACGCGGTCCAGCCAATTCTTTCCGTTGAGGCCGATCGTATCGACGACCAGAGTGTCGCCTTCCCAGTGGCCGATGGAGTGGCCGTTGTAGGAGGGTTTTACGTTAGCGGGATGCTTGCGCCCGTCGATGTAGATGTGGCGCACGATATGGTCGTACTCAAACAGCTCGATCACTTCCTTCGGAGTCTGGATGATTTGCATGGGAAAGAGCTGGATGTAAATGTAGGGCATTCCCGGAGGAGCGCACTTGTAAACCCTGTCGTTCGTTTCGGAGAGTTTGACGCCGTTCGGCCCTTGCGAGGGTCTGGCCGCGTCGAACTTCGCCTTCCCCCATGGGGTCATGGGCGGCTCGTCCTTGCTGAAGGCTGCGAATTGATAGACGCCGGAGTTCGCATTCCAAACTCCGGAAAGATCGTGGCTCGCGACAGTGCTTTGCGCCGTTGTTTCAGCCGGAGTGGCGGAACTTTGAGGATTGGCCTCGGTTGGTAAAGCAATGGAGAGACAGGTTATCGCCGCCAGCACACCCACCAACACCTCAAGGCGAACCCGCATCGGGACACTCCCTCTTTGCACTCTCATGATGTCAAAAATTTGCGATTTCGTTTATCGGACAGGGCATCGTACGCTTCCTCAATTCACGACACAATGATTTTGGCGGAGTCTTGCTCGCCGCAAGGAAAATGGCCGGCGTCCCGGCTCAGCTTTTTCCAGGAATGACGCGGGCTGTGCGCGCTTTGAATCATCTGCACGGAAAGCGTAGGATGTCAGCCGCTGGGCACCTGTCGCGTATAGCCGGACGGTTGCAGAGGTTTCCATGGAGTTTACGGTTCGCGGGCCGGTTCTGAACGTGCTGGGCAGGTGCGCCCGCCGCTTCTTCCCCGCGGCTTTCAAAAACAAAATATTGAAAATGCCGGCCCTGCAGACCGAACGGCTCGCGTTGCGTCCGTTTGATCACGGGGACCTCGGAGAAATAGCCGCTTGGGAAGAAATCGCCGCCGCGCAAAACCCCGGAGCCGCGGCGCAGGAGTTTCTCGACTATTGCTTTCGCGAATACCGCGAGCGAGGCATTGGCCCCTGGGCAATTCGGAGCAAGGAAACAGGATCGATTGTGGGCAACTGTGGTTTCCCGGATCTCAACCTCAAGGAGCAACTTGGAGAAGTCAACTGTTACATCGCGCCTCCTTATCGAAACCGGGGGCTGGCCACCGAGGCGTTGATTTTGCTCTTCGCATTCGGATTCGAGGGGATCGGGCTCGCGCGAATTCAGGCCCGCGTCGCCCTGGACAATTTTAGTTCTCAACGGCTGGCTGAGAAGGCGGGAATGAAGTTCGTAGGATTTTTGGAGCCTGCCCCATCGTTGAAGAATGCGGGAGAAAAACAAAAGCTGTATTCCATCCTGAGAAGCGAATTTCGCGTGGGAAACGATCCGACTGTTCGATTTTCGGTAAAAATAGAGCGCCCTGGCCCTGCGACAGGTTCGGGAGATCGCACGTGAAGCTATCGTGCGGCAGACGCAAACGGCCGCCTTTGTTCGGCTGAGAACTGCCAATTGTGGGCAAGCCGGTATACAATGCCGCACAATTCGCAGGCCAGAACGGCTATGTGCTAACGAGAGCGAGGTTCCGGGTTATGAAACGAAATGTGATTCGATGGTTCATGATAGCCGCAGCTGCGGCGTGCCTTTTTTCTTTTTCAACGATTAGCGGCGCACAGACTGCTCCGCCCGCACAGCACAAGGCGCAGCCGCCGCACACAGTCCGGCTATACGTGTTTGATTGCGGCGTTCTCCACAATGCGGACATGGGCCGCTTCAATTTGAAACCGGAGGATGTCGCTACGACGGACATGTCCATGGGCTGTTTTCTGATCGCGCATCCAAAGGGAAATCTGATCTGGGACACCGGCGCGATTCCCGACGATTCCTGGACTCCGAACGGCCGCATGAGCACGCAGCATGTCACACTTCCGGACGGGCAGAAACGGGATGCGGACGTGGACAAGACTCTTATCGGGCAGCTCAAGGAAATCGGCTACTCCCCTTCCGACATCAACTACATTGCGCTTTCGCACTACCATTACGATCACACGGCCAATGCGAATGAGTTCGCGAGCGCCACCTGGCTCGTGCGGCAGATCGAACGCGACGCCATGTTCGGCGGAAAATTCTCCGGCTCGTTGCAACCCTCGACGTTCTCGGCATTGCAGAAAAGCAAGACGGTCATTATCAAGACCGATGAATACGACGTGTTCGGCGACGGCAGCGTCATCCTCAAGGCCGCTCCCGGGCACACGCAAGGTCACCAGGTTTTGTACGTGAAGCTGGCCAAGACCGGCGGCGTCGTGTTGTCCGGCGATCTCTACCACTATCCGGCGGAGAAGAAGCTGGATCGCGTCCCCACGTTCGAGTTCAGCCAGGACCAAACGCGCGCAAGCCGGGTGGCGGTCGACGCTTTCCTGAAGAAAACGGGCGCGCAGCTTTGGATCCAACACGATTTTGTGGGCAACGCGAAACTGAAAAAATCGCCGCAGTTCTACGAATAGGGCGCATCACCTGTTGGCTGACAGCCAATTGCCAACGTCCGCCGCGAAGCGTCCAGAATACGATGCCACGAAGGCATGGCGAGTCGCGACTAAACGTGAGAGAATGTCGGCAGGCGGCAGTGGCGGAACTGGCAGACGCACCAGCTTGAGGGGCTGGCGGTAGCAATACCGTGGAGGTTCGAATCCTCTCTGCCGCATGAAATTCCATCCTGGAATTGACACACAATCTCAATTTTTGAGCGAGGGAACGTAAGAATCCGCCTCGCTTTATATCAGCAGGTTCTTGCAAACACAGGTGATTATTTTTGTTTGGACTTCCCTGGAATTGCGAGGCAACGACGTTCGGATCGTGTGGCAAAGGAGCAGCCGCGGGATTCTGAACGCTGTCGCTTATTTCGATGGCGCAGGCGATGCCGGAGCGGGAATGGCCGGGCCCGGGGCGGGCGCTGACGCCGGAGCTGTCGGAGCAGGAGCCGCGGGCGCCGTCTTTGAAGTCTTCGAGAACTGTTGCAGCACGGAACTGCCGGTTGACGCGACGGTCGAGTTTTGGTGCATGGTCAGCGCCATGGACGTGAGCATGAACATGATGGCGCACCAGGTCGTCGCCTTGGAAAGAAATGTAGCCGCTCCGCGCGGGCCAAAGGCCGTTTGGCTGCCCGCGCCGCCGAAGGCGCCCGCGAGGTCAGCCGCTTCGCCGCTTTGCAGCATGATGACGATGATCAAAAGTCCGCAGATGATGATGTGCAACGTCACCAGCATGAAATAGACTTTCCAGCCGAGCGCCAGCAGGCCCAATCCCACGGCCAACGAAATTGCCCATTTCACTTCTTTTGGCATTTCTTTTCCCTTAGTTTCAGAAATTCACGATGGAGGCAAAGGCCTCCGGATTCAGACTTGCGCCGCCGACCAGCGCTCCGTCAATTTCCACTTGAGCCATCAATCCCTTGATGTTGTCGGGTTTGACGCTGCCGCCGTAGAGGATTCGCAACCCCGCGGCGCGCTCCGGAGTAAAACTCGCCGCCGCCCGCCCTCGCAAGAACCGGTGCGCCTCGGCCGCCATTTCCGGAGTAGCCGTGCGGCCCGTGCCAATCGCCCAGACAGGCTCGTAAGCAAGAATGATACGCGAGAACTCGGCACCGGTCAACGCGGCCAGGCCGCCGCTGAACTGGCGCTCGAGCACTTCCTCGGTCTTGCCGCCCTCCCGCTCGGCGAGCAATTCGCCAACGCACAGAATCGGCGTCAGTCCCGCCGCGAGCGCGGCTTTGACTTTCCTGTTGGCGCTCTCATCGGTCTCACCAAAAAATTGCCGGCGTTCGGAATGCGCGATGATGACGGCGCGGCATCCCGCATCGACCAGCATTGCGGCGGACACTTCGCCAGTGAACGCCCCCTCGGGCTCCCCGTGCATATCTTGCGCGGCGATCGAAATCGGAGTTCCCTTCACGCCTTCCACCGCTGCCGCGAGCGCCGTGAACGGCGGCGCGACGATAATGTCGCAATGCGTGCAGCCCTGCACCAGCGGCGCGAGCACGGAAAAATACGCGCGCGCTTCCGCTTGCGTCTTGTACATCTTCCAATTCCCCGCGATCACCGGTCGCCGCATCGAACCTCTTCTCTTTCGCTTTGTCTTTCTCAGTGCCCTCTGGGTTCTCTATGTTAAATGGTTTTAAGGTTTATCGGTCAACGCTTCGACACCCGGCAATTTTCTGCCGCCCAAAAATTCCAGCGACGCGCCGCCGCCCGTCGAGATGTGGGAAACTTTGTCGGCCAGTCCAGCCGCATGAATCGCGGCGACGGAATCTCCGCCGCCGACGATGGACGTGGCGCCCTTCGCAGTCGCCGCCGCGACCGCGCGCGCGATTTCCAGCGTGCCCTTGGCGAACACGGCATCTCGAACACGCCCATCGGGCCGTTCCACACAATTGTTTTTGCGCGCGCCAGCTCCGCGGAATATTTCGCGATGGTATCCGGCCCGATGTCCAGCCCCATCCAGCCGTCCGGCGTGGAGTCGACGCTGGTCGTCTGCGTTTCCGTGTCCGGCTTGAATTGGGCGCCCAGCACGTGGTCGGTCGGAAGCAGCAGGCGGAAATTTCGCTGCTTCGCTTCGGCGAGCAGCTTTCCTCGCCAGGTCCACCTTGTCCGCCTCCACCAGCGAATTTCCGACGGGCAGCCCCTGGGATTTCAGAAATGTGTATGCCATGCCGCCGCCGATGAGCATCGCGTCGGCCACGCGCATCAGGTTTTCCACGACTTCAATCTTGTCGGAGACTTTTGCGCCGCCCAGCACCGCTACGAATGGTCGTTCGGGATTCGAGAGCGCTTTTCCCAGATAGGCAAGTTCGCGTTCCATCAGAAGGCCGGCCGCAGCTTGCTTTACGAAGCGCGTGATCCCCACGACGGATGCGTGCGCGCGATGGGCCGAGCCGAAGGCGTCGCACACAAACAGGCCGTCGCACAGCGCCGCCAACTGGCGCGAGAAATTCTCGTCGTTAGCCTCTTCCTCCGCGTGGTAGCGCACATTTTCGAGGAGGAGCACGCCGCCATTGGCGAGAGCGCGGCTCTTGGCTTCGGCATCCGCGCCGACGCAGTCCGCGGCAAAATCCACGGCCAAGCCAAGCAATTCCGCAAGTTTCGCCGCCACGGGGTTCATGCTGTATTTTGGATCGGGCTTCCCTTTGGGCCGCCCCAGGTGCGATGCGAGGACAAGCCTCGCGCCGCGCTTGCGGGCAAACTCAATCGTCGGCAGTGTTTCGCGGATGCGCGTATCGTCAGTAACGCGCGCGCCATCCAGGGGAACGTTGAAATCCACGCGCATAAAGACGCGCTTCCCGCTCATTTCCAGATCGCGAATCGATAGTTTGTTCATGGCTTATGTCAGAAGGCGCACAAAATTGGGAGACTGAAACATCGGTTCAGCAACGCCACGAAGGACTTCAGGGGCTGAAGCCCCGTACCTTACCGTGCTGAATGTCGCGGCTGAAGCCGCGACCCACAAACCTTGGCCTTGACCCTATCGCAGCATTTTCTTGGCGCTGGGATCACACGGATCGTAAGTCACCAGTCGCCCATCACGAACTACAATTCACGAATCACCAGTCACCGGTCACTAGTCACCAATCACTGGCACTAGCCATCAGTCACTTCCTCCTACATCTTCGACGCCAACAGCGTGATCAAATCGCGGCACCGGCTGGAATATCCCCACTCGTTGTCATACCAGGCGAGAACCTTGGCGCAATTCGTTCCCACGACGCGCGTGTAGCCGGAATCCACAATCGAGGAATGCGGATTCCCGCGGAAATCCGCCGAAACGAGTTCCTCCTCCGTGTATTCCAGGATGTTCTTCATGGGGCCGTCGGCCGCGCTCTTGAGCGCGGCGTTCACCGAATTCACCGTCACGGGTTTTTCCGTGAACACCGTCAGGTCGACCACGCTGACATTCGGCGTCGGCACGCGGATGGAATAGCCGTCGAGTTTCCCTTTCAGCGCCGGAATCACCAGGTGCAGCGCCTTGGCCGCCCCGGTCGATGTGGGAATCATGGAAAGCGCCGCCGCGCGGGCGCGCCGCAAATCCTTGTGCGGCAGGTCAAGAAGCTTCTGGTCGTTCGTATAGGAGTGGATCGTGGTCATCGTGCCGCAGGAAATCCCGAACGTGTCCTGAATCACTTTTGCGACGGGAGCAAGGCAATTGGTAGTGCAGGATGCGTTCGAGATGATGTGATGCTTGGCCGGGTCGTAGGATTTGTCGTTCACGCCAAGCACGACGGTCAGGTCCTCGTTCGTCGCGGGCGCCGAGATGATGACTTTTTTCACCGTGCCACGCTTGTGCTTGGCCGCGTCGGAGGCGTTGGTGAAGAGGCCCGTGGACTCAATCACAATGTCCGCGCCCACCGATGGCCAGTCGATTTCGCCGGGATCTTTCGTCTTGAACACGCGAAAACTCTTGCCGTCCACGGCGATCGAATCTTCGGTGTGAGTCACCTTCTGGTGGAGATTGCCCAGAACGGAATCGTATTTCAGCAAATGCGCGAGGGTCTTCGAGTCGGTGATGTCATTGACCGCGACGAATTCAATCGCTGAATTTCCCAGAGATGCCCGCACGATGTTCCGTCCAATGCGGCCAAAACCGTTGATTCCCACTTTAATCGGCATGAATCCTCCGGAAGAGTGAATAGCATTGTCGCCGCTTCATCCCAATCAGCTGCAGGGGCCCGGTTGCACACACAAAAAGAGTCGCTACAACATGCTTACTATCGGCCATATTCAGTGGATGTTTAGTGCGATCGCTGCAGACCTCACGTCGAGGCTTGGGCGAGATAGTTCCGTCCCTTCATCATCTTTCACGCGGAATGTGATCTCAAGATGCTAGGGTGGCCACCACGAAAAGTCAAACCAGTTTGTACATGCGATGTGTCAAAAATGTGATTGCCTTCATCAGTTTTTGGAGTTCTTTTCCAGTATCCCTTGCAGAGTGCCAACCTTGCCGTCGATTGGCCCCGTTTTCAGACCAAGGATCCTGGCGATGAAGGGGTATACATCGACGTTTTCGAAGGGCGCCACGGTGGCGCCCGGGCGAATGTCCGGCCCGGCCGCAAAGAAAACGGCTTTCATGCTGGGCATCTGCCGCGGATCGTATCCGTGCCCGCCCCGGACCGGCATCCTGTTGCCGCCCTTTGCATTGGGATCGTGTGGCACGATGGAATACGGGCCCGTTGGCACGACAACCGGATCGCCATCGCGCGGATTCGAATTAAAATGCAAATAAGCGGGCACCTTGGCGCGCCGGTATATCTTGAACATGTCACTCTTGCCCAAAAGCGATTGGTAAGCCTTCTCCGCATCCGCTTCCGACCTGGAATAGAGCCGGCCGCCTACGGTTTCGAATTCCGACAGGTCCGCCCATTTATCGAGAATCACCCAGCTGCCCTGCAATGTTTCCATTCCGTGATCGGCGACAACAATCAGGTCCACGGGCAGTCCCGAGGCCGCGATCCCCTCCGATAGTTTTCCAATCATTTCGTCGACGTTCCGGGCGGCCTCGGCGGTCTCGGGTGCGTCCGGGCCATAGGCGTGGCCGGCTTCATCGGTATTCTCGAAATAAAGCGTGATGAAATGGGGCCTTTTTTCCGGCGGAAGCCGGAGCCACGCGAGAACCTGGTCGACACGTTTCTCGCCGGGAAATTTATCATCGTAGGCAGCAAGATAGTAGCTGGGGCGTTTGCCCTGAATGTCAGCGTTCGAGGTGGGCCAGTAGAAGCAGGCCGCGCGCATTCCCTGCTGCTCCGCCAGCACCCACAACGGCGTGCCGGCATACCAGCTACCGTCGCCCGTGGTTTTCGGATCGGTGAGGGTGTAAGTCTGTTTGCGCGCAGGATCGTAGAAAGTGTTTCCGACGATGCCGTGATGATCCGGATAGAGGCCGGTCACGATCGTGTAGTGATTCGGGAACGTCACCGACGGAAACGACGGGATCATTCCATCCGGTGCGCTCGCGCCTCGCGCCGCCATCGCCAGGAGATTTTTTGCGCCGTACTTCTTCGCATAATCATAGCGAAATCCGTCGAGCGAAACCAACACGACGTAGTGTTTGGCTTGTTGCTCCGCGGTGTTCGGCGGATTCGCGACTTCGATGACCGGGGGGAGCGATTGCGCGGCGCAAATTGCCGCCGTCAGGATCAGAATCAGCAGGATGGAACACGCTCGGGTAACCGAGGCGCCCCATCCTCGCCGCGGCGAGAATGGGGCGCTCAAAATAATTTCCCGCTCGTGGAGATGGAAATTCAATTGGTCCGGGAACTACTGCGGATATTGATGAACCTCGGTAACCTTGTCCCCTTCAAAGCTCACGAAGATTGTCTTGGCGGGAGGCGTGCCATAGATCCAATCTTCAATTTCATTCCCATCGGAACTTTTTTCGCGGACTTTGCGGTCCGGCCTGCCCATCGCTGCAAGCACCATATCGTGATCCATCCCGACTACGGGCTGCTTGTCTTGAATCGCTTTCTGGATCTCGGGAGGCAAACTTTCCACCCACTGCACTGCCGCGGAGTGGCGTTTTGAGAAATCGAGCACGCCCGAGAGGAACTGTTCCAATTCCTCGGCTGTCATGTCCGGCAGAGGCTTGTCAAAATCCAGGTACAGCGTGGCCCCTGCATTCGTGTTCACGGGAGTGTCCGGAGTAACTGTCCCCGTGGGGATTCCGCCGACTTCCAAATGGATGCGGTCGCGCAGCCTGGTTTTGCCGCGTCCGCCACCATTGATGTCCACGATGATTTCCTTGTCCTTGAAATCCAGATTCGTGATCTGCGCATGGTCTCCCGGATTGATGGCGGAACCGGCCGAGGCGACCGCCATCCGGAGTGCATTTTCATTGAGTGGAACGCCGGCTTTCAGATGAAACCCCTTTTTCCCCGCGGGAATCGCTCGAACGACCCGCACAACTTCTCCATCCACATACCGAACCAGCGACAGGCGGGACATGGGTTGCAAGGGCCCAGGCTGAGCTTTCGTTGATTGGTCGGGATTGCCTTTGGAATCGTTTTGCGCAGGCTTCCCTTTATCCGCACTCTGAGATGTAGCTTGCAAGGCAGACAAGTTTTCGTCGGGAGAGATACTTGCAATCTGGCTGGGAGGGGATGTGCGAAGCAATCCGGACGCATCCGCGCTCAACAGAAGCGCAGCAATCGCGATCATGGAAGCCAGCCGGACCATTCGGTACCTTCTGCAACTATTTTAACACCAAACGCGTCTCGCGGGCGCGTCAACGATTTGGAAGATCGTCGGCGTCGGACTGAACGAGGACTCCGGCACGATCGATCCGCAACGGCAATACCTTTGCGCCAGTGGCGACGACTGCGGCTTCGACGCGCGCGCGCGCGTCAGGGTCAATTACAAGTGTGAGGCAGCCGCCGCCTCCTGCGCCGCAGACTTTTCCGGCAAGCGCACCCTGACGGCGCGCGGAGGAAATCACCTTATTGATTAAAGGAGTTGAAATCGTGCGCAGATTGCGGCGGCGGAAGTCCCATTCTTCGCGCACCAGGCGGCCTACTTCGTTCCACTCGCTTCGCTCAAGCGCGGCTCGCACACCTCGCGCGACGATCGAAATTTTTTCCAGATTTTGCGAAACGCGCCGGTCGCCATCGATGTGTCGCTTGAACACTTCCCAGTTGTTGATGCCATGCTGCCGAGGTTTTCCTGTGTAGCACAGGACCAGCCGACGCTCGAGTTCGTCGAGATCGCAGCCGAGAGCTTCGCGCCGCTCGCCACCCGGGGCGAGCACAATCGCGGCTGCGCCACCGAACGCCGGAGGGTAATGGTCCTGCGTCCCTGTGGGCACGCGGATGACGATGGCTTCGACGTCGCGACTGACGTGAATCCAGTCTTCCCGGCGCAGACCAGCACGCGTGAGCCGGTCCAGCGCCGCGCAGATAGCCACGGCCATGGCGGATGAGCCGCCGATCCCCGCCCCGGCGGGCGCTTCTGAATCCGTGGTCAGCGTGAACCCGCCCTTCGGGCGGAAAACCCGCACGAGGTGCGCGAGCAAAGGCAATTTATACCGGCGTGCGCGATACAACGCGTCGAACGAGGCGAACGACTCTTGGCGCTTCGTGTCCCGCGAAGCTAAAATTATGCGGCGAGAGGGCTCGGGCGCCGTCTCGATTACGCAGGAAGCGTAGCGCGTGATGGCGCAATTCACGGTCAGCGACCCTTCGTGAAACAGGTACAGCGGCCAGATGTCCAGCGTTCCCCCGGCCAGGTCAATCCGCGTTGGCGCTCTCGATTCGATTCTCACTTTGACTTGTTTCCTTCCTCCCGCTAGCCTCTTGCTTCGCGCTGATTCGCAACTTCCGCGCGAATCATATCAGATGAATACGGTCGCCCAATCCAGAACGGAGCCGCGTGATTCCGTACTTGCACGATTCATGCTGGGCTTCGACGGCGATTCCCTTCCCGGCAAACTCGCGGAATATCTCGCCCGCGGCCTTGCCGGCGTGGTTCTTTATAAGCGAAATTTCGCGAGCGCGCAGGGACTGCGGGAACTCACCTCGGCCATCCGCCGCGCGGCAGGACGCCCTGTGCTGATCGGAATCGATCAGGAGGGGGGACGCGATTTGCTCTTCGAGAACCGTTCACCGCGTGGCCCTCGGCGGCGGAACTGGGTCGGCTTGGGGATGCCGAATCCGTGGAGCGAGTCGCCCGCGCGATGGCTGCGGAACTGCGCGCAGTCGGTTGCAATGTTAATTTCGCGCCGATGCTGGATCTGCATGTGAATCCTGAAAGTCCCGTGACAAAGGATCGCAGCTTTGGCGTCTGATCCCAATCTCGTTGCCAGGATGGGCGCAGCGTTTGATCGCGGATTGCGGTCCGGGGGAGTGCTCTCCTGCGCCAAGCATTTCCCGGGGCATGGCGACGCGGCGGTGGATCCGCATCTGGACTTGCCGGTTTTTGCGGGAACGATGGAGCGGTTGGAGTCGGCCGAGCTTGTGCCATTCGCCGCGGCCGTTGCGGCGGGTGTGCCACTGGTGATGACCGCGCATATTCTGCTGCCCCAAATCGATTCCGAAAATCCTGCTTCGCTTTCGCGCACGATGCTCGACGGTGTCTTGCGGCGCTGCTTGCGATTCGATGGCGTGATCCTCGCCGACGATCTTGGCATGGGGGCCATTGCCAAGCGATATGCGTCCGGAGAGGCTGCGGTGCAAACGCTCCGCGCGGGGACAGACATGGCCATGCTCTGCCATGACTGGTCTGCCGTGGCGCCTGCGATCGCGGCGGTCAGGAAAGCGAAACAAGAAGCGGGCTTTGACGAGGACGAATGGCGCGCATCTTTGAACCGAATCGAACGCGCGTGTGTCCAAGCGGAAGCAGCGGGTCCTGGGCCCTCGATCGAAATTTTGGGGTGCAAGGAATATCAGCAGATGGCGGAGGGAATTCGCGCGCGACTGCGGTGAATTTTCTGCAGGCTCGTTGTTCAAACAGTACGGAAAAAATCTTTAACACAGAGGGCACAGAGAAAACAGAGAGCACAGAGAAAAACAAATCTCATGAAACGACGAATTCTACTCTGAAGATTTGGGGGCTCATTTCGCGGGAGGAACTGTTGCCGATGACGCATTCTTGTTCGCTTCGACTCGATCGTGCGCCAGGTGCGGTTCGAAGCAGCGCCGGCAGCGCGGTTCGTACATGCCGGCGGCTCCGACGACGATCAGATCCTCCGAAGCGACGAGCCGCTGCGTATGCACGGCGGGATTTCCGCACTGCACGCAGATCGCGAGCAGCTTGGTGATTTCTTCCGCCACGGCAAGCAGGCGCGGCATCGGCTCGAAGGGGCGCCCGAGGTAATCGGTGTCCAGGCCGGTGACGATCACCCGCTTGCCGGCGTCCGCCATGCGCATGCAGGTGTCGACGAGCCCTTCCCCGAGGAACTGGCCTTCGTCAATCCCCACCACTTCGGTCCGCGGCTGGACTTCTTCGAACACGTCGGCTGCATTCCGGACGACCTGCGACGGCAGCTCGAACCCGGAATGTGAAACGATGTCCGTTTGCTTGTATCGCTGATCGATGAACGGTTTGAAGATCTGCACACGCTGCCGGGCGATTTCGGCGCGCTTCAATCTCCGGATCAATTCTTCACTCTTGCCCGAAAACATGGGGCCCACGATCACTTCGATCCAGCCCATGTTCCCTTTTACGATGTCCACTTGACCTTGTCTCCTAACTTTATCCTGCCGCAGAGTAGCATATTGCGCCGCAACTCCGGCAATCATCCTCGACAATTGAAAATCGATCCGGAGTTTATTTCAATCCGTGTGCATCCGTGTCCATCTGTGGTTTCATTATTCCTACACACGCCAGAGCGGCGCCTGCTTTTCCTTCCCGTAGCGTTCGAGGAGAAACTTCTTCAACTCATCCACGTTCGCAAACACGCGGTCGGCGCATGCCAACATCCAGCCGCTGATTTCTCCGAGCGGCGCGTCCGTCACGAGGTACACCGGAATCCCGCGGCGCTGAGCAAAGGTTAATTCGGCGGAGGTCCCGCCGGAGGACAGGGCCGCGCCGTCGCCCGTCAAGCAACAGATCACGTAGTCGGCCTTGTTCTCCACGATATCCAGGTCGTATTGAATGATCTTGCGAACCACCCGGCGGAATCGTTCGACGTCGGTTTCCTTCCAGCCCCGGAAGTGTGTAGCTTCTTCGTCGGTAAGGTTTTTCTTTTCGTCTTCGGCGGGGTCGTAAACGCGATGCCCGAGATCGTTGTGCAGGAACGGCATGAGTTTCCGGCGCCACAACTTGCCGCCGTCCGGCGCAAATTCAATCGGGCCGCACAAATATGCCAGCATGGAAATTAGGTAAGGACCAAATCAAGAAGGAATGGAGCGGCCGATGGGACTCGAACCCACGCCTGGACCTTGGCAAGGTCCCGTACTACCCCTATACTACGGCCGCCCGAATCAACGAAACTTTAACATGCCGGCGTTTCGGCGACAAGATACTAGGCGGGTCGAATTGAGATATGGCCTTTCAAACACACCCGTAAGACCAGGCCTGCCCGCCCGGGCATCCTTTGAGAACTCGTAAGCCAGTGGGATCAGCCGACTTGCAATACTCGCGCGGTTTTTACGACAGGAGATTTCCGTTGCCGCTCGGCGAACTTGGCGGCCTTTTCCCTGTCCGTATACACGCGAGCAAACCGCTCCCCGTCCTTGTAAAACACGGTGACCTGCCAGTGTTTGTGCTTGCGCCGCCGATCCTTCCCGAGCTTCGTGCGTTTCCGTGCGGTTTTGGTTTTGGGCATGGTTTGAATATCTCAATGACGGTTCGTGCGCGCAAGTACCAATTAGGTCAATACTTTGCACGCAATCGAATTATACTTTATTATCGCCTCCGTTGTAACGAGGAAAGGCAAGGTACTCGGAATCGCGTTTCGGAGCCGCCCAGGAAACCCACCCAGCGCATTGTGGAACGCCGCTTTTTCAAATTCATTCCATTGCCGGGCAAAATTCATTAAGAAAAAATAAGTTATTCGAGTCGTGGTGGCGACACACCTTCCTCAGCCTCAATGCATTGTGGCAAGGCCCAGTCAATCTTTCGCACTATTTGGGATGGTTCGTCCTTTCCGGTGACTTTGGTTGCCGTGGAATTGCGAATGAACACGATCAAAAATTTGGAATTCTCCTCCGTCGCGCCGCAACGTCTAATGAATTCAGGAGGAACGCGCAATGCCGGCTGGCATGCTCAGGTTTGAACGCCGACAGTTCCGTTCGCGTTTGCCCCCTGGAAACATTTGCCGACTATTAACGCAGTATTCAAGGAGCGTTTGGAAGTTGGGCGCATCTTAATTGAGGATTAGCCCGAATCCGTCGTGATGAGGCAATGCAAAAAGGGATTGGAGGCAGGATGATTCAAGTCAAAGAAGGAGCGAGGATCGAAAACCCGCGAAAATACGAAACCGGGGCGGTCGAACACCTTCGGCAATTGCTCGAAGTCGGCATTCCGGCGCAGCGCGACCCCCGCCGCGTAAATTTCTACGAAATCGAAAGCAATTACGAAACCTACTACATTCACGTATCGCCGGTAAGCGGAAATGTGGTGTTGTTGGCAAAATGGCTCCGCCAGCCGCTAGACTGTTGTCTCAGCTCGGTTCACCTCGTCGCATAAGCCCGGCATCCGTGGTTCCCAGCCTCCTCGGTACGGCATAAAATTCTATATTTCACTAGATTCTGAAAATCGTAAGGACTGGCCATCAGGGGTCCAAAATTGGCCTCTCTCCAAAAGGCCGCGCAGCTGAAGAAGTGACTGGGAGATGTCACTTGCCCTGTTGAGGTAGGGCTGGGCGATTTGCCGAGCGCGCAAGCGACTTCCTGAGGACGTATGGACAAAAAAATAGGGCGAAACGGCGGTCGCCGTTTCGCCCCGATTTCTTACAGGCTGGTGACGTTCGCTGCCTGCAGGCCCTTGGGGCCGGAGGTGACTTCGAACTCAACCGCCTGGCCTTCGTTCAACGATTTGTACCCCTCCGCTTGAATCGCGGAGAAGTGGACGAAGATGTCCTCGCCGGACTGGCGCTGGATGAACCCGAATCCCTTGCTGGCATTGAACCACTTTACTGTTCCTTGTTCTTTCACGGTGTTTCCTTTTCACTGATTTGAGCTATTTGGTGCTTCTCGACCGCCTCCAGCCGTACAACAAAAAAAGGCTACGAGTTTGTACTCGCAGCCCCTTTAAATCGAATCTAAAGGTTTCACAAGAGCAACAAACGCAATGGCACGATATCACGAATTTGGATTTGAACCTAACGATTTCCACAGGCTGGCTGGACCGCGCGTCAGCCGAGAAATAAGTCGAACCCTCCGCCCCTTCGAAGCCCACGAAGGAGATGCCACCCGGAAAAGCAAAATCGCCAGGAAGGGTGCGCCACCCGCCCTTGAAAAGCATCAAGAACGGGGCACTCCAAATTCAACTCCAAAGGCCGGGCGACCCGCCCAACAGTACTAATTTACTGGTGGAACCAACCTGGTGATGTTCAAGACATAGCGACATCTTTTGCCCGAATTCACATGGTTCAATCGAGCTACTTCCTGCTCAGCCGAGAGCTTTGACGAGAATACCTTGACGACAGAAATGCTGTTTTCGGGACATTCCGCATCCACCGGGGAATCGATTCTCAGAACAGCAAAAAGATGCCTGAACTTCGAATGTGGTGTATCGCTCATTGCGGTTTGGTCAAGGAACCGATCCATTGGCCAGAAGGACTATATACATCACCAGTTCTACCAATTATGACATTATCAGATGCTCCCAGACCTGCCGACTCTTTAATCTGAGGCAGTCGGCGGGTGGCGTACCCTTTCGCTTCTTTTCTGTCGCTGGTTGCTTGGGCTTGGATCATACCACTCTGATCCTTAGCTGTTGAATTTCGCTTTTGTTCTTGCGGGTGCCCGACCCTTCCTGACTTTGGAAGGGTCGGGGTTTAGATTCCGTCCTGCCCAAAAGGTGAGAGGAAGGAAGGGGCTGCCCGGCAGCGGTTGTTCTTGGAGGAACTGAACTCTAAACCCGGACCCTTAGAACCCAAAGGATCCGGCACCCGCAAATTCAAAATCGCTCAAAGCGTGCGCCACCCGCCAGGGATCCGCTTATGCCTTGCGATGCTTGAAGAACTCGACTTGGCGCAGGCGCTTCTTGGCCTCTTTCAGAGTTTTGTAGGGCCCGCCGAGATTTTTCCCCTGGGTCGAAACCACCTTGTATCCACCCTTCACCTTTACGATCATCGGGAGCCGCCTCCCTTCTGATTTCCCATCCGGGTATGCGTACGACAGAATGATAGCGCTGAATTCAGGGCGGGTTCAAAGGCGCTGCTGGAGTTCGAGCTGCAACTCGTGCTGGCGGGCTGGGGTCAGCTTCGCGCTGTTTTGCGTGACATAGAAAACGTCGGTCGCGGTTCCGCCCTCTGTGTCGATCAAGCCGACTTCGATATTGAAGTTGTGCTCGGCAAATGTGGAGCTGATGTCATACAGAAGGCCGGGCCGGTCGAGGGCCACGATTTCGACGACGGTGCTGTGCGAGGAGCACTCGTTGTCCATGTGGATTCGCGTTTCCACGCTGACCTTGGGGGGCGTTTTTCCGGCTGAAATTTTCTTTTCATTAGCGCGGAGACGTCCAACTCGCCCAGGATCGCGGCGACCAGTTGCTGCTTCAGCCGGTGGATTTCCGTCGGATTGTGATCGAGCGTTAGAAAGCGGTCGGAGAAACGCAGCGCGTCCAGAACGATTCCGTTTCGATTGGCGCAGGCGTCGGCCTTTAGAATATTCATGCCCCACGAAGAAATCGTCCCCACGACTTTCGTAAAAAGAAAGGGACGATCCTTGGTGACCAGGACAAGTTCATAGTACTGGTCGCGCTTGGTGATGCTGATTTCCGCGACGGAATGCCCGAGACGCCGGTACATCCGGTAATGAGAGGAAATTTCCGCGGACGAATGAGTCAGCAAGTACCGCCGGGGAAAACCGTCGAGGAAATTTCTGAAACGGTCCGCTTCCACCGCATCCTCGCCCGTTGGAATCAGGCGCTCGAGCTGTTGTGCATCTTCTCCCGCGAGGTACATGCGCTGGTCGTCGACCGAACGGTTGAGATAATTTTCCGTGGCGGCGTAAAGCTGCCACAACATTTCCGCCTTCCAGGTGGTCAACGCTTCGGGATTCACCGCTTTGATGTCCGCGTAGGTGAACAGCGTCAGCATCTTGAGATGTTCGATGGTCCCGACGGTCTTCGCAAAATCGTGCACCGCTTCCGGATCGAAAATGTCGCGCCGCAGGAGCGTGGCGGACATGCGCAGATGGTTGGCGATGAGGAAAGTCACCGTCTCGCGGTTGAAGGTATCGAAGCGCAACCGCTCGAACACGCCCTGTACCGCTTCCAAGCTGCCGTCCACGTGGCTCTCGTTGGGCATGCCCTTGCCGACATCGTGAAACAGGAGCGATAAATAGAGCAGTTCCGGGTGCTCCAGCGAGGAAAGGATGTCGCGGAAGCGGCGGTCCAGATCGCCTTTCCTGGACGTGAGGCTGTGCAGATTTTTGATGGTCACCAAGGAATGCTCGTCGACCGTGTAGCGGTGGTAGTAGTCGCGGATCACCAAGGAATCGATGGCGTGAAATTCCTTGAAGAGCAGATCCAGCAGGCCGACGCGGTGCATCGCGCGCAGCGCAGAAGCCGCGTGAGGCAAGACCAGAATCGCGCGGAAGTATTCCCACAGGTCGGGACTCGTGGAATTCCACTTCTGGATCCGCGGCAATGCGGCTTCGACCGCGTTTTCGGTTTCGGCGGTCAGCTTGAGATCGTGCCGCGCGACAAGCTCGAACAGGCGGAACATCACTTTGTGGTCTTCCACGGAATCCGAACGCCGCAGGGAAATTCGGCCGTCCACAACTTTGAAGTCCGCATTCGAGAATGGAGACCGGCGGGCGCCCAGCAAGCGCTTCCAAGCCGATTTCGCCCGCGGGACTTCGTCAAACAGGACGGTCAGCCGGTAAATGGCGCGCGCCTGGCGAAAATAAGCCCGCATCCAGTCATTCGGAGACGCCGCCTGCCCTCCATGGAGGCCGATGCCCTTGGCCGCCGCTTCCGACTGCATCTCGTAAGTCAACACGTTGAGGTCGCGGCCCTGGCGATAATGGAGGTAACACCGGACGGCATCGAGGAAATCGATCGCCTTCACCGCGTCGGCGCGGAGCGGGAGCGGGAGCAGGGGAACCGGGTCTTTCCATTCGCGGGAACGCTTCATCTCCGCGATTTGCGAAAGCCAGCACGCCACTTGATAATCTCGCAGGCCGCCGGGGCCATCCTTGATGTTGGGCTCGAGGTGAAAAATCGTTTGGCCGTATTTCTGATGCCGCGCGCGGGCGAGGCCCGTGAGTTCCTGCATCAAGGTTTCGGATTCGCGAATCACCATTCCGGGAAGGACGCGGGTTCGCAGACGCTCGTAGAGTTTTTCATCGCCGCAAATGTAGCGGCAGTCCAGAAGCGAAATATTGAATTCGATATTGTTGCGATAAAGTTTCCCGCATTCGGCGAGCGTGCGTGTGGTGGGGCTTACGCGAAGATGCAGGTCCCAGAGAGACTGGCTCAGCGGGGCGATGGCCTTCTTGCTGAGAAATTCTTCGTTGCCATCCTTTCCATAGAGAAACAGGAGATCGATGTCCGAATACGGGAATAGTCCCCTTCGCCCGTACCCGCCCATGGCGGCAACGCAAAACCCTTCGATTGGACCACTCGCCGTCGTGACTTCATTCCAAAGCTCGGTGATCACGGAATCGATCAGCGCCGTCCGGTCATGGACGGCCGCTTTGCCGTCGCCCACCTCTTCAAAGCGTTTCTGAATCCTCGCGGATTCTTCCGCGTACAGTTCCTGCAGACTGGAAGTGCGATTCTCGAGCTTCATATCCGACTTACGAGGCCCCCGCCCTACATGAAAGAATCCGCGGTATACAAAAACTCTTACGAAACTAAATGCCCATGTTTTTGTAGCGCCCGCCTTCAGGCGGGCACTTGCTTAGGTCCAAAATGCCCGCCTGAAGGCGGGCGCTACACAAACCAAAACGGGCTTTACAGCGCGGAAACTCCACGCTCCTGGTTCCGTATCCGAATGGCCTGATCCACCTTGGAAACAAAAATCTTTCCATCGCCGATTTTACCAGTCGACGCGCTTTGCAGAATTGCGTCGATCGCGGCGTCCACCAGATTGTCCGGGATGACGATTTCAATTTTGATCTTGGGGAGGAGATCCACCGTGTACTCTCGCCCGCGATAAACTTCGGTGTGCCCCTTTTGCCGGCCATGCCCGCGCACATCAGAGATGGTCATGCCTCCGATGCCCAGTTCCGTAAGAACTTCTTTCACCGCTTCAAACCTGGACGGCTGAACGATCGCTTCAAGCTTCGTCATCATCTTCTTGTCCTCAGAGTCGAACCGCAGATTCGAGTCCTTGCTGCGTCCTGGCAGCGCCCTACACTATAGGGCCATTCTACCCGGTAATTCCACTGGATGAATGCTCCGGATTCTCCGTGGCGTATTCGCCTGCAGTGGGTTTTGGTCCATGCCGCGGCAATCCCACACATTCTGAACAGGCTGCGGAAAGGGTGAATTATTTTGTCATTCCGAGCGAAGCGAGGAATCTCTCTTGGATTGAAACCCGGGAGAAGAGAGATTCCTCGGCGCGCAGCGCGTCTCGGAATGACAAAAATTGAGTTTTTCCGCAGCCTGTGAAGCATGTGCTACCAGATACACCTCCACCTGAGGATATCGATCGTTTGCAAAATCATTTCCTTGCTGGAATTCTCGCGCCGATGCGGGATGTAGTGCTTCTAATCTTCCTACCCAAAACAGAATCCCCGAAAACCGTGAGCGGGAGAGCCGCCTCCCCTGCGCGCCTCTCCCGCTTCCGGTGGTTCGCCCAATCAGAACATGAAGCCGGCTTCGATCGCTCCCCGGAACTGGTTGGTGTTCGATCCGGTCAAGGGGACTCCGGGCAGGCCGATTCCAAACCCCGCGTCCCCGGTGACGAAGTTCGTCAGGTGAACGACCGCGAGGTCCCCCCGAAGGAAGAAGGCGTCCTTCACCCAGGTCGGGGTCACGGTGAATGCAAACGCGCCGGTTCCTGGACCGTACCCGAGCAAGTTCGCCTCGCCCGTCGCCACGCTTCCGCTCGACTTGATGTATTCCGGCCGCGCGGCCAGCGAGAAGCCATGCTTGAACGCGTAATTGACGAGGACGGCCCCGCCGTTGGTGTGCGCGCCGGTGGGACTCAATAAGAAAGCACTGTATGCGGGATCCGATTTTACCACCGTATACTGGTAGTATGGGCTGATGATCAGCGGCCCCTTCGTATAGGTGTAAATCAGGTTATAGACCTGCTCGTTGTTCTGATATGCGGGCGTCACGGGGAAGGAGTTGGCGGAGCCGATCCTCACGTAGGTGTTTCCGGCGTTTCCTGCGCCTACAAACGTGACCGTATTCGCGGCATTAATGGCGTAAGCCAGCGACCCGGACAGCGATGTGTAGCGGTCCGAGTAAAAATTATCGTTCCAGCTGAACGCCAGCGTGAGCTTCTTGTAAGTGTCATTCAGTTGGATGCCACGGCTGACGGCCTGCTCCTGGTTCCAGAGAAGGCCGCGCTCGATGTTCATGTTCTCGAAGGTGAACGTGTACTCGTCCCCGACCAGCGTCGGCAATGCCCCGATCTCGATGTTGAAATTGCCTTTCACCAACTTTGCGTAGCCCACGGGGAACGGGCCGAACAGCCCAGTGGTAGTTGGGCCGGTCTTCGCGAACGGCACTCCGAGTATCGGTACATTGTAAGCGCCACCTTGCAGGTAGAACTGAAACCAGCCGGTGGTCTTTTGAATGAAGATCTGAGCGTTGCTGATGTCGACGTGCCCCTCGTCGCCGTGGACATAGGGATTATTATTGAACAAACCGATACCGCTCAGAATGCCGGTTATTTCAATTTTTCCAAACGGACCCGCGGGAAGCTCGTGCGGGATCCCCGTTGCGAGCGGCCCCGACATAGACGGAGTTGGCAAAGGCATCGGCGCGGCCGCAGCAGGCGCCGCTGCCGGAGCGGCTGCCGGCGGGGCGCCTTGGTCTTGTGGTGCCGTGGCTGAAGTAGCCGAATCCCCATCCTTCGCTGCCGCCAATTCAGTATTCAAATCAGCCAACTCTGCCTTAAGCGCGTCGATACGCTGCTGCAAATCCGATGTGCTGGACGCAGTGGTAGAACTCGACGAACTCGCGGCGCTCGTCGTAGTCGTCTCGCTCCCGCCTGCTGATTCCCCTGCCGCAAAACCACTTTTTGCATGGCTGGCTGGAGCCCCAATTCCTACCAACCCTAATGCCAACAGACATATACACACCCCATAAGTCTTATTCATCATAGAATAAACGACTCCTTTTCCGCTGGTAGGCCGGTGAGCGACAAGCCCCGACCAGCGCGGGAAGTTTATGTTTTGTTAACCTCGCGGTCCAATTCATACTTTCTCTTTTAGCAATCAGAAATGTTGCGTTGACTAGACGAATCGTCTGTATTTGGAATTGAAATGGTAAATTAATTTTCGTTTATCTGATTTGGACGGATTGTTTATGCCTTGTTGACTCCATCTTGTTTACATTCGTTTACGTGAACGATGAACGCACTCACGACGAGACTTTCGATCACCGCCGAAATAGCTTGTTTATGGTTCAAACCCAACGGCAGGATCGAAATCATCGAAGTGGATTTGTTCGTCGGTTTTTCACAAGGGAAAACGACTACAAAGGAGTCACCATGAAAAAGGTAGCGATTTACGCAGGGCTTTTCGCTGTTCTCGCCAGCCCGTTCGCGGCGTTGGCGGCGCCAGCAGCCCCGTCGTCCACGAGGTCTAATTCAGACAATGTGACCATCACCGGAAAAGTAAGCTGTTCGAGATTCGGCGGTGGCACGGTGACACCGCGCAAAGGGATGAGCGTTGCCCAGACCATTCAATATTGCGCCAACTTCATGGGCGGCCAATACACCATTGTCTCCGGAAATAAGATCTTCCGTCTGACAGGTGACAAGAATGTACTGGCAAAAATGTCCGGTCAAGACGTGACCGTCGCCGGGCGTCTGAACACAGACGAACCCACCGCCTCGTACGCGCTGATGGGCACGGTAGAAGCGACCTCCGTCGCTCCTGCCAAGAACTAAGCGTTATGAAACATAGCTCAGAGCGTTTCAGCCGGGACGTTCTCCAAGAAGAGAACGCACGGCCGAAACGCCTGATGACGGTCCCGCAAGAGCAATTGCCAAACTGAAACCCCGCCCGCTCCTTCTCCGCAGTGTTCCTTCCTTGCTATCAGCCCCAAAATCCAGTGCCACTAGGGCCTGCGACCAGTGAGTGAAGATGGGTTCAACGCGTTTCCCTCGTATCCTACGAGTTCTTTAAATTGATGCCCCCAGAGCGATCCAGCGCCAGGGGAATAAAACGAAACGCTAGAAGCCGACTTGGGCAATAGGGTAAAATTTCCTGTAACCTTTGCGCTGCTCCTGAATCTGTCCGGCATGAGGTCGGATGCCCAACCAGAGATGTTTAATCTTAAATTCGTGCGGTTCACCGGCGAGTGCGAGCCTGGAACCTGGGGCCCCTTGGCCAATAGCCGAACATTTGCTGCTAATTCACATTGGCAATTTTGATTCACGACTTTGGGAGAAACTCATTTATGAAACGCGTGCCGCCTAAATGGATTGTTCTTGGTTCGATCGCGTTCTTGATCCTCATCCAAATCATTCAACCGAGCCGGACGAATCCTCCCGTGGTCGCTTCGCGGAGTCTCGAAGCGCACGTGGACGTGCCCCCGGAAGTTCAAACGATTCTGAAACGGTCCTGTTACGACTGCCATTCCAGTGCGACGGTTTGGCCGTGGTACAGCTACGTCGCGCCGGTTTCCTGGTACGTCGCGCACGACGTGAACACGGCAAGGGGCCACGTCAATTTTCAGAACTGGGAAGCGCAAATCAACGAGCAGGAGGGGAAGGAACATTTGGGCCTGATCTGCAAGCTCGTTCGCGAAGGGAGCATGCCGCCGGCCGATTACCGCCTCATGCACAAGGACGCTTACGTTTCTCCCGCGGAAACAAATGCGGTTTGCGCCTGGTCCCAGAAGGTTGGCACGACGGAGGATTCCGACTCCGACAAGAAGCATGATTGAACGCCAATTCCCAGACCGCCCGATTCCGCCCTATTCAAAGAGCAGAACCGCGATTCGATAATTAGAAAATCCGGCCTTGGCGTCGGCGGGACAGGCACCCACAACCCCGGAACGGTATTTGCCGGTCTGGATTCTCTGCGCGAGCAGGTCAGGGAGCGTTTCGAGGTCGGGCGTCGCGTAATGCAGGACGAAGGAAGGGACGTGACTTCCGGCATAGCCGTTGTCCAGAACGCAGGAACGGCGCGCGTCGCTCGTATCGCTCAAAAGCCGCAGCCCGCGCGATCGAAGTTTCCCGGCGACGATTCCCTCTTGCTCTTCCACGGATAGCTTTCCCGCCTCCAGTGAAAAATCCTCTACCGCGAACAAGACGCCGTTGCGTTCGGCCACCGCAATCCCCACCGAATCGAGTTGCGCGGCGAGGAGGTTCGCGCGGTGCGGCGGCGAATTCATCCACTGCAGGTGGATGCTCTCCGCGCTCGGTCCCTCGGCCACGTTTTCCGCAAGGGCGCTGAAGCGTGCGCCGGCCTGGGAGGCGCGCCCGGCCATTCCCGGTTCGCCGGGGAGCTGGTGGGAAAGTGTATTCTGCGCCGCCATGCGCAGCGCATGCTGCTGCGCCGCTTTGGCCAACGCGGCGCTCCATTTCAATGGAGCGAGCCCATGTGCCGAGCGCTCGTGGTTCGCGGATTCAAACAGGGATTGGGTAGGGTCTTGCTTCTGGCCGCGAGCCGGAGACAAAAATAGAACCAGAATTGCGAGACTCGTCGCGGCCAGTACCGAAGCAATCCTCATTTGCAATTCTCCCGCCCTATTGAACCCGCCTCGCATTTAGTTTACTCGCTCTGGGGCGAGAAGCATTCAACTCATCTGATTTCCTGTGGTCGGGTGAAACACTATTTGACTCGTGGTGGCGCCGGCGATATTTCAAATCCGCACTGATCGCAAAAACGCCGGCGGGACGCCGGCGCCACAAGACATTGCGCCAAACTTATTGCGTGCGGCACAACTCCAGTTCCCTAAGTTTTGCGTTAGAAATCCGGGCTAGTGGGTAAGTTGAAGCGAAGGCTGAGCAGCGACGCGCCTCATGATTTCTCCACAGATTTGATCGAGCGGCAGGATTTTTTCAGCCAGTCCAGCGCGCGCCACAAAGCCCGGCATGCCCCAGACGACGCTGCTCGCTTCGTCCTGGACGATCACCGAGGCGCCGGCCGCGGAGAGCGCTTCGCACCCTTTCAATCCGTCCTGTCCCATGCCGGTCAGAATCACTCCGAGGGAACTTGCGCCGTAAACCGAGGCGACCGATCGGAACAGCACATCCACCGAAGGGCGGCAGAAATTCTCACGAGGCCCTTGGTGCGTGCCCAGGCGCATGCGTTTTTCGTCCTGCTCCACGACCATGTGATAGTCCCCGGGCGCGATCCAAACGCAAGAGGGGCCAAGCAAATCACCCGGCTGGCACTCCCGCACAGGCAACGCGCATTTGCTTGCAAGGCGCTTGGCCAGGAGCATCGTGAAGATCGCCGGCATGTGCTGGGCAATGACCACGGGCAAAGGAAAATTCGCAGGGAAAGAAGGCAAGAGTTTAGCAAGCGCATCGGGGCCACCCGTCGAGACGCCGATGGCCACAATTTTGAGCTGGGCTGAACGTATGGGAACGGAGTGGAATCGAATTTCGGGGCGCGGAGAGGGGGCAGCGGGACGCGAGGCGCCGGTCACCGTATTCTGAACGCGTATGGGAAAGTGGCACAGCGCTTTGATCTTGGGAACCAGGTCGCGCTGAATGGCTTCCGATGTGGCGGCCATGTTCTGGTTGCTTGGCTTCGCCACGTAGTCCGAGGCGCCCAGCGCGAGGGCGTCGAGGGTTGCTTCCGCTCCGCGTTCCGTGAGCGTGCTGAACATGATGATCGGCACACTTGGAAGAATCTTGCGTATTCCCGGAATGGTTTCCAGGCCATTCATTTCCGGCATTTCGATATCCAACAAAATGATGTCCGGGCGCAGCGTCTGCAGTTTGGCCAGCGCCAAACGGCCATTGCTGGCCCAACCGGCGATGGCAAGGTCGGGATCGCTTGAAAGCACATTGGTCAGTACTTTCCGCACGACCAGGGAATCGTCAACGATCATGATTTGAATTTGCGGCATCGTCGTATATTCCGGCAGGCCCCCGAGCTTTGAAACTCTGGTGCAAGGCAGGAAGGCGCACCTCCGAGCGGCAAGCCAGTGCGGATGGTTTTGGCCCCTTTAAGCCGCGCGCCGTCTGCTGTGGCCGTTGTCAGGGCCATCGCCGCTGACCCGGAACTGCTCGACCAGGCCGCGCAACTGCGTGGACATCTGCGCCAGCTGCTGCGCCGCCTTCATCGATTCGTGCGCGCTCGATGACGTGCCCTGCGCCGCCTGCGACACTCCCGCGATGTTCTGCGTGATCTCGGTCGAGCCCTTGGCGGCCTCGGTGACGTTTCGCGACATCTCGTTGGTGGTCGCGCTTTGCTCCTCGACCGCCGTGGCGATGGTGCTGGAAATGTCGCTGATCTGATTGATGACGGCGCCAATGGTGGCGATGGCGTCGACCGCGCCCTTGGTGTCGGTTTGGATCGCCGCGATTTTCTGGCTGATGTCCTCGGTGGCTTTGGCCGTCTGCTTGGCCAGTTCCTTGACTTCGTTGGCGACGACGGCGAATCCTTTGCCCGCTTCTCCGGCGCGCGCCGCTTCGATGGTGGCGTTCAAGGCGAGCAGGTTGGTTTGTTGCGCGATGGAGGTGATGACCTTGATGACCTGGCCGATTTCGGCGCTGGAGACGCCCAGCTTGGAGATGGTCGCGTTGGTGGCCTCCGCGGTCTTGACGGCCTCGCCGGAGACGCGCGCGGATTCGGTGGCGTTCTTGGCGATGTCCGCAATGGTGGAGCTCATTTCCTCGGCGCCGGTGGCGACGGTCTGCAGGTTGCGGTTGACCTGGTCGGTGGCGTTGGAAACGACGTTGGCCTGGGCGGTGGTTTCCTCGGAATTGGAAGTGATCTGCTGGCTGACGGCGGAGAATTCCTCGCTGGCGTTGGCCACTTGCTGCGCGTTTTCCGCCACGGCGACGATCATCTTTACTAGATTGCTTGCATCTTGTTCATGGCGGTGGCCAGGTCGCCGAGTTCGTCGTTGCTGTTCACTTGGACTTCTTCGCCTGTCAAGGTCGCCTGAGGCAATAGCTTCCGCCTTATTCAGCACCGCCGAAGTGGCTGCCGAAATGCTGCGACCCATGTAAACGGCCACACCGATGCCGATTCCAAGCCCAGCAGTGTGGAAATCAACATCGTCCAGCTCATCGAAGTATTTGCCGAGGCCAGTTGTTCATTCGTTTGCTTAGAGAGTCAATGCAAAAGAATCGGCCATGTCTTGCAGAGCCACTTTGAGAGGCTCGTTCACAGTCGTGGCTTTATCAGCAAAATCGTTTCCTCCTTTGACGACAGAGTCGGGGTTCGTCCCTACTGCGAGATCCATCGCTGCTTCCTGGGCCTCTCTGAGCTTTGGGAGCACTTCTTTGGCCTTCTCCCACCGGTCTGCGGTTTTCTTGAAGAGTCCATTTCGGCTCCAATGCATCGAGCTGGGCGACATCCTTCTTGATATCGTCGTTCCAAGTGCCGTTAAACAGCTTTCGCGCAGAGTCTCTTCTTGCTTGTTCCGTGCCCGCAAGGATTACTTGGCGTCCTTTACTTTGTGTTTGATTCAATTCTCTCTGTAGAGAAGTGAGCTCTTTTTCAGTGGCTGCGCGCCGCTCCACAGACACTCCGATTTCTTGAATCTCTCGCGATTTCCTGTAGGCAAGCCCCGAGCTGATTATCATGACCGCCAGTATGGTTGCAAAACCCAATCCAAGTTTCTTGCCAATTGTAAATTTCATTTTTCATTCTCCCGATAATGCTCAAATTGTGAAATCATGCCCAGTCCAAAACCAAGAACGCGAGCCCCTACCGCTCGTTGCCCGACGCCACTGCCTCCGCCGTTTCACACGCCTTTTCCGTATCCAATACATGCATCAATTGTTTCTCGAGCTTGTGAACGCCCAGGATGACCTCGCGCACTTTGCCTTGCAAAGTTTCCGGCGGGCGCTCGAAGGAATCCTCGGTGACTTCCACGACGTCTCCGATATCGTCGACGAGCAGGCTCACCGCCCCGTCGGCGCTTCGGATCACGACGTTCATCGGGTGTGTTTCTTCCGGCCTATCTGCAAGGTCCAGTCGCCTTCGCAAGTCAATTCCCGTTACGATTTGTCCGCGGAGATTCATGAGGCCGCTGACGACATGCGGGGCCAGCGGAATCTCGCGTAATTTCCAAAAAGCGGATGACTTCCTGAACTTTTTCGAGTTCCACCCCGAACATGAGCTTGTCGAGATAAAACGTGCAGAACTGATGAGTTTGCGCCATGGATCAGTCAATGACCTCCGCATGTTCCGTGGATAGCGTGCGATTTTCCTCGGCGATCCGCTGAATGACGGGAATATCGATGAGCTCTGTAACCCGGTCGTTGATCACCACCGCGCAGAGAATTCCTTCCCGCGTGGCCGGGGATTTCACATCGGCCCGGTCTTCCACGATGTCCAGAATTCGTTCCACGATGATTCCGATGGTTCGCCCTTCGTTATTGCACACCAGCACTTGCAGAGGGTCGGGCTCCACGGTCTTGTTGCCATGGCGCAATCGGCTTCTTCTCTCCTCCAAAACGACATCGAGACGGATCAGTGGAAGAATCTTCCCGCGGTACTGAATCACCCACTCCCCGCCGGATTTCTCGACGTCCGAGGCGCGGAATTCCTCCAGGCGCGCCACTGTGCTGAGGGGCAACGCCATGCGAGCGTCGTCCGGACCGGCAAAAAGCAGAAACGTTTGTTTTTCAGCGCGATTCTGGTCCAGGCTTTCGGCCAGCTCGGCGGTTTTTTCGGCCAGTGCGCGATCGCTCGCTTCCGAGAGAAGATTTGCGTTCTGCGCCAGGCCAACCACGTCCAGAATCAGGGCCACTTTGCCGTCGCCCATGATCGTCGCGCCGGCAAAGATTTTGAGCGCCCGCAAGTGCTTGCTCAGGGGTTTGACGACGATTTCTTCCGAGTCATTGATCTCATCCACCACCAGCCCAAACGGATGGTCGTTCGCCTGGAGCACGACGATATTTGTTGCTTCGCCCTGCTCGGCCTGGTCCGCTGCCTTTTTTGCGAGCTTGAGTTCTTCACTGAGATAAATCAGGGGCAGCAGCCGCCCGCGCATTCGATAAACCGGAACGCCGTGAACGGACTCGATATCGGTTCGCACGCGGTCGGCTTCCAGACGAACCAGCTCCTGGATATTGACCTGGGGAACAGCGAACCGTTTCCCTCGGCTTTGAATGATCACCGCCCGGACGATTGCCAGCGTCAGAGGAATTTTGATCTTGATGGTCGTGCCTTTTCCCGGATAACTCTGAAGATCCACCGTGCCGTTGACCCGGTCGATGTTGGTTTTGACCACGTCCATTCCGACGCCGCGGCCGGAAAGGTTGGTCACTTTTTCCGCTGTGGAAAATCCCGGGAGAAAGACGAGATTGAGCAGTTCTCCCTCGCTCATGCGCGTAGCCTGCTGGGCGGTGATCACGCCGCGCTCGATGGCCTTGCTCTTTACACGGGCCGTGTCGATTCCGGCGCCGTCGTCGGAAATTTCGACCAGGACTTGTCCGCCCTCGTGGCACGCGCGCAGCACCAGCCGCCCCTCGGGACGCTTTCCGCGAGCGACGCGCTCGTCGGGCATTTCGATTCCGTGGTCCACCGAATTCCGGACGATATGAGTCAGCGGATCCTTGATCGCCTCGAGAAGACTCCTGTCGAGTTCCGTTTCCTTCCCTTCCATCTCGATCAGGACTTGCTTGCCGCGCGCCGTGGCCACATCGCGGACCACGCGCGGAAACTTGTCAAAGACGTTGCTGATGGGCTGCATGCGCGTTCGCATGACTTCTTCCTGCAGTTCGCTCGTCAGCAGATTCAGTTGTTGCGCCGGACTGACCAGGTTGGGATCGGACTGGCGCGCCGAAAACTGCGTGATTTGATTTCGCGTCAGCACCAGCTCTCCCACCAGGTTCATGAGACGGTCCAGAAGGTGGACGTCAACGCGGATCGTTTCCGCGGCCGCGTTTTTGGAGCGGGAGTCATCGGTCGGGTGTTGGGCCGGCGAAGTTTCTCCCAGCGCCGCGACAGGTGGGACGGGCGGCTCGGGCTGGACCGGTGGCGCATGGTCCGGTTGTGTTGGAACGGAAGCAGACGAGACGGAATTCGCAGAATTCTCCTTCGGGCTATCGCCTTGTTTTTTTTTCGAGGTCTCCTTTGGCAAAGGCGCCTCTGCGGCTGGCTTTGAAGGCGGCTCCTGACCCTGGTTTTGCAGCTTATTCAAGGTTTCGATGAGGTCCGGGTAGGTTTCATTCCCGTCTTGATCGGTGTTTTGTATTTCTCCGAGCATGGTCCGAATAGCGTCCACCATCGCCAGCAGGCCGCTCGTAAATTCCGGCGTCAGCGAAAGTTTGCCGTCACGGAGGCGGGAGAGGAGGCTTTCCCCCACGTGAGCTACTTTCTCAAGTTTGCTGAATCCCAGGAAGCCGCAACTTCCCTTGATCGTGTGGATGGTCCGGAAGATGCTCGACAGAAGGTCTTGCGAAGACGGATCGGTTTCAAGCTTGACCAATTCGCTGTCGAGCCGGTCCAGGTTCTCATTGCTTTCGACCAGGAATTCTTTGATCAGGTCGTCCATTGCACCACCCTATAGGCGATCGGTAATCTTGGGCGGATTGGAACAATGGGGTGGCGCGGTTGGACACTCGCGGAGAGCGATCCGATTTACCCGGCGGCCTTCCAATTGACTCAAGCTCGCACAAGATACATGCAGTTAATCGTCCAATGGGTGGATTCGCTTTAGTGGGAGTTTTGATGCGGACCAATTGAAGTTGCGGGGCATCTCGCTCCCGCGGCGGACGATTTCTAATCCCGCTTCCAGTATGGAGTTAGACGCGAGTTGGGAAATGTATAGAGAATCTTTACAGCGATGTGCCGTTTCTTCTCACGATTGCCAAACGGATTGCGTTGACGCTGAAAATTCGTGCTCTGAGTGCGGAGGCATTCACTTCCTTAGAAAGGTCTAACAATCAGGACGATAAAGCACCAACATTCCAGCGCTTACATTTACCTGTTCCAATGTTGAGGAACCAACGACTATTTCTGCTTGGATCGTTCGAGGAACACTTCCCGCGCCGACTGAATTCCGTTGATGGCCGCCGGAAAACCCGCATACAGCGCCATCTGCATGATGACCTCGACGACTTCCTGTTCCGAGCATCCCACATTCAGCGCGCCGTCAATATGCGCGCGAAGCTGCGGCCCCGCCGTGCCCAGCGCCGTGAGCGCAGCGATGGTCGCGATCTCGCGGGATTGCAGGCTCAGTCCTGGCCGGCAATGAATATCTCCAAAGCCGAATTCCATAACGTACGTTCCCAAATCGGGGGCGATCCCTTCGAGCGACGCCAGAAATGTCTTGGCCCGCTCTCCATACATCTCCACGAATTTTGCCAACCCGCGTTCGTATCGAGCCGAATGGCTCATCGTTGTCTTCTCCTCGGTTGACTTCGGCAGTCACTCGCACTTCTCGATGGACTGCATTTACCCAAATCAGTTCAAGTAAGGGGACTTACATAATCGTATAGATTCTCAGTGGAATCCAGAGGCACAAAAACAGCTAAAAAATACGGTGGGTGGAAAACAAAAAAAGTAAATGGGCCTATTTGCGGAACCAGGGATTTCCTAGTCTCCCGTCGGACGACTGAGGTCCTCGCGCGCGACGGCGTAGAGAGCCAGTTCGACGCGGCTGGAAACGCCGACCTTGTCGTAGATCGCGCTCAGATAGTTTCGAATCGTATGCTCGGAGAGGACGAGCTTTTGGCTGATCTCCCGCGTGCTGAACCCCTCCGCCAGCAGATGGACCACTTCCGATTCGCGCGGAGTCAGCCGGGTCATCCCGCCGCCCGGTTTGATGAGACGCAGCGGCTTGAGCTGGGTGAGAAACTCCAGGATAAAGGCCAAATTTCGCGTATCGGCCCAAATCTGGCCTTCGTGCACGGCTCGAATGCATTTTGACAACAATTTAATGGAGTGCAGCCTGCAAAAAACGCCCTTGGCGCCGCCCCGGAAAGCGTCCACGACCAGGTCCCGGTCGGAGTCCGGAATCAACATGATGGCCGTGGTTTTGGGAGAAAGCATCTGCAGGTATTGCAGGACGTGGTAACCCCTCAACCGGCCGTCATGGAGATGGGCATTGATCAGGGCGATATCCGGCTGATTTTTTTCCAGTTCCCGAATCGTCTCGGCGGAACTATTGGAAACCGCGACCACGACGATGTCGTTGCGTCCGCGCGTGAGTCCCTCCGCGATCAGGTGCGCGCTCATGCGGTCCGCATCCGCGATGAGGACACTGATGCTGGCGGTGGGAGGTTGTGACAACTGGCTCATGAATGACCCCACCAGACAAAGCCCAAGAGGCGCAGACTATACGAAATCACCGCGGAATTGCAAGCTATTTTATGCGAATTTGTCATTATTCGTGCCATCCGTATTGAATGCAATTCTGGCTGCCGCGGGAAGTCTGGCCACCCATCGAACCAGCTGTTTTATGCCACTCAGACGGTACGTTTGTCACGTATAGTGACAGGCATAACGTCATTCAATGACTGCAAGGACATCCTGCCCATTGTCCAATTTTCGAGAAATGCCTATCGTGCGCCTCACATTCGCACTGGAATTTTAAGCGAGCTTCATGGAGGGATTCTTGAGCCGCGATATGGGAGAACCGATCGAAATGAGAAAAGAACTTCGATATCGACTGGATGCGCCGGCGGTGTTTTCCTGGGAAGGCGTGGGGCACAAACGGTTTCGGGGTGAAGGGGTGACACGCGACGTCAGCGTCCAGGGCGCGTTCATCCTGACAGCGACCATGCCCCCTCCCGATTGCCCGATTCAATTGGACCTCCTCCTTCCCTCGCTTACGGGAATGAAAACCATGATGCGCATCACGGGAAGGGCTCGAGTCCTGCGCGTGGAACACCCATCGTCAGACACTTGGATCCACGGCTTTGCGGCTGTAGCCGACGAACTAAATCAGTGGGGCCTGGTGCCCATGCAGGCCGAATCTGAAAGTGCGTTCGCCGGAGCAGCAAGAGCGCACTGAAACCAAACACGAATCAGGGATTCGGGCAGGCAACTGTCCATGCTATTTGGGGTCAAGGTTTCCTGTAAGTCAGAGGGCAGAGCTCTATGCACGTGGCGGAAATGGAACTGGAAATTCAGAGCGCAACCGGCACGCCAAACTGGTACGCCATTTTTACACGCCATCAGCACGAGAAAGCCGTCGCGTTCGCGCTTTCGAACAAAAATCACGAGGTCTATCTTCCCCTCTATCGCTCCGTCCATCGATGGCAGGACCGCGCCAAGGCGCTCTGGCTTCCGTTGTTCCCGTGCTACGTGTTTATCCGCGAGGGGATGGACAGACAACTCCAAATACTCACCACCCCGGGTTTAATCCACATCGTGAAATGGGGCGGGCGCCCGGCAATCGTGCCAAAGACTCAATTGGATGCGATCCGGCAGATCGTCGAGTGTTGCCCCAAGGTAGAGACTCACCCTTATCTCGAGTCCGGAGATCGCGTGCGAGTCAAAACCGGGCCGCTAATGGGGCTGGAAGGGATTTTGACCCGCAAAAAAGGGGTGGCGCGGCTGGTCGTTTCCATGGAAATGCTGGGCCGATCCGCTGCCGTGGAGATCGATGGATTGAATGTAGAAAGAATTGGGCCAATCCCGGTGCCAAACCTACCCGCTCGGGTTTCTGTTTCCGCCTGAATTTGATTCACGTCGAAGATCTGGTTCGCGCGATCCAATGGACGTTTCCCTATTTCAATTCAATGTTACCGGAGCGGTGAGTTCACCGAAGCCCTTCGCAAGTTCCAGCGTGCGTGCCGCCGCATGGTCCGACCAGCGTGTCCGAAGCCAGACATCCATGGCAAAAGTGACGACCAACTCTGCCAACCTTGATCTGCTTCGTTCTTTCGCCGTATTGCTCGTCGTGGGCTTTCATTTGGCGAAATTCTTCGACTGGCATTTTGAAACGTTGCGAGTCACGGATTTCGGGATGCTCGGCGTAATGCTCTTTTTTGTGCACACCACGCTGGTGCTCAAGTTCTCCCTGGAGCGGCAGAGCGCGGCCTCAAACGCATCTCTGTTCGTCCCCTTCATGGTCCGGCGGTGCTTCCGCATCTACCCGCTTGCAATCCTTCTAGTCACATTCGCCTATCTGTTCCACATTCCGTCGGACCTGCAGTTTGGCAGATTCGATTTGCTGCATCAGTCGGCAACGAACTTCTTCGCGAACCTTTTGCTCATTCAAAACGTGACGCGACAGAAAGCGAACCCGGGAATTCTGTGGAGCCTGCCGCTGGAACTTCAGATGTATCTCGTCCTGCCTGCCCTATTCCTGTTCGCATCGCGCGTGAAATCTTGGTGGGCGATGATCGCATTCTGGTGGTCCGCGGTCGCGCTATGGTTTGCGGTGGGACTCTCTACAGGCATGCTGCCCCTGAGCGAGGGTGGCATCCGGTCGCCTGCGGAAGCGCTCCTGAAATTCACGCGGTTTGCGCCGTGTTTTCTTCCGGGGATCGTGGCCTACAAACTTTGGCGCCGGCCCAGATTCTTGCCGGCCGCGGCTTGGCCTGCGTTCCTGGTGCTTTGTTGTGTGGCGTTTCTTTGGCTGTCTGGAAGTCAGCCGATTGAGACGGGTTGGTTCATCTGTTTCGCGATCGGTCTGGGAGTGTGCTTCTTCCGGGAGATGCGGGAGAATCCGCTGGCGCGCCTGACGAAACGAATCGCCCGATATTCCTATGGAATTTATTTGTTCCATTACTTGGCAATTTGGATCGGGTGCGTGGCTTGCCGGCGGCTGAACGTCGGGCTGCAAGTCGTGATTTTTGGCGCGGTGCTCGTGTCCCTCTCCGTGCTGCTCTATCACACCGTGGAAGCGCCCATGATCGCGGCCGGCGTCAAGGTGTCTCAAAAACTTATGCGTCGTTCCTTCGCTCATGCAGGAAGCGGGCATTCCGGCGAACCCGCGGCTCAAATCTTTCCGGACTTGAGCAGGTCATCGTGAAACGGAGCCGAATTAGCGGAACGATTTTTGTGGCGCAAGCAATTCTTGGCCTCGCGTTCTGCCTGATTGCGGCGTCTGCGGTGGCGCAAAGTGTGCCCAAGAGCAGCAGCCAGTCCTCGACCCAAGTGCAAACCGCGGCGGAGATCAATCAGCGCTTGCAACAGGCGAACGAAAAGCTTGCCGGAGCGACAGTTGAATCCGAAACGAGCGAATCCCGCATCGGTCCGGAAGATTTGCTGAACATCTCCGTCTTCGAAGCGCCGGAAATAAACAGTACCGTGCGCGTTTCGGCGAATGGCGAGATTTCGCTTCAACTGTTGGGCGCGGTGCATGCCGCCGGTCTGACTCCCAAGGAACTCGAATCGGCTCTGCAAGGGCTACTGCGCCGCACCTACATGAAAAATCCTCATGTCGGCGTGTTCGTCCAGGAATTGCAAAGCCATCCCGTCTCCGTTGTGGGCGCGGTGAAGATGCCGGGAGTATTCCAGATCCGCGGAACGAAGACGGTGATCGAGGTTCTTTCCATGGCCCAGGGCCTTGCGGACGACGCGGGCGATACGGTGCTCATCATGCGCGGCGCTGAATATCCTAAGCTGGGCAGTTCTAATGCCTCCCAACCCACGTCGCAGGAAAAGAACGGTGAAATAGAGGAGATCAACCTCAAGAAATTGCTGGACTCCGCAGATTCCGCCTGGAACGCGCCGGTCCGCCCCGGAGACATCGTCAAAGTGCCCCGCGCCGGAATCGTGTACGTCGTTGGAGAAGTTCAGAAACCGGGCGGTTTTGTCCTGCAGAACAACGAAAATATTTCCGTCCTTCAGGCGCTCGCGCTCGCCGAGGGCCCGACGCACACTTCGGCGATCAGCCGGACTCGAATTATTCGCACGGACCCGGCCTCGGGAAAGCGAACCGAAATTCCAATGGACCTCGGCAAGATTTTTTCCGGTAAAGCGCCGGACATGTTCCTGCAGCCAAAAGACATCGTTTTTGTTCCAAACAGTGCGGCAAAAAGCATCCTCTACCGAGGCTCGGCAGCCGCTATGCAGACTGCTGCGGGCGTTGCAATTTACAAGTGGTGAACACATGGCTCCGGACGGCAACGACCAGAACAAGATGGAAGTGTTCACGGCGCGGGAAGTTCGCGCGGAACAGCGCCGCGCGATACAGGGAGCGGTCCATCCGGCAACGATGGAAAAGCCCCCCGACCTTTTGGCCTGGTGGAGAGTCATTCGGAAGCGCCGTTGGACGGTTCTGACCGCTTTTTCCGTGCTGTTTGTTACCGTCCTGGCCGGATCCATTTACGAGAAACCCGTTTACCGAGCCAAAGCGCTGATTGAGATTGATAAGGAAGACCCCAGCGTCGCCAATCCGCAAGAGCTATTCCAACTGGATGAAGTTTCCGACGCCTACCTGGAAACGCAATACAAAGTTCTAGCCAGCGATGATCTGGCGGAACGCGTCATCCATCAACTCGGCTTGGAAAGACGAGCCGAATTCCTACCTTCCTCGCTCGTCTCGCCGTGGAGGGCGAGCGCGGCGCCAGCTTCTCCCCCCGCCCCCCTGTCGACAGCGCGGCTGTGCCCGACCCGTTGGTCCAGGAAACCGTACTCACCCACTTCCAGGACCGTTTGGACATCAGGCCGATCCGGCGTAGCCGCGCCGTCGAGCTTCGCTTCGATTCGCAGGATCCCGATTTGGCGGCGCGAGCCGTGAACGCGGTGGTCGAAAATTACATTCAAAAAAATTTCGAGGCGCGGTGGGGCGCCGCGCAAAAAGCTTCCGGCTGGCTTTCACAGCAATTGCAGGACCTGAAAACCAAACTCGAAAAATCGCAAGACGATTTGCAGAAATATGCCGCGGATAACGGCCTTCTCTACCTAGTCACGGACAAAGGGCAACAGGAGAGCATCGTCAACCAGAGCGTTCGCGAAATACAGGATGAGCTGACCAAGGCCGAGGCGGACCGTTTCGAGAAAGAGTCGATTTTCCGGCTCGTGCAATCCGGCGATTACGCGTCGCTTCCCGGCGTATTTGACAACAAATTGTTGCAGGACCTAACCGTCCGGCTTGCGGACCTTCAGCGGGAGCACGCTCAGCTTGCCGCCACATTCACGGAAGACTATCCGAAGGTCAAGGAAACCCAGAGCCAGATCGCGGAAATTCAAAGTTCCCTGGAGAGGGAGCGCTGGCGCGCGGCGCAGAAAATCAGCAATGATTACTTCGCCGCGCTCCGGCGCGAAAAATTGGTGCGGCAGGCGTTCGCGGAAAAACAGGCGGAGGCCAACCAGATTGCCGAAAAATCCGTGCAGTACGGAATCCTGAGCCAGGAAGTGGACACCAACAAAGGGTTTGTATGAAGGATTGTTGGAACGGCTGAAGGAAGCGAGCGTCACGGCGGGTCTGAAGGCCAGCAACATCCGGATCGTCGATCCCGCAACGGTTCCCTATAAACCGATCGCCCCAAATTATCCTCTCAATTTGGGGCTGGCGGCGTTTCTTGGTTTGGGGCTCGGGGTCTCGATGGCGTTCCTCAAGGAACATTTGGACCAGACCATTCGGTATAGCGAAGACGTATTTCACTACTTGGGTGTTCCGGTTCTGGGCTTTATCCCTACTTTCGGTGCCCTGAACGGGAGGAAGCACAAAGGTGTTGCACGCGCGGACCGGGAATTCATCTTCGGCATGGCCGGTTCGAGGGCCGTGGAAGGCGGTGCGCTGATCGAAGACCATTCCCGGCATGATCTGGGAATTCACAAAGGGTCCGCCTTTTCCGAGGCGTTTCGCGAGCTTCGAACTTCGGTGATTCTCTCCGCTTCCGGACGTTTCGCGAATTCCATTTTGGTGACCAGCGCGCAGCCCGGTGAAGGGAAAACCACGGTCGCGGTGAACCTTGCATTTTCCCTGGCGCAGCTCGGCAAGCCGGTTCTTCTCGTCGATGCGGATATGCGCCGTCCCAGCATTCAGAAGTATTTCCCCGAAAGCGGCTCGCAGCTGAGCAGCTATCTGGCGGGCCAGGGCGCGTGGCAACAAATGGTGTTTCCCACGCCGATCAGCCGATTGCATGTTCTGCACTGCGGCCCTATCCCGGAAAATCCCTCCGAACTTCTTTCCTCGGACCGGATGCGGGCCCTGATTCAGGAATCGATGGCGACCTATCGCTTCGTTATCCTGGATTCGCCGCCTCTTCTCAACCGGGCAGACAGCCGCATTTTGGGAAGCATGGTCGGCGCGACGATCCTCGTCGTCAAAGGAGGAGAGACGCCGCGCCAGGTCGTTCAGTACGCGGAATCGCAAGCGCGCTCCGTGGGAACCAATCTTATTGGGGTCGTTCTGAACAACCGCGACTCCTCGTTGAATGACTACTCGTATTACGCCTGCGCTCGTCCCAATGAAGAAGCTGGCGCGGCATAGTCCTCCCCAGTACACGTGATATTTTCCAAAGCCAATTTCGGAACATTTTCCACAAGCCTGGTCATTCAGGCGTGCGGCGCAGGCACCGGCATTCTCACCGCTCGTCTGCTGGGGCCGGTTGCCCGGGGCGAACTAGCCACGGTCATTTTATGGCCCGTGATTTTGAGTAACCTGGGGTTGATGGGTTGCAACTGGGTTCTTGCGCGGGAAGTCGCAAAGGATCCCGAAAAAGAGTGCGATTGGGCCGCTGTTGGAGTGACGGTCGGATTGGTTACCGCTGTGTTTTATCTTCTGGCCGGGTATTTTCTGATTCCGATGCTCCTTCCCGCGGATAGAAGCAATTTGCTTCCCGTGGCGCGGCTTTGCCTGTTGCTCATTCCGCTGGATATTTCCAATCAAGTTCTGCTGGCTGTCGAGCACGGCCGGATGCGCTGGCGCCGTTACAATCTCCTGCGGTTGTCCTTCTTTATTTTTTATCTCATTCTCATCGGTCTCATCGGAGTGACCCACAGAAATCAGGTGCGTTGGTTCGTTTCGGCATTTCTCGCAAGCGAATTGCTGGCCGTCCTCTTGCGCCTTTGGATTCAGAGAAAGTCATTGGCTGCCGGCAAGTTGCGATTCGACCAATGCCGCCATCTATTGCAGGCAGGGACGCCATATTTCGGAGCGACCATCAGCAATCTGATTTCGCTGCAACTCGACACGATCCTGGTCGTGAGCCTGCTCGACACAAAATCCGCGGGAATATACGTCGTCGCCGCGGCCTTTGCCAACGGACCGTCTTCCCTCGGCGACGCCTTGGGGATCACTTCTTTCGCCGTCCTTTCGAATGAAAGGAATACAGAGAGCCAGGAAAGGATCATCATCGGAACATTTCGCCAATCCGCTTTGGTGTCTTGCGGCGTGGGGCTTGTGCTGGCCGGCCTGATCCCGTTCCTCGTCGTTCCACTGTTTGGATTCGAATTCTCCCGCGCCGTACGGCCGGCCGCGGTTTTGGCCCTGGCAGGGTCCTTGACGGCTTCAGCCAACATCTTGAATCAAGGATTGCGAGGCTTGGGACGCCCGCACTCGGGCCTGTTGAGCCAGTTGGTTGGAATCGGCGTCATGGCCCTCGCGGCTCTATTTCTCTTGCGGCGGTTCGGGCTCATGGGAATGGCCTTCGCCGTTTTAGTGAGCGGTTGCGCGCAGTTGCTGGTATTGGTTGCCGCCGCGGCGAAATGGCTGAGGATCTCGCCGCTCCAATTCTGGCCGTTTGGAGCGGGAAATGTCCGATTGTTTTTCCAGCAGGTCGCGGATTTGCGTTTGCGATATTCGCGGTCTCCTGCGTGAATTTTTTTTGGAATTCAAGATGAGCCGAATCCTCGGATACTTTACTCCGGTCCGCGCATTTTCCAGCGCGGGGGAAATTCATATGCAGGCGGCATCCGGACGAGTCGCCGAAGCGCTTGCCAAACATTTTGAAAGAGTCTGCGTTTGCACCAGAGTTGTGCATGGCCCTCCACCCGCGCCCTTCGATGCCCCATTGAATGCACTGAATCTCGAACTCATCGAGCAGCCTTTCTGGTGCACCAGCGTCGGATCGCTGATCCATTTGTTCGGAATCGCTCGCGCCTACATGCGTACCTGCCGGCGGGCGGATGTTCTCTTGGTGCGGGGAGGGTGCCCCTACACGGGGGTGCTGTACTTTTGCGCCGCGATATTCAGGAAACCGATTTGCCATTGGATCGTCAGCGATCCCGTCACTCTGCTGCGAACACACGCCAGGAGAGGGCGCGTGCGGGATACCTTCGCCTTGCTTTACGCGCTCCAGGATCGGCTCTTCACGCGCCTCGGGCGCTGGGTCACCAACGGCGTATTGATTTGCAACGGACGCGAAGTGGCCCGCGCCCACGCATCTCCCCGGACGGTCGAGATCGTTTCGAGCACGATTCGGGGAAGTGAATTTCTCTCTCGCACCGACACCTGCCGGGGCTCAGTCGTGCGAATCCTTTTTGTGGGCTTCCTCCGTCCGGAGAAAGGAATCGAGTACTTGCTGGACGCGGTTTCCCAGCTCAAGACGGATGTGCCATGGGAGCTGGAAATTGTCGGGCCGCGCCAATTTCCGGACTACTGCAAGAAACTTGAAGACATCGCCGCTGCGCTAGGCATTCGCGAGCGCATTCGCTGGGTGGGATACGTGCCGAACGGAAAGCCATTATTCGATCGCATGCGCGCCGCGGATCTTTTGGTACTACCCACGCTCTCCGAGGGAACGCCGCATGTCCTGGTGGAAGCTCGAGCCAACGGCTTGCCGTGTATTTCCACCACGGTCGGAGGCGTCCCTACAACGGTTACGGACGGATACGATGCTTTGCTCGTTCCTCCGAAGGCTGCGCGGGCTTTGGCGCGCGCCATAGAGCGTGTGATCGACGACGGCGAATTGCGCCGCGCGATGATTCGCAACGGCTTGATGGCCGCGCGCAAGCAAACGCTGGATCGATTTATTGCCGTCGTGCTCAGAGAACTGAATACGAATGCGCCCGCCGAGAGAGCGGCAGTTCCGCAGGAATAGATACGTCGCAATGCGAGTGATCCAATATCTCTGGTTTCATTTCATCAGTGTTGCCACAAGCTGGTTGCCCGAACTACGGCCTGTCCTGCGCCTGCGCGGATTTTTGTTGCGGCCTTCGTTCAAACGCTGCGGGAGAAATCTTCAAGTGTCGCGGCATGTGACGATCAACTTTACGAATCGCCTGGAAATCGGCAGCGATGTCTTCCTCGCCACGGGCTGCTGGTTGCATGCACGGGGTGGGATCGTCCTGGAGGACGAGGTGCAGCTCGGGCCGTACTCGGTTCTGGTCAGTGGGGACCACACAAAACTCGATGGATCCTACCGGTTTGGCCGCAGCAATCTCGCGCCGATTCGCATTTGCGAAGGGTCGTGGGTCGCGGCCCACGCAACCGTCACGAAAGGTGTGGTCATCGGACGCGGCGCCGTTCTCGCGGCCAATTCCGTGGCTACACACGATGTTCCACCGTACACGATGGCGGGCGGCGTTCCCGCGAGTGTCATCCCTAAAAATGCGCGGATCGAAATGGTCTTGTAAGCGCAGGTACTGATACACACTACTTAAAAAACAACCCTCATGTATCCCACACCCACACTCTGGTTTGAAATTAGCGTCGCAATATTGCTTGGATCCGTGTTTCTCTGGACGAAGCCCGAGTACGGCCTGTTCCTGTACGCGTTCTCGCTCGGATTTCCCGACTTCGCCTATCCCCTCGGCACTACGATCAACATTCGACTGGACGACGTACTCATCTTGCTTTTTCTGGCGCGCATCATTCTGTGGGCGCCCGCTCCTCTTTCTCGAAGTCAGAGGAGCATATTTACCTGGCAAGGGATTTTCCTTGCGGTCTGCCTCTTATCGATTGCTGTGGAAACCGCGCGGGGAATGCCGCCCGGAGGCTATGACGCAGCCAGAATGGCCGGATGCGCCGTCATCATTCTGGTCCTTCCTCTAATTGTGCAATCGGAAAAAAGGCTTCGATTTTTCGTGGCCGGCCTGATGGGCGGCGGCGTGGCCCTGGTGATTCAAGTTCACCAGCATCTGGGCGAAATCTCATCGAACGATTTTGCGAATTTTCAGCAATTGAAAAGCGCCGCGACGTTCGGCACCTGGAATCCGAATACGATCGGCCAGGCCGCCTTGTTGCTCGTGTTCGCCGCCGGATTGGGCGGAATCGTTTTTTCAAAAACGCTGGTGAATAGAATTTTCTGGCCGTGTCTCGCCGCAGGATTCGCGCTCGTGCCCGCGCTGGTGTTTGTGCGCGGCACAAGCATAAGTATTGCCGCGGGCTTTCTCCTGTTTCTTTGCATGATGCGCCGGTGGACTTGGGTCCTGGTCTTCGCTGCAGTGTGTCTGTCCGCTATTCTGTATCTGCATTCGCGGGACCCCCAACTGATGAAAGACGCCACCAGTGTGAATCTGAAAACAGGAGAAGGTTTCAGTCATCGGTTTGACCGGTGGGGCATGGCATTTCAGGCCATTCAAAAGGACCCTCTAATCGGGCAGGGATTTGGGCAGGAATTGAACTACTTAACTCTGATGGGAAGCGAAGGCCGGGCGCACAATACCTATTTGACGGTCTGGCTTGAATTGGGTTTGGGCGGTCTTCTTCTGTTCCTGGCTGCCGTATTCCAATTTATCCGCGCCGGAATTTTTCTCTACGGAAATCCACGTTTTCAATCCGAGGGAGCGTTGATTTTAGCGCTGATCTTCGCCATGAGTCTCGATAGTCTTGGTTTGGCGACACTGTATTGGGAAAAACTGCCCACCATCGCGCTGTCCCTGGCTATCGCGGTCATCGGCATGTGCGAGAGAAATGATCCGGAATTCGCCGTGAGAGATAATCGCATCTCGGCATACGAGCCAATCGCGCAACGTTCGTAGTCTCATCTCTGTTCCTCGGAAAAATTGAATTTTGTGAGAGCTGATCCGCCTGCGGGAAAGGAATTTTCCGTGCCGCAAAGCCAAACGATTCATGTCTCGGTGGTAGTCCCTTGCCGGAATGAAATTCGGCATATCCGCGCGTTTCTCGATTCGGTGCTTCGCCAGGAGCTTGGCAGGATCGAAATGGAAATCCTGATCGCCGACGGCATGAGCGACGATGGAACTCGGCTGGTCCTCGACGAATTCGAAAGGAAATTTGCGGCCATTCGTGTCCTCGACAATCCCGAAAAAATCGCCTCCACGGCGCTGAATCGGGCGATCCGCGAAGCACGGGGAGAGATCATCATCCGCATGGACGCCCACACGACCTACGCCACGGACTACGTCCGTTCCTGCGTCGAAGTGCTCCAGGAAACCAACGCTGAAAATGTGGGCGGCCCGGCATTGACGCGCGCGGACGGCTATATTGCGCAGGCTATCGCGTTTGGCTTCCACACACCCTTTGCCACCGGCGGCGCCAAGTTTCGCGATCCGCGATACACAGGCCCGGCGGACACGGTGATGTATGGCTGCTGGCGCAAATCGACCCTGGAACGCATCGGCCTGTTTGACGAAAAACTGGTCCGAGGCCAGGATCACGAATTGAACGCGCGGCTTCTCTTCTGTGGCGGAACATTGTGGCAGTCCCCAAAAATCACTTACTGGTACCGGCCCAGGTCCAGCCTTTCCGAGCTGTTCCGGCAATACTTTCAATATGGGTTCTGGAAAGTTGCCGTGGTTCGCAAGCATGGGAGGCTCGCATCCTGGCGAAATCTCGTGCCGGGTTCCTGCATGCTCGCGGGAGCCATTTTGCTGCTTTGCGCCGCGGCAGCGAGCCTCGGCGGATTGACCTGGTGGCGAGACTTGTTCCTTGTTGACTGGTTTACGTTGGTGGCCTCGTATTTCATCGCTTCATTCGCCACGGCCTTTTGTGTCGCGAAGCGGCAAGGGTGGTCCTTTCTTCCCTGCTTGCCCGTCGTTTTTGCTGTCTACCATTTCTCTTACGCTCTCGGTTTTGTTCTGGCCCTGTCGTATCGTCCCGCGACCGTGGGCCGCGCAAATCCTGTTCGGAGAGTCCTTACGGCACTCACAAGATAATTCCTAATCCCCGTTGATTAGTGCCGGTTTCGCCAATAAGAAACGGCGGCCGGCGGGAGGATATTCCCGTGGCCCAGCGCGAATATCAGCAAGCGATTTCCCTGTCCAGGCACGAAGAAATCCCGGAGCGTGCCCTGCGGCGTTTGTTTGACGCAGTTTGCGCAGCGGTGGGACTCGCCTGCTTGGTTCCTCTGTTTGCAATAATTGCCTTGGCGATCAAGCTCGATGATGGTGGGCCGGTTTTTTATTCGCAGTTTCGTGTAGGCAGGGGCCTTCGGAGATTCCGCCTACTCAAATTCCGGAGCATGTTTACGCATAGTGTCGGAGGCAGCCTGTTAACGGAACGCGAGGACGCGCGCATCACGCGGGTGGGACATTTCTTGCGGAAACACAAACTGGACGAGCTGCCGCAGCTCATTAACGTGCTTTGCGGAGATATGCAATTAGTGGGCGTGCGACCGCAGGTGGAAATGTTTGTCGATTGTTTCCTGGAGGAGTACGGTGAACTCCTGCAGTCCCGCCCCGGGATTACCGACGTGTCCTCTCTCATCTTTCGGGATGAGGCCAGGTTCTTTTACAAGGGCTCGATCGAGGAGCAATACATCAAAAGAATTTTGCCCATCAAGCTGGAAATGTCCCTGAAGTATTCGAGGACTCGCACTTTCCTTTCGGACCTTGGAATATTGTTTCGGACGGTGCTGAGTCTGCCCTGTCCGCACACGGCTTGGGAAGGCACAAAATTCGATCCCGCCGCGCAATCGCTCTCCGAGTTCAGTTCTGGAAATTCCTGAAAGTCCGGCTGAAAGGAATGCCGGTAGTGGTGCCATTTGGTTTCCAGAGTCGGGATCGTGACTCGAATCCAGCGCAGCAAACAGGAGGGATGGAATCTATACATTCCAATCTGGACGACCGTTGCTTTTCTGGCAGCTATGGATATTTACTTGGACCATGAACACAGCGAGTCTTCAGGCGGAATGAATGGTCCGCTTTTCTTTTACGTGCTGGCAGCGTTCGCACTTGTGCCGCTTGCGTTTCTGGCGGCGGTCGTTTGGTATGCAGTTACAAAAAGACGGACTCGTTTTTGCTGCGACTTTTTCGCTTTTCAAGGCGTTCTATTTCAGTGCAATGGAATCTGATCCATTCCATCAAAACGATGAATTGGACAAAATTCCAGGCCTCCCCTAGTCTCACACATGAGCAGATAGCAATCCTGACCACCCCGGGGCCGAATGCACACCCACATTCGGCCCTCCTCCCTCCAAAGTTTCAAGTCTTCCAAGGCCGCTAAGCTCCTTCCTGTCATATAATTCCAGGTTCAAAATCTGGATAGGCCCGGCGTCTACCTAATACAATAATCACAGTCACGAATTTTTCATCCAAAGGCGCGTGTTGACCTGCGATAATTGGATGGTCGGCTCCCGCTTGTCAGCTTCAGAGTACGGTGGTTACCAGGAAGAAGGGATTCATGCTGAGAGGTAAAATCTCCATCCCGCCCACGGCGAAGTGTCCCGGGTGCGGCACGGTTCACGCGCGGGCCGCGCTGGAAGCGTGCTTCTACATCTGCCCGGGATGCAATCACTATATGTCCATGCCTTCACGCGCGCGGATCGCGTTGCTGGCCGATGAAGGAACCTTCCGTGAATTGGACCGCGAGCTTGTGTCCGTCGATCCGCTCGGGTTTGCGGACCATAAATCCTATCGCGTTCGCCTGGAAGAAGCACGGAAGGAGACAGGAGTCCGCGAGGCCGTCACCGCTGGATTTTGCCGAATCGGAGGCCACCAGGCGGTGCTGGTTGTTTTCGATTTCGCGTTTTTGGGCGGCACGATGGGTTCCGTCGTGGGAGAAAAAATCGCTCATGCCTTCGAGGAGGCCACGCAACGCCGAATTCCGCTCGTCAGCGTGGCGGCCAGCGGCGGCGCCCGCGTGCAGGAAGGCATGTTTTCGCTGATGCAAATGGCCAAAGTCGCGGCCGCCGCTTCCGTGCACGACCGTCAGGAACTTGCCTTCATTTCCATTTTGACGGACCCGACATTTGGCGGCGTTACGGCCAGCTTCGCGTCGCTCGGCGACATCCTGATTGCCGAGCCGGGCGCGCAAATTGGATTTGTGGGGCCTCGAGTCATCGAACAAACAACGGGCGTCGCGCCGCCAAAGGATTCGCACCGCGCCGACACGTTGCTCAAGGCTGGGCTGATCGATCTCGTGATCGGGCGGAAGGATTTGACCGCGGTCACCGCGTATCTCATCGGGCATCTGAAGCGGAACAAAGCGATGGAGCCGGGGAGTAAGGATCTGCCGCCGGCCGTAAAATCCAAGCATATTACGGCCTGGCAAAAGGTAAGTCTCGCGCGGCACTCGGGCCGCCCCACGGCAAAGTATTACATTGCGCATATGGCATCGCGCTTCCTGGAACTTCACGGAGACCGGTGGAGCGGCGACGATCCCGCCATCATCGGCGGCATCGCCGAATTAAATGGCGACACCGTGATCATGATCGGCCAGGAGCGAGGCGCCACTCCGGAGGAAAAGGCCGCATCGCACGACGGCAAAGCGTACTCGGAAGGCTACCGGAAATCGCTGCGCCTGATGAGGCTTGCCTCCAAGTTTAAGATTCCCGTCATCACTCTTGTCGATTGCCCAAACGCCCAGGCGAACTACGAGTCCGAACATCGCGGGATCGCCTTCGCTCTCGCGCGCAACCTCGCCACGATGGCCAACTTGCCCACTCCCATCGTTTCCGCGATTATCGGCGAGGGCGGCAGCGGCGGCGCGCTGGCCTTGGGCGTTGCCGACTGCGTTTTGATGCTCGAGAACGCGATTTATTCCGTGATTTCGCCCGAGGGCGCGGCCGCGATTCTTTATCGCGACGCGGGAAAAGCGGAGGCGGTTTCGGGCGTTCTGAAACTCACGGCGCAAGACCTCCATTCCCTCGGCATCATCGATAACGTGGTGCCGGAGTCCGAGGGTGGGGCGCATCTCGATCCTGCAGCGGCGGCGGAATCGCTCAAGAGTCACTTGCTTGCCGCTCTGCGTCCGCTTACCGAACTTCCCATGCGCCAGCTTCTGGATAATCGTTACAAGAAATATCGTCACATCGGCCAGGAAGGCAAGTACTGGAGGGAGCGCGTTCGCAGCGGATTCAGCGACGTGTTCGGCCTTCTTGCCTACGCCGTATCCAAAATGGAGAAATCCAACCGGAAACCCAAGTCTGCCGACGGCGCACCGCGGCACAGGCCGGAAAAGAGCAGGGCTCCCGTTTCAACAGGCCCGAAGCGAGCGGAGCGCGAATAGCCTGCGATCACGAATTCGCTCCTTCGCAGGATCAGGCGACAATCCTGGAGGACATCCGGAATGAAAGCCCTCGTTAAGAGCCGGGCCGAGCGGGGCCTCTGGCTCGAAAATGCTCCCGAGCCCGAACCCGGCATCAATGACGTCAAGATTCGCGTGCTCTGCACGGGAATTTGCGGGACCGACCTGCACATCTACGACTGGAACGATTGGGCGCGCGCCACCATTCACGTACCACTCGTCATCGGGCATGAATTCTGCGGGGAGATTGTCGAAGTCGGATCCAATGTGGCGGACCTTCATCCCGGCGATCTCGTCAGCGGGGAGGGGCACGTCGTGTGCGGGCGCTGCCGCAATTGTCTCGCCGGGCGGCGCCACCTGTGCGCCTACACCCAAGGCGTGGGAGTAAACCGCGCGGGCGCGTTCGCCGAGTATGTGGTCCTGCCGATGATGAACGTGTGGAAGCACACGCGCCCGATCGCACGCGAGATCGCCGCGATTTTCGATCCCTTCGGAAATGCGGTTCACACCGCGCTTTCTTTTCCCGTGCTCGGCGAGGATGTTCTCGTCACCGGTGCAGGGCCGATCGGCATCATGGCCGCGGTGGTCGCACGATTTTCGGGCGCGCGGCACGTGGTGATCACCGATGTGAATCCAAATCGCCTCAAACTCGCGGAAAAGGCGGGCGTCCCGATCACCGTGGACTCGCGAACGACACGACTGAAAGAAGTGCAGAAACGCCTTGAGATGCGGGAAGGCTTCGATGTCGGCCTGGAGATGTCGGGCTCGCCCGAAGCGTTCCGCGAAATGCTGGAAAATATGTGCCACGGCGGCAAAATCGCCATGCTGGGAATTCCGTCCGCCGAAGTCGCCATCGACTGGAGCCGCGTCATCTTCAACATGCTCACCATCAAGGGCATCTACGGCCGCGAAATGTTCGAGACCTGGTACAAGATGACCGTCATGATCGAATCCGGCCTGGATATTTCTCCGATCATCACGCACCGCTTTTCCTGGCGTGATTATGAGAAGGGCTTCGAGGCCATGCGTACAGGGGAAGCGGGGAAGGTCATCCTGGATTGGTCTGACGCACGAGCTTGATTCGGAGCGGTGGACCCTCACGCACGCCACCGGGTTTAACCCTCAGACGGGCAACAGACCCTTTATTTCAATTCTCCTGTATAATAATTGCCTATACTATTGCAGGTAGGGCCAAGGGATGGGCCTGCCTAGGCTATTTCTGAGTCTGGACGGATACCTTTATGATCAAAACAGGCGCGCAAATTCTCTGGGAATGTCTGGAACAGCAGGGCGTTACCACCGTATTCGGCTATCCCGGCGGCGCGATCCTGCCGGCCTATGACGCGCTGAAGTACAGCAATATCCATCACGTACTCGTCCGCCATGAGCAGGGCGCGGCGCACATGGCCGACGGCTACGCGCGCGCCTCGGGGCGCGTTGGTGTGGCGATCGCCACGTCCGGTCCGGGCGCCACGAATATGGTGACCGGCATCGCCACGGCCATGCTCGATTCCTCTCCGATCGTGTGCATTACGGGGCAAGTGGGAAGCAAGCTGATCGGCTCGGACGCGTTTCAGGAGACGGACATTACGGGCGTCACGCTTCCCGTCACGAAGCACAACTACCTCGTCACGCACGCCAGCGAAGTCGCGCAGACGATCAGCGAAGCTTTCTATGTCGCCCGGTCCGGCCGTCCCGGGCCGGTTCTCGTGGACATTACCAAGGACGCGCAACAGTCCACCTGCGAATTCGACGGCAAGCCTGTTGCGCCGCAACTGCCCGGATATCGTCCCGATTTGTCGCCGACTTCCGAGGAGTACAAACAGGCGCTGGAGCTGATCCACAATTCCAAGCGGCCCGTGATTCTGGCGGGACACGGCATCATCTTGTCCGGTGCGATGGACGAAGTGCGGGCGTTTGCCGAGAAGGCGAATATCCCCGTTGGGCTTACTCTGCTCGGCCTCGGCGGGTTCCCGGCGTCTCATCCGCTGAGTCTCGGGATGATGGGCATGCACGGTGAAGCCTGGCTGAACACCACGATTCAGGAAGCCGATTTGCTGATCGCCTTTGGCATGCGCTTTGACGACCGCGTCACGGGCAATCTGAAAACGTACGCGCCGAACGCAAAAAAGATCCATGTCGAAATCGATCGCGCCGAAGTCAACAAGAACGTGAAGGTGGACGTGGCACTCGTGGGCGATTTGAAAGGCGTCCTGCGCGAATTGTTGCCGAACCTGAAATCGCAGGACCGCCACGAGTGGCTCTCCTATATCGACCGGCTCAAGGGCGACGTCGCCGTGCGCGACATTCAGGGCCTGCCCGACAACGGCCATCTCTACGCCGCGCACGTGATCAACGATCTCTGGCGCGAAACGCGCGACAGAGACACGATCGTCGTCACCGACGTGGGCCAGCACCAGATGTGGGAAGCACAGTATTACAAGCACGAGAAGCCGCGCTCGCTGATCACCTCGGGCGGGCTTGGGACTATGGGATTCGCGCTGCCGGCCGCGATCGGCGTGAAGGCCGCTCGCCCCGAAGCCGACGTGTGGGTGGTGGTGGGCGACGGCGGTTTCCAGATGACCATGTGCGAACTCGCGACGATGGTGCAGGAAAAGTTGAAGGTCAACATCGCCATCATCAACAACGGCTACCTGGGGATGATTCGCCAGTGGCAGGAATTTTTCTACGAACGAAACTACGAAGCTTCGCCGATCCTCAGCCCTAATTTCGTGAAACTCGCGGACGCGTTTGGGATTCGTTCGGTGGCCGTGACGCAGCGCTCGCAGGTCGTGCCGACGGTCGAGATGGCGCACAAGCACAAGGGCCCGGTCCTGATCGACTTCCAGGTGGAGCAGGAAGATTCAGTCTATCCGATGGTCGCGGCGGGGGCGGCGCTGCACGAAATGATTCGCCGTCCGAATCCGATTGTCGAGACGGCGACGGACGCGTGAGAAACATATGCTGAACACATTTGTGGTGCACGTTGAAAATAAGCCGGGCGTGCTGACGCGCGTGGCCTCGCTGTTCCGCCGCCGTGCGTTCAACATCGATTCTCTCACCGTCGGCCGCACGGAAAAGCCGGAAGTTTCGCGCATGACGATCGTGGTCGATGCGGACCGCGACCAGGCGCTGCGCGTCGAAGCCAACCTCTACAAGCTCGTGAACGTGCTGCTCGTTGAGAACATCACGGGGAAGCCTTCGATTTGCCGCGACCTGGCGATCATCAAGGTTTCCGCGCCGCACAACGAACGTTCCCACATCCTGGAGGTCGTCAACGTGTTTCGCGCGCGCGTCGTCGATTTCGACACCGACTCGCTGACGATCGAGATGACCGGCAGCGAGGAAAAGATCGACCGGCTGCTCAAAGTGCTGCGACCGTACGGCATCCTGGAAATGGTGAGGACCGGCGTTGTCGCGATGCGCCGCGGGACAAAGCTGCAGCAAGAAGCAGCCGCCGCGGCGGCTGCGGCGTCCGGCAACGGCGCGGCAACCGTCGCTTCCGACGACAACGTTTCCTATTCCGTATAAGACGTTTGCCCGAAGTACACCCCACCGTTCGCACGAAAGAAGATGTCGCTACAGGGGTGTGGTGTGGCATCTGTAGTAACATTCGATGCGGCGGATCGTGCTCTTCCTTCTGCCCTTCTTCAACTTAGAGCGGATCCATTGCTCCTCAGCCGAGTCCCTCCTGGCACTTCGAAAATGGCCTTCGCCCTTACGCGATTTCTTGAATGGTCTCGACGTGGATAGTATTGCTCGCGACATCCACGGTTCCCGTTACTTTGACTTTCTTTCCTTCGTACTGGCTGGCCTTTTCGGCATCGTCCAGCACGTAGGAGAGCTTATTCGCGGCATCGCTCAAAACGAAATTGTCACCGTTCTAAATGATCGTCCCTGAGAATATTTTTGTTTTTTGCTTGGATTGCTGTTGCATCGAGACCGGAGGCGAAGCTGCAGAAGCTATTCTGGGAACAGCCGGGAAGACCAGCAGGGCGCCGGCCACGGCAAGCACAATCTTTTTCATAGGGCACCTCAAAAAATGGTTTGTGGCTGGATTCATGGAAATGGTGCAAGGAGCGTGCCAGAAGGCAGAATAATGTAAGTGATTATTTTAGTTCAGGTTAGGTTCGGTGGAAACCGGGGCGACGGTAGTTTTTCCTTCTGACCGGAAGATATCACCACAAGTGGTAGTAGCCGTCCCGTCGCGTAATATCGACCGGGATGCCGAACAGGCGTGAGATTTCTTCCGGATTCAGCAAATCCTTTTTCTGGCCGTCCGCCTGAATCTTTCCGTTCCTCATCAAGACGACGCGGTCAATCTCCGGTATGACATCGGAAAGATGGTGCGTTACGAGAACAATGCCGATTCCGGATTGGGCGAGCTCGCGCATGGTTTGCCGCAGTCCGTGCTGCGCGAATACGTCGAGGCTGTTGCTCGGCTCGTCGAACAAGAGCGTCTGCGGATCGTGCACGAGGGCTCGCGCAATCAGGATGCGTTTGGCTTCGCCCGAAGACATTTCCGCGACCGGGCGGTCGGCGAGGTGCAACACTCCGATTCGCTCAAGCACGGCGTCCGCGCGTTTGCGTTGGGAGGGTTCGATGGTTTGATGGTCAAAAATGCGCGTGCTGCTGAAGAAGCCCGAGAGAACCACTTCGCGGCCGCTCGTTTTGCCGGTGACGTCCTGCATCAAATCATTCGAGACGATGCCGAGGACTGAGCGCAACTCAAAGACGTTCCAGCGCGATTGGCCCAGAATCGTCATGGAGGAGCCTTCGCGAATCACCGGATAGCACTCGCGCGTGATGGTCTTGATCAGCGTCGACTTTCCGCAGCCGTTCGGTCCCAGAATTGCGACGTGTTCGCCGGCCTTGATCCGCAGGCTGAAGTCGTCGAGCGCGACATTGTCGCCTCGAATGACGCGCACATTTTTCAAATCCACAAGAGCGGGTTCCATGAAGTCTCCAAAGCTCTCCATCATATCCAAAACGCCGCTCTATCACACGCAAGATTCGGTATCCGATCGATTGGGACTTCTCGAGAAATCGATGTGCAATCCCATTGCGCTGGCGGTTCTGCGTGCCGCTGCGAGATGAAAAAATCGCCGGCGGGACGCCGGCGCCACGAAAAACGGCGTGCTTCTTTGGGAAGGTTGGTTGCGTTCTGCGGGTTAGGATTGGAATAAATAACAGGCGCTAGCGAACTCACAAGCCGAGCAATCGTTGGCAATTCCCTCCGAGGATACGATTCACTTCATTCGCCGGCAGTCCGGATTCACCGATGTAGTCCGCCAACAGCTTGAATGCGTTGTCGCGCCAGAAGGGATAGTCGGTTCCGAACAAGAGGTGATCCGCGCCGAGAGTTTCCCGCGCGCACCGGAGCGCGGACGGATTGCCGTTCACGGTGTCATACCAGAAATATTTTGCCTGGACGCTGGGCGCCATGGCGGAGTCCGGCAGGAAATGATCCTTCAATTGGTCGAGCCGGGCCGCGAGAAAAGGAGCGAACCCGCCGAGGTGCGGCAAGATGATCTTGATGTCCGGAAAGCGGCTCGGAAAATTTGCCTGCATGAATTGCAGCAGGCACACCGTGTCTTCGAGCGGCGCGCCGACCGGCCAAACGAGGTTGGTGGACTCGATCAGTTGCGATCCGAGGCTGCCGCCGATCGGGTGGATGAAGAGGACGGCCTTACGGCGATTGAGTTCGGCGAAAAATCCGTCGAAGGCCGGATCGGCGATGCTCTTTCCGAGGACCACGGTGCCTGCCGTCACGCCTACCATGCCGAGTTCATCGAGCGCGCGGCGCGTTTCCGCGATCGCCGCCTGCACGTGCGGCAGCGGAGTGCAGGCGAAGGCGGCGAAGCGCTTCGGATATTTTCGGACGATGCGCGCGTAAATATCGTTGCCGAGCCGGGCCGCATCCACCGCATCATTTTCCTTCTCGAAATACGGGAGCTGGCCGGAGACGGAGAGAATCTGCATATCCACTTGGGAGCGGTCCATATTTTGGAAGTGGTCTTCGAGCCCGCTGAAATGGGCGGAATCCAGTTTCATCCTCCGGATCAGACCCGTGACGTGACTTCCTCCATACAGGTCCAAACGGTCGAGATATTCCAGGGGAAAATAGTGCGCATGGACGTCGATTCTCACGGGAACTCTTCCAGTCATAAGATTTTTAATCCTTGAATCTTGAAACGCGAATCAGGGAGCACGCGCGAGTATACAACGACTCGTTTGCCAACTCATTGCTCTTCGCAAAACGACGCACGGTCAAATGGGGTCGCCTCGTCACGTTCAATAAAAGCTAAACAGAAGGCACAGAGCACGCAGAGAAAGGGATTGAACTTTTTTTAATTTTTTGCCGATAGGAAAAGGAGTGAGCGAAAAGAGGACCGAGTTTAGAATTCCACTCATGGCGCGGGTCGATGTCTTGTGGGGAGACGATGACGGGACTCCCCGCGTGGCGCCGGCGACGCTCGAAGACACGTCGCACCGCGGCATGAGCGTGCGAATGAAAAATGCGATTCGTGTTGGGTCGCATGTCACGGTCAAGTGGGGTAGCGAACAGGATTCCGGCACCGTTACGAATTGCCGCCGCGAAAAAGCGGACTACGTCATTGGCGTCAAACGAGACGCTGACGAGGGCGGCGATCGGAAGTAGTACGCATCTCGCTTTCGCGTGGCATTTGTGCCGTCCCCCGCCGCTGCGTTACTTGCTGGCTTCCCCCGCGGAATCGCCCTTCCCGGCCAGATAAAAATAGCCGACTTTGTTGTTGGGTGCGGTTCCGTACCACATCCGCCCCTGCGCATCGCGGAAGAACTCGCGAATGGCCGGTTCGGGATGAGGAAATGGATACTCGATGACATTCCCTGTCCTCGGATCAAATCTCGCGATCAAGTCCATGTTGTGGGAGTCATACCAAAGATAGCCGTCGGCATCAAACCCCAGGCCGTATGGACTCGGATCCGGACCGGGCAGCGGAAATTCCTTGAAGGTCTGCGTCTTCGGGTCGAACCGGGCCATTTTTCCGCCGCGAAATTCGCCGGAATAAATCATGCCATCGGGGCCAATTTCCATGCGTCGAGGGTAAGCGTCAGGCGTGGGGAGAGTCCACTGGGAAACCTTCATCGTTTTTCCGTCCACTTTGCCAATCTTGCTTACCAGCGGGCTCGTAAACCACACGTCGCCATTTTTATCCGGTTTGACGTCGTACGCATATTCCCCTTCGACAAAGCGGGCGAATTTCCCGGTCTCCGGATCGAAGCGCGTCAGCGGGACGCCGCTCGTCCAAACCTTTCCGCTCGGATCGATTCGGACCGTGTGCTTCGATCCGCCGTCTTCGATTCCCTCTTTTCCGGGCAGGTATGCATCTTGATACTCGGTGATCTGTTGCGTTACAGGGTCCCATCTGCCGATCCTGTTCGAGCCTTGCTCGGCAATCCAAACCGAACCATCCGACGCAGGCACGGCGGAATGAACTCCGCCTGTGCCGGCGAAGGGAATCGAAAAATCCTTCATCTCAGCCGTTTTCGGATCGAGCCGCGTGATCTTGTTCGCTAGACCAAAATCGGGAATCCACAGGAAACCATTTTTGTCGGGAGCGGCGCTGAAGGGCATGCGGCTCGGCGCAGGCATGTCGTACTCGACGTACACAATGTTCATGGCCTCACTGCTGAACGGCCGCACCGTCTTCTGATAGGCGGGCATGTCCGCCGGAGATTTCGGCAGCACTGAATCCGGACCGAACAGGCTGTTCAAATAGTTGGCTACTTCATCCGCGTCCTGATCGCTGAAATTCGGGCCTAAAAAGATGCTGAAATGCATGGCTTCCCGCATAAACGCGACGCGGTCTTTCCAACCGTCCAGGTCTCGCCTGACGGAAGCGATGCGGCTTTGAAATTGATGGCAGATGTTGCAGTGCTCAAAAATTAATTCCTTCCCTTTTGCTGGAGGCCAGAGCTGAGCCGCCTGGTACTTGGAAATTTCATTCCAGCGCACCGCGCTCTTCTGCAGAGCAAAATTGAACGAAGCATTTTGGTCAGCGGCGAGAGTCACACCCGAGCGAGGATCGGCGCGGTAGCCCACGGCCCTGATCTGCACGCGGTAATCCCCCGTCGGCAGGTCGGGAATCCGGTAGCGCCCCTGGCTGTCCGACAAGACGATAACCGTGATTTTGGTCTTCGCGTTCTGCGCCTCGACGAACGCGCCTTGAAACGGCGCCCCGTCCGAGCCATTCACAGTCCCTGTAATCGTCGCGCCGTAACAGGCTGAACTGAAGAACGCTATCCAGCCGAAGTGGACCAGGATTTTGCTTAGTGACCGCAAGCATTGCTCCTTTTTTTCCGTTGTATGCAACTGGTTGGATGTAACGGGAGGATCGCCGCCTCCGATTCGCTATGACCAGCTAAGGTCGTGATTTTTGAGGGGCAAGGAACGAATTCGCTTGCCCGTTGCAGCAAAGATCGCATTGCACACCGCCGGGGCGACCCACCCTACCGCTTCTTCGCCGATGCCGGCTATCGGTTCATCCGTTGCGCGAACCCAGTGGACACTTATTTCAGGCATCTCTGTGGCCCGCAATAACGGGTAGTCATCAAAGTTGCTCTGAACGACGCGACCTTTCTCGATCGTGATTTCCTGACGAAGCGTCGCGGCCAGTCCCATCGTAACTTGCATCTCCACCTGCCGTTCGGCGGCCAATGGATTAACCAGGAATGGACCGGTGTCCACAGCAACGTCCATCCGCTCGACCCGGACTTCGCCCTTCTTGCTGACCGCGACGGTGGCCACAACGCCGATAATCGTGATCTCCGTCCGGCTGAGGCGGCGACTATCTCCAATGGCGATCCCCATCCCGGTTCCCGCGGGCAATTTCCGGCCCCAGTCGGACTGCTCGGCGGCTGCACCCAGCACTTGGGTCCAGGCCTTCGCAAAAGGAAACTCCGCATTCGCCTCCAGCAAAGCGCGCCGGTAGTGGTATGGGTCCCTGCCGGCAGCGTGGGCAAGTTCATCGACAAACGTCTCCAAGAAAAACTCGTTTTGAGATCTGCCGACGGACGTCCAAGGTCCGGTCGGAACGTGCGTATTCCGAAGATGATAGTCGAATAGCTGGTTCGGCACGAAGTACGGAAGTTTGTGCAGGCCGCGGATGAGCTGTTCGTTGCCCGGTTCGGGTGTTCCGCCATTGCGTCCATTTGATGCGAGGCCGCCCTCGGCCGCCACAAGCTTCGAGGCGAAGACGGCTTCATCCATCCCGACGACTCGCGTGTGCCAGGCGAGTGGCATTCCGTCCGGTCCCAATGAGGCGCGGAACCTCGACACACGCATCGGCCGATAATATCCGTGGCGTGTCGTTTCCTCACGGCTCCAGATAACCTTGACGGGGCGTCCCCCCAACTGCTTGGCAATCGCGACCGCTTGACGCACGTCGTCCTGGTTTCCGCGCCGCCCAAATCCGCCGCCCAGAAAACAGTTGTGGAGATAAATTTTCTCCACCGGAACGCCCGTCACTTTCGCTGCATCGATCGTGGCATTCTCCGGATCCTGCGACCCCACCCAAATATCCACTCGATCCGCAGTGACCTGGGCAGTGCAGTTGAATGGCTCCATCACCGTGTGATCCAGATAGGGAACTTCGTAGACCGCCTCCACGACCTGCGAAGCGTTCTTGAGCACGCCTTCCGGATCTCCCTTCATGGTGACGACCTTGGCATCAGGCTCATCCAGAGTGGCTCGCGAAGATTTAAAGAATTCCTCCGAAGTGTCGTTGCCGTGCGTGCCTTCGTCCCACTCAATCGGCATGGCATCCAACGCGGTCCTTGCGTGCCAGTAACTATCTGCCACCACGGCTACTCCTGCCTCAATCTCCTCGCCGCTGAACTCCACGACCGAATGAACGCCCGGCCGGCGCTTGACGGAGTCCGCGTCGTAGCTCTTCACCTTGCCCTTGAACACCGGAGATGCCTTCGCCGCCGCATAGAGCATGCCCGGCACACGTACATCGATTCCGTACGTGGCGCTGCCGTCCACCTTCAGAGGCGTATCCAGCAATTTGGTGGGCTTCTTCATCAGCGTGTACTGATCTGGCGTCTTGATTTTCGGCTCTGCGGGTAATTTGATGGCAGCGGCCTTCTCCGCCACTTGTCCGTAGCGGAGCGTGCGCCCCGTCAATTTGTGGGTAATTACGCCGTCCTTGACCGTAAGTTCCGCTCTCGGCACACCCCAGGTCTGTGCCGCTGCCGCCATCAGACGCTCCCGCGCGCTCGCGCCGGCTTGCTGCAAGTAGGGGCGTCCCAGGCGAACCGAACTGCTCGAAGTAGTGTTCAAGCGCCTATACACCTTGTTTTCGCGGAAATGACGATTGACGGATACATATTCCGCCCGCACTTTCGACCAGTCGCATTCCAGTTCCTCGACGAGCATCTTCGCGCAAGATGTGATGACGCCTTGACCCATTTCGGATTGCCCGATGCGAATCGTGACAGTGTCATCCGGTGCGATCACAACCCAAAGACCGACCTCGATGTCGTTTCTGCCTGCTAAAGATTCCCAGGGCCGGCCGGATAATTTGGCAAGATCGGCAGCACGAAGGACGTCGCTCTTTGGAAAAGAGAGTCCCAATGCCAATCCCCCGCCCACTGTAGCGGCGGTCACCACGAATTCTCTCCGGCTCAATTCACGATTCGTATACATGCTCACCTCCAAAGAGACGCCTAAGCCTTCGCGGCGATTTGAGCGGCGCGGTGAATTGCCTGGCGGATGCGCAGATACGTACCGCAGCGGCAAAGGTTGGTAATTTCCCGCTCGATATCCTCGTCGGTTGGGTTCGGTTTGTTCGCAAGCAGGGCGGCGGCTGCCATGATCTGTCCGGACTGGCAATAGCCGCACTCCGGCACATCCCCCTCGCGCCAGGCAATCTGGGCCGGATGCTGGGCATTCGGGGAAAGTCCTTCGATGGTGGTGATTTCCTGGCCTACCATCAGACTTGCCGGCACGACGCAGGACCGGACAGGTTTCCCGTTTACATGCACGGTGCAAGCCCCGCAAAGGGCCTTGCCGCAACTAAACTTCGTTCCTGTCAGACCGATCTTGTCCCGGATGACCCACAAGAGAGGAGTCTCGGGTTCCACATCTACGCTATAGGTTTTTCGATTGACTTTCAGGGATAACATCCTGAAGACCTCCACATTCTGTGCAGAATCTCCCGCGATCAAAACGCCGCCGGCCGCCGGAGACTCATTTCGCCGGATCCCCATTCCGGAAGCATCGATTGCTGATGAATGTACACCAACTTCTTCGTTTTGGTTTAGCTGAGATTTCCATTTTGCCCGGAACTGGGACCTCCTTAGATCGCCGGCCTGCCTCGCCGCTGTCAGGTCGAACGGAAGTTGACACAAAGCGGGGCCGGGCATATGTTCTTGCGCAAGGAACAAATCAAAATCGCCAATTGGGATCACACTTATGAAAAAAGATAAACGCGACCAGAACGGTTTCTCGCGACGGGATTTCATCAAGACGACAGCCACGGGAGCCGGCGCCGCAGCCCTCTCCGGGCTTGGCGTGGAAGTTGCGAAGGCTGAAGGACGGCCCGCGCGCTGGGATAAGGAAGCGGACGTTGTCGTCATTGGAGCGGGTGCTACCGGGCTGCCCGCGGCGATTCAAGCGGCCGAGGGGGGCGCGTCCGTGATTCTGATCGACGCGAATACGGACGTCGGCGGGCACGCGATTTTGAGCGGCGGAAACGTGGCTCTCGGCGGCGGCACGAGCCGGCAGAAAAAATATGGCGTGGTCGACTCGCCGGACCTTTTGTACTCGGACCTGACGGATTGGTCCGTCGTCGAGCCCAACGGGTTTCCCGATTACCGGTACAACGACAAGGAAGTCATCCGCGCGTTTGCCGACGAAAGCGCTAAGACCTACGAGTGGCTGGTCGAGCATGGAGTCACGTTTGTGGAAAAAGCTCCTGACACGCTGGGCGGGCACGCTTGCGGCAATTCCGCACCGAGGGAGAGCCATGCCGCGCCGCTGGCGTTTGCGCTCGTTCAGAATGGCGGGCCACTGCCCGCCGATAAAGGTGCAACCACTTCCTCAGGCGTCGGCCTCATCCGTCCGCTGGAAGCCAGCGCGAGAAAATTGGGCGTGCAGGTTCTCCTGCAACACAAGATGACGGGCATCGTCCGCGAGAATCCGAATTCCGGCAGGGTCCTTGGAATTTCAGCGACGAGCCAGGGCAAGACCGTGAATATCCGCGCGCGCAAAGGCGTCATCATCGGCACGGGCGGTCACAGCGGCAACGTAAATTTCCGCAGAATCTTCGATCCGCGCCTCACCGAAGAGTACCAAGTGGCCGGCGAACCGTACTCCTTCCAGGATGCCAGCGGAGAAATCGCGGCTATGTCCATTGGCGCGTCGCTCTGGGGCGCGTTCAACCAATCCGGAGAATTTGGCCAGAACGTGACCAAGGCGGGATGGATCGGCTGCCAATACGGTTACGTGAACCTGAGCTGGCAGCCGGACAGCCCCATTTTTTCCAAGGCGCGCGCCACGGGCCTCTCCGTCAAGGATTACCAGGACGCGATCCTCGTGAACATCGCGGGCCAGCGATTTTACGATGAGACGCAAGGCCAATTCCCCGCGAACAACTACAACTCCATCAAATCCTACATCCCGCGAAGCTACCTCAACGCCGCGAATGTGAAGTACGAGACCTCCAATTTCATCAATGCGGCCCTAGCGGGAACCGGCGATACGACTCCGGGCGGCGGCCCGATCTGGGCCATCTTTGACTCGGACGCGGTGAAGCGGGAAGGCTGGAAAGTTACGGCTCCCTATGTGGATGAGGCGCAGGGATACTTCTTTTCCGCGAATTCCGTGACAGAACTCGCCGCCAAAATTGCAAACAAGTTTCAGAAAAAATCGATACCGCCGAACGCGCTGCAAGACACAGTGACGCGGTACAACTCCTTCGTGGACGCCGGCAAGGACGCGGACTTCGGCAAACCCGCGCCGAAATACAAGATTCAGACGCCTCCCTTTTACGCAGCCTGGGCCACGCCCGTGATTCACGACACGCGCTCGGGCCTGCGTATCAATGGAAAATGCCAGGTGGTGGACCTCAATGGTGACGTCATTCCGGGCCTCTACTGCGGCGGCGAGTCCGCGGGAGGATTCAGCCTCCACGGCCTGGCGAGATGCGCGGTGCAAGGACGAATCGCGGGAAGAAACGCAGCCGCGGAGACGGTCAAGGGGTAGCGAACCGCTGAATTCTAAATGCGTATGCAAAAAATCCGCCTCATGTCGAAACTATTTCTTACCATCGCTCTGGGAGGCATCGTGGTCAGCGCAATGAGCGGGGCCTCTCCTGACCTCACAGCGCAGGACTCAGACCCCGTCGCTCTGAGCGGTGTCGTCAGCTCGCAACAGGAAGGCGTTATGGAGGGCGTCGTCGTCAGCGCGCGACGCGAGGGCGCTAACTTTAACGTGTCCGTGGTGAGCGACGCGCAGGGGAAATATGGTTTCCCCAGGAGCCACGTGGAGCCCGGCAAATACGCACTCACGATCCGGGCCGTAGGGTACGACCTGAAAGATCCCGGGGCCGTGACGATTGCCGAGGGCAAAACTACAAACGCGGATCTCAAGCTCGACAAGACCAAGGACCTCGCCTCACAGCTCAGTTCCCTCGAGTGGGCCATGAGCGCCCCCGGCACGCCCGAACAGAAGAACAAGCTCATCTATCAAGTAGTGAGCTGCGCCTACTGCCATGCCTTGGAGCGCGTCATGAGGTCGAACCACACGGCCGACGAGTTCGTGGACGTAATCACGCGCATGCAGAAGTACTACACGGACGGCTCGGCGGTCAGCAGGGACAAACGGGGCCGCGGGCAGATTGGCATTCCCGACCAGGTTGCCGCTGCCGATCAGAACCCGATCTGGGGCCGTGAGCCCTTGGCGGTGCCGAAGAAGGAACTGGCCGAGTACCTCGCCACGGTGAACCTTAGCGGGGGAAAAACAACGTGGCCCCACGAGTTGAAGACGCTGCCGCGTCCGAAGGGCAAGGCCACGCGCGTCATCATCACCCAGTACGACATGCCCCGGCCTGACACAGTGGCGCACGATCTGGACCTCGATTCCTCAGGCACAATTTGGTACACCGATGAAAGCCGCATGTTCTTCGGGAAGATGAATCCAAAGACCGGAGCATTTACCGAGTACGCGCTGCCGCCCGTCCCGTCTGGCGACCTGCCGGGTGCGAGGGACATTCAAGTGGATCGCGACGACAACATCTGGTTCCCGCGGAGAATCGCCAACGCGGCGGTCGTGCTGACGAAGTTCAATCCGAAGACGGAAGAAGTGAGCACCATCGAAGGAGTAGGAACGCAATTCATGGCGCTCGGACCCGAAGGCAAAATCTGGGCGGGGTGGACGCGGGTCGATCCGAAGTCCATGAAAGCAGAGGCCACGTACGGCTGGGAGAAATCCCCGAACATCCCGCCTGGCCCGCACCGTCAGTACGTCGATCTCACGGTAGTAAACTCCAAGGGTAATCCATACGCGCCGGACATTGGCGGGTCGTACATCATCGGCATCGACGCCAAGACCGGTGAGGCCAAGTTCTGGCAGGTCCCCACGCCCAGATCATCTCCGCGCCGCGGCAGAATGGACGCGCAAGACCGTTTCTGGTTTGCCGAGTACACCGGGGACAAGATCGGCATGTTCGACACGCGCACGGAAAAGTTCCAGGAATGGCCCATGCCGCGCAAATACACGACCCCATACGCCGTCTCGGCCCCCGACAAAAACGGATACGTGTACGCGACGAGCAACATGGCCGAGCGCCTCATCCGCCTTGATCCAAAGACCGGTGAAATCGTCGAATATCAGATCCCGACCGAGTTCGATTCGAAGAAGATCACCTACGATCCCACGACCAGCCGCTTGACGTTGTGGATGGTGAACACTCGCACCGCGAGAATGATGAAGGTCGAACCTCTTGAATAGACTTAGCTAGAATTGACCAGACGCAATCTAAGATTGAATCCCTCCATTCAAGAAGAGTGCCCCGCTCCGGAACACCTGTAGCCCATTACCCACACACCTCTGGAATAAAGCTCGCCCATTCCATGCCGATGATTGGTGCAGTAACCACCTCGGGAGATTTCAAGTGAGAGAGCAGACAATCCAGCCCACGGCGGTCGAACGAACTTTTGAGGAAGATGAAATCATCGTCAGCAAGACCGATTTGAAGGGAATCATTACTTACGCGAACCGAACCTTCCTCGAGGTGGCGATGTACACAGAGGAAGAAGTCCTGGGACAGCCGCACAGCATCATCCGCCACCCCGACATGCCGCGGTGCGTCTTCAAGCTGCTCTGGGACACGATCCAGGGAGGAAATGAGATCTTCGCCTACGTAAAGAACATGGCCAAAAACGGGGCCTACTACTGGGTCTTTGCGCATGTGACTCCGACGTTCGATCCTGCCAAAAAAATCGTCGGTTACCACTCCAATCGCCGCAGGCCGGATCGCAACCAGATCCAGATCGCCGACGGCCTGTACCGGAAATTGAAGCAAGAGGAAGACCGGCACTCCGACTGGAAAAAAGGTATGGCAGCGGCTACGGAAATGTTGCTTCAAGCCGTTGCGGCGAAACAGATGCAGTATGACGAATTCGTTCTTTCCATCTGAAATCACGGAGAGGTCAATGGCAACCAGCCAAAGTTTAAGTTCGCGCGTGAAACATTCCTTCAATTTCTTCCGGTCCGGGGACGAAAACGGTCCTCGACAACAAGGGGAATCAACCGACGCCGCGACAGCGGAACTGGAGCAATACCGCATGCTGCTGACGCAGGCAACGGAGACGTGCGAGCGCGCGGCGCATGGCGACCTGGAAGCGAGGATGTTGCATTGTCACGGTTCCGTCGAGATGGAACGCCTGGCCGACGCTGTCAACCACATGCTGGATATGACGGACGCATTCCTGCGCGAGGTCGGCGCATCGCTCGAATATGCCGGCCGTGGCAAATTCTTCCGGCGTGTACTGCTGCGCGGCATGCGTGGTTCCTTCCGCCAGGCAAGCGATACGATCAATCAAACCAACAGTGCATTGGAACGAGACGCCGCTCTCAAAGAATCCGTCGAACAACGCCGCGTCCTGGCCGATCAATTCGAGGACACGGTAAAAAAGGTTTTCTCCGGACTGGCTACATCCACTTCCCGTGTTGCCGCCGCCGCGCTCACCCTGTCAGACGCAGCAGGGACCGGCGCCGACGCCTCGCCTGCCGGTGCGGCGGCGCGGGCGAACAAACCCGTTTCACAAGGCATATCCGGTCAATCCGGCGAGAAGGACGAAAAGGCCCACCAGCTCTGCGAGGTGATTGTGCTGCTGACGGAAGCATCGCAACGCATCGGGGGAGTGATTAAACTCATTTCTCAAATTGCCCGGCAGACCAACTTGCTCGCGCTGAACGCCACCATCGAAGCAGCGCGGGCCGGAGAGGCAGGCAAGGGTTTTGCGGTCGTCGCCGCCGAAGTGAAATCGCTGTCGCAACAAACGACGAGCGCGACGGAAGAGATCGGGACCGAAATCGCCAGGATGCGCTCCACCGTCGATCAGACGGCTTCCCTTGTCGGCGCGATGGCAAAAAGCATCGGAGAAATGAAGGAAATCTCCGCGCTCTTATCTGAACAGACAGAGGAGCTCTCCGGTTCGGTCGACTCATTCCTGCAAACGATCCGCGCCTGATGGAATTGCCGGCGCTTCGCAAGAAGGGTGAAGTGATGCGGCACACGAAAACTCAAACCATCCCAAAGGCTGGCTCACCCGCCTCTAATCAATCGAATTAGGAATTTCAAGCGGGAGGAAACGTGTCCGTGCGCTCATAGATGACAGCCAATGAGTCCTGATAGCACTTGTGCCAGCCGCGCGAGATGCTGAGGAGGCCGGCGATCGGAGCGCTGGGCTCGACCAGGACTGTGCGGATGTCGCGGCTGAGAAATTCCGGCTGAGGATTCACTTCTCCCTCGTACATCTCATTAAAGTGCGTGAGAAAAGAATCACCGTAAAGATCGGCCCGCCCGTCCACGTAGACGCGATACTCCGGATAGAGGCGCCAGATCAGATAGCCGCCGAAGGGATAGGCGTTGAAGATCTGCCCGGCGGGACGGCTGTGTTCCAAGAAAGTGACGGCGTCCGCGGGAAAGCGCGTGCGTTCGAACATGGCGGCGCCGGCAATCCCGGCGTGCCAGCGCCAGCCGCACAGCAGAACGACCAAAACAATCGCAGCTTGGCGAAGCGGGAGCGGAAAGCGCCAAGGAAGAGGCGCCGGGCGCCAGCCGGAAAGCAGGGGAATGCAGGCAACGCTGAACAACGCCATGTTGCGCATGGAATGCAACGCGGCTCCGGCGAAGAAAGTAACGAAGAGGATCTCACCGGCACGCAGCGTTTTCCGGCGCAGCGCCAATGCAAGAACGGTTAAGCCGATCAGCAGGAAAAATGGAAAGAAAAGACGCTGCAGCGGATTGGGCGGCTGCCATTCCGTTATGAGGGCCTGCATCGCGGGAGAGCGCAAGGTTTCGAATGGATAGGTGTAGAGTCGCAAACCGTTCGGATTTAGCGGCACCACGACGAGACAAGCAAGCGCCGCCGCCCCGAGATGAGTCACGCGCTCGCGGAGTTTCTGCCGTGAGGTGGGGTCGGTCAGCGCGTCGAGCGCATAGCCCGCGAGGTAGAGAAGAATCACCGTCGGCCCAAGAATGTATCCGCCGTGCAGATTGACCCACAGAATAGTCAGAAGTGGAAGTGCGAGAAGGGGCCGCCAGGCGCTCGTGCGGCGGTGAGCTTCCAACACAAAGCAAAACAGGGAGAACAAGCACAGCGTGAAAACCTGCGGCCGCACGAGGAATGTAGGATGAGCAGCCCACACTGCCAGAGCCAGAACGGGAAGACAAATGTAGAGAGGCCCTTCGGCGGAACGATAGGCCAGCCAGTAGGCAGCTGCCGTGATCAGGCCAAAAAGCATCAGGACGGCGGCATAACCTCCGAAATGGTACGTGGCATAAAGAAGCAGCTCGGAGAGCCATTCATGCGCAATCCAGCGTTGTCCCGCAACCGTAAAAGTGAAAGGGTCGATGCGCGGAATCGCATGGGTTGCATAAATCAGCTGGCCGGAGCGTAGGTGCCACCAGAAATCCGCGGATGCCAGCGAAGGCAGGCAAACTGCGAAGAGGCCCAAAAAAACGGCGGCGTCAGCGCCGTGCGTTTCAAGCAACTGGCGGATGCGGAAAAACATGATGAATTGATTCTAACGTGGCCAGGTCAGTGAGCGGCGTTCAATGCCAAGCAGTGGTTACCGAGAGGTTACGCCAAGCGCTGTTTTTAAATGAAATCGCAGAGGACCAGCGGAAGTTGTACTGATTTCCAAGAAGTTGTCGGATCTTCACCGAAGCCCTGCAGTTTCCGGCTTATCTCCTGCGAGATGCGTCGAGCCCCGTCAGCATGATATACATGCGGCCTGAGAATTCGTTTTGGGCGCGCTGCCAGAAACGAACGATCCGATGATGGAACGACCAACTTGCAGGGAGGTGAAGAAAATGCCGATCCTATCGAACGTGAATTCCATGCGATGGCCGTTACTTCGCATGTGGGCTGTGCTGGTTCTGGTCTCCTGCGGCCTTGCCGGGCAGGCGCTCGCCCAGGAATCGGGGGCGCGCGACAGGATTTACGTCGTGACGCACGCCGACCTCCTGGGGCCGAATATGCCCGCCGGCAAAAAATTGCTGCAGCAATACGTTGCCGACAGCCGCAAGGAAAAGGGCTGCGTGCGCATCGAGGTCTACGAGCAGATCTCGCGCCTCAATCATCATATGATCGTCGAAGTTTGGGAATCCCAGCAGGCATTCGATGCGCACATCGCCGCCGCACACACTGTTCAGTTCCGCCAGCAAATCGATCCCATGCTCGGAAGCCCTTATGACGAGCGTCTACATCACATCATGGAATAGCGCTCGATTTATCTGGTGTCCAAATCCTGGAAGCGGCAGGAATTTGCCAATGGGCGTCGGTCAAGAAGTGGTGAACCGGGTAGGACTCGAACCTACAACCCGCTGATTAAGAGTCAGCTGCTCTACCATTGAGCTACCGGTCCACGAACATTTTATTTTACCACGACTGGACGATTTTTCAGGCCGCCCGCGCCGCACGATTTGCGTTCAATCTCGCAATTTTTCCGCGATTTCCTGGGCAATTTTTTTTGCGCGCTCGACGTCGGTCGGGTCTAGCGAGATCGCGGCGACGCGCGGGTGGCCTCCGCCGCCGTATTGTTCCGCGAGGCTTGCCAGATTGTCTTCCGCGGCGTCGGGATTCCAGGGATTCGAGCCAATCGAAATTTTCGCGCGCGTCGGCGAAGCGAGCACGCTCACCGTGTAGCGCGCCGCCGGGTACAGCATGTAGGGAATAAATTTGTTGTAGCCGTCGATGTCCAAGTCGCTGATATCGAAATAAATCACGCCGCCGCGGACTTCGATGCGCTGCCGCAGCAAGTCGATCGAATGACGGTGCTTTTCGAGCAGCGGGCCGAGGTGCTTGGCGACGATCGGCAGCTGGATCATTTCCGCGAGCGGGCGCACGGACAGATCCGGAATAATTTTGGCGACCAGGCCTTCTTCCGGCGCGGCCTCGATCACGAGGGCCAGTTGCGTCGCGGGCTCTGCAAGAGCCACGGCGGATTCCGGCGTCGGATATTGGGCGCCGTCGATGATATCGCCCCAGTGAATCAGCTCGGCGAGCGGCTTCACGTCAAAGCCGAATTGCGCGCTGGTCACGTCGGCCAGCAGCTTGGTGCAGGATTTGTAATCGGGGTTATAGAACTTGTGTCCGCTACGGTCCTGCCGGAAGTGCTCGGCGTCGGCGGGAGTAAGGAACGCGCTCTGATGATGGTCGAACCACCAGGTCACACGCGGCGAGCTCGAGTACTTGAAATCGACGATGGCGTTTTCATCGCCGTCGAACAAGGATTCCGGAAAAGGATGCCGCGCCTGGTGCGTCATCCCGGTGAAATGAAACTCCGCGCCCGGCCGGATACGCTCCCGAAAAAAGCGGTAGAAGACCGCCGACGATGCCGCGCCGTCGAAGCATCGGTCGTGAAAGCACAATCGAACTTTGACCGGGTCCGCCAATCTCCGCCCTCGCTCCACCCAATGCCAAACGTAAAAGCAGATGGAAAGCCCTAAAAGATGGACGGGACCGGCAAGAATGTCAAGATGAAAAGGAAGGTCTACAAACTGGGAAAAGGCAGAGTATCAGATTTGCGATGCAAATCGCCGTGGCCGTTGCTTAAAGATGAGCGGCAGCCGACGCAGGGAACGCCCCTCGCAGTGCGTCAGCTGTCGCCACGGGCATGAAAAGGCTCTAGTTCCCGGAAAAACTTTTTGCGATGCCGGCCGCGATCGGGACCTCGAACTTCTCGTGCTGGTACGCTTTCACCATAAGCAAGATCCAGAGAACGAGCGCAACCAGACTGATCAGGCCGTACAGCATGGAGCCCAACCCGAAAGCGCCGAACCCGCCCATCATCATGAATCCCACGCGAAAGAAGAAAATCCCAACGACGATGTTCAGGATGTGTAGCCCGCCGAACACGACAATCGATTGCGCGGCGTGAAACCGCACAAACGGCCGCTTGTCGATCAGGAAAAAAATGATCCCCGTGACCCATCCAACCAGATAACACAAGAATCCGGCCACGTTTTCAGACATCCCCGACTGCGCGCTTTGCTGCGTTTGCACTACCGCCGCGCCTGCTGATTGCGCCTCACCGCACTTGGGGCAGAACCCCGCGCCCGCCGCCACTTCAGTGCCGCACTTGCTGCAAAAGGCCATTGTGTTTCTCCCCTCTGGAAGTCGTTAAGGACAGAGCCCCGCACATCGCGCGAAGGCTATCATTGCTGACTTCTCCGCACAAGCACCCCTGTGTAAATCGGAAAGTTTGGCGCTGGATTGCGCCCCGTTGTAAACTACATGTGATTTTAGACGAATTCCCTCGCCTGGAGGGGCCCGTAGTACTGGCACCTGCCGCGAATCTCGATAGCGTGAACCGATGGAGACCTTCCTCAACCTTCTCTGGCTTGCGATCACCGTGGCCGCCATTTGGCTGTGGCGATTTCGATGGATTGTGTCACGGCGAAATCCGCGGCACAGCGCCAGAATGGAAGCGGTTGCCATGGTCTGCGTCCTGGGGCTTCTCTTCCCGGTCATTTCCCTTACGGACGACCTCCACCCTGAAACCGTGGCTGTGGACGCGGCCTCAGGCAAACGAAACGCCTGCCTCCTCGTTGTCGGTAACGCGCATGCCCACAATTCGAAAGCGCCTTTAAATCTCCATTCCTCCTTTGCGTTGCTTTCGGTTTCTGCAGCGAATGTCGAATTTGGTTTTGTAGGCCTAGTCCCATCCGCCCGTTTCCCAAGTCCATCTGTCTTGTACGCAGTGGACCGTGGACGGTCCCCGCCATCCCTCGATTGACCGACAAAATTTCCCTCAAGCCGTCAACTGTTTTGCAGCCAGCGCGATGCCTCCAGGAATCCGTTCTTTGGACGATTTGCGCCGCCTGATTCAACCGCATCGGTATTCCGAGGGAGCGCACAATGATGAACAGTGACAAGTTTTGGCTTCCTTTGGTCGCGATTCTGGCCGTCGGGGGGTGCGGTGATTCCGACGCCCAGAAGGCGGCAAATCCACCTCCCAATCCGCAAGGAACGCCCGAAGTTTACCTGGCGACGGATGCGAAGGGCATTCAGACGATTACGATCCAGCCCCGCCCGATTCCGGACTATTTGGAAATACCTGGGCGCGTGACGCCGGACCCGACTCGTGTGGTGCACGTTTTTCCCGCCACCACCGGACGCGTCACCGAAATGCGCGTTCGCCCCTGGGACCGCGTCGTGAAGGGCCAGACTCTCGCAATTCTGGAGAGCAGCGATGCTTCCCGCGCACTAACGGATTACGAAAAAGCTCGCACGGATGCGGACCTTAAAAAGAAAGCGCTCGAGCGGTCCAAGGACTTGTACGCGCATCACGCCATCGCCGAGAAAGATTTGCAACAGGCCGAAGCCGACGCGGGGTCCGCGGATGCGGAGCTGAAGACCACGCTCGATCATTTACACCTGCTAGGCGTCGACCCTGCGGGAGCCGCCAATCAATTGAGCGTTCTCGCGCCTCGCTCCGGCGTTGTGCTGGATGTGGGCGCAGCCACGGGAGAACTTTCGAAGTCGCTCGACGCGCCCCAGCCCCTCTGCACCATTGCCGACCTCGACACGATCTGGGTGGAAGGCGAGATCTTTGAGAAGGACCTGAATGGACTCCGAACCGGTGCTGCCGCCCAGATTACGCTCAGCGCATATCCCACCGAAAAATGGACCGGGCGCGTGGCGGTCGTCGGTGATGCAGTAGACCCGACGACGCGCACGCTCAAAGTGCGCGTCGAAATTGCCAATCCTCAACTTCGATTGAAGCCCGATATGTTTGCCACTGTCCGGCTGCTGCGTTCCTCATCCCAGGGATTGCTGATCCCGGCTACTTCGGTTGACCGGGAAGGCCAAAAAGCATACGTGTTCATCGGAACGGGCAATAACCGGTTCGAGCGCCGCGAGGTGGCGCTGGGCCGGGCCGTTGACGACAACGTGGAAGTCGTTTCCGGACTCACTGCCGGCGCCGTCATCGTTTCCGAGGGCAGCGTACTCTTGCGCGCGGCGACGCAGAACTGAACCGCTATGCGAAACATTGTCCTTTCTCTATTGCGCTATCGGCCGTTGATGATCCTCTTGCTATTGGCATGGATCGCCGGCGGCATGTATATGTTTTCTCGCCTGGACATTGAGGCCTACCCTGATCCTTCACCGCCCCTCGTGGAAGTCATTACCCAAAATCCTTCGTGGTCGGCCGAAGAGATGGAACGCCAGGTGACGGTGCCGACGGAAACAGGACTCTTCGGAATTCCACACCTGCAATACACGCGCTCGGTCAGCATTTTTGGATTGAGCGACGTCAAGCTCTACTTCGATTACGACAGTGATTACTTTTGGGACCGGCAAGAAGTTTTGAACCGCATGCAATTGATTACGCTGCCTGCGGGACTTTCTCCGCAACTTTCCCCATGGTCGCCGATCGGGGAAATTTACCGCTACCGGCTGACGGGCGCCAACTATTCCCTGAATGAATTGAAGGCCACGCAGGACTGGATGGTCCGCCGCGAGATGAAGCAGGTTCCGGACATCATCGACGTCACGACGTTCGGGGGCATCGACAAAACAGTATCAAGCCGAGGTGGATCCGAGGAAACTCCTGCAGTTTAAGGTGACACTGCCACAGGTGATTGCCGCCATTTCGGCGAGCAATGCAAACGCGGGCGGAAACTATCTCACGATGGGAAGTCAGAGCGTCAATGTGCGTGGACTTGGCTTGCTCGCCTCAATCGATGAGATGAAAAATGTGGTCATCACCGAGCGCAACGGCGTGCCCGTTTTTCTGCGCGACGTTGCCGAAGTTCATGAAGGTTTTCAGCCCCGCCTCGGGCAGGTGGGGATCAACCATGACAGCGACGCGATCGAAGGCATCGTGCTTTTGCAGCGAGGCGAGCAGTCCCTGCCGGCGCTGGAAGCCCTGCGGGCAAAAGTGACAGCGCTGAATCACGACGGGCTGTTGCCGCGCGGGATGCAGATCCAAACGCTGTATGACCGCACCAACCTGGTACAGTTGACGACCTCGACCGTCCGGCGCGTCGTCCTTACGGGTCTCGCCCTGGTTCTGCTGTTGTTGCTTGCCTTTCTGGGCGAACTTCGCATCTCGCTCATCGCGGCGCTCACGATCCCGTGTTCCCTGCTGTTCGCGTTTTCGCTGATGGTCCTCACCGGAAGATCCGCCAACCTGATTTCGCTCGGAGCCGTGGATTTCGGCATTCTCGTGGACGCCGCCGTCATCGTCCTCGAAAATATTTACCGGCAGCTGCGCGCGGCGAAACCTCCGGACTCGGAATTTGAAACGATTGCGAACGCAACGAGCGAAGCGGTCCGGCCGGTGCTGTTTTCCGTGCTGGTCATTATCGTTGCGTTGATCCCCTTATTTACGATGGAGGGCGTCCCGGGAAGGATCTTCGGGCCCATGTCCGTCACGTACGGATTCGCCCTGAGTGGCGCAACGCTCTTTGCGATTTTCCTCGCGCCGGTCTTGAGCTCCTTCCGCAGACCGGACAGCGGGGCCAAGAGTGACACGCCACTTGTGCGCTGGCTCAAACGTCACTATGACAAATCCCTGAAGTGGGCGCTGGCGCACAGGCCTGCCGTGATTGTCATCGCGGCGATTCTTTTGGCGGTGGCGCTGTCGTTGCTCCCTTTCTTGGGTGGAGAATTTATGCCCAAGCTTGAGGAAGGCAATCTGTGGATTCGCGCTACGCTGCCGCAAGACATCTCGATTGAAACCTCCCGCCAGATCTCCAATGAGATTCGGGAGATCCTCCTCAAGTATCCAGAGGTCACGCAGGTCGTTTCGCAGACGGGCCGGCCGGACGACGGGACGGATGTGACGACTTTCAACAATATTGAATTCATGGTGTCGCTGAAATCCCCTGAATTCTGGCCCGGGAAGATCAAAAAGGATGAGCTCATCAAACAAATAGACGCTGAGTTGTCCAAGTATCCGGGGATTAATTTTAATTTTTCCCAAAATATTCAGGACAACGTGGAAGAGGCCATGTCGGGCGTGAAAGGTGAAAATTCCTTGAAGCTCTTCGGCGACGATATCGACGTTCTGGTCTCCAAGGCGGCGCAAATTCGCGACCTCATGGCCCGCGTACCGGGAATTGAAGACTCGGGCGTGCTCCAGGAAACCGGGCAGCCGGAATTGCTGGTTTCCATAGACCGAAACGCGAGCGCTCGCTACGGATTGATGGCCGCGGATGTGGATGCCGCCGTGCAGGCTGCGATGGGCGGATTAGCGGCGACGCAAATCCTGGAACAGGATCGCCGGTTCGACTTTATTGTCCGCTATCCGCCGCAATTCCGGCAGACCCCCGACGCGATTAAAGACATTCAACTGCCAACACCGGATGGCGGACGCGTGCCATTGGGCCAGGTTGCAAAGATCACGCTGCATGAAGGCGCGTTCATGATTTACCGCGAGAATGGGCGTCGCTACATTCCCGTCAAATTCAGCGTGAGAGGCCGCGATCTCGCAGGAACGATGAACGACGTCCAGCAACGTCTTCTGCAGTCAGTGCGGCTCCCCGAGGGATACCACTACGAATGGGCGGGAGAGTATGACAGCCTGAAAAAGGAGCAGCGCAGGCTGGCCATTGTTGTGCCTGTCAGTTTGCTCATCATCGTCGCGCTGCTGTTTACCGCATTCAATTCGCTTCGTGACGCGATTCTTGTTCTGACGGTTTTGCCTTTTGGAATCGTCGGAGGACTCGCCTCTCTATTTTTTACCGGCACTCCATTCAGCATTTCGGCGGCCGTAGGAATGGCGTCCGTCGTAGGAGTCTGCACTCTTGGAGGCGTAGTGATGTTGTCCGGAATGCGCAGAGCGGAGAAAAATTCGGAGGAGGCGCGGATGGGGATTGAGCGCGGCGCCCTGGCCGAAATGCGCCCTGTCATGATGGCTTGCGCCGCCGCGGGACTCGGCTTGCTTCCCGGCGCGGTTTCCACGGGCATCGGTGTGCAAGCGCAGCAGCCCCTGGCGCGTGTAGTCGTCGGCGGCATGATTACTTCCCCGCTCGCAATCCTTTTCCTGTTGCCAATCCTGGCAAGCTTCTTCCAAAAGCCAAGGGATGACCGCCGCTCATAACAGGTGCTGGATCATAGCGGCGAGGTCCGAGTGTTATACTGTGGCGCAACGCGGAAGTGGCGGAATTGGCAGACGCGCCAGCCTTAGGAGCTGGTGGCCGAAAGGCCGTAGGGGTTCGAGTCCCTTCTTCCGCAGACCTATTTTTGAAAAGCCAACGATTCGTGGGCTTTTCTGCGTTTTACAAGGCTTTTTGCATGATTTTTAGTCACCGAAACTGTCAGGCAGTATCAAGCACTATCACAAAAAAGAGTGATTTTGGGCGGCTATTGGGCTAACTGGAAACAGTAAAGAACAGGTTCGGAGGTGGGACTCCGAACGCTTGACGAGGCTGTAGCGAGCCTCTGTCAAGTCTTCACTTATGACGTACTCAGGGGCTATTCTCGAACCGCCCTACCGCATCGCAATTATGGATACGGCGCAAGAAGTCGGCCCAATAGAATCTACCCATGTCCGTCTTGGCCAGGGTGGCGCAGCGTGTTGAACTTCTGTAATCAGACCTCGAACACTACCTTGAGCCATCGCATGCTTTTGTTTGGATGTCTTAAGCTATATCGGTATCTTTCCCAGTACCAGCGGTGCTTATAGCAAATCCAAATTCACCCTTGCCCTCAGCAGCCGCCTTATTTCTGAGACATAGCGTTTAGACTTGTGATGCAGATCACGGAATTGCGGTCAAAACACCAGCAATCTCAAGTTGGCAATGGGAGCCTTGGGAGCAAGTAATTTAAGTGCATTACTGCCAAGGACAATGTAACTGCATGCGATGAGAGAAGGGCCAGATGTCACTATTTTTCCGCTTTACCCCGTCATCGGGCTGTAGAGATTCGGCCTGGTGATCGAAACTGCGAGCGGGAACCAACTTGAAATGTGTCCCACTCATCTACTGCAATGGAAGGCTTCGAGCGATGAAGGTGCGGAGGAGGTTCAATTCCATGAAGATTTTCGGACGTGTCGTCAGTTGCTCAAAGCCTGGATTGGGCAGGCAAGCTTTGGTCACCCTGATGTCCCTGGCCCTATTGTTCGCCACATGGCCCCAGAATCTGTCGGCCTATCAAGACACTCAAGCTCCGGCGCAGACGACGCCCGCGCCTCCCTACACGCAGCAGACCCCGGAGCAATTGCAGCAGCTGGTAGCGCCAATTGCGCTGTATCCGGACTCGCTGGTGGCGCAAATTTTGGCAGCGTCCACCTTTCCCGAGCAAGTCGTCCAGGCAGACCGATGGGTGCAGGATCATCCTGATCTGAAGGGTGAAGCACTGGGTCAGGCCGTGGACCAACAACCTTGGGACCCAAGCGTCAAGGCGCTCACTGCATTTCCATCCGTCCTCGGAAATATGGACAAGAACCTGTCCTGGACGTCGTCTCTCGGCGACGCTTACTACAACCAGCAGCAGGCTGTGATGGATGCAGTGCAGGTGATGCGCCAGAAGGCGCAGCAGGCCGGCACCCTGCAGTCAACGCCGCAGCAATCTGTGACCTCGCAAGGCTCGACGGTCGTCATTCAGCCTGCTGCCCCCGATGTCGTTTATGTTCCTGCCTATGATCCTTGGCTGGTCTACGGGTATCCCATCGCACCGTGGCCGGGGTGGTACCCCTATCCCGGAATTTGGTATGGAGGTCCTTACCTTTCATTTGGAATCGGCTTTGGAATTGGCTTCTTCGGTGGTTTTGGATGGAGTTGGCCTTATTGGGGATTCGATTGGCACAACCGGTACCCAATCTTTAACCACAACAGGTACTACTCGCGGAGCACCACGTTTTACAATCGAAACTATTATTACCGGGGAGGAGGCGCACGCGGCGGATTTGTAGCCCGCCCGAGTCCCGGGAGCAGGCCTCCCGCCGGAAGCTTTGGCGGGCGCGGTGGGGTTTACAACCGTCCCGGCGGAACGACCAGGCCTTTCGAGGGAAACAACCAGGCTGCACGAGGATACGCGGAACCTCGCGGTCAGAGTGGAACCCACTCGGGTGCTTTCAGCGGCTACGGCCAGGGCGGACAGGCAAGGAGCTATTCGTCACGCGGAAGCGGGAGCATCGGCGGCGGGGCAACGCGCGGCGGAGGCGGTGGAGCGTCTCGCGGTGGCGGTGGCGGAGCACCTCACGGTGGCGGTGGCGGGCATCGGTAATCGAGGTCTCGTAGGGGTGCGGGCTTTACTTGGAGATGGTTCGTATAACTTCCTTGCAGATCGTGACATTTAGAAATGGAGAAAAGCCATATGCGGCGAATGAACCTGAATTCCCACAAATTTCATTTGGCCCGATTTTCCAAAATAGCCGCCATTGCCGTGCTTTTGACGGGATGCTTGCCCACCCGTTCGCTGGCGCAAGAACAGGGCCAGAAGACATTTTCATCGGCGGAGGACGCGAGCAACGCCCTCGTCACGGCGGCGCAGAATAACGACGAACAGGCGCTGCTCGATATCCTCGGACCAGTTGAAAAGCGAGTCGTTTCGTCGGGAGACGAAACTGAGGACGCCCAAAGCCGCGCTAATTTTGTGCAGAAATATCAGGAAATGCACCGTCTGGTGAAAGAACCGGACGGGACCACCACGTTATATATCGGCGCGGAGAATTGGCCCACTCCCATTCCGCTCGTGAACAAAGGCAATTCGTGGTATTTCGACACCGACGCGGCCGAGAAAGAAATCTTGTTCCGGCGGATTGGCCGGAATGAAATATCGACCATTCGCGTCTGTCAGGAGCTCGCGGCGGCGGAAAAGGAATACTACTCCACACACCACAACGAGTACGCTCAGAAGATTTTCAGCGATCAAGGACAGCGCAATGGCCTGTATTGGAAGGCGGCGAATGGCGAACCTCACAGCCCGATCGGGCCGCTCGTGGCAGCAGCCGATGCTGAAGGCTATGGCAGAAGCCGAAACGACGCACCGACTCCTTACCGCGGCTACTTTTACCACATCCTGACCAGTCAGGCGGGCAATGCACCCAGCGGCGCCAAAAGTTACATCGTAAACGGCAAGATGACTGAGGGTTTCGCTTTCGTGGCCTATCCGGCGGAATACAGATCCTCCGGCGTAATGACATTCCTCGTCAACGAAAAAGGGGCAGTGTACCAGAAGGATCTGGGCAAGCAGACCGCTGCTCTCGCCAAGGCCATGAAGGAATACAACCCCGATTCCAGCTGGCAAAAAGCCGAAGATGAGCAGGTGACCGCCGGCACGCAAAAGACCAAGTAAAGAAGATCATGTCGCTGCTTTACTTCGTCAAGACCTCATCCGCGTCCATTGACGAAACCCACAGAGAAGTTCCTGAGCCAGGATAGAGCCGAAAGTCATTAACCGAGTACTGTTGTGCGGCGTGTCGGGCGATTACTTTTCCTGCAGAGCAGCCAGAAAATCGCAGAGGTTCCGGATGCGCTGCTGTGCGGATTTTTGATTGTAGTAGTATTCAAAAAGGGGCCCCCACATGGGCATATCGCCCGATCCGTGAGACGGAACACCGGGAGCAAATTGAAGAACTCCGGCGACATAGGCGTATGGAAACTTGCCGCCGTGACGCTTGGCCAGTGTCGTAAGATCCGGCGCGGGTTTCCTAAGCGCCTTTTTCACAGGGCCGTTACCCTTCGCATTAGCTCCATGACATGCGGCGCAATACTGTGTGTAGATCGCCGCGCCGGACGGGACATAGTCCGCCGGAAGTTGATTTTGATCCTGGGCTCGGGTCGCTCTGGTACCCGCGGCGCAGAGGACCAAGAGCATGGCAGCAAGCGGAAATATTCTGTGCGGAGCCATTATTCCTCCAAGTTTCCATTCTGGTTTTCGCGGGAGCGCACTGTTTTTCCTCGTGGCGCGATCAATTGCCGGCAGGTTTTTTCCTTAAGTGCATTGTGTCAAGCGGGCTGTGACCCGATTGGCGATCCAGCACGGACGAGCACCACGGTTCTATCGGCAGCTCGAAGCACTTTGTCGGCGACGCTCCCGTACACCCATCGGTTGATGCCAGTGCGGCCATGCGTGGTCATCACGATCCGATCGATTTTGTGTTTTCGCGCAAAATTGAGGATCACCTCGGCTGGGACGCCCATTTCCACAGTGGCAGCCACCTTTACGTTCTTCCAGCCGGGGCGCGTGCAAATGCTTTCCAGATAGTGCATCGCATGGATTCTCCGGTTCTCCCATTGCTGATCGATGGTGATTATTTCGCCATCGGAAATCACATCCTCTATGGGAGGGACCACGTGGAGGAGGATCACTCTCGACTCGGGCAGCTTCGCTAAAGCGAGCGCCTCAGGCAATGCAAGCTCTGCAAGAGTTGAACCGTCAAGCGGCACTAAAATGCTCTGACTCAATTGCATGGCTCCCATGAGAATTGGTGATCGTCCCAGCCACTGGATGACGGTCGACCAGAAGCATAAAACAGCGACACCAACAATCCCTAACCTCATTACTGACGCAACGAATTTGGACCGCTAGTAGCATTGATTCTCAACTGTTCCGGCGACGGGAGCTGCGCTACGTCCCAGCCGCCGCCCAGTGCCTTGATTAGATGGACGCTGGCGACCATTTGCTGCAGGCGAAAGGTCACCGCGATTTGCTGATCGTTCAGCACAACCGTTTGGGCCGCGATCACGTTCAGGTAGGGATCGACGCCTGCCTCGTATCGCACAGTGGCTTCGTGCAAACTTCTTTGGGCCGATTGCACCGCGGCATCCTGCTGCTGAATATCCTGGGACAGGATTCTTACGGCCGCCAGATTGTCTTCCACTTGCTGGAACGCGGTCAATACGGTCTGGCGGTAATTTGCCACCGTCTGATCGTATGCGAATTGGGATTGTTGCAGGGCGGCTCTTCGCAGTCCCGCGTCAAAAATCGTTTCCGCAAGACTTGGTCCCACCGACCAGAATCGGCTCGGCCAGGTAAACCAATCCGCGATGGAAGCGCTGCCGAACCCGCCCGTCGCGCTCAAGGTGACATTCGGATAGTAGGCGGCTTTCGCTATGCCAATCTGCGTATTCGCTTGCGCCATCGCGCGTTCGGAGGCGGCGATGTCCGGACGGCGTTGGAGTAGATCGGCGGGGATGCCAGGAGGGATTGACGGAGGATTCGCATTCAGCGGCTCTACGGGAATAGAAAATGTCGATGCCGGTTCGCCCGCCAACAGAGCGATCGCATGCTCGTACTGCGCGCGTAGAACGCCGAGGTTCGTATCCTGCGCTTGTGTAGCTTCCAGTTGGGCTTCGGCTTGAGCGACCGCTTCGTCCGTTCCAATGCCGGCTTTGAATTGGACCTGGGTGAGATTCAGAGTTTCCCCATAGGCAATGACGGTGGTGTCAAAAAGCTGCTTCAAGGCATCCTGCGCGCGAAGCTGGTAATAGTCGGCCGCTAGCTCAGCCTCTACGGAGAGGCGCACATTTTCCAAGTCGGCGCCGCTTGCCTGGGCCGCATAGGTGGCCCCCCTCACCGTGTTGCGAACACGGCCCCACAAGTCGGGTTCCCAGGACGCGTCCGCGGGCAGCGAGTAATCGGTGAAGGAAGAGAGAGTGAATCCTGAGGTCGAAGAACTTCCCGAGTGCACCCCGCCAAACTGGCCCGCCGAAGGGCGCGCATTCATGATGCTTGGATTCGTTGCGACCGTCGGAAAATATTGCGAGCGCGCTTCCCGGATGACGGTGCGGGCGGCAAAGAAATTCGCAACCGCAGCAGCGATTTCCTGGTTTGAAGTATCCGCCTTTTCTTCAAGCGCATTCAGCTGAGAGTCATGGAAGACGTCCCACCACTTTCCACGAGCCGCGCCGTCGCTCGGCTGGGCTGCTTTCCATTGTTCGGTCTGCGTATGATCCCCGGCAGCAAGCTCCTTGTAAGCTGAAGGAGTTTGCACCGGCGGCCTCGCGTACTTCGGACCCACCGTGCATCCGGCCAGGAGGAGCATCCAGACCGCGCAGGCTGCCAAGGCCCCTTGCGTCATATTCGGTTTTGTTCGGCGCCACATTTCAATTCTCACTCACCGATGAATACGTCTACCAATTCGCCTGGATAAAGGTACGTTTTTTCTGTCTTCTCAATTCTAAATATGACGGGCAGCACTCTGACGTCCACCCGCTCGGTCCTCTGGTTGGAAAGCTCGATCTTCGGTGAGACGAACGGCTGCATCCTCACGTAGTCGAGGGCCAGCTTCGTGCCCGACCCGCGAATCGACATTTGTGCCTTCATCTTGTTTGGCGCGGGGAGGCGATGGACGAGAATTTCATCGACGTAGCAACGCACGTTCAAGAACCCCTGCAGGCTACCGAGCACCATCACCGGAATCATGCTCTGCGTGTAGCTGTCGTAGGAGCCCTGCGGTGATACGAAACTACCAGCCGTCGGATTGATGGAAAGCACCATGCCGTCCCTTGGTGCGCGAAGCGTGTACTTGGAAAGCAGGGCGCTCGATGCCAGGTAGGATTTTTGCAATGCGTTTTGCTGGCGTTCCTGATTGGCGACGTCGTAGGACCAGGCTCCCGCTTTGGTCAGGTCATATTGTTTCTGAGCCACTGCCAGGTTGGCTTTCGCCACCGCGGCCGCGTTGAATGAACTGTCCAAGGCATCCTTGCTGATGGACTTCGGATCCATTTCGTAAGAAGCTTGCAGCTTGGCCAGCGCGTCCTCCGCGGTCTTGAGTGTTGCTTTCGCCGCTTCGACCTGGGACTCTGCGATCTCAAGGTTCTCTTTCCTCGGCTCTGCCTTTAGCTCTTGAAGCAGCGACCACGCAGCCTGCGCCTGCGATTGCAGCTGTTCGCTGGTCGCACTCTGAACGGAATCATCGATTAACACCAGCGCATCACCTTTGTGCACCACCTGCCCCTCGGCGACAAGAATTTGCTTCACGGTTCCGGGAACTTCCGGATACACATTGATGTTTTCGCCGCTGGCCTGATCGCTTTCCACAATGCCTTCCGCATAGATGCCGTTGGCATAGGGGTCCGAGAATGGTTGAAAAACAGGCGGGAGCGGCGGATTCGTAATACCGAAAAGGTAAGCAGCCGTCGCCCCGGCGATAATGCCGGTGATGGCGAGCGTAAATAGAATTTTATTTTTCATGCCGCCCTCTCTTGTGTCCCCGTGATCCGGCCGTCTTCCATCTTCAAGATCCGGCTGGCGAATTCGTAGATTCTGCTGTCGTGCGTGACAACCACGATGCAGCGATTGGCGTCGAGAATGTTCTCGCGAACGAACTGCAAAATGGCATGTCCCGTATCGCCATCCAGGGAAGCGGTCGGTTCGTCCATGATCAGGATGTCCGGCTTTCCAATCATGGCGCGCGCGATGGCCACTCGTTGCTGTTCGCCTCCGCTGAGTTTCATGGGAGGGAGGTCTGCACGCGCCTTGAGCCCGACGATATCCAAATAGTGGATCGCTTCCTGGATGGAGGTATCCCACGGCGCTTTTTTGAGGATCAGCGGAATCGCTACATTCTCCGCAGTGTTCAGGCGCGGAAAGAGGTGGAAATCCTGAAATACGAAGCCGAGTTTGTGAAGGCGGAAATCCGCCAGATGATTGCTATCGAGAGTCCAGATGTCCGTTCCGTCCGCCAGAACGTGGCCGGAGTTGGGCCTGAGAATCCCCGAGAGCACGCTCAGCAGCGTCGTCTTGCCGCTTCCCGACGGCCCCACGATGTAGATCATTTCACCGAAATCCGCGTGGAGATCGACGCCGCGGAGAGCCAGGGTCTTGGCGTCTCCCTCGCCAAACCATTTCTCGAGCCCGCTCGCTTCTATGGCTGTGCGCGGCATATTCATCCCCTGAAAATCTCGAACGGCTCGATCCGCAGCACCCTGCGGATGCCCGCGTAGCTGGAGACGGCGTCAATGATGAGAACCATCACCAACGCCAGCAGAAGATTGGTGTAAGTGATCGTGGCGAAGTAACTCGGCAGCCTCAGCTTGGCCAGATAGATAAACAAGGTGCACAGGCCGACTCCCAGTCCGTAGCCGGTCAGAGCGGTGAACGTGGCCTGGAACAAGATCATTTCGACGAGCTCGCTGTCTCTCGTGCCCAGCGCTTTCAGAGCTCCAAATCTTTCCAGATTCTCCAAAATGAACGTGTAGAACGTCTGGCCCGAAATAGAAAGTCCCACAGCGAACGTAATGATGGTCATGATCAACAGGTTGGTTCCCATCCCGGTTTGGTAGATGTAGAACATAATGCTCCGCATCGTGAACTCATCCTTGGTGAGCGCCAGGTAACCGAGCGCCGCCACTTGCTGCTTTATTTTCGGTATATCGCTCGGACTTTTCGGTTCAACGAGGACATAGGACGCCGTGTAGCGCGGATTGGGAACGTATTGAACGGCCCGCGTGTAGGTGGTGTAGAGAGTCGGAAGGCCGAACAAGCTGGACATTGCGACTCTTGCTGTCCCAACAATGACGCAGCGGTGGTCGTTCAGCTGAAATTCCGAGCCAACATGAGGACTATTGAGTTTGGGATAATCCGCGTCCTGAACAACAATGAAGCCGTTCTCCGCGTAGATGTCGGTGATGTTTCCGTCGATCATCTCCGGACGACCAAACAAGCTGGTGTCGTCCAGGCCAAGCACGCTCGTCGCCTGGTAGTTACCGTCGGGGAGCTTCACGAGAGCCGTACTCGAATAGAGCGGGACGGCGTAGGCGACGCCCTGCATGCTCCGGACCGCGTCCAGGACGTAATCAGGCATGCCAATCGAATTCGCCGGAGTCTGCACGGCCGGATCCATCACCCACACCGTGGCGCCGACATTGATGACCGTGGAGGAGGAATGACGCAGGACTCCGACAAACATCGCCGTAATGAAAATCATCGAGAAAGAGGCAAAAGCAATCCCCACCAGCAGGGCCGTGAACTTTGCCTTGTCATTCACCAACAGTTTGTAGGCGAGTTTAAGAATTCCACTCAAGCCAGAGTTCCTCCGCCAAGAATTGCTGCCTAAGCTTCACATTAGAAAGGCTATCCCGGGGGGGCACCATGCGATGTGATCGACGTCACTGGTAATCGTGACTGTCCTCACACACGAAGAACCATTGCGGTTGGGTCAGGATAACGAATAGAAGTTGGCACGCATCAGCCGTATCCCCAAGCGGTTGAGCGGTTGACGGCATTGTTCAAAAATAACGGGGTGTCCCGCCACCCCTGATTCCCTTGCCGCTCTGGCGACGGCTGACGCCGTTCAGAGTAATGCCCGCAGATCAAAGGGCTTAGGGACAATATACTCGGAGCCATGCTCGGCCCGATTCATTGAGAACTAACTTGCCGGCTCCTGCGCCTTCGTCCTGCCGGCTGCTTCACGCCGGGCAATTACGGCCTCGCTCAGCTTCTGCTGGCCCTGGTCCACCAGTTCATGCATCCGCATGCGCGCTTGCCGAACTTTCGCATTGGCGGCATCGACGCCGTCCAGGCACTTCGCTTCGATCCATTCTCTCGTTTCCGCACCCGATTTTGGGGCCAGAAACACGCTGAGCGCGGCCCCGATCCCTAAACCCGCCACCAAGAAGGCAAATGCCGCCCCATGACTTTTGGATTCCATTTTTTCATTTTGATTTTCCGTTTGGTTTTTCATTTCTTCCTCCCTACGCTCGTTCGCACTGCCCTTGGCCTGGCAAATGCAAACTGCCGCCGATGGGTATCGTGAGTTGCTTTTCAATGAAAAGCCTAATCTGCATTCGACTCCGGCCGCCATGCTCTGCCTCACCTTGCAACGTGATGTCAATCACAGCCTCCACGCAGCTTTGCAGGCTAGAAGTCAACCATATTGATGCTATGTTGGCGCCAACTCATCGACGAACTGCGCGAACGCGGCGCGTTGATTCGTACCCGGTCTTTTCGCGGCGTGGCGGAAATAGCGCCAGGCGCTTTTGTGCTTGGAGTGCCGCGACGACCGCGGGAAGTATCGCTGATATCCCTCACCTCTAGAGCATTGAAGGATACGTCTCGGGGACCTCGCCGGTCTCCCAAGCCGCGGTTCGCTCGAGAGGCTCAACGGCGCGAGTCTCGTCGTAGTGCAGAATGGCGTCGAACTGTTCCGGGAGCTGAGCGTGGAAGTAGTGGCTCATACGCTCGGATCGAGGAAGATAGATGACACCAATGGCCCGCTCCAGACGTGGTTCCCGCAAGAGAGAGGTGGCTTTTTCTTTATGGCCGAGTGGAAGCAGGAAATTCCGGATTCCGGTTTCGTGGAAAAGCGCCTCGTAACTCCCGGCTAGTGCCGGCCGAACATGTTTGCGTTCTGCAGCCGCTTCCCAACCCGATGCTGCGGTGACCGTGCCGGTGTACGTCGTGAATCCGACGAGCGTCGCTTCTTTTCCGTAGCGCTGGCGGACAAGTTGTCCGAGATTGAGCTCTCCGCGTTGTCCCATTTCGGTGGCGCGAGCATCACCCAGGTGAGAATTGTGCGCCCAGACGACGATCTTTGCCTTGGGGCCGAGCTGGTGAGTCAACGCTTCCAACGTCTCGGCCATATGGGTGTCTCGCAGATTCCAGGAGGAAATTCGTTCGTGAAACATCGAGCGGTAATACTCCTCGGCATTTTTCACCAATCGGGCATTCTGTTCCGCAAAGAAGAATGCATCCCGGGCGACGCGGCCATCGCGGTTTGCCAGATCGGCAGCGCGCCGGCGCATTTCCGTCCACTGGCCAACAACTTCATTCTCGCAGCTCTTGCTAAGACCGAAGCTGGCGGCATAACCGTATGCTTGAGTATCTTCACCGAAGTTGTCGAAGCAGGCGTAGCGATACCGCGCGCGTTGCGCAGCCTCAGGATCCACTTTGTCCAAGAAATCCAACACTGCCTGCATGGAAGTATGCAAGCTGTAGAGGTCCAGCCCATAGAAACCGACCCGCTTGGAATGCCGGTGCTCATTGTAATTCCGCAGCCAACCTACAAAATCGAGAACATCTGCGTTGCGCCACATCCAGGCGGGAAATCTTTGGAAGCCCGCAAGCGCGTCGATCGCATCTTCGTCTTCACCCTCAAAGCGCACAAATTGATTGACGCGATATGCGTCCGGCCAATCTGCTTCTACCGCGACCGCGGTGAATTCTTTTTCCGCGATCAAGCGCTTGGTGATCTGCGCGCGCAGGCGATAGAACTCGTGGGTTCCATGCGAAGCCTCTCCAATCAGAACGAACCGGGAGTCGCCAATCATTTTGAGCAAAGGATCGAAATCCGTGGTTTCCCCCGTAAGCGGATGTGCCGCTTGGCGAATCGCGTGAACAAGATCGTGTTCGTGTCTTGAGATCATTTCACACCTCGATCAATGCAACTTAGCCAGGCACTTCGATCCAGAGCTCATTTTCAACGCCTCTATGCTTGAAACACTCCGACCGCCAATCATTGCCGTGTTCCCTTCGACGCGACCTGAGTATCCAGATTGTGCGTTTCGTGGCGCCATCGGGAAGCCGCATCGAGCAGTTCTCTTACTTCCTCGTCCGATACTTGCGAGAAGTCAGCGTAAAATTGTCCGACTCCATAAAACGGCTGTGGCATCTCCAGGCACACAAGTTCGTCCGCCTCAAATCGGAGCTGATTGCAAGTGGAAGGCGGGGCGACAGGAACTGCCACAACGATCTGTGCAGGTTTCATTTGACGCAGCGCACGAATGGCAGCCTTCATAGTCGCGCCCGTGGCGACACCGTCATCGACAAGAATGACGGTCAAGCCACCTACGTCCAGCGGAGACTTCCCGCCCCGATATGCTCGTTCGCGGCGTTCAAGTTCCTTTTCTTCTGCCCTTGTCACTCGCTGGATATCTAACCCGGTTATTCCCAAGCCCTCAACGATATCCCGGCTAAGTATTCGAACTCCTCCGCTCGCGATTGCGCCGAATGCCAACTCCTCGCGGCCTGGAACACCGAGTTTGCGCAATACGAACACGTCCAAGGGCGCCCTGAGTTCCTTGGCAATCTCGAAAGCGACTGGAACGCCTCCGCGTGGCGCTCCGAGTACAATAACATCACCCCGATTTCCGTATTTCCTTAGGCGCAGCGCCAGCATTTGACCTGCTTCTTTGCGATTTGCAAATGTCATATGAATGCCCTTTCCTGGTTCTGCATTCCTTCCCCTCAACGCTATTTAAATACTCCACGGCTTGGGGGTCAGTGAGACCAATCACATTTCGGAGTGAGGGGAGTCACAAGCCACGATGTGCCGCCTGCCCTAGTAGCTTCGCCATAAATGCGAGCCTAGAACGCCTGGCGCGCTCCTGAATAGCGCGTGTCACAGGAGAAAGATGATGAATAGGCGATGATGGGAGTGTTTCGCGCCGGTGACGCGGACCACTTGCAGTTGTGCGCGCGGTCACATACCCAAAAGCGGGACGCGAGTACACGTATAACAGGTACGAACGGAGCCGATACAAGAGACGTAAGGGCGGGCCGAACTTGGGAGCTGGCATCCGTCGTCACAATCAGGAGGCAGGAAAATGAAAATATTCAGAACGATCCTAACAATTTTCACAGTCTCATTACTTATGGTCACGTTTGCGGCGGGCGCACGCGCGGATACAGGGTTCAACAAGCGAACCGTGGTCACCTTTAACCAGCCCGTCGAGATTCCCGGTCAAATTCTTCCCTCGGGGACTTACACCATCGAACTGTATGAGAGCTTTGGCAGCCGCCATATCGTGCGCATTTACAACGCCGACCGGTCCAAGCTCATCGCAACCGTGCTGGCGATTCCGAACCAGCGGCTCACGCCAACCAGCGACAACGTGATGAAATTCTCAGAGCGGCCCGGTAATGCTCCGGATGCACTGAAGGCCTGGTTCTACCCGGGGAACAACTTTGGCCAGGAGTTCGTCTACCCGAAGGCGCGCGCGGTTGAGCTCGCCCAGGTGACGCACGAAACCATTCCCGCAGTGGAAACCGAGCCCGCGACCATCGAGGAATTCAAGAGCGAGCCCATCGTTGCGGAAACTCCCGAGCAGAAGGAAGTCCCGATCGCCGAGGCGATTCCTGCGCCGGCCCCGGAAACTCTGACGGCTGCTCCGGCTCTGCCGAAGACGGCCAGCCAGGTTCCGCTCATCGCGCTGCTTGGCATGCTGTCGGTAACTTTCGCTTTCATGCTGAAGCGGTGGCTTGTTAGCTGATCACCATGAACGCGACGAAACTCCAATGCGCCGCGGGCAAGAGTTGCTGCTCTGGCCCGCGGCGCAGGGAGGTTCTACTGTGAATCTTGCGACTTCATCGCGCGAACCAATCTCCCGCGGCTGCGGCATTTTCGCCGTGGCTGTGCTCTTGTGCGCGGCTGCGGCCTATGCGCGCACGGCTCAATCCGCACAGTCTACCTCCGCAGGCCAAGGCACAATTTCCGTGGAGACTGCGCTGGTAGTGCTCCCAGTTCGCGTAACCGGCGCGGACGGTGATTTCGTTTCCGGACTGGCACAGGAACGCTTTCGCGTTTACGAGGACGGCCGGTGGCAGCCGATTACACTTTTCCGGCAGGAAGATACTCCGGTGACGGTGGGCTTGGTGGTGGACCACAGTCGCAGCATGGGTCCGAAGCTCTCGGGCGTGGCTGCCGCGGTTTCAGCCTTCGCGCAATCGAGCAATCCGGACGATGAAATGTTCGTGGTGGACTTCAGCGACAACGTGTCGGTGGAACTGCCCGGAGGAAAACCCTTCACCAGCAATCCTCAGGAGCTGGCACAGGCCGTATCGGCGGTCTCCGCGCGCGGAATGACCGCGCTCTACGACGCCGTGGCCGAAGGGTTGAATCATCTGCAACTCGGCCGGTGGGATAAGAAGGCGCTGATCATCGTCAGCGACGGCGGCGACAATGCCAGCGGGCGAAAGTACGCAGACGTCTTGGAGCTGTCACGCCAATCGCAGGCGGTGATTTACGCGATCGGACTGGTCGGCGCACCTGAAGAAGAAAACCCAGGAGTCCTTCGGCGGCTATCCAAAGACACAGGTGGATTGGCGTTCTTTCCGGCGCAAGGGGAATCGATCTCAGACATCTCCTCGAGGATCGCGCACGATCTCCGCGAGCAATACACGCTGGGATTCACGCCGGAAAAGAGAAACGACGACTCGTTTCGGAAAATTCATGTAGAAGTGACGGCTCCCGGACTGGGCAAACTGCAGGTGCGGACGCGCTCCGGCTATTCCGCCGCGGCGCTGAAGCGGCCCGTGGCCGGAGCGAGCAAGGGCCAGTCATGAGAGTGACCATCGCCATGAGCCAGGACGGAGAAGAATTGAGGGGGCGGATGCTTCGCGCGGCCTACTACGCGTTTCTGGTGGCCGGGATCATGGCACTTAGTTATGCGGGCTATGCCGTGCTGGACCGTTACTGGTTTCAGGGCATCGAGACGTCGAAGTTTGAAACGGTCAGCACGCCGGCCGAGCTGCCCACAGTCGAGGCGGCTCCAATTGCAGAAGGTGGCGTGATCGGCGAGATCGAAGTCCCGCGCCTGGGATTGAAAGCGATTGTCGTGCAGGGCGATTCGGAGAAACTGTTGCGGCGCGCGGTGGGGCATCTCCCGGAAACCGCGCTTCCCGGCGAAGCAGGAAACGTCGCCCTGGCGGGCCATCGCGACAGTCTCTTCCGGCCGCTGCGCAACGTCCGTCCGGGCGACACAATCACTTTGCGGACGCCGGACCGGGAATTCCAGTACGAAGTGGAATGGACCGCGGTAGTCCCTCCGACGGCGGTGCGGGTGATCCAACCGACGACGGAGCCGGCACTGACGCTGGTTACGTGCTTTCCGTTTTACTACGTCGGAGCGGCACCGGATCGATTCATCGTTCGCGCGCGCAAAATCGCGGTTGCACCGAAGGCGCCGAGCGCGCCCTGAACGAGCAGAGCCCACCGGAATGTCCAGAGTTCAAGCAACAGACAGCTATTCTAGCTCTCTATGATGTAAACCACATCCTTGCGTGATGTAGAACACTGAGATTGACTCGCACTGGCAGCAACCTAATTGTGGGGCAGGGTAGTTAGAGTTAGAACCTGTCCGGGAGGAAAGTATGATTACGCGCTCCATGATCTTGCTTGCTGCTTTGTTCTATGTCGTCACTGCAGCCGGCGCCAAAGATCACTCACCTGTGGAACAGACGCAGTTTCCATCAGCCTATGTTCCTTCGGGTGAGACAATGTTCAAGCAATATTGCTCCGCCTGTCACGGCGCCGACGGCAAAGGCGGCGGCCCAGTCGCGTCCGTGCTCAAAATACCGCCGCCAGATCTCACCACGCTGGCCATGCGTCATGGCGGCAAATTCCCGTACGAATATGTCTCTTCGGTTCTTCGGTTTGGGCCAGGCGTTTTCGCTCACGGCTCATCGGACATGCCCACATGGGGACCTATTTTCAATTTCATGGACAAGTACAACGAGCGCTCTGTACAACAACGCATCATGAACCTTACCGGTTATCTGGCATCTCTGCAGCAGTGGGTGATCGCTGACCGGTCGACGGACTTCTTCGAGAGCCCGTCCGCACGACATTAGTTGTACTTTGGTTTGAATGGACGCACTGCAGTCAATCAGACTAAAGCACGGAAAGTTTCACTTGGAGGCCCTTGATGTCCGTGCGATTTATTCGCGATGCCTTTGTGATCTGCGCGCTGCTCGGATCGACTGCCAGCCTCCATGCCGCACAGCAAGAGCAAGTCAAAAAGGCTCAGGCCAGCCTTCCAAATTCCCCAACTGGCGATGAACTGTACAAGAAACACTGCGCAGTCTGCCACGGCAACGATTTAAAGGGAGTTAGCCCAGTCCCCGCCCCATACAGAGTGCCGCCAGATCTGACCACGTTGGCCCGGCGCCACGGCGGCATATTCCCTGACGCCTATGTTGCGGACGTGCTTCGGAATGGCGTGACCATGCCTGCGCATGGCCCCGCTCAGATGCCAATCTGGGGAACAGATTTTACGGAGATGGACGGATTAGACGCGACTCAGGTCAAAATACGGATTGCTAGTCTGGCGAACCACATTAAATTACACCAGGCAAAATAAAGCCAAGTAGCAATTTTCATTGTGTGGTTCGGGGCGCCACTTGATCCGGGTCCGCGCGCTCGTGCAAGAAATAAGCAATGGTGGTATAAAAGTCGCGAACAATCATAAAGGCCGCCGCAGCCATCACATGTCCGTTAGCAAGTAGATTAGCAGGAAATTCAGGCGTCCCGACGAACTGCAAATGGAATACTCAGCGGGTGAGAGATGCTAAAAATTGGCAGGATTCTTCTCCCGATCGATTTCGGGGATCCATCGAAGCAGGTGGTTCATCAGGCCGCGGTTCTAGCCCGCCACTTCCATTCCGAGATCGTGATGTTGCACGTGGTGACGCCGCTGAGCTATTCCGCGGGCATGATCGAGGGGGGTTATGTGCCCGCTAACCTGGGCGATCTGCTCCAGGAACTCATCCGCCAGGCTCAGAAAAATCTCGATCAGGCTCTGGGGCCCGAGTTCGATGGGATTGATGTTAAGCGCATGCTGCTCGAGGGTGATCCGGCGCTCACCATCGTGAAAACAGCCAGCGCCGAAAAAGCTGATTTGATCGCCATGCCGACGCACGGCTACGGTGCGTTTCGCCGCTTCCTCCTGGGTTCGGTGACGGCAAAAGTCCTTCACGATAGCGATTGCCCCGTGTGGACCGGCGCTCATTTGGAAGAAGGGCCCGCCCGCGAATTTTCGATTCGCAACATCCTCTGTGCGGTTGATTTGAGCCCCCATAGCTCCAAGACATTCCAGTGGGCCGCGCAGATGGCCGCTGATTTTGGCGCCCGGCTGACCCTTGCTCATATCACTGCAGGCATGGAAATCTTTGGGCCTGGGCCCTACCAAGTGGACCCCTCCTGGACAGAGGCTCTTGTAAATTCCGCCAACCGCCAGCTCGCAAATCTTCAGCAGGAGGTAGGCACTAAGGCCGAGATATTCATCGGCAGTGGTGATGTGCCCAAGCTGTTGAGCTATGCGGCACAGCAAACGAGTGCGGATGTGCTCGTGATTGGCCGGCCCTCGAGCGGGCGCCTGCGAGCCACCGGCTATGGGATCATTCGCGAATCATCTGTTCCTGTCCTGAGCGTCTGAAAGTGCGCTGGGATTCTAGTTCCTTCCTGCGACGCAAGTAAGGAGCGGTCAAACTTAGACCCCCGATGAGGAACGTCTTTTCCCCAGATCACGAAAGGGATCGAAACCGCGCGAACCGCCTGCTCGAAAATGCAAAAAAAACCTGCCTCGTGGTCCGCTCCATTAACAGCAAAGTGATCTTGGAGCAGAAAGTCATTGTGGAAGAAGAAGTCCTTGAGCGTGAAAAAATGGGGAATTCGATCCCGATCAGCTAAGCGTCTGCTAGTACCTTTGCCCATCTTTGTGGGTCCCCGGCTCTGATTCTGGTCGCGTCGAACAACGGGAATGTGAGCAAACGCCGGCCCGCAGTTTTAAATGCATCGTTGATTGCTTGCCGAAGCTCTTCATGCGGAACCTTCACTTCCGACTCAGCTGATGGTTTCATATTCCGGCATGTAATCTGCAGTTCGGATTTCATGGCGGCACCTCGCGCTCGCGTTATAGCTCGAATAGTTTGATCAGTGATTTTATTGCTGTCAGCTTTTCAATCTCCCTGGAATCCTTATTGGCCGCTCGCGCCACACGCCATCCTCCTCATGCTTGAGGTTGTAAATGTGAAGCAACCGCTATCCCGCGTCGAGAAGGCGGTTGACTTCCTCTCGGCCTCGCGCCTCCAGGTTGTGCCCGGTAAGTTCGACGATATCCAGTTGCCGTTGCGAATCAAAATACCCTTCATTTCCGTCTTATGTACATCACATGCGCCCAGGGGGGACAGCGACCCGAGTCACAGATCGCAGCAGACGAAAGAACTCCAAAGGGCTTGTCAATTCGTTACACGAATTGCAGCTCTTGGGCTGGTGGCGAGGGTGATGCCTTGAAGATACTGCTAGCAATTGATGGTTCCGAGTTTTCCCAGGCAGCAATGCAAGCTGTCATTTCTCAGATGCGCTCCGAGGGCGCCGGGGTCCTCGTCCCGCGGGTGGCAGAACCACGCGTATTTATTACTCCGCCGCAAATGGCACCGGGATATGCGCCCGAGCAGGACGAAATTCTTAAGGAAGATATTCGCCACGCAAAGGAATTGGTGAACCAAGCGAGACAAGTACTCGGGTCCGCCGGCTTCTGCGCGAGCACGCGCGTTGTTGAGCGAGGTAGGAGGAGCCTCAAAGTAGCTCTTTGAGGCTCCAGCACAGGCAGGCTGCTGAACGCGGAAACACGGAGGAAAGTGATTGTGGAGTGAAATAAGAGTTCTTCAATGCCAGCGTATGGATCCTGCAATTCCAGTTATGTGTATGCCGCTTAGGCTGCCGCATGGTATGCCTTACGGGAGCAGGTCGTTTCCTCAAGGGCCGACCAGATAATCGTCTCCGCTTCCACCGGATTCGGTGGACAAACGATAAAACCAAGTGCGCCGGCTCCAAGGACTTTTAGGTAAGAATCCCAATCGGTGGAATGCGAAAGCACGATGACTGGCGCGTGAACCATTGATTTCTTCACTTCTCTCAAGACCACATGAAAATCACCGTCGGCCAGAATGTCCCTGCACAGCACTAATCGAAATTCCTCTTGGGGCAATAAAGTGCGCGCTTCTTCCAAGTTGGAGCAGCAGATCGGATTCAATCCGCACTTGAGGGCTGAAGCGGCAATCCTTTGCCGGTCTTCTCCCTGGTTGCAGATAATTAGGGCAAGTTCGATGTTCGGCATTGCTCCTCCTCGTCATCGCCGATCTTTATGCCCATTCCTACAGGTTCGCGCAGCTTTCCAGAGCTGAGCGATTCGAGATCATGAGCGTCGATCCCTGAATGGTAACCAGATGGCGTACCTTGAAATCGCTCAAGGTGCGCGTGACCGTCTCGCGAGTGGTGCCGATGAATTCCGCGATTTCCTCGTGCGTCAGGGGCAGCTTGATTCGCGTGCCCTCTTTCGTCTGTTGAATTCCTTCCGACCACGTCAGCAAGAGGCGCGCGAGTTTTTCCTGCGCGGAGGCCGAGAGTCCGATCGTGTGCAATTGTTCGCAGGCGCCCCGGTACTGAGAACTCATCTGCTTCACCGCGTTTTGAGAGGCTTCGGGATGGCTTCCCAGGAAGCGCAGGAAGTCTTCCCGGCGCACAAAGGCGACCTGGCAGGGGTGGATCGTCTCGGCCGTCACTTCATAGGGCAGGCCCGCCATGGCGGCCATCAGTCCGAGCAGTTCTCCTGCCCGGGCAATCCTCATTATCAGGGTCTTGCCTTCCGGTGAGCTGATGGAAAGTTTTACTTCGCCTTCGCACAGCACGTAGACCCCGCGTGCGTCCTGTCTTTCGACGAACAGCAGGGCGCCCTTTGGATAGGTGGCCGTCGACTTGATCGCATCAAAGTCCTTTACCGCGGAGGGCGGCAACTGGCAGAAGAATCCTGAGCCTTTCACCTTGCAATTCTTGCAACCATCGTTCAGCTCTAATCCGTATGGACCTTTCATTGTTGCCTCCTCAGCTTAGTATTCAGATCTCGTGCGAATGCCCTGCTGCGCTTCTTCCGCGAAATGTTTCGTGAGCGGCGTGTCGGCCAGGAAGTCGGCCCCCGATTCGGCATGAATGTCAGCCAGCAAATCACGGCCTGTTCCGTCGATACGCGTCACCCCTCGAACGTCCACCAGAAGCTTTCTTTCTCCAAGGGAAGGGGCCAAAACCTGCCACGCTTGCTGCAGCGCTGGAACAGTGGGGCCGACGATCTTCCCTTCGATCTTCATGGTTACGCCCTCACCGTCCGCTTGGTGTATCGTCACTCTCACTGGTTCTCTTGATCCTTTGTTGTAACGCCTACCTATAGGCAATCCAGGAGCCAAATCTCTGATCCGAGGGAGAGTAGAGGTATCCCATTCTGGAACAATGGCTTAGTTGGGATGGGTGGTTTGTGTGGGCTAGCGCACAGGTCTAAGTGACGAAGATCACTGGCGATTAATCGTCAGCACTGACTAAATGTAGTCCGTGAGTTCGATTCCTAATTATTTCATCTTGGAATTTGGCGTCGCTCGGATCGGGCCCAGGCGAGCTAGTGCACTCTGGGACCACAGTGCTCTCGACCTCGCGCCAATTCCGGAGAATATGCTCCCGCTCTGCCGCTTCCGTGGGAGAACTCTGTGCCGGGATTGTCTTCTCCAGCGACGCGACTTGAGCCTTGTCACTTGACTCGCTCGCCGCTGCGATTTCCGACAGGATAGGTGATGCGATATTTTTTGGACGCATCCAAAAGGTATGAACGAGTGAATCTATGGCTTCATGCTCAAAAACTCGTCAACCCAAGTCCCGCGTACCTTCGGCGCATCGCCATAGTATGCGCGCGAGGTCACCGATAATCATTTTGGCGCAAGTCCGCTACGAAACTGCGATTGCGGATGAAGGTCAGAACGTCCTTGTGCGCAATCCCTACGACAGACATTGGCTCACACGGGAGAATTTCGGAAACGGCGAAATTCATAGCTACGACTATGTCAGTTCAGATGGTCCCTGTGCCTCGAGCATCACGGTAACCCTTCCTGACGGAACCAGAACATTGGTAAAAATCGCCAGCTCCGTTCCCGAAGCTCGTAAGCATCCTCCACATTGAGCCAATTCCTAAGTTGGGCAAATCTTGAGGCATTGCCACCTTGTAGTCGATTTTGTAACTGCGAAAGGACCAAACTTCAGCAAGATTCGACAAGGTTAAATAAGCAAGCCGCAAACGATCCAACAGGAATCACTTGGAATCCACTTCATACATTCACTTTCCCCAAATCGATAGAACTGATACCGGCTTTCTCTCTCCTGGTAGAGGTTTTCCTGGAGAGATCGATCTTACTGCCCGTAATCCGCGAGCCGCCAAGGCCACTCCTCGATTCACGCCCTTTCGCCTATTAGTGCGGGCAGCCCACCTCATGAACCGCCATCTAAAACAATGAAACTGTTTCACTTACGTAAGGCTTCCGTTTCTTGTGCTCAAATTGTTTCCAAGTGAAATATTTTGCGCGGAGCTGGGCACGCCCGTTTAAGTAATGCTGAAACTATTCGGACTCCCCCATCCAGTTTCACATATTTATGCATCTTAATTCATAAATATGTATTTCTCACACTAGCCGGGACTCTTGAATTCATGGACGCAGACGCGGAGGCTCCGGTCTATGTCTGACTCCGGCTCTGGCGGGTTAACGGGCAGACGGCCTTCCCTTACCCGGATATTGTCCCGCTCGATCTGTAGGAATCTGCGTAAGCAGACAGCGGATCTTTGCCCAAAGGATCAATGTGGCGCTCTCCATCTTGCGAATGCCGGGCGTAAGACCCGATGATATCGGACTGGCCAAACGAGCGACCTCGCTCCTTTATCGGCATGCTGATGGTGTTGCGCACGATCTTTACAGGTACTCGTGGGAATCTTTTTGTCCCGTCGTTGACTCGTGCAACCAATGCGGCCTTCGCCTTCGTAGAGCACCTCTGCGGTGAAGGGCATACCACATTGGGCACACCAATTGGGCACAATAGCAGCATCCCCTCCGGACGCCTTATAAACACTGCATGAAAGTGATGCATGGTTCGAGTCCCTTCTTCCGCACCACAATTGCAATTTCTTCGTGCACCCGGTCGAAACATTATTCTTGATGCACAGGTCGTGCGAGTTGACGTCCATCTTGGATTCCCCTATACTTTGCTTTTGCTGTACCCCGCTTGCAGTTCTTTCCCGTTTCCATTTTTCCGGACCGAGAAGCGGCAAAGAGTAGAAGTACGAACCTTAGGGCGGTTCCTGACGCATTTCGATCATTTGACAATGCAATCTTTGATCCCGAAGGCCTGACCATGAGTGAAGCAACTTGCCGGCGCGAATTGGAACTGGAAATTCCCGCGGATACTGTGCAGAAAGCCGTCGAACGCGTGGCCAAGCAGTTTGCCCGCGTCGCGCGCGTCCCGGGATTTCGACCGGGAAAAGCGCCTGTCACGCTGATCCGGCGTCGTTTTGCCGACGACATCAAAAGCGAAGTGCTTCAATCCCTCGTGCCCGAGCAGATCGAGCGCGCAGTCACCGAAAGCAAGCTCGTTCCGATCACTCGGCCGCAAATCGATAAGGTCGACTTCACGGAAACCGGGCCGGTGAAGTTCCGCGCGACATTCGAGGTCCTGCCGGAATTCGAGCTTGGACAATATAAGGATCTGGAAGTCGAACTCGAGGACCTCAAGGTCGAAGATTCCGATGTCGACAAAGGGATCGAGGAGCTTCGCGACCGCGCCGCCAATTTTGTTCCGGTCGAGGGCCGGCCCATCGCCGACGGCGATTACGCACAGCTCAAGCTGAAGGGCATCCCGGCGGGCGGCGGCGAGCCGCTCGAGGCCGAGAGCGTCCTCTGCCACGTGGGCGGCGAAGAAACCATGGGGCCGTTCAATGAAAATCTGCGCGGCGCAAACATCGGCGATCACAAGAATTTTGATGTAGCCTATCCTTCCGACTATCCCGATCCAAAGCTCCAGGGAAAAACATATACCTACGCGGTCGAGGTCCTGGGCATCAAGGAAAAAAAGCGGCCCGAGTTGACCGATGAATTCGCCAAGGACGTGAGCGACGCGCAGACCCTTGAAGAGCTGCGCAAGAAGATGCGCGAGAATCTCGAAGAGGCGCGCACGCGCCGTCAAAACGATCAGACTCGGGAAAAACTGCTCGTCCAGATCGTGAAGGCGCATGAGTTCCCTGTCCCCGAGGCGCTCGTCGAGCACCAGATGGACTCGCGCCTGGAACGCACGGTGCGGTCGCTCGCCTCGCAGGGCGTCGACCCGCGCGCGGTGAATGTGGACTGGGTGGCGCTGCGCAGCCGGCAAAAGGACCGCTCCATCGAGGATGTGAAGGCGGAATTGCTGCTGGACCGGATCGCCACGGCGGAACATATCGAAGTGGGCGAGGAAGAAGTGGAAAAGGAAATTGCGGCGATGGCGGAACGGAGTGGCGAATCGGCCACAGCCGTTCGCGCGAACTTGACAAGGCAAGGTGCGCTGGATAGGATGAAATCTAAGATCCGGAGTGAAAAAACTCTGGACTGGCTCTGCAGCAATTCCCGGACTCGGACAATAACCAAGGAGAAATGAAGTGGTTCCGGCCGGGGTCCTCCGCGCAACCTAAAAAACAAAATGAAGCATACTGATGATATGACTCCGCATGCAACAACGCTCATCCCCATGGTGGTGGAACAGACGAACAGGGGAGAGCGGGCCTACGATATCTATTCACGGCTGCTGAAGGACAATATTATTTTCATCGGGACGCCGATTGACGACCACGTCGCCAATCTGGTCACCGCCCAGTTGTTGTTCCTGGAGGCGGAAGACCCCGAGAAGGATATTTCGCTGTACATCAACTCGCCGGGCGGCTCGATCACGGCGGGAATGGCCATTTATGACACGATGCAGTTCGTGCGGCCGAGCGTGGTGACCATCTGCGTCGGCCAGGCCGCGTCGATTGCCGCGCTGCTGCTGACCGCCGGAGCGGCGAAGAAGCGCTTTTCGCTGCCCAACTCGCGCATTCTGATTCACCAGCCGTGGATGTCGGGATTGTCGGGCCAGGCCACCGATATTGATATCCACGCGAAGGAAATCCTGCGCATGCGTACGGTCATCAACGGCCTGTTGGCGCAGCACAGCGGGCATAATCTCGAAAGTCTGGAAAAAGACGTCGAGCGCGATTTCATTATGTCCGCCGAGCAAGCGAAGGAATATGGATTGATCGACGAGATAATTACCAAGCACCGCTAACGCGTTCCAATCAGTTAGTAATAAACAAACGCGGCGGTGTACGGAAGCTGCAAAGGGGCCTAGAATAATCCGCACGGCAAGGAAAGCTTCCCTTGACCGAGCCTTGACCGGCGGAGGGCGACACACCGTTGAGAAAACTCAGCACTGACGAGCCATTGCGCTGTTCCTTCTGCCATAAGACGCAGGAGCAGGTCGAGAAGTTGATCAGCTCGCCCTCGGACTACCCGCGCGCCTACATCTGCAACGAGTGTGTGACCGTCTGCGAACAAATTCTCGAGGAAGAAAAGCGCGAGCAAGCGAATCCGGTCAATAAGCGCTTGCCGCGGCCTCCCGAAATTAAGGCGTTTCTCGACGGCTATGTGATCGGCCAGGACAAAACCAAAAAGAAGCTGGCCGTCGCCGTCTACAACCATTACAAGCGCATCTTCCTGAATCGCCAGCCAGGCGACGTGGAACTGACCAAGTCGAATATCCTTCTGATCGGCCCGACAGGAACGGGAAAAACCCTTCTGGCACAGACGCTCTCGCGCATGCTGGACGTTCCCTTCGCCATCGTGGACGCCACGACGCTGACCGAAGCCGGCTACGTCGGCGAGGACGTCGAGAACATCATCTTGAAACTCTTGCAGGCGGCCGACGGCGACGTCACCAAGGCCCAGCAAGGGATCATCTACATCGATGAGATCGACAAAATTTCCAAGAAGGACGAAAACCCGTCCATCACGCGCGATGTTTCCGGCGAAGGCGTGCAGCAGGCCCTGCTGAAGATCCTCGAGGGCACGATCGCCAACGTTCCCCCGCAGGGCGGGCGCAAGCATCCGCACCAGGAATTCACGCCCGTCGATACGACCAACATTCTCTTCATCTGCGGCGGGGCCTTCGTGGGCCTGGAAAAAACCATCGAGCGCCGGATCGGGCAGAAATCGCTCGGCTTTCATACCGATGCGCAGCCCACTACGGCGCAGCGCCGCAACATCGAATTGCTCAGCCAGGCTCAGCCTACCGACCTGATCCGCTACGGCCTGATCCCCGAATTCGTGGGCCGGTTGCCCGTCGTCGGGGTTCTGGGCGATCTGGACAAGGCCGCGCTGATGCAGATTCTGACGGAACCGAAAAACGCGCTCATCCGTCAATACCAGAGACTGTTCGAATTTGAGAATGTGCGCCTGCGGTTCTCCGATGATGCCCTCGAAACTGTTGCCGAGCTCGCCCTGCAGCGCAAAGTCGGCGCCCGCGGACTGCGCATGATTCTCGAAGACCTCATGCTCGAGCTCATGTACCACCTGCCGGCCCAGCGCAAACTCCGCGAATTCGTCGTCACCGGCGAAATGGTCCGTAGCCGGGAGATCAATTGGTCGCTGCTCGAAAAGGCCGGATAGTACAGGCGCGGGCCCGTCGCGAACGAAAAATCGCTCAAGGAGCAATCAGATAACCACCGAACCCATGTTTAACCGAGAAAAGACGGAATCGAAGCGCGTGCCCATGATGCCGGTGCGCGATCTGGTCATCTTCCCCCAGATGATGAACCCGTTCATCGTGGGACGCGAAAGTTCCCTGCGCGCCCTCGAAGAAGCCCTGGCCACCGACAAAAAGATTTTCCTCGCCACGCAGCACGACGCTTCCGTCGACGATCCGAAGCCCGATGAAATCTATTCCGTCGGCACGCTGGCCAATATCGTGCAAAGCGTTCGCCTGCCGGACGGAAACCTGCGCGTGCTGGTGGAAGGCGTCGAGCGGGCCAAGGCCGTGCAAATTTCGACCGACGAGGGATTTTTCCGGGCCACGCTGAAAGTGATTCCGAACAAGGCCGAGCCTTCCCCGCAAATCGAACAGGCCGTAACCAAGGTCACCGGCCTGTTTGAACAGTACGTGAAACTCTCGCAGAGCCTGAATTACGACACCATGATCGCGGCGACGCGCGTGGACGACCCCGCGAAACTCTCCGACACGATCGCGTCGAACCTGCAGATCCCCGTCGAGGAAAAGCAGGAACTCCTCGAAAATTTCGATCCGCTGGATCGTTTGACCCGCGTCGGCGAAATCCTGGAAAGCGAAATCGAAAAGCTCAACGTCGATCGCAACATCAACACCCGCGTGAAGCGCCAGATGGAGCGCGCCCAGAAAGAGTATTACCTCAACGAAAAATTGAAGGCCATCCACAAGGAACTCGGCCGCGGCGAGAAGAACGAACTCGAGGAACTGAAAAAGAAGATCGAAACCTCGGGCATGCCGAAGGACGCCCTCGAAAAGGCTACGCAGGAACTCAAGCGCCTCGAAATGATGCCGCCGATGTCGGCGGAATCCACCGTGAGCCGCAATTACCTGGACTGGCTGCTGGCCGTGCCCTGGAAAAAAAGGTCCAAGGAAATTCGCGACATCGCGCTCGCGGAAAAGATTCTCGAAGAGGAGCATTACGGGCTCGACAAGATCAAGGAGCGAATCCTCGAGTTTCTGGCCGTGCGCCAGCTGGTGAAGAATCCGCGCGGCTCGATTCTCTGCTTCGTCGGGCCTCCGGGCGTCGGCAAAACATCCCTCGCCATGTCCATCGGGCGCGCCACGGGACGCAAATTTATTCGCGTTTCTCTCGGCGGCGTGCGCGATGAGGCCGAAATCCGCGGCCACCGCCGCACCTATATCGGCGCCCTACCCGGCCAGATCATCCAGATGATGAAAAAGGCCGGAACGGTCAATCCGATCTTTGTGCTCGACGAAGTGGACAAGATGTCCACCGACTTCCGCGGCGACCCGTCGGCGGCGCTCATGGAAGTTCTCGACCCCGAACTGAACAACGCCTTCACCGACCACTACCTTGACGTCGAGTACGATCTCTCCAAAGTCATGTTCGTCTGCACCGCCAACGTCTTGCACACGATTCCCCAGCCCCTGCAGGACCGCATGGAAATCCTGCGGCTTCCCGGTTACACGGAGGCGGAGAAAGCGCAGATCGCCAAACGCTTCCTGGTGCGCAAGGCGCGCGAATCCGCCGGGCTTACGGAAACCAACGTCACCTTCACGGACGAGGCCATCTCGCACATCATCCGGCATTACACGCATGAAGCCGGTGTGCGCAGCCTGGAGCGCGAAATCTCCAGCATCTGCCGCAAGGTAGCGCGGCGCGTGGTGAAGGAAGGAAAACAGTATTCCATCACGGTCGCGCCCGAGGGTGTCGCCGAATTCCTGGGAGTCATCAAGTACCGCGAAGTTTGGGCCGAAAAGAAGAACGAAGTCGGCCTCACCACGGGTCTGGCGTGGACGGAAGTCGGCGGTTCGGTGCTCTCCACCGAAGCCACGATCATGCAGGGCAAGGGGCGCCTGACGCTCACCGGCAAGCTGGGCGACGTCATGCAGGAATCGGCCCAGGCGGCCATGAGCTACGTGCGCTCGCGCACCGCGACGTTTGGCCTGCCGCGCGATTTTTACCGCCACCTCGACATTCACATGCACGTTCCCGAAGGCGCGATCCCGAAAGACGGCCCCTCGGCAGGAATCACGATCGCCACTTCGATCGTGAGCGCCCTCACGCGCATCCCGGTGCGCTGCGACGTGGCCATGACGGGCGAAATCACTCTCCGCGGCAAGGTCCTGCCGATCGGCGGCATGAAGGAAAAGTTGCTGGCGGCGCACCGCGTCGGCATCCGCACGGTGATCCTGCCGAAGGACAATGAAAAGGATTTGGCGGACATCCCGGCGGAAATACAGGCCGAACTGACCCTGCGGTTCGTCGAGAACATGGACCAGGTTCTGGAAATCGCCTTGGAACGGCCCCTGACACCCGCAACGCACGACGCAGGCCCGGAAGTGGCGGCAAAGTTTGAAACGGAAACAGAGAGCGATCAGGAATTGACCAATTGAGGGAAACCTCGGCTCCCCCGCCCCGATGAAATGCAATCGAATAACCAGTCAGTGGGGTGCATCGGGAAGTGGGACGCGGCTGTAATTCGTATCGCCCGTGATTTGAATATCCAGTTTGACTAACCCGGTCGGAAATCGAATAGCACCTGCCCGGTGTCCGCCGATTAGTACAATCCCGGCCTGAGCTTCAGGCTTATCTCTATAGAGAATTAAGGAAATGAAAACGATGAGCATTAGTCTTGCGGAATTGAAAGAAAAAAATATTACCGATCTGGCGAAGATCGCCAAGGACCTGGCCATCCCGGGCTCCAGCGGCATGCGCAAGCAGGAGTTGATCTTCCAGATCCTGCGCGCCCAGACGGAAAAGAACGGCCTGATTTTCTCCGAAGGCGTCCTGGAATGCCTGCCCGACGGCTTCGGCTTCCTGCGCGCGCCGGAGTACAACTATCTCCCCGGGCCGGACGATATTTACGTCTCGCCCTCGCAAATCCGGAAGTTCGACCTGCGAACCGGCGACACCGTCTCGGGACAGGTCCGGCCTCCCAAGGACGGCGAGCGCTATTTTGCGTTGATCAAGGTCGAGGCCGTCAATTTTGAGGACCCCGAAGTCGCGCGGAACAAAATTTTCTTCGACAACCTCACGCCGCTCTATCCCCAAGGCCGCCTGAAAATGGAAACGACGCGTGAAAACCTGACGGGCCGCGTGCTGGACCTGCTTTGCCCGGTCGGAAAAGGACAGCGCGGCTTGATTGTTGCGCCGCCGCGCACCGGAAAAACCATGATGTTGCAGGCGTTCGCGAACTCCGTGACCACCAATCACCCGGAAGTCGCGCTGATCGTGCTCCTGATCGACGAGCGTCCGGAAGAAGTCACCGACATGCAGCGCACGGTGAAGGGCGAAGTCATAAGCTCGACCTTCGACGAGCCGCCCCAGCGCCACATTCAGGTCGCGGAAATGGTCCTCGAAAAGGCCAAGCGCCTCGTCGAGCACAAACGCGACGTCGTGATCCTGCTCGACTCGGTCACGCGTCTCGCCCGCGCCTACAACGCCGTCACCCCGCCCTCGGGAAAAGTCCTCTCAGGCGGTATTGACGCCAACGCCCTCCAGCGCCCGCGGCGATTTTTCGCTGCCGCGCGAAACGTCGAGGAGGGCGGCTCGCTCACGATTATCGCCACGGCCCTTATCGATACCGGCAGCCGCATGGACGACGTGATCTTCGAGGAGTTCAAGGGTACCGGCAACATGGAAATCAACCTCGACCGCCGCCTGGTGGACAAGCGTATCTTTCCGGCGATCGACATCAACCGTTCCGGCACCCGAAAAGAAGAGTTGCTGATGCCGCCCGACGAACTCAACCGCGTGTGGGTGCTTCGCAAGGTGCTGAATCCTCTCTCGCCCGTCGAAGCCATGGAGTTGCTCTTGGGACGCCTCTCCAAATCGAAGTCCAACGCCGAATTTCTTGCTTCCATGTCCAGCCCGAGCTAGAGCATTTGGCGCGTTTCCATTCCCCCCTTCCATCTTCGGCCCGCGCCGGAGCGTTCGGCATTTGATCGATCGAGAAGGGGTTCCTCCATGAAATACCTGGCTCGCCAGCCTATCCTGAATCGCGAACGCGAATTGTTTGCCTACGAATTGCTTTTTCGCAGCAGCATGCAGAACTCATGCGATGGGCTGGATCTCGAATTGGCTTCCACGTCCGTCCTGGATACGTCTTTTCTGATCGGCCTTGAAAAAATCACCGCGGGACACCGCATGTTCCTCAACTGTCCCCGAGATTTTTTGCTTCGGGACTATATTTCTCTCTTCCCGCCCAATTCGGTCGTGGTCGAAATTCTCGAAAACATCAATCCCGACCACGAAGTCATCGAAGCCTGCAAGCGCCTGAAGCAAGCGGGATACACGATCGCACTCGATGACTTCGTGGATTCTCCCGACTGGGCTCCCCTGGTCGCGCTCGCCGACATCCTCAAGGTGGATTTCCGCCTCACGGCCCCAAAGGAACAAAACGCCATTGTTTCCCGGTACGCGGAAAAAAACATTCGCATGCTGGCTGAAAAAGTGGAAACCCAGGAGGAATTCGCGGCGGCCATGGAAATGGGTTACTCGCTGTTCCAGGGCTATTTTTTCTGCCGCCCCGAAATGATGCAGCACCGCACGTTGCCTTCGTTCAAATTGGCCTACCTCGAACTCCTGCAAGCGGCGACCGCTCCCGAATTCGACATCCGGAAACTGGCCTCCAGCATCAAGCACGAAGCTTCCCTTACGTTCCGGTTGCTGCGATACCTCAACTCCGCGGCCTTTGGACTCCGCTCGGAAATCCACTCCGTCGCGCACGCCCTTTCCCTGCTCGGCGAACGCGAACTCCGGAAATGGATCGCGGTGGTTTCAGTCGGCGTGCTGGCGGATGGAAAACCCGATGAATTGATGACCGTCCCGCTGGTCCGCGGGCGATTCTGCGAGTTGCTGGCGCCGCTAGCGGGAATGCCGGCGCATGCCAACGATCTGTTCCTGATGGGGCTTCTCTCCGTGATGGACGCGATCCTCGACCAGCCGCTCGATTCCATTTTGGCGGAACTGCCGGTGCGCGCCGAAATCAAGGATGCGTTGCAGGCGCGTACCGGTTTGTACTGGCAGTTGCTTGAACTCGCGATCGCCCACGAACGCGCCGATTGGGAAAATGTTACTTCGCTCGTCTCAGAGACCGGAATGAAAGAAGAAAAAGTTTCCACGCTCTATATTTCCGCCGTCGATTGGTCCACGGCACTGCGCCGCAATGTGCGCGTTCCTGTAGCCGGCTGAAGATTTTCTGAATCAGGCCATAAGAAACTACTCATTCAAACACGCAACAGATGGCAGGAAGTTTCGCAGATTTTCACGAATCACCAGTCACTAGAAGCCATCTCAAATATAAGCTTTGTGGGTCGCGGCTTCAGCCGCGACATTAAAAGACCAAGAAAAAATGGGCTTTGGTCCCTGACGGCGTGTCGAGTCTAGGCGGCTGCTTATTTATGAGATGGCTTTTCATCACCAGTCACCGCTTCACCCCACCGCCGCCCTCGACTGCTCCTTCGCCAGCAGGACAATGACGCGCGCCGTTTCTTCCGCATCCAACGCCGTGTTGTCCACGAGCACGGCGTCCGCGGCGCGCACCAGCGGCGACATTTCGCGCTCGCGGTCGCGCCGGTCGCGCTCGTGCACTTCCGCGATCACTTTTTCAAATTCCCTCGGTTCGCCTTTTTCCTCGAGTTCGCGCTGGCGCCGCGCGGCGCGCACTTCGGGAGAAGCATCGAGAAAAACTTTCAGGTCCGCGCGCGGGAACACCACCGATCCGATGTCCCGCCCTTCCATTACCACGCCGCCGCGTTCGCCCGCGCGGCGCTGCTCGGCCACCATCGGATGCCGCACGCCCGGCACCACGGCTGCCACGGAAGCGGCGTGGGATACTTCCGGCGCCCGAATCGCGTCCGTGACGTCCTCGCCGTCGAGCAGGACGAGCAGCTTCCCGTCTCGCGGCACGAGATCAATCCGCGCCGCTGCGGCCAGTTCTGACAAGCATTCCGGCGAATCGAGCGGCACGCTGTTGCGCAGGGCTTTTAGCCCCACCGCGCGGTACATCGCACCGCTATCCAGATGCGTGTAGCCCAGCATTTCCGCCACGCGCCGCGCGACGGTGCTCTTTCCCGATCCGACTGGGCCATCGATCGCGATAATGAGTTTGTCTTTCATAGGAGGCCTAAATTCGTCCATTCAAATTCTCTTAAACGCGCGCTCGATTTCACGCACCGAATAGCGCAGCACGATCGGCCGCCCATGCGGGCAGCTCATCGGCGCTTCCGTTTTCGCAAGCTCCCCGAGCAGCCACTCCATTTTTTGCTGGTCGAGCGGCATGTTCACCTTGATCGCCGCGTGGCAGGAGGTCGAAGCGGCGATCTTCGCCTGCAGCGAGTCCATCGAAATCGCCGCATTTTCGCGCTCCGTGCCGTCCAGAATTTCCATCAGCAGCCGCTCCGCGTCCGAAGTGGCGATTCCGGCTGGCGCCGCGTGAATCGCGACGCTGCGCGGCCCCATTTGCGCTACTTCGAAGCCGTTGGCGGTCAGTTCCTCGGCGATGCGTTCGAATATCACGATTTGCCGCGGCGAAAGCTCCACCATCATCGGCCCGAGCATGCGCTGCCCGGTCAGTTGCCCCTCGCGCCGCGCTCGCAAGTGCTGTTCGAACAGCACCCGCTCGTGCGCCACGTGCTGGTCGATGATCCACAACCCTTCGCCGTTGACGGCCACGATGAAGCTTGAATTCACCTGTCCCAGCGGCTTGAGCTCAGTCAGGCTTCCCGCGCTCGCAAGCGGTTCCGCGTCGCTGAAATTCCGCAGGCTCTCGGAAAGCGATTCGTCGGAAGCCGTCCCGATGCCGCTCTCGAACCGGAAGCGCTGCGCTTCCGGCCGCAGGGGCGCGACCGTCAGTTCGAAATCGCCTGCAATCGCCGCGCCGGTCGCGCTTGCCGCGTTCATCGGCGCCCCGGTTATCGGGGGAACACCCATCGGTGGAATGATGGCCCGCGGCAAACCTGCGCTTGATTGGTTTGCGCCCGCAGCGGCGGCGACGGCTGCGGCGCCATTTTCGTGCTCTGCCGGGCCCGCGTCGGCCGGCGCAACGCCGGCGAAACTCGGGATCGGCCTCGCGCGCGAAAGCGCCTGCCGGATCGAATCTCGCGTGAAGTCGTGCACGAATTGCGGATGCCGGAAACGCACCTCGATCTTTGCCGGGTGAACGTTCACGTCCACTTCCTCGGCGGGCAAATCGAGAAACAGCAGCACCGCCGGAAAGACCGCGGGCGGCAGCACGTTGCGGTAGGCCTCGTGAATCGCGTGGAGGATCAGGCGGTCGCGCACCAGGCGCTTATTTACGAAAACGTAAATTCCGTTCCGATTGCCGCGCTGCACTTCGGGGCGCGAAGCGAACCCGCGCACGACGAGTTCGGCGGCGCGTTCTTCGCTCGTGAGTTCCACCTCGGTGATCGCGGCCCGCATGGGCGAGCGAACCGGCAAAAGCTCGAACAGCTCGTCGAGCGCCTGCCGCCCGAAGAGCTGGTAGACGCGCTCGGCCATCGTCTCGACGGCCGTCGCGTGAATGATTTCCTGCGTCGGCGTCTTCAGCACAAATTGTTTGTCGGGATGTGCGAGCGCGTAATGCGTGACGAGCGAGGCGATGTGCCCGAGCTCCGTCGTCTCCGACTTCAGAAAATTCCGCCGCGCCGGCACACAGTAAAAAAGATCGGCCACGCTGATCGTCGTCCCCGAAGGCAGCCCCTCCGGATTCACGCCGACAAGTTTTCCGCCCGCAAATTCGACCCGCGTTCCCTCTTCTTCCTCGGCCGCGCGCGTCTGCAGCAGCAGGCGCGAGACCGCGGCGATCGAAGGCAGCGCCTCGCCGCGAAACCCGAGCGTGGCGATCGAAAGCAAATCGTCGGCCGTGCGCAGTTTTGACGTCGCGTGCCGCTCGAACGCCAAGAGCGCGTCGTCGTGAATCATCCCGGTGCCATCGTCGATCACACGGATCATCCGCTTGCCGCCCGATTCGACTTCCACGCGAATCGACCGCGCCCCCGCGTCCAGCGCGTTTTCGAGCAGCTCTTTCACCACGGACGCAGGCCGCTCGACCACTTCGCCCGCGGCGATCTTGTTCGCGACGTGCTCTGCCAAGATGCGTATTCGTGTCATATGTCGATTCATTGTAGCGCCAACCTTCAGGTTGGCATTTTAGAATTAAGCAGGTGCCCGCCTGAAGGCGGGCGCTACAGACCAAAACGATCCGCTACTTTTCTTCGACTGGCTTCAGCTGGATGCCGAGCAAATCGAGTTGGTCCGCGTCCACTGTCGACGGCGCGTCGGCCATCAGGTCCTGCGCCTTCGCCGTCTTCGGGAATGCAACGACCTCGCGAATCGACTTTTCGCCCGCGAGGAGCGTCACCACGCGATCCATGCCCAGCGCGATGCCGCCGTGCGGAGGCGTTCCGTACGTCAGCGCGTCGAGGAAGAATCCGAAACGGTTCCTCCGTTGCTCCTCGCTGAGGCCCAGCATCTTGAACACGCGATCCTGCAGCTCTTGCTGGTGGATTCGAATGCTGCCCGAGCCCAGCTCGACGCCGTTCAGCACCAGGTCGTATCCCTTCGAACGCATGGACAGGCGCACTTCGTCGGATGGGTCTTCGAGTTTCGAAATATCCTCTTCGACAATCCCAGTGAACGGGTGCTGCGCACTGACGACCGCTTTTTCCGTCGAATTCCATTCGAAGAGCGCGAAGCCGGTGACCCACAAAAATTCCCAGCGGTCCTTCGGGATGAGTTTCAACTGGTCGGCGAGCAGCAAACGCAATTGACCGGCGATCAGCGCGGCGGCGTCCGTGCCGGGAATTTGTTCCTTGGCGCTAACGGCAACGACGAGATCGCCCGGCTTGGCTTCCACCACCGAGGCGATTTTCTTCAGCGATTCCGCGCCAAGATTTTTTTCGAGCGGCGAAGTCACGCCCTCGGCCGTGACTTTCATCGGATACACGCCGCGCGCGCCAAGCGATTTCGCTTTCTCGGAAATTTCGTCGAGCTGTTTGCGCGAGAACGTCGCGGCGCCAGGCGCGGCGAAGGCCTGTACGTTGCCATCAATGTGCAGCGTTTCGCGCGCCGCGGCAAAATGTTCGGTGACGTCGTGCAATTCCATCCCAAAGCGCAGGTCGGGCTTGTCGGAACCGTAGCGGCGAATCACGTCTTTGTATTCCATGCGGCGGAAGGGCCCTTTGACTGTGATACCCGCCACGGCGCAGGCGCGCACCATCACGTTTTCGATCACGCTGAAAACAGTGTCTTGCGTGGGGAACGAAATTTCCAAGTCCAGCTGCGTGAATTCGGGCTGGCGATCGGCGCGCAAATCTTCATCGCGAAAACATTTGACGATCTGAAAGTAACGGTCCATCCCGCCAATCATCAGGATCTGCTTGAAAATTTGCGGCGACTGCGGCAGCGCGTAAAACTGTCCGCGATGTACGCGGCTCGGCACGAGATAATCGCGCGCGCCTTCGGGAGTGGAACGCGTGAGCATGGGCGTTTCGATTTCATAAAAACCCATCTCGTCCATGGCCTTGCGGATTTCAAGAATCACGCGGTGGCGCAGCGCGAGGTTCTTCCGAGGCTGCGTGCGCCGCAAGTCGAGATAGCGGTAACGCAAGCGCGTCTCTTCGTTCGCGGTCAATTCGTCTTCGACCACGAACGGGGGCGTCTTCGAAGTGTTCAAAATGCGCAATTCGCTGGCGATAATTTCCACTTCGCCCGAAGTGAGATCGGGATTCACCTTCTGCCGCTTCACCACGCGCCCGATCACTGCGACGACATATTCCGAGCGTAATTCCTCGGCGCGCCCATGCGCCTGGGCGTGGAGTTCCTTGTTGAAGACAATCTGCGCAAGGCCTGAGCGGTCGCGCAAATCGATGAAGAGAAGGTTGCCGAGGTCGCGCCGCTTGTGGACCCAGCCCATCAGGACGACATCTTTGTCGGCGTCCGCGGCGCGCAGATTTCCGCAGTAGTGTGTGCGTTGCAGATTTCCGAGTGAATCGAGCACGAGTCGTTTTTCCTTCCAGAAACAATATGTTCTCAAACCCTTCAGTAGTTCTTTGCTGAGACGTTCTTTGTCGCAACGGTTTTTGTTGCGAAAATCTTTGTGGGTCGCGGCTTTAGCCGCGACATTTAGCCCGCTAAAATCCTGGGCTTTAGCCCCTGACTTTCCCGGATCGATAGAGCCCGCGCATACACCACCATCATCGGACCCAGAACGCATGTGCAGCAACGGATAGCCGAAAGGGCCAGCGGCTAAAGCCGCTTGGATTATGGCAACCTATTGTCACGGCTGAAGCCGTGACCCACAAACCATTTCGGAATCGGCTGGCTCCGCCAGCTTGCTTCCGGCGCAATTCACTAGGTTGTGCGCTCTGCGCGCAAATACGAAAACAATTCCGGCTCGCCAAGTTTCTGCTGCGTGCCGTCTGAGAGCCGCTTTACCGTGAAGATTCCGGCCGCCAATTCATCATCACCTACGATGACAGCGTGCCGCGCCTTCAACCGGTCCGCAAGACCCAGCGATTTTCCGAATTTCATCTCCACTGCCGGCAGCTCGACAACGAACCCCGCATCCCGGAGCCGCCGAGCGAGGCCAATCGCAGAAGCTTGCGCCGCCGCGCCAAACCATGCGAGATACACGTCAGGCCCAACTGCCTTACCGGCAGGCCCGCCCGCCACCGCGCCCTCTCCCGCTTCCTGCAGCGAGAGCACCAGCCGGTCCGTGCCGATGGCGAATCCGATCCCTTTGGTGGTGGCCGGACCGCCCAGCAATTCCACGAGACCATCATAGCGCCCGCCGCCGCAAACCGCATTCTGCGAACCGAGCCCCGGTGCCGTGATCTCAAACGTCGTGCGCATGTAGTAGTCGAGCCCGCGCACCAGCCGCCAATTTTCCTGGTACGCGATCCCGCGCAACCCAAGCTGCCGCTTCACTTCGTCGTAGTGCGCGCGGCAATCGGTGCAAAGATGGTCCGCAATTCGCGGCAGCTTCGCGATGATTCCCTGCTCGCTTTCAAGCTTCGAGTCCAGGACGCGCAGCGGATTCGTTTCGATGCGGCGCTTACTGTCCTCTCCCAATTGTTCGCGCAACTTTTGCAATTCCGCGCGTAATTTCTCAACATAAGCAGGGCGACAATTCTTGTCTCCAATGGAATTGATGTTCAGGACCGCGCCCTTGAGATTGAGCCGCTCGAAAAGCATCATCAACATCTCAATTACTTCGGCGTCGATCCCCGGCGCGTCTGAAGACCCCAGCACCTCCGCGCCAATCTGATAAAACTGGCGGTATCGTCCTTTTTGCGGCCTCTCGCGGCGGAACATTGGCCCCATGTAATAGAGCTTTGCGTTGCCTGCAAGCGTCTGCATCCCATGCTCAATGTACGCGCGTACAACAGAGGCCGTCGCTTCTGGCCGCAGTGAAATCGAGGAATCATCCCGGTCCTGGAACGAGTACATCTCCTTCGAAACGATGTCCGTCTCCTGACCGACGGACCGAGCGAAGAGTTCTGTCTGCTCGAAAATCGGCAATCGAATTTCGGCGAAGCCGAACGTGCCAAACACCTCGCGTGCAGTCTGCTCAACTCGATTCCACAGCTCGGAGTCCGGCGGGAGAATGTCGCGCACACCTTTGATAGCCTGGAATTTGGCCTTATCTGCCAAGGGAGGTTCTCGCGAGTGGTAATTCCGAAAAATTCATCATTCTTCTCGGTGTCCTCAGTGGACTCTGTGTTGAATAAGTAGGACGGGCTTCAGCCTGTCTGCTTTTGGCCTTGCAGAGCTTGACGAAAAGCGACAGGCTGAAGCCCGTCCTACTTTGCCTCCGCCTTGTACGTCTCCGAATACTCGACGTAGCGATCGGCATAGGCCTGGATGCTGGCCTGATCTTCGGGCGTGAGCGCGCGGCGGAATTTTCCGGGATGGCCCATGAACAAGCTGCCCGGCGGGACCACCGTGCCCTCGGGAACTAGAGTGCCTGCGGCCACTATCGAACCTTCGCCGATGCGCGCGCCATTCAACAGGATTGCGCCCATGCCGATCAGGACGCGCGACTCGATCGTGCAGCCGTGCAGGATGGCGCCGTGGCCAACCGTCACCATATCCGCCAGTACCAACGGATGCGTGTCCTTGTACACGTGCAGGATCGAGCCGTCCTGAATATTCGTGCGCGCGCCGATACGGATCCAGTTGACGTCGCCGCGAATCACGACGCACGGCCACACACTCGATAGCTCGCCAATGGAGACGTCGCCGATGACGACCGCTTGCGGATCGATGTAAGCCGACGCCGCAATTTGCGGCGTCCGCCCGTGATGGCTGCGAATCATGCACGCACCTCGTTGGAATTGAAACAAGTGAAGCTAACACACAAGTAGGACAGGCTTCCAGCCTGTCGGGGTTAGTCCCTGCAAGATTGAAACCCGAAAGGCTGACGGCCTTTACTGTCAATTCATACTCGAACAGGCCAGCGGCTAAAGCCGATCTTTCTCTTCTACTTTGCGGCACGGTTAAAACCGTGCCCTACAAAGATTCGGCAACTACCACTCTGGCTTTAGGCTCTTGCTTTTCGATCGGATTAACGTCAAACCCCACAGGCTGAAGCCTGTGCTACTTAATCCTCAATCAATTTCAACGACCGATCCGCGCGCGGCGGCCGGCTTTGCTTCCAAACGCGCGGCGACGGCGCGCGCCATCGCGTAGATGCTCTTCGCCCCGGGCGCATCCGGGCCGAGCAGCGCGACCGGCTTGCCGGTATCGCCGCCGATGCGGATTTGCGGATCGATTTCGATTTCGCCGAGCAGCGGCACGCCGTAGGTTTCCGCGATGCGCCGCCCTTCTCCGTGGCCGAAGACGTCGATGCGTCCCTGGCAATGCGGGCAACTGAAGAAACTCATGTTCTCGACGACGCCGAGAATATCCACGTTGACCTGGCGAAACATTTCCATGGCCTTGCGGACATCGGCCAGCGCAACTGTGGACGGCGTGGTAACCAGCACCGCGCCGGTCACCGGCACAAGCTGGATCAGCGAGAGCTGCACGTCGCCCGTGCCCGGAGGAAGATCGATGATCAGATAGTCCAGCTCGCCCCACACGACGCTGCGCAGGAATTGCTGCATCACGCTGTGCAGCATCGGCCCGCGCCAGATCATGGGCTTGTCGCCCGGATTGAGCAGGCCCATCGAAATCATCTTCAAGCCCTGCGCCTCGACGGGAAGAATTTCCCGTTCGCTGAGCGCCTGCGGCTGCTCTTCGGTTCCCAGCATGATCGGCACGTTCGGGCCATAAACATCCGCATCGAGCAAGCCGACCGACGCGCCCAGACGCTGAAGCGCAAGGGCCAGGTTCACGGCTACCGTGGTCTTTCCCACGCCGCCCTTTCCGCTGGCGACGGCGACGAGATTCTTCACTCCCTGGATGGGCAATTTGGGCGGCTGGGGCATGGGGGGCGGCGGCATGGTCAGTTTCTCCTGGATCAACAGAATCCGCGGTTGCAGCATTTTACAGCCCTTCATTTTGAACGAGAAAGCCCCGCACGTCCACTGGCACCCGGCCATCGGGACAGGCAGTTCCCGTTTGGCCACAATTTGGCCGGGGGGCATTGTTCCCTGCCAGGCCCAGCGCTAGGGTAAGAGAGGAGGGGCGCGGCCCTATTGCGCCCTTTACGCGATGGATTCAGTCAATACCAGACAGACATCCGCGCGCGCCTTCATCCGCAGCCTCAATATTCTGCTCAAATATGCGCGGCTCTACAGCTTTGACCACGCGCGCACAACCGAGCAGTTCAACACCGCATGGAACGAATTGCACGAGGCGATTCCCGTCACCAACGAATCCGGCTTGCTGCTGAGCGCCACCGGCTCTCAGCTTTTGCTCGACGGCGTGCCCATTGATGCTTCCCCCGCCGAGCGCAGCTTTGCCCAATTGCTCTCGGCCGCGGGCCTCGCCAGCATTCAATTCACTTCGCGAGTCACGAAGGAAGACCTCGAACGGCTGGTGCGCGCTTTTCCCACGAACAATACCAAGCCCGCGGTCCTGGCCGAACAGCTGAAAACGGCGCTGGCCGGCGTTCCAAACATTCGAATCAATGAAATACGTTTCGTCGCGGAAGACTCCTCTAAGAGCGATGCCCTGGCCGCAGGGTTACTCACCGCGCAAACTCTGGGAGCCGACGCCGATTCGATGAAGGACTGGCTCCGCGACCCTCAAAAACTGCTGCAATTGATCGCCGCAGCTGAAGGATCACGCGGCGAATCAGGCGATGGCCCCGGCGGCGAAGGCACGGAGGCGGGAGGGTCTGGAAGCACGTTAGGCAGCGGGGGGACGGCGGCAGATGCAGGAAATGCAACCGGCGGCGGCGCGGGAGGCGGTGCAGGCACTGGTGGACCCGGCTCGCGAACGATTGGCGGCACGAGCGGCACTGGAGGTGGCACAGGGACAGGAGCAGGCGGTGGAGCACCCGCCAGCCAAAGCCCTTACTCTGGCGCAAGACCGGGCAGCGGAGTCATCCAGCGAGGATCTGGGGCAGGCCCCTCCGGGAGCGGAGGGCCACGCAGAGGCGGTCCCGGCGGCCTGGGCCCGGGCGGCTCTGGCGGCGGGGCCTCGACGCGCGGCACACGCGGACCGAGCGACACAGGAAGCGGCATTTCGGCCTGGACCACCAAAGACGAGGACATCCTGGGAATTCTGAAGCTTCTGACCAGTCTGGGACACACGGCTTCAGGTCCGGGCGGGAGCATGCAGTCGGGCCCTTTGCAGGAAGAATTAACCAAGTTCCCGGCCGAATCGCAAGAGATGTTCCGGCAGGCGCTGGCAGCCGTTGCGGCGCAAGCGCCCGCGACGAATGCGAAAGATCCGATGCTGTTGCGCCTCGCGGAGCATCTGGCGATCAAGTTCGCCCTGGAGAGATATGAGCGCGGCGAAGTGAAGGTCAACGCCGTGCGCCAGATGTTTGAAAAAATGTCCCAGGAGATTGAAGGCCTGCGAAAAATCCTGGGCGGGCACGAACAAAAACTGGCGGACGCGGGAGTGATCGTGGAATCGACCGCGGAGCTGCTCGACCGTCAGTTCTGGGCCGCGGTGCCGGAACGCGGCAAGCGCGCCGTGCTCACCTCGTCGGAAGCATGGTGCATTCCGGCGCGCAACATCAAGCAATACATCGAGGAACTTATCAGGAACGGCGATGAGAAAACTGCACTGGCGGTCCTTGAGAATTACGCTTCCTGCTTGCAAAGCGACGAATTCGAGGCGCGGCGCCGTTCGGCGATCGGTATCGCGGATCTCGCCGATGTGTACGCTTCGCTCGGAGGCCGTCCTCTGGCGCCCGCAATTCGGATAGCCGGGGCGCAGTTAAGCGTCGAGCGCGACGACAATTTGCAAGGGCTCATCAGCGCCGCGTTTGTGCGTCTGGCGCAGGAAGCGGGTTTGAAGCGGTTGTTCCCCGCGCTGCTGCAATCGCTCGATTCTCTAGATACGGTGGAGAACCAGCGGCCGGTGTTCGCGCAAAGCCTGCGCCCGCGCATCGGGCTGGAAAAACGCGTGCCGGAATTTTTGGAGGACGTCTTGCGCGGGGATCGCAAGCTCGAAGGTCTGGAGATTTTGTTGCAGCGCGTGCCGCGAAGCGCGGCGGAAAATTTAATTTCGCGCTTCAACCGGACTTCGAGCCGCGTCGAGATGCAGCGCCTGGTGGATCTGGCGCGCGCCGTGGGAGAGGAACTGATGGCCTCGCTGCGGGACACGCTTCGCTCCGGCTCCGCGAACGAAGCTGCGGAAACCGCGGGCCTGCTCAGCCGACTCGATCACACCACAATCGACCGCTGGCTGCCCGAGCGCCTGGGCGATTGGCCGCGGCAAGCGCAAGACCGCGTGGTGCGCCTGATCGCGATGGGCGGGGCAGCCGAGCGCGGAAACCTGCTGGTGAATCTGCTTCACATGCTGGACCCGGTTCTGCTTCCCCTGGCCATTGATGAAATCGGATTGAGCGAAGACACGAGTTGCATTTCCACTCTTTTGCACTTGGCGGAAGGAGAGTCGAGCCGCTCGTCCGGGCTGTTTGTCCGATTGAAAGCGGTGGAAGCGCTCGGTAGGCTGAAGGCGCAAGAGGCCACGGAACTGTTGCGAGGCATCGCGGAAGCTCGGCACATGTTTCACTGGACGCATCCGGGTGAGCTGCGCCTTGCAGCCGTGCAGTCCATGACGAAGATCGATCAGGGTTGGGCAGCGGATTTTGTCCCCCGAAGCGGGTTCAGTGAAAGCGAATTGGCCATGGCCCCTCTGGATCCGCTCCCCAACGCAAAATATTTCCGCCGCAGGCGCTATCCTCGCATTCGTCTGTCGCAGCCCATCACGGCCATCGCGGCGGTCGGGCAGGATTCCTACCGGCTGGAAATTCGCGGGCTAAGCTTGAGCGGGGGAATCGCGGCCGGCGAAAAGCATCTGTTGCCGGGCACACTCGTCTCGATGAAAATTGGCTCGGCTCTGCGGCCGATCCGTGCGCAGGTTCTGATGCGCGATGCGCGAGCTCAGGGTCTCGGCTTTGAATTTGCCGACATGGATCTGGACGAACGCGCCCGCCTCCGCAAAGTGCTCCTGGAAAACAAGACCTCGCCGAATGCCGATGAACAAGTGCTTCTTACCCAGTCCGCCAGTTAGTTTTGCTATTCGCTGTGATCCGGTTTGGGGGAGCCTCGGGGCTCAAAGCTTTTCGATCCCGGTTTCTCGTTCTTGAGAAGTACGAACCTACTAGAATCGCATGACTTGTTTTGATCTCTGCACAACCATCGGTTGTTTGCTACCATCTATATTTTATGGGCGTGGGCGCGACGGGCTGGCAGTGCGGCTCTTCGTCCTAAGGGTGAAAAATAGAATCTGCCATTTCAGCTCAAGACCAAGACCGGACGGCGGATTTAACAAGACGACGCGCAGCACGCCGCCCGAGACCTGTCGGGTGCAAGGGCTATAGTATTTTCCAAACTGCGATAAACGTTCCTTAAAAGGAGAGAGTCCTTGTCAAAGCTAACGATCCGTACAATTCCGCTTCTCGCTCTTTTCTTGCTGGCTGGCGCCAAACAGGCAAGCGCACAAGGGGTCAGCGCTTATTTTGGCTTAGGCAGCGCCTTCGACAGCGCGGCAACATCTCCAGGCTGTGCTCCGCAACAACTCTTTGACCCTTTCACCGGAGTCAGCGGGACCTGTGAGACCGCGCCAACCATGGGCGGGGTCTTTGGCGTATTCGGCGCAGACTTCATGATTAAGCCACATCTGGGAATTAACGGCGAGTATGCCTTCCGCTTTGCCCAAGCCGACTATTTGCCTGCTGCATCCTTAAAAGTTCGTCCTGGGTTTTACGATTTTAACGCGGTCTATCAGCCGACCGCGGGCGACAAACGCGTCGTTCCTGTCCTGGAGGGTGGAATTGGCGGGGCCAAATTGTCTTTTTATGTATCCCAGCAGGCGGGTTCCATATTTACCCAGAGTCAGTTCTTCACCAGCTCCAATCACTTTCAAGTGCACGGCGGCGTTGGCGTGAAGTTGTACGTCAAATCGGACATATTTATTAAGCCTCAATTTGATATCCATTATGTGCCAAACCTGACTGACCAATATGGGCGGAACACTGTTCCAGAATTTACGATCTCGATCGGCTACACTTTCGGGCGGCAGTAGAGAAGCCGCAAGCCTCGGAAGGCGCGACGAAGTTGCATTATTCATTGTTCCTGGGGGGCGCACTTTCGGGGGCGGGAAGGGCTCTTCCCGCCCCCTCCCATTTTGCCTGACTAATCATGGCCGGGCCGCCCACCCAGTGGAGATGAGTTCGCCGCCCGCATAATTTCCAAAAAACCCGCGGGACCAAGCAGCGTGCTTGCCGTGGCAATTCCGCCCATCAAGGCGCCCATGACTCCGAGCACTGCTGCATCCGTGCCGGTGAGGTATAAATTCCGTATGGGGGTCTTGGGCCTGAGCCAGGTCTTTCGAAATCTGTCCGGCGTCGCCGGGTAACCGTAGATCGTCCCCGAGGGCGCTCCCGTGAAAAATTCGAAGGAAAGGGGCGTCGCGAGTTCGGCGTAGGCGACGAGTTCCCGAAAGCCCGGGTGCTGCTGCTCTACCAGGTCAAGCAAAGCCTCCGTCATGCGGGCTTTGGCCGATTCGTAGTCGGTTCCGCGTCGCTTCCAGGGCTCATCGCGAAACGCTTCCAGAGTGCGGTAAGAAAAAGGCGCTATGATTTCCGCCGTGTGGCATCGCGCCTGCGGGTCTTTCAACGAGGGAAACGAGACGTAAACCATCGGGACTTGGCCGTCGAGCAAATCATTCCGGCTTGCGCACATCTGATCGTGGTCGAAGGAGGAGAAGATCCAGTAATTTTCTCCCTGAAAGCCTAACTCGCGAGGATCCCGTTTCAGCCCAAGAAATAGTTCGACCGCTTCCAGTCCCTCCGGAAGTGTTTCCAATTCCGCTCGAAAGGGGATCGCCTCAGCAGGCAATAATCGCGTGAATGTATTCCATGCCCCTGCATCGGACACAATGACCGGTGCCCGAAATTCCAGTCGAGGTTGTTCCTTCCCTTTCTTGGGCTCAACCTCCACTCCTACGGCCCGGCCATTCTCCAAAAGAATTTTCGTGACCTCGTGGCCCGGCAGCAATTCCCCTCCCGCCTCGCGGATCACGGAACTCGCCCCTTTGGGAATTTCTCCCGATCCGCCCGCGGGATACCATGCGCCGTTCAGATAGTGGCTTACAATCACGGCGTGGGCGACGAAGGCGCTACGGCCGGGAGGCAGCCCGTAGTCCGCCCATTGCGAAGCGAGCACGGCGCGAAGACGAGGATCGCGGATATGGCTTTCCAGATATTGCTGCGTAGTTTGCAATGCCGAAGGTTCCGAAAAGCGATTGATGGTTTTCACGATCCAGCTGATCGGTTGCGGCGTGACCATCGCCATAATGTGCCGATTGAGCCAGCCGGAGGCGCGTTTGATGTCACGGAAATATTCGCCGATAGCTTGCTTTTCCGCGGGAAAGGCTTCCACCAGGGTTCGCTCGAAATTTTCCCGGCCCTTTGGCACCTTTACGGTAAGGCCGGGATAAACGAAAACATCGTAAACATCCGGCATGGGCGACCAGTCCACTTGACCGTCGGTGATGAAATCGAAAAGCTTTCGTCCGGTCATGCCGCGGCCCATTTCGCCCACGTAATGAAGGCCGACATCCCAGGTCCAACCGCCCGGCCGGCTGAAGGTGTGCGTGAAACCGCCAATCTTGAAATGGCGCTCGAGGACGAGGACGCGCCACTTCCGCAGCTTGGCCATGATGGCAGCGAAGGCGAGCGCGCCCATGCCGGAGCCGATGACGATGGCGTCGTAGGAATGCCGGTTGGGTTCTTGCTTTTCGGAAGCGCTACTCTGCGCCATGGAAGCCTCCCGCGCGAATCAATGTGGACACTGGCAACATTGTAAAGGATCGATGTTGCGTTTGTCAACATGCCCGTGTACGATATTTATCGACCGATGTCCCGACGACCTTACCATCACGGCAACCTGCGCGAGACCCTTCTTCAGGCTGCGGTCCGCGTCATTGCCGAAGTGGGGCCCGCCGCATTCACCCTTCGCGAAGTCGCGCGGCGAGCCGGCGTTTCGCACAACGCGCCCTACCGCCATTTTCGAGACAAGGATGCCCTTCTCGCCGCCGTCGCCGCGCAGGGATTTCGCGAACTCACGTTCGCCATGCGAGAGGCGGGCGACCGCCAATCGAATGCGCTGGACAAGCTGAAGCAATCCGGCATGGCGTACGTGGCCTTCGGGGTCCGCAGGCCGGAGCACTTCATCGTAATGTTCGACGCCCCCGTCATCGCCTGCAAAGACCCCGAGTACCTGCAGGCCTCGCAGGAAGCGTTCAACACGCTGGTGAATTACATTCGAAATAGTCAGGAAGAAAGCCGGCTCCCGGCCGGAAATACGATGGAGCGTGCGTTGTATGCGTGGTCTCTTGTTCACGGGATCGCGAAACTCGCCGTCGCCGGCCGCTTTCCGTTTCGAACGAAAGCCGCCCTGTTGAGGTTCGCCAAGTTTGCCATCGACGAATCGGTCGCGGGCGCTTGATGTAGATTGTTTTCGAGAGTGGTATTGCGCGGGCTAATTACGACGAAAGGCGGCCTCTATGATTGACTTTCGCCTCGGTAACGATCTGGATCTTGACGCGGTGATTGACCTCTACCACGCTTCGACGTTGGGCCAGCGTCGACCGGTGGGCGATCGTACGCGCATGGCTACGATGCTGCGCAATGCAAATCTAGTCGTAAGCGCCTGGGACGCCACATTGCTTGTCGGAATCGCGCGATCGCTCACGGATTTCAGCTATGCCACGTATCTCTCCGACCTTGCTGTGCGCGCGTCTCACCAACGCTTGGGCATTGGCAAAGAGCTGATCCGCAGGACGCAGCAGGCCGGGGGACCAAACGCGCGCGTTGTCTTGCTCGCGGCGCCTGCCGCAGTCAACTATTACCCGCATATCGGCTTCACGCAGCACCCTAGCGCGTGGACGCTCGGCCCCGGAGAATATTTGCAATAGTGCGGTGTTCACCGCATAATTTCTTCCATCCTGGTCAGCGCCTCCGCCACTTCCGCCGGTCCGCGCAGGGAGAATTTGGCCCGCGTCGTCCGCCGGTTGCCCACCAGAATTGGAATCCCATTCCGCGCCGCGGCAAATGCCGGCTCGTCGGAAAAATCGTCCCCGAAATAAATGGGCAGTGCGCCGCGCATGGCAGGCTCCTCGAGCACTTGCCGCACGGCCACACCTTTGTCGCCAATCGCAATGGGCGCAACCTCGACGTCGCGAAGGTTTGACATCATGCGCAACGTTTCGCGCACAGGCTTCACACGCTTCCGCACCTGCTGCCGCACTTGACGCTGCGTCTCGGGGCTCGGCCCAAGAGATGGACCGAAAAGCTGCTGCGCTTCGGCTCAATCCACACGCCGGGATGAGACGGAAGCTCCGGGAGTAGGCTTACCAGCGTGCGAACCAGCGCCAGGCGGATCGGAAAGGGGACCCTTTGATTTCCCTTCTTCTCCCATCCGTACAGGCCCAAATATTTCAGATTGCGAATGCCGATGTAGCCTTGCAGCTCGGCCCGCTGCCTTCCGCTAATGACAGCGAGTGTCAGGTTCCGGTGCCTCGCGAGTTTTTGCAGGATGTCCCGGGTTTCATTCTCGAGCCGCACGCCGCTCGGCACGGGCGCGATTCGCACAAGCGTCCCGTCGAAGTCCAGAAACATGACCACGCGTTTTTCTCTGCGGATTCGCCGGGCGATGCGGTCCCAGTGGGCGAACAAATGCGGAGTTGTGCGGCGAGCCCGTGTCATTGCCTCTGCCGCGCCTCCGGACGGTCGGTCGCCTCGATTCGGATCTCGGTCAGATCGCTAAGCAGGTTCGCCGCCCACCGGTAGATGTTGTGTTCTCTCACCGCGCGCCGCATCCATTGCATTCGCTTGGCCTGCTCCGTTTCCGGCATTTCGAGCGCCGAGTGGATCGCCTCGCTCAACTGCATGATGTCGTAAGGATTCACGAGCAACGCGTCGGAAAGCTCGAGCGCCGCTCCCGCAAATGTGCTGAGGATCAGAACGCCGCGATCGTCCGGGCGCGAGGCCACGAATTCCTTCGCCACCAGGTTCATCCCGTCATGCAGCGACGTCACCAGGCACACCGATGCGGCCCGGTAGTAACGCGTGATCTCCTCGTGCGAATGGTGTCTTTTCAGGAAGACAATCGGCTTCCACCGGCCGGCGTGAAACTTCGCGTTGATTCGCTCCGCTTCCGCGGCCACCTCGTCCAGGAAATTCTTGTACCGCTCGATATCGGTCCGGCTCGGCGCCCCGATTTGGATCAGGGAAAATCTCCGCTGGTAGGACGGATACTGTTCGAGGAATCGCTCGATTGCCCGGAACCTCTCCAGAATTCCCTTCGTGTAGTCCACACGATCCACTCCCACGCCAAGCAACGAAGCCTCAATGCCCAGCTCCTCGCAAATCAACGTTCGCTCCGCTCCCGCGTTGCGCATCTCCACCTCGTTCGGCAAGGTTTCCGGAAACGCCACACTGATCGGATACGGCCGCACGCGCGTCACGTGCCCCTGCCGGTTTACGGCAAAGCGGTCCCACTCCGTCAGCGCTTCCAGAGCGTGGTCCACAGTCTCCAAAAAATTATTGCAGTGCGTCTGAATGTGGAATCCGATCAAGTCCGCGCCCAGCAAGCCATCGACCAGTTCCCTCTGCCACGGGCAAATTCCGAACACTTCGGGATTCGGCCACGGAATGTGCCAGAAAATCGCCACGCGCGCGTCCGGCCGCGCGTCCTTCACCATGCGCGGAAGCAGCGCAAAGTGATAATCCTGCGCCAGAAGAATCGGCGATTCCGTGCCTTCCATTTCCTGCAGCACCACGTCCGCAAACCGCCGGTTGATCCGCTGATAGTGAAGCCAATCCTCGAGGCCGGAACACCGGCCGTGTGTGCGCGATGTGGCACAAGGGCCAGAGCCCTTCGTTTGAAAATCCTTCGTAAAATCCCTTGTCCTCTTCATCCGTCATCCACACCCGCCGCAGCGTGTAGCTCGGATGATCCGGCGGCACGCGCAATCTGTCATTCGCGTCCACCACTTCGCGATCCGCGCTGCCCGGCCCGCTGGCCACCCACGTTCCGTTGCACGCCAGCAACACCGGCTCGAGCGCGGTCACCAGGCCGCTCGCCGGGACGATGACGCTGATCGACTTGTCCTTTTCATTCATCACGTGCATGTACGGTTCGCGGTTGGAGACGACAAAGAGCGGAGTCCCGTGAAGTTTGTCCTGCAGGCTCACACGCAGCCGCTCCGCCGTCCAAATCGAAGCCCCCGAATCGCGCAGCCTCGCTTCTTCCTCGGCTGTCGCGCGCGCCGTGCTCAAGTCGTGCGCCAGATGCGTGACCTCTTGATGCAACTGGTCGAAAATTTCTCCCTGTCCCTGCGGCAGCCCGGGGGGAGCCTTGGCGCCGTTTGCGCCGTCCGTCCTCAGCGTGCGCAGCCAGTGCGCCGTGCGCTTCAGCGGCTGCATGAACGTCCATCGCACCAGTACCAGCGCCAAACCCGTGATCAGCAGAGTCTGCACGAATGCATTCACCAGAGAATCACGAAGGGTATGGTCCACCTGCACGTCGATGTAGCTCGTGTCGTGAAATAACGCGAGAGTTCCCGTCAGTTCGGTTGTCCCGGTGCAGCGGGCACGCCAGTATGTGCAGCGCCAGGTCTTCTTCTTTTCCGGTTGGATTTACGAGTTTTTCCCGGACAAATTCACCCTGTTCCTGATCTTTTCCGGCCGCATTCTTCACAACTTCCGGCCAGCTCTGGAATTCCGTCGCAATTCCCGGCGTGATCGCCAGCGCCCTTCCCGCGGCGTCATACACAGCGACGCCTTTCAAGTGCTCACGCTCGCTGAACCGCTCGACCAGCCGTTGCAAATTCCTGTCCGGCGCGCGATCCATCAGCGGTTCGACATTTTCCTGCAAGGTCTCGCCAAGAATTTCAGCCCTTCGGGAGAGGTCACTCCTCAGGATGCGTTTCTCCGTCCGCACCTGGTACCACGCGAACAGTCCGGAAACGACCGCGACGCTCACGATCAGGGGCAGGACCATTTTCAGGGCCGTGCGCATCGATGTTCCTCTAGCTGTGTGTCTCGGGGATGGACCGCGCCGGGTTGGGGCGGGCGGCCTAAACTAAATCAAATGATCGTTCCGAAGGATCCATCTTAAGTTGAATTGGCGTAGGCTTATCCTCAATGCCGAGACTTTCGCCAATCGAACCTACCTCGATCGAATTGGCACCGTTAGCGCCAAATCACAAACCAATTCTCGCCATATTGTTACGCCATTGCAATTTCAACAATTTACAGGGCGCCTCTCTTGACCTCTAGCTGACTTCACGCGCCGCATCACTTTGCAATTCTTTCCTTGTTCCTCGTATTTTGCTCAAAAATAGAGGAACCCTCACTTGCATTTTGCATGAAAAGCGCTCGAGGTGTCCGTCAGGTATTTACAGGATTTTCGGCCGGGTCAAGACTGTAAGTGGAAATCTACCTCCTATGAAGGCACCCTCTCGCGATCTATCTTTCCGGACCGGAAAATCCCGCAATGATGGCGTTCTTTAGCACATTCCAGCCGCACTGCAAAGCAATTCTTGTCAGCGATCTCCACGACTCCAGGCGCAGGAATCACCTCTC